>JAHDWJ010000010.1:122525-123556 GCA_023384415.1 Anaerolineae bacterium
CCTGTTTTAGGAAGCAAGCCACAGATGAAAGGGACACGGATTTTATAAGGCGTTTACCCCAAAGATTTGAAGCTCTTTGCGACTAAAATTGACGACGAGGCCAAACTCCAGCCCTAAGAGTTTCAGATAGTTTCTTATGGCAATGAAATCGTATGAACCAGGCTTTTCGGCGAGGGCACGGATACAAACCAAATATTTGCCATCTATTTGCAGGTGTTTTGTAGCATTGCGGGGTAATTCATACCCCGCCCAAACAGGCGTAATTCCCACATCACCAACACAATCTAACCCATGATAGGCGATTTCAATAGCTATAAGCTTCCGGTAAATTGTTTCAGGATAACCTAACCCATATTCTTTACCAATAGTCAAGATATGATGGCGAATTTGTCGTAGAACAACCCTATCGTTTTCAGCCAGATGGGGCTGAATGTCGTCATACTTTTCGCTAACACTCAACTCCGGTTCATCCCACAACACTCGTTTAATGATTACCTTTGGTGGTCCAAAATTGATCAATAGCCCCAAATCCAGCTGACAGAATTTCAAATAGTTGATGAGTTGACCGATTTGTTCTCCGGTAAACTCGTTTTGATAAGGGAGCACCTTTAATTCTAGAATAACCTTATCCCACACCAGGATATCCGGTTCAAATTGATGAACTTCTACCCCTCGATGCCACATAATGCGACGTGGTTTTGAGACAACTGGAATTTCATTTTCCTTTAGCAGATAGACCATAGCCTGATGATATGTTTCTTCATTCCAGCCACTATTCAGCCCATTGCGTACCTGGAAAACTAGCCCCCGTAATTTCCCTGTCAAAGCCTCATGGCGCAACTTTTCTTTACCCTCGGCATTCCCCTTATTTATCCGTATTCCTTCTATCCGTGGCTTATATGGAACTCCTTTCATTTCTTACCTTCCTGACTTGAAAAATCAACCTACATACCCCTTATTTATCCGTGTTCCCACCATCCGTGGCTTATATGGAACTCCTTTCATTTCTTACCTTCCTGACTTGAAAAATC
>JAHDWJ010000010.1:123656-159246 GCA_023384415.1 Anaerolineae bacterium
AACCTACATACCCCTTATTTATCCGTGTTCCCTCTATCCGTGGCTTCTCCTCCGTGCTCGACAGTCAACTAAACACCACCAAAAGCGGGGACATTATTCCCTTCGTCCGTAGTCCGTAGTACATTATCGGCCATCCAGGAAATTTTGCAGAATGCGCTTGCCATGCTCCGTCAAGATGCTTTCCGGGTGGAACTGGACGCCGACGGTAGGATACTGTTTATGCCGCACCCCCATCACCTCCCCATCTCGAGTAAACGCCGTCACCTGGAGTACATCCGGCAGTGGCTCTTCCACGATGAGCGAATGGTAACGAGTGGCCTTAAACGGGCTGGGCACCCCATCAAACAACCCCTTCCCATTGTGATACACCGATGAGGTTTTGCCATGCATCAACCGGGGGGCACGGCTCACCTTCCCCCCATACACCTGGCCGATACATTGATGCCCCAAACACACCCCTAAAATTGGTGTCGTCGGGCCAAACTCCCGTAAAACCTCATTCGAGACCCCCCCATCATCCGGGCTGCCTGGCCCCGGGCTGATGACAATATAGGTTGGGGCCAACGCTCGAATCTCGTCCAGCGTCACCTCATTATTGCGAAACACCTGTATCTCTGCCCCTAACTCACCAAAATATTGCACCAGGTTATAAGTAAACGAATCGTAATTATCAATCATCAGTAACATTTTGAACTCCTGCTCTCCCTAATTGGGCAAAACCAGCCCCATCATCTCTTTCATCCGGTCTAGCTTAGGGGTGGCGATGGCGCGAGCTTGTTCTGCGCCCTGGGCTAGCAGGCGATCTAACTCGGTCGGATCATCCATCAGGCGGTGGTACCGGTTCTGAATAGGGGCCAGGGTTTCAATAGTCACCTCAGCCACCCGCTTTTTTAGATCGCCATACCCCCGTGCCTGGGCAAAATCCGCCTCACATTCCGCCTTGCTTTTGCCAGTCAACGCTTTGTAAATACCCAACAAATTGTTCACCCCCGCCTTCTCCGGAGCGTCCGAGAACTGAATCTCATTGCCCGAATCGGTGACCGCCCGTTTGAAGCTGCGTTCAATCTCCTTTGGCTCATCGAGCAGGCGAATGGCGTGGCCGCGGATGTGGGCTGAACTTTTGGACATTTTGGCTGTAGGATCATCCAGCCCCATCACCCGCGCCCCAATCTCCGGGATGACCGGCTCAGGAATGATGAAAAACTCCTCTTCATAGAGGCTGTTGAACCGCTGGGCGATGTCGCGGGCCAGTTCAACGTGCTGTTTCTGATCATCCCCTACGGGCACTTCATTGGCATCATAAAGGATAATGTCTCCGGCCATCAGCACCGGGTAATCGAGCAGGCCAGTGAGAACGCTCTCCTGTTTAGCCGATTTGTCCTTGAACTGGGTCATCCGCTGCAGCCAGCCGAGGGGGGTGATGCAGTTGAGCAGCCATGACGCTTCGGCGTGGGCAGTGACGTGGCTCTGGATGAACAGGGTGCATTGGTTGGGGTCGAGGCCGCAAGCCAACAGCATGGCCGCCAGGGAACGAGTCTGGAAGCGTAAATCATTGGGGTCTTGGGGAACCGTCAGGCCGTGTAAATCTACGACGCAGAAGTAGTTGATCTTCTGTGCCTGCCCGGCGACCCAATTTTTCACTGCCCCCAGGTAGTTGCCTAGATGGATGTTGCCGGTGGGTTGGATACCGCTGAATACGATTGGTTTGGTCATGGTGAAACTCCGTTTGGTTGTTAGTGTAGGGGTGTATTAATGTATTAGTTTGGAATATACCAATACACTAATACACCAATATACCTCTAAAGCAGGCCCTGCTCCGCATTTTCCACGGCTAACAGCAAGGCTCTGGCTTTGTTGAGACATTCTTGATACTCCTGGTACGGGTCGCTGTCGGCGACGATGCCGGCCCCGGCCTGGACATAGACGCGGCCGTCTTGAACGAGCATGGTACGCAGGGCGATGCAGGTGTCCATGTTGCCATCGTAGCCAAAATGGCCGACCGCCCCGGCATAGAGGCCGCGTCGCTCTCCTTCTAGCTGCTCGATGATCTCCATGGCCCGCACTTTCGGAGCCCCGCTGACGGTGCCAGCAGGGAAGGTGGCCCGCATCAAATCAAAGGCGTTTTTGTCCTGGTGTAATCGCCCTTCTACCTGGCTGACGATGTGCATGACGTGGCTGTATTTTTCGATGCTCATCAGATCACGTACCTGGACGGTGCCAAATTCACTGACCCGGCCAATGTCGTTGCGCCCCAGGTCTACCAACATGACGTGTTCGGCCCGCTCTTTGGGATCCTGGAGCAGATCGTCGGCTAACTGTTGATCCTCGGCTTCATCGCGGCCGCGCCACCGTGTGCCAGCAATGGGTCTGACCGAAGCTATTCCCTCTTCCAGCCGCACGTGCATCTCCGGCGATGCCCCTACCAATTGCAAATCTATCGGCCCAAAGTCAAAGTAAAACATGTACGGGGATGGGTTCAACATCCGCAGGGCACGGTAGACGGCAAATGGGTGAGCGTGGGTGGTACGGCTGAGACGTTGACTGAGGACTACCTGGAAAATATCCCCGGCGGCGATATGCTCTTTAGCCACCCGCACCATATCGGCGTACTCCTCTTTGCTCTTGTTGGCGGTAATTGTGCTGTCTTGCCGTTGCCCAGGCCAGCGGCGGGAAGGGATAGCGGGCAGCGGCCGCAGCAATTTCTCACTCATCTGCTCAATCCGCTGCACCGCATTCAGATAAGCCAGTTCCGGGTCATCCTCAATGTGGGCATTGGCCAGAATAAGCAGCCGGTGACGGGCATGATCAAACACCACCAGCCGGTCCGCCAGCAGAAAAATGGCGTCGGGGATGTCCAGCACCCTGGCTGCTGTTTCCGGCAGCCGCTCAAAGAAGCGAACCGTGTCATATCCCAGGTAGCCCACCGTCCCCCCGATGAGGCGGGGTAGGCCCGGCACAGTGGCGGGGTGGAAGGTCCCCAACTCGGCCTGGATGACGTGGAGAATATCTTCGCCGGGGGCCAGCTCACGCTCAGTGGTACCAGATTCGCGGGAGATGGTGAGGGTGCGGCCGCGTAAAATAATCATCCCCTGTGGATTCACCCCCACAAAGGAGTACCGCCCCACCTGTTCCCCCCCTTCCACCGATTCCAGCAAAAAAGAGGGGCCAAAATTATCCATCAGCTTGATATACACCGAGACCGGCGTCTCCAGATCAGCCGGAAACTCTCGGTAGACCGGAATCAGGTTGGCTGTGTTCTGGGCCAGCACCCGGAACTCTGGCAAAGTTGGGTGATAAAGCGATGGCGTCACCGGCGGTGGCGACACATCTTCTAAAACATAGGCGGTGGTTTTGGTCATGAGCTTCTCCTGAAACAGCCGGGAAAATAATTAATAATTGAATCGTTGAGTGATGAACGAGAGACCCTTCATTAACCATTCACCAATTCACCTATTAATTATTCTTAGATTCTTAACAAAAAACGCTCTCACCCCTGGGCAAGCATAATCACTTGCCCAGGGGCGAGAGCGTCTACAGACTCCCGTGGTGCCACCCTGATTAGGCTGCTCTTAGCCACGAATTGTCCAAATTAGCCCGAATTAAGAAAAATTCGTGTTTATTAGTGTCATTCGTGGCCAAACCTCTTGCCGAAACAAAAAACGCGCCGGTGAAAGCGCGTAAAAGGTCAAGCCAGCCTCACTCAGTGGTTCGTGCCATCATTGGCAGAAACCCTGGCCCGCTAACGGTGGCCTTTCCGTCGGGAAATACAGGTATATTAGTTTATTGGTGTATTGGTTTATTAGGAGTGTCCCCAAATAAACCAATATACTAATCCACTAATCTCTTTCTTTCCCGAAACTCCCCGGCCCATTCGCCAACTGCGCGGTCATCAACCTTTCAGCCGCTGGGTCAACTCTCTAAAGACCCGCTTTTTTGGCTACTCTTCCGGTTCAACGTTTTTAGTTGTTCAATTAGGCGGCATATTAACACCGCCCCGCTACCCTGTCAAGAGATAGAATTGACAAATTTTGGCGATTTGTCAATGGGTGCGTTTCATTGTCAGGTCACCTGGTGCAAGACGATTACCGAATCGAGCTGTAATCAAACCCCTGTTGGCAAATCAGTGGTGATTACCCTTCTGATCTGAGATTGGTGATGTTGTCGGTGATGGTTTGAAAGGCCGCGGCCGCGTCCTGGGCGGTCATGGTGCGGCCGCTAAACAGGCGGGCAATCTGATATAGCAAGCTCATCATACTGTCCAGAGTGGCATCATCTGGTGGCCGCTGGCTCAGTTGGCGTACAAATGGATTATTGGCATTCAGGTAAAACATCCCTTGCCATTCATCCTCATTTCCAGTAGTTTCATCCAAAAAACTTCCCACCAATCCAGCTAGCCCTGGCGGAATATCCCCCGCATCCAGAGCGCGGCGTGATTCCAGGTGAAACTCTGCATCTTCCGGGTGGACGATGAGAGCCGGTACCGCTGCCGGGTCGTAGCTGGCCACATCTGCCCGGATACCTGACCGTTCACACGCCGCTAGCAAATCAGAATAGGGGGCTTTGCTAATCGTCTTCAGCAAAGACGAGACATCCCCATCCATCCGCACCAACCGCACATTGCCCTGCCGCTCGGCGTACCGGAGCAGGAACGGGTGAACAGCAAACCAGACCGCTTCGATAACCGGCGCATCTTGCCCTTCAGCCAGAAGCTGCTCCTGGAGCGACCCCAGTTCGTGGGTGGCATAGTAGAGAGTGTTGCCGGTGATCTCCAGATATTCGGGCAGGGTAAGGCGGCCGCGGCTGGTACGAAAGGTGACAATATCGGCCACTTCATCAAAAAAAGCGTTGTCTCGTACCGCCCAGCCCGTGATCACATCGGAATGGCGCTGCACAATTTTGCGCCAGCGGGGGGAATCATTCTGAGCGATCTCCCGCAGAGCTTCAGAAAGCTGCTTTTCTATCCCCTTTTGCACGGCGGTAAACGTCTCATCCCGGCGAATGGCCTCACGGGAGGCGGTGGGCTGTAGATAAGGGCAATCAATCACCCCACGCACAAACCGCGCCCAGGTGGGGAGCAGATCCTTTTCATCATCACAGATGAACATGTGGCGCACATAAACACGCAAATCCCCATATTCCCGCACCGAAACCACCGTAGTTGGGGGAATGAACAAGAAGCCATTGAGGGGAATATCTACCATGTCATATCCCAGGTCAACGCTCATGTCATGCAAGGGAATAATGGCCAGGGGGTCGGGTTCGGCAAAGGCACGCTGGATATATTCGTCTGTTGCCTGGGGGATATTGGCGGCCTGCCAGGGGGGGTGCATCAGGTTGACTGGGTGGGGATCGCCATTGAGGTGGATGGGGATAGGGAGAAAGTCGGCGAACTGCTGCACCGTCTCCGTAAGCAGGTCTTCGTTGAACAAGAACGCGGCCGCAGGGCGGATTTTCAGAGTAATGGTCGTACCCACTTCAGCGTGAGTGGGGAGCTTGCTTAATTCATACTGCTCCCCCCCGGCCGAATGCCAGCGCAGAGTGGGACTGCCTTCTTGCCAGGAGCGGGTGATGAGGGTGACTTCTTCGGCCAGCATAAACGCGCTGAGGAAACCAAAACCAAACTGGCCGATCAGCTCTTCCGCTCGCTCTGGCTCAAAAATAGAAAGTTCCCCGCGCAGTTGGCGGGTATAACTCCGGCCAATGGTCGCCAGATAATCATCAATTTCGTCGGCAGTCAGCCCATTGCCATTGTCCTGAATGATGACCGTTCCGGCATCCTCATCGGTGCTGATATTGATGCGGGGGCGAAAATGTTTGCGGCCGCTTTCCACGGCCCGGCGGATACAACTGTCGTGGGCATTCTGAATCAGCTCCCGAATGCCTACTTTGGGGTTGGAGTAAAGACTGCCAGCCAATACTTCTAGCAGACCCGGCATATGCAGCTTAAACTGTTTTGTTTGCGTCATAGCTGCGTATCTTATTCTGTTGTGCGGATTCTGTAAAGAAATGAGGGGCTAAATACCGGTGGCGGTTACCGCTTGATCTGCTGCAAATAATGCTGCGCGGCCGCCACTGAATCTAGCTTCCGCACCGCGGCCGCTACCTCAGCTCCTTCCTCTTGCGTCCACAATTTCAACACTGCTTTCACCGCAGGGATGGCCGGGGCACTCATGCTAAATTCATCCAGGCCCATCCCCAAGAGTAGAGGTATTGCCAGGGGATTACCGGCCAATTCACCGCACATGGCTACGGGGATTTTGGCCTGATGAGCGGCGGCAATGGTTTGTTCCACCATTCGCAGCACTGCCGGCTGTAGGGCGATAGCTAGCTCGGCCACATTTTTATTCCCCCGGTCAGCGGCCATCACATATTGGGTCAAATCATTGGTGCCGATGCTGAAAAAATCCACCTGTCTGGCCAGTTGGTCAGCGACAGCTACGGCCGATGGGACTTCGATCATAATGCCCGTTTCGATGGTTGGGGCATAAGGTAGCCCGGCCCTGCGTAGTTCGTTTTGACATTGGGCCAGCAGCTTCTTCGCGGCCGCTACCTCACTGGGAACGCTTACCATGGGGAACATAATTTTCAGATTGGGGCAGGTTGCGGCCGCTCGCAAAATCGCCCGCAGTTGGCTCTTAAACAGGGCCGGGTTGCCCAGGCAGAACCGGATGCCCCGCCAGCCCAGGAATGGGTTGGCCTCACTTTCTTGAGCCAGATACGCCAACGGTTTATCGCCACCGATATCCAGGGTGCGAATAATGACTGAGCGCGGGGCCATCCGCTGCCCCACATCCTGATAAGCAGCTAACTGTTCTTCTTCACTCGGAGCTGTTGGGCGATCCAGGAAAAGGTATTCGGTACGGAACAGCCCCACCCCCTCGGCCCCATATTCTAGAGCCATTTGGACATCGTGGGTACCACCGATGTTGGCGGCGACTTCCCGCCGCTGCCCATCCCGGGTGACAGCCTGTTTCTGGCCGCTTTTGCGAGCGGCCTGCTGCTGTTTTTGCCATTTGGCCTGCTGTTGGCGTAGTTGGGCCATCTCGGCGGGAGTGGGGGTTAGCCAAACCTGGCCTGCATTCCCATCCAGGGCGATCATCTGTCCGGTTACGATTTCATCCAAAAGGGTGCGGCCGCACCCTACCACGGCCGGTATTCCCAGGGCGCGGGCCAAAATGGCACTATGAGCGGTGACGCCTCCCTGTTGGGTCATAATGCCGATGACCTGGGCCGGGTCCAGGCGGGCGGTATCTGAGGGGGTTAAATCGTCGGCTACCAGGATGGATGGCTGGTTGATGTTTAGGGCGGCTGGGGCAGTCCCCAGGAGATGGCGCAAGACGCGGCCGCGCCCATCTTCCACATCCACCGCCCGTGCCTGCCAATATGGGTCATCCATCTGCCGATACTGCTCGGCCAGGGCATCTGTTTCAACCTGCCAGGCATAAGCGGCGTTGACCTGCTCTTTGAGGATGCGGCCGCGAACCTGCTGCTGTAAATCAGGATCCAGGAGCATGAGCCGTTGTGCCCCAAAAATGGCTGCTTCCGCTGCTCCAACCTGGCGGGTGGTGATCATCTCCTGTGTGGCTAATTCAGACGCAGCCGCTTCAATGGCCTGGTGAAGCTGCTGCCATTCCCGCTGGCTATCAGGGGTAGTTTGACGGGTTATCTGGGGCAGGGTAGGCTGATACACATAGGCTGGGGCGATGGCGATGCCGGGCGAAGCGGGCAGTCCGGCCGCAGTACCTGGAGTAACTGCTGGTTGACGGCTGCTTGTCGTTGTAGGTTCTATTGTGGCGGCCGCGCCTTCCCCAAACCCCTGCGCTGCTAACCCCATGATAGCCGCAATCGCTTCCTCAGCCTGCGCTCCGGCGACAACCAATGTCACCACATCCCCCTGCCGTGCCCCCAGAGTCGCTACCTGGTTAATACTTTTGGCGTTGGCCTGCCGCTCCCCTTTGATCAGGCGAATATCAGCTTTGAACCGGTTGGCAGTCATCACCAATTGGGCGGCCGGGCGGGCATGTAGCCCATGTGGGTTCCGCACCGTAAACTGAACGGTTCTCCCACCGGTTATTGCTTCGGGTATGGCCACGGTTAACGGCTCACTACTCGCGGCCAACTGCCCCCATTTGGCCTGTAAAGCCTGCTCGGCCTCAGCCCGCACTGAGGCTAAATCCGCTCCACTACTGGCCTGGACAGCGGCGGCTAATGTCCCCTCAACCAGAGGCGCAGCACATAGTTGGATATGTTCGCGCTGCTTAGGGGTAAACATTTCCAGGGCGGATTCGGCACTCAAGATGGCACTACCCAAATCCATTAACACCAGCACCCCATTCTCACTGTACACATCCTGAATGGCCGACCAGACCGCATGAAAATCGGTGCCAATGGGGTTTTCAGGGTCGTCAACACCGCCGGCAATAGCGATTTTGACCTGTCCACGGGTCATTTGCTCGGCCAGTTCACGAACGCCTTCGGCTAATTTACGGCTGTGGGAGATGATGACGATGCTTACCATGGTTATGATTTACGATTGACAATTTTAGAGTCACACTTGCGGTCCGAATCGTCAATTTAGAATGGTGGCTAATGGTTCTTCGACGGGCAAGCCATACGCGGCCGCCAGCAGTTCAATCGGATGAATGGTGGGTACACCGGTCCCATGGGTAATTTGCCAGCGGCAGGTCTCACTATCACACACCGCTGCTGGCCCATTGACATGCTGCACAAAAGCAAACAATGGCTGACCTACGGCCATGGCAATCTCATATTTCTCTGTTTTGTACCCATACGTCCCGGCAATGCCACAGCAGGCCGCCTGGCTTTCTACAATTTGCAGCTCAGGAATGAGGTGCATGATCTCCAGGCTGGGCTGACCAAGACGGTGGGCCCGGTATTGACAGGGTGAATGGTACGCTAACTGCAAGGGAATAGGCCGTAAATTTTCTGTTTTTAGCTCCCCAGCTTCCCAGAGATACAGTAAAAATTCATGTAAGTCAAAGGTGTTGGCCGCCAGCAGCCGGGCGTCATCGCTGTAGAAATCGAGTAGCTCTGGGGCTTCTTCCTTGAGAGTAAGGGTGCAGCTGGTGGAGGTGCCAACAATGACGTACCCCTGTTTGACGTACCCCACCAGCTTGTCAATATTGTTTTGGTGATAGTTCCGTGCGGCCGCGAACTCCCCATTTGACAACAAAGGCAGCCCGCAGCAGTTCTGCGCCGGCAGCAGCACCTCAAACCCATTCGCTTCCAGCACCTGCACCGCCGCCTTGCCTACGCGAGGTTCATAATATTCGGTGGCACATCCCCGGAAATAGACGACCTTCTTCTCAGAAAGGTAGCGGTTTTTACGGCTATTAAACCAGCGGCTAAATTTCTGGCTGGAGAAGCGGGGCAGTGGAGCTTCGGCGGCAATGCCCAATGTTTTTTCCGCCAGCCACCGGCTGATCGAATTGTTCAGAGCCAAATTAGCCAGCGGGGCTACTGGCTGCCCCACCTGCCCCAACAGTTCTGAACGAGCCAGGAGATTATTTCGCAGCCGCTTTACCGGGCCAACTTTGGCTTCATTAACCAACGTTTCGCGGGTGCGGGCATTGATTTCGGCGATTTTGACCCCGGTAGGGCAGACCATGTTACACACCCGACAGCCGCTGCAATAATCCACCGAATGGTCTGGTGTTTCCTGTTTTGGCTGGCGGAAGCGGCCGGCCTGGGGGGCTTCATATTTCGGGCCGGGAAACAGATCCGTTACCGCCGCCACCGGGCAGGCAGTGACACAGACATTGCATTTAATGCAATTATCCAGGGTCAACTCCACCGGCCTGGGGCCATGGGGTTCAAGGGTGATCTGTGCTTCCCAAATTGGTTTGTTCATGCCAGAGTTCTCACACTGTCAAACTTACTTTATTTTGTACTATAATTCAGTTATCGAATAGGAGTGCTGTATGTCCTTAAGTGGTAAGTGGTGGACAGTTTATGACCGTGATGGCAATCCCATCTACTTGACACACGAACGTTGGTCGCATATTGTTGATCTCGACAATCATTCTGAAATGATGGCTTACAAGAATCAGTTGAAATCTGTGATTCGTAAAGGTCACCGCCAACAAGAACCACTTAATCCACGAAAATATCGCTATACGTTAGCTTTCGATGATCTACCAGATGATTTTGCCCATATCGTTGCTATAGTTTTGTTCGGTTTTGATGTTGATCCAGTTGGTCACACTATCCCAAACAACTTTGTCGCCACCGCTTTTATGAAAACCATTACAGCAAAGGGTATAAAACGATGAGCCAAATACCAGGTTACTCATACGATAAGGAAGCAGATGTCCTCTATATTTCCTTCGCCCCTGATGAGAAAGCAACCGCCGCTGTAGAGTTAAATGAGAATATTTTGCTCCGCTTCAACCGCACAAATAAACGGGTGATTGGCTTGACTCTGATGGATTTTTCTGTCTTGGTGCAGCTGACCCGTTTAGGGCCACGTAATTTTCCGCTTACTGGTCTACTTGATCTTGATCCTGAGTGGCAGGAGATAGTCATTGATCTCATTACTTCGCCCCCTGTTAATCAGTTTCTTCATGTATCCAGTTATACTCCTTCTCTTGTCGAAATGGTGCCTATCACATCGGTTTCTCGTCCACCTATTGCCGTTTAGTGGGGCTGGCCACGATTACCGCCCTGTGCCAGATAATTGCTGATTACCAATTGTCCAACGGTATACCCTGTGGTAAGGGCAATTCCTTCAAAAGAGCGTTCCCGGATTGCTTCGGCGTGGGCCAGGGTGGTGCCGGCAGCGTATAGGTTAGGGTAAATGGGCTGGTTTTCCCCATTTACTGGCTGAAATATGTGGTTGACGCGGATACCGGATTGGTAAATGGGATGGCCGCCCGGGTCGAGAAAATCTTGTTTGAACCAATCCAGACGGCTGTGAGGCAGGGTGATGGGTAGATTAAAGACGACTTCGCGGCCGCGTCCCGCATAATCAGTCACAATCCCGCCACCTAAAATCCCTCCTGTAGCCAACACAAACTGATCTGCCCGATGCGGCCGCGGCCGCCCGGCATTCTCTGTTACCACCTGCATTAGCCGGTCATCCGCACACTCCGCTCTGACTACTTCCAGCCCGTCATACACCTCACCTCCGGCCTGACGGATCGCCTTGAGCAAAATATGGTGCAGCCGTATCCCCGCTACCGAAGGGGGTAACCCAGGAATCTCAAACACCCGGCGGCCGAGCTTTTCTTCTAACTCCTGATGAATGGCGGCCGCGTTATCCAGCCCCAACACCGCCGGAAACCCAAGCCGTTCTGCTTTGTCTAGCGCTGGTGAAGCTGCTAGCTGCTTCTTCAACCGCTGCACCATTTCGGCCCGGAAATCCGATTGCTCCATGAGCCGGGCCAGGGTCATAGGGTAGTTAAAATGACGTGCCTGCAATGCCGGCATCTCTAACAGTAACCCCTGGGCCGGAATCCCCTGCTGCGTCAGGTTGGCGGCGATGAGATGAGGATAGAAATCTACGGTGTCGGCAAAACCCACAATCAGCATCGGCGCGGTGGAACGGCCATCGCCAGCACTCATTGTTTGGGGGGCCAGGCAGGTGGGGCGCAGGGCCCCGGCGGCCGTAGGGATGAGCCAGTTTTGTTCCAGGGAGCCGTGAAGGGGGTACGCGGCCGCCTGGCATAACGTTTGTAAAGCGGTTAATGCTTCGGCAATTTTCTCCAAACCGGTCAGAGCGTAAGGGTGGTGCGGTTCATTGGCGATGAGCAGCCGCAGCCTTTCCAAAGGCACTTCCACCGGCTGCTCGTTGCTGAGGGGGTAATACCCCAGCACATCAATACAGCCGCTGTGCCAGTGGGTAGCTCCCCAGCCTTTGCTGAGGATACGGACGCGCCGGGTAGATGACGCGGCCGCCTGCCACCCCGCCACTAGCCCTGCCAACCCTGCGCCGATAATGAGAATATTGCTCACGTTAACCCTTGTCCACAAATGACCCGAATTTTTCTTGTTTCGCGCCCATTTCGTGGCTAAATAATGTTCCTGGCTACCCGTGCGGCTGCGTCATCTCCGTACCTGGCTCATACATTTTAGGACCGAGGCGAGACGCTTTTTCGCCGGGCAAATGATCTACATTGAGAACGCTGAGATAAATCAACTCATCCAGTCGTTCCTGTTTAAGCTGCGATCCCCATAGCACCGGCATCAACCCCTTCCAGCGCTCTTGCAAAAAATCACGCAGGGTGACATTGGTCGTTTCCACCGGGGTTTGTTTGAGGCTGTGCCACATCCCGGCCACCCGCAGGGTACAGAACCCACCCTGGCATGGCCCCATGCCCAAACGCACATCCCGGCGCACATCGTCAATCGTTTTAGCCTGCCCCTGGACAATAGCCCGCTCTACATCTTGTTTGGTGGCTAGTTCACATTCACAAATCAGTTCCCCAAACCCTTTTTCTGCTTCGGCACGGGCCAGCCGTGCTCCCAGAGTATGGTATTGGTGGTGCGGTTCAAAACCTGGTAAATGGGGCAAAACTTCTTCGGCGGTGCGGCACTCTCGTTGAGTATTGAGCTTTTCACACACCCGGTCTACAGTCACCTGAGCCATTTGCCGGTAGGTAGTCCATTTCCCCCCGGTGATGGTGATGAAGCCGGAAACCCCGTCTCGTTTCTCGTGGTCGAGCAAGGTATAGGCGCGGGTCACGTCCCGGGTATCGGCAACGGCAGTTTCCTGGTACAGCGGCCGCACCCCCGCCCAGGCCCGCAGCATCCGCATATTTTTTAACCCTGGAATGAGTTTCTCCCCCTCATCCAGCATATGCTGCACTTCCCACGGCTCAATGGCAAAATGCTCTGGGTCCGGCACCCGCACATCAGTAGTCCCAATTACGGCCACCGTATGAATAGGAACGATAATATCCCCATCCGCCGGCATCTTGCACCGGTTGACAACCGTATTGAGAACCCGGTGGTTAATCGCCACCATCGTTCCCTTACCAGCCATCACCCGCACCTCAACCCCTATGGTCCCAGCTATCTGCCCCGCCCAGGCCCCAGAGGCGTTTACCGTCATATCGGCATAAATGGTCACATCTTCATCATGGACCAAATCATGGCATACCGCGCCGATCACCTTATCCCCCTGGCGCAGTAGATGTTTCACTTCATGGTAGGTCAAAATGTGCGCCCCATGCAGGCGGGCCGATTCCCCTACACATTGGGTGGCCAGAAAAGAGTCGGCTGAGCCATCTGGTACGCGGAAGCAGCGGCTAATTTGCGGGTTGAGCAGCGGCTCTTCCCGCAGCATCTGAGCGATGCTGATTTCTTCACAGGGGACACCGGTGGCCTGGCAGCCGGCCATAAATTTGTCACCAAACGCCGGGTCATCCCAGGGGGTAGCGACAAAAAAACCGCCGGTATCTTCCAGGCAATGGGGCATTATGCGGCGGAGAATGCGATTCTCTTCAATGCATTCTTCCGCGGCTTTGGGGTCTTTGACGACGTAGCGGCCGCCGCTGTGCAGCAAGCCGTGATACCGTCCTGTTGTGCCGTGAGTCAGGTCCCGTTTTTCCACCAGGACACATTGAAACCCACGCAAGGCCAAATCTTGCCCAACCCCAGCACCCGTCGCCCCGCCACCGATGACGAGAACTTCGGTTTGCATGGTACGCATAATAGTGATTAGTGTATTCGTGTATTTGGGTATTGGGAGTGCCAATAACAAATACACGAATACACCAATATACTTTAGTTGTTAGTCAACCCAATCAAACGTCTTAGTCACAGCTTTCTTCCACTTGGCGTACAGATCAGTGCTGGCATTGCTGCCTTCGGTGGGTTCCCAGGTGTGATCCATGCCCCAGTTGGCCCGCATTTCGTCCGTGTTTTTCCAGAAACCAACTGCCAGACCGGCGGCATAAGCTGCGCCCAGGGCGGTCGTTTCGGCTACTTTCGGACGGACCACCGGCACAGCCAATACGTCAGATTGGAACTGCATGAGGGTGTTGTTGAACACCATCCCGCCATCTACTTTTAGAGCGGTCAGCGGTACACCGGAGTCGGCATTCATAGCATCCAACACTTCACGGGTCTGGTAAGCGGTGGCTTCCAGGGCAGCACGGGCGATGTGCCCTTTGGTGACATAACGGGTCAAGCCAACAATGGCCCCACGGGCATCGGAGCGCCAGTAGGGGGCAAAAAGGCCAGAGAAGGCGGGGACGAAATAAACACCACCGTTATCTTCTACTGATTTGGCATAATCTTCGATATGGGGGGAGAAATCAAAGAATTTCAGGTTATCACGGAGCCATTGCACTAAGGCCCCGGTGATAGCGATGGAACCTTCGAGGGCGTAGACGGCGGGTTCATCGCCAAATTTGTAGCACAGGGTGGTGAGCAAGCCGTTTTTAGAAGGTACCGCGCTGGTGCCGGTGTTGAGGATCATAAAACAGCCGGTGCCGTAGGTGTTCTTGGCTTCACCAGGGCTGAAACAGGCCTGGCCGACAGTCGCCGCTTGTTGATCGCCCAGGTCGCCGCTGACGGGAATGCTGCCCCCGAATGGCCCATCGGCCAGGGTCCGACCATACACCGCTGAAGAGGAGCGAACTTTGGGCAGCATGTTCATGGGAATCCCCATAGTGGCGCAAATGTCCGCGTCCCAGTCGAGGGTTTCCAGGTTCATCAACATGGTGCGGCTGGCATTGGTGACATCAGTGACATGGGCCCCGCCGTTGGGTCCGCCGGTTAAATTCCAGATAACCCAGGTGTCAATGTTGCCAAAAACGGCATTGCCGGCTTCGGCGGCTTCGCGTACCCCAGGGACGTTATCAAGTACCCAGCGCACTTTAGGGCCGGAGAAATAGGTGGCTAAGGGCAGCCCCACTTTAGCCCGGAAGCGGTCTTGACCGCCATCTTTGGCCAGCTCATTGCAGATTTTGTCGGTGCGGGTGTCTTGCCAGACGATGGCATTGTAGTACGGTTTACCAGTGGTTTTGTCCCATACGACGGTGGTTTCGCGTTGGTTGGTAACGCCTACGGCGACAATATCATCGGCGGTGAGGCCAGCGTTGGCCATGGCCCCTTTGACGACATCCTGGGTGCGGGCCCAAATTTCCATGGGGTCGTGTTCAACCCAACCGGCCTGGGGATAAATCTGTTTGTGTTCCAGCTGATGGATTCCGACAGGTTCGCCGGAATGGTTGAAGATCATACAACGGGTACTGGTTGTACCCTGGTCAATCGCAGCAACATATTTGCTCATGGGAAACCTCCAGGTAACTTATGAATTAGGAATTAGGAATTATGAAAGGTTGAGTCTTCATCATTCATCCTTCATAATTCATCCTTGATTTTCTAGGCTGTCTAATAAGGCTTGTAAGATAAGATGGGATGAGGTGGCTCCGGGATCTTGATGGCCGATGGAGCGTTCACCCAGGTAGCTGGCCCGACCTTTGCGGGCTTGTAGGGGGATGGTATCGTCTCGTCCTTTGGCTGCGGCCGCGACAGCAGTTTCGACGGCGGCATGGATCGAACTCCCGTTATCCAAAGCGGCACGTAGGGCGAGAACGGCCGGGAGCAGGGCATCATACATCGTTTTGTCTTGAAGCTGCGGCCGCCCCCGCTGCACAACCCCGTCTACACCAGATTGGAGTAGGGTATACAGATCATCACCGGATAACTCTTGCTTAGCGGCCATGGCTGTACCGGCACGCATAAAAAAAGTGCCATACAGCGGGCCACTGGCCCCACCGACACTGGACATGAGAGTCATGCCTGTTGTCTTCAGAATCGTACCAATATCTGTGTCCGCTACGCTCGGCAATTTTTCCAGCACTTTCGTAAACCCCCGACTCATGTTGATACCATGATCGGCGTCACCGATGGGTGAATCTAATTGGGTCAGGTAATCTTTGTTTTCCTGAATGACCGCAGTTATTTTTTCCAACCAGGTGACAATTTCGGCTTTTGTTATGGCCATAATAGTTCTCCAAAGTTAGCTGTTGGCGGCTGACGCTGGCCATTAGCGGTCGGCATCACCCCACCGCTAACTTTGCCCACGGCTAACTGCTCACTGATTATGCTCCCCAACGCAAACCGGGAGTTTTCACCGGGGCATCCCAATATTTGAGGATTTCATCATCTGCTTTGAGCAGGGTGATGGAGAACCCTTGCATTTCCAGGGAAGTGATATAGGGGCCAACAAGGTTGCGGACGATTTTTAACCCTTTGGCTTCACAGACCTGGGCCAGTTTACGATAAACAGCATATAGCTCGGAGACAGGTGTGCCCCCCATACTGTTGACGAAGGCAATGACCTCATCTCCCGCCTGGAACGGATCATCGGTGAGGGTTTTCTCAAACCATTCCCCTTTATCGTTGTCCCATTCACGGACAGTGCGGGTGTAGGCGCCATCGTCAATAATGGCCAGGGCGACCATTTCAGTGATTTCGTCAGCGGTTTTCATTTTGTATCGTTCGCGGCCGGGTTCGCCGTGAATGCCGATACCAAACTCAAACTCATCGTCGCCCAGGTCAAAGGTAGGTTTACCTGCCGCTGGAACGGTGCAAGAGGTGAGGGCCATGCCGAAGCTGCGGCCGTATTGGTTGACTTTGCGGGCCAGGTCGGCACATTGTTGCAGGTTGTATCCATCTTCGGCGGCCGCGCCGACGATTTTCTCAATTAAGACAGTGGTGCCGACGCCACGGCGGCCGGCCGTATACAGACTGTCTTTCACGGCCGCATCATCATCTACCAGAATAGATTGCACCTGAATGCCATCCCCGTGGGCTAACTCCGTAGCCGTCTCAAAATTGAGAACGTCGCCGGTGTAATTTTTCACCAGAAAGAGAACGCCAGCCCCACCATCTACGGCTTTGGCGCATTCATACATCTGATCTGGGGTGGGTGAGGTGAACACTTCACCGGGGCAGGCTCCATCTAACATGCCTACCCCCACAAAACCACCGTGCATTGGCTCATGGCCGCTACCTCCACCAGAGACGAGAGCGACTTTGCCTTTAACCGGGGCATCGGCGCGGACCACGTATTTGGGATCGTAGTTGATGCGGAGTTCTGGGTGTGCGGCCGCCATCCCTTCCAGCTGCTCTTTGACAACATCATCTATGGCGTTAATCAGTTTCTTCATAATGACTGGCTCCTTGATTGTTAAGAGGTTAAAAATGGTGATGCGTGATGAGGGATGCGTGATGTGTACCCAACGCATCACGCATCCCTTTAATCTATGGTTTGTTTAGAGCTTAAAGCAGCAAGAACACACCGGCGATAACGCCACCGATGATGGGGGCGACGACGGGAATCCAGCCATACCCCCAGTCAGAGTCACCCTTGCCGGCGATGGGCAGCAGTTGGTGGGCCAGGCGGGGGCCTAAGTCACGAGCAGGGTTAATGGCGTATCCGGTTGGGCCACCCAGAGAGAGACCAATCCCCCAGACCAGCGCAGCTACCAGGAACGGCCCCAGGCCGTCAGTAACCGCCCCAGAGAAGATGGCATGAACGCCAACGAGCAGCACGAAAGTGCCGATGATTTCCGTGACAATGTTAGTTCCGGTGTTGCGGATAGCTGGTCCGGTGGAGAAAACGGCTAACTTCAGGCCCTGATCTTTTGTCTCAGCCCAGTGAGGTAGATAAGCCAACCAGACAATGACGGCTCCAATGAAGGCCCCAATGATTTGGGCAGCAATAAAGCTGAGATTGCTAAAATCGCTGTCCCGAATGGCAAAACCGATGGTTACGGCCGGGTTAATGTGCGCCCCAGGGCTGCCAAAGGCTTGGGCTGTAAATACACCCACCATCACGGCAAAGGCCCAGCCTGTGGTTATGACGATCCAGCCGCCGTTTTGGCCTTTGGATTTATTCAACAGGACATTGGCAACGACCCCATCACCTAAGATAATGAGCATCATGGTTCCGAGTAGTTCACCCATAAATGGACTGTTCATGGTTTCTCTCCTTAATTCTCAATTGGTTGTGGAATGAATAAACAGGTGATACACCCTGGTGTATCAGAGAAAATGAATGGAGCATTGTTCAAACCAAATAACCTCCTTACAAATACATACCTCGAACCACGAGCCAGTCTGGCGACCGACAGGTTACATGACAAATGGTTTGATCAGAACAAACGGCCAAAGTTTGTCTGATTAACCGATTTGAATGTCATTGGGTTGTTAGAGGAGATCCAGGCAACAGCTTACAAGGGTTGTATCTTACACATTTGCTTACAGCCGTCAAAAAAAAAATAATATCGTTTCAATGTGAAACAGTATTTTGATGATTGTGTGTCATAGTGGAACGTGCGGAGATTGGATACCAGGAAACTACTTGCTCGCCAACTCGCCAACTGCCCTCATGCCTTAAACTGCTGGGGAGTGAGGTTGTATTGGCGCATTTTACGCCAGAGGGTGGAGCGGCCGATGCCTAATTTTTGGGCCATGTTGGTCAGGTTGCCCTGGCAGGCTAACCCGGCTCGCAGGATGGCATCCCGTTCGGCCTGGGCAACGGAGATGACGGGTTGGGGTTTGCTGTTGCTACTGACGCGGCCGCGTCCGTGCTGCACCACTACGGGTAAATCTACCAGCCGGATCACGTTTCCCTGGCTGTGTTGGATAGCCCGCTCCAGCACACTTTCTAACTCGCGGACATTGCCCGGCCAGGGGTAACGGACCAAAAGGGCTAACGCTTCTGGCTCGAAGGTTGGCGTGGGGCTGCCTTTGGGGACAATCCGGTTTAAGAACCGCTCTGCCAGTAAGGGAATATCGGCCTGCCTCTCTCGCAGGGGAGGGATTTCAATGGGAAAGACGCCAAAAGCGTAATAGAGACGAGAAAGAAAGCTGCCATCGGCGATTTTCTGCTCCAGATCAACCGATGTGGCGGCACAGATGCGGACATCTATGGGGATAGGGCGAGTGCTGCCCAGGCGGAGCAGTTGACCCGCGTCTAGCAGTTGCAACATGGCGGCTTGCATTTCCAGGGAGAGGTGCTCAATTTGATCCAGGAGCAGGGTGCCCCCTTCGGCCAGTTCAAATTTACTCAGGCGGCTGGCGGTGTGCATATCCCCTTCCTGACCCAAAAATTCCCCCAGCATTAGCTCATGGGAGATGGCCCGGCAGTTGATGACCAGGAAAGGTTGGTTGGCTCTGGGGCTGGCGTTGTGAATGGCGCGGGCCAGTTGGTTTTTGCCGACTCCGGATTCACCTTGCAGAAGAATGGGGGCTTTGCCTTTGGCGGCCGCATTTGCCAGCCGTATCGCCGTTTTCATCTCGGTGGATTGGGCCGCCAGGTCAGCCAGGGTTAGGGTGTCTGTCTGTAACACCTGCCGATGAACCATCTGCCGGATATGTTCAACCGGACGCAGGGTTGCCAGATAACTTACTGGCCCATGATCCCCATCGCGAATGGGGCGAAGGCTGACCACACAGGAGCGAGCTTCCCCGTTGACATTAAAAGAAAGCTCGGCCTCATGGAGTTCATGGCCGCTTTGGATGGCGTAGGTCAGGCGAGGGGGCAGATCGAGGACGTAATTGAGGGGGTGGCCGACGGCTGTTTGGGGGTGAAGGCGGAGCAGCGCGGCCGCTGGCTCATTGACATGGGTGATTTCCCCGTTTTCATCCCAGGCGATGACCCCTTCGGCGATGGCCCCGAGCAGGGTGTTGACTTCACGCAGGCGTAGGGTAGCTTGTTTGAGGTACCATTCGGTATGCAGTTGGTTGCCAATAGCCCTGGCTGAGGCCATGACCAGGGCCAGGGTATGGGCGGTGACTTGCCCGACCAGGGTGACGATGCCGATGAGACCGATGATGCGGCCGCGAACGTCATGGATGGGTGCGGCCGCGGTGGCCAGAGGGTGATAGAGTTGAAAATAATGCTCAGCCCCCACCACCAGCACCGGGGCGGCCTCAAATAGAGCCATGCCGAACGCATTAGTGCCCATCTGCCCTTCAGCCCAATAGCTCCCCAACTCCAGCCCCAACTGTTGTAACCGGTTCAGCCCCATTTCATCGCCCGCTAAAACCAGGGTGCAGCCGGTGCCATCGGTCAGGACGATCACCTCATCAGTCCCTTCACTAAACTGGTATAAATCTTCCACAAACGGGGTTGCGGTGGTAATAAGATCGGCCTGAGTACGGCGCACCGAGCTAAAAGAAGGCTCTTTTAAGGTGGTCAGACGGGGGGTGGCCTGGGGATCAAAACGGGGCACACAGCGGCGCCACGATTGCACCACCGCTGGGTCGCTGTGGGCGTAGGGAATACCCGTTTGCATAAACTGCTCCCAGGCGGTAGGGAGTAAAGGGACGGAAGTAGGAAACTGGATGGGCTGCATAATGGCTATTGTTACTTTGTCTGTTCTCTTGCCCCGGTTATAATCAACTCGGTAACTATCCACAGATTTTCACAAATGGCTTAAAAATCTCTGTTCATCTGTGCCATCTGTGGATCAATCATTGAGTTTTGGATCTACTAAGTCTCCAATCTCTACTATCTTACCTTGAAGGAAGCTGTTTTGGTAAAAAATAACGATTATTTCTGGCTGTTTATGATCATCACCCTGGCTGTGTTGGCCGTTCGGATCATTGTAAATGAAAATTACCCACTGCGGCTGGGGTTGGATTTACAGGGGGGGCTGCAAGTTCTGTTAGAAGCGGATGTTCCTCCCGAAGAGCCGATTACGGCGGAGCAGATGCAAACGGTGCGCCGCATCATTGATGATCGAGTCAATGGATTTGGCGTCGCTGAATCTAATGTGCAGGTGGAAGGGGATCGTCGCCTGGTCGTGGAACTGCCTGGTATTGATGATGAACGACAGGCCCTGGAACTGATTCAGGGGACGGCTCTGCTAGAGTTTGTGGATACAGGTAACTTTTCCCTGCCTCCAGAGGAGTGTGTGCGTACCAGCCTGAATGAGGGGAAACCGTCGCCGTGTGAATTAGAAGGTGGCCGTACCATCACCGATACCTTAACCTTCCCTGCTCCTCAGTACAACACGGTGATTACTGGAGATGGGATCGCCAACGCCGTGGTAGAGATTCCGAACCCTGGCCGTTATATTGTAGCCTTTGATCTCAACCCCGCGGCCGCGCAGCTATTTGAAGCCCACACCCGTGCCAATGTAGGCCGTTTTCTCACTATTGTTTTAGACAAACGAGTCATCTCCAGTCCGGAAATCCAGGCCGTCATCAGCAACCAAGGCTCTATTAGCGGCAACTTTACCCTGGAAGAAGCGCAAACCCTGGCCCTGCAGCTGCGGTATGGCAGCCTGCCTATTCCCCTCAAAATCGTAGCTAATCGGCAGGTAGGGGCCACATTAGGCACCATTTCGGCCGCTTCCAGCATTCGCGCTGGCACCATTGGTCTGGTCGTTGTGCTGCTGTTTATGGCAATTTATTATCGTTTGCCCGGCTTCCTGGCCGATATAGCGCTGCTCTTTTATGTTCTCCTCAACTTTGCTATCTTTAAATATATGCCCGTTACCCTGACCTTACCGGCGATTGCTGGTTTTCTCCTCTCAACGGGCATGGCTGTAGACGCTAATATTCTAGTCTTTGAGCGGATCAAAGAGGAGCTGCGGCGTGGCTTTACCTTGCCCGAAGCCATCGTGGCCGGCTTTGATCGGGCCTGGTCATCCATTCGGGATTCTAACGTCGCTACCTTAATCATCTGCCTCATCCTGTTTGGCTTTGGCCGTAACTTTGGGGCTAGTATGGTGCAAGGGTTTGCCATCACCCTGGCCATTGGCGTTTTTATCAGCATGTTCACCGCCGTTATCGTCACCCGCACCCTGGTACGTTTCATCATGGGCAGTGGTGCCCCCTGGCTAGAAAAGCACCGGCGCGGTTTGATCGGGCTGTAATGGCTGTTGGCCGTTAGCGGCTGGTAATTTACGTATCACATATCACTCATCACGCTATGTTCCAATATATTCAACGACGTTCGCTTTATTTTGCTTTTTCAGCCATTTTAATTGGGCTGGGGATTGCGGCCATGGTCGCATCCCTCATTACCAGTGGCGCCCCATTCCGTCTGGGAGTGGATTTCCTCAGCGGCACCCGGTTTGAATACCAGTTTGTTGAACCCGCCAACGAGCTGGCGATTCGCCAGGTTTTTGTGCAGGCCGGGTTTGAGAACCCAACGGTGACATCACTTCAGGGGGAAGGGTTGGAAAATGCCTGGCAAATCCGTACCTCATTTGCTCTCCCGGAGCAGGTGCAGCAAGTTCAGGCGGCCCTGATAGCCACGGTGGGGCCAGTGAAAGCCGATGCTACCCGTGTGGATAGTGTTAGCCCATCGGTGGGGGCGGAAGTGACCCGCTCGGCTGTTATTGCCGTACTGGTTTCGGCGGGCATTATTTTGTTCTATATTATGTTTTCTTTCCGCCAGGTGCCAAACCCATTCCGTTATGGGGTGTGTGCCGTGGCCGCGATGGCCCATGATTTGTTGGTTATCCTGGGGTTTGCCGCCATTACCGGGATGCTCCTGGGGTGGGAAGTAGATGCCCTGTTCCTGACGGCGATTTTGACGGTGGCCGGGTTTTCCCTGCAAGATACGATTGTAGTGTTTGATCGGATTCGGGAGAATATTGCCAGGCGGCCGACGGAGAATTATGAATTGACGGTGAACCGGTCAGTGTTGGAGACGATCCATCGGTCGCTGGCGACGCAGTTGTGTGCCATGTTTATCATGGTGGCGATTTTGCTGTTTGGTGGGGCTTCAATTAAGCCGTTTATTGCCGTACTTTTTGTGGGGCTGCTCAGTGGGACGTACAGCTCAATTTTTACCGCGGTGCCGCTGCTGGTGGAGTGGGAGAAGCGGGCTATGGCCCAGGCGGGGTGAGAGATGTATACAAGGCAAGGAGAACCGGGAACAAGTAGGAATGGGGGAGAATTCGCACCTTATAAGCCAGCTTCTTGTCTAGCAAGCAGGAGAATCTCGCGCCGAGACGCAGAGGTGCAGAGGTTTTTCTCCCAGCCTTTGCGCCTTTGCGCGAGATTTGCTTTTGGCTTGCCCAGGTCAGGCAAAGTTGCTCTTTCCCACCCATGTTTTTGCCTATCCGTGTTTCTTGTTTTTTTGCTGCTGCTGGTGGGTTGTGGGGCGCGGCCGCAGCCCACCACAGCCCCCTCTATTGCCACCAGTTCCCTGGCCGAAACTACCCCCTTGCCCCGGCCCACCCTGCCGGAAATCCCTACCCTGCTGCCTACTTTTACCCCCCTGACCCAGGCAACAGCGACGGTGACGCGGCCGCCGCAGCCTACCCCTATCCCCTCAGCCACTGTCAACCTGACCGCCGTCGCCATCATCCTGGAGTACAACATTCCCGCCCTGGGGTTGACCCGCACCCTTACGGCCACCTTTGCCAGCCAGCTAACCTTACATGATGCCGCTACTGGCAAGACCGTCAACCAGAACCAGCAGGCCCGGGTGCTGCTTGAATTACAGACCGCTTTAGATGGGCTGGTGTTAGAGCCACTGCCGGAAGGGTGTGATCTCTGCCCTCGTTTACGCTATACCCTTCCTCTGTCTGAACAAGGGGGAGATGGCTGGCTGACCGATCCGGTGTTGTTAGCCAGCCTGGAAAACTATTTTGCCGTTCATCTGGGACCCCACTGGCCGCCGGACACCGTTTTAGCTTTACGCCGCAGTGCGTCAGTTTACCGTTCGGCCCATACGGTCGCCATCACCTCTGAGGGGCAGATGTGGCGCTGGACAGCTATTGACAACCAGATTGCGACCCCCATTCCTTCACCCCTTGACTCTGAGACTGTGCTGGCAGCGTTGGAGATAGAGCTGCTGGCGAACCGGTATGAGCAGGAGTGTATCGGCATGGCCCGGGAGACGTTGTATCTGGTGACGGCCGATGGGGCCAAAACGATAGCTGTGCGCTGCCCAGAGCTAACTCTACCTGCATCGCTGGCCCCGTTGTATACAGCGTTGGCCAATCCGCTTACCGGGTTTAATCTGGGTGAAGGGGAAGAGGATCGTGCCCCGCTGTTTCCCTATACGACCGCTCTTTATTACCAGCGGGCGGATGGCTACCGGCTGGTGTTGGATGCCAGCGGGGAGTTGATTATTGCCGTCGAAGGGGAAATTGAGGCGACGGGAACGATCACTGCCAGCCTGGTGATCAGTCTGACGACGATGGCTTTTGAGAGTGGGGAGATGGCACCGGGGACACCGGCTTTGGTAGGCACGTTAACCGCTACGAGCCAGGATGAGGTGCCGGCTTATTTTTTGATGGTGCGGGGGCCAGAAGGAACAATGGAAGCGGTCTGGGATGAGGCTGCGGCCGCGTCCCTGTCAGAACTCGTCGCTTTGTTAGACCAACTGATTGATGAACGGGTGGGGCTGCTCCCCGAACCGCCGGATGAAGAAGCAGAAGAGTGACGACGATGAGCCATAACGACCATTTAACGGGTATTGAACGGATCGCGGCCGCGTTCCAGCAGGCACACACCACCCAAACCGCCGCCCTTATGCCTTATTACACCCTGGGCTACCCAGACCGGGAGCGCTCCCTGGAGGTTATTCAAGCCATCGCGCCGTATGCTGATCTGTTGGAGTTAGGCGTTCCTTTCAGCGACCCTATTGCCGATGGGCCGACGATTCAGCGCACTACCCAAAAATCTCTGGAAGCGGGCACGACGCTGGCTGGCTGCCTGGAGATGATGCGGGAGCTGCGTCAGCAGGATGTGACCATACCGGTGTTGTTGATGGGGTATGTGAACCCGATGATGGCCTATGGGGAAGAGCGGCTGGTGCGGGATGCGGCCGCGGCCGGGGTAGATGGGTTTATTGTGCCTGATTTGCCCCTCGAAGAAGCGTCATTTCTGGGGCAGTTGTGTATTGAGGCCGGGTTGGCCCTCATCTCCTTCCTGGCCCCTACCACCGATCCCCAGCGGATGGAGAAAATTCTGGGGCAGGCCAAAGGGTTTGTCTATATGGTCAGTGTGACCGGCATCACTGGGGCACGCCGCCAGCTTGCTAACAACTTACCCGCCTTCGTGAGCCAGATCAAGGCAAAATCACCGGTGCCGGTAGCCGTAGGGTTTGGCATTAGCACTCCAGAACAAGCGGCCGCCGTAGGGCAGTTTGCTGATGGGGTGATTGTGGGCAGTGCCCTGATTAACGCGGTGGATGAGGGGGGTGAGGCAGGAGCGGCCGCGGCCGCACGGTTTGTCCAGGTAATGAAGGAAGCGATACGCTTATGATGTCTATATTCGATGCAGACACCAACTCAATCGAATTAGTTCCCCCCTGTGGCGTCCTGCTTTAATCCAATCCGTTTATATCACGATTGGTGTGGCCATTGGTCAATTCCCGTTCCATCTTTATGCTTTCCCCTTTGAATATTCGACCTGGCTTCTCTTTATTTTTTCGATAATTGTATTAACGGCTGCTACTTTTGTTGCTGTTTTGGGTGTTTGTTTGCTCGGATTCCTTGTTTATAACCCTTTTGCAATACAGCTCACGCCATATTCACTGACTGGCCCTTCTGGGAAATGGCGAGGTAAAGTTACTATCTAATTTGATTTCGTTGATATTCGGGCAACTTATTCTCATTGTGATTACGTCTCTTTCTGGCAGATGTATGCAATACGATCATTTAGCGGTGAAAAGGTGATGTTGCATCGCTCTTTTAGCCAGACACGGGTTGACGAATTAATAGCTTTCATCGAAATGAGGCAGCAGGAACTAGGTGTGGTCAGATTGGTTGGTTAGGCGTAGTAGCAAAAGGTACAATAATCTGGTTATGAAAATCGCAATCTTAGCTGATATACATGGTAATTACCCGGCCTTACAAACGGTCACGGAGCATATCGAGAAATGGCACCCCGATTGGGTCATTGTTAATGGGGATACAGTCAACCGGGGACCGCGGCCGCGGGAAGCCCTCCAATTTGTGCAAGAAAAAGAAACCAACCAGGGGTGGGTCATCCTCAAGGGCAACCACGAAGAGTATGTTATCAGTCGGGTCGAGGTTACAGAGCCGGAAGGACACCCTAAATATGAGGCATTCCGTATGGCCATGTGGACCTACCACCAGTTAAATGGCAACGTAGCTCAATTAGCCCGAATGCCCGATCAACATGAAATCATCGCCCCGGATGGCTCACGACTGCGAGCGGTTCATGCCTCAATGCGGAGTAACCGGGATGGTATTTACACCTTTACCACCGATGAAGAGTTAGCCGAAAAGATCGCCCCCTCACCGGCTGTTTTTGTCACCTCCCATACCCATCGCCCCCTGATCCGGCAGTTGAATGGCACGACAGTCGTCAATACCGGAGCTGTGGGGCTGCCTTTTGATGGGGATTGGCGGGCGGCGTATGCCCAAATTACCTGGCACAAAGGAGAGTGGCAGGTAGAAATTGTCCGGCTGCCTTATGACCGGGAGCAGGCAGACCGGGATTTTGTGCAGACAGGTTATCTGGAAGGGGGAGGCCCGCTCATTGAACTGGTGCGTTATGAGCTGGCAACTGCCCGCTCCCAACTCCACCGCTGGGCCGAAAAGTATGATAAACCAGTGCAGAGCGGCCAGATGGACATGGCCGAATCGGTGCGGCTGGTTTGGGCCGAAATTGGGCAGGAAGGAGCTGGAACCCAGGCGTATTGGTAAGAACGCTGGGGAATTTGTCACAAATGGTCTGAAAAAGCTGTACCTTGAAACAATTTTTATGGAACGACCCGATCTCACTCACGTCTCTGCCGAGGTTTTGGCTTATATTGAATATCTTGAACATCAGCTATTGCTTAAACCGGCTAAACCGGACGCGGCCGCGCCCGAACCCACTGAACCCCTTACCTCCATCAACATCGTCACCATCAGCAAAAATGGGGCAGCTAAGCGGACACCACGCCATCTTTATGGCCGCCAACACCGGGCCGGCATCGGCGTTTTTGACCTGGATACCCCTGAAACCGACCCTCCCGCCTTTCTGGTTGCCGCCGATATTACCGACCGGCTGCTCCTGTTTACCAACTTTGGCCGGGTGTTTCCTCTCTCTGTAAGCCGGGTGGCGGAGCGTGAGGTGCGGGGCAAAGGGGAATCGCTCCTGGCCGGGCTGCCGCTGATGAATCAGGAGCGGCTGGCCGCCGTTTTGCCGGGTACAGGGGGGGAAGATGTGCTGTTAGCCAGCCAGCGGGGCTGGGTGCGGGTGGTGCGGAAAAATTTGCTGGGGATGCAGTTGATTCCGGGTATGAGTTTCCACGAAACGAAGGATGGGGGTGAGCTGCGGGCCGCCTGCTGGTCGCCAGGGTCTGGGGATGTGCTGCTGGTGACACGGCAAGGGAAAGGGGTACGGTTTAACCAGCGACAAATTCCGGCACGAGGGGGCTGCCTGGGGCTGCGGGTAGACCTGGGGGATGAGGTCGCGGCCGCGGCCGCTGTCACCGATGAGAGCGGTGTTTTTCTCCTGGGCAGCGATGGCAAAGGCACCATCCGGCAGATGGCTGGGTTTCAAGCCAACAAGGCCCCGGGGGCCGGGGGGAAGCTGCTGATGAAGGTGGATGAACTGGTAGGCGCGGCCGCACTCTTGCCTGATCAGGACATTTTCATCATTTCGCGGCTGGGCAAACTAATCCGCTTTCCCGCTGAAGAGATTCCGGCCAAAGAGGGGGCCGTGCAGGGGGTCAACTGTATCACTTTGCGGGGAGATGCGGCCGCTGCCTGTGGCGTCAGTGGGTTCGCGGCCGCGTAGAGGGTTTTTTCTAGTTCGTAGTTATTGTTCATGGTCTGTTTGATTGGCAGGTAGTGGGCAAGGGTGATTTTACTGATAGATAGTATACCTGACACCGGGATAAGCTGAAATCAGCCAGAAATTCATTCGCTGGTCTTTTAAGTTATCATTAGAAACCCGCTCCCTGGGGTTGAGCTAAACTCGGTTTGTGATAAAATGCACAATTTGATTGCCAATTTCCTGGAACAGTTGCCAGATTGACCCTGTTAATCAACCCATCTACACTGTTCGATTGGTCTTTAACCTGGCTTAACGCTGCCCGGCGATGGGGTAGAGGACGGAGTATCCATATGTGGTGTCATCCGGCTTACATCCCCATCATCCTGTAAAAAGCCAAAAGCGTGTTTACTCAATGGAGGTTTAGTGATGAAAAAAAGTTATCTCAAAAAAGGGAATGTTTGCAAAGTAACCTTTGAACTCCCCGCAGACATCGCGGCCAAAAATGTTGTTGTCTTAGGTGAATTTAACAACTGGTCAGCCGAAGCGCATCCCCTGAAAAAAGCGAAAAAAGGGGGCTTTAGCACCACCGTTGCTTTAGAAGCAGGTCAATCTTACCGCTTCCGCTATTTGTTAGATGGAGAGCGGTGGGAAAATGATCCCGAAGCGGACAGCTATGCGCTAAACAGTTTTGGCACAAAAGATTCGGTTGTAGTCCTGTAATTTTGTAGGCGTAACGGTTTACCGTTAAGCAAAAGAAAGACCTGTTCTCTTAGAGGGGCAGGTCTTTTTTTTATCTTCTGAATCGTGTTAAGATCGGAGAGCAGTGGCAATGAATGATGGGGGGTATCCTGGCAAAAAATGGTGGTGGGCCATGCAGCACAACTTTCTTATTTGTGGGGGCTTGGGCGGGCAAGAAAGAATCTTGTCCGCCCAAGCCCTAACCCGGACAAGCCAGAAAAGATTTAGCCACAGATGTCACAGATGAGTCCACTGAAAGAAGCCACGAATTTCACGAATGAACACGAATTTTTCTTTGCTAACTTTGCGCCTTCGCGTCTCTGCGCGACCTTTTTTCAGTGGAGTCATAGATGAACACAGATTTTTAAGCTATCTATGAAAATCCGTTTCATCTGTGGATCGATTCTTGTTTTCTGTACAAGAAGTTGACTTGTAGGGTAGTAAATATTGAGAAATTACTGGGGGGAGTTAAAAAATGGTGGCAGTGGCAGAAAACAACCGGTGGCAGCAGTTCCCTAATGTACCGATTACCGTGGATTTTGGTCGTGGTCTGGTAAATGATCTAACGCAGATGGAGCGGCGGGAATGGCTGGTCACGAATGGCATCGGCGGCTATGGTACGGGAACGATTGCCGGGACGCTGGGCCGCTGTTATCACGGTTTGCTGATTGCTGCGCTGCGGCCGCCACTGGGGCGTACTCTGTTAGTAAGTAAACTGGATGAGACTGTCCGGTTAGGGGGGCAGCGGTTTCGCCTGTACAGCAATCGCTGGTCAGCGGACCTGGTGGAACCACAAGGGCTGGTGCATCTGGATCGGTTTCATCGGGAAGGGACAACGCCGGTTTGGAGTTACAGCCTGGGGGATTCGCTGCTGGAAAAACGTATTTGGATGCAGCCGGGAGCTAATACGACATATGTTCGGTATGATTACCAACGTGGCTCGCGGCCGCTTACCATCCACCTCAAAGCGATTCTCAACCATCGGGACCACCATGCCCGCACCCAGGAAGGGGATTGGCCGATGGCTGTTACCCCCATCGCCAATGGGCTGCAATACCAATGTGACGCGGCCGCTCCCTTTTATCTCCTGAGCCAAAACGCGGCCGCCGCCCCTCGCGCAGTCTGGTACAAAGAGTATTACCTGCAAACAGAAAATTATCGCGGCCTACCCGATCACGAAGACCATCTCTACGCCGGGCTGTTTCAGGCGGCCCTGCAACCCGGCCAAACCTTAACCATGGTCCTGACAACAGACGCGGCCGCGAACCTGGACGGGCACACCGCTTACCAGGAGCGGCTGGCTTACGAAGCCGCTCTACTCCCCCCTGACCTGTCTCCGCCCCTGGCCACCCTTCACCTGGCCGCCGACCAGTTCATCGTTCGCCGGGCCACCCCCACCGACCCCGATGGCCGTACCGTCATCGCCGGGTACCACTGGTTCAGCGACTGGGGGCGGGATACGATGATCGCCCTGCCTGGCCTGACGCTGACGACTGGGCGGCCCGATGTGGCTCGCTCCATTTTACGCACCTTTGCCCGCTTCGTAGACCAGGGAATGATCCCCAACCGGTTCCCTGATGAGGGGGAAACCCCGGAATACAACACCGTAGATGCTACGCTCTGGTTCATTGAAGCGATTCGGGCTTACCACGCGGCCGCCAACGATGATGATCTGCTGCGGGAGATGTTTCCCATCCTGGCGGACATTATCACCTGGCACCAGAAAGGCACCCGGTACAACATCCACGTGGACCCCCAGGACGGGCTGCTATATGCCGGTGAATCGGGGGTACAGTTGACCTGGATGGATGCTAAAGTGGATGATTGGGTAGTCACGCCGCGCCTGGGTAAGCCGGTGGAGATTAACGCCCTCTGGTACAATGCCCTGCGCCTGATGGCCGAATGGGCTATTTACCTGGGAGAATCTGCGGCCGCGTACCAGCAAATGGCCGATCAGGTACAGCACAGCTTTGCCCGCTTTTGGTACAATGAGGGGGGGTATTGTTACGACCTGCTGGATGGCCCCCAGGGGGATGATGCCTCGCTGCGCCCCAATCAACTCCTGGCCGTCTCTTTGCCCCACTCCCCTTTGACCCCGGCGCAACAAAAAATGGCGGTGGATAGCTGCGGCCGCGACCTGCTCACCCCGCATGGTTTACGCAGCCTGGCCCCCCACCATCCCGATTACCACGCCGTGTATGGGGGCGACCGGTACGCCCGCGACGCCGCCTATCACCAGGGTACCGTGTGGGGGTGGCTCATTGGCCCCTTTGTCACCGCCCATTACCGGGTATATCAGGATGCTGATTTATCTCGTTCTTATCTCCTTCCCTTACTCCGCCAGTTGAACGATCACGGCGTTGGTAGCCTGAGCGAAATTTTTGATGCCGATCCCCCCTTTACCCCTCGCGGCTGTATTGCCCAGGCGTGGAGTGTGGCGGAACTGCTGCGCTGTGTTGAGTTACTCAACCCCTTATGAACCCCAAGAAGCGTAACATCGTCTATTCCACTGATTCAGCCTTTGCCAAACGGTGTCCCCGGTGTGGCAGCTACCCGTGCCGCTGCCCCCAGCCCAAGAGCCTGCCCCCTGCTGAACAGACGGCTCATCTGCACCGGGAGAAGAGCGGCCGCGGTGGGAAATGGGTTATCGTGGTCCGCAATTTGCAATTGACCCCAGAGGATATGAAAAAGTTAGCCACGTACCTTAAACAAAGTTGTGGCACTGGTGGAACCATCAAAGATGGGGTCATTGAGATTCAAGGGGATCAACGAGAAGCGGTGGCGGCCGCACTCCAAAAATCAGGCTACAAAACCAAACAAGTGGGAGGTTAACCATGCTGTATCGTCTGCTCTTTTTCCTGGCTGTAACCTTTGCCGTGATTGCGGCCGCGTGCCAGAGTCAGGCCGTAGTCACCAAAGTCATCGAAGTCACCGCCCAAGTGACCACGGAAATCACCGTCGTGGCCCAACTCGTTATCACCGCAACTCCAGCCCCCAGCGCAACCCATACCCTCACCCCCATCCCCCCCAGTGAGACCCCCACGCCAGAGCCTACCCCTACCAAAACCCTCTCCCCCATTCGGGCCACCACTGAGGCGTTAAACGCCCTCGTCGTCGTGCCAACCGCATCGGCCCCGGCTATCGCCCCAGACGATTGGAGCGGCATTGTGCGCCAGGCGTGTACCATTGTTGAAGAAAATTATGTACGTGACGATTTCAACGGAGTCAATTGGGAGGCCATCTGTAATCGGTACATTGCCAGAGCCGCTACCTTCACCGATCAACAGATGTTGTGGATTCATCTGCGTAACCTGATTGCCGAACTAGGGGATGATCACAGCCGTTTTGTTTCTATAGCAGGCATGGCCAATGAGTTTAATTTGCCGACCAATGACAGCGGCCGCCCCTGGCCGGGAATGGTGATCAACCCGGCCCGTGAAGATGAACAGATTTTTATCTGGCATGTGTGTCGGACGGGGCCGGCCGCTTCAGCCGGATTACGCCGGGGGGATGTCATTTTAGCTATTGATGGGCGTACCTTCACCAGAGGGGGTAATGGGTTTGATCAGCAGGAAATTGCCCAGGCGATGTATGGTGATGACAAAAGCTCGGCCACCTTCACCGTGCTGCGTGGCCCGAACAGCCAGCCCCAAGATATTACCCTGAGTTACGGCGGGGCCAGTGGCTGTGATGGCTGGGTCTATGGGTTGATCAGTGATGATCCCCCCATTGGCTACATCCGCATCCCCAATTTTGGGGGCGCCACCGATACGTTTGTCCTGGAGCTGCTCAAAGAGATGGAAACGGATGAGCCGTTAGCCGGACTGATTCTGGATGTGCGCCATAATCCAGGGGGAAACGCGGATCGGACTCTCTCTATTTTTACCGAAGGCACCTTTGGCACGTTGGGGCCGCTGCGGGCTGATGCCACCCGCACCACCTACCGGATCCCGGGGCCGGTTAAGTGGGATACGACGGCCCTAATTGTTGTTTTGACTGATGGGGGCAGCCACAGTGCCGCCGAATATTTTGCTATTGTGATGCAGTTAAGCGGCCGCGCTCTCATCGTCGGCTATAACACCGCTGGCAACACTGAAGGAATTGTCAGCTTCAACCTGGCTGATGGCTCGATTATTCGCCTGGCAGTGCAGATACTTGTTTTGCCTGATGGCTCGCTCATTGAAGACGTAGGCGTTACCCCAGATATTCTCGTTCCCCTGGGGGAATGGGGACTGCGGGAGCTACCTGATGTGCAGTTGATGGCTGCGTATGAAGCCCTGCTTGGCCAGATAGAAGGGGAGTAGGCACAGCTATTTTGTGGCAATGACCACGGATAGAGGGGAGTACGGATAGGCGGTGAGGTAAACCTTTGGCAGGCTAACAGGGGTATGTACTGAGATATGCGGTGAAGATGGCCACGGATAGATGGAATACGGATGGGTTGTGAGACATATCTTCGGCGTACTTAGGGCTAAACGGTGACAAGATGGAAGAGACACGCTTTATCGGGGAAGCGATTGTGGTTGAGCATGACCACCCCCCACTGCTGGAGAAGCGTCCAGGCTGCCCAGACCGATTTGTCTGGGCAGGGGAACGGTTTATCATTGTGGAGAAGTTACAAGAATGGCATGATTACCGTCGCCGCGGCCGCATGGCTATGAATATGCGCCCAGAACATGCTGCCCACGCTGCCGGGCATGGCTCTTGGGGAGTTGGCCGTGATTATTATCGTGTTCGGGTGACTGGCGGCCGCATCTTTGATCTTTATTATGACCGCGCCCCCAAAGGGTCAGACCAGCGCAAAGGAAGCTGGCATCTTTATCGAGAAATTGACCATGACTAGCCCCATCCTCGCCCCCTCTATTTTGGCCGCTGATTTTGCCCGCCTGGGTGAACAGGTGGAAGAAGCGTATCAGGCTGGCTGTACCTTTATCCACGTGGATGTGATGGACGGCCATTTTGTGCCCAACATTTCTATTGGTCCATTGGTGGTGAGGGCGCTGCGGCCGCGAGCCAACCATTACGCCGCCACCCTGGATGTTCACCTGATGATCGAACAACCTGACCGGTACCTGGCCGATTTTGTCCAGGCCGGGGCGGACATCTTGACCGTCCATGTGGAAGCGTGTCCCCATCTCCATCGCACCGTCCAGGCCATCCGCGAACTGGGGGTAAAACCAGGGGTAGCCCTCAATCCAGCCACCCCATTGGCCGCCCTGGAAGAAATTTTACCCCTGGTAGATTTGTTTCTGATCATGTCTGTCAACCCTGGATTTGGCGGGCAAAGCTACATTCCTCATAGTACGGCTAAAATCCACCGCCTGCGCCAGATGTTAGACGCCATCGGCTCAACGGCGCTGTTACAGGTGGATGGGGGGATCAATGAGCAGACGATTGGGGAAGCCGCGGCCGCGGGGGCAACCGTTTTAGTCGCCGGGAGTGCCATATTTAACCAACACCGCTCTGTTCAGGATAATATTGCCCACCTCACAACAGCTGCTTCATTGGTGACAAAGCTAACGGGGTAATCCACAGATGACTCCACTGAAAAAAGATCGCGCAGAGACGCGAAGGCGCAAAGTTACCAAAGAAAAACTCGTGTTCATTCGTGAAATTCGTGGCTTCTTTTCAGTGGACTCACAGATGGACACAGATTTTCACAGATGCCACGCGGCCGTTCAGCCTGCCACAGGCCATATCCGGGAATACGCAGCTTGCTTCGCTCCTCGGCTATGAACCACTCTAATATTCCCAAACCACTCCCTTTCGCCGATGGGTCAACCGGCCTGAAAGTGCTGCGCTCTCTGGCTCAGGCCCGCTCTCCTCTGGCGGCCCTCCAGACGATGCACCAGACCATGGGGGATGTTTTCCAAATTACCCTGCCCCAATTTAACCCGGCGGTTCTGGTTGGCCCGGAAAATAACCGGCATGTTTTGGTGAGCGGCCGCGCTGATTTTCTCTGGCGCACGGAAACAGACCCCGTGACCCGGCTGCTGCGGCACGGCCTTCTGGTCGAAGACGGGACCGAACATGACCGACTGCGGCGAGTGATGGAGCCGCCGTTGTACCGCCGCGAACTGCTGGGCCATGTGGAAAAGTTTTGGCAGCACACCGACAGGGTGACAGCTACCTGGCGCGGCCGCGCTGATATGCTGGTGGAAATGCGGAAACTGGCCCTGCTCATCCTCATGGATACCCTGTTTGGGGTAGATTTTCAACCTGATCTAGATCGAATGTGGCGGCCTATTCTCAAGGCGATTCAATATATTAGCCCCGGTTTGTGGATTCTCTGGCCTAAACTGCCCCGTTTCGGCTACCATCATCCTCTGGCTCAATTGGATGCTTACCTGTATGATTTAATCGCCCGGCGGCGGGTGGCTGGTGGTTCAGGTGATGATTTATTAGGACGGCTCGCGGCCGCGCCTGGTTTTGATGATCATCTCATTCGTGATCAACTGCTGACCATGCTCATTGCCGGGCATGATACCAGCACCGCTTTACTGGCCTGGGTTTTGGTTTTATTGGGGCAGCACCCGGCTATATTGGCCCAGGTACAGGCTGAAGTTGATAAGGTGCTAGGAACGCGGCCGCCGACGGCTGACCATTTGGCTGAATTACCGTTGTTAGATCAAATTATCAAAGAAACCTTACGCCTTTATCCCCCCATTCACCTGGGAAACCGCAAAGCTAAAGAGGAACTCAATGTGGGAGGATATCGTATCCCCCAAAATACACGGGTCATGCTTTCCATCTACCTCTCCCACCGCCACCCGGCTCATTGGACAGCCCCGGATCGCTTTTGCCCTCATCGGTTTGACCGGGAAACAGGTGACAAACCACCCCCCTTGACCTATATTCCCTTTGGGGGCGGGCCGCGTAACTGTATTGGGGCCGCCTTTGCCCAGGTAGAGGCAAAAATTGTTCTAGCTCGACTGTTGCAAACCCACCGCTTCACCCTGGAAAAGCAGCGGATTACGGCCCATATGGGGGCAACCCTGGAGCCGCACCCTGGGGTATGGATGGGGGTAGAGCGGCGGTGAGCGGTGGGCGGCAAGAATCGCTCGGCAATCATCGCCCGGGGGTCATCGCTCGGCAATCATCGCCCGGGGGTCATCGCCCGGGGGTCATCGCCCGGGGGTCATCGCCCGGGGGTCATCGCCCGGGG
>JAHDWJ010000010.1:159346-186803 GCA_023384415.1 Anaerolineae bacterium
CGGGTTTACATCCGGGCGGGTTTACATCCGGGCGGGTTTACATCCGGGCGGGTTTACATCCGGGCGGGTTTGCTCAACCTAAAACCTGAAACTTGAAACTTGAAACTCAAAACTCGAAATTCGAAATTCACCTCTTGATCGCCCTGTGGGTTGGCAGTATGATTTTTGTGCCCATTGCCAACTGGATTTGGGGCGCGGCCGCGTTGACCCTGCTGATCATCTTAACCGTTCTGCTCCATGCCGGGGCCGTGTTGGCGGTCGTTCTCCCTGGGTGGGGGTGGGGATACACCTTGCGGGTCGTGTTAATAGTAGTCTGGCTGACTTTCCTGGCCGAATATATCGGCTCCCATACCGGTTGGCCTTTTGGCAGTTACAGCTACACCGACCGGCTGCAACCCCAGCTAGGGGGAGTGCCGCTGCTCATTCCCATCGCCTGGCTGATGATGCTGCCATGTGCCTGGGCCATTGCCCAACCCTGGCGGGCTTCCCGTTGGCAATTTGCCCTGGTTAGCACTATCGCCCTGACCGCCTGGGATTTGCTCTTAGACCCGCAGATGGTTGCCTGGGAGCTGTGGGTCTGGCATGATCCAGGTGGCTACTTTGGCATTCCCTGGCAAAATTATGGCGGTTGGCTGCTCACCGGCTTTATCGTGACCTGGATTATCCAGCCCAAACCTGCCCCGACGCGGCCGCTGCTTCTCATTTACAGCATCACCTGGTTCCTGGAAAGTTTCGGCCTGGCCCTCTTCTGGGGACTCCCCGGCCCTGCTCTTGTTGGTGGTCTGGTCATGGGAGCGTGCATGGTCTACGGTTGGCGGGGGCAGTTAGCAGTTACCAGTGAGCAGTGAACAGTTTCCAATCCCTAAATCTCTCAATCTCTCCTCCCTCACCATGTCCTACCCCACTCCCCCCCACCAGAAGATCGCTATTATCGGCGCGGGTATTGCTGGATTAGCGGCCGCGCACCTCCTGCACCCCCACCATGAGATAGATGTCTACGAAAAAAACGATTACCTGGGAGGGCAGGCGCGGACGGTGATGGTACAAGATAGCGGCCGCGAACTACCTGTAGACGTTGGCTTTACCGTTTACGACCCAACCCTGCACCCCCATCTGGCCCAACTTCTTGACCAACTTGATGTTCCCACCCAACCCAGCCAGATGGGGTTTGCCCTGCGCTGCCAACAAACCGGGCTGGAATATAACAGTGATAACCTGTTCAATCAGGCCAGCAACTATTTGCGCCCCATCTATTGGCAGCTTTGGCGCGATATCCGCCGCTTCCGCCTGGATGCTACCCAGGCTCTCAACAACCCTGCTTATAGCGACCTGGTACTAGGTCAATTTGTGCAGCAAAAAGGGTACAGTTCCAGCTTCCGCCACTATTATCTCGAACCCATCGCCAGTGTTATTGGGGCCATCCCCCCAACAGCCATGTATGATCTCCCACTCCCTTACCTGCTCCGTTTTTGGCAGCATCACGGCCAACTGCCCGCCCCAGGTATCAGCCAATGGCGCACAGTCATCGGCGGCAGCCAGGCTTATATCCGCAAATTGAGTACCCCTTTTGTCCATAGAACCCACCCCGGCTGCGATGTCCGGGCCATCAAACGGTTCGCCGACTCCGTAGGTCTGATCATCTGCGATGGTTCCGAACGCCATTACGACCAGGTTATCATCGCTACCCACGCCGATCAGGCCCTTAAGCTGCTCTCTGACCCCACCCCTGCGGAAGAAAACATTTTGGGGCGCATCTCCTATCAGGCCAATCGGGTTATTCTGCATACCGATGAGGCTGTGATGCCTCAGGATCGCCAGGTATGGGCTGGTTGGAATGCGGTGCTAGAGGGAGGCGAACAGAAAGAACCAGTAGTGATGATGAGCTATTGGCTAAACGCGTTACAAAACCTGGCCAGTGATACCAACTATTTCGTCACCGTAAATCCAACTATCACCATAGACCCAGCCAAAATTATTCTCAAAGCAGCCTACGAACAACACCCATATTCCGTAGATGCTATTGCCGCCCAACCCCTTTTAACGACCTTAAACGGTGTTCGCCGCACCTATTTTTGTGGCGGGTATTATGGGCATGGTTTCCATGAAGATGGCTTTAAAGCCGGTCTTCTAGTCGCTCAAATGCTGCTGCCAGCGTAGATGCTGGTTTGCCTGTTTTCGGTGAACTCGAACATGGTTGCTCCATTCCCATATCAAGATGAACAGTTTGCCTGGCAGTTAATCGAAACGCTGGGGCAGGGGGTCACCATTGTTGACCGTGAGGGACTGTTTATCTATGTCAACTCGGCCTATGCCAAAATGGTTGGCCGCTCTCAAGCTGCGTTAATAGGAGTTAGCCCCCTGGTTTTAACCCACCCGGAAGATCATCCCACGCTCCAAGCAGCAGGACAGCAGCGATTGAATGGGCTGACCAGTACGTATGAGACTCGCCTGCTCCATGCCAATGGGTCCATCATCCATGTCCATATCACTGGGGTACCGCGCTGGCAGGATAACCAGGTTATTGGCTCATTTACTATTGTGACGGACATCACGGCCCATAAACGGGTCGCAGAAACATCGCAAGAAAATGCCATTCTTTATCAAACGTTGTTTAGCGAAATCCAGCAGCTGCATGAGACAACCAGGCAGCAAGCCATTGTTCTGGAGAAGCGGGTTATACAGCGGACGGCAGAACTGGAGGAGGAACGCGGCCGCTTACAAGCCATTTTAGATACAGCCGGCGAAGCTATTTATTTTTCCGACGCCAATAAAATCGTGCGTTATGTCAACCCTGCTACAGAGCGCATTACCGGATACACCGCCGAAGAAATCGTTGGCCATCCCGGCCATTTATGGCGTGGCACCACTAGCCAGGCAGTTATCAACCATTTAGAGGCAACGGTAGATCGAGGTGAAATATGGCAGGGAGAAGTGATCAACCGGCGGAAAGATGGTTCTTTATACGATGCGTACGTCACCCTCAGCCCCCTCAAAAATTCCCAACAACAAATTATTGGGCATATTGGTATTCAGCGGGATATAACGGCCCTAAAAGAGTTGACCCGGCTGCGCGAGCAGTTTGTCTCCCACATCGGGCATGAACTGCGAACCCCGCTTACCAATTTACAGATGTACCTTAATTTGCTCAGGCAGGGAAAACCGGAAAAGCGAGAGCATTATATGCAGGTCATGCAGCAGGCCATCAACCGGCTGGGCAAATTGATTGATGCGTTCCTGGAAATCTCTAATCTGACCACAGATACAGAACCGGTCAAATTAGTGCCGGTGGCTCTCAACGCGCTGCTCTACAAATTGTGGCAAGAAAAAAAGACAACAGCTTCCGAACGGCAGCAAACGATACTCTTTCAACTCCAGCCTGCGCCTGTATTCGTCTGGGCAGACTCCTTTCTCCTGAGCCAACTGATCAGCCATTTGCTGGAAAATGCCCTTGATTACACCCCAAAAGGGGGAGAAATTATTATTTCGCTGGCTCAGGCAGAATGGGCCGGGGAGATGTGGCAGTTGGTGCAGATACAAGATAATGGGCCAGGCATTGCTGAGCATGAAATTCCTCACCTGTTTGATCGGTTTTACCGGGGAGGCGCGGCCGCAGATTACACTATCTCTGGCACAGGGCTTGGCCTGGCTATCTGCCGCGAAATAGGGCAAAAATTAGGCGGCCGCATCACCGTCGAAAGCATTCCCCACACCAAAACCACCTTTTCCGTCTGGCTCAAACCAGCCTCAAAAACCAGTTGACCAACCGCCCATCACCCACTATACTTACCCCCATGATGACCCGGCGCTTCCACCCCCCGTCACCACGAGCCGCCAGCCAGACACAGGTCTGGCAAGGGTGATCGCTGTCTGCATCACACCCCCTGTAGAAACACACAACCGCCAGGCCAACCTAGATTAGCCTGGCGGTTTTTTGTTGGCAGGAGAGATTAAGAGAGTGGAGATTGGAGACTCGCAAACTCGAAACTAGAAACTAGAAACTCAAAGAGACGCTTTATGAAACCTACTAGCAGCAATGAAATTCGACAGGCATTTTTAGATTTTTTCTATGAGGTGCGGCATGAAATTGTGCCTAGTGCCCCCCTGCCCAATTTTGGCAACCCAACATTGTTATTTACCAATGCGGGCATGAACCAGTTTGTGGATCTATTCCTGGGCAAGGAGAAACGCCCGTACAGCCGGGCTACCACCAGCCAGAAATGTATGCGTGTTCAGGGGAAACACAATGATTTAGAAAATGTTGGCCCCTCCCCCCGCCACCATACCTTCTTTGAGATGTTGGGCAACTTCTCCTTTGGCGATTATTTCAAACAAGATGCTATCCGCTTTGCTTATGATTTCCTGACCAAAGTATGTGGCATAGACCCAAACCGCCTCTGGTACACCGTCCACACCAGTGATGATGACGCCGAACGCATCTGGGTTCAGGAAGTAGGGGTACCTGCCGAACGGGTGCTGCGAATGGGGGACAAGACCAATTTCTGGATGATGGGAGATATTGGTCCGTGCGGCCCAACCAGTGAGATTCATTATGATTGGGGGCCGGCTTTTTGTGATTGTGGCGAACCAGATTGTGGGGTGCTGCTGGATAACGGCTGCGGCCGCTGGCTGGAAGTGTGGAACCTCGTCTTCATGCAATTTAACCAGGATGAACAAGGCAACCGCACCCCCTTGCCCAAACCCGGCGTAGATACCGGCATGGGGCTGGAGCGGCTCACTGCTGTCATGCAAAATGCCCCCAGCAACTATGATACAGACCTGTTCACCCTGGCCCTGGATAAAGTACAACAGCTTTTGGGTGACAGTCACGAACAACGCACCGCGAACTATGTCGGCTACCGGGTTATTGGCGACCATGGGCGGGCAGCTACCTTTATGATTGCCGATGGGGTACGCCCTGGCAACACCGGGGCCAGCTATGTGTTACGCATGGTCATCCGCCGGGCGGCCCGTTTTGGTCGTAAAATCGGCTTCACCCAACCGTTCCTGGCCGATGTGGCCCAGGTATTTATTGAGCAAATGGGGGAAGCGTATCCAGAGCTGCGGGCGCGGCAGGAGCATATCAAACATACCCTCACCCAAGAGGAAGAGCGGTTTGCCCGGACATTGGATGCTGGTTTGGCCCAGTTAAATCAAATCATGGCCCTGTTAGAGCAGCAAAATCGGACCGAAATTGATGGCCAAACAGCGTTTGACCTGTATGCCACCCACGGCCTGCCCCTGGAAATTACCCGGGATGTGGTGCAAGAGCAGGGATATACGGTAGATGAAAAAGGGTTCGCGGCCGCGCGTGAAGCCCACGCCATTGCCAGTGGCTCCGGGGCCTTCGGCCAATATGCCACCGGGGACAATGTGTATGGGCGGCTGCTCAACCAGTTACACCAGACTGAACAGCTAGAAGAAGGGGTGGAATACGATCCCTACAGCGGGTCCACCCTGGAAAGCGAAATCCTCGGCCTCATCATAAATGACCAGATCACCGACTCAGCCGGGCGAGGAGATAAGGTGCAGGTAGTGACAGCCGCCACCTGCTTCTATATTGAGGCCGGGGGAGAAGTCAGCGATACCGGCTGGATTCGCACCCCCAGCGGCGAAATGCGTGTAGACGACACCCAACAGCCGGTGCGTGGTCTTATCGTTCATATTGGCGAAATCATCAAAGGGGGGTTGCAAACCGGGCAGTTGGCCCATCTCCAGGTAGATGATAGGCGGCGGCGGGATATTCGGCGCAACCACACCGCCACCCACATCTTACACCAGGAGCTGCGTACCCACCTGGGTACACACGTCACCCAGGCTGGCTCTCTGGTGGCCCCAGACCGGCTCCGCTTTGATTTCAGTCACGGCCAGGGAGTTGACCGGGAAACATTAAGCCGTATCGAAACGGCCATCAACGAAGCGGTACTGGCCGACTATGCCGTCACCATCGCCTATATGGGGCAAAAAGAGGCCATTGCCGCCGGGGCCATGGCCCTGTTTGGCGAAAAATATGGGGATATTGTTCGCACGGTGCAGATTGGGGCTGAACAACAGCCCCGCTACAGTTTTGAGCTGTGTGGCGGGCTGCATGTGGGGCACACCGGGGATATTGGTCTGTTCCGCTTTGTCAGCGAAGGGGCGGTCTCAGCCGGGGTGCGTCGGGTAGAAGCGGTGACCGGGCATGGGGCACAGCAGTTGGTAGCGGAACGGCTTAATCTGCTGGATCGGCTGAGCCACACCCTCAACACGCCCATTCCAGCTCTGGAGCAGCGGCTGGAATCGTTGATAACGGAGAACCGGTCACTGCAAAAGGAGATTGAACGATTGCAGCGGGAACAGGCCAAAGGACAGCTTGAAAGGCTGTTGTCTCAGGTGCAGCAGGTAGCTGGGGTGAATTTGCTGACCACAGAAGTGCAAGTGGCCTCGGTGGATAATTTGCGCGAGATGGCCGACTGGTTCCGTGATAAAGTTGGCTCTGGGGTAATCGTTCTGGGAGCGGTGATTGAGGCGCGGCCGCAGTTCATCGCCGCGGTCACCGAAGACCTCATTCCACGGGGCCTCAAAGCTGGGGATCTCATTCGGGAAGTAGCCAGGGTGGTCGGTGGTGGCGGCGGCGGCCGGCCCAACCTGGCCCAGGCTGGGGGCAAGGATGCCAGCAAGATGGGTGAGGCGTTAGCGATTGTGCCAGGGTTGATTTTAGCCGCTATAAAGCAGCTATAATCAGTAAATCGAGGCTCTATCCAGTTATCCGCAGATTTTGGGGATTAACGCCGATTGTTTTCATTTCTTATCTGTGTTCCTTCCCATCCATGTTTTTTCTATCAGCGGCTATTTTTAGAGGTGTTCGGAACATGATCAATTCGCCGACAGCAAGAGAAAAACCACAACCCACCTGGGAAATTACCCATTTATTCCCCAACCAGGGTCACTGGCATGAGGCTGAATACCTGGCCATGGAATCAAACCATATGGTGGAATTTAGTGGTGGTTATCTTGAGGTATTGTCTATACCTACCCCCAAACATCAAACCCTGGTGGCTTATCTTTATGGACTGTTTCTTTTGTTTGTACGAAAACACCAGGCCGGCAAGGTTTTGTTTGCCCCTTTAGAAGTGCAGTTATGGCAAGGGAAATACCGTGAACCTGATATTATGTTTCTGTCTAAAGAACATCTAGCCGCTGAAAAAGAACGATATTGGCGTGGTGCCGACCTGGTTTTAGAAGTAGTCAGCGGCAGTAGTGAGGATCGCGTCCGGGATTTGGTGCTAAAACGTCAGGAATACGCCCAGGCAGGTGTCCCGGAATATTGGATAGTTGATCCTCAGATGAAGCAGATCACCGTTTTAACCTTAGACCAGGACAGTTATGTGGACCATGGTATTTTCACCCCTGGAGAAGACGCCAGTTCGGTTTTGCTGCCGGGGTTCCGGGTAGATGTAACCGATGCGTTCGCGGCCGCTAACCAATAATGTCTCCCCAAATTATTTACCTCGACCCGGAAGATGACCTGGTATCCATTCGTGACCGCCTGAACTGGGTGCATGAGAAGCGGGTGCTGCTGGTGCTGCCCGATGGCCGGGCGGAACTATTGCAAGAGTGGCTGGACCTGAAAATTTTGCGCCGCCATGCGGATGATTTACGCCTGGAAGTGGGGTTGGTCACGTTGGATAGAGAGGTGCGGCCGCACGCCAAAACCCTCGGCTTTCCTCTCTTTAACTCCGTCCGGGCCGGGCAAGAAGCCACTGACCGGGCCTGGCGGCGGGGGCAGCGGCGCAAATATGAATGGGCGCGGCCGCGTGGCTTAGACCAGGATGATCGGCGCGAAGTAGCCCGGCGCATGACCCCCCCAGTTAGCTGGCAGCGCTGGGTGGTACGTTATATCGCCATTGCCTTGTTTTTTATCACCTGTGCCGTGCTGTATATCGCGGCCGCCTGGACCATTCCTGGGGCCACCCTCACCCTCAGACCCCAGGTTCTCCCCATCTCCATCACCCGCCAAATCGTAGCCGATCCCCAACTAGAGCGAGTCAACGCCAGCGGGGCTTCCGTACCCGCCCGTGTCCTCAGCGTCGTCACTGAATGGCAGGCCAATGTAGAAACCACCGGCACCATTGACGTTCCCGACGCCATTGCCAGAGGCAAAGTGATCTTTGTCAACCGGATTCCCCAAGAAGTAGCTATCCCGGCCGGCACCCGCATCAGCACCTCAGCCGGAGAGCGTATCGTTTATCAGACCCTCACCCAGGCCACCGTGCCTGGGGCCATCGGGGCCACCGTTGAGGTGGATGTAGTAGCCATCACCCCAGGCTTACAAGGGAATGTAGAGATCAACCAGATTAACCGGATTGAAGGGCTGTTGGCTTTACAATTAGAAGTTCGCAACCTGGAGCCAATCACCGGGGGGGGCATCCGCACCGCTCGTGCCGTCACCCAATCTGATTTAGACCGACTGCGGGCACAAGTGGTGCAGCAGCTGCAAACCTTAGCCCTGACCCAAATGGAAGCCCAACTACGCCCCGGCGAATTTTTGGCCCAGGATTCTCTGCGAATTATTACCACCCTCAATGAAACATACACCCAATTTGCCGGGGAACAGGCCGACCAGGTCGCTTTAGAAATCCGGGCCGAACTGCGGGCCACCGCCGTAGATGAAACCCAGGCGGTGGGGTTGGTTTACGAAGCGTTGGTGGGAGCAGTCGCGGCGGGGTATGAATTGGTACCAGACAGCCTGACTTTTTTCAGCGGAGAAGTGACTGGGGTGGACAGCCAGGGACGGGTGAGCTTTATGATGGTTGGGGAAGGGATGACAGCCGCCAGGTTAGAGCTTGAGCCATTGTTAGACGCAGTTGCCGGGCAGGAGATTGAGGTTGGCCTGGCTTATTTGTACGAAACGCTCCCCTTACGCAGCTACCCCACCGCCCGCGTCGTGCCCAACTGGTTTGGGCGGCTCCCTTACTTGCCGGTACGGATACAAGTCAATATTGAGACAGGATAAGGAAGTACAGCAGAAATAACTACGGATCGCAAGGAACACGGATATAGCAGAAAGGAATGAGTAGGTGCAAAGTCACTCATTATGATTGGAGTTACCCTACAAAACTTCCAAAGCCTGAAATGTTGTCCAACAATCAGCGGCCGCCGATCTTTTTCCAGGGGCGTTCAAATGTCTGTAAGAGGTCAGGATTAGCTAACAACTCAGCAAAAATGGTAAGCCACTCCCGAATATACCCGGCATCTAACTTATCCCCCTGACGGTAAACCACACCCTCAATATCACGCAGGTCCTGCGGCCGCGCTGCCACCGCTTTATGAATGATTAAATCCTCGGCGGAGTAAATCCAAACTTGCTTTTCATGGGCAATTTTGTAACGGACAGATCGCTCCATGACACGATCCTCATATCCAGGCAAACCCATTGAAATATTCAAGGGGATATTGCGGCTGGTTTTGACGAGTACTACCCGGTTGGTCAGAGCAAACGGCAAAGCATTTTGAATGCGTGGAGTAAATCGCTCCAATTCCTCTTGAGAATTCATAACAGCCCCTTGCTTATGGCAAATTTCTTGAACACGGTTCGTACTTGCAGTTTAGGTAGCAATCGCCACTCCTGGTATAGCTCGTTTTCACCCCGGTCCTTTCTTAGGAAATCCCAGGTTTGGATCAGGTTTGTGTAAATTTTATGCGCCTCTTCAGGGGTGAGATTGGCCAGACGTTCCAGACGTTCTCGCTCCAGGTATTCATTCGCGGCCGCGTAGCCAGCTATCGTTTCCCGGATCACCTGCTTTTGTCTTTCATCTAACTGGAATCGTGACTGTTTCTGGCTCATTTTACAAATGTAGCACAATTTTCTTACCTGTGCAGGCAGGGAAACAACTTTACCCTACAGCCCCCCAAATTTTGCCTGGCGACAACCCTAAATCTAAAACCGCAAATAGGGTAACTTAAGTATAATGGGTCTTGGGGATTTCGTGGGGTTCGACGTCGTGATACATGAGGTCTTTCTGGTCACGCATCATGTATCACCTTTCACGGTCTGTCAACCCCCTGAATTCCCAAACAGTCGGTATAATTCTAACTTATGCACATTGGAATTGATTGTCGCTTACCGTTTTATCAGATGGGGGGCATTAGCCAATATACCCTGCATCTGATGACCGCCCTGGCCGCCCTGGATTCAGCCAACCAATATACCGTTTTCCACAACCGTAAAGATCAACGGAGCTATCTACCCAATGCCCCCAACTTCCGGCGGCGGGATGTGTGGACCCCTTGCCATCATCGCTGGGAAAAATATGCCCTGGGGGTGGAACTGCGGCCGCATCGCCTCTCTCTCCTTCACTCCCCTGACTTTATTCCCCCGGCCTGGGGGGCAAAAAAATATGTTATCACCGTCCACGACCTTAATTTTCTCTATTACCCGGAGTACCTGACGGCCGAAAGCCGCCGCTATTATCTGGAGCAGATCCAGTGGGCGGTGCAGAAAGCGGATCACATTTCTGCTGATAGCCACCATACCCGGCATGATTTGCTGGAGCGGCTCCAGGTGGCGCCAGAGAAAGTCACCACCGTTCATCTGGCGGCGAATCCAATTTATCAGCAGCCGGTTTCGCCAACCCAAAAGGCCGCTATTTTAGCTGAATACAACCTGCCCCAGGGATTTTTGCTCTTTGTGGGCACGTTGGAGCCGCGCAAAAATATCCCCACCTTGCTGCGGGCTTACGCTCACCTACGCCAGACGGGGGTGGATGTGCCGCTGGTGTTGGTGGGGGGGAAGGGGTGGCTCAATGACTCTATTTTTGTTACGATGGATGAGTTGGGGCTGCGGCCGCATATCCATCATCTTACCGGGGTGAACAATGAAAAGCTGGCTGGCCTGTACGCGGCCGCGTCCTTGTTAGCTCTCCCCTCCCATTACGAAGGGTTTGGCCTGCCCCCTCTGGAAGCGATGCACCAGGGCTGCCCCGTTATCAGCAGCAACCGGGGTTCTCTGCCGGAAATTGTGGGCACGGCGGGGCTGCTTCTGGAGGCTGACGATGTGAATGCCTGGGCCAAGGCTATGGGCCAGGTATTGCATGACTCAACCCTACGTCAGACCATGATCCAGGCTGGTTATGAACAGGCAAACAAGTTTCAATGGTCCAACGCGGCCGCGCAAACCCTGGACATCTATCACAAATTAGCCGGACAAGAACGTCACTAATCAGGCAAAAAATTCGTGCCAATTCGTAACTACTAACCCTTTCTGGTGATACACCTTTCCGAACGCTTCGTTGTCAATGATCACCAGTGGAGAAACCCTTCGGAAGGTTTAATAGTTATGCCAATTCGTGAAATTCGTGGCAGCTCCAAGGATAATCCATGAAAAAAAGATCATATCATCGCTTCTTCATCGCTTTTGACATCGCCCTGGTGCTGCTCTACATCGGGGCGTCCTGGTATTTTGCCGACATTCTCGTTGCTTTCCCCCAGCGATCCCTAGAGCAAGTCGCCACCAGCATGCAAGACCGAGGCTACCGCACTGATCCCGCCGACTATGGCCTGCCCGCCCCGGAAGTCATCACTATTCCGGTAAATAGTGAAATTCAACTGGCCGGTTGGTTTTTTGACAACCCGGCCAACGGCCAATGCGGCCTCATTTTCCTGCACGGCCACACTGGGGCACGACTGCACGGCCTCATTTACAGCGAACCGTTTTGGCAGCGGGGGTGTGATTTGCTCATGTTTGATGCCCGCCACCATGGGGAGAGTACAGGGCGGTACGGCACGTATGGCTACCATGAGAAAGAGGATACGCGAGTAGCTCTGCGTTGGTTTGAGAATAAAACGGGCTTAACAACCAATCAAATAGGATTGGCTGGGGTTTCGTATGGAGCAGCGACGGTGCTGCAAGCGGCCGCGCTCGAACCCAATATCGCTTTCGTCATCGCTGACTCCCCTTACCAGGATTTACGCACTATCGTCCGGGAGCAGGCTATCCAGCGGTATGGGTCCATGATGCCGCTGCTGCTGCCGGGGGCGTTCTTCTTTGCTAGCCTGCGGGCCGATTTCCGGGTGCGAGAGGTGTCACCGATGGACGCGGCCGCTGCCATTCAAGCTCCGGTCTTCCTCACCCATTCCTGGCAAGATGAGTACACCCTGCCGGCCCACAGTCAAGCCATTTACCGCCAACTAGATCGCGGCCGCGCTGTTCTTCACCTCACCGATTGGGGGTCCCCTCATGCCGAATCCGTTTATCAGCACACCGTTGCGTTCCACACCCTGATCAACGAGTTTTTGCAAAGCTATGTGCCTGCCTATGGCGCGGCCGCGGGACGTTAAGATCGTACCAATTTTCATCCATCGCCCACCGCCGTTTGCTCCGGCCACAGCAGCTCCTGTTGGTCAGCAATTCTCAATTTAAAACCCGTGGTAGGGGTGGGACAGGCGGGCAACCATCCGGGTCAAACGGTTCAACCTGATTCCCGCCTGTCTCACCCCCTTTACCCCTTCCGTTTCAGCCAAAGCGGGGCGAGACAGGTGGGAACGAAACGCTCCCGTTTGACCAAAATCCTGGCCCACCTGTCCTGCCCCTACATTCATTTCAGGGCAAATTGAGAACTGCTGCCTGTTGGTTCAGTTAAAGAGGAACGGTTATACTTGAGAGTATGACACATTTGCGTATTCTTCTCGTTGACGATCATGAAGTAGTCCGTTTAGGGCTGAAAAGTCTTATTGAAAGGCAAACCGGTTTGGAAGTCATTGCTGAAGCATCCAGCCAGGATGAAGCGGTGCAGATGGCGTTGGCCCATAAACCAGATATTGTATTGATGGATATTCGCCTGGCCGGGGGAAGTGGCATTGAGGCATGTCGGGAGATCACAGCTCAATTGCCTAAAGTGCGCGTGATTATGCTCACCTCTTATGCTGAGGATGAGATGCTGTTTGCGGCTATCCGGGCCGGGGCGATGGGGTATGTGTTGAAGCAGGTAGGCGGTGGGGAGCTGCTGCGGGCTATTGAAGCTGCCGCTCGTGGGGATGCTGCCCTTGATCCAACATTAACCCAACGGGTGTTTTCCGAGATGCGCCGGGCTATGCAAAAGGAAGAGGCCAGTGCGTTCCGCGATCTGACCCCTCAGGAAATGCAGGTATTGGGACTGATTGCTGAAGGAAAAACAAACCGGGAGATCGCCCAAAATTTATTTCTGAGTGAAGGGACGGTGCGTAACTATGTAAGTAGTGTTCTGGCTAAATTAGAATTAGCTAACCGGGCAGAAGCGGCCGCCTACGCTATTCAACATCGTCTGAAAGATTATATTTAGTTGGAGCGTGAGAAACTCATTAAACCCGTTCTCGCAACCCTGATACCTGACCCCCTATGACCCTTGAAAACCAATTGGAAAGACGTAACCGGCAATTTGCCATCTTGAATCAGGCAGCGATGGCCATTGCCGGCGAGCTGCACCTGGATAAGGTGTTGCAATTGATTGTGGATGCAGCCCGTGAGTTGGCCGGATCCCAATACGCTGCTTTAGGGGTACCGAATGCCGAAGGGTTTTTGGATGCTTTTATTTATAGTGGTATGAGCGCTGAACAAGCCCGGCGTATTCCCCATTTCCCCAAGGGGCTCGGCCTTCTAGGGGCTATCATCCGAGGGCGGCAAACCATTCGCCTCTCGCGCCTGAGTGATGATTTCCGTTCTGTTGGCTTTCCCCCCCATCATCCGCCTATGGATAGTTTTCTAGGGGTTCCGGTGATGGCTGGCAAACAAATGCTGGGCAATCTTTATTTAACCAATAAAGAGGGATCACCAGAGTTTACTCAGGAAGATGAGGAGACAGTAGAGCTGCTTGCTGCTCATGCCGCCGTAGCTATTCAGAATGCCCGTCTTTATGAACAGGTAGCCCGGTTGGCGGTCATTGAGGAGCGTACCCGTATCGGTATGGATTTACATGACGGCATTATTCAATCAATTTTTGCCGTAGGTTTGACGCTGGAATCTACCCGGTTGGCGCTGCCAGATGGGGCGGATGACGCGGATCATCTGTTGGATCAGGCAATTGAGGGGCTGAATGATGCGATTCGAGATATACGGAACTTTATTTTAGATTTGCGGCCGCAGCGGTTTAGTGGTGACTTAGCCTCTGGTTTAGGCCGATTGGTGCGGGAGTTCCAGGCCAATACGATGATTCCTGCGGTGCTGCACGTGCCTGTTCAAGAAGTTGCCAACCTGCCCATTCCCCTGGCACGGGCCATTTTTTTAACTACCCAAGAAGCATTGGCAAACATTGCCCGTCATGCCCGTGCCAGCAAAGTCTCCATTGAAGTAACCCCCCATGCAAATAACAACCATATCACCCTCACCATTATAGACGATGGTCGAGGGTTTGATACCCGGCAGCAGCAAGACATGGTAGGGCATGGCCTTTCCAATATGCGAGCCAGAGCCGAATCTCTAAATGGCTTATTTGCCATTCATTCCACGGTTGGTCGAGGCACCCAGGTGGTACTAACTCTTCCGCAAGGGTAAAAATTTGGGCTGGTTTGTGGCAAACCCCCTCTTTATCCGCTGTTCGTAACACCCCCATACACCTGTTTTTAGCCCTGTGCGGCGTGACATGCTTCCGTTTGATCCGGTGACATTTAACACTGTCTGGCTTGCCTGCATCCCCCTAAACTTTATTTGATCTATTGAGCTGTTCTTTCTGCTTTGCTACTGACGGTTAAGGGGACGCAATGAAACCAATACGAGTCTTGATCATTGATGAACATCCGGCAGTCCGCCGCGCCCTAAAAACCCGCCTGGAGTCGGTTGCCGAAATTGAGGTAGTCGGGGCCGTGGAAGATATTGTCGAAGGAGAGCTGGCTGCCCATCAGATGCAGCCGGATGTGATATTATTGGGGTTGAAGAGTTATGCCCACAACGCGGCCGCGACCCTTAGTCAGGCGGTGACGCAGCTGCACGAGGCTGGCAGTGCCGTTCTAATCCTCTCTCCTTATCCTGATGATGTAGAGCAGGAAATTTTCTATCAGGTTGGGGCCAGCGGTTACCTACTTAAGGATATCAACTCTCCCCAACTTATCTCAGCTATCCAGCAAGTCATAAACACAAATGAGGTAAATATCAATGGGTAAAAAGCAATCTGTAAGACGAAGTCGCCCGGCTTCACCCCGCAGTACCAACTGGGTTTTGATTGGCGGGGTGGTTATTGGTGGGGTTCTTATTTTGGCCGCCCTGCTAATTTTATCCACCCAACAAACAGAGGCAGAGACGTTAGCTTCCTACTGTGATAATAACCCAGGGGCCTGCTATGCGCTGGGCAATCCTGACGCTCCGGTAACCATGGTGGAAGTCGCTGATTTTGGCTGCACTTTTTGCCGTAATTTTCATGTAGAAACATTACCGGCGCTGGTGAGCCAATATGTAGAGAGCGGACGGATGCGGTTTATTGTTTTGCCGTATGCTTTGAGCGATAACACGCTCCCGGCGGCCAATGCCTCGATGTGCGCTGGTGAACAAGGGCAATATTTCCCCTTTGCCGATGGCATGTATTATAATTTTGATGATCCCACGATACGTACTCGGGATGGGTTCTTCCGGGTTGCGGCTGCTCTGGATTTAGATATAGAGCAGTTTACCCAATGTGTTAATGAAGCTCGCTATAATGCAACGGTTCGTTCTAATATGCGAGCGGCCGCGAGTAACGGCGTCTCCAGTACCCCAACCTTCTTTATCAACAATGCCCGTGTCAACGGGGCCTTACCCCTCGCAACCTTCCAGCAGCGCATTAATGCCCTGCCGTAAGCCGGAAAGAGAGTCGAGGAGTGAGGACTGAGGACTGAGTAACCACCGAAACCTGAAACCCCTATGACCAAACCGTTTGATTGGCCCACGCGCATTATCTTACTCCTGACTGTACCAGGGCTGCTGGTCGCCTATTACCTGTGGCTGTTTCACGAGGGCAGCCTGGTGGCCAGTTGTACTGGTAGCGGCTGGGATGATTGCGGCCGCGTCAGCGGTCCAGATGCCCCCTATTCCAGCATCGGTCCTGTACCCGTAGCCCTTATTGGCTTCATCGGATACGCCATCATTTTCTTGGTTATCTGGCTCAAAGAGTGGCTGCCCTGGCTAGACGATAACCTGCCCGAACTCCTGGTTGCTTTCACCGGCCTCGGTTTTCTCTTCTCCCTGGCCCTAACCCTCTTAGAATTGTTTGTTATCCAGGCTATCTGCCGCTACTGTGTTGTCTCAGCAGTTATTATGACCATTATGTTTCTCTTAGCCATCTGGCAATTACGTCATCAAGAGGGATAAATGCAGGGCTGCAAAGTTTCAAAGTAGCAAGGTTGCCGGTGACGGCTTTACTTTATGCTTTGGCCGCTTTGCCCCGTTTCCTAAGTCCTAATTCCTACTTCATCCTTCTTCAATAAAGGAGTATTCCCATGAAAAACGAACTTGTGCGTGACTGGATGACATCTGATGTTATTACCGTGACCCCAGACAGCACTTTACCCGAAGCCGACCGGCTCATTGTAGATAATATGATCCGCCGTTTGCCCGTTGTGCAAAATGGCAAACTGGTAGGTATCTGTACTTACGGTGATATCCGTGAGGCTCGCCCTTCACCGGCTACCAGTCTGAGTATTTGGGAGTTAAACTATTTGCTCTCCCAGTTGACGATTGGGGAACTTATGACCCCCAACCCCATCACCATAAAACCAGAAGATACGATCAGTGAGGCTGCCCGCATGATGCTCAAAAACAGTATCAGCGGCCTGCCCGTTGTGAATGCTCAGGGCCAACTGGTAGGCATCATCACGGAATCAGATATTTTCCGTATGGTCGTGCAGCAGTGGGATGAAGCCGATGAAGAACCTAAACCGTATGCCCGGTATCAATAACATCTGCCAGTGGGAATGAAATTCACCTTTCATCCCTCATAATTCATAAATCATAATTTTGCAGGAGGTGTACCATGAGGGAAGCCCTGGTTAGAGATTGGATGACCCATGGGGTTGTCACCGTAACCCCAGAGACGACCTTGCCTGTTGCCCATCGCCTTATGACGGAAAATGAAGTCCGTCGCCTACCGGTCACAGATCGAGAGGGTAAACTGGTGGGCATTATTACCTTGAGCGATGTCCGCAGCGTTGAAACATCCCCAACCACCTCACTGAGTATGTGGGAACTCAATTATTTGCTCTCCCGTATGACGGTAGAAGAAGTGATGGCCCATGAGCCAGTCACTATTGAGGTTTCGGCCACCATTGGCAAGGCAGCTTTGACGATGTTGGAGCATAAGGTGAGTGGGCTGCCGGTGGTGGATGAGGACGGCCACCTTGTAGGCATTATCACAGAATCAGATATTTTCAGTATGGTCGTGCTGCACGAATGGAAAGCTCGTGAACTGGACGAGGCTGAGGAGGAAACGTCACCCCCACCGGGAGTTACGATTGAGGTGACCAGTATGTAGGGGGAAAGATTAGAAAGTAGAGCTAACAGTTTGGCGGAAAAGACTTGTATTTCTTTTTGGTACACGGATTTTTGACTTCGCTATGCCCCCAAATCCGTGTACGAATTTCTTTCTTTGACAGGCGGCTAGAAACTGAGACTATACCAGGAAGTGAGCTGATTTTCGGCCAATTGCCACTGTCGAAATGACCTGGTTTTGCAAAAAAGGTGTTCCTGAGGGAGGGACACCTTTTTTATTAGGTGCGGATTTTGCTGAATTGTTTGGAACGGTTGAGAAGATAGTCAGAAAGTGGTACAAATAGGAATCTATGTCATTGGTAGCTCACACACCGATTACCCGTTTGGGTCTGGGGCTGGCGGCTTTGGGGCGGCCTGGGTATATCAACCTGGGTCATGGGGCTGACCTGGGGTATGTGTATGACGCGGCCGCGATGCAAACCCACGCCCATACAGTCCTGGATATGGCCTGGGAGCTGGGGATTCGTTACTTTGACGCAGCCCGCTCCTATGGCCGGGCAGAGCAATTTTTAGGCACCTGGCTCACGGCCCGGCAAATCAGCCCGGATCAGGTGACGGTAGGCTCCAAATGGGGATACACCTATACGGCTGATTGGCAGGTTGAGGCGGAACACCATGAAATCAAAGAGCATTCCCTGGCCGTTTTGCAGCGGCAAATTGGGGAAAGCCGCGTTCATTTAGGGTCATACCTCAAGCTATATCAGATTCATTCAGCTACCTTAGAGAGTGGGGTGTTGGATAATCGCCCCGTGTTAGATGAGTTGGCCCGGCTGCGGACTTCTGGGTTAGCCGTTGGCCTTTCCCTGAGCGGCCCCCGCCAGGCAGAGAGTTTAGCCAAAGCGATGACGGTTCGTTATGATGGGGAATGTCTGTTCGCGGCCGCGCAGCTTACCTTTAACCTGTTAGAAACATCTGTTGGCGCGGCGGCCGCCGAAGCCCACGCCGCCGGGTTCATCATCATCGTCAAAGAGGCGGTGGCCAATGGCCGCCTGACCCCTCGCCATAATGACCCGGCTTTTACTCCACAAAAAGCGCAGTTAGAAACGATAGCGGCCGCGTACCATACTACCCTGGATGCCCTCTCCCTGGCTTTTGTGTTAGCCCAACCGTGGGCCGGGGTGGTGTTAAGTGGGGCAACAACCCCTGAGCAACTGCAAGCGAACGCGGCCGCGCTCTCCCTCTCTATCCCCCCGGAAGCATGGCCCAATCTGGCGGAACCGCCCGATCAGTATTGGCACACCCGCAGCCAACTACCCTGGAACTGACAAACATTAACCATTCACCCATTCGCTAATACACCAATACACTAATACACTCATATACCCATTCACCCATTAATTATGCCAAGATTAAGGAACTCCCCATGACCACCACTCCCTTCTATGAACAGTTTGGCGACCATCAGGCTGCGGTCGCGGCCGCGCTCCAATCCCTGATCAAAAACAACATCATCCCGCGCATTTGGGGGCAAGACCACACCGTCTGGCACCCGGACCCCACTGAAATCAGCAACCGGTTAGGCTGGCTTACCAGTGCAGCCGCGATGCGTGACAACATTCCTCAGATGAAGGAGTTTGCCCAGAGTCTCAGAGCCGATGGGTATACTCATGCCGTTCTCTTGGGCATGGGGGGATCCAGCCTGGCCCCAGAGCTGTTCAGCCGTGTTTTTAGCCTTGACCATGATGGCCTGAGTCTGGAAATTTTAGACACAACTGATGCCGATACCATCCGTATCATGGCTGAACGACTTGACCCGGCCCGCACCTGCTTTATTGTTTCGACCAAATCTGGCAGCACTGTAGAAACCCTTTCGGCTTTTCGGCTGTTTTATAACTGGGTGGCAGCCAACCAGCCTGATACCGAGGCCGGGCGAGCGTTTATGGCCATCACCGACCCTGGCAGTGGCCTGGAAAATCTGGCCCATGCCTATAATTTCCGGGCTATTTTCCTGAATGATCCCAATATTGGCGGCCGCTATTCTGTTCTCTCCTACTTTGGCCTGCTGCCGGCTGCCCTCATTGGGGTAGATGTTTCCCTGCTTTTAGACCGGGCTGAGGCGATCATTGGGGCCAATCGGCTCGCGGCCGCGCATAATCCAGGGCTGCGTTTAGGAGCGGCTCTGGCGGTATTGGCCCAGGCTGGTCGAGATAAGCTCACCTTGCTTGTTTCACCCGGCTTAGCCAACCTGGGGGATTGGGTAGAGCAGTTAGTGGCCGAAAGTACCGGCAAAAACGGGCAGGGAATTTTGCCTGTTGTTGGTGAAATGGTGGGTTCTCCGGCTGCTTATGGCTCTGATCGAGCTTTTGTTTATTTGCAATTGGGCAGTGATAACCGGTATGGGGAGATGCTGCCAGCCCTGGCGCAGGCTGGTCATCCTACCATCACCCTGCATCTAAATGATCGGTATGATTTAGGCGGTCATTTTTTCCTCTGGGAGATGGCCACGGCGGTAGCCGGGCACCTTTTGGGAATTCACCCCTTTGATCAGCCTGATGTGGAATCAGCCAAACTCCAGGCGCGTAAGCTGGTGCAGGTGTACCAGGAGACGGGTCAACTGCCAGAAGCGGTGATGCCCCCCCCGGACGCGGCCGCGCTGCAAACCTTTCTCGCCCAGGCCCAACCTGGGGATTATGTCGCTCTCCATGCTTATCTTCCCCCCAGCCTGGAGATGGATGCAGCTCTGGAGCTGCTGCGGCTGCACATTCGTACCCAAACTGGCTGTGCCACCACGGTGGGGTATGGCCCCCGCTTTCTCCACTCTACCGGGCAGTTACACAAAGGAGACCGGGGGAATGGGCTATTTATCCAGTTGGTCAGTGCGGCCGCTCAAGATGTCCCCATTCCTGATGTGGCCGGCCGGTCAGCCAGCTCCATTACCTTTGGCGTGTTAAAAGTGGCCCAGGCGTTGGGGGACGCGGCCGCGCTCCAGGCCGCCAACCGCCGCCTCATTCGTTTTTACCTCACTGACGATTTGGTTGAACAGATACGCCACCTGACGTAACTACCTTTTCTATCTGCTTTTACTTGTCATCCTGACACTTGATTAGTAGGTGCTTTGATGGCTTCACCAACCGCCGCTCGTTTAGGTAAAGTTGCCCAGCCGCTGACCCATCGCCAGATGGCCCGGCAATCCTGGGATGTGATCATCGTTGGGGCCGGGCATAATGGCCTCACCTGTGCCACCTACCTGGCTCGTGCTGGCAAAAAGGTGCTCGTTTTAGAAGCCCGTGAACGAGTGGGCGGGGCCAATACCCTGGATGAACCGTGGCCTGGCTATCGAGTTTCCCCTTGCGCTTACGTTGCCGGGCTGCTGCACCCCCTTGTCACCCAAGAGTTACAACTGGTAGAACGAGGTTTTCAATGGCAGCCGGCCCTGGGTGGCCTCTTTGTCCCCTTTGAAGATGGCAGCAGTGTGCAGTTGTGGGATGATGAGGAGAAATGTGATGCCGAAATCCGCCAGTTGTCCCCGCCCGATGTGGCTGGCTGGAGCGAACTTCATAACCTGATGGCCCGCGTGGCTGATGCCATCAGGCCGCCAGATGAACGAGATATGTGGATCGGCCCCGCCCCAACCCGTGAACAGATAGCCGAACGGCTGAACTATGATGAAGAGGGGCTGAATCTGCTGTTCAAATGGTCTATGGTGGAGCTGGTGGAGCGTTATCTGGTGGATGAACGGCTGCAAATGGCTTTGCTAGGGCAGGGGGTCATTGGCACGGATGCCAGCCCGTATGATCCGGGCACGGCTTCTATCTATTTTCATCATTTTTGCGGCCGCATGTCCTCTGACCACCTCGGCGCATGGGGGTATGTCAAAGGGGGGATGGGCATGATCTCCTTCCTCATCTGTGATGCTGCCCTGGAAGCGGGTGTCACCATCGCCACCAACAGTCCAGTCGCCAGAATTATTCCTGGTGAAGGGGTCAGACTGGCTGATGGCCCGTGGATTTATGCCCCCATTATTGTTGCCAACGCGGATCCCGGCGTTACCCTCCATCTGTTGGATTATAGAGGGGATCGAGATTGGGTAGATCAGGTTCAGCGTATCCCCCGGCAAGGGGTGGCCTTTAAGGTCAACGTAGCCTTGAGCGAACTGCCCAACTTCCTTTGCCGTCCCGGATTGAACCAGCCCCACCATTTGGCGACCATCAACACCCCCCTGACCAAAAGCCAATGGCAGCTCAGTTATGACCAGATGAAGGCCGGCCGCGTTCCCGATCACGTCTGGACGGAAATCTATTTACAAACCGCCTATGACCCAGACATCGCCCCGCCGGGTAAACATGTGATGAGCATGTTCTGTCAGTACGCCCCCTACACCTTTACTGAAGGAAATTGGGACAGTCACCGGGATGAGGTGGGGCAAAAAGCCATCGCTGCCCTGAGCCGTTTTTGCAGCAACCTGCCCGATGCCATTATCGCTATGGAAATCCTCGGCCCGCCGGACATCGAGAAGCGGGTTGGTTTAACTGGGGGGCAGATATTCCAGGGGGAATGTTTGCCTGATTTTATGTGGGATAAGCGGCTTGCTCCCCGTACTCCCATGCCGGGCCTGTTCCTATGCGGGGCCGGCACCCACCCCGGCGGCAGTGTCATTGGCATCAACGGCCGCAATGCGGCCATGGAAATCCTGCGCCAGAGATAATGTCATCTGCCCCATTTACCAATTAATCATTCACCAGCCCAGAGAGCAAAAGCGGCCGCACTCTGGATGAAAGCCTGGCCTGGTCTGAGGGCGGGTTTAAGGGGTTTGTCAAACTCCTGGCCGGCAAAATCAGCGGCCTCAGCGACCTGCTGACCGTTTACCGCACCTATGCCCCGGAGTACCGTCGCCTCGCCCACCAACTTACCACCAGTGACCACCTGATTGACGAGATTGTGTATGCGTTGTATGGTTTAACGGAAGAAGAGATTGCTTTAGTTGAGGGACAGGCTCAGAACCCGGTGAATATTGTCAGGCTTCGGAATGGTTAACGGGCCAACAACACGAAATTGATCATGTTCACCCCATAAAAATCGGAAGGTTGTATCACCAGAGAAGGTTAATCATTCCTATTCGGGCCTGATATGCGTATAAGCAAAGAAACCCCCTCTGCCCCCCAAAAACCGGCCCTCAACAATGAACAAGGCCGGGAAACCGCCTGGCGTCTGCTCAGTTATATGCGCCCCTATCGGCGCGGCTGGGTGTTGGTTCTCATCACCGTCTTCTTCTCTACCCTCTCTAGCTCACTCACCTTGCGCCTCATCCCCAAGCTGCTGGATGAGGATTTGCCCCTGGCCCTGGAGCTGGCTACCCGTGATGAGGGGAAGCAGGCGATTTGGGTCACGCTCCTGTTTATGGTGCTGACCACCGGTGTTGGTGTGCTGCTGATGCGCCAGGCCCGCTCCCTCATCGCCCGGCTGGCCCAGCAGATGATGATTGATATCCGCGCCGATTATTATAAAAGCCTGACTAAACAGAGCCTGGGCTTTTATCGCCAACATCCTGTGGGGTCCCTGACCAATGTGGTGACGGGTGATGCGGAGACGATAGGGTTTTTCTTTACCCAACAGGCCCCGCTCCTGCTCATTAACGCCGGGCAGTTGGTGCTGGCCCTCTTTTTTATGTTTACCCTAAGCTGGCAGTTGACTCTGCTGACGCTGCTGCTGGTGCTGCTGCTCCAGGGGGGCAGCCTGGTGATTGTGCTGCCCTGGATTCAACGGCTGGCGGCCGCGTACCGGGATAAACTCAACCAACTGGCCGCCTACCTCACGGAAAACCTGACCGGGATGCGGGAAATTCAACTGTTTACTCAGGAAGAGCGGATGGTTTCTGCCTTTCGCGGCCGCCTGGAAAAATTGGCCCAAACCAACATCAACAACGTCAGCCTGACCGCTTCTAACGTCGCCATCTTCTATGCCCTTAACGGGTTGGGGCTGGCCCTGGTCTACGGTATTGGTGCCCTGCGCGTTATAGAGGGTTCGGTGGGGGTGGGGGAACTGGTTAGCTTTGCTGGCTTCTTCAACCAGTTCATCAGCCCCATCACCGTGTTCAGCACTACCCTGGTCAGCATCCAGGCAGTGTTGGTGTCTGGGCAGCGGCTTTTTGCCCTCATGGATACCCCACCAGAGATTACCAACAACCCGGATGGCCTGACCCCTGGCCGGCTGCGGGGGCATATCCGTTTTGAGCATGTCACCTTTAGCTACCAGCCAGAGGATGAGAAGGCGTGGCGCATCACCGATATTAACCTGGAAATTCAGCCGGGGGAGAAGGTCGCTTTTGTGGGGGGATCAGGCACAGGCAAGACGACGTTGATCGATCTGGTGGCCCGTTTTTATGAAGTCACTTCTGGCTCTCTAACCATTGACGGCCTGGAAGTGCGGGCGATGCAGTTAAAAGCATTGCGGCGTAATATCGGCATTGTGCCCCAAAAACCAACCTTGTTCACCGGCACATTGGCCGACAATATTCGTTTTGGTTATCCCGAGGCGGATGATGAACAAATGTTGGCCGCGGCCGCGGCCGCCCAGGTAGACCAATTTGCGGCCGCCCTGCCCGATGGGTTCAATACCCTCATTGGCGCGGGGGGGCAAGGGTTAAGCGGCGGACAGTTGCAGCGGGTAAGCATCGCCCGTGCCCTGGTGCCTGATCCGCCTATCCTCATCCTGGATGAGGCGACTTCGGCCCTGGATACGCGCACGGAACGGATGGTGGCTAAGGCTCTGGACGCGGCCGCGCACGGTCGCACCACCCTGGTCATTGCCCACCGGCTCACCACCATCACCAATGCCGACAAAATCGTCGTCATGGGCACCAACGACGAGGGATTCGGCATCATCAAAGCGGTGGGTACGCACCAGGAACTATTAGAAACGTCGCCCGATTATGCCCTGTTGTATGAAAAAGCGGCCCGGCGCAAAGTGATCCTCATGCCCATCGGCCCCAACTACAACACCACCCCTGTTCTGCCCACCGTCGTGGGGTTGTCCCGCTCTTATAACGATGCTCCTGTTTATGTCCTCGATTTTGGGGCCATCTCCGAAACGGACAAAATGATAGGCGAGCGATTTGGGGTGCAGTTGACCAGTCAGGCCACTACCTGGATTGACCAGGCCAATGTATCCCACCGGCGGCGGCTCAAACGGCTGATGGATCTGTTTGCCGAAGAAGGGGTGAACGCCATCTTGATCCCGGCAGAGAAGCGGGATTCCTGGATTGAAGCCACCATTGTGGCTGTAGAGCAGTCGGGAGCAACCCATCTGGTGGCCCTGGATAATCCCTTTGTGCCTCTGGAGCAGCTGCGGAGTGACATCCGCCAGATTGAGCGGGAAGCGGATGTGGAGTATATCCTGGTGAATCCGGTGGAAGCGGGGAAGGTGGGGTAAGGAGGGGGAAAGTATGAAGCGGGAGTATGTGCCGATTACGGTGGTGGTGAAGTGATATGATACTTACAGAATGGTTACAGACGAAACGAGAAGAGATAGTGGGCGCGGCCGCGACCAGCCTGCACCGCTCCCATTTACCTCATTATGACCAGGCCGGCCCTCAAGAGAGCCAGGAACGTCTGGCCCGGCTCTATGACCTGCTCCGGCAAAGCATCGAACAGCGCAGCCTGGCGGCCATTGTTAGTCATGCCGAACGCATTGCCCAGGAGCGATTTGCGGCCGGCTACGACTTGTTAGAGCTGCAAACAGCGTTCAACGTGCTGGAAGAAGCGATCTGGCATACCCTCATTCAGGAATGCCCGCCAGAAGAGCTGGCCGAGGCCATCGGGCTGGTCAGCACCGTGCAAGGGGCGGCCAAAGATGCCCTGGCCCGGCAGTACGTCTCCCTGGCCAGCCAGACCAAAGTGACGACACTCAATTTGGGGGCATTATTTGGCGGGAAAGGATAACGGGAAAGGCCAGAGGTCGGGCTTTTACTCCAGCGAACCATCATTCTGCGAGATCGAAAAGCCTGACCTCTGATGAGACAGTCAGCGCAAATGTTTAACTTTTGCGACCAATTGCCGGTATTGTGTTAGTAATCCTGGGTTTTCCAGGGCTTCTACAAATTGTTGGAGCCATTAGTGGATATAAGATTCATCTAGCCGATGACCTTGTTCAATGAGCAAGGCTTCAAGGCTTCTACATCCAGCCAATCTTTATCCCGTCCTGCAACAATTTTTTGCACCAGTAAATCTTCTACCGAACAGACATTAGCCATCCACCCCCCAAAATCCCGTTGTACGGCTCGTTCGATGATCAATTCTTCATAGCCAGGCAGAGCTAGAAGGAAATCCACAATCACGCCGTTAATAGTAACGGCAACAATGAAGGGATTCTCGGCCAGCTGTTCTCTTGCGTACATTGGGAACAACTTTCGCAAAGCCAACCGCGTTTTTTCGTACTCGGCATCTGGTACAAGTAACTTGAGGTTTACATCGTGGGTGTAGCGAGAAACGCCCCATTGAGCCAGGGCAATGCCGCCAATAATAGCATATTGGTAGCCGTTGGCTTCAAGTACGGAAACTGCCTTATGGAGAGCTGGGAGTAACTGTTCGGTCACGGGCCTTTCTCCAGGTTTCTAATTTTTGAATTCGTTCATAATAAGTTATGAGAGAGGCGATTTTCTGCTCTTGCTGCCATTGGCCTGGTTGAAGTCCCATCTTTCGGCCAGATTCCCATAAATCTATGAATTGTTGCCATGCCTTTTCTGTTGAACGTTGTGGGGCTGTGCGGACACGTTCCCGCTGTTCTGCCTCAAACCAGTGGCGATGTAACTCATATACCTGGCGATATAGCTCTTTATCAAGCTCCATCATGTTCGGCTCTTGCATTTTGTCATTCCTATACATTAGTTTACCCTGAGATTGTACCGCAGAGGGGGTAGGAAAACACGCGGCCGCTGAATTGATTGAGGCTATCGGGCTGGTCAGCACGGTGCAAGATATTCTTGCTATTCCATCGAACACAAATAAGCAGGATTGGCGGATATCCGCCAATCCTGCTTGTCCCTGTTCAATAATGTTCCCACCGGTCAAATCGGCTGACCGGTTTAGATAACTGAACAGTTATACCTATCGTTTGAAAAAAGGTAGAAATATATGATAATTTTGCACAACTTGCCAAGACTCACTCGTGCAACCATTTGCCGCATGTGTTGTGAGCGTAATAACCCATGGGACATCTAGATGGGCATAAGTATGGTTAGCTGTTTGTCCTGTAGCCACTGTACCATCGCCAAAATCCCACTCCCAGTAAACGGCATTGTTGGCAACAGATGATACTGTCACATTATTCCCAGTGCGAACGACTGTAAAATTAGCAGAAATCCCTTCTACAACTGTAACTTGCCGGCTGGTTGAATTAGCATAACTAGCATTAGTAGCAGAAGCACTTATTGTATACGTTCCAGGCATAGAATAGGATAAGTTGAGGCCATATGCACCTCTTTCTTCCCACCACGCCTGATCTAAATCACTAGAGGGGTTAAAGGACTGTGTTGTTGTGCCATTACCTAAATTCCATTCCCAACTACATTGTGGACAATAAGGAACTGTGAAATTGAGAATATTTACGTTTTCACCGACACAAACCTGAGCAGATTCAAGCTCAAAGCTAACAGCAATTGGATCGCTTGCAGTTGCCGCAATGGTATCGGAGTATATCGCCGATATACGGCCATCAGGAGTGCGGTATTGAACAAAAATAGATGGTTCTGACCAGATAAGTGTATTGGTAAAGGGAATCCATGCTGCTCCTGGTAAACTGGCTTCGTTGCTAGTTACGCGCATTTCGGTTACATCTTGTAAATAGTCATAAGCTAATAATTTGACCTCATTAGAAGATGGGGCAAGAGTAAGGTGGAATTGAACTAGACCTTCTGGTAAGGAATTTTCACCCGATTGATGGTTTTGAGTTAAGGAACCTAAATAATTGCCTGATATATGGTACTGCCCCACGGTTGGTACTACCCCCTATAATTGACCCCAAAAACTGGACCACATGCTAAGGTGGAAAAAGGTTACA
>JAHDWJ010000086.1 GCA_023384415.1 Anaerolineae bacterium
CGAGATTCCGCGGTTATTCGGGCAGGGTGATGTCGTCGAGGGTCACGGCCGTGAGAAAAACCGTGCTGCGACTGATGAAAACAAGCTGGTGACTGGCAAACAAATGCGGCAAGGGAGATGGTGAGGGGGGAGGCTTTATTTATCTTTGCTTCTCTCTTGTTCCGCTGCCAGTTGCTCTAGCCACGCCATTGCTTCATCGGGATCATCTGGCATATTGGCGATGTCAATATGTTCATTTGTCGGTTTCCACGATTCTATTTCGATGTCTCGCCTCTTTTCCTTTGACTTGTTTGATCGTTTTTTATGGGGCCTCAGCATCAAAACCACTATTGAAACAGCCGCAATCGCTATCAGGAAAAGGAGACCAGGCACAATAATCGTGATTTCATTCTGCATAACCAACTCCTCTGGTTTAACAATGCTGTTGTACAAATGCCGTGTCTAGTGATGGGCAAGCCCTCCCAACTCTCTATACCCTGCCCCCTGGTTTAGTCACAGGCTGACTAAGGGTTTTGGAATTAAGGGGGAGGGGGTACGGCCGTGAGAACGGCCTTATGAGACTATACCAGCTTAGGTGGCAAATCATTTTGAATTGAAATTTTCAAACATTGCATTTAGGTTTTCATCGTAATCTTCAAACTTATCAAGCGAAAAAACAGCATACCCTTGTTGCATTAAATGATGGACTTGAATTTTTCCGCCTATGTAAGTTCGTTGTTCTTGTGGAAGAGACGATTGAATTGTTCTTTGTTCGGCCATCATAATCTTAAAGTCTTTTGGCAACTCATAATTTTCAGGAATTGAACACTCAGGTTTCACATAAATTCCGTATTGTAAAATCTGTTCAGACTTAAAATTGTTTGATGATCTATATGCATAATTATGAATAATTCCTTTCTGTTCTGAAAAACCAAAATGGTACACAGTTGTAGTCCAATTATCTGGAATGTTTTGCTTTATCTTAAAACTATTCCAGAGTTCAGCTAACTTTTCCGGAGCATGATAATCCAAATGATCTATCCCTGTGACAAGCATTCTATCGTTTATTTCAATGAACCATTTTCCAAGAAAACCAGCAAACCCTGTACCTGCAATGATCATTTGAAGGTGTGGAAGAACAAAAGCTTTTGTCGTGAACATGACTGGTTCACCATCCATCGTAGTAACTAACGTATCGGTTGCAACTACAACCTGACTTTCTTCGGTATGAAATATTATCGATGACATTGTTTATTCGACGCCTAACATTCGGCATCAGCGGATTGGTGGGGCATTGAGTCAGAAGATTGAAAGCGGCATAAAGGTCGTCACTAAGAAAAAGTTCATTTGCCGGAACTTCCTACCAAGTCTGCTGCATACCGTTGTTAGCCACCTTATATTTATGGGATTTCAGCTTCACGAGGCGAATGTATCTTCACGAAATCTAACTTCGGCAATGGAAAATTTGTTTGTTCACCAAACCACTGCATTATTTCAATTGCACACTCGATAGCCGCAATACCGTCCTCTTCGTTCATCTCAAAGTATGATTGCTCGCCAGAGGGTGGTTCCCCAAGGTGTGCGATCTTATTTCGGGTTCGATAAAGTTTAATTGCTTTTTGGTATAAAGCCTCATTCTCAACAAAAAGTGATTTTCCCGTTAGATATAAGGGTATTTGATGGAGACGCTCTGCAAATTTACCCTTTTCGAATAGGAACTCGTAAACAGGGTCTTTCAAGACAGGGATACCACCTTTCTGTGTACTCGAAATTACCCGCAAATCTTTAGTGGAGATTCGCCCTTGAGTAACATCGGCATAAATCCCATCTAGTTTTGTAGCGGTAAGTGACTCGATTGAAATTGCTGCATATAGCAGTGCTCTCCTGTAATCTCTATCTCTAAAAGCGTGAATAGCGTCTAGAAGCAGTTTTTCATAGATAGGCGTTGCCAAATTTACAATTTCGGCGTCGGCGATCAACAAATGGTTCCAACTAGCAGCTGTATCCCAAATATATTTCTGCAAAAGATTCACGCTATCTGTAATTTTTCGAGGGAAATCTAATTTCGGAAGTTCTGTGCATTCTGCAAGATGAAAGCTCACTAAGCTCTTTGGAATATCAACTTGTTTGCTGGCTTGCCGTAAACTAACAGTTAATCTTTCCGAATATACGGGGACAATTGAAATGTCAGAATCATCAGAATCAGGGGAATTTTCCAATTTGATGAATTTCACTTGCTCAAACTCAAATGGGATTGAAGAGATATCTATCGAGTCTAGGTTTGTTCCAAGAACTATCCCACTGGTACTTACAATAACCATATCTGTGGTAATACCCAATGCTCGTATTCGTATTCCAGGTTGTGGGAAGGTAAATTTTGAATAAAGCAAAGGGTTGACAAAAAAACAGCCGGGTAAAGATAAAAGATTCTGTTTTTCTGGATCATTCCTATGAATTTTCCAGTGGATCTCGCCTGTTAGTAGAATTTCAAAGATACGCATCTGAATAGCATCCCATGGGAAAGGCGGCTAACAATTTTTTATACTGCTATATTATACTGCTATAAACGTTTATTAATCTGAATGGGGGATGATGTACCGCACGGCCGTTTGCGGCCGTCCTAGATACTCCACCCCATTCTCCGTCACCAGCACATCTTCTTCCAGGCTCATCATGCCCCGGTTGGGTACGATGACGTGTAGTTCCAGCGTGAAGATATTGCCCACCTCCACCAACATCTCGGTGGTCTGACCATACCGCTCCCAGCGCGGTCCTAACACGGTGGAACCATCATGCGCCACCCGCCCCAGCAAATGGCCGAAAGCGTGTTTGTATTCCGGGAAGCCATTGTCCACGATGAAGTCGCGGGCGGCTTCGTCCACCTGCCAGCCCGGCGTGCCCGGCTTTAAGGCCGACTCGCCCGCCTTGATCGCCCCGTACACGACATCAAAGGCACGCTGCACATCGGGCGGCACGGCCGTTTCCCCATCCGCCAACACATACCACATGCGCTGCAAATCGGAGCAATAGTCATCCTGCTTCACTCCCAAATCCATATGCAGCAGATGTCCCTTTTGCAGCACCACATCCCCCGGCGCGGCATGGCCGATGGCCGACTCCGGCCCGCAGGTGACGATGGGGTTAAACGGCTTCGGCCAGGCGTAACCCAACCCCATCTCGTCTATGCGCTGATGCACAAAGGCGGCAATCTGCCGCTGCGTCATGCCCGGCCGGACAAACGCTTCCACTTCATCAAACAGTTGCAAGGTGGTGGCTACGGCCGTCCTCACCCGCTCCACCTCCGCCGCACTCTTGCGCCCGCGCAGCGCCGCCACCAGCTTCTCCGCCGACACCAGCCGGCCGGCAAAAGGCGTGCCCGCCAGGTGTTGTTGCAGCGCCAGAAAGAGGCCGTGGC
>JAHDWJ010000087.1 GCA_023384415.1 Anaerolineae bacterium
ATCTACTTGCGTCCTGATGCTGATTAGTGGTCAAAGCTCCGAGAAGCGTGGGCCGTCGCTTCTCTCACCAGTAAGTTCTTGTTTATTGTCTGGCAGTGCCTGGGTTACACACTTTTACAGAAAAAGATTTGCATTATCCAACTCCGTTATCAGCGTAAGCAAGGCCACGAACTATTCTGCTGTGTAAGAAGCTCTACTTCCAGCAATTGAACCTGGACAGGCTTATCTCGACCAGTTACAACGGTTGTTACAAGATGGGTTTCATCATACCATCTAGGCTTCTCAGACAATGCGGGTAATTTTGTGACCAGGATATTGCATTGTTGGGAAAAATCAAATAAGGTTAGTTGAAAGCTGCGCCAGCTGATCAACAAATTGTGGGTTGGATTAAATGCGTCCAGATCTAACAACGGCCCTTCGATTTCTTGTAATATGTCGGTCTCAGGATCATAATCATAAGTGTAAATACCTAATCTAATTTGTAAAATATCTTCCTTTAATCCCCAGCTTACCTGAGAAACAGCAGGAAGAGATGGCAGATTTATTATTTGCTGCAGCGCCATACTCTCAGCTTCAAAAAAAGCCAATACGTTAGACGTTTTCTTCCAGGCAACAATTACTCCTGTCGCCGGATTAAGTCTGTAATCGTCATAAGCAAATGGATAAGCTGTTTGCTCCCCGGACACAACGGAAAATTTGATCAGTGACGGTCGGTTATATGTTTGATAGAAAATTGTCTGACCATCAGCTGACCATTGAAAATTTGTTGGCTCATGATTAGTTAGATGATTTTCTTCAACCATGAACTCAAACAGTTTGGTTTGGGTGGTTAATTCAATGACTTGTACCCGCTCTTTTCCCTGGAATCTAGCTTCTCTGATCGCGTCATCACGAATGGTTTTTCTTGGCACATCATCTTTCATTTCTATAATACGCATAACCAGAAGAGAACGATCAGGCGAGAATGCATAATCGTAAAAGGCCAATAAGGGCTCACCTGTTTCTAAGACAGTGACTTGAAGGCCATCGTATAATTGTTTTTGACAGCCAGTTAAGGTTAATAAAAAGTAAAAAATCAAATATAAGAGTATTTTATTTTTGTGTGATACTTTCATTGTTACTTGTCCATGAACCCCTTAATAGGCCAAAGTGAAGGTCTGGCAAGGGTTTTAGCGATATTTTATCTGGCAAGGCCAACTGTTGTAGGAGATTGGGAATTTTGTGAAGATACCCGTATTACATAACTCAAAACGCTCCATAGGGTTATCACCCCCATCTTCCTGAGAATGCGAATTCAATACATTGCATAAGCAGTACTCCATTTGTTCCACTCTTGCCAATTTCTTTGCAGCCGATATGGTTGGTATTGTTGTTGGAAATGGTATGCGGGAGAAACGACTACTCCCAATAGACTCTCATGGTTGCAAACCATACACCCAAGAGGCAATATAGATGGATACCCACTTATTGTTAGTGCGCCCTTAAACTGGTCTAGCTCTGTTGTACCAAATCCTATTGGATGGTATATGAGTTCATAAATTATCCGAGATAGTGAATCTGGACCTCCCAAACTTTGTCCAAACTCTATAAGAATTAATGCTTGCACTAAATATGCTTGTGCTTCCCCCATTACTGTGGCAGCATTGATATCCCCCTGGTACCAATGGGTAAACTCATGCGCCAGCAAAGCCGCATTTTCATACCCCTGAACGCCTCCTGTTTGTTTAAGCCTTGGGAGGTCAATATTGATTTTAGGGCCATCGTTAAACAGGGAGCAAAACCCCGTACTACCACCACAGAATGGTACTTGCATATCTGGAGAGATATTCTTAAACTCAAATAGGACACCATAACCATTTTGTTCTATCCACTCGGCATCAAAGGCTAAAAACCATAAATAAACGCCCTGGGCGACTTCTCTCCCACCTTGTAATAAATCTAACCAACTCTGGATTGTAGCCCGACAGGCATCATAGTTGGCATCAGCGACACAATCCCAATGACCGGTGGGGTCTATCATTGTCATTACTTTACCCAAGACGTAGCTGTAACGGTTGTGGCTTTGCGGGTTGGTGGGGCTGGGGATGAGGGTATCGGCGGTGAGGAAGCGGCCGCTGGTGGGGCTGTAGAAGCGGGCATTCATGTAGGTCAGCCCTATCTCCCGGTTCTCGTGGTGGCCGGTGTAACCCCGTTCGGTTAAGGGGGTGGCGGTGGGGGCACTGCCTCGGTAATCGCCATAAGGCAGGTAGTGGGCGGTTGTGCCCTGGACCGGGCTGCCGTTGGGGGCAGCCAGCAGGCGGGTACTGCCCAGGTGGTCGGTGATGAAGTAGAACAGGCCGTCCGTGGGTTGGGGCGGGCTGGTGGTGACGCGGGTGGCGATGGCGCGGCCGGCTAAGAAACACATACTCCATCAAAAAATGGGGGTTTTCTTCCTTGTTGTACCCAAATCAATTCAGTTTCCTCGTCATAAGCACCAATAATGATACATTCGACAGAACTTGCCAACTGCATCAAAGTTTTTTTGTCAATCATCTGCCCATTGGTCAACACTAATCCTCTTGAAATTCTTAATAAATAGGAGTTTGATGGGTAGCCCCGGTGTAATTGGTATCTGGCCAGTCGCAGATCAAATGTCGTTTTTTCACTATATTGATAAACTTCATCATCAAATACAAAAAATTGGTGCTTTTCATCTTTTAAGAAGGCATCTCCCGGTTTAGCGTATGGATCTTCAGTAATGGCATAGGCTAATTCTATTTGATCCAAAAATTTAGCAACCATTGATGCAGTATATTGAAATGCGGTTGAAGCAAGCCCTGCTGGCAGGACTCCATATTCAAGATCTAGAGGTAGTTCAACAATATCGATTTGGGGTAAATATGTATACACTAAACCAGATTCGATATTGTATTGTTCAAGAATAAGCCTTGATAACGTCTTGCCATACATTAAACACTCCTTAATGTACACTATAGCTTTATCTTGAAAAGGGAATTTTTGTAACATTTTCACCTCTTTGTCTCACTTTGGCTCAATCCGCCCGTCTATATACAGGCGATACATTTGTCCATTTGGGCTCCGATAATCATAATGTGGTGGATGTAGATTCCCTAAATCAACACGCAGATATTCACCAGTGCTCTTATTGTACCATGAGCCTTTATCTCCTGGTCCACGCTACTCCCAATTTGGTCCCGGAGATTTGCTATAATCATAATTAGCTAGATCAATAGGAGAAACAATTGAGACATTAATATCTGTAACACCACCGTTGCCTGCCCCCCTTATTGCAGCAACTGCTCCACTAAAAATACCTAACAGCAATTCAGGATCAATAAGAGTTTCAAGAATAGTGTCTCGGAATGTTTCCGGTGCGGTTC
>JAHDWJ010000011.1 GCA_023384415.1 Anaerolineae bacterium
GTATTGCGTATTGCGTATTGCGTATTGCGTATTGCGTATTGCGGCCGCGATCCATGATGCGCTCCTGGGTAGAGGTAGGGGTAAATATAGGGCTGTATTGACGCAAGTTGAAAGGGTAAAGCGATAAATCAAGAGATGGGCAATAGTATAATTTCTGCCTTAAATCATGTCAATAGGGAATTCTAATATGATTTTATAATGATTGTATGAGTTGTGTAAATTTATGTACTGGACTCTGGCGAAAATTAATTTCATCAGTGGTAATAACCAGTACACCAATAACCAGTGGTCAGCTCAAAAAACGCCAGACTCCAGTTATGCATTATTTTCTTTTGGGCATGCTAAGCGATAAGCGTTGACGGGTTTGTTGTCAGCGGAAGCGGCCGCAATCCAGGCCCAAGATCGTGTCAGCTCGCCAGCGGCCGCAATACGTGTGAGGGAAGGAAATGGCAGCCGTTACAAATTTGGACCCTTTTTGCCCTTGCCAAAACCGACCAACTTCGTTATCATCCGCCCCACGTTATTGGAAATGGTTATGAACCAGATTTTTAACTGCCCCACCGCTTGTATGTGTATGTGTCCTATGTCAGGAGTTGCCGCCGCTCGGATAGGGACAGAGAGTCAGCCATAACCATCTAAACCCAAACCGAGACCCAGCGACACCTACCTGCTAACGAATCAGGGAGCGGTCGCCAATGTGAAACAAAAAGCCCAGGATCGCTCCTGGGCTTTTTTTATTTTCTCACCCAAAGCCAGGGGACGTTGTAGGAAGTTGGGCAAATCGTCCGGGCGATTTAGAAAGTCGCCCTACATTATCGAAGGAGTGAGGTAATGAGCAATAGTTGGAAAGAAACGTTACACCCCCATATCCCGCCAGAGATGGCCCATCAGATTGACCTGTTTGATGGGCAGCTTGAGCTAAAGCGGCAGAGCAAATTAGATGAAAAAGTGTTTGCTGAAACCCGCCTGCGCCAGGGCGTTTACGGCCAGCGGTATGATAATGGCCTGCGCCACGATGGCCAGCAAAGCCGCACCCTCTCATTCCCCTCGGGCGATCTGAGCAAAGGGCCAGAAACGTTGTGGGATGCCCCTGGTATGCAGCGGATCAAGCTTCCGTTCGGCGGCCTGACCCCAGATCAGTTAGAGCTGCTGGCTCAGGTTGCCGAAGAGTACGCCGACAATATTTTGCATGTTACCACGCGGCAAGATTTTCAACTCCACTTTGTCCACCTGGAAGATACTCCTGACCTGATGCGACGGTTGGCGGCAGTCGGGATCACCACCCAAGAAGCATGTGGCAATGTAGTCCGTAATGTAACTGCCTGTCCCCTGGCCGGGGTGTGTCACAGTGAAACCTTTGATGTGACCCCTTATGCCAAAGCGTTGGCCGTTTTCCTTATGGGGCATGATGACACCCAAGATTTTGGCCGCAAATTTAAGATCGCTTTCTCCGGCTGTGAGCATGAAGCATGTGGTCTGGTCAAAATGCACGACCTGGGGCTGCTGGCCCGCATCCGCCAGGTCAATGGGCAGCCAGAAAGGGGGTTCACCGTTTTTGTCGGCGGGGGGTTGGGCACCATTCCTCACCAGGCCAAAATTTTGGCCGAATTTGCCTCAGAACGGGAGATTTTGCCCCTGGCTCAAGCTATCGCCCGGGTATTTGCCCGCCTGGGGGAGAAGCGCAATCGCAACCGTGCCCGGATCAAGTTCCTGGTCAGCCAGTTGGGTATAGAGGAGTTTCGCCACCTGGTGCTGACTGAGCGGGAACAGCTCCCCTTTGATGCTCGCTGGACTGCGTATCTGGCCGATTTGCCCCATTACCGGGAAACCCCATTAAAAAATGGCCCGGAAAGAGCTACCTGGCAGAAGCTCAATTTTTTGGGTGAGGCTGAGGCTCCCCAAGAGGCCCCAGACCCCTATACTGTCTGGCTTGAGAGCAATGTGTATTGGCAGCGGCAGCCAGGATATGCCACGGTCACGATTAACCTGCCCCTGGGGGATATTTCGGCGGCCCAGGCGTATGCCCTGGCAGCCATTGCCCGCAGGTATGTGGGAGACAGTCTCCGCACGACGGTGGAGCAAAATATTGTCCTGCGCTGGGTCGCGGCCGCAGATTTACCATCTCTCTACGAAGAATTGCGGGCCGCTGGGCTGGGAGAACCGGGGGCCGGCACGATTGTGGATATTACCACCTGTCCCGGTACCGATACGTGTAAATTGGGGATTGCTTCCTCAAGAGGGTTGGCCGGGGAGCTGCGGTCACGGCTCGCGGCCGCCAATGCCAACCGTCCCGAAGCAGTGAAAAATTTACGCATCAAAGTAAGTGGCTGCTTTAACTCCTGTGGGCAGCACCATGTGGCTGATATTGGCTTTTTTGGCAACAGCCGCCGCCGGGATAACCGCACCGTCCCCCATTTCCAGGTTATTCTGGGGGGGCAGTGGCAGGAAAATGCCGGCCAGTATGGGATGGCCATGGGCGCCGTCCCAGCCAAAGCGATCCCCGAAGTGTTAGACGCTATTACCAGCCGGTTTGTAGCGGAACGGGAGCCGGGAGAGACGTTCCAGGCGTGGATTGCCCGGTCTGGCAAAAAGGGGATTAAAGCCCTGCTAGATCCGTTTAGTGAGGTGCCAGCTTATGAGGTAAACCCGGCCTTTTATTCCGATTGGGGCGACCCACGCGAGTTTACCATTGGCGATATTGGCGTGGGGGAATGTGCCGGAGAGGTGGTTTCCCTCTTTGCCCTGGAGGTGGCACGGGCAGAGGCGGAACTGTTTGAGGCGTTGGTAGCCCTGGATGACGCTGATTACGCGGCCGCCGACCAGCGAGCTTACCGGGCGATGATTTTGGCGGCTCGTTCCCTGGTCCGCTCCCAATTTTTAGATGTGGGGGATGATCCTGACCGGATCGTGGCGGAGTTTCGCGGCCGCTTCTATGACACCCAACTGTTCTTTGACAAATACGCCAAAGGGAAGTTTGCCCATTACCTGTTTGCCCGCCACAACCACCCCCCCGCCCAACCTGACGCGGAAAGCAGCCAGCAGCTCATTGAAGAGGCCCGCCTGTTCATCGAAGCTGCCCACGCCTGTGACGCCCGCATCGCCGGGGCGACAGCAGGAGGGGTGAGGGTGTGAGAGATTGGAGATTGGAGACTGGCTGCTCGGCCACTAGAAACTAGAAACTAAAACCCATGAACCTACAACGCTTAACTATCAAATTTTTTGTCCAGGACGCGGCCGCGCTGCAACTGTCACAGGTGATTCCGGTGTTTCATCGCTGGATTCAGACTCAGGCAGTGTATGGGTTGCTGCTCGATGTCACCGATTATAAACATGTACCCCAGGGGCCAGGGGTGATCCTCATCGGCCATGAGGTAGATTATGCCCTTGACCTTGAAGGGGGAGAGCCAGGGCTGCTGCTGCGGCGCAAGCGGCCAACTGCCAACCAGACCATCGCTGAACAGTTGATGGAAGCGATTGCCTGGGCCAGACACGCTTATCTGCTGCTGGAGCAGGAGCCTTCCTGGACGCGGCCGCTTCGTTTCCGTACCGATCGGGTTGAACTGAGCTTCCCAGACCGGCGGCTGGCCCCCAATACCCCAGAAAATTGGGCCAAATGGGAACCGGTGGTCGCGGCCGCATTGCAACCATTTTTCCCCACCGCCCATCTCCATCTCACCCGGCTTCACCCTGAGCCACAACGTCTGTTAGGCTATCGGGTCACAATCCAGGCAGGTGAGGCATGAACCAACCAGGCATCGTTTACATCGTTGGGGCCGGGCCGGGAGACCCTGGGCTGATCACCGTGCGCGGCCTGAACTGCCTGCGCCAGGCTGAGGTAATCATCCATGACCGGCTCATTCACCCCCAATTGTTAGAAGAGGCCCCGGCCGAGGCGGTGTTGATTGATGTGGGCAAAACCCCAGGCCAACGCGGAGTTACCCAGGCGGAGATCAACAATCTGCTGGTGCAGCATGGGCGCGGCCGCGTCGTCGTTCGGCTCAAGGGAGGAGACCCCTTTGTATTTGGTCGAGGGGGGGAGGAGTGTCAGGCGTTGGCGGCCGCGAATATCCGTTACGAAGTGGTGCCAGGTATCTCCAGCGCGTTAGCCGTGCCCGCCTATGCAGGCATTCCCGTCACCCATCGTGATTTTGGGCAAAGTTTCACCGTTGTCACCGGCCACGTCAGAGATACCGCTTATGGGCAGCAGGGGTGGGCGGCCTTACCCACAACCGGCACCCTGGTCATTTTAATGGGGGTGAGCAACTTGCCTTATATCGCCCAGGCGTTGTTAGACAGCGGCCGCCCCCCAGATACCCCGGTTGCCGCCATCCAAAACGGCACAACCGCCGGGCAAAAAATTTTCACCAGCACCCTGGCCGATATTGGTCAGCAGGCAGCCGGGGTGCAATCTCCGGCCACGATTGTGGTCGGTGAGGTTGTGTCGTTGGGGGCAGAGTTGGCCTGGTTTAATGGTTAATTGATGAATTGGTGAATGGTTAATGAGGTAGATTGATTATGGATAAACTTGATTTACTCTTTCCTGAAGCGGTTGGAGAGTGGACCCCAGACCGCTTGCTCCCTTATCGGGAAACGTGGCGGCATCGTTCGCCAGAACAGCTGTTAGAGTGGGCTTTGAGAACATTTTCGCCAATAGCCCTGGCTACCAGCTTTGGCCCATCAGGGATTGTGACGATGGCGATGGTGGCCCGGCTGCGGCCGCAGCCCACCACCTTTTACCTGGACACCGGCTTGCTCTTTCCCGAAACATACCGCCTGCGTGACCAACTGGCCGAGCAGCTGCATCTCCAATTTACGCAGATTACCCCAGAATTGGGCCTGGAAGCCCAGGTGGAACAATACGGAGAGGCATTGTGGGCCAGCCAACCGGATTTATGCTGCCAATTACGCAAGGTGCGGCCGCTGCGCCACTTTCTCGCCAGCCAACAAGCCTGGATCACCGGCATTCGCCGCGACCAGGGAGGCAGCCGAGCCACCATTGAGCCGGTAGAGTGGGATTACGCCCACAACCTGGTCAAACTCAACCCCCTGGCTTACTGGACCCGTGAACAGGTTTGGGACTACATCCGGGAACACGATCTGCCCTACAACCGGCTCCATGATGAACAGTTTGCCAGCATCGGCTGTATCCCCTGTACCCGCCCGGTAACGGCCCATGAGCCAGAGCGGGCCGGCCGCTGGGCCGGGCAGGTCAAAACAGAGTGCGGCATCCATATCCAGCCGGATGGGAAAGTGAGGCGGGTGTAGGTGTGGGGGGTAGAGTGGCAAAGTGGCAGAGTGGCGGGGTTACAGAGGGCAAAGAGGAATAAGGCATCCCCAGATGCCGATCCGTTCGCATCTGGAGATGCTCACGCCTCTTCTTGCAATCGAAGTGAAACACACCCTTTGCTAAATCGCCCTAACAATTTTCATTCATCGTGGTGTGCCGTACCCATGTTAATCCCTGTCTGCGGCTATTTTTTCGTACACGGATTTTCACGGATGAGGCTACTGAAAAAAGGTCACGCAGAGACACAAGGGCGCAAAGTTGCCAAAGAAAAATTCGGGTTAATTCGTGAAATTCGTGGCTTGTTTCAGTGGATTCACGGATAGACACAAATTTCTTCCCGTCGTTTTTCCTTCTTTTCTTCTTTCCTTCCATACCGTAGCTTTTTCCGAGGTAATTTATGAAACCATATCCGATTTTTCTTATAGGATTAGAGCAGAAGCATTGTGTACTGATTGGCAGCGGCCATGAGATTGAGCAAAAGATTAAAGGGCTGCTCGATTGTGACGCGGCCGCGACCCTCATCAGTCCCACCATCAATGACACCATCCGGGCCTGGGTTGAGGCTGGCCGGTTAACCTGGCTGGCCCGCTCCTACCAGCCCGGCGATTTGCAGGAGGCTTTCCTGGTCATCGCCGAAAAAGGAGATCCGGCTGTCAACGCCCAAATTTACCAGGAAGCTCAAGCCGTGGGAGCGTTAATCAACATCATGGACGACATTCCCCACTGCACCTTTGCCGCCGGTTCCGTTGTTCGCCAGGGAGCATTGACCATTGCCATCTCCACCAGCGGCCGCGCCCCAGCCCTGGCCGTCCGGCTGCGCCAGCAGTTTGAGCAGCAGTTTGGCCCAGAGTACGCCCTTTTCCTGGAATGGCTGGGCCACCTACGCGGCCCCATGGCCCAAAAATACCCCCACTTTGCCGAACGGCGCGGCCGCTGGTACGACCTGGTGGATTCCGACATATTAGCGTTGATCCGCAGCGGCCGCAGCCAGGAAGCCCAGGAACGGATCACCCAAATTACCGCCCTTGAGTAACCAACCGTCCTATCCTGTGTTTTATACCACGTAAAGGAAATAGTTAATGGGTGAATTGGGAAAGGATGAATGGCTAATGAAGGGCCAACACCTCTTACCTATCAGAATTCACAGGAACTACAGGAACTTTTTTCATCCGTGTTCCCCCCTATTCATGTTTCATCTATCCGTGGCTATTTAGGAGACAAACTATGTTACTTGCAGGCAAAAAAGCCCTCATCTTTGGCCTTGCCAACAACCGCTCCATCGCCTGGGGCATTGCCAAAGCGTTCCACGAGCAAGGGGCCACCCTGGGGTTTAGTTATGGGATTCCCCAATTAGAAAAACGGGTGCGGCCGCTGGCTGAAGAGCTGGGCGTCACCTTTGTCGAACTGTGCAACGTCACTTCCGACGAACAGATTGACGAAACGTTCGCTAGAGCGCAGGCCCATTTTGGTACCATTGACATTCTCGTCCACGCCATCGCCTTCGCCAACCAGGCCGATTTAGAAGGCCGCTTCGTCAACACCAGCCGCGAAGGGTTCGCCCTGGCCCTGGATATCAGTGCTTACAGCCTGGTAGCCCTCTCCCAACGGGCCGCTCCCCTCATGCCCGATGGCGGTTCGATTATTACCCTCAGCTATTACGGAGCCGAAAAGGTCGTGCCCCATTACAATGTGATGGGAGTGGCTAAAGCGGCCTTAGAAGCCAGCGTCCGCTACCTGGCCGCCGACCTGGGAGGGCAAAATATCCGGGTGAACGCCATCTCTGCCGGGCCGATTAAGACCCTCGCGGCCGCAGGCATTGCTGGTTTTCGTAAAATGTTAGCCTACACCGAAGAGCGTACCCCCTTGCGTCGCAACGTAGACCAGGACGAAGTAGGGCGCACCGCCTTGTGGATGTGCAGCGACCTGGGCAGCGGCGTTACCGGTGAAGTGGTCCACGTAGACGCCGGGTATCACATCCTGGGCATGCCCGAACCGCCGGAAAAGTGGGAATAACCAATCATCCTGCTCAGAGTTGGCAGCTTTTCAGCAAGTTGTCAACTCTGAACAGAACTTATTTCAGATGATTACTTGGCCCAACTAGCGGCATAATCTGCTGCATACTCCTGGAACAAAATCGGTTTGCGCCCGGTAATGCGCTCCACCTCGTCCGTCACCAACTCAGCCAACCCGTTACGAGTAGAAAGGTACAATCCGGCCATCACCAGGGCAAAGAAAAACGGTACTCCCCGCCACAGGTGCGTGAGAAAAAAACGGCTTAACGACGGATTACGATAACTGATTTTACGCCCCATCGTCTCACTTAAAATCCGGGCAACTTGCCCATACTCTAAAGCCTCTGCCCCGGTCAAGTCGTAGGCTTTATTTGCATGCCCCGGTTGGCTCAGGGCAATGGCGGCCACAGCGGCTATATCCCGTACATCAATGGAACTCGTCCGTGCCCGGCCAACCGGCACAAAAAGCTCATCCCGCTCACGAATTTCCTGGCGGTGAGTGCTGTTAAGATTTTGCATGAAAAAGCTGCAACGCAGAAAAGTCCAGCTCATGGGTGACTTAACCAGGTACTCTTCAATCTTGTAATGGGGCACATAAGTAGCCCGCTCAATGCCAAGCAAAGAAAGAAAAACGACATGCCTGACCCCGGCTGCCTGGGCTGCATCCAGAGCGGGGAGTATTATCCCTTTCACATCAGAAATTTGCGGCGGCCGCAACAAAAACATCGTTTCCACACCGGCAAAAGCGGCCGCATACGTTTCCTTTTTAGCAAAATCAAACGTAACCGCCTCAACTAAATCACCAAACTTCTCCCGAATCTTACTTACGTCCAAATCAGCCGCCCGTATCACTGAACCCTCGGAAAGCTGCCCCATCGAGCCTAACTGCTTAATAACCTCTGCTCCCACATTTCCCACCGCACCTGTGACTAGAATTTTGCCTGTCATGTTGCTTTCTCCTTTACTTGACAGCGTGTCAATTTTTTGACTTTATATAGACCAGTCGCTATAATATATCAAATATTGTAACCTTGAAAAGAGGATGAATGTCATGAATCCGGCAAAGCAACAAATTCTGACAGCGGCCGCGCACCTTTTTGAAAAACAAGGCTACCACGCCACCGGCCTGAATGAGATCATCCATGAGAGCAACACCCCGAAAGGGTCGCTCTACTACTACTTTCCTGAAGGCAAAGAGCAGATTGGGGCCGAAACTGCTCTCTGGTCAGCCGCACAAATGGTAGAACGCATCCGCTTTGGCCTATCACAGGCAGAAAATCCGGCCGAGGCGGTACGTTTGCTCACCCTGGGCATCGCCGACGCGGTGGAACAATCCGGGTTTGCCAGCGGTGGTCCGCTGATGATGCTGGCAGCCGAAAGCGCGGTCAGCAGCAAACGGGTAAATCTCGCTTGCCGCGAAGCGTATGGGCAGATGCAGGCAGCTTTTGCGGAAAAATTAGAGGGGAATCATGATCTGGCCCAATTTGTCCTCGCCACCCTGGAAGGGGCGATTTTACTCAGTCGGGTGCAGCACAGCGGCGACCCCCTGCGGCACACCGCAGAGCAACTTCATTGGCTCATACATGGGAGATTGTCATGAAAATCACTGTTTATCACGATACGGTTTGCCCGTTTTGCCGCCTTGGCCAGCACAATTTACACCTGGCGCGGCCGCAGTGGGACGGCGAACCGTTACAAATAGAATACCGGGCCTTTTTCCTCAACCCGGCCATCCCTCCCGAAGGGTATGATTTTATCCCGTACATGCAGGCCAAATTTAACGGCCGCATCAGCCTGGAGCAGGCTCTGGATGGGCCACGCCGGATGGGTGAAGCGGTGGGGTTACGGTTTAACATGGACAAAATCAGCAAAGCCCCCAACTCCACCCTCTCCCACTGCCTTATCGCCCTGGCCCCAGAAACCATTCGGGAAGCGATCATCAAGGACGTTTATGCTGCCTATTTTGAGCATGGGCAGGATATTGGTGACATGGAAGTACTGCTCCAACTTGGGCAAAAACATGGGCTAGACAGGGAGAAGCTGCGGGTAGAGTTAGAGGGGGAAACGGCGCGGCCGCAGGTTGAGGCCGAAGCTGAACAGGCCCATCAACTAGGGATTAGTGGGGTGCCGTTTTTTATCATCAATGACCAATACGCCTTTAGCGGGGCACAACCGCCAGAGGTCATCTTAAACATCTTGCGCCAGGTAGCGGCGCAAGAGCAGGGAGAGCTGCTATGAAACTCATTATTTTTGGGGCCTCCGGGGGCACCGGCCTGGAAATTGTCAAACAAGCCCTGAAAGCCGGGCACATCGTCACCGCCTTTGTCCGGAATCCAGCTAAACTACCTCTTAACCATGCCAACCTAACCATTAAACAAGGCGACGTGCTGGATGCTGAGGCTGTAGAAAAAGGCATTGCCGGGCAGGAAGCAGTTATCAGCGCGTTAGGGCCAACCCGACCACCAGTACCAGGCACGATGGAAACTGCCGCCAGAAATATTGTTGCGGCCATGCAAAAGCATGGGGTACGCCGCCTCATTTCCACCACTGGTGCAGGGGTACGTCACCCCCAAGACCAACCCAAATTGGTTGACCACCTGATGAAAGGGCTGTTGACCCTGTTGGCGGGCACTGTTCTGCGAGATTCGGCGGCCAATGTTGCCGTTATTCAGGCCAGCGACCTGGATTGGACCATTGTCCGTTATCCCCGCCTCACCAATGGGCCACATCTGGGAAAATACCGCGTGGGGTATGTGGGCAAAAATTCTGGCAGCCAGCTTTCGCGGGCCGATGGGGCCGATTTTGTGCTGCAAGAGTTGGATAAAGGGGAGTATATTCGGCAAATGCCGATGGTTAGTTATTGAGGATGCCTGGGATATGGCATCTTACTGGACTGGGGCAAAAATTGATGTCACCAGTGGTAACAACTAATACACCAATACACCAATAACCAGCAGGCAGAGCAAAAAACGCCAGACTCCCGCACCTCATTTCCCTGCCCAGCGGATGAATTGGCTCAGGGCGATGATGGCTAACAGGGCGAACCCCAAAATCAGGCCAAAACGGAGTTGTAAAGAGAGCAGCAGGGGTAGCGAAGCCAATAAAAGGGCCAAAACCAGCAGTCGGGCCAGTTGGCGGATATGGGCCTGCCAAAACAAGGGGATATCTTCTTCACGAACAAACTGCCAGCGGTGGAGAACGCTGTCTAAATCCCAGGCGACGAGGGCCGCTATGACTCCCGATACCAGCCAGCCAACGCTCACTCCCACCGCAGTCCCATAAACGGCCCCCAGGCAAAAGAGGAGCAGCCCGGCCGCGGCCGCAGACCGCCCCCGCTGTTTCCCCCACACCCAGCCAATCCCCATCAGGGCAAACAGCCCGGCCAACTGCCAAACCTCAGCCAATAGGCTCCCACTGGCCAATAACAGCACCGCGGCCGCTAAAGAGAGATAAAAAGTTGTCCAGATTGGTTTCATCATTGGCTGCTGACCGCTAGCGGCTGGCAAATTGCCTACGGCTAACTGCTAACTGGCAACTGCTCACAACCGCGCCCCCCGGAGCAAACGGGGCGGCGGGCTGTGCCCTAAGACGGAATGGATTAACTCCCCTAACTCCTGCTGCACAGGCCAGTTGATGACCGTGATCCCCCCTTGCTCAAGCTGACTCAACAACAACCGTCGCTCCAAATGGGCCAACCGAACGGCATCCTCTAAATAAGGGTGAGGGGGGATTCCATCTTGCTCAAAGGCAATCGGGTCTGGGGAGATGAGCAGGACTGTGTATCCATGTGCCCGCAGGAGAAAAATCATTTCCTCATCCTCAGATACCAGAGGGCTGATGAAGATGAGTTGGGAGCGGGCGGGAAAGAGGCGGGTGGGCAAATAGTTCAAATTTTCAAAAGCGAAATATTGGGTAGGGCGCGCTTTAGCCAGGGTCAGCAAAATCCGCTCCCGCTGAATCTTACCGTAACCAGGCGTCACCCAATCAATTCCCTGGCCGTAGAGCATCAAGCCAACTCGGTGCCCATCTTGAAGCAGGCGATCCGCTACCGCGGCCGCGGCCGGCACCATATATTCCAGCAGCGATCTCCCTCTTAGGGCTAAAGCACTTTGCCGCCGCATATCCAGAATAATGCCTACATCGGCCAGACGTTCCTGCTCAAACTCCGTTGAGATAGGCAAATCCATATATCTGGCTGTGGCCCGCCAATTAATACGGCGCAAAGGATCTCCGGGCTGGTACGGCCGCACCCCAAAAAAATCTACCCCGGTACCACTTTGCCGGGAAGGGATGGGGCCGGCAAAACCAATTGTCCGGGCCGGGCGAATAGGCAAGGAGCGGATAGGGGTATAAGCTGGCATGACCGTCACTTCCGTTTGCGCGTCGGTCGTCATCACCTGGCGAAAGAGGCCGAATGTCTCCCCAGCCCACATTTGCAGTGGGGTAAAGGCATAGACCCCCCGCCCCCCTTTTACCTGATACTCCCAGGTGTGGGTGCCTCCAGGGGGTAGGAAAAGCAGCCGGGTTGTCTCCCCCTCAATAAGGTGTAACTCAGGAGGAAGCGAATCATGGATCCACAACTCTTTGACCGCTTCTCCCTCATTGATGAGGGTCAGGGTCAGGGTGATTTGATCGCCCACCTGAACCTGGGAGTCGTTTAATTCACGCCGGATGTGCCAGCGGGGGTTTTCTGGGGTGTTGTTCAGGGCCAGACCGATGTAAACGAGCAAGGGGATGGCTAAACTGATAATCTGCGGCCGCTGCGCTGCCAACCCTACCACAATCATCCCCAGGGCCAGGGCTAACAGAAACACCATGCGATTTGTCCCAACGATTTTTTCGCCCATATTTTGATCGCCGACCGCCGACTGCTCACTGATTACTATTTACTCACCGGCACCGGCACTGTTTTTAACACCTGAGCCAATACTGTTTCCGTTGTTCCCCGGCGCATCCATAGTTCCGGGTTCAGGATGAGACGATGGGCCAGGGCCGGGTGAATGAACTGCTTGACATCATCAGGCAGCACATACTCTCGTCCCTGGAGGGCGGCCCAGGCCCGGCACAGTTTGAGCAAAGCCAATGAGCCGCGGGGGCTGGAGCCAACCAATACCTGGGGCTGCTGCCGGGTCGCGGCCGCGAGCGAAACCATATACCGGGCAATATCTTCATCCAGGTAAACCTGCTCCACAATCTGCCGCATCGCCAGCAGCTCATCCGCTGAAGTTACCACAGCTAAATCCACCTCATCCGTGCCTCGCTGTCGCCGCCGCATGACAATATCTAGCTCATCGGCAGCCGATGGGTAGCCAACAGACAGCTTCATCATAAACCGGTCTAGCTGCGCTTCTGGCAAGGGGAAAGTCCCTTCATATTCAATCGGGTTCTGGGTGGCAATGACCAGAAACGGCTCCGGCAGCCGCCGGGTCTCCCCTTCTAAAGTCACCTGGTACTCCTGCATCGCTTCTAACAAAGCAGACTGAGTTTTAGGTGAAGCCCGGTTGATCTCATCCGCCAGAATGATATTGGCAAAAATAGGCCCCTGGCGCAGCACAAACTGGTTGCTGTTGCGGTCATACACATACCCCCCGGTAATATCGCCGGGCAATAGGTCAGGGGTAAATTGGATACGGCGAAAAGATAGCCCTAAAACAGCCGCAAAGCTCCGGGCAATCAATGTTTTAGCCAGGCCAGGGTAATCTTCTAACAGGACATGCCCCCCAGAAGAGAGAATGGCGGTGAGAAGTTGGGTGAGCAGCGGCCGCTTGCCGATCACCACCCGCTCCACCTCATTCAGAATACGTTCCCCCCAGGCAGCTACAGATTGAACGTCAATGGACATAACAACTCCTCAAAAAGTAAGGATGAATGATGAATGAGGAGGTATGAAAGAAGTCATAGCACAGGGTTGCCATTCATATAAATCGGCAAAAGATCGCTTATGAATTCTCCTTCGCTCCGCCATGGTTTATAGACAAATATTGTTCTAAAAAAGCGATGACCTGCTTTACCTGGGCGTGGGTGGTAACGCGAGCCAATTTGCCAGAGCTTTGACTGGTGCGGGCCTGTAATGTCTGGCGGATTTCTGGCGGTATCTCTAAAGACCCCCGGCGCAGTTCCCGCCAGACATCTGCGACCGGTCTTTGCTCATTCTGGCTGATAATGTGGACTAGCAAGCTGCTAATGCGACGCATGAGCAAGGGGCCAACATACCCAGGCCGGGCATCAAATTGGAACCAATCTAACCAGGCGGCAATACGGCCGGGGGTTTCTTCGGCTTTGGCTGTAGGGCCAGCATCATCCCCTCGTTTTAGCAATATCAGGATGAGGCGCAAACCGGCCACCAGGATCAATAAATCCCACCAATCTTTTTGCGAAGCGGTGCCCAAAAACCGCTGGACAGCGTTAAACGGCCGCAGCAGGGGAATCACCAGATATTGTTGCAGGGGATCACGTAAAATGAAGGCCAAAATAACGGCTAGAGGTACAGCCGCCCAAACCAGATAATAGACCCATCGCGGAAACCTGTTTTTACTCACTTCTTACCTTTGGTTTACCTGGAAAAAAGTCGCGCAAAGACGCAGAGGCGTGGAGTGAACCCAAGAAAATTTATGCCCATTGGTGAAATTCGTGGCTATCCTGGCTGATTATCTTTGACACGCCTGGACAATCGCTTCCAGACTGGCAACGGCTTCGTTTTGCTGCTCTGGATTGGCTTGATGGGTTTGACCATAACGCACTTGTTCAAAAAGGTAGGTAAGCCGGTTGACGGGACCGGCCGGTAAACCAGTTTTTAACAGTTGGACAGCAAACTCATGGGGGGTGGTATGCTGCGGCCGCGCCATTCCTCGCGTCTCATACAACACCCGCCCCATCTCCATATAACAGCGCATCACCACATCCGCCAGAGAGCCACCCTGTCGCAGCATCTCCAGAGCGGCTTCCGCCTCACGGGCCAGCTCTGGCAGTACCTCACCGGCCTCGTCCTGGCGAGATTGGGTTAGCCAGGCGATTCCCCCAATCAGAGCCAACAGTCCGGTTAATACAACCAACACTGTCAACAAAAAGGTCAACCAGGGCAAACGGGGCATCTCAGGGGGATCGATCACCATCGTTGTATCCCCCAAATCATCATTAGATTGACTTTCTTGGGGCTGTTCTGCGACCGGGGTTGAAGACGGCAGCCTTTCTCCTCGCAAAGCCGCCAACCGCTCGCCAGCATTGGTCATAATTAAGAGTTGCTCCACTCCCAATAAAATAAGTGGCAGCAGCAATACCAGCAGGATTAGTCCAGGTAGAATCCGCGAGTATAAAGAGCGGGGCACCAAAATCAAGAAACCAAAAATAAACAATATAAGGGCTACCCATATATATCGGATCGGCATAAGGGGAGCAGCGTGGCCATCCAAGGGGGTACCAGTCTGAAAGACCATCTGGGGTAAGGCGGCAACCACCAGGAGCAAAGCAGACAAACTCCCCCACAAATAAAGCTGCATCCACTTTTTTTTGCGGTAACGAAATCCCGTTTGGGGGTGATCCCACTGCTGGCGCAAACGGCCTATCCGTCCCGTTTCCGCAGAGGGGTCTGGCGGGTTAGGGGGCATCCGTTTCCTCAACTTGAATTTCGGGGAAGATGACAATTTCTACAAAGCTGGTCTGGTTGGGATAAACCCAAACCTCAGTTTTATATTTTTTGTCTCCCTGGGTCACAACGACCTCGTAATACCCGGCATACACATCATCAAAGGCGAAATTTTCTTGCCAATGATCGTCCGGATTAAGCGTTTCGGAAGCGTAGGTAGTGGTGGCGGCATAATTAGATGGGGCATCAATCCGGCGTAGGGTAATCGGGGCTTCGTAGGCTAAGGCCCCATTGGGAAAAACAACCCGGCCCGCCACGACTCCTCGTTCCGGGAATGGGAGCAACCAGAGGGTCGGGTTACGGGTGTGGTTGTAGCTGTTTTGCCCTACACGCACCTCAAAATGGAGATGCGGGCCATCGGCCACCCCGGTTGCTCCGGAGAGGGCGATGATCTCTCGCGCTTTAACGGCCTGACCCACAGTGACATAGATTTGGGAGAGATGGCCATATAGGGAGTAGACGTTTTGCCCGTTTAGCTGAAAACCGTGCTGGATGACGACGACGTTGCCGTAAAAGTTGGTTTCAGGGCCGATGAGGGTATCACTGTCGGGGCCAGCAAAGATGATAGTCCCCTCATTGGCGGCCAGGATTTCGGTGTTATAGGGGACATCAAATTCGACGCCATGATGCGGCCGCAATGTTCCCCCACGAGTGCTGCCATAAGGGTAGATTTTGTTAGTCCATACAATCCCCCCTTCGGCTATGGGGCGGTAAAACCAGAAATGGTTGGTGGTGGGGGGCGGAGGGGGCGGGGGGGTAAAGGTAGGGCCAGGGGTAGCCGTTGGCAGCTCAACCACCGGTGTTACCGTTACCGGCCCTTCTGATACGTCTACGGGTTTGAATGAAGGTTGATTATGAACTGGTTCAGGCAAAGAGTAACTGACTACCGGGGCGGCCAGGGTCAAGATGGGGGTGAGGGTGGGCGCGGCCGCAGCGGTTGCCGTCGTGCTGGTTGGGGTAAACGGGGGCATCAGAGCCGCCGTTGGGGCAGATTGCGGCTGGCAGGCAGTCAACAAAACAAGCCCCACAGCAGCAGCTAATAAGAATGTTCGCATAAAATTGCTGAATGGGTGAATTGTTAAATGGGTGAATGATTAACAATTCACCCATTCAACGATTCACCCATTAACCATTAAAACCCGCCTCTCTGGGCGGCAACGAGGGTAATCTCTTCGGCCAGAGTGTTGACTTCGGCTTCGATTTGGGCCAACTCTTGGCGCCAGCTTTGGGCCAGGGTTTGGTCTTGCAGGCCGGCCGCGTTGGTTTTAACGTTCAGGCTGGCGATGTGTGCGGCCGCCCGGGCCATGATCCCGCCCGCGGCTGCATCCGAAGCGGCGTTGATATTGCCCAAAGCAGCCATCTCCTTAGCCAGCCGGGCCGCCTGTACACTCAGCCGGGCCACTCGCAGGGGCACCTCGGCCGCGCCAATGGTTGCCTGCTCAATGGCCGCCTGCCGCTCCTCTGGGGAAACCCCCTTGTTGCGGATGGCGACCATGACCTGCTCGAAGGCGGCCGCATCTTCAGCCACCGCCTGGGTTAATTCTAGCCTCAGCTTTTCCGCCTCAGCCAGAACAGATTGAGCCTGCACCTGAACGTCGGCGTATTTTTTACGCCCCAGGGTGAGGCCGGCCACCATTTGGGCCAATGCGGCCGCCAATGCCCCAGCCAAAGCGGCTACCGCTCCCCCCCCGGGGGCTGGTTCCTGGCTGGCAACTGCCTCAATAAACGGAGTGGGGGTAATATCGGCGGCCGCTTCATCGGCGGCTACCTGAGCCATTCGCAGCTCTAAAATTTGTTCATCTTTTAACCCATCTAACTGCAAATACGCTTTGGCCGCTTCCAGCAGCGCTTTCTGGGGAGCCAGCCCCACCAGTTCCGCTTTGGTGATAGTGAGACCGTATTGAGCCGCTTCCCGCTTGACCATCTCTTGCACCCGGTGGATGGGGGTTTTCTCAAAGTTGGTCAGGTTCATGCTCACCTGGGCCTGCCCTTCCACCAGGAACCCTAATGCCTGTACATAACGGAACCCCCCACCGGTAAAACGGACAGCGGCCGCGATTTTTTTGGCTACCTCTACCTTGTCACTATTCAGGTAGAGATTATAAGCGATAAGAAACGGCCGCGCCCCAATCACCGTCGCTCCCCATGGTTGGGCCACCGCCGGGCCAAAATCAGGCTGGCGAGCCGGGTTTGGGCCGATCTCCTGCTTCCATAGTTCATACTCTCCCTTGCGAATATCGGCCAGCTTTTCCCGCTCCGGGCGGGTGGCCGCTTCCCCGTAGAGATAGACAGCAATACCCAACTCCTGCCCTACCCGCTCCCCGACCCGCCGGGCCATTTGCACACAATCAGCCATCGTGATCCCAGAAACCGGGATGAACGGGCACACATCCGTCGCCCCAATACGGGGGTGTTCCCCTTGATGGTTGTCCAGGTTGATATGTTTTTGGGCTTCGGCGATGGCTCGGAATGCCGCTTCTTCTACTGGTTCTGGCTCACCCACGAAGGTGATGACGGTCCGGTTATGGTCCGGGTCGGGGTCGGTGCCGAGGAGACGAATGCCGGGGACAGAGCGGATAGCGGCCGCAATGGCCTCAATGACCGAGGTTCGTCTACCTTCACTAAAATTGGGAACACATTCGACAAGTTTAAGCATGAAGTACACTCCAAGAGTAAATGGGGTTTTGGAAATTCATGGGGGGGTCATAGGGTGAAACGTGATGCGTGTGCTGAGAGGCCCCAGGAAGTTCTACCTGGCCGAGAAAGTGAATAGGAAAGGGTGAGCGGTAAGCGGCCAAATGGCAAGCAGCAAAGTGACAGAGTAACAGAGTAAACAGAGTAACAGAGTAACAGAGAAGCTTTGCGCCAACCCGCAGGCTAACTTGCTTGCTCACCCAGGGGCAGATTGTAACAGAAATGAGGCAAAAGGGTTACAAATGGGGGGCAAAAAAAGGGGGGAAGACTTATCCCTGGCTCAGGTTCATCGCCTGCTGATAGCGCTGAACGGTGGCCTGGGCCAGGCGGTCTATGATAATTGCCAGGATGACAATAGCCAACCCAGATTCGACCCCCAGGCCAAGCTGGTTACGAGCCAGACCGGTAACGACTTCGATGCCCAGGCCGCTGCTGCCTACTAATCCAGCGATGATGACCATGGACAAAACCATCATAATGGTCTGGTTGATGCCGGCCATGATGGAAGGCAGGGCCAGGGGGAGTTCTACTTTACGCAAGGATTGCCAGGTGGTGGAACCAAAAGCGCGGGCGGCCTCGGTCGCGGCCGCGTCCACCTGTTTTAATCCTAAGGTAGTCAGGCGGATGGTGGGGGGCAGGGCATACAGCACCGAGGCGATGATACCGGGCACTCGCCCCAGGTTGAATAACATGATAACCGGTACCAGGTAGACAAAGGAAGGAATGGTTTGCAAAAAGTCAAGCAGCGGCCGCAATCCCCGTTCTAGAGATGGATGACGAGCGGCCGCAATCCCAACCGGCACCCCCAATAACACGGCCAATAAAACGGCCACGATTACCTGGCTGAGGGTATCCATGCTGGCGTTCCACATCCCCAGAAAGCCCAACAGGAGCAGCCCCACCCCACTGCCTACTGCCAGCCGCCACCCAGAGAGAGCCAGCCCTGCGGCCGCGACCAGCAAGATCAATACCGGCCAGGGCAGCCCCACAGTCAAAAAGGAGCGCAGTGGGTTTAATACCTGCAAGGTGAGCCAATCGCTAAACGGGCCAGTGCCCCAGCCGCGGCCGCCGATGTTGTACAGATGTACCTGCGCCCAACGCACGGCATTATCCGTCACCCCTTCCAGGCCGATTTTCCAGGCCGGTGGGAAGGTTTGCCACCCAGCCAACAGGCTGACCAACAATAACAGCAGCAAGAAACAGGCTGAAAGCAACCCATAGGGATGGGCCGTGAAGCGGGACGCCCATCCCATCATCCTATCGCCAGTCCGCACAAATTTTTGCCCCGCCCGCTCTACATGGCTGGCCCAACCTACCCCCTGCCACCGGCTGGCGAGGCGAAACGGCTCCGTTCGGGGAGGGCGGCCGGTTACATCCAGGCGGGCCAGGGCGTCGCTGAGTCGGTCTAACAAGATCGCCATGAAAACAATGGCTAACCCGGCTTCTAACGCCCGCCCCACGCGCAGGGTACGCAGGGCTTGCAGCACCAACTCCCCCAATCCCCCACCACCAATGAGGGCAGCGATGACGACGATGCTCAAGGCCATCATAATGGTCTGGTTGACCCCGGCCATGATGGTAGGCAGGGCCATGGGCAGCTGCACTTTGAACAGCATTTGCCGGGGGGTGGAGCCAAATGCCTGGGCCGCTTCTAACGCCTCAGCCGATACCTGTCGCAGCCCTAAATTGGTGAGGCGGATAGCCGGGGGTAAGGCGTAAATAACGGTAGCGATGACGCTGGGGACACGAGCCACGCCAAAAAGGAGGAGTACAGGGATGAGATAGACGAAGGCGGGCATGGTCTGCATGGCATCTAGCAGCGGCCGCAGCCCTTTTTCTAGCCGATCAGAACGAGAAGACAGGATGCCCAGGGGAATGCCAATGAGCAAAGCAATGAGGACAGCAATGAGCATCAAAGCCAGCGTTTGCATACTTTGCCGCCAATAGCCGGTGAACCCCATCAGAAGCAGGCAGCCAGTGGTGACCAGAGCAGTGCCCCCATTAGCCACCCGATACGCCGTTAGAAAGATAGCGGCTGCCAAGACCGGCCAGGGCAGCCAGAGCAGAAACGCCTCAACCTGGCGCAGGGAGCTATCAATGAGGCGGCTGAGGGGAGTAAAAAAGTAAAGAAAAATCGGATGGCTGTTCCGGTTGCCGATGGCCCACACCTTAAAATCATCCATCGGTTGGCGCAGCCCCAGGTTCCACTCTGCCGGGAATGGCCCGATTCCCCCGCCTAGATGATGCCAGGCCAACAGCGCGGCCGCGACCCCCAAGAGCAACATCAGGGCGATATTAAAATAGGTGCGACGGATGCGGGGGTAAGGGAGGACCATGGGGAGACTGGAGATTGGAGACTAGAAACTGGAGATTGGAGATTGAGAGACGCGCAAACTCGCAAACCCGCCACTCGTAAACTTGAAACCTGAAACTTGAAACCTGAAACTACCCCCCCACCATCGCCTGCATGACCAGAGTGCGGTCGAGTTCGCCGATGCAGAGGGCGTCTTCATCGAGAACCAGGCAGAGATCGTCGTGATCCATAACCAGGGGGATAAGGCTTTCCAGGGTGAGGCTGGGGGGGCAGGTGGGGCTGTAACCGTTGGGGGGGAAGGGGGTACGCGGCCGCATCACATCTCGCGCCGTCAATACCTTCACCCGAGGGACATCTTTGGTAAATTCCCGTACATAGCTGTCAGCCGGTTGGGAGACGATTTCCTGGGGAGTGCCAACCTGGACAAACACCCCATCTTTCATAATGGCGATCCGGTCACCCAATTTCACCGCTTCTAAAAAGTCATGGGTGATAAAAATGATCGTCTTGTGCATCATCTTTTGCAGGCGGATCAACTCATCCTGCATCTCCCGACGAATAAGGGGATCCAGGGCACTAAATGGCTCATCACAAAGGAGAATGTGGGGATCAACGGCCAACGCCCGCGCCAGCCCTACCCGCTGCTGCATCCCCCCGCTAAGTTCGTGGGGATATTTGTGCCCCCACCCGGCCAACCCAACCAGATCGAGCAGCTCCTGGGCTTTCTTGAGCCGGGTCGCTTTCTCCATCCCCTGCACCTCTAGCCCATAAGCCACGTTTTCCAGCACCCGGCGGTGGGGGAAGAGGCCAAACCGCTGGAATACCATGCTCATTTGGTGACGACGCAGCTGGCGCAGCGCGGCCGCGTCCATCTTCATCACATCCACCCCATCCACCCAAATCTCCCCCTCGGTTGGCTCAATGAGGCGGGAGAGGCAGCGCACCAGGGTAGATTTGCCACTGCCCGACAGCCCCATGACTACGAACAGCTCCCCTGGCCGCACGGCAAAGGAGACATCCTGCACCGCCACCACATGACCGGTTTGGGTGAGAATATCCGTTTTGGAAACACCTTGGGTTAGCAGCGGCCGCACCCTTTCTGGGTCTGGACCAAACAGCTTCCACAAATGGCGGCACTCAATTTTGGGGGCAGGGGTTGGTTCCATCATCAGTTTGGCACCAGGCTTTCAGGTTATAGCCACATCAAGTAGAGCTAACAGTTGTTATTTATCCACAGATGACACAGATGAACACAGAGTATTTATCACCTGTGAAAAGCCAGGGCAATGTATACAGCCAATCAGGGGAAAAGTCAATTGGCCCGAAGGCGTATATTGCCCCTGACCGGGTGTAACTACTAACCGCAAAGCCGCAAAGAACACAAAGTTCCTCAAGAAATTCTTACTGATCTTGGCGTCTTCACGGTGAAATTCTTGTGTGCCTTAGTAGTTACCACCGGGTTGCCAATCAGCCCCCAGGCTGGCGGCAATTCATTCTCCAGGCTGATTTAGCCAAGCCTGTTTCTGCCTATACTCTTGGACAAAACAACCTGGCTTTTTGGGAATTCAGGGGGTTGACAGACCGTGAAACGTGATGAGTGATACGTGACCTGAGAGAACTCACGCATCACGTTTCACGCATCACGTAAAACCCCACGAAATCCTGAAGACCCCAGCAATTCTCAATTTAAAACCCGTGGTAGGGGTGGGACAGGCGGGCAACCATCCGGGTCAAACGGTTCAACCTGATTCCGGCCTGTCTCACCCCCTTTACCCCTTCCGGTTCAGCCAAAGCGAGGCGAGACAGGTGGGAACAAAACGCTCCCGTTTGACCAAAATCCTGGCCCACCTGTCCCGCTTACCCCTTCCGTTTCAGCCAAAGCGGGGCGAGACAGGTGGGAACGAAACGTTCCCGTTTGACCAAAATCCTGGCCCACCTGTCCCGCCCCTACATTCATTTCAGGGCAAATTGAGAACTGCTGTGAAGACCCATCATGTGTAGCACGATTTTCCAAATCGTGTATCGAACTAGAAGTTCGATTTACAAGGGAGAAAAATGGTCTCTTACCTTCATCAAATTATCATCCAGCGGCCGCGGTTCAGCTTTTTTCTCTTAACCTTTGCCCTTAGCTGGCTTATCTGGCTTCCGGCAGTGACACCCCTACAAGGGCTAATGAGTTTTGATGTACCGGTGTGGGCGGTTGGTCTGCTGCTGCTTGGGGCAGCCGGGCCATCTCTGGCCGCTATCATCGTTGCTTATACCCAACATGGCCGTTCGGGAATCAGTGCCCTTTTTCGTAGCTTTAGCCAATGGCGGGTGGGCTGGCATTGGTATGTTACGGTCATCGGTTTGCCGATTCTGTTTTTCTGGCTAACGATTTTAATTCATGCGGCCCTTACGGGAACGCGGCCGCAGTTAGATACCTCTCTGGGGTGGTGGCTGCTCCCAAACCTGGCTCTGGCTTTTGCCCTTCGCTTTTTGATCGCCTTGCCCAGCGGCCCCCTGGCAGAAGAGATGGGTTGGCGTGGTTTTGCCCTGCCACAATTACAGCAGCGGGTCAGTGGCCTCACCGCCAGCGTTATCATTGGTATCGCCTGGGGAGTATGGCATTTGCCCATGTTTTATGTTCCTGGCGCGGCTTTACCCGGTGGTGTTACTATCGCCACTGAGCCAACCGCTATCCTCTGGTATGTTTTGGGTACGGTAGGCAAATCAATTCTATTCACCTGGGCCTACAACCATACCGGCGGCAGTTTGCTCATTGATGTCGCTTTCCATGCGTCTATCAACAGTACGGCCAATCTGTTCCTACCTCTGGTTTACCCTGATGCCAGCCTCACCCTCATACGGGAGTTGGGCCGGGTAGATTTAATTTTAACCTGGCTGGCTGCCCTGCTGCTGATAGCTGTCTGCGGCCGCCATCTCAGCCCCATTCACTCACCCCAACCGGCCGTATGGCATAGGGAAGTTGCCCAGGGGCGCGGCCGCGTCAGTTGAGGGTGGCGAACCGGCGGTACCCTCTGTACAATAGGCAGCATGGAGCGCGGCCGCTGATGGTCGCGTCTTCATATCATTACTTTTGTTTGTCACCCAGTACACAGCCATCTTCTCCCGCCGACACCTCGGTGGCTCATTGCTCACGCTCACCTTCTTACACCCACCATGCTCCCCTTCGCCCCCTTCCGGCGGCTGCAATGGCGGCTCACCTTCTCCTATACCCTGGTGACAGTGGCCGCCTTGTTGATAGTGGAACTGTTGGTTCTCTTTGGGCTGTACTTCCTGACTCGTTCTAACCTGGTCATCAACGCTGTGGGAGAGGCGCTGTATGAGCTATATGTGCCTGAAGCAGAGCAATTTTTGCGGGCTGTCCCGTCTGATCTGGAGGGGCTGAATAGGTGGGCCACCCAGATGTTTGGGTCTAACGGGGTTATCGCGGCCGCAGAGACCAGTTTTGGGACTGCTGGTAATGGTGGTCAGAAGGGCAATGACTGGCAAGTCAGCTTACATGGAGGGTGGCCCGTTTACATTCTTGATGCCAATGGGTTCATCATAGAGCAGCAGCCGCGGCCGTCGCAGTTTATTCCCGGCCACCAACCGCTCAACTTTGACTCATTCCCAAGATTGGCTGAATTATTTACCGCCGTTCAGCAAGGAGAGCGTGAGTTAAGCCAACTGCGAGCTACCTTGCCTGGTGGATTATTGGTCTATCTATTGCCAATGGTAGATGCCAATGATCGTTTACTTGGCGTCTTTATCATCACCGTCCCCTTGCCTGGACTGAATAACGCCACGCTTAGGCCATTATTAATCATCATTGTCGCCAGCCTCATGCCTTTTACCCTGATGGCCGGCCTCATAGGAACATTTTTTGGCTTCCTGACCGCTCGCAATCTAACCCGGCGCATTGGCACGGTTGCTTTGGCCGCCGATCATTGGCGCCGTGGCGATTTTTCTGTGGTGGCTCACGACAATTCGCCTGACGAGTTGGGCCAATTGAGCCATCACCTCAACCAGATGGCCGGGCAGTTACAAACTTTGCTGCAAACGCGCCAGGAGTTAGCCACCCTGGAAGAGCGCAACCGGTTGGCTCGTGAACTACATGATGCGGTGAAACAGCAAATTTTTGCTACCACGATGCAAATTGGCGCAGCCCAAACGATGCTGGCTGATAACCCCGCGGCCGCGGCCGATCGGCTGCGCGAAGCGGAAACATTGGCCCGGCAGGCGCAGCAAGAATTAACCGCCCTTATCCAACAACTGCGGCCGGCCACCTGGCCTGAGCAGGGATTGGCTAAGATGGTACGCCAACATACCGCTGATTGGTCCCGCCAAAACAACATCCCGATTGAGATCACCCTGCATGGAGAGCGGCCGCTGCCTTTGCCTCTCGAACAAACCCTCTTTCGGATCATTCAGGAAGCCCTGGCCAATGTTGCCCGCCACAGCCAGGCTTCCCAGGTTCACCTCCATCTGGTCTGGGATGCGGCCCATGTTACCCTGACCATCCAGGACAATGGTCGGGGATTCAATCCCCAGGTAGCCACCCATGGGTTTGGCCTACAAGGAATGCGGGAGAGGCTAGACAAGGTAGGCGGCCAGCTCCAGATAACCAGCCAACCGGGTGAAGGCACCACTCTTAAGGCTGAACTATGAACTGGAGTCTGGCGTTTTTTTAATCTGATCTCTGGTTATTACTGTATTAGTGTATTGGTTATTACCACTGGTGAAATCAATTTTTGCCAGAGTCCAGTTATGAATGAACCTATTACTGTCTTATTGGTAGATGATCATCAATTGGTGCGGCAGGGAGTGCGGGCGTTTCTAGACACCCAGCCGGATATTGAGGTGGTCGGTGAAGCCGGATCGGGGGAAATGGCCGTGACCCTGGTCAATCAATTCGCCCCGGACATTGTCCTGATGGATTTAATCATGCCAGGTATGGATGGGGTGGAAGCAACCCGCCGCGTCAAACAGGCCAGCCCACGAACCCAAATCATCATTCTCACCTCTTATCACCAGGATGAACATATCTTTCCGGCCATCCGGGCTGGGGCACTTTCTTATCTATTAAAAGATGTTAGCCCGGCGGGGTTGGCAGACACGGTACGCAAAGCGGCCGCTGGCGAAGCCATCCTTCACCCTCAGGTAGCCGCCCGGGTGGTGCAAGAATTACGTGGCGGCCGCCGTGACAACATCAACCCCTTCACGGAATTAAGCGAACGAGAAATCGAAACCTTACGCCTCATCGCCGCAGGGTTAAGCAACCATGAGATTGCCAACCGGCTAACCATTAGCGAAAAGACGGTTAAAAGCCATGTGAGCAATATCTTAAGCAAATTACACCTGAGTGACCGCACCCAGGCCGCCGTTTACGCCTGGCGCGAAGGGGTGGTCCGGCGCGAGTAAGCTATTTTTATCTGTATTCTTTTTTCTAAATCGAGCATCGAACTGGAAGTTCGATTTACAGAGGAGAGTTTACCGGCTGCGCCGACCATCATGAATGAAAATTTGTAGGACGATTTAGCAAAAGGTGTGTTTCATTTCAGTTGAAAGAAGAGGAGTGAGCATCCCCAGATGGGAACGGGTCGGTATCTGAAGATGCCTTACTCCTCTAACTCATTTGAAACACACCCTTAACCAAATCGCCTTGCATTTACGACGGCGTCACATGTATCCATCATCGGGCGGGAAGATGTCTGAGGGGATGGCAGCAGCTTTTTTATCTGGCGGCCACTTTGCTGTACCACAGCTTTGTTGACGCCATTGCCGTTTATGCGGCTCAGTTCCTGTCACCGCTCATCGCCTACTTTACACCACAGATTATTAGCAGCATTGAAGAAGCGGCCATGTTTGCCGATCTGATCCCGGAACCAACCAGCCGAGACGCCATTACCCAATACATCAGCAATGTTACCCAGTTTGGTTTTGTTTTGGCTGTTTTACTGGGCATGGGGGCGGTAGCCGGGGAAAAAGAGCGGGGGCTGACGCCGATGATTTTGAGCAAACCGAATTTCCTGATTTCTTGCTGATCCATCGCTTCCTGGCCTTTGCCGCCCTACTACACTGTGGGCTGGCTGCTATACGGGCTAACCCAACAATTAGGCTGGTTCACTCGCAGCGAAAGTTTACTGCTGGGGTTGTGGAGCCTGGGCTTTCCCCCTTATCAATATGGCCTTGAAATTTCCCATCTTAGGACAAGGGGTGGGACAAGTGTCCACAGTTTTGGTCAAACGAGACCATTCCGCTCCCATCTGTCTCGCCCGCTTGGGCTAAAACAGGGGCAAAAGGGGTGAGACAGGCGGGAATGAAGTAGAACCACTTGACCCAAATGGTTGCCCGCCTGTCCCACCCTTACCGCACAACGGGTTCTAAATTGAGAATTGCTCCCTAAAGTCCAGCAATTCTCAATCTGCCCAGAAATGAATGTAGATTCTCTCTTGCTCGTATATGGCAACAAACACCATGCTGTTCGCCGTGCCAAACCTTAGCATCCATTTGAATTGTTCTCTGTCACAACAAAAAAGACCTCATTGGGATAACCAACGAGGTCTTGAGAGAGACTAGGCAATCATGGTTGTTTGCTACATCTCACCTACCCCTGTTTCCACCTGCTCCAACCGGCGCAAAAAATCATCCCAATCCCGTGCTTCCGCCCCATCAACCGTTAGCTGTACCAATTGGGAAATCGTCAGCGCATCAACTCTTTCAACCAGCCCCATAGGCGCTAACCCTAGCCGCCGATGCAGTGAGCGTTTTAATGTGCGTAACAACTCTTGACGACTTTCTTGACGCCCTTCCTGGCGCCCTTCTTGACGCCCTTTACCCCAAATTTCTTGATAGATAGGTGATTTCTCTAAAATTGTCATACTCCACCTCACAACACGTTCTACCACTATTGGATTCATGGTAATCATAGCAAACAACGCCAAAATTGTCTCTAGCTGCTGGCTCTTGACGAATACGCGCCACACATTGACGCAAAATAGCTTCGTCAGCGCCGGCCATGAGTGGGACATAAGGCAATAAGCCAGGTGGTAACGAAGCCGCCAGAGCATCAGCGGCGTTGATCTCCCATAGTTTGATGACATGGAAATCCTGATGGGTGACATATCCCTTAAACTCACGATGATAGGCCAGGGTAATTTCTTGCCCTTCCCCTGGAGGCACCAAATACACAACCACCGGGAGAATATCTAATCTGTACTTTTGTCGTGCCAGGCTGGTATAAACTGTCAACCGTTCGGGCATCTCATTCTCATAATAAAGCTGTAATTCAGCCAGAACCCCAAACCGCTCATCACGTCGCCGCACTTCTAATAATGAATCGGTATAACGATCCACAAATTGGAAATTGGGGGATAGGACATGCTCAACTTCTAATTCCGGGTCTTGCAGCAACCAGCGTACCCAACCTTCTGGATCCCGGTCAATCAGATATTTGCCCCCAATATCTTTATCACCCATCCGTGTTTCTCCTATCGGTGTTAAATACCTATCTGGAATCTGGGGTTTCTTAGCCTGACCATTGGTTATTACTGTATTGGTCTGTTGGTGTATTGGTTATTACCACTGATGAAATAAATTTTCACCAGAGTCCCGTAACTATTTTTTCCGGGTCGGGAAGCGGCTGAGGATGGTGGCGGCATCGGGTGTGGGCAGTTTGGCCCCTATTTTTACTTCTTTGGGCATGGTTAGCGGCCGCGTCCCCCCTCCCATCTGGTAAATCCACACCGGCGTCCCTTCCTCAACCATAGACAAGGGCAGCACCGCCTGACCTGACAAATACCCTTCGGCGTCAATGGCACAACTCGTCACCGTGCCCACGATTTTGCCGCGCCGATCCAACACCGGGTCACCTGATTCCGGCCGCCGTACCCCTTTCTCATTCATACGGAAGCGGGTTATTTGCCGGTCTCGTTTGGCCTCATAGGTCACAAAGGCGGCGCGACCAATGAAGAACGGCTTCCACAGCTTCACATACCCCACAAACCCGGCATCGGCGGGGTTGAGGCCCAGCGATCCGGCCAACTCGTGCCCATAAAGGGGCAGGCCGGCCTCGGTGCGGGTGCTGTCACGAGAAGCCAGACCACACGGTTTCAGGCCAAAACTTTCGCCCGCTTCCATCAGTGCCCCCCAGAAGGATGGGGCCTGGTCGGGGTGGACGAACAGCTCATAGGCCACCCGCTCCCCAGTGTAGCCGGTGCGGGAGATAATCAGATCGAAGCCGCCCACATTGCCTTCAATCAGGCCAGCCCAGGGCACGGCTTTGATCTTTTTAGCCAGAGCGGCATCATTGCATAGCGAGAGCAAAATATCGGTGGCGTTTGGCCCTTGCAAGGCGATGTCTACCCGGCATTCAGCCCCCCATTGGGGATCGCGTAGGTCACGCAAGATGCAGGAATGTTCAACCTGTATCCAGGGGCGGTCGGCGTCAATTTGCACCGCCCCCTCATTGACGGCATTAAGCCAGGCCCAATCTTTGTCGTTGTTGCTGGCATTGACCACGAGCATGAATTTGTCGCGGCCGCGCCGGTACACCAGCAAATCATCTACCACGGAGCCATCGGGCAGGAGCAGGTAGGTATAATGGGATTGCCCAACAGCCAGATCGGAGACATCGTTGGTGGTGACAGTGTTGAGGAAGGTGAGGGCATGGGGGCCGCTGGCTTCAATTACCCCCATGTGGCTGACATCGAACAGCCCGGCGGTCTGGCGCACGGCCGCATGTTCTTCGCTGACGCTGCTGTACCAGACGGGCATATCCCACCCACCAAAGGGAACCATTTTGGCCCCCATGCCGACGTGGGTACTGTGCAGGTTGGTCTTTTTGAGCGGTCCTTCGGCAGGTTCTTCCCAGGTAAATGGGGGCAGGACGCGGCCGCGAAACTCCTTATACCGCAGCGATTGCCCCACAAAATATGGTTTCTGAATATCCACCGTATCTGATGGGGCTGGGGGGGGGAGATCGGGGGCTGCAATGGGAGAGGCCACGATGGGGCCGGGCAGCTTGGCCTGTAATCCACCGGCGTTTTCCGTTTCAAACAGGACATACCCATCGGAAAGGGTTTGCAGCCATTCCGCGGCCGCGCTGGCGGCATTACCATCCTCAAATCGCAGCTGAAACCGCTCCGCTGACAACCGTTTAAGCCGGGCATTCAGGCAGCCCCCCCCAGGGAAATAGAGACAGGTGGGGGCATCCTTGCCATCACGCAAGCCGGTCACATCACTAGAAAGGGCCAGGTTGAGGAAAGCCATCGCTTCCGTGCCCCGAATTTCCACCCCATCCCCTACCGGGGCCGGTTTGCTGAGGCCGCGAAGTTGGCGTACAGCGGCTTTAGCCTGCTGCAAAGCGGCATAATCCACTTTGGCCCGAAGCTGTTTCTTGCGCGAGACATCCAGGTAAAAATAGGGGGTACACCCTTGCAGCAGCGTGGCTATCGCGGCCGCTAACTGGTCTATCTCCGCCTCAGCAAACCCCAACTGGCTGATCCAGACCGTGCCTAAACGGATACCAGTGGCCGAAAAGGCCCCCACATCCCCCGGAATGGTGTTTCGGTTAGTGACAATGCCGGCCACATCCAAAATCCGGGCGGCCATATCCCCAGTCAGGTGAACCCCATTGGCCTGGATGCTCTTGGTATCTACCAGCAGCAGATGGTTCTCAGATTGGCCGCCCACAACGCGCAGGCCATGTTTCTGGAGTTGATTGGCTAACCGGGCCGCGTTGGCCACAACCCGCTGCTGCAGCTGCCGGAACGTCTCTGTCTGGGCCAGTTTAAGGGCCGCGGCTAAGGCGGCGATACTGTTGAGATGGGGGCCACCTTGCTCGCCGGGGAAGACAGCCCGATCCAGCTTACCGGCCAGCAGCCGGTTATGGGTGAGGATCATTGCTCCACGCGGCCCACACAGGCTCTTGTGGGTGGTGGTTGTTACCACGTCGGCAATGCCGATGGGGCTGGGATGCAGCCCGGTGGCTACCAGGCCAGAGATGTGGGAGATGTCAGCCAGCAGGTAGGCTCCAACTTCGTTGGCGATGGCCCGGAATTTACCCCAATCTACCAGGCCAGGGTAAGCGGAATAACCAGCGACGATGATGCGCGGCCGCGTCTCTAACGCCAGTTCCCGAATCGCCGCATAATCCAGCAGCTCCGTCTCCGGGTCCACAAAGTAGGGAACACTGTTATACACCTTCCCAGAGCGGTTTACGGCCGCGCCGTGAGAAAGATGGCCGCCATCGTTCAGATTCAACCCCATGATGGTATCACCAGGGTTGAGTAGAGCGGTGTAAACGGCATTGTTAGCCGGAGCGCCACTGAGCGGCTGCACATTCACATACAGAGCATCCGGGCTAATTCCATTGGCGGCAAACAGCTCCGCAGCCCGGCGGCGGGCCAACGCTTCCAGCAAATCGGCAAACTCCACCCCTTTGTAATAACGGGGATCGCTGTAGCGGCGATAATGGGCCAGTTCGGCCGCAATATCCATGATTTCAGCTTCTTTCTGGCGGCGGCTTTCAGGGCGGGGGTACCCTTCGGCATAAATATTGGCAAAACGGCTGCTCATCGCTTCCCGCACCGCATCTGGGGCCATGCTTTCTGAAGGGATGAGAATAATCGTTTCATCTTGCCGCCGGTCTTCGTGGTCAAGCAGACGTTGCAAATCAGGGTCAATATCGGCTACTGAGCCGGAGAAAAGAAATTTTGTGGTCATGGGGACACACTCCAGGTGATGATGTGAAGGAACTGAATGGGAATGCCGGGGTCTGAAAGAGGATTTGACCCCAGGCAGTGATAGAGGAATTTTAACAGGTATTGGGGGGTGAGCTAGTTAAGCATGAGGGGGTGCCAGCCGGCGCTGACCCAGGCACGGCGCACATTGACGGCAATGATGTTGTCATACACTAATAGGGGAATGAATACCACGTTTGACAGCCTCGGCCAATGCTTCGGCCTTCCGTAATAAACCATGTTGGTACGTTTGCATTAATTGGGAAAGCTCTGTTCGCTCCGTCAAAGTTAATATGCCTTTATTTTGCCGATTGAGCAGTTCAGTCAGTCTGTGACTCTCACGAATGGCATCTGTGAATCAACTACCGCTAATAATTCCACGTCTGTTAGCTGATGGATCAAATTTACCTGATCCCCAGGCAAGTCCGGTAACGACAGTGCAACCGTATCAGCCAATACATCGGCTACATTTCTTTTGGTCAGGTAAGCCAACCGTTCTGCCCGGTGATAGGCTTCATCAGGAAGTTGTATCTCAACAAGTGTACTCATCTGCTTTGCCTTGGTATAGCGTGAGAAGCGAAATAATCCAGCCATCGAATCTAAACCATAGGAGCTATTATACAATCAATTCACATCGTATGACTGGGCAAACAGCTATCACCCATTCCACCTAAATTATGGTATTATCTCCCCAAATGATGAACTTAAGGAGACGATTCATGAGCGCAACGGATGTCACTATTAATGTCACCTTATCTATTGAGCAGCTGCTGAAAGCTGTCCAACAGCTGCCCGCACAAGAAAAAATGACCCTCTGGCGTGTTTTAGATACGGATATTGACCGTTCTGGTATCCGACAGCGATTCTGGTCTGCTTTACAAACTATCCGAACCAGTTACGCTGATTTATCAGAAGAAGATGTGATCGCTGATGTTTTATTAGCTGTTCGGGAAGTCAGAGAAGGTCAGTTGTATGTTGAAGATCGTTCTTGACACCAATGTACTTGTTAGCGGCATTATTGTTGCCAGAGGGTCTCCAGCCTACATTCTCGATAGGCTATATGAGGGCAAATGGCAACTCATTACATCACCTCTCTTGCTCACAGAATTTAGCGAAGTCATCGTTCGCCCTCACATTGCTCGCAAATATCCTCAAGTCATTCGAAATGCGGAAGCTCTCCTTGATTTCTTTCGCGCTCACGCCACAATGGTGGTTGGCAAACCTGTCAACACCTATGTTAATGATGATCCAGATGATGATGCAGTTGTTGCTTGCGCGATAGACGGGCAAGCTAATTATATTGTTTCCGGCGACCCTCATCTTGTGAGTTTACAGCAGGTGAAGGGAATTCCTATATTAACACCCCGTCAGTTCCAAGAATTGTTGATGACCACAGAAGAATAACTCTTATTTAAACTTTAAGCGTATCTTCTCAATAAGTTTGGGCGAACCTTCGGAAGGTTTCTGTAATGGGCAGGCTCTTGGGTCAAACCTTCCGAAGGTTACACGTTTTACTGAGATGTTACCTTTAAGCCGTGACAACCATCATTACGATTCGGTGACGAAGGGGACAATCTCCAGGCAATGTTTTATGTTACTATACGGTCATGGTGCAGGGAAAAAGTGGACAGACGATTCATATTACCGGTGTGGTGCAAGGGGTGGGGTTCCGCCCTTTTGTTTATGGCCTGGCCCAGCGGTATGGGCTGACTGGCTGGGTGCGAAACAGCTCCGCCGGGGTGGAGATTGCCGTAGATGGCCTCCCCGACGCGCTGGCTTCGTTTGGGCAGGCGTTACAAACGGAGCTGCCCCCCCTGGCCCGGCTAGATCATTGTCAGGTGACACCTCGCCCGGTCAATGGGTTTACCCGGTTTGAGATTGTTTCCTCGCTGCCTGTCCCTGGAGCTTTTCAGCCCGTCTCCCCGGATATGTCGGTGTGCCCGGACTGCTTGCGGGAGCTGTTTGACCCATCAGACCGCCGGTATCGGTATCCGTTTATTAACTGTACCCATTGTGGCCCTCGCTTTACCCTCATTCAAGAGTTGCCATATGACCGGCCTTATACGACGATGGCCCGGTTTGAGATGTGCCCGGCCTGCCAGGCTGAGTATGAAAACCCGCTCGATCGCCGTTTTCATGCCCAACCGATTGCCTGCCCGGTTTGTGGGCCGCAGGTCTGGCTGCAACAGGCCGCAGACCTGACAGGTTTAGGCAACCTGTCAGGTCTCACTCAAGAGGACGCGATTCAGGCAGCCCGCCAGCTTTTGGCGGCGGGGCATATTGTGGCTATTAAAGGGCTGGGGGGATTTCACCTGGCCTGTGATGGCACTAACGCGGCCGCCGTCGCCAAACTCCGGGAGCGCAAGTTCCGGGTAGATAAGCCGTTCGCCCTCATGGTAGCTGACGCGGCCGCAGCCACCCGCTATTGTGAGTTAAGTGAAGCCGAGAAAGAGCTGCTGTGCGGCCGCGAACATCCCATTGTTCTGCTCAAACGCCGCCCCGACTCCCCCATCGTCCCCGAAGTAGCCCCTGGGCAGCCCTACCTGGGGTTAATGCTCCCTTATACCCCACTCCACTATCTGCTGCTGGAACCGGCCGATGGCTTTCCCCCCGCTCTGGTAATGACCAGCGGCAACCTCAGCGAAGAACCCATTGCCCACCAAAACGACGATGCCCTGGCCCGACTGTCCCCATTGGCCGATGCATTTCTGCTGCACAATCGGGATATTCATATCCGCTGTGACGATTCCGTAGTGCGGCTTTTGGATAGTAGAGTGACGATTGACGAAACCAATTCAACCTGCCGAAGGTTTGTCCCGCAATCAGAAACGCCAGGCGAAACCTTCGGCAGGTTTTTCACTCTACGTCGTTCCAGGGGGTACGCTCCCTTGCCGGTTAAACTGCCTTATGCTGCTCCACCCTTGTTGGCAACCGGCGCGGAGCTAAAAAACAGCTTTTGCCTGACTCGTGATCGCTCCGCTTTTTTGAGCCATCACATCGGCGACCTGGAAAATTATGAGACGCTGCGCTCCTTCAGCGAAGGAATTGATCATCTGGAGCGGCTGTTCCGGGTGCAGCCAACGCTTATCGCCTGTGATCGCCATCCTGATTACCTGGCAACCCGGTACGCCCAGGAGCGAACCGAGCGGGAGCAGATTCCTTTGCTAATGGTGCAGCACCATCACGCCCACATCGCGGCGGTCATGGCCGAACATGGGCTGTCCGGCGACCGGCCAGTGATTGGGGTGGCTCTGGATGGCACAGGGTATGGGGATGATGGCACGATTTGGGGGGGTGAGTTTCTGGTAGCTGATTATGCCGGGTACAGCCGTCCATATTATTTGCAGCCGGTGCCGCTGCCCGGTGGCGATAAAGCGGTGCGGGCACCCTGGCGGATGGCTCTGGCCTGGCTGCATCAGGCGGGCATTCCCTGGGATGAAACACTCCCCCCCGTCGCCTACTCGCTCACTCGCCCACTCACCAACTCGCTAGACATCCTTGCCCACCAGCTAAAAACGGGCCTCAACGCCCCGCTGACTTCTAGCATGGGCCGGTTGTTTGACGCGGCCGCGTCCCTCATTGGGGTGCGGCAGGTTGTCAACTATGAAGCTCAGGCGGCGATTGAGTTAGAAACGTGGGTGACAGAGGGGGACGGGGCCGCCTACCCGTTCAGTCTGGAAAATGGGCAGATCAACCCGACACCCTTGTGGCAGGCGATGGTTCAGGAGTGGCGGGCGGGGGTGGACGCGGCCGCGTTAGCTACCCGCTTCCACAACAGCATCGCCCAAATGGTTGCGGTCGTATGTCAGGAAATTCGGGCCAGCACCGGCCTTAAAGAGGTAGTCCTGGGCGGTGGTGTCTGGCAAAATCTAACCTTATTACAGAAAACCATCCCGCTGCTGCATCGAGCCGGTTTTACCGTCTATTGGCCCCAAGCCATCCCCACCAACGATGGCGGCCTGGCCCTGGGGCAAGCTGCCATCGCCGCCTGGATGACAAGGAGTAAATAATAGCATGAGGCAGGTTTACAATTTGACCGCCGACCAGGGTTTTATCGGTGATGTGAGATCTACTATCTGCCGTCTGATGGACCAGACTAAATATACCGTCAAACAAAGGGCATAATCTGACATTTTGGGTCACTAGAGCTGATTGACGTATAAATCTCATTTTCACAATGACAACAACAGATTGAGAAATAAACGGATATTAATCTTCTCTGGAAAAATCCGTACCTTTCTTAATCCGTTGTTGTCAGTCTCCAGTCTCTAGCCCAGGTCTAAAATGGAACTTTATAACCTTGATGAGTATAGTGAAAGTTAAAGGAAGGGTACTGACAGGCAAGGTATCCCACTCACTCCTCAGTCCTCATTGCTTAATCTTACAAAGGAACAAATCATGTGTTTAGGTGTACCAGGAAAAATTATTGACCGCTACGAAGCCAATGGGCTGCCCATGGGCAAAATAGATTTTGGGGGCACGGTGCGTGAGGCGTGTCTGGCTTATGTACCCACCGCCCAAATTGGTGATTACACCGTCATTCACGTCGGTTTTGCCATCAGTATCTTAAGCGAAGAAGAAGCCCAGGCTACTTTAGAAACACTTCGGGGGATGGTGGATATTGCCGAGGAGTTGGGGCCAGAGGAGCGGGAAAGGTGATGGGCAGACGCGGAGACATGGGGACAAGGAGACTTTTCGCCCATCCGCGGCTATCTCATCCGTGACCATTGCCAAAGAGGTATTTGATGAAATATGTAACTGAATATCGGGATGCTGACCTGGTGCAGGCGGTTCTGCGGGAAATCAGACGAACAGTGACGCGGCCGCATACCCTGATGGAAATTTGCGGCGGCCAAACCCATGCCATTGTCCGGCATGGGCTGGACCAACTGCTACCCGAACAGATCGAACTGGTACATGGCCCTGGCTGCCCCGTCTGTGTCACCCCGCTGGAGCTGATTGACAAAGCGTTGACCATTGCCGAACAGCCCGGCGTCATTTTCACTTCCTATGGAGATATGCTGCGTGTGCCCGGCAGCGGCCGCGACCTGTTCATGGTGCGAGCCAACGGCGGCGATGTGCGCGTCGTCTACTCCCCCCTGGATGCGGTCAAAATCGCTCAGGAAAACCCCGACAAACAAGTCGTCTTCTTCGCTATCGGCTTTGAGACCACCGCCCCGGCCAATGCCATGAGCGTTTTGCAAGCCCAGGCGTTAGGGCTGGATAACTTCTCCGTCCTCGTCTCCCATGTCTGTGTGCCCCCGGCCATGCACGCCATCTTAGGCTCCCCTGATAACCGGGTGCAAGGGTTCCTGGCTGCCGGGCATGTGTGCGCCGTGATGGGGTATTGGCAATACCCCCCCATCGCCACCCAATACCAGGTGCCTATCGCTATCACCGGCTTTGAGCCACTTGATGTTATCCAGGGGATTTTGGCCGTTGTGCGCTCTTTGGAGCAGGGAAAGATAGAAGTCAACAACGCCTACGCCCGCGCCGTCACCTATGAAGGCAACAAAGCGGCTCAGCAGGTGATTGACCGGGTATTTGAGGTACGTGACCGGCAGTGGCGAGGGATTGGCCCAATTTCCCAGAGCGGCTGGGGTCTGCGGCCGACCTTTGTCCAATTTGACGCCGAACACCGCTTTGATCTAGGAGCTATTGATACCCAGGAATCCCCTATTTGTATCGCCGGGCAAATTTTGCAGGGGTTGAAGAAGCCCCATCACTGCCCGGCTTTTGGCCGCCAATGTACTCCAGAAACACCGCTGGGGGCCACGATGGTCTCATCCGAGGGGGCGTGTGCCGCTTATTATCGGTATGGCCGCCACCTCATTTTGGAGTCTGCTCATGTCTAATATCAATGGCCCCAGCCCGGTCACGATGACCGGCCCGGTCTGCCCCACCCCCCTGGCTCACCGAGAGAAGATTGTCTTAGGGCATGGCTCCGGGGGGAAACTATCCCATGATCTGATCCGCCGCCTCTTTGTGCCCCCGCTGGCAAACCCGGTATTGAATCAGGGAAATGATGCCGGGGTGGTTACGTTGGCCGGCAGCGGCCGCATCGCCATCAGTACCGATTCCCATGTGGTGTGGCCGCTCTTTTTCCCTGGGGGGGATATTGGTCGCCTGGCGGTTTGTGGTACGGTGAATGATCTGGCGATGATGGGCGCGGTGCCCCATTATCTGACCGCCGGTTTTATTTTAGAGGAAGGGGTGGAGATGGAGCTGCTGGCCCAGGTGGTAGATTCGATGCGCCAGGCGGCCGCCGAAGCCCAGGTTGAGATCGTTGCTGGGGATACGAAGGTGGTGCAGCGGGGCAAGGCCGATGGAGTATATATCAGCACTGCCGGGGTGGGCCTGATACCAGAGAGATTATCCATCAGCGGCCGCAACGCTCAACCAGGGGATCTCATCATCCTCTCCGGCCCCATCGGCGACCACGGCATAGCCGTTTTGGGAGCGCGGGGAGAGTTGGGGTTCCAGGCGGATGTGGTCAGCGATGTTGCTCCGCTGAACCATCTGGTGCAGGCGATGGTAGCCGCCAGCCCGGACCTGCACGTTTTGCGGGACCCAACACGGGGTGGGGTGGCCACGACTCTCAACGAGATTGCCCAACAATCCCAGGTGGGAATTGTCCTGAATGAGGACAAAATACCAGTGCGGCCGGCGGTGCAGGCGGCCTGTGAGATGTTAGGGTTTGACCCCCTGTATATTGCCAATGAGGGGAAATTGCTGGCGGTGGTTGCGGCCGCGGCCGCTGATAAAGTATTAGCCGCCATGCACCACACCCGGTACGGTGAAGAGGCGGTCATTGTGGGTGAAGTTCGAGCTGCACCAGCCGGGCGGGTCTTGCTCAAAACCAGCATTGGCAGCTTGCGGGTGCTAGACATGCTGGCCGGAGAAATGCTGCCGCGAATTTGTTAGATAAGCTATAAACCCAACTTAGCAGAGAAGGTTGATACTGGATACCCTTAGCAAAAGTGGTGTGCATAGAACGAAAATCAAATTCTGCCGTAACTGTATAGGTGATCAGTCATCCCTCACCCCCGGCCCCTCTCCCACGATGGTAGAGGGGAGCATATTCCCTCTCCTGGGGGAGAGGGCCAGGGTGAGGGGCTGTATAGTTACATTCTGCCTTTAATGACAGCAATTCTCAATTTAGAACCGGCTGTGTGGTAGGGGTGGGACAGGCGGGCCACCATCTGGGTCAAGCGGGTCTACTTCATTCCCGCCTGTCTCACCCCTTTGGCCCCTGTTTTAGCCCAAGCGGGGCGGGACAGGCGGGCCACCATCTGGGTCAAGCGGGTCTACTTCATTCCCGCCTGTCTCATCCTGTTAGCCCCTGTTTTAGCCCAAGCGGGGCGGGACAGGCAGGAACGGAACGGTTTTGTTTGACCAAAACCGTGGCCTACCTGTCCTGCCCCTGCACTCATTTCTGGGCAAATTGAGAATTGCTGCTTTAGTGAATAGTAACTTTACTTAGTGGGAAGATTTATGGTAGGGGGAGACGAATGGGTTCTCTTTGATCCAGAATCGCCAGGGGATGGAGAGCCACGGTTCAGGGGTTTGCCCCAGGCCGATGCGGGGACCGGTGGTGATGGCGGCCGCAGGGAGTGCGGCCGCGTCCTCAATCCAGATCATTCCCGTCGTTTCAAATAGAGGGGTTCCATTCAACTGTTTATCAATGGCCATTGCCTGGGCCAGCTTGCCAGGGCCGTTGGTCAGGGCGGCTAACCGTTTGTTAGAGTTGGCGGTTTCCACTCCCCGCCGTCTGGTGGTCATGTGGGGAATGCCGCTCACCGGCTCCAGAGCGCGGATCAAAACGGCGTTGGCCTGCCCATCGCGGCCGCTAACCACGTTGAACATCCAATGGTTGCCGTAGGTGAAGTAGATGTAAGCATGGCCAGGGGGGCCAAACATGGTTGCCGAGCGGGCCGTGGGGCGGCCGCCATTTTTGGTGCCGTGACAGGCCAGGTCTGGCTCGCTGCTATCACAGTACGCTTCTGTTTCGACAATGCGGCCGCTCACCCGGTGCCCATCAATAGTTCGCACCAGCAGCTTGCCCAGCAGCGCGGCCGCCACCTCCCGCGCCGGCCGGGCATAAAATGATTGGGGTAGGATGGGAGGGAGTAGGGGCATGGCAGTTAGCAGTTCGCAGCCTCCAGTTCCTGGTGTCTCAATCTCCAGTCTCCAATCTCCGCTCTATCCCCCAATTGAATCCAACGCAATCTGGGCTGGATAGAAATTTTCATTTAGCTCCAGGGCACGGCGGTAGGCAGTGCGGGCTTCGCTGAGTTGGCCTAACCAGGCGTAGGCGTGGCCTCGGTACAGGTATGTTTCTTCCACATAGCTGGAACCTTCACGCACACGCGGGTCAGAGTGATTGAGCATGGCATTGGTGAGATCGATCATGTCCTGGTAGCGGCCCAGCTTCATGTAAGCAATGTAGATGCGGAATTGGTACCAGAGCATTCGCCCTGGCAGGCCAATGGCAAAAGCCCGATCAAAAGCGGCCGCGCCCTGCTGATAGAACGCATTGTCTCCCGTAATTTCCCCCATCGCCGTCAGGCTCGTGCCCAGGTTAAACCAGGCAAACGCATCTTCCGCGTCTGCTTCGGTTTCAGCCTGGGCTTTAACGGCAGCCATCTGCCACATCATCAATGGCTGGGCCATCTCTGGGCCGATGATTTGTTGTACCAGGAGAGCATCTTTGGGTTCATAGATGACAATAAAGGTGTAATTAAATGCCTTCCACCCTTCCAGGATTTGGTTAAAAGAGTCCATGCGGCTGGTGCCATCGAATGGGCCGAGGTACGTATCTTTGCTATAAAACACGCGCCCTTCGTCATCGTACCCATGCACGGTCAGGTAATGGCCGTACCATCCTTCACCACGTCCCGGATCGTACCCTTTTTCAATGATGACTGGCAGCCCATGGGCGATGAACTGTTTGAGCAAGTTTAGATTGCCCCCGGTGTACACCTCAGCCTGCATCCCTGGAATGAAGGCGTTGACGTAATCAGACATTTGCCAGGGGCTGACGTTGCGGTCTTGCAGATTTGGTTTGAGGTACGCGGCCGCTTCTGATTGGGTAATGGCGTGACCAAAAAAGTTTAAGACCATCGTCATATTGGCCGGGCCACAGTTGTTAAAATTTTGCGGCTCTACTACCAACCCCTCAATATTGGCTGAGGGTGGTGGTGGGGGCAGGGTAGGCACAGCCGTTGGGGATGGGGTGGGGGTGGGTTCCAGGGTGGCCGTTGGTGGCACCTCAGCCTCAGACGATTCGGTAGGTTGGGTGCTTAAGGCGGTGGTAGCGGTGGGTTCGAGGGTGGCTGTTGGTGTAGATAAGGCCAGGGTAGGGATGACCACTTCCTGTATTTCTACGTTGAGGGCCGAGATGGTGGGATATGGGGTTGTGACCAATTCCATCACCTCGGCAGCCAGGGCACTACGCTCGGCCAATACATCTTTGTAGGTGGAAGGAATCGCCTCAACCACTTTGGGTAAAGCCAGAATGCCAATGACGGCTAAAATTTGTAAAACGACCAGAATGACAATCAGTCGTTTGGTAGATGTTCGCATAACAACTCCTGAGAAAGTAAGTTTCTAGTTTATTCAGTTGAGGCGGGCCAGGGCCTCGATGGCGGGGGTGAAGTTGGGGTTGAAGGCGGCCGCTTTGCTTAGATCACGCTGCGCGGCCGCGACATTGCCCAGGGCCAGGTGAGCTAACCCTCGGTAATAAAGGGTCTCCTCAAAATATTCATACACATTCAAGGTAGCGTTGGCCAGGGTGATCATATCTTCATACCGTCCTACCTGGTAATACGCCTCATAGGGGCCAAATTGGTACCACAACATCCGCCAGGGCAGCCCCAAAGAGCGGGCCTGATCATAGGCATCGGCCGCCAGGCTGTATTGGCCCAGGTTGACATAAGCTGTGCCGAGATTGAACCAGTAGAAGCCGTTTTCTGGCTGCGCGGCCGCTTCCTGTTGTGAATGAGCCAGGGCATTGTGCCACATCACCTCATCATCCATATTTGGGCCGATAATCGTTTGCAGGATTGTTTCTTCTTCGGGGCGGTACAGGGCGATATAATTGCGGTTGAACTGGGACCAATAGCTGTCTAAATTTTCATAAGTAACAATACGCCCAAACGGGTGTTTATTTTCGCCCGGTACCTCGCTGGTGCCAAACCAGGAATCATAGGTCCAAATTTGCCCCTGGGCATCATCATAGGCCACTACCAGCAAATAATGGCCGTACCATTCCATCCAGGCATATTCACCGGGCGGGTCGAGGCCAATCTCAACGATGACGGGAAAGCCATGATCGAGCAGGCGGCGCAGGGTATCTAAATCCCCATTGGCCCGGTCAATGGCCTGGAATTGGGTTTGGCTGTTGACATAGGCGGCCATCTCTGCCGGGGTGACGTTGCGGTCTTCGATACTTGGTTTGAGAAAAGCGGCCGTTTCCGTCTGGTTCAGGCGCAGGCCATAGTAGGAAAGGGTCATAGCCAGGGTAGCCGGGCCACAGTTGTTCCAATCTTGAAATTGATGGATAAACCCTTCCAGTCGAGCCTGCCCCTGGATGGGAATGGGGGTGGCGGTGGGAGTGGGGGCCGGGGTGTTGGTGGGGATGGGGGTTGGGGTGGCCGGGGGTTCCCCGGTGGTCAAGATGAACGGTGTCGGGGTGGGGGTGAAGGTGTGGGTGGGAAATGGGGTGATGGTAGGGAGTAAGAGCGCGGCCGCGTTCTGGGGCGCGGCCGCAGTTGGCAGCAGGGGATTTTGTTCTCCTCTGGCAATGGTTTGTAGGAAAGACGGCCCCCGTTGTAGGTAGCGACTAGGAATCGCCCGCAAAAGAGTGGGTAATTGCCAGATTAAAAGTGATACCAGGAACAGGAAAACCAGCAATGGCGTGTAGTTGCGTCTTTTTTGTCTCATAAACACCCTGCGTAAAGAGACAACATCATGGAATATCCCCTTACGCTAGGGCGATTATACCCAGTTGATATGCCCGGCCAACGGGATACAGGCGATGCTTAACCAGTTTCTTAGACCCCGCTCAGAGAATTCTGAGGGTAAAGGATGAATCGCTGGTCATTTTTCACGGCTAACTGTTCACGCCTCAGGTACAATCAACAGGTACAATCAAGGAATGTTTATGCCTGAATCATTGCCGCTTAATCGTGCTTTTTTGACTCGTTTTGCCTGGTTGTCACTCGCGGCCGCGCTGCTAACTATCGGCTTGAAAGCCGGTGCGTACTGGTTGACTGGTTCCATTGGGCTGCTTTCTGACGCGCTGGAATCATTGGTCAACCTGGCGGGGGCGGTAATGGCCCTGGCGATGCTGACGGTGGCGGCCCGCCCGGCCGATGAGGAACATGCCTACGGACATGGAAAGGCGGAATATTTTTCTAGTGGGGTTGAGGGGACATTGATTTTAATCGCGGCCGCGAGCATTGCCTTTGCGGCCGGTCAGCGGTTACTTTTCCCCCGCCCTATCGAACAGGTGGGGTTGGGGTTGGTTGTTTCCGTTGCTGCTTCCCTCATCAATCTGGGGGTAGCTCTCATCCTGAAACAGGCCGGCCGCCGCTACCAATCCATCACCCTGGAAGCTAATGCCCACCATCTGCTGACCGATGTGTGGACCTCAGTCGGAGTTATTTTGGGAGTGGGGGCGGTGGCTTTGACTGGCTGGCAGCCGCTCGATCCAATCATTGCCCTGTTGGTGGCCTTGAATATTGTTTGGGCAGGCATTCGCATTGTGCGCCAATCCGTTTCCGGGTTGATGGATGCCGCCCTGCCCGATAATGAGCAGGAGTTAATTCGTCAGGTTTTGGCCCCCTATATAGCTACCGGGCTGGAATACCACGCCCTGCGAACTCGACAGGCAGGGGCACGTCGTTTTGTTTCCCTCCATATTCTGGTGCCGGGTCATTGGACGGTGCAGCAAGGGCATCAAGTTGTGGAACAAATCGAAGCGGATATACGCGCTGTTTTAGCCAATGTCACTGTCTTTACCCATCTGGAGCCGTTAAATGACCCGGTTTCCTGGGCGGATCTAAACCTGGATCGGGAAAAAAAACAGCCGGATGAATGAAGGCGTTTGACCACAGATTGGCCCAGATGATTCGACAAACTCCTTTAATCCGTGTACCAATCTATCTTACAGGAGAACAAATGGAAGAGGGTAAAAAAGTTATACAGGTAGAAGTGGGGGAGCAGATTCCTCGACGTGGCGGCCGCGTTCTACGTTGGTTGGGTGTCGCTATATTAGGGCTTATGGGGTGGTCGGTTCGGGGCACCGTTCCGAATTTGCCCAAATTTGTGGTCATCGGGGCTCCCCACACCTCAAATTGGGATTGGCTGCTGGTGATGGTGGTGGCCTTTGCTTTGGGGGTTCGCATCTCCTGGATGGTAAAACATACTATTTTTAAGCCCCCCTTTCGTCGGTTATTGCACTGGTTGGGAGGGGTTCCCGTTGATCGGCGAGCGGCCAATGGGGTGGTAGGTGAAAGCGTTTCCCGATTGCAGCAAGCACAGAGGCTAATTTTGTGTATCACCCCTGAGGGGACACGAAGCAAGGTGAGAGAATGGAAGACCGGTTTTTACCACATTGCTCAGGGAGCTGGGGTGCCGATTGTGCCAGCTATTTTTGATTATGGACGTAGGGAAGTTCGTTTCGCCCCGATTTTCCAGCCCACTGGCGATTTTGCGGCCGATTTGGCTGCTCTGCAAGCTGTATATACCGGGGTTGTGCCCAAGAATCGGTAATGATGTCAAGGGTGAGCAGATCATCATCTGCGGCCGGGGTAACTTTCGCCCATATCCCCCACATCTCATCCAAAGGTGGGGTTTGATTCAATCTTTGGAGATTGAACCAACCTGAAGCCAGTAACTTATTTGGGAACGATGTCTAGACGTAAAATGTATTCCTCAATTTCTACTCCGCGAGCGTTGGCGAACCCTTTGTCCTCGCCAGAGATGACAAAGCCGCACTTTTGCAGAACGCGCAGGGAGCCGAGGTTGTCTTTGGCGGCGCGGGCGAAAAGCGGCCGCGTCGTCACCAACTCCAAAAATTGCCGCAACGCCTCAGTCGCCAGCCCCTGACCCCAATACTCCCGTCCCAGTCCATAGGCTACGGACGGCTCATCGAACATTATGAATGTGGCAATATTACCCACAACTTGCCCCTGAAAGAGGATAGTCTTGTTGACGACGGTAGGATCGGCCATGATTTTCGTCCAATGAACCAGGAACGCTTCCCAGTTATGGGGGTCGTTACTGGTGAAGGCGGCCATGTGCAGTGCGGCCGCGTCTCGTTGTTGTTCAAAAAAAATGGGCAAATCCGCTTCCATTACATCACGCAGGATAATTTCGGGCATGAAAACTCCTATTGAAGTGAGAGGGGGTGAGGGGCGATGTGGGGCGGGGGCGAAAAATTGTCGTGTCGCTGCATCTCTCCCTCGCCCCTTCCCTCTTCTACCGAAACAAGCTGCGGTTCGATAAACGATTGTCACCGGAGCTTGATTCGCTCAATCAAACGGCTAAAGCGTATCTAACCAGGCCAGAATATGATCGGCCACTGCTTGCCAGCCCGGTTCTAACATCATGTCATGGGCCATATTGGGGAACAGTTTGGCCGCAGTGCCATACGCTTTAGCCGTGCCGGTGACATCTTGAGGGGAAAAAATGGTGTCATCGGCCGCCCCTAAGACCAACATGGGGACGCGGCGCACTTTTTTCTGTTTTACCAGGTCCAGCAAGGTGTAATCTAAAAAGCCCAGGTAAGACTCTTCTTGCAGCCGCTGTTGGTAAGCAGCAACCTGCGCGGCCGGCATGGTCGCCGAAAAGAGATTGGCCTGGGCCAGTTCGGGGGTGGCCACCAGAGGGTAGAGGCTTAGTTTCAGGTTGACTTTGAGGAACGGAAGGGGATGGTGCCACATAACCCGGAAGACGGTTTTGATTACGCCGGTGGGGGGCGCGGCCGCGAGCAGAACAGCGGCCGCGGCCGTGTACCGCTCCAAATATTTCTGCACCACAAATCCTCCCATCGAATGACCGATCAGCACCGGGGGGGTGGGCAGTTGGGCCACAATTTGGGCCACATCTTCCACGTATTCCCGCACCCGCGTCCAGCGGATACGTTCCCGCCCAGGGCTTTTCCCATGCCCCCGCAGGCTCAGGGCGTGGCTGGTGTACCCGTGCTGGGCAAAATAGGGCAGAAAATATTCATCCCAACACCAGGCCCCATGCCAGGCCCCATGCACAAAAAGTAGCGGCGTCGGTTTGGCTGCCCTTTCCGGTTGGCGGGTAATGAGTTCCAGGGTCATTGGTTACTCCTAAAAGAACAGGGCTGAGGGCTGAGGACTGAGTGAGTTTCCTCAGTTCCGGTAACCACTAAGCCTTCCGAAGATTTGCCACCATTCATCATTGGCCACGAAACCTTCGGAGGGTTATATCATCAGAGAGGGTTAATGGTTACCAGTTCCAACAAGTTCCTCATCTAACACAGGGTTTCTAAATGGTTTAGAATCCGTTCGGGGTGCTTAAGTTGTTGGGCCGCGGCACGGGCTTCGGCAATAGCCTGGGTGGTGGGGTGTCCCAATTGAACGAGCAGGCGGCAAATTTCCAGGCGACATTGACATTCGGTGGCGAATTGTCCAGTGTCAGCCAGTTCGCTGAGCTGTTGGCGGCGAAGTTCCAGGGCACGGGCCGGCTCATTAAGTTTTTGATAATAGGTGCAGAGGGCGTCGTAATAATCAGTGGGGGGTTTCCCAGACCATCGTTCGGCCTGGGTACGGGCTTGCCGGGCATATCGTTTGGCCTGGGGGAGTTGATCCTGGTATGCGGCCGCACACGCCTGCCAGGCCGCATAAATAAACCGGTGTGCTGTCCAGGACCAGTAACTCCGCTCAATAGCCTGCATCCCCAGGCGGGCATACTCCGCTAATTTAGCCCAATCTTGCATCCGAAAAACGATGCTGCACAGACCCAGGTACACATTGACCCGATAATCTTCCTTATCTTCTTCGGCTTTTGCTTCCAACCGGGCCATGCGGTTCAATTCAATTGCCAGAGCTTTTTCGGTATTCCCCTTTTTCAGCTCAAATTGCGCCCGTTTGCCCAGAAGGCAGTGATAACATTCCACTTTGGGGCTGACTTCTTGCTCCATATAGGCCAGGGCTTGCTCAATTTGTTCCGCATAACCCAGGGGGTCAATGCCCATGTAAGCCCGAATCAAATCTTCATGGACACAGATGCGCTGAGGACAATCGCGCATAGCTGGTTTGCGGGCCGCGACGGTGGCCTGAACGGCTTCATGCAGTGCTTTTTGGTACTCTCCCTTATCGGCCATCAGGGTAAGCAGGTGGAGATGGGTGAAGCAAAGTTCCCACCACGGCTCATTCAGCCGACGGGCCAGAGTCAGCCCTTCGTTTAATAAACTTAACTGCCAGTTGGGGTCAATGTCCTCAGCCCGGTTAGAAGCAAAGAACAGCTCAATCAGGTGCAGCCGTTCGTTATCCTGGGCTTCGTAAGCCCGTTGGTGAAATTCGTCAACCCATTGCCAGATGGACATGGTAGTTTCTAGTTTCTAGTTATGTAAGTTGCAAAGGGGCGAGTGTGCGAGTGGCGAGTCTCCAATTTCTCACTCCCCTAGAAGGCCTGTTTGTTGGTTAAACCGTTCAATCAGGCGATCAATTTCGCTGGCGCGGCCGCGAACGTTGGCCCAATAATCGTCATCATACCACTGGGCCTGGATTTCCTCAAATGTACGCCCCTGCTGCTCGACCCAGGTGTAATATTTAAGGTTGTGAATCCGCTTACGATCCTGGTAGCTCAACTCCTGGGTGTAATCGGTGGTTGTGCCTAAAAGGTATCGGTGAAAGGTCGCGGCCGCGTCCAGTTCAGTCAATGGTCCCTCTTGTTCGCGTAACTCCTGCACCCGGCTGCCATACATCTCCATTGAATCTGTAGCTACCGTAAGCAGCACATCTCGCGCCGTCATCTCATAATATTTCGCCATCTTGATAGCGGAGAGGACGTTGGCAATGCCGGAGATGCCCAGGTTGGGCAGCTGCTGGATAAGGGGCTCACCCATCCCCTGCCGGTGCAAATAATCCTGCCCGATTTCTTCGTTGAACAGGCGCATGATCCCCATCGCGGCCGCGTCATCAATCGCTACCACCATATCCGTATTCTTCACATTATGAATCCAGGGCACATGCTTGTCCCCAATCCCCTCAATCCGGTGCGCCCCAAAGCCGTTGTTCAGCAGGGTAGGGCATTGCAACGCTTCACTGGCAAGGATCAGGCTGCCCGGATATTGTTCCTTAAGATAATCCCCGGCGGCAATCGTGCCCGCCGAGCCGGTCGTCAGGGCCACCCCACGATACCGGTCTTGTGGCCCCATCACCTGGGTCAAAAGTTCCTGCATGGCTCGCCCCGTCACCTCATAATGCCAGAGATAGTTGCCAAACTCCTCAAACTGGTTAAAGATAACCAGGTTTTCCCCAGAGCGGCGCAGTTCCCAACATTTATCAAAAATCTCCTTGACATTGCTCTCCGAGCCGGGGGTTTTGATAATCTCTCCGGCTACCTGCTCCAGCCAGGCAAACCGCTCCTGGCTCATCCCTTCTGGCAGGATGGCGATAGAGTCACACCCCAGCAAATGGGAGTCATAAGCCCCCCCCCGGCAGTAATTACCGGTGGAAGGCCAGACCGCTTTCTGGCTGGTGGGGTCGAATTGACCGGTAACGAGACGTGGCACCAGGCAGCCAAAAGCCGCCCCGACTTTGTGGGCCCCGGTGGGAAACCATTTGCCCAGAAGAACAAGAATGCGCGCCGGGACGCCAGATAAGGCCGGGGGAATTTCCACAAAGTTGACCCCGCCAAAGCCCCCCCCATGCCCGGTGGGTTCATTGTGCCAGGTGATACGGAACAGGTTCAGCGGGTCTAAATCCCACAGCCCCACACCCCGCAGTTTGTCCTGGATGGGCTGGGGGATAAGGTGGGGGTGAATCATCTGCTGGAAGGTGGGGATGATGATGTGCTGTTCGCGGCCGCGCTGCACTGCCCGTTGCCAGGCCGCTTCATCGTAAGTGGTCAGGTCTATCATAAATCTCCCTTGATGTTAGCCACATTTCCACTGTTTATTTGTTCAACCAGAGATTCAATTTCACGAATCAGGTAATGTAGGTTCATCTTGTCGAACCAGCCATGTTTTATATACACTAGCCCATTCGGTAAAGTCAGCCACCTACTCTACATTTTCTGGCTCTTCACCACCGATATAAGCTGCATAGAAAGTTTCTGAACGAATGCCATATTTACGTTCAAATTCGATCATGTCCTCTTCTAATGAATGGATGTCAATCAATATTTCTTGTAACGTCATATGCCACCTCACCACAGTTTTAATGCCAAGAATGATTGAGCCCACTGAAAAAGCCACGAATTTTACGAATTGGCACGAATTTTTCTCTGATAACTTTGCGCCTTTGCATCTCTAGGTGACCCTTTTTCAGTAGAGTCATGATTATACCTTCAGGCAAACAAGGGGTGGAGGGCTGACAGGTGGGGGGGAATGTGCTGCGGCCGCGTTCCCACTTTCTCTACCCCCTTCATCACATTAGCTACATCTTTCAACCCGCTGCCCGTATTCAGGACAACCACCCGGTCATTGGCTGTGACCAGCCCTGCTGCGGCCGCTTTGACCAGACCACTGTAAGCGGCCGCGCCCGCCGGTTCCGCCAACACCCCACACCCCCGCGCCAACGCCGGAATCGCCGCCAAAATCTCCTCATCAGAGACGGTAATAAACGCCCCGTCCGTCTCCCTGACGGCGGCCATCGCCTTGAGCCGGTCTCGGGGTAAGCCGGCACTGATGCTGTCAGCAATGGTGTGGGCCTGGATGGGGGGTTTACTCAGCACATCTTCCCCCCTGGCCCACGCCTCCGCCAGATAATTGCTGCCCGCCGCTTGAACCCCTAACAGCCGGGGCATCCTCTCAATCCAACCCAGGGCCAGCAAATCCTTTAACCCTTTATGCAGCCCCCCAATGATACAGCCATCCCCCACGCTGACCAGAATAACATCAGGGGTTTCCCATTTTAGCTGCTCACAAATTTCATAACTGGCCGTTTTTTTACCTTCACTCATGTATGGGTTGTAGCCAGTGTTCCGGTTATACCAGCCATAATGATCGGCCACCTGCAAACAGAGGTCAAACGCCTCATCATACGTCCCCTGCACCAGCAGCACCGTGGCCCCAAAGGCCAGCAGCTGCGCGATTTTAGCCGGGGGTGCGCTCTGGGGCACAAAAATCACATTGGCCTGCCCCACACTGGCACAGATGCCGCTGAGGGCCGCGGCCGCGTTGCCGGTACTGGCGGTAGTAATCACCGCTGCCCCCTGTTCCCGCGCCTTGATCACAGCAAGGGCACTGGCCCGATCCTTAAACGAAGCTGTTGGGTTGCGCCCATCATCCTTAACCCACAGATGACGCAGCCCCAACTCGGCCGCTAACCGGGGGGCCGGGTATAGGGGTGTCCAACCAATTTGCAGCGGCGGCAGGGGAGCATCCGGGGGGATAGGCAGCATGGCCCGGTAGCGCCAGATCGAAAACTCCTGGCTGCGGCCAAGCTGCTCCCGGCTGATCTGCCGCCTCAGAGCCTCATAATCATACACCACATCCAAAATCCCCTCCCGGCCATGTTCCGGGCAAACATAAGCCAACTCTGAGGGGGAATAGCTGCGGCCGCAAATGAGACAGCGCAGGTGAAAATTGGGATAAGCCATACGGCTGGATTATAATAGGGTTACAGAGAAAGAAAAGAATGATATGTGATGCGTGATGGATCGTTTTTCACACTTCATGTTTCCATGAAAACGATATGACAACAATAGCCCCGTTCATCCCCAGGCAAGATACGCCACTTCCCTATACCCCCATTGAATACCCCGAATCAGATGGACAACCTATGGCTGAATCTGATTTTCAACTTGTCTGGCTGCTTTATCTCGTGGATGCCCTGCGAACCCAATTTGCCGAAGATGAGACAGTTTACGTGGGGGCCAATAGGCTGATGTATTATGAAGAAGGTAACCCCGCCGCTTCGGTGGCCCCCGATGTTTTCTTTGCCCGGGACATTGGCAAATATATGCGGGATATTTACAAAGTATGGGTAGAAGGCAAAGCCCCTGATCTTGTCATTGAAATCCTCTCCAAAAATTCTGTGTACAATGACAAAGCGATGAAGCGGGGACTGTACGCCGAACTGGGGGTGCAGGAATATATTTTGTTTGACCCTAAGTTTCAATTTTTAACCCCGGCCATCCAAGGGTACCAACTCGTCAATGATTATTACCAACCCATCCCCCCCCACAAAATGGAAGATGGGACGCTGGTGTTACCCAGCCAGGTATTAGGGCTGGAGTTTCATCTGCACGACTGCACCCTGCGGCTGCATGATCCCCACACTGGGAAAACGCTACTCCCCCATGAAGAGGTTGAACAGCAGTGGCAGGCAGAAGCAGACGCTCGCCGTATGGCTGAAGCCAGGGCTGCCTATGAAGCCGAAGCCCGCCGCGAAGCCGAAGCTCGGATTGCTGAGTTAGAAGCCCAATTACGCCAGTTACGTCAGGAAAAGTAAGGGTGTTGACCCCACAAACAGCCCTGATTCAGGTCGGCCCAGTTTGGTGGCAGTTTGGTTTACCTGAGATTGTGATCGCGGCCGCGGCCCCTGCTGACGTTCTCCCCGCCTTACAAACCATCGAACAGGCGGTCAACCAGCAGCAGCTTTATGCCATTGGTTTTCTCACCTACGAAGCCGCGGCCGCTTTTCACCTCACCGTTCACCCATCCCCCCCAGATGATTTGCCTCTGCTCTGGTTTGGCCTATACCGCGCCCCTCACATCTTAGACACCCTACCCCCACCCGCCGCCCCTTTCGCCCCCTTACCCTGGCAGTCAACCATAGACGCGGCCGCGTACCACACCGCCATCCAGGCCATCAAAGCGGAAATCGCCCAGGGAAACAGCTACCAGGTTAATTTTACCTTCCCCCTGCGAACAGCCTTCGCAAGGGATGGGTACGCCTTTTTCTACCACCTGGCCCAGGCCCAGCAGGCCAGCTACACCGCCTACCTCGATTTAGGACGTTGGATTATCTGCTCTGCCTCACCGGAACTATTTTTCGCCCTGGATGGGGAGCGGCTGTGGTCTAAACCGATGAAGGGAACGATGGCTCGCGGCCGCACCCCGGCCCAGGATGAACAAACCCGGCTGGCTCTCTACCATTCAGAAAAAGACCGGGCCGAAAACGTGATGATCGTGGACATGATCCGCAACGACATGGGGCGCGTTTGCCAGACCGGCTCTGTCCAGGTGCCCCACCTGTTTGCCACTGAACCATATCCCACTCTGTGGCAGATGACTTCTACCGTCACCGGGCACAGCGCCGCTCCCTTTAGCGACATCCTGGCCGCCATGTTCCCTTGCGCTTCCATAACCGGGGCCCCAAAAGTGCGGACGATGGAGATTATTAACCAGTTAGAGGCGCGGCCGCGTTCCCTCTACACGGGGGCCATTGGCTACCTGGCCCCAGGCCGTCAGGCCCAATTCAACGTCGCCATCCGCACCGCCCTGGTGGACCAGCAAACCCAACTAGCCCGCTACCATATCGGCAGCGGCATCGTCTGGGACTCCGACCCCCAGGCTGAATGGCAGGAATGCCAGCTTAAAGCTAAAATTTTGGGGTCAGGCAAAGAAGAGTCAAAAAGCTTTTTAGCCACGAATTAGCACAAAGTAAAAAAATTCGTGTCAATTCGTGTCATTTGTGGCCAATATCCCTTATGATCGCCGATATAGAAATCCGCCTATTCCCCCGTGAGGAAGCCGGTTATCCGGTAGAGATGACTGTGACCGGTGAGCAGCAGCTCCCCAGGGGATATATTACCGCCCCTTTGCCCACCCTTAGTTCAAACAGTAATGACTCCGCCGTCGGGCAGACTCTCTGGCAGTGGCTCATGGCTGACCCTACCCTGCAACTGGCCTGGGCCAGATTATCCGGCCAACACCCGCAGCGACGGTTACGCTTGCGCCTGGACGCGGCCGCGCCGGAACTCCACCCCCTTCCCTGGGAACAACTACACGATGGGGCCAGCCACCTGGCCGCCAGCAACAACACCCCATTCTCCCGTTACCTGGCTGGTCCGTGGCGACCGCAGCCCCCCATCCAGGAAACCCCAGTACGCATCCTGGTAGCCGTCGCCAATCCGGATAACCTGGAAAAATATGGGTTGCAGCCGATAGATGGGGAACTAGAGTGGCAGCTAATGAACGCGGCCGCTACCGACCCCCGCTTTGAGCTAATCCGGATGGAATCCCCCGTTACCCTGGCCCGGCTAGAAACCGGCTTACGGCAGGGGATTCACATTTTGCACCTGGTTGGGCATGGGCAGATGGCCCGCAGCAGCCAAAACGCCTTCCTTTATCTGGCCGATGAGGCCAACCAGGCCAAACCAGTGCGGGACAGTGAGTTTGTGGCTATGCTAACCAGGCTGCTGGGGGGAATAGATACGGTTGCGGCCGCCAGTTTGCGCCTCATCTACCTCTCAAGCTGCCAGACCGCCACCCGCCACCCCGCTGATGCCTTTCGCGGCCTGGCCCCTCAACTGATCCAGGCCGGGATCAGTACCGTCGTCGCTATGCAAGAGTTGGTGCCCGTCGTGACGGCCCAGGCGTTTGCCCGTACCTTCTATGAGCAGTTGGCCCACCACGGGCAGGTAGACGCGGCCGCGAACCGTGCCCGCGCCCATATCCTCACCGCCAATTTGCCCGGCGCGGCCATCCCCGTTCTGTTCAGCCGTCTGCGTGAAAACCAGCTCCTGGCCGGAGATTACCGCCCCCGTCTCCCCTTTGAGCCAGAATTGGTCTACATCCCGGCCAGCCCCTTCACCATGGGCCATGAACCGGGGGCTAACATTCCTGACCACGAAACCCCAGCCCATACCGTCACCTTACCCGCTTACCGCCTGGGCAAATATCCCGTCACCAACGAACAATATGGCGAATTTATCCGCCAGACCTCCCATCCAGTGGGACGAGAAATGGGCTGGTTCGGCCGCTCCCCGATGCCAGAAACCATTGACCATCCAGTTGTGGGGGTAAGCTGGTACGATGCCCAGGCGTACTGCCAGTGGCTCAGGCAGGTCACCGGTCGGCCCTACCGGCTGCCCAGTGAGGCGGAATGGGAAAAAGCCGCCAGAGGTTCCGATGGCCGCCTCTACCCCTGGGGGAATGAATGGGATGACAACTGCTGCCACCACAGCCAAAACGGGACGGCGCCCGTTCAAGCCTATCCGAGTGGCGTATCTCCTCATGGCTGTTATGATATGCTGGGCAATGCCAGCGAATGGACCAACACTCTTTGGGGCACAGATCCAGCCCAACCCAGTTATACCTACCCTTATCAGGTAGATGAGCGAGAGGCGCAAGAGTCCCCAGGGCATCGTCTTTTTCGGGGTGGCACCTTTGCTGATTCCCCTGACCGTTTGCGCTGCACGGCCCGTAGCTGGTATGCTCCCGATCATCGTCATCGGCGGCGCGGTTTTCGGGTCGCTTTGGCTTAGAAATCAGACCCATCTTTATTAGCAACTGGACTCAGGCGAAAATTGATTTCACCAGTGTTAATAACCAATGCACCAGTACAGTAATAACCGGTGGTCAGTTCAAAGAACACCAGACCCCAATAAACAAACTAAAAACCATGAGTACCCCAAATAACGTAGATTGGCGCACCATTATTCGGCGAATTAAAGCTAACAAATTTACCCCTATTATTAGTGATCGGGTCTATTTTCCCGGCGATAACCAGGTGATCCCTGCCTGGGCTACGGAGATGGATTACCCTTTTCCCAGCGAAAGCAGTTTGAACATCGCTCATTTGGCCCAATATTTGGGTGTCAACAGTCGAGATTACCTGAGCGCCAAGGAAAATTTTCTTGATTTTGCCAAACGGTACACCCTGGCAAAAGTGAAGGCTGAGCGCAGTTTAGAGAGCAATGAATTTTGGGAAACCTTAAATGATGAGCTGTATGATCTAACGTTCTCCCAGTTAGCCGAGCGGCTGGCTTACCCTAAGTTTGAGCGCGAGCTAGATAACCCGCTGCGTATTTTAGCCGAACTGCCCATCTCTATTTATCTCACCACCAGTTATTACGATTTTTTGGAAAATGCCCTACGCGTCGCCGGTAAGTCACCCGTGACGGAGATTTGTTATTGGCACGATCATCTCAAAGATGATACCCCTTCGATTTTTGAGACGGAGCGGGATTATCAGCCCAGTGAGTCGCGGCCGCTGGTTTATCATCTCAATGGCCTGGATGCTTACCCCTCGTCTCTGGTCATTAGCGAAGATGATTATCTGGATTTTCTGGTCAAAATTTCTGACGATATTGAGGCGGTTCCTCCCCGTGTGGCCCAGGTTTTTGGTGATTCTACGCTGCTTCTGCTTGGATATGAGTTGGCTGATTGGAACTTTAAGACGTTGTTTCGTGGTTTAATTAGCACCCGGCGTAACAGTCGGCGGCTGTTTAGCCTGTCTATTCAAATGGTGCCCGGCGTTACTGCGGCCGCGCCCCCAACCGCCCACGAGAAAATCCAGGATTATCTGGGCCGTTATTTCAATAAAGCGGATTTCGATGTTTACTGGGGCACGCCGCAGCAATTTACCCAGGAGTTATGGGCGCAATGGCAAGGGACGAACTAACCTCATCTACCAATCCGTATGTTGGCCCACGTACCTTCCTTGAAGAAGATGCCCGCCTTTTTTTTGGCCGGGAACGGGAAGCACGAGAGCTGCTCTCGCTGGTGATTAGCGAGCCGCTGACGCTCTTTTATGCCCGGTCTGGGGCTGGCAAAAGCTCGCTTATCAATACTCGCCTCATCCCAGGTCTGCGGGATGAGGAGTTTTTTGTTTTGCCTGTTACCCGTGTTTCAGGGGCTTTGCCCGCTAAAGTAACCGAGATAACGAATGTTTTTGCCTTCAATTTGCTCCTTAACCTGGACCCTAACCAGGCCGAACCGCAGGCGTTGGCGCAAACAACTTTAAGCGAATATCTGCAACGGACAAAAGAGCAACTGCCGGATCCAACGCTGGCTCGGGTGTTAATTATTGATCAATTTGAAGAGATTTTTACGACGCACCTGGATCATTGGCAGGAGCGGCCGGCCTTTTTTGAGCAGTTAGCCCAGGCGATGAACCAGGATCCGCTTCTTTGGGTCTTGCTCTCAATGCGTGAAGATTACGTGGCTTCTTTAGACCCGTTTGCCCGGATGCTGCCACGACGCCTGCGGCCGCGCTTTTTTATGCAGCGGATGGATGCCGAAACGGCGCTGATCGCTATCGAAGAGCCAGCCCGGCGTGGCGGCCGCCCCTTTGCTCCAGGCGTGGCGGAAACATTGGTCAATAATTTGCGTCAGATTCATGGTCAGACCAAAGATGAAGTGATTTTAGGCCAATTTGTGGAGCCGGTGCAGTTGCAAGTGGTTTGTTATCAACTCTGGCACAATTTACAAGCGCGGCCGCTGGCTGAAATTAGCTACGATGATGTCAAAGAACTTGGCGACGTAGATATGGCTTTAGGTCAATTTTACGAACAAGCGATTGGCCGGGTCATTAAGGAAACCGGGGTTACGGAATTAACTTTGCGGAACTGGTTTGAAAACCATCTCATCACCGAATCACGTACCCGAGGTACCGTTTACCAGGGGCGTGAGACAACGGCCAGCCTGCCCAATGAGGCTATCCTTCTGCTGGTCAACCAATTTTTGCTGCGCTCCGAATTTAGAGCTGGGGGCACCTGGTTTGAACTGGTGCATGACCGGTTTGTGGAGCCAATCTTGCAGGCTAATGCGGAATGGCGTTTACGGCAAAGCCCGCTCGTTCAGGCTGCGGCCGCCTGGGAACGGGCAGAGCGTCCCCGGGAGAAACTTTTCCGGGGCACCCAACTGCGGGAAGCCCTGCAAGAGGTCAACCTGGAAACGTGTGAGGAGCCGGTTAAGTCATTTTTGCAGGCCAGCCAGGATGCCCAAAATGAGCGGGACCTGGCCCGTGCCCAGGAAGAGGCGGAGAAGGAGGCCCGTATAGCCGCCCGCCTGCGCCTTTTGGCGATTGGGTTGGTGATCGCTTTTTTCCTGACTGCGGCCGCATCCGTAATTGCCCTTTGGCAAAGCCAGGCGGCCCAGGTGCAGGCAGCTCAAAACGCCACTTTGGCCATTGTCAACGAAGCGGCCGCAGCCACCGCAGGTATTGCCGCCGTTACCAGTGACTCCTTTGCCGTTGAAGCTAATTTTTTGGTGCAAACGGCCAACGCGGCGGCCGCCGATGCCGCCCAGGCCCAAGGAACCAGTGAAGCGTTTGCCCAAGAAAATCTTGATCTGGCGGCTACCAGCCAGGCGGCCGCGTTTCTGGCGGCTACTCGTGCTGCCGAAGCAGAACAGGCCCGGCAAGACGCGGAGCAGGCTCGTTTAGAAGCGGAACAACAACGGTGCATTGTGCTTTCGCAGGCCCTGGCAGCCCAGGCGATTTTGACCTTAAGCCAGCCGCAAAATGATACTGAGTTGGCAACTTTGCTGGCCGTGCAGGCTACCAATTTGCCTTGTTTAGGCGAGACCCCGGATATTGAGGTACGCCAATTGTCGCAAGCCGTTTTACAAGATGTGCTGACGCGCCCTTATTACAACAACATTTTGCGACGCTCTGGCAGCCCTGTGCGCTCCTTAACCTTTAGCCGGGATGGGCAATGGCTCGCGGCCGCTACCGATGATGGGATTGTTCTCGTTTATGATTTATTTGCGCCGGGTAATGATCCCTATCAGTTGAGTCAGCATACCGGCCCAGTACGCACCGTGGCTTTTAATCCGGTGACGATCCAACTCGCTTCGGCTGGTGATGATGGGTTGATTAACCTGTGGGATTTAGCTAATCCTGATCAACCACTCCTCACCCTGGCTGGTCATGCTGGTTCTGTGCGTGCCCTTGTCTTTAGCCCGGATGGGACACGCCTGTTTTCTGGGGGTGAAGATCGCTCGGTTCGGATTTGGGAGTTGACAGCAGATGAGCCACAGCGATCCATGATGGTTATCAGTGAACATACCAACATTGTTTTTGCTTTAACTTATGCTCAGGGGAACAATCAATCTTATCTGATCTCGGCCAGTGCCGAAGCCGTATATTTATGGGAGGTGAGCCGTTTACCCCAGGTGCGGCCGCTTCGCTTGAGCAGTAACCAACGTTTTGCCAATGATCTGGCGCTTAATCGTACTGGTCGCCTCCTGGCGACCATCGGCTCAGATGCGTCGGTACGGTTGTGGAATCTGGCCAATCCGGCCAGCAGCATTCCTGCTCCGTCTAGCCTGACCTTTAATGTCGCGCAATTGGGTGCAGTGGCCTTTAGCCCGGTTGGGAGTACCCTTTTTGTCGGCGATTCGACGGGTACGATTCGCTTGTGGGAAGTACCCGCTTTTACGACGGATCTCGGTCAGGCCAGAGCCACCCTTTTGGGGCCTCAAGCGGCTATTTTGGGGTTGACTGTCTCCCCTGATGGACAATTTTTAGCCTCGGCTGCGGCCAGCGGGGAGATTCGTTTATGGCAGTTGAGTGCGGCCACCGGGGGGGTAGAGGATGCTGAGTATGAGATTTTGCTAGAACAAGCGTGTAAGGAAGTTTCTCGTAATTTGTCAGCCGAGGAGTGGGAGAATTATTTGCCTGGTCAGGTGTATATACCTACCTGTGTTGATTTGCCCATCAATAACCGCTAAAGGGCTGTGGTCTGGGTTGGGGCTGGCTGCCCAGGGCCAAATTTTGTTTTTCTTGCACATGGTAAGCCGCGAACCCGAGCTGGCGGCCGCGCTCCCGCACCTGGACAAACTGGACATCTGGCTCTAAAACCAGTAAAACGGGGTTGAAACCGGCTCGCACCAACCGGTGTAAAGCGTTACAGATAGCCAGATCGCCTTGTGGGGTAATGATGAGCAGGGTGGCACCCCAACTCAACCCCAAGGTGGCTTTAGGCAGCCATTGGCTGAAGGATGGATTTTCCCCTGCTTCTACACGGGCTAATAGTTCAAGCAGCTTCATCAGATGCTCGCGGCCGCGCCGGGGGGGTAGGGGCATGGGCAGTCCGGTACGCTTTTTCTCGGTAAGCAGGCGTCCGGTATTTTCATCAAACTGGGCTGCGGCGTCGTCTGGCTGCGGCCGCAGTGGGTCAACCCCATTGGTAATTAACCCAACCGCTTGTCGCTGCTCCACCAGGTGAACGGCCAATGAAGCCGCGACTTCAATTCCCCATTCTATCATGCCAGTACGGGTCTGGCGCCAATAATCTGCCTCATTCAAATTAAGCAAAATAGCTGTTTCCAGGGAAATGGCTGGCTGATAGGTTTTGACGACCAGGCTGCCGGTGTGGGCTGTCGCTTTCCAATGGATTTGCCGCTGGGAATCCCCCGGACGATACGCTCGAATGCCCTGCGGCCGCGCCGGGTCTTCAAACAACCGCTGTCGGCTGGCAATGGTGCCAAAGGGCAGCCGAGATGGGATTGTCAGCCGAACCAGGGGAATGATGCGGGGATAGACGGTTAGATAATCAGGGGGTAGTTCCCATTTTTTGCTGGTGATGCCAAACAGGTCCCCGGCCTGTACCTGGAGCGGCCCCAGCCGATAATACCCTCGTCGGTTGGCTCTTATCTGGTATTGGAGGGTGTGCAAGCTGCGGCCGCGTAAAGTAAACGCCTGATGGAGGGACATCCCCGTATGCAAATTAGGAGGTACACTTTCATGGGCTTCCACCCAGGGCACCCCCCACCATTTGTCATTGTTGAACTGAACCTGCACTTCAACCGGCTCGTTGAGAAAAGCATGATCATTGTATGCCCGGCTCACATGGACACGGCGCAGCAGGCGGGGGGTCACGATGAGGCTCCACCCATAAATCCCCAGACCGACGTACAAAATGTAATAAACAAAATCTACCCGGCACAAAAAAGCGACGGCTATCAGGAATAGGAAAATCAAAAATAAAGATGGCATTGGGGAAATAGGTAGTTAAGGGTTAAGAATCCAATCCTCGGTCCGCAACACGCAATCCTCACCTCTTTACTGGTACTGCGCCAAAATCTGCCGTGCGGCCGCGCGCTTATGTACTTCATCTGGTCCATCATAAATTCGGGCCGCCCGCTCATGGCGGAACCAATAGGCCAGGGGCAGCTCATCCGTCATCCCCATAGCTCCATGCACCTGAATCGCCCGATCCAACACCTTTTGCAGCACCCCGGCCACAAAAAATTTAATCAAAGAAATTTCTACCCTGGCGGCATAAGTTCCGGCCTGGTCAATTTTATGGGCCGCTTGAACTACCATTAGCCGGGCCGCGTTGATCTCGGCCCGACTTTCTACGATCCAATTTTGGATGGTCTGCTCCGCGGCCAATGGTTTGCCTGGGGCGATCTGGCGCAGCAGGGCATACCGGCACATCAAATCAAATGACCGCTCACAAATACCCAGCCAGCGCATACAATGATGAATTCGCCCTGGCCCTAACCGCTGCTGGGCGATGACGAAACCACCCCCTTCCTCTCCCAGCCGGTTGTGCAAAGGGACGCGGCATTCGTCATACCGTACTTCAGCATGGCTGGCAAAGCCGTGCCCCCGCTCCCCCATCACCGAAATGTTGCGTACTAGATGAAACCCCGGCGTATCTGTCGGCACGATAATCATGCTGGCCCGGCGGTATTTATTCTCCTGGTGTGGGTCAGTCACGGCCATAACAATGGCAAAAGCTGCTCCCTCGGCGGCTGAGGTGAACCATTTGAGGCCATCTACGATATAGGAATCCCCTTCTTTGACAGCGGTAGTACTCATCCAGGTTGGGTTGGAGCCGGGGTTGGCCGGTTCGGTCATGGAAAAACAGCTGCGAATCTCTCCGGCCAGCAGCGGCCGCAAATATGTCTCTTTCTGTTCCTCTGTGCCATACTCAATGAGGATTTCCATATTGCCCGCATCTGGAGCCTGGCAGTTCAGCACATAATGGCCCAGAGGTGTCTGCCCCAAAACTTCACTGACGTGCCCATGCTCCACCAGGGAAAGCCCCATGCCCCCATATTCTCGCGGTATTTGGGGCAGCCAAAAGCCAAGTGATTTCGCTTTTTGACGCAAACCATCTATCTGGGGTTGTAGTTCAGCAAATCGGTGGTCCAAAAAAAGCCGCTCCAGGGGGATGATCTCCTCACGCACAAATTCGCTTAGGGTGGTTAAGAACTTCTGGGTGTCTGGGGATAAGGTAAGATTCATGGGGTTCCTCATAATAGGGGCAAAAGGCGGATGACCAGGGGCTGATAGGCCAAACGTTTTTGCCTTTGCCTTCTACCCTTCGTCAGGGGCGGTCACGTATTTCAAAACGGCAGCAATCATCCCCTTTGGCTTTGCAATGGGTCTCGGCTACGTCAAATTCACGGAAATCGCGGCCGGTGGCAAAAGCCAATGCCTCAGCTAACGTTCCCAGGTAGAGGTGACATACCGGGTCTGGACTGGTGCGCTGATGGCAGATGGTGCAGGTGTAATCCATAAAAATCAGGGTATCCCCATCACTCTCTACTTTAATGCGGGCATAGCTGAGGGTGTCGCTTAGCCCTTTGCGGACAGCCAGGAGAATCGCCTTTTTGCGTAAATTTTGGGGCAGGGCTTTCAGGGCGATGCCAACCAGCCCCATGGTGGCCTGCTGCTCTCTGGCCGCCCAACGAAATGAGGCCCGGCCAATCCGCTGGAGCATCCCTTTACCAGCTCGCCCTGTGAAATCCTGGACGGCCTGGTTAAGCAAGGCATATTCTCGCACCAGCACATCCTGGCCCAAATTATTGGGTGGGGGGGCATTGATATACCGCTGTAAACCGCTGCTTTTGAGAACAGCGTTTAGCCCATTGCTGCCCAACACTTCTTCAATGCCGTTGAGAGCTTGTAAGAGCAAGGCGTTGACGTATGGGGTATCGGGGGGGAGGTCAATTCGTTCGCTCATAGGGGGGTCCTTTTGGGGAGAGTGGGAGACTGGTGGTAACTAGTAAGCCTTCCGAAGGTTTTCTCCACTGGTGATCATTGGCAACGAAATCTTTGGAAGGTTGTGTCTCCAGAGAGGGTTAGCAGTTATGACTGGTGATTAGAGACGGTGAGATTTTTACCCTGGTTATTATACTGGTAATGGGCATTTTTGGCGCATAGTGGCGCGGCCGCGAAATTTCCCGCTTAAAGAGCGTTCATGCCTCACATTAGACCTGGCAAAATCCTGAGGGGTTATTTTTGCTTATGAATCAAGGGTAATGATAAACTTGTTTCCGTTATGATCCCCATTACCAGCCCCCAAAACAGCCGTATCAAACATTTGTTAAAATTGAATAACCGCGCTTATCGAGATGAACATCGGCAGACGGTGGTGGAAGGGGTGCGGGAGGTATCACTGGCTTTACAGACAGGATTGATGCCAGTGGAAGCCTATATTTGCCCAGCACGGCTAGACGCGGCCGCAGCCCCCATTCTGGCCCAGTTACAACAGTTGGCCCAAAATGGGGCCACTGCTCTATTCAGCCTAACCCCGGAACTGTTCGCCAAAGTGGCTTACCGGGAGCAGAGCGGCGGCCTGTTATTGGTACTACCGTTTTGGTCTAAACCGCTGACCGACCTGGCGGCCGCAACCCTGCTCATTGTCTTAGAAGGGGTAGAAAAGCCGGGCAATCTGGGGGGCATCCTCCGCACCGCTGATGCCGCCGGCGTGGATGGAGTGCTGGTGTGTGGGGACGGTACCGATCTTTATAATCCTAATGTCATTCGGGCCAGTCTGGGAGCCATTTTTACCGTGCCGGTGGTCGCGGCCGCTGTCCCCACCTTGCTATTCTGGCTGCAACAACAGGGGTTCACCCTCATCGCGGCCACCCCGGCTGGCCCTCTGGCCTACACCGACGTTCCTATGAGTGGCCCCATCGCCTTGCTTATGGGCAGTGAGGCGGATGGGCTGAGTGAAAGCTGGCTCGCGGCCGCTTCGCAGCAAGTCCATATCCCTATGCGTGGCACTGTAGACAGCCTCAACGTATCGGTTGCGGCCGCGCTTCTCCTGTACGAAGCAGTACGGCAGAGAGGAGTGAGGAGTAAGGAGTGAGGAGTGAGGAGTGTAATCGTAAATTTACAAGCGTCAATCGCCAATCAACCATTATGAAACAATACCTTGACCTCATGCGTTATGTTCGAGACAACGGGGTGCGGAAAGAAGACAGGACAGGCACAGGCACCCTCAGCATCTTTGGTTACCAGATGCGCTTTAACCTCGCCGATGGCTTTCCCCTGGTCACAACCAAAAAACTTCATCTCCGCTCCATCATCCATGAACTGCTCTGGTTCTTACGCGGCGAGACCAATGTCAGTTATTTGCATCAACACAATGTCACCATTTGGGATGAATGGGCCGATGAGCGAGGGGAGCTAGGGCCTATTTATGGCTACCAGTGGCGTTCCTGGCCAACCCCAGATGGGACAGCCATTGACCAGATGAGCCAGCTCGTTTCCCAACTGCGGCAAAATCCAGACAGCCGCCGTCATATCATCAGCGCGTGGAACGTGGCGGATATTCCGCGTATGGCTCTACCCCCATGTCATTGTCTGTTTCAATTTTATGTAGCCGAAGGCAAACTTTCCTGCCAGTTGTATCAGCGCAGCGCGGATATTTTTCTGGGTGTCCCTTTTAACATCGCCTCTTATGCTTTATTGACCCTTATGTTGGCCCAGGTAAGCGGTTATGAACCGGGCGAGTTTGTTCATACCTTTGGCGATGCCCATCTTTACCTGAATCATTTAGAGCAGGTACAGCTTCAGCTAGAGCGTGAGCCATACCCTCTGCCAGTGATGTGCCTGAACCCAACGGTAAAGGAACTATTCGCTTTCACCTATGACGATTTCCTTTTGGAAGGGTACCAATCCCATCCGCGGATTGTCGCCCCGATTGCTGTTTGAGCCGTTTTGCGGGCAGCAAGCATAATCTGAGATTTTTTTGCTTTATCGCCGCGCCGACTATAGATTCGTCAGCGGCCGCAATCCCGCTATAATCCCCACAATCAATGTCGGCATAAAAAATGCCGCACATTGTCCACAGCAGCAAACACAACCTGGAGAAGTTATGGTTGACCGCAATACCCTACCCACCATTGTTTACGTCGAAGACGAAATCGCCATCATCAACCTGTTACGTGAATCCCTGACCATGCTCAAAATGCCCGTAAACCTGATTGGTGTCAACAATGTCAACTCAGGCCTACAGATCATCCGCAGCCAACGCCCTGATCTCATCATCTTAGATTTAATGCTGCCAGGGCGCAGTGGTTGGGACCTGGTTTATGAACTGCGGTCTGATCCGCTCCTGGCTGATTTACCGGTTATCATCCTCTCCGTCAAACGGCCTGAAGATGAAACGGTGGAAGGGTTTCCCGTAGGCCAGGTGCAGGAATTTATGACTAAACCATTTTCAGTTATTGAGTTGGGCAACAAAATTAAACAATATTTGCCCACTACCTGACGATTATTATGCGCCCCTGGCTGCGCCGCCTAGTTGTTATCCTATTTGTTGTGAGCATCGCTGGTTTTGTCCTTGTCATGGCCTGGCCTGGTTTAGGGGCACAGGGGGCTAATTTGTTGCGGCCGCTTATTGGTAATCAAGGGGTAGCCGCTTTAGAAACGGTCTATTTTACCGTTCAGGATGGGCTAAAAAAGTGGCAGTACCGGCTGGGGTTGACCCAGCCAGAGACTCCCTGGGAAGTGGCCCCTGTGCCAACCCCTTTGCCACTTCCCTCATTCACGCCAACCGCACCCCCCCCAACTGTGGTCCAGGTCGTGGTAGAGATGACGCCTACCGCTATCCCATCCCCAACCTTACCCCCCACCGAAACACCTATACCCACTCCCACCCCCTGGCAGCCCGATCTGGTTTCCCCGATGGGTACCTTAGCCGGTGAAGGTATCTGGTCACCCTATTTGTATAGCCCTGACAGCCTGACGGTCGCTTACCGCACCTTCTTACAACCTGACCCAGATCGCCCCTTTGCCCTGGCCGCCGTGGTCGCCTTTGATATGCGTCAGACAGAGCTACATTTTGTCCTGGGCACGGAAGAGCCGGGGGTGGCTGGCGGGCCGCGTGGCTTTGGACGCATCCCTGAGCAGCATAAACAGGCTGGCTTTTTATTGGCCGCGTTTAATGGGGGGTTTCAGACCACGCACGGCAATTTTGGGGCGATGGCCGATGGTATTCTGGCCGTGCCAGCCCGTGATGGGTTTGGCACCGTAGCCATGTATGAAGATGGTTCAATCGCCATTGGGGCCTGGGGGGAAGATATTGTTGAAAGAGATGATCTGGTGGCCTGGCGGCAAAATGGTCGGCTGGTGATTCACCGCGGAGTGGTCAATGAGCGGGTCTTTAACAATTCGCTGGCCGATTGGGGCGGGACGATTAACGGCGAAATTGTAACCTGGCGCTCTGGGTTGGCTATTAGCCAGGATCGGCAGGTGCTTTATTATGTGGCTGGCCCCAGTCTCAGTATGCCCATTTTAGCCCAGGTGATGCTGCAAATAGGGGCTGCCAATGGGCTTTTGCTCGATATCAATGCTTCCTGGGTTCATTTTACGGCGATTGAAGCGGCCGCAGATGGCACTTTGTTGGCTGTTCCCCTGTTTCCGCAAGGCATGGAAACGCTGCTTGATCGTTACCTGCGGCCGCACCGCCGTGACTTTTTTTACCTGACAATGGGTTCATCCGATTAGCCCCCCCTTTGACACCCTTGCCCACAATGTTACAATCTTAAAAAGATGGATGATGAAGAGCCTGCCTGGAGCATGTCGAAAAGATGGCAGGTGGATGTAGATTGTTTAGACAAGCACCCCATCTTTGGTAATCCATCGTTCGTATCTGCCTGAGGTAAGTTATGAGCCTGAAAGAAAAGTTACACAATGATATGAAGAGTGCCATGCGGGAAGGAGCAACTGTTAAGCGAGATGTGCTGCGGCTGCTGCTGGCGGCCATCAAACAAACAGAAGTAGATGGCGGCAAACCACTGGATGATGCTGGGGTGACAGATTTGCTGTTGAAGCAGGTCAAACAGCGCCGGGAGAGCATCACCGACTATGGAAAAGCCGGGCGCACGGACGCGGCCGCACAAGAGGAGCGGGATATTGCCATCATTGAACAATACCTGCCCCAAATGATGAGCCGGGCTGAAATTGAAACGTTGGTCGCGGCCGCCCTTGCTCATCTTAACATCAGCAGCAGCAAAGAGATGGGGCGGCTTATGGGCTACCTCATGCCGCAAATCAAAGGCAAGGCTGATGGTCGGCTGGTTAATGAAGTCGTGAAAGCCCAATTGGCTGGCTAAGATAGTTTTTTATGGTAACAGACAGCGAACAAAAAATTCCCTGGCAGGAACGGCTTTGGGTTTTTATTGAGGGTTCTATTCTCTGGTTGTTCATTATTACCCTTACCCTTAGCTTCACCGTCATCCTGGCTCTAAACACCTCGCTAACCCCCCGTGTCGAGGTGCGTGAAGGGCAGCCCTCCATGGTGCCGGTAGTTGCCCCGCGTTCGATTGCCTTTGAAAGCAATGAGCTAACCCGCAAAGCCCGTGAGCTAGCGGCCGCTAATGTCAACGATGTTTATGATCCCCCTTCTGCGGCTATTGGTCGCAGCCAAAATGATTTAGCCCGCGATATTTTTGCCTTCGTTGATACCGTGCGGGCAGATACTCTAGCCAGCCCGGCTACCAAAATCAACTATCTAAAAGCCATTACCTATATTCGCCTGGAAGATGAAGTGGCTGAAGATTTGGTCGTTATGAGTGGGGAAGCCTACGAAACAACCAAAGCGGATATTCTGCGGATCATTCAGGTTATGATGCGAAACCAAATCCGAGATGTAGATTTGAATGATTCCCGCCGGCAGGCCCGTTTAGAAGCCAGCTTTGATCTTTCTCCCCAGCAAGAACGTGTTGTTACCAGCATAGCCCCTCAATTTGTCGTGGCAAATAGCTTTTTTAACGAAGAGCAAACGCAATCTCAACGACAAGCGGCCGCGGAGAGGATCCCGGTTCAGATTCAAGAAGTACGCCAGGGAGAGATGATTGTGCGTGTTGGGGAGTTGGTTACCAAAGAGCATGTTGAAACCCTGACCGAACTAGATTTATTACAACAAGAGCGACGCTGGCAAGATATTGTTAGCTTTTTTACCGCTTCCCTTATGGCCGTCACCCTCATCACCTTCTATTGGCAGCAATTTCATCCCCGTCTGCGGGAGGTGGTGCGGTATTGGTTCCTCTTTGGTTTGCTTATTCTTCTCTTTGTCTTTGCCGCTCGCTTTATGATCCCTGGACGTACCGTGCTGGCCTACTTGTACCCCGCGGCCGCGCTCTCCTTGCTCCTGGCTATTATTTTTGATAAACGGCTTGCCCTCATCGTTACCATCATCCTGGCAACTATCGTTGGCCTCATCGCTAATAATTCGCTAGAAATTGCTGTCTACACCGCTGCTGGGGGGCTGCTGGCGGTTCTCACCTTAACCGATACCATTCGTATCAATGCCGTATTCCGCGCCGGATTGATGGCCGCTCTGGGCAACATGGCGACAATTCTCGTTTTTCGCCTGCCGCAAAATATGGAACCTCTGGAACTATTAGAGCTGCTGCTGGTGGGGCTGCTCAGTGGTATCTTTGCCGCCAGCCTCACCATTGGCGGTTTTTATCTGGCCGGGAGTTTGTTTGGGGTTATCACGACTGTGCAGCTTCAAGACCTTTCCCGACTGGATCATCCACTGCTGAAGGAGCTGCTGCGCCGCGCTCCCGGTACCTACCACCATAGTATCATGGTAGCTAACCTGGCCGAGCAGGCGGCTGAACGAATCAAAGCCAACAGCACTCTGGTTCGGGTTGGCGCGTTTTACCATGATATTGGTAAGATGAACCGCCCCCCCTTCTTTACGGAAAACCAGGACGGCATAAGCCCCCATGATTCTTTGGACCCATACAGCAGTGCCCGCATCATCATGAGCCATGTCACCGATGGGTTGAGTTTAGCCAGACAACACCGCTTACCGGATCGCATTCGTGATTTTATTGCCGAACATCATGGGAATCGAGTTGTGTCTGTTTTTTACAAGAAAGCCCTGGCTCAGGCTGGGGAAGCAGGTGCAGAATCGGTGGAGAAAAAGCGGTTTCAATACCCTGGGCCGCGGCCGCGCTCCCGTGAAACCGGTATTGTAGCTTTGGCTGATGCGGTTGAAGCCGCCTCGACCGCTGTCCGCCCAGATACGGAAATGGCTATTGAAAAGTTGGTCAATGCCATTGTTGAGGATCATCTAAAGGAAAATCAGCTAGATAATGCCAATTTAACGCTTGGGGATCTCCGGCAAATCCGGGAATCATTTAGTGAGACCCTCAAGGGCCGTTTTCATGTGCGGATCAAATATCCCGGCAATGAGGCTTTGCTGGCGGCGAATCAAAACCCAGATTTGCCTCCCCTGGAATTGCCAGCCAACGCCTCTTCTGCTCTGGATTTGTCAGTTAGCTCCCCTATTCCCCCGCAGCGATCAGAGAAAGACGCTGTTTTGCTTTCTTCACCTACCCGCTCATCAGATTAGTTTCTTCTTCACTTTTTCCCGTTACCTCCGATGTATCACCTCACGCTGCAAACAGAGCTGCCGGTAGCTCCAGAACATGAAGAGGCGATAAGGCAGGCGGCCGCGGCCGCGCTGACCCACCAAAACGTCTCGCCCCCGGTCGGGTTGACCATCTTGCTTGCGGATGATGATACCCTGCACCAATTAAACCGGGATTACCGGGGGGTAGATGGCCCAACTGATGTGCTTAGTTTTCCTCTGGCGGCTGAGCAGCCTGGGTCTGGGGTGCTTTACCTGGGTGATATTGCCATTTCTGTTCCTTATGCTGACCGGCAAGCGGCCGCAGAAGGGCACCCTCTCCTGGCTGAGCTGCAGCTGTTAACGGTTCATGCGCTATTGCACCTGCTGGGATATGATCACACCGAACCCCAAGAGAAGGCTGATATGTGGGCGGCTCAGGCGGAAATTTTGCATTCCCTGGGGTCTGCTTTAACCAATCCACCAGATGAGGAAGGATGAGTTATGAGGGATGAATCACGATCAACTTTCTCGTTGAAACAGCGATTGTTGAGTTTTCGTTTTGCTTTTTCGGGTTGGGTATATGTGCTGCGTACCCAGCACAACGCCTGGATTCATGCGGTGGCTTCGGTGTTGGTTTTCGCCCTGGCTTTGTGGCTGCGGCTGCCCCGGCTTGATTGGGCGGTATTGATTTTGACCATCATGGCTGTCTGGATGGCTGAATTTATGAACACGGCTATTGAGGCGGTCGTGGATATGAGTATGCCTGACCCCCACCCCCTGGCGAAGGTGGCTAAAGATGTCGCGGCCGCGGCCGTGCTGGTAGGTGCGTGTGGGGCTGTGCTAATTGGGCTGCTTATCCTGGGACCGCCGCTGTTGGCACGGGTAGGGTGGGGCAGTTAACAGTCAGCCTAAAACGATGATAGCGATCACGACAACTCTAAATTCTAAACTCTAAACTCGAAACTATAAACTATAAACTCACCTCTCTCATCCGGGGATTGGCCATATCTCTGGGTGAGACGATAGGATTTTTTACCCCCCAATCCAGGTTTAATTCCGGGTCATTCCACAAAACCCCAAACTCATCCCGGCTGTCATAATAGTTGTCCACAATATAGGTCATGGTGGCGTTGGTGAGGGCAGCAAACCCGTGAGCCACCCCCACGGGGATAAACAGACCAATGGGGTTAGCCTCCCCCATGTCCAGGGTTAAAGAGGCGCGAAAGGTGGGGGATTGCGGCCGCAAATCCACCATCACCGCCCGAATCATCCCCCGGGGCACATACCAATAGTCTACTTGATGAAAATGGTAATGCAGCCCCCGCACCACCCCTTGCCGGGATTCAGAGCGGTTGGTTTGGACAATATCCCAGCTTCGTTGGGGAAACCATTCTTTGCGGAACGTTTCCACAAAAAAGCCACGATCATCTTGCCACAGCTTCAGCCGGGCGATTTGCACACCGTCAATAAGGGGGGATGGTTCAATGATACTCATATCAGTTGATTGTAAATAAGATTGTTCATTTGCACAAAAAAACCGGGCCTCACATGAGACCCGGTTTTTGGTTGTTTGGAATGCGGATTTTCAGGATTTATGGATAAGTGGGGCTGTTCAGAGCAATCTCCCTGATGAGCCGCTGTTACGGCGCGGCCGCGTGGCGTGGTCGTGCAGCTTCATCGGCATCAATAGGTGTGGCCGGTCCTGCCTCATTGAATGAGGCCGATGCCTGGAAGCCAAAGCTATCAATAAACAGATTGCTGTTTAATGAGCTATCTGTTTCGGCCCGGACCTGAATCACGACTGATTGGTTAGCATAGGCCGAGAGGTTGATAACCTTTTTGACCCACCCTCCGGTATTGGCGCTGCTGCACAGGTTGTATGTGTTAACGGTCGTGCCATTAACCCGGACATAGGCGAAATCATACCCACATACGTCTTGTGAACCAATCCAATGCCAGTAGTACAGGTAAGGTGCGCTGGCCGGCACAGTCACCTGCTGCTGCACATAGCTGACATCATCATACTCACCCCCCAGCCAGCCATACCAACTGCCCCCATGGGCAGGTACCGGGCCAGAGCTAACGATAATCGGCCAGCCGTGGCTGGAATATTGTGACCAGCCAGTAGATCCACTCTCAAAGCCCGGGTTGACAAACGGATTCGTCGGTGCGGGCGAAGTTGGGGTTGCGGATGGGGTCGGGGTAGGCAATGGCCTTTGCACTACCGGCAAATAATTGTAACTGTTTGGGGTTACCGGGGGCGGCACTAGCGGTTGCAGGGCACGGAAGACATCTACAATCCCAGTACCACAAATGGTGGTATTACAGCTGCTGCCCCCTGGGAAAGGTCTGGCGGTTGTTTGCAGCTGATTAGCTACCTGGGCGGGGGTAAAGGCTGGTCGTAGGGCCAAAACCAATGAAGCAACCCCGGCAACATGGGGGGCCGCCATGCTTGTCCCCTGGTAATAAGCGTAGGTATGGCTGTTGTTGGGGGTGGTTGTGCCCGTATCCAGGGTAGAGAGAACGCCATTGCTGGAGATGACATTGGTTTCGCCACCAGGGCCGCTGATTTCTACCACAGCCCCATAATTGCTGTAGTAGGAGCGGCTGCCGGTGCGGCTGGTTGCCGATACGGTAATCACATTGTTGCAGTTGGCCGGGGTAAAGCCGCTGGCGTTGGCATTGCTGTTACCCGCCGCCACGACAACGGTGCTGCCCGCGGCCACAATGGCGTTGACAGCGTTTTGTGTGGCTGTAGAGCAACTGCCAGACCCACCCAGACTCAGGTTAAGCACCTTGGCTGGGTTACTGTTGTTAGGGACGCCGGTGACCGGTATTCCCGCAGACCAGACCATAGCATCAATAATATCCACCAATGAGCCACCACATCGGCCTAAAACCCGGGCCGGTAATATCTTGGCATGCCAGTTGACCCCGGCAATGCCTAAACTGTTATTGGTAGCCGCCCCAATGGTGCCAGCGACATGGGTGCCATGCCAGGAGCTGTTGCGGGGCGGGACGGCCCCACATTGGCCTGCTGTGTGCCAATCCCCTGGATCAGCCGGGTTAGGGTCGCGGCCGTCCCCATCATTGGCCGTAAATGGGTCGGTGATGAAGTCGTAACCGGGGACTGTTTTTCCGGCCAGGTCGTTGTGGGGCAAAATGCCGGTGTCAATGACAGCCACAACGGTGCTGGCTAACCCGGTGGTAATGTCCCAGCCCGCGGCCGCATTGATCCCTTCAGAACTACCGGCGGTATAATGCAAATGCCACATGTTGCTCCATTGGGGGTCGTTGGGAATCAAGTCGGGAGCGACCAACATAGGTGCCCCTTCGCCAGTGTGGGTAAAGATGCGGTTGGGTTCGGCGAACTCAACCCCATGAACATCAGACAACGCGGCCGCAACCGCCACAATTTCCAGGTAGCTGATCCGTTCGGGCAGGCGCACCACGTGCATTCCCAGGGCCATCGGTTGGGCGTAGGTGACAGCCATGCCTGCGGCCGCGCTTAGTTCTGTCAGTTCGCCATTGTTTTCAGCATTCCCGGCTAATAACCGGTTCGCGGCCGCTTCATTCACAAATTTGATGATTAGCTGATCTAATGGGGGAGAATCAATATCGGCATCATTGATGATAAATGGGGCATCGGCATTAGCCTGAGAGGTGGACCCCCCTTTCAGACTAAGGGGAAAAAAGATAACAATTAAACACAATAAAATAGCCGCATACGCCAATGTTTTTTTCATTATTCACTCCTTATACAGTAAGATAAATCATCCTATTTGGGCAAGCAAGAGCTGCACTTGCTCTCCATAGTTTAGCCACTTAACCGCAATATTTCAGTAAACTATGCAACCTTTGGCGAAAGGGGAGAAAGGGGCAGTGGGGCAACGTAGAGAATTGACAAATCTTCAAGAGTTGTCAATTCTAAAAACTTTTACCCCCTGATCTTTATGGCTCGCAGCAGCCAATCCCAAAAGAGTGACCAGAAGCCGCGCTGCTGCATCTCCTGGTAGGCCCGGCGCTGCTCTTCTTTGAGCCGTTTGGTAGAGGGGCTGGGGCCATTGGGGGAGGGGCGGGTGTCCCGAGGCAAGTCACGGGGCTGAATAACCAGCACCGGATCACGCGGTGTGCCATACAGCCGGTATTGGGTATGTTCACAGCCTAGAATGGCACATTTCCCCCCTTTCTGCTCCCAACAAATTTTGTGGTAAAGGGTGCCACATTTGGCGCAAAGTACCGGCTGCAAAGCGGCTTCGGTGACATGATCCTCCACCGGGCCAGCACAAATAGGACAATGCAGGCTCAACATATTGGCCTCAGCAATGTCGTCTAATGAGATCTGAATAAATGGGGCTTCTATTTCGTCAGCCATATTTTGTGTCGCTGATTTTTAACTTTACCGTATCATACGCCAAAACAGGCGTCATTACCATCCCTTATGGGCCCAATAAGGCCAGGGAAAATCATACCGGTCTACCCGGGTTTTGCCCCGATCCCAACAAAAGAAGCCGCTGGTACGGGCCACGGGATCCAGCACCAGCGCGACGTGCCACACCTGGGTGAAAAAATTTTGGTGGATAAATTGATCCATGCCGGAGAGAAAGATGCCGAAGCCGGGATGGGTATGGTACCACCCGACCATGACACCGCTCTCATCAGGATACATTTCGGCTAATTTGTCATTAAGATAGCGCCAGCTTTCTGGGGTGTAGGTAACGCTGGCCCCGTGCATCCGGGTATGTTTGGCGATGATAGTGTCGGTGATGTGAACGACGTAGCGGCCATCGGGCTGTTTTTCGGGGGGGGGGCCGATGAGGACGCCAGCCACTTCCCGCTCCAGGCTGGATAAGGCATGGGCCTGGGCATCGCGGAAGGCGGTCTCGTTGATCAGGATGTCGGTGGCCGCCCAGGTGGGGTGGTTAAGCGGCCGCCGCAGCCCGGCGATGCGGATTTTTGGCTTACCACTGGGCGCGGCCGCAGCCGGGGTTTCAACACTGCTCGCTTCCCGTTCGGCAAAGACCGGTTCCGCCTCAGCTACATGGATAGTCGGTTCATCAGAAGGCGCGGCCGCGTCTGGTTTTGCTTCCGTTGGGGTATCCGCAGCTGGGGTAGTCTCGTCGGCCGGGGGTGCCGCTTTTTCTGGTTGGGGTGCGGCCGCGTCTGTACTCTCACCTACCACGACCAGATAAGCTAACCCATCTTCAGCCGTCACCGGGGTGCTGTTTTCCCCTTCATTTAATAAAGCAATCACCAGGGATTGTTCCGTCTGTTCTGTCCATTCGGCCAGGCGGATATGGGCATAATCAGCAGTGACTGCTGCTTCAAGTTGATCGGCATAAGCGGCCAACTCGGCCAGGGTGCAATCACCCAGCCGCTTCTGACCGGCCGCTGTCTCAATTTTATCGGCTGGCCACAGCTTGATCGTCACCTGGGTTGGCGCGTTTTCTCCAGGGATGGTAAGGGTAAGCAGGGCGGTGAGATAGGGGGGAGATGTACTCATAATTTTGGGATGGTGCGTGATGTGTGATAAGTGATGCGTGATAGTTTATTCACCTATCACGCTTCACGTATCACTTGATGGTAAAGGTAATAGTACAGGGTTGGCCTACAGGTTGGCCGTTTCTATCGGCCGCGCTGAGGTGAAGCTGGTAGCTGCCGGGCGGCAAAGTTGTGGTATCTACCTGCCCCAAAATTGCCAGGACGCGGCCGCGGCGGAACTGATTAACCACCCGCCAGCCATCTTCCTGGCTGGCCCGAAGGTAGACGGTGTATTGGCTGGCGGCCGCGTGGTTGGCCGTGCCTACCAGAGATACCTGGGTGTTGCTGGACAGTTCGCCGCCTGCCTGGGGAGCGATAAGGCGGAGTTGAGCATCCGGGCAGACGGCGGTGCCAGCTGTTTCTGCTTCTCTAAACGCTTGTTCAGACAGAGCCAGGGTAACCGCGGCCAACGCGGCCGCTTTGCGCTGCATAGGTAAAATCACCACCAGGAGCAGGCAGGCCATCAGCAAAATACTGCTCAGCCCAACACCCACCCCCACCGCCGGCGAAAATTGGGGCCACAAATTGTCTGGGGCGAAGAAGTTGGCCGGGGGTGGCTCATCGGCCACATCCTCAGCCATCGCTACCCCAGAAAGGGGGGCACGCGGCCGCACCCCCCGATACCGTCCGCTGCTATCCCAACTGCGATCCCGACCAATACGCCAGGCATTTAAGCTGGTAGCCTGTTCCTCTACCCGCTCATAAAACCCTTCAATGGGGGAAATCGCCCGCTCCAGCCCATCCCGCATCTCCTGCTGCTCCCAGCCAAAGAAACATGCTTCTTGCCGCACCGGGTCTACCACCAGGCCAATGTGCCACAGCTCCCGAAAAGCTACCGTATGCACCACCACATCATCGGCGGAGTAAAAGACGCCTAAATCAGGGTGGGTATGGAACCAGCCGACGATGTTCAGGTGGGGGTAATGGCTCTCCCGGTCCCGGTTGATTTTAGCCCAGACATCGGCGGTGAAGGTGAAATGCACCGGCCCATGCTGCTCACTCACGGCGGGCAGCGCGGCCGCGACAGCTACCCACTGCTGCCCCTGCCGCCGGAACGCTTTGCCCAGCAGCACCCCGCCCAGCTCCCGGTACAAATCGGTGGCGCAATGCTGCTCAATTTGGGCCAGGGCTTCCTGGCTGACAATCACGCCAACCTGGTTGGGCTGCGGCCGCTCCCCATGCAGCACACAATTGGCCAAAAATTCACCGGCGGGGGGTGGGGGGGGAGTATTGGCGTGGGGGGAAGTGGTTGGTTCAGAGGATGTTGATGCCGAGGTCATCTGGCTCCTCAGTTGCCCCTAGCACAATCTGGTCTAACAGCGAAGCCCCTTTAAGGCTGCGATTGTCAACGGGGAAGAGGTGTTTGTGGCGTAAGGCCCAGGCGGCCGCTTTAGAATTCATCGGGTCTTTGGGTCCCAAGTTTTTATACTGCACCATTTCCCCCAACGTCAGGAGCAGCTCATCCAGCGTCTTGGCCGGCCACCAGGCGCCGATGCAGACCGCTCCGGTGATATGAATGTTGGGATGGAAAATGGGGGTCAGCCATTTCATTTGTGGCTGTTTCAGCGGGTATTCGGCGTGTAAATAAAGATTAACCTCGTGAACCTCACGATACACCGGTTTATCCCCATTCAACGATTCCACACCCCGGCAGGTAAAGCGGATATGATACCTTTCTGGCGGATCCCCATCAGTCGCCAAAATATGGATCAACTCACTTCGCTCAACCAATTCACGCACCCGCTTATACTCATTGCGTAAGCGGCGTTCACGAATATCAAAACTCATTAGTAAACCCTCAATAAGCAGGCTCACAGGCAACCTGATACTACCTTGCAAGGCGATTTCTTGTACAGAAAACAAGAACTAATCCACAGATGACCCAGATTTTCACAGATAAAAAATCTGGGTTCATCTGTGGCATCTGTGGATAAATCTTTTCTGGGTTGTCCAGATTAGGTGTTTAGACAAAGACGCAAGATTCAAGCGACTCTGTGTCCTGTAATCACTGTTGACCACAGGCTTACTCCTCAGTCCTCACTCCTCATCACTTCCTTAACCCGCTGTGACTTCTGGGAAAAGGCTCAAAATATCATCTTCCTTCACCCCGGCATCTTGTAACGAATCATCATCGGCCAGCCGTTTGCCAGAGGTGCGATGATCAAGCCGGTAGGTGATGGGGTTGGCCCCCTGGTTGGTGGGCAGCCCCATCTTTGTTACCAGGGCCGGGATGAGGCGGCGCATAGGCACATCGGCGGGGAGTTCGACCGGGGTCTTTTTGGAGCCGGTTGGGTCATAAATGATTACTTTGATGCTTGCCATTGTTTTGTTATACCTCCAAATTGGTAGTTGTGACTCTTAGGATAGAATACCTTAAGAGTGGTTTGTTGGCTATGATACACCTTTAATACGAAGGGTGATATTATAAGTTGCAACCAGGGTAAGTTTGCGCGTTGGCGCGTTGGTGAGGGGTGTTTCCTTTCCATTTAAAGGGAGAACGCGGATTTACGGGATTTACGGATTGTTCTGGGCCAAATAAATCCGCTAATCCTACGCATCCGTGTTCTTAACCAACCGTCCCAACCCAGTTGAAACACACCCTTTACCAAATCGCCCTACAAGATGTTAAGCCCAGGCTGCCGATTTTTTTGAACCACTTGAGAATTGCTGATAAGTTCACATATTTTTGCCCAATATCTTAACCGGTTTAGAATAGGTCCTCTGGGGGTTGTATTTCCAGGTTTGTTCTTACTACAAATAGTTTCGCTTTGCACAAACCCTGACCATCTTTTGGGGAGTGGTTCAACTATTTTGTTAATTCGTCCGGCCAGGCCGAGCCGATCTTGGGTCGTGCCAGCTAATAGCCTGGTTAGAGCTTGCCTGGGACTCTATCGGTAATTGGGTATAGGGGGTGCCACCCCCAGGTTGTTAAAGGTAGCGGTGTGGCTTTGCGGAGGTGCTGGCGTGCAGTACGAAGATTTTGAAATTAGTCTGGAAATGATTGAGGGGAACAGTTACCGGGTGGCGGTGCTGCGCTCTCCGGCCGGCGAGGCTCAGGAGACGGTTGTTTTTCCCTTTGACACGATAGCCTTGCAGCTTCACCTGACCCAGATAGAAAACGCCCTGCTTAAATCGGGGGGGGGGCGGCGCCGCACCCCTTCACCCAACGAGCAAGCGGTGCTGAACTTTGGCAAAGCCCTCTTTGATTTTCTTATGCACGGGGAAGTGGGCCGCCGGTATGAGGTCAGTTATGACCGCTGCCAGCAGGCGGGCAAAGGGCTGCGGCTGAAGCTGCGGATTCAGGATGCCCACCTGGCCGCTTTACCCTGGGAATTTTTGTATGATCAGCGGTTTGATCATTATTTGGCCCTCTCCCAACGCACCCCTTTATTGCGTTACCTTGAGCTGCCCCGGCCGCTGCGGCCGCTGCTGGTAAAACCACCCCTACGCATTTTAGCCATGGTGGCCAACCCAACCAACCTGACTCCCTTAAATGTGGCCGTAGAAAAACAGCGCATTGAGCAGGCCCTGGCCGGGTTGCAGGCCGATGGCCTGGTTGAACTGACCTGGCTGGCGGGCCAAAGCTGGCGTGATGTCCAACGGGCCATGCGCCAGGGACCCTGGCATATTTTCCACTTTATTGGCCACGGCAGCTTTGACAAATTGCAAGATGAAGGTTACCTCATCTTTGCTGACCACAAAGGAGAAGCCCAACGGATGAGTGCCACCAGCCTGGCTCGCCTGCTGGGGGATCATGATGCGCTGCGGGTGGTTTTGCTCAATGCTTGTGAAGGGGGGCAGGGGGGAGAAAATATTTTCTCCAGCACCGCTGCTACCCTGGTTCGGTCAGGCATACCCTGTGTCTTGGCCATGCAATATGCCGTCACGGATGCGGCCGCTATTGAGTTTTCGCGCACCTTTTATGAAGCTCTGGCCGATGGCTTGCCCACCGATACAGCCATCAGTGATGCCCGTAAAAGCATCATTTTTAACCAGCCCGACTCGTTAGAGTGGGGGACTCCGGTGATTTTCACCCATTCCCCGGATGGGGCTTTATTTACCCTGGCCCCGGCAGCCCCATCCCCTGTCCCCTCTGAACCTGCCCCGGCAAAGCCTGAACACCCCCCGGTGGCCCGAACGCCCCGCCTGAAGCTGCCCTGGCGGCTGAATGCCCGGGGTCTGCCCCTCATTGAATCCTGGGAGCAGCTGCACCAGGTAGAGGAGCTGCCAGCGCGAATTGTCTGGGTCAAAGACCAGAAAGAGATGGCCTTGATTCCGGCCGGCCCATTTATCATGGGCACCTCTGAGGTTGAGGCCCGGAAATTAGAAGGCTGGCTGAAACTAGATTATTTATTAGCGGAAACGCCGCAGCGGCAGATAACCCTGGCTGATTATTATCTGGATGTGACCCCCGTGACCCATGCCGAGTATGCCCGCTTTATTGCGGCCAACCCTGACCACCCCCTGCCCACAGGGACATACCCTCTGTCCCTGCCTCACGTTTGGGATGCAAAGCGGCGGCAGCCGCCGGATGGGGTGCGCCACCATCCGGTAGTGCTGGTTACCTGGCATCAGGCTGTGGCCTATGCCCGTTGGGCTGGTAAGGGGCTGCCCTCTGAGGAGCAGTGGGAAAAAGGGGCACGGGGACCTGATGGTCGCCTTTATCCCTGGGGCAGTGACTGGGATTGGCGCCGGTGTAACAGTGCCGAAAGACACCACGGGGGCGATTTTAACAAGGTTCAAGAATGGTGGGATTGGTGGAACCCCATCAACGATGCGAAGGAGACCCCAGGGGTTTTCACGACAGCGGTTGGGGCGTATCCAGCGGGGGCTTCCCCTTATGGCTTGTTAGATATGGGCGGCAATGTGTGGGAATGGTGTGATGCCTGGTTTGATGCTTATCCTGGATCGGCAGCCTCGCATGGGGATTTTGGCCGGAAAATGCGGGTGGTGCGGGGCGGCTCGTGGTACAACCTTCGTAACTGCGTGCGCTGCGCCTACCGCAGCAGGTACACCCCCGACAATGGGGGCAGCAATGTCGGCTTCCGTTGCGCGAGCACTGCTTTCTGATCTTCTGGTTTCTGGAATGCTGTATTCTGCTTTTGCTGTTTTTCTGCGGGGGGTTTGGGGGTTTCCCCCCAACAGCTCCCCGCGAAGCGGGTCAAATTTTTTTTAGGAACGCGGATGGGCAGGATTGGCGGATAATTGTCCGCAATTCTTAAGTTATCCTAAAATGGATGTAGGGGTGGGACAGGTGGGCCAGGGTTTTGGTCAAACGGGAACATTCAGTTCCCACCTGTCTCGCCCTGGTTTGGTCGCAATGGGGGTGAGACAGGCGGGAATAAGGTTAAACCGCTTGACGCAGATGGTTGCCCGCCTGTCCCACCCCTACGACGGGGTTCAAATAGATGGTGATGTTTTGCCGCTTGACCCAGATGGTTGCCCGCCTGTCCCAGCCTGATTTGGCTCAAACAGGAATGCAAGGGGGGGGGTGAGACAGGCGGGAATAAGGTTGAACCGCTTGACGCAGATGGTTGCCCACCTATCTCGCCCTGGTTTGGTCGCAATGGGGGTGAGACAGGCGGGAATAAGGTTAAACCGCTTGACGCAGATGGTTGCCCGCCTGTCCCACCCCTACGACGGGGTTCAAATAGATGGTGATGTTTTGCCGCTTGACCCAGATGGTTGCCCGCCTGTCCCAGCCTGATTTGGCTCAAACAGGAATGCAAGGGGGGGGGTGAGACAGGCGGGAATAAGGTTGAACCGCTTGACCCAGATGGTTGCCCGCCTGTCCCTCCCCTACCATGGGGTTCAAATAGATGGTGATGTTTTGCCGAAGGACCCCTGAATTTTGCTCTGACCCGGTGGGGACACCGGCCACATCTGCGGTAAGTTGGCCCTAGAGGTGATGTATGGAATATCAGGATTTTGAGCTTGAGCTGATGACCGGCCCCAATGGCTTACACCGGGTCAATGTGTTGTCTACCCCTGCCGGGGAGACGCGCCAGGAGATCGTTTTTACTCTTAATGATGCCCGTTTGCGTGAAGAGTTGGCCCAGTTGGAGCAAACCGTAGGTTATCAGGCCAATCTGAGCGCGGCCCAGAAGCGAGAAAGGTTGGCGGCTGTCAGGCAGTTTGGCCGCACCCTCTTTGACGCCCTGATCAATGATAACCTGAAATCGCTCTATGATAACAGCCGCTACATGGCCCAACAGCGAGGGCAGGGGGTGCGGCTAAAGCTGCGGATTCACTCCCCACTGCTGGCGGCCGTGCCCTGGGAGCTTCTTTATGACCCCCGTCTGGGGGAGTTTGTCAGCACCTCGCGCCAGGTTTCGGTTGTGCGTTACGTGGCCTTGCCCCGACCGGTGCAGCTTCTGGCCACCCGGCCGCCGCTCAATGTCCTGGGTTTGCTGGCTGCCCCCACTGATTTACCCCCGGTGGCAGCAGCCAGACACAAGGGACAAATTGAAATGGCACTAAAGCCATTGCTTGATAAAGGGTTGGCCAGCCTCACCTGGTTGGAAGGGGCCAATTGGCGGGGGCTGCTGCGAGCGATGCACCGGGGGCCGTGGCATGTGCTGCATTATGTGGGACACAGTGGGTTTGACCATGAGGCGGATGAAGGGTATTTGAGCCTGGTGGGGGAACAGGGGCAGGCAGAACGGTTATCGGCGGACCAGTTGGGTACGCTGTTGGCCGATCATGGCAGCTTGCGCCTGGTGCTGTTGAACTCAGACCAGGGGGGGCGGATGGGGCAGGATATGTTTGCCGGTATCGCCACAACGCTGGTGCGGCGGGGCATCCCGGCGGTGATTGGCATGCAGTATGAGATTAGTGACGCGGCCGCGCTCGAATTTGCCCTGACTTTTTATGAGATGCTGGCCGAAAACCTGCCCATTGAGACAGCCCTGGCCGAGACACGTAAGGCGATTAGCCTGGCCATAGATGAGTCAGTGGCGTGGGGGACTCCCGTCTTTTACACCCATGCCCCGGACAGTGTGCTGTTTGATAAGCCCGTTTCATTGCTGGCAGACCCGGTGAATGCAGCCATGGTCCCGGACACGCCCTCTTCAGATAGTTGGGTGGTGGCCCATGAGCTAATCGTGGCCCATTTTAATATTTCCGAATTACAGACGCTCTGTTTTTCTCTGGGCATTGATCATGAATCTTGGGGTAGAATCGGTAAAGTGGATATGGTCAGGGAGTTAATCCGCTATTGTCAGCGGCATGGGCGGCTGCTGGAGCTGCGGGATGAACTGGTACGGCAGCGGCCGCGAGTCAGTTGGCCTTAAAACAGAGATGGGCAGGATTGGCGGATTGGTTGTTTATGAACCCATTTACCCGTTTTCTTTCACGTAATAAATCTGATGGGGCGTTGGCCCAGCTTATTGCCCACTGTGACGCTTTGGAAGCGTTGGTGATTCGGGTTTATAAGGAGCGGACAGCGACGGCGGCCGATGAGCAGGAGTATGCCGATCTGCGCTTCTGGTTTCAGCAAAATTATCACCAATGGGGGGAAAAGTTGAAGCCCCATTGGCAGGGGCGGTTGGCCGGCGGAGTGCCGGTGGCGGAAGATCCGCTTTTGTACCTGCTCGCGGCCGCGACTGCCCACGCTTTCATCGGTAACTGGGCCGCCATGCAGCATCTCCCTGCCGCCAGAGAAGCGCTGAATCAGTGGATTGTCAGCAGCGGGCAATGAGCCATCAGCGGTCAACCGTCGGCGGTTGGCAGTCAGTGGTCCAAAGACCATCGTCAACCTACTGCCCTGATCCGCACCAGCCAGCAGACCCGGCCGTCGTCTATCCATTTGATTTCCCAATCGCCAGACCAATCAATAACGCCATTGCGGGGACCAAAGGTGCGGCGCACCCCGCGCAGGAGCATTTGCAGCCGCCGGGCGAATGGCTCCTGGGCGGTGGGCAGCTTCCAGCGGCTGAGTTGGGGTAAAGTGAAGGTGTGGGGCGGGGCATCTGTTTGGGGGGATGCGGCCGCAATCACATCCTCTTGTCCATTGGCTGGACTAAAAGCCGTGCCCATCATCTGCCCTGGGATCATCTCCATGATGAGCAGGTCGCGGCGCAGTGGGTGAGGATGCGCTTCTCCTGCCCGCCATATTTCGCATAGCGAGTTAGAGAAAGAGGCAAAATCGGCACTGCGAACGGAGAAGCGGCCAGGGAAGGAGAGAGGGGGCGCGGCCGCGACTTCGGGGATGGGGCTAAAGGCAGCCCGGACAGCCACCGGTTTGTCTAATTGAGGAAAGCGAAAGCTGTGGCTTAAAGTTTCCGCTATGCTTGAGGGGCTAGAATGGGTAAGCTGTGACCCATCCCGCTCCACCAGCCCATTTTCCAGGGCATAAAGATAAAACTCATGCAGGAGAATCCCCCCATTGGGAACAGGCAGCCCCATCTTCGCCGCATAATCAAGCAGCGATGCTTTGTAGCCGACACCCGCTTTTTTAGCGCGTTTAGAACCTAACCAGATGAAGGGGGACATGGTGGGCCGTGTCTAATACCGAAAACAAGAGCTGATCTACAGATGACACAGATTTTCACCGATAAAAAATCTGTGTTCATCGGTGACATCTGTGGATAAATCTTTACTTACGGAAGCGACCAAAGATAGCCTGGCTGAGTTTGCGGCCGCGGTCCCGCCAGTTTATTTTTTCTTCATGGTCATCTTCCGGGTTAGGGAAGGGGGGCAGATCAAACAGCTTACGCCAGGCATAAGTGCCTAATAGCTTAATAGAAGCCAGCACCGGAGCCGCCAGGATTGCTCCCGTAATACCCGCCAATGAGCCACCCATAAAAACGCCCACAATGACAATAAGCGGATGCAAATCCAGGGCTTCACCAACAATACGTGGCACCAAAAAGCTGTTTTCCACCTGCTGAATGACAATCATCACGGCGATCACCGCCAAAGCATAATAGCCAGGGCTTAAGCCCAGATAATTGGTGGGTTGGAAAACGGCTACAATCACGGCAATAACCGCGGAGATAATTGGCCCCACATTAGGAATAAATTCGAGCAGCCCGGCGATCACCCCCAGGGCAAAGGCATTACGTACCCCCAGGGCTAACATGGCGATCCAGACCATGGCCCCAATGATCAGCCCTAGAATAATTTGCCCCCGTAAATAAGCACTCCAAATGCGGCCAAACTCTCGCATCACTCGTTCGGCATCTTGCCGGTAGCCCGGCTGGTGGGCAAAGCGGCCTACGTACTCCCCTAACTTGGGCAGCTCAATGGCCAGGTAGATGGAAACGATGAAAACGAAGAAGGCTGAACCGAAAAAGGTAACGGTTGAAGTCGCTACCGACCCCAACACCCGCCCCCCCTGGCTCAAGGCTGGCTGAATCATGCCCAACAGCTGATCCCGCACGGCGGTCCAATCTATGGTGGTTGGATTGATGGTAACAGGGCCAATGAGGATGGGTTCGCTGGTAAACTCATTGAGCCAATTGAGGAAATTGGTAATAATCGTAGGGGCTTCTTCGATGAGGGTGATCACTTGTTGATACGCCGCTACCCCCAAGGCCACGACAGCCCAGAGAAATAAAGCGGCTACGGCCAGATAAACGAGCAAAATGGCCGTGTTGCGGTGTAGTGGGGTGCGTTCGTCTAAAAATTTGATCAGGGGATTGAGGACGTAGGCTAACATCGCGGCCGCGACCACCTGACCGATGAGTGATTGAAACCGGTAGGTCACCAGCACCAGCAGCAGCAGCCCGATAATGACCACAACTGTTTTGGTTGTTCGATCCCAGGGTGGAGACTCTCCTGGAGAACGGGGTGGCGGGGCGATTGGGACGACCGCTGACGTAGGTGGTGGCGGGGGCGCGGGTTTTGCTGAGGCTGCTGGCGGAGATTGTTTTTTGCGAGCCATAATTTTTTGATCCTGGACGAAAGATCAAGTTTGATTCTACGGTAAAGGCCCCAACCATATTAGCAGGCAAAAATAGATTGACAACCTGCCTTCCAGCCAAAAGTAGCCGGGATGTACTACTGACAACCGGGGTTGTCCCCAGGTACAATGAAGCCATCATTTGTTTTATAGTTGGTCTTTAATTTTAATGAGGTGCATGATGGTAGGTTTTATCGTCTTATCCTGGTTGTTGGTAGGTCTTATGGCCTGGCAGGTAAACCAATGGGTGCAGCAGCGGTCGCCCCGTCGTGTGCCTGTCACCATCACGCGGCCGCGTCGCCTGATGGATGAAGAATAATTCCTGGTATCGTTTGGTTTCCTCCTGTTTGTGAAACGCCCCGGTCTTCCCCACCGGGGCGTTTCTGTTTTAAGCCGGGCCTGGCGGTTTTTCTGACTACTGGCTGGTTTATTGGTGTATTAGTGTATTAGTGTATTGGGGTGAACATACCGCATACTTCACCTCAACAGCCACGCCGCCACCACTCCACCCACTAACCCTGACAAATGCCCTTCCCAAGAAATGTTACCGGGTAAATATTTGTTGGGCCAGATGCCATAGACGGAATACCGGTACAGCCAACCTAAAAATAGGGAAGCCAGAAGGATGCGGCCGCTCCCGTTCAACATTCCATAAACGATTAAATAGCCCCAATAGCCGTAGATGAACCCGCTGGCTCCCAGGTGGATGGTGCGGCCGCGCCCCAGCAGCCAGATACCCACTCCCCCCACCATATTCACAATTAAACTCACCAGCCAAAATTGTTCCGTGAGCATCACCAGCCAGGCAAAAAAGAACAGAGTGGTGCTGTTGCCCCACAAATGACGGCTGCCCCCATGGAGAAAAGAAAAAGTGAGGATGGCGGGCAGGCTGTTGAGTTCACGCGGCCGCAGCCCCCACCGCTCCTTCAGCCACAGCCCTGGCAGCAAACTATCCACCAGCCACAACCCCCACAAAAGGGCAAACCACCCGATTAACAGGTAAACCTGAACTGTCAACCCTTCCTGGATGGCTGGTGCTATCATATCCCCTGCATTCTGGCTTACAATTGTTTACAATAGAGCAAAGTGGCAAAGTGGCAAAGTGAAATCGTTACCTGAAACTTGAAACCTGAAATCCGAAACTCGAAATTCGAAACTAGAAACTCCCAATGGTATAAACAACATGGACATTTATCAATTATTTCATGGCCCTAACGCCGGTTATCTGGAAGAGCTATATGAGCGGTTTATACAAGACCCTAACTCTGTAGACGAGGCCAGCCAGGCCCTATTTGCCCAATGGGCCCCCAACCACGCCTCACCCCCTTCCCCACATCTCCGCGCCTACGCTGCACCCCCGGTTTCAGATGCTCTTGCCGTCGGGAAAATCGTCGGCCTGGCCAACCTGGCTAAGGCAATCCGCCAATATGGGCATCTAGCGGCCCGGCTCGACCCCCTGGGCCATTATGATCCCCCAGGCGACCACACCCTCAGCCCCCAGGCCCATGGCCTGAGCGACAGTGATTTAGACCAGTTACCCGGTTATCTCGTCGGCGGAGAGATTGGAGAGCAGGCAGTCTCAGCCGCCGAGGCCATTGCTGCTCTGCGCCATATTTACTGCCAGACCATCGGTTATGAGTATGAACATATTTACGATGCCGAAGAGCGGGTCTGGCTGCGGGAGATGGCCGAATCGCGCCACTTTCATCCGACCAGCCAGGCTAATTTTGATCGGTTAGGACTGCTAGATCGGTTGACCCAGGTGGAAGCGTTTGAGCTTTTTTTGCACCGGGTGTTTCCGGGCAAAACCCGCTTTTCTATTGAGGGGTTAGACACGACGGTGCCGATTCTGGATGAGATTATTGGTGATGCGGCTGAGAATGGGGTGTACAATGTGCTAATCGGCATGGCCCACCGCGGCCGCCTCAACGTTTTGGCCCACCTGTTAGAAAAGCCGTATGCCCAAATTTTGGCCGAGTTCAAAGACCCGATGCGGGCTGATTTTATCGGCAACAGCCGGGGTTGGTTTGGTGATGTTAAATACCACGAGGGGGCACGCCGTTACATCAAAAGCAAACAGACCTACAACCTGGAAATCTCCATGGTGCCCAATCCCAGCCATTTAGAGCATGTCAACCCGGTAGCGATGGGGATGGCGCGGGCGGCCGGCACCCAGGCCAACCACCCTGGCCCCGCCTATTTTGATAAAACGGTCTCCCTGCCTATCATCATTCATGGGGATGCCGCTTTCCCCGGCCAGGGGGTGGTAGCGGAGACGTTAAATATGTATGCCCTGCGCGGCTACCGGTGTGGCGGCACCATCCATATCATCGCCAACAACCAACTTGGCTTCACCACCAATGCCTGGGCCAGCCGCAGCACTTTGTACGCCAGTGACCTGGCCAAGGGGTTCCGTATGCCCATTGTCCATGTCAACGCCGATGACCCCGAAGCATGTATAGAAGTGGCTCGCGTCGCGGCCGCGTACCGGCGCAAATACCAGAAAGATTTCGTCATAGACCTCATCGGCTACCGGCGGTATGGGCACAATGAGGGGGACGAACCCCGCTTCACCCAGCCCCGCATGTACCAGCTCATTGACAACCACCCCACCGTGCGTAACCTGCTGGCCGAGCGGCTCATCAAAGAAGGCAAAACATCTGGCAACTACGTCTCCTCCCGCTTTGAGGCGTACAGCAAAATATTACAAACCACCCTGGAAAAGCTCAAAGGAGCGATGGATTTGCCCCAGGTTGAGGTACAGCCGCCCCCCCCAGGGGCGGCCCAAAAAACGGTCACCCGCTACTCGGCTGAGGGATTGCGTGAACTAAACCAGGCTTTGCTCCTACTGCCTGATGGGTTTGCCCTGAACCCCCGGTTACAGCGGATACGCAAACGGATGGAAACAGCTCTGGATAACATAGATGAGCGGGCGATAGATTGGGGGCATGGGGAAATGTTGGCCTTTGCTACCATCATTGCCAGCGGTACTCCCATCCGCCTGACAGGTGAGGATGTAGAGCGGGGCACTTTTAGCCACCGTCATGCTATCCTCAAAGCGGCCGATGGCGGCCCTCATTACATCCCCTTGCAGGCCATCCCCCAGGCCAAAGCCTCTTTTGAGATACGCAACAGCCCGCTGTCAGAGAGTGCGGCCGTGGCCTTTGAGTATGGGTACAGCATCCAGGCTCCAGACCGATTGGTGCTGTGGGAAGCCCAATATGGGGATTTTGTCAATGTGGCTCAATCTATGATTGATGAGTTTGTCGTCTCCGGGCAGGCCAAATGGAATCAGAAATCCGGTATGGTTATGCTGCTGCCCCATGGGTTTGAGGGGCAGGGGCCAGACCATTCCTCAGCCCGGCCGGAGCGGTTTTTGCAGTTGGCCGCCCAGACCAACATGCGGATCGCTTACCCCACGACAGCGGCGCAATATTTCCACCTGCTGCGGCGGCAAGCCCAACTGCTGGGGGAAGACCCACTCCCCCTGGTGGTGATGACCCCGAAAAGTTTGCTCCGCCACAGCCAGGCAATGTCTTCTTTGCGGGAGCTGGCTGAGGGGCGGTGGCAGCCGGTGATTGATGATGAGACGGCCGCCGACCGCCGGGAAACGATTAAGCGGCTTATTTTGTGCAGTGGCAAGGTATTTGTAGATTTGATGATGGCCGAGTCGCGGCCGCCAACCCCAGAAGTGGCCCTGGTGCGGGTGGAGCAGCTTTATCCCCCCCCGCTGACGGAGCTTAAAACCATCCTGGCGAATTACCCGGCGGTGAGTGAGGTGATCTGGATGCAGGAAGAGCCGCAAAATATGGGGGCGTGGGAATTTTTGCGGCCGCAGCTAGCCCCTCTATTACCAGGCCGGCTAACCCTGGGGTACATCGGCCGGCCCCGGCTGGCCACCACTTCTGAGGGGTCCAGCTCCTGGCACAAATATAATCAAGACACCCTGGTCAACCGGGCCTATGATCTCAAACCGGTCGTAACCAAAAAAGCGTTTGAATTTTTCTGTGAAATTTAGCCGCAATCGTAAATCTACAATTGTCAATCGTAAATGGAGTAAACCAGATGGCACATCCAATTGTTGTCCCTGAATTAGGGGAATCGGTGGTAGAAGCAACTGTCGGCGCCTGGCATAAGCAGGTGGGTGAGGCGGTAAAGGTGGGGGATGTTTTGGTGGAGTTAGAGACGGATAAGGTCAATGTGGAAGTGGGGGCCACTACCGCCGGGGTGCTGCTCAGCATTGACCGGCAGCCGGGTGAGGACGTCAAAATAGGGGATACCCTGGGGCAGATTGATCCCCAGGGGGCGCCGTCACCAGCGGCTGCGCCTCCCACCCCAGCGGCCGCGCAACCATTGCCCCCGCCCCAGGCCGAGCCAAAACCGGCTCCGGCCGCCACCCCGGTTGCCCGCCGTATGGCCCAGGCCGAAGGGGTTGATCTGACCGAGGTGCCGGGCAGCGGTCCAGGGGGGAAGGTCACGAAGGAAAATATTGCCACTCACCTGAGCCAGAAGAAGGCAGAACCGGCTGCGGCCGCGCCCCCCAACTCTGCCCCGGCTGCCCCCGCTGCTACTCTATTGGCCCGCCCAGATGCCCCCCGTGAGGAGCGGGTGAAGATGAGCCGCCGCCGCCGTACCATTGCCAAACGGCTGCTGGAAGCCCAGCACGCGGCCGCGATGCTCACCACTTTCAACGAAATAGATATGAGCGCGGTCATCGCCCTGCGTCAGCGGCACCAGGACAGCTTCGTCAAGCGCGAAGGGATCAAGCTGGGATTCATGTCCTTCTTCACCAAAGCAGTTGTTGGGGCACTCAAAGCGTATCCTCAACTCAACGCCGAAATCGAAGAGGAAGAGATCATCTACAAACATTATTACGACATCGGCATGGCTGTTGGGGCTGAGGAAGGGTTGGTTGTGCCGGTCATCCGGGATGCGGATCGGCTTTCTTTTGCCCAGATTGAGAAGCAGATCAAAGAGTTGGCCGAGAAAGCCCGACAAAACAGCTTAACCCTGGCCGACCTCATGGGCGGGACCTTCACTATTACCAACGGGGGCATCTTCGGCTCCATGCTCAGCACCCCCATTCTCAACCCCCCCCAGGTTGGCATTCTTGGTTTGCACAAAATCCAGGATCGCCCGGTTGTGGTGAATGGCGAAATTGCTATTCACCCTATGATGTATGTAGCTCTCTCCTATGATCATCGCCTCGTAGACGGCCGCGAGGCGGTACAATTTTTGGTGCGGGTTAAAGAATTAATGGAAGATCCAGAGCAGATGCTCTTAGCTGGTTAAACGAAGGCGAATGGCCTGTTCCGTATGGCCCCAAAGCCACAGAATAGGCCATTCGCGCCCCGAATGATCACCCCCTCAAATTGTAACGAGCCATTTCCCCTCTTTTTGCGTTATACCTTTTAATGTTCCCGGGTATCTTCTCAGAAAATGGTGTGGGCAGTGTAGCCCAGGTTTCTTACTTGGGCGGGCAAAAAAGAATCTTGCCCTACAACCCCAACATATTGAAAAGTTACTCCCCAGGGACGTTATTTAACTAAATTGAAACGAACCAAGCTGTTTATTTGTGCTATCCTTGATGGTACTCTGGTTTTACGGCAGAAGCACCGCCAGCATTAAAAACATGCTATTTACCGTTGACGAAGCGAAGGTATCTTCTCAAAACATGGTGGTAAGCGATGTAGCGCAAGTTTCTTACTTGTGTGGGCAAGAAAGACTCTTGCCCTAAAACCCCAAAATATTGAGAAACTACAGGCGAAGGAGAAAAATAATGTCTGAACAAACTTTTTATTTAATGATGAATGACCGGCGGTTATGGTGGTTGCTGTGGGTTCTGTTGCTCTTGTTAGCCATAGTGGCTCTTATCTTACCTGTGCCTACCACTGCCAGCCCCATGGCCGTAGGCGGCACCGGGCCGGGCGGTGTTGGGGCCACCACTGGCAGCGACACCTTAGAATTGTGGCTGCAATCAGACAAGCTCGTTTATAGTGATGATGCCTGTACCACACCCCAATTAACTGATGGGGGTCTGGTAGGATGCTGGCGTGATTACAGCGGCAATAACAATCATGCGGTGCAGAGCAATACTGCCAGCCAACCTACCTTTCAAAACGGCTCTGGGGATACCCTTAACAGCCATCCCATGCTCCGTTGGGATGGGATCAATGACATTTTGACAACGGGGGGTAATGTCACGCTTGGCCCATTGACTATTTTCATCGTGTACAACGCTTCGGCCCACGGTTATCTTTATATGCACAGCCCACGGTCCCCTGCCTTGGCCGATGGTTCCTATGTGTACACGGATTTCGGGGCATCTTACTCTGTCCGGCGTTCTGGATCAGAAGGATATGAAGATCTTCCTGGGGATTGGGGGTTGAGTTCAAATGCTCGTATCGTAGTTCATCATTTTAATGGTACCGTGGCCACCCACAGCCTGTATGTCAATGGCGCTTTGCAGACACCTACAAGCACAGGGCCGAATAGCCCGGGGGTTTCACCCACATCAAACATATTCTCTATTGGTAGCCGTTCCTCTGATGGTGCTTTACCGATAACGGGTAATTTTGCTGAGGTGATTGTTTATAACGATTATCTGAATAGTGCGCAACGGGTGATTGTGGAAAATTACCTGCAAGCCAAGTTTAATGATAACACCATAAACAATATGATGATTACCAATGACCGGTATGATGGGGACAGTACTGATGAGGGGGATTTTGATCTGGATGTGGCGGGTATTGGTCAGGAAGCTGATGGTTCCCATACCCGGGCCCACTCGGCCGGGATGATCGTGGAAGATGATGGGTTTTTACAAGATAATGGTGATTACCTGTTGTTTGGACATCGCACACCAGTTAATGATAATGTAACGACAGAATTGCCCCCCACTGGAGATTGGCCTACCGCGCCCAACCCGCAGCGATGGGAACGTCATTGGTTTGTTGAGGTAACGGATGTCAGCGGTAATGCCGGTGAAGTGACCATTATTTTTGATTTTGCTGAAGGGGGAATGGACCCCAGTGAGGGGCCGGCGGGTGTGGTCACCAATTACCGCTTGCTTGGCCGCAGTGGCCATACCGGTAATTTTACGGATGTTGCTACGGCAACGGGGATGAATTCGACGCAGGTGATTTTTGAGAATGTGAGTGTGACTCTACTGGGCAGTAATTTTACGTTGGGTACGCTGGATGCTACGACCTCCCCTACGGCGATTAGTTTGCAGACCGCGGCCGCGTCCCCCCTTTCCTCTCTCTGGCTGCCCACCATGTTGGTGATGCTCTTGCTAACTGCGAGTACGTGGGTACGGCTGCGCCGCAGGGGTTATGAGAACGTGGGGTATTGAACACGGATTTTTAGGATTAACGGATAGGCCAGACCAGGTAATCCGCGAATCCTGTTAATTCGTGTTCCGGGGTATTGAACACGGATTTTCAAGATTAACGGATAGGTCAGGCCATACAATCCGCGAATCCGGCTAATTTATGTTCCCTGGCTTAGCGGGGCGGGAATCTTCCAGGTTTCCGCCCCGTTTTTGTTGACAGCCAGCCCTTCCTTGACTAGAATGCCCCTACAAAATTATGAAGGATGAAGGATCAATTATGAATTTCATCCAATCTCTCCCCTTGACTCTCTTCACCTTATGCCTAAACCACGAACCCTCAACTGCCCATCCTGCCATGCTCCCCTGGAGCCAGATGGCACGCAACTACTGATTAAATGTGATTATTGCGGCAAAATGGTGCAGCTTCCTTCATCCTGGACTGCCCAGCCAAAGGCTGAACCCAAGCCTCCATCCCCTCCACCAGCCCTGCCCTTCAAACCGCCGACGGTCAGCAGCGGCCGCATCACCGCCTCCCCCAGACCCCGCTCAGCAGGTTGTTCTTGCTTCCCCCTGGTTGTTTTCCTGGCCCTGGCAGGGGCTTTGGTGGCTATCTTTTTTATGCAGACCCAAGATGGGGTGCCCAACCCACTCAGTGATTTGATGCCCTCATGGATAACCCTGACTACGGAAGGGATACTGCTGCCCCCAGAAAGCGGCCGCGACGCCCCCCAGGCCGATATTTTGGCGGTCATCTCCAAAACCGAGGGGTATGCCCTGGCTTACCTGGATAACAACAGCCAGAAAGTTCGCTGGGAAACTCCGAGGACCAATGATTACCCCTCATCGTTCCAGGCGGCCGCAGACAATCAGCATGTTTATCTCTTTATCAAAGAGCAGTTAACCGCCTACAACCGGGCTGATGGGGCCATTGCCTGGCAGATCACCCTCTCCGATGTGTTAGGTTCCCCTTGTGGTCAATGTTGGCTGTTATTTAATGAGACCCTGGTACTGCTGACCAATGATGGCCGGCTGCAAGGCGTTGACACCCAAACCGGGGCCATCAACTGGTCTACACGCCTGAACCAAACACCCCGCCATCTGTACGCGGCGGGTGAACTGGTTGCCCTGCTCGATGAAGAGGATGGGGAGGTTGTTTTGCGGCGGTTTGTGGCTCAGAGCGGCCTGCCTCTGGCAAATCTGGAACCGAGCGGCGAAAATGAACCGTTTGGGCGGCCGCAGCGACCCAGTGTTTATGACCCAGCCTATCAAGATAGCAGTGGGGCACTCGTCTTCTTCATGGGGTTCTTTGAGCCGGGCACGGTGCAAAAATGGGACATCGTGACCGGGGAGCTGCTCTGGCAAGTGATTACCCCTGTAGATCAGATTCGTTTTCATGGGGATGCCCATTTGCTCATGGTGAACAACCGCATTTACATCGGCAAAGGGAACAACATATCAATCATAGATGAGACGACACGGGAATGGCGGCTGCTGACCAATAGTGCGGATTATGATCTGCGGCCGCTCACCGTGCAAAATGGGGTTCTTCTGGCAGCTGCTGAACGGCGTCGTGGCACCACCCGCTATGAACTATGGGGGCTAGATGCCGACAGCGGGGCACTCCTCTGGCAGCATCAGCCCACCGCCGATACCTTCATGCCCTGGGACAATAGCCGCACTATTTCCAGCAATCGCAGCGGCTGGCTCCTCTCCTGGCCGGGCCAAAGCCACACCCAAACATCAGTTTCCCTCGTGCAAATCTTCCCCGAACCCGATTACGTGCTTGTCCAGCAAATCAACATCGCCGATGGGTCTACCACTCAGGAAAGCCGCTTCGATCTACCTGCCATCAGCGGCTCCACCTGGTTCCGCGATCTGGGGGAACACCGGGGCACCCATTGGCTCTTCATCGAACGGCAAATTTATGCCCTCAATGGTAGCGATGGCCGCTTCAGCAAGCAGTGGCCGTGAGAGAGGCGAGTTTGCGAGTCTACGAGTGGGCGAGCGGGCTTTTCATCCCTCATCCTTCCTAATTCATCCTTCCCCCTGGAGTATTCATGCCTGCAACCAACATTGTCATCATCGGTGCGGGGAGTGCCAGCTTTGGCCCTTCCACCCTGGCCACCATTATTCGTGACCCCCGCCTCAAAGGCAGCACCCTCAACCTGGTAGACCTCAACCCCGAAGCCCTGGCCGACGTTGGCTGCGTGGCTGAGCGGATGAGTACCGCCTGGGATGCCCAGATGACCGTTCGCACCAGCACCGACCGGCGTGACCTGCTGCCGGGAGCCAACTTTGTCATTGTCTCCATCGAAGTGCCCCCTCGGGAAAAATTGTGGCGGCTGGATTGGGAGATACCAGTCAAACATGGACTGCGCCAGCCCTACGGCGAAAATGGCGGCCCCGGTGGCCTCATGCACGCCTGCCGCCAGATACCCCCCTTCATGGCTATCGCCCGTGATATGGAGCAGCTATGCCCCGATGCCTGGCTCATCAACTTTAGCAACCCACTCCCCCGCATCACCCGCGCCCTGACCAAATACAGCCACATCAAAACCGTCGGCAAATGCCACCAGATTAACGTCGGTTATGGGCTGGTAGCGGTGCTGCTGCGGGAACAGTATGGCATCTCCGTGCCCGAGGAGGTGAATCTGCACTCCGACCCGGCCAATGTGCCCACGATTCACCAGATGGCCCACGCCGGCCGCCACCATTTCGCCATCAAATCGGCCGGCCTCAACCATTTCATCTGGCTGTTGGATGTGCGGGACAAACAGACGGGTGAAGATTTGTACCCGGCCTTGCGTGAAGCCGTTAAAACCGCACCCCCCTCACTGGAGAAATTTTCTCTGGATCTGTTCCGTATTTTTGATTATCTGCCTATTCCTGGCGATACCCACCTGGTGGAATATCTGCCCTGGGTGCATGATCCGCTGGCGCAGCCGTGGCAGCAGTACGAAATCCCCCTTTATGCCTGGGGGGACAATGAAGCCGCCCGCGATTATATGCTGGCCATGATGAAACAGATGGCTGAGGGGGTGATCTCGGTGGACGGAATGCGTATCGTTGAAAGCGAAGGAGCGGCCGAACTGATCGCCGCCATAGCTGGGAACGAAAATTATTACGACGAAACGGTCAACATCCCCAACCGGGGGGCCATCAGCAACCTGCCTGATGAGACCATCGTGGAGATTCCGGCGGTGGTGAACGGCCTGGGGGTGCAGGGGGTTCACATGGGCGAGATGCCCTACCCTATCGCCGAACTGCTGCGCCGGGAAGCTGCCCTGGTGGAGATGGTGGTAGATACGGCGGTGACTGGCGACCGCGATCTGGCTCTGCAAACCCTTTTGCTTGACCCCATGATCAATGACATCGGCCGGGCGCGGGCTATTCTAGACGATTACCTGACCACCTTTGCCCCCTATTTACCCCAGTTTAACCGTTAATTGTTGAATCGTTGAACAATTACCCATTCACCCATTCGCCAAGTCGCCCATTAATTATTCCCATGACCCTTTTTTATCCGCTTCTATTTACCCCGAAGTTAAAAAATTATGTGTGGGGCGGCCGCAACCTGGAGCGTCTCTATGGGCGGGAGCTGCCAGATGGGATCACCGCCGAAAGCTGGGAGATTGCCGGCCATGAGGACGGCACCACCCGCGTCAGCAATGGTCCGTATGCCGGGGTATGGCTGACCGAGCTTCAGGCGGAATGGGGGCTGGATTTAATCGGCACCCAGGCCAGGTGGGCTTATGAACGGGGCAAATTCCCCCTGCTTATCAAACTGCTGGATGCCCAGGAAAACCTCTCCGTGCAGGTCCACCCTGATGATGCTTATGCCCTGGCCCACGAGGGGAATGAGCTGGGCAAAACGGAGATGTGGGTGGTACTTCATGCGGAACCGGACGCGGCCGTCATTTTAGGCGTTAAATCAGGTACGACCCCAGAGCAGTTCCGCCAGGCGATTGCTGAAGATCGGCCAGAGCCGTTTTTGCACCGGCTTCCCGTGCAAGCTGGGGATGTGGTTTGTGTACCTGCCGGGTCGCTCCATGCCATCCTGGGCGGGCTGGTGCTGGCCGAGATTCAGCAAAACTCGAATACGACCTACCGGGTGTATGATTGGGGCCGGCCGCGTCCTCTCCATATAGAAAAGGCGTTACAGGTGATAAATTTTGAGCAGGTGGCGCCGGTGTTGACGCGGCCGCAGCCCACCTCCCACGCCCCTGGTATCAGTAAAGCCACCCTGTGTCAAAACCGCTATTTCATCACCGAGCGACTAGAGATGGCCGCGGGGGCACGGTATGAGGGGGAATGTCGCGGCCGCACATTAGAAATTTGGGGCACCATCAGCGGGGCTGCCGTCGTTACCGGCGGCGGGCAAACCGTTTCCTTACCGGCCATTCAATTCACCCTGCTCCCGGCCCAACTTGGGGACTACACCATCACCGCCACGCACTCCACCACCTTGCTGCGAACCTATTTGCCCTGAATTTGACCGCTGACGCAGTATGGCAAGCACTCCCTTATTCAGGCAGCAATTCTCAAGACGGTTAATTTTAAGTCAGGCCAATTTGGGTCATTTGTGGCCGGGTACTTTTAGCCAAAATTTGCCTCAACGCTCCAGAGTGTGTTATTATCCCACTCGCTCTTACGCCTGAACTCTACAGGTTCGCCGATTTTAATTATCGGATATTGGTTTTGTATTTTCGGAGGAACATAAATTGGCTAATACAGCTTCTGCCAAGAAACGAATTCGCAGCTCAGAACGCCGCCGCTTACGCAACCGCACTTTCCGCGTCTCTGGCCGTACCTATGTCAAGAAGGCGCGAGCCTTGATCTCCGGTGGTAAACTGGAAGATGCCGAAGCCGCTGTGCGGCAGGCAGCCAGCACCCTGGATAAATCGGCGGCCAAGGGGATTATTCACCCCCGTAATGCGGCTCGTCGTAAGGGACGGTTGATGCGTGCGCTTGCGGCCGCGCAAAAAAGTTAATGACAGAGGACGGAAGACAGAAGGGGAATACTCTTTAATCTTCCTTGTACCTTTTCCCCCTATACCCTTAAACAAAAAGCGCGACCTCGTCGCGCTTTTTCTCGTTCCCCTACCATTTAAAAACCCTCGCCTTACCCGTTCCCAAGCCAGTTAATCCGCAGAATGTACCCTTTACCCCGCACCGTCTGTAACAAGCGAGGCTGACTGGGGTCCTGTTCGATCAACTCGCGCACCCAACGTACATGTACATCCAAAGTGCGCGTATCCCCCACATAACTGGTCTGCCAGACATTTTGCATCAACTGGGCCCGGCTGATCATCTCATTGGGATGGCGTAAAAATTCAGCCAACAGCTGGCTCAACTTAGGGGTAATGTGCTTCTCCCCGCGTCCATTTACCTCTACCATGCCCCGATCCACATATAGCTTAATATGACCATAATGGACGATCTGTTCTTCATGTAAATCTGGGGGAAGCATCGCCCTGACCCGGTTTAGTACCTTGCGTGGCGTAAACGGGTGTACCAGATGGGCTTCCGTTTCCAACTCAGCACTGACCTTTTGATTGGCAGAGCGGATATAGATGAGGGGAACACCAGGCAAATGCTGCCGCAGCTGCTGGCAATTTCTGACCCCATTGGAGCGCAGGGTAGAAGCGTCAAAAATAATAAGATGGGGTGATGGGTTTGCCTGAGCCACCCAGTTTCGGGCGGCCAGACCACTGGTAACATGCTTGAGGGCAAACCCCGCCTTTTCCAGGGCAGGTATGAGTGAGGTGTGATTGCTGCTTTTTCCCTCGATGAGTAAGATTAGCGATTGTTTCATGGCAAGATCATCACAGCACAGCACAGCCCGGTACGATGGGGTTGAATCTGGATTATAGGGATAATCTTGTTGTGGGCAAAAAAAACAAGTGGCAATTTGGGGTGTAGGCTTCAGGTTTCAGGTCTAACCTGGAACTGGCAGCCTGAAATCTGAAACCTCATCTACCTGGTAATCTGGGCTTTGGTGTCGGAAGTAGGTGTCATATAACTCAGCATAATGGCCTTGCTGGGCCATCAGGCTGCTGTGGCTGCCTTCTTCGATAATTTCTCCCTGGCGCAAAACGATGATATGGTCAGCATGTTTGATAGTGGAGAGGCGGTGAGCGATGATGATCGCTGTCCGGTTGCTCAAAACCAGGTTGAGACTTTCTTGAATCTGGGCCTCGGCCAGAGGGTCTACGCTGGCGGTGGCTTCGTCCAGGATGAGGATGGCCGGGTCTTGCAGCAGGACCCGCGCCAGCGCAATCAACTGCCGCTGCCCCATGGAGAGGCCGCGGCCGCCTTCCCCTACCTGTGTCTCTAAGCCCTGGGGCAGCGTTTCTAGCCAATCCCCCTGGCCGATGGTTTGGGCCACCTGCACCACTTCGGCATCGCTGGCCTCTGGTTTGGCATAGCGGATATTATCGGCGACGGTGCCGGTAAAAAGGAATGGTACCTGGGGGACAATGCCCAACTGCCGCCGGTAGCTGCCCAGATCAAAGGAGCGAATATCATGCCCATCTATGAACAGCTTCCCGTCTTGGAACTCATAGAACCGGGCGATGAGCCGCCCCAGGCTGGATTTGCCAGCCCCGGTGTGCCCCACCAGAGCAATGGTTTCGCCCGCTTCTATGGTCAGGTCGAAGCCGCTGAGGACGTGTTCCTGTTCGGTGTAACGGAAATGGAGATTGTGGAATTGGACGCGGCCGCGCAGTTTGGGTGACGGTCTATTGTCTGTTTGGACGACGCGGGCCTCGGCATCTATCAAAGCAAACACCCGTTCGCTGGATGAAAGCCCCAGTTGAAATTGGCTCCAAAATGAGGCGATGCCGGTGAGAGGAAACCAGAACAGAGCAATGGCCTGGACAAAAAGATACCAATCACCAGGACTGATTTCACTGCGTAGAGCCGCATTGCCGCCAAAATAAACGATGACCGCCGTCCCCATCCCAGCGATGAAGACGAGGATGGGGAAGATGGCACTAAAGACGAACCCTTGCCGTACCTGTACCTGGTATGCCTGCTCATTCACATCTATAAACTCATCGTAAATCGTTTGCTCCTGGCGAAAATTTTTGGCGATGGAGATGCCGCTGATGGTCTCTTGAACGGTGGAATTGACCGTGGCCAACAGCCGTTGGGCTTGTTGGGTGGTACGGCGGGCGATGGTGCGGAAAGCGAGCGCGGCCGCGATGACAAATGGGGCAATGGCCAGAGCCAGCCAGGCCAGTTGGGCGTTAATCCAAAACAGGTACCCCACAATCAAGATCACCAGCAAAACCTGGCTGATCAAGTTGAGGGTGAGGGTGACTACATTGGCGAAATCTTGGGAATCAGAGGTGACCCGGCTGACAATTTTGCCGGAAGCAAACTCATCAAAGAAAGACATGTCCCGGTCTGTTACCGCCGAGAACGCATCTTCCCGCAGCTGCAATACCACATCGCCTACTGTGCGGGCCGTAAACCGCTGGCGCATAAAGTTAAACGTCCACGATAACACCGTTGAGCCGAGGATAAACAAGATCAACACATTCATCACCGAACTAGAACGGTCGGCGGCTACCTGGTCTACCCCCCTGGCGATTAACACCGGCAGTACCATATCCATCACCGAGTTTAATAGAATCAAACTGCTGATCAACCCAACTCGTTTAAGCTGCGGCCGGAAATAACTGCCAATCCGCTGTAATAACTGCCGGTCACTATAATTTCGGTCATACGCTTCGGCATCAATGCCATCCATGATAAAGCCCATAATACTCTCCTTGGGGGGAAGGATGAATTATGAATTATGAAACTTTTCATAATTCATAATTCATAATTCATAATTTTAAATATCGTATCGTGCGAAGATGCGTTGGTAGAGGTCAGAGGTTGCCATCAGTTCGGTGTGAGTGCCTTGGGCGACAATTTCGCCCTGGCGGATGAGCAGCACCCGGTCGGCGCGGCGAATCTGGGAGAGGCGATGGGTGATAAGCAAGGTGGTGCGCCCTTCCAGGATCCGTTTGATCGCTTTCTGAATTTCATCTTCGGTGGCCGAATCTATAGCACTGGTAGCGTCGTCCAGAATGAGGATGCGGGGGTCGGTGAGCAGGGCGCGGGCGATGGCTAACCGTTGCCGCTGCCCCCCAGAGAGGGTGACACCCCGTTCGCCGACGATAGTGTCGTACCCATCTTTGAAATGGGTGATGAATTGGTGGGCCTGGGCTTCTTTGGCCGCCTGCACGATTTCTTCGTGGCTTACCTGCTGCCCCAGACCAAAGGCGATGTTTTCGGCGACGGTGCGGGAGAAGAGAAAGATGTCTTGCTCGATGATGGAGATTTGGGAGCGTAGGCTGTCCAGGTTCCATTCACGCACATCTACCCCGTCAATGAGGATGCGGCCGCTGTTTACATCATACGTCCGGTTGACCAGCTTGGTCAGGGTGGTTTTGCCAGAGCCGGTTTGCCCGACAATGGCGATGGTCTCTCCCGGTTTGGCCTGGAAGGTGATATTATGCAGCAGGTTGCGGCCGCTGTCGGAGTGGCGAAAGGTGACATTTTCAAACCTGATCTCACCTTGCATCGCGGCCGCGTACCCGGCCGCATTTTCATCCAATTCCGTCTCCGCTTTGAGGAGTTCCAAAATCCGTTCTGCCCCGGCAATCCCCATCTGGATCAGGAAAAAGGTGAAAAAAGAGCTAAAGGCCGGCCAGCGCAGCACCCACATCAGCCCCATATAAGCGATTAAATCGCCAATGGTGATCTCCCCCAGGTTTAACAAATAAACCCCATGCACAAATGCCCCGGCAATGGCAACCCCGATGAGCAGGGTAGGCAAATACCGGGCCTGGACATCCCCTTGTTTGACAAACATATCTCGGTAACGGCGGGCATCACGAATAAATTTGCCCAATTCCTGACGCTCTTGCGCGGCCGCTTTCACCACCTCTATCCCAGCTACGGCTTCATTCAGCGTAGCATTCATATCCCCAAACCTGGCCCGTACTGCATCCGAGACCGGATCCAACTGGCGCATATAAAGGCGCACGGCAAAATAATAAAAGAAGCAAAAGAGGAGCGGGGCTAACAACAGCCGGGTATCAATGAAGCCGATAAACAAAATGGGCATCAAAATCGCCATCATCGAGTCATATAAAAGGCTGAAACCGGGCATCATCATCTCATTGACAAAACGAACATCATTGGCGGCCCGCGCCATGATGTCTCCTACCCGCTGCTGATTATGAAACGTCTGGCTCTTGCCCAGCAGGTTAAGATACAGTTCTCCCCGGCCATCCCGCTCCAGCCGCTTGGCGACAATCTCCATGCTAAACGAAGCGACGGTATCACATAAGAAGCGGCCCACAGCCAGGCCAACGACAATCATGCCCAGAACGGCAATCGCCTGAAATGGTTCAGAGACGGGGGTTTCGCCAACCACGATGTTAAAAGCGGCGCCGATTTGTCGGGGGATGGCGGCATTAAAAACATTGGTGATGGTCATGCCCAGAAAAAAGGCAGCCAGCCACCCTTTGTAACGGCCCAGGTGAGAGAATATCCAGCGAATGGGACTGGTTTGATCATATTGGTGGGCTGAGGCAACAAAAAATTCACTTTTTGGGGGGATGGTTTGGACAGCCATAATGCTCCTCTGAAAATAAGGATGAATTAGGAATTAGGAATTATGAAAGGGGTCTCACGCACAAACGCGCTATTCGCAAACGTGCTTTTTCATTGTCTCTGGCGAACCCAGTTCATGTTGCCTCCTGTGAAAATGCGTTTGTAATAGGTGATTCATCGCCTTCTGACAGCCCTAAACTACCTACTACAAAAGGAACAGGAGTGTAGAGGCGGCTAACCATGCGCCTCTGCTGGCAAGAACATTTATTCTAACACAAAAAGTTGTCATCTGCTGTCATATTTTTTGTGCCAATTTGTTTCAATTCGGCACATACCTGGCAGCAGATGGCAGCTATCTATTATGGTAAGAATTGGCTCTGATAACTGGTCAGTATGGAATGTTGTGCAATTGGCTATTGTGAACCAGTTACAAAAGTGGTACACATAAGCAGGCCCAAAAATCATGCTGAACCCCAGGCCAATAGATAAATTCTTATCTATTGGCCTGGGGTTGTTGTTTAGAACAGTTTAGGCTTTTGGCAGATTCAACGGGTGATAGGTGGGGCATGGGCAGAGGTGACTTACGTTTCACTGAACCCCCCTACGATCTTAAAGTTTTGTGAGGATATTATGAACAAAGGTATGTGGCTGGCGGTTGGGGCGTATGCAACCTGGGGGTTCTTCCCGCTTTATTTTAAGCTGCTCAAGGGGGTTCCGGCCCTGGAGATTCTGAGCCACCGGGTGGTGTGGGCGTTGATTTTTCTGGTGCTGGTGCTGACCTGGCGGCAGCAGTGGGGATGGCTGAGACCAGCCCTGAAGCAAAAGAAGGTAGTGTTGACGTTCGCGGCCGCGGGCACCCTCCTGGCGATCAACTGGCTTACCTACATCTGGGGGGTCAACAGTGGCTATGTGGTGGAGACCAGCCTGGGCTATTTCATTAACCCCCTGGTTTCAGTCTTTTTGGGGCTGATCTTTTTGCGCGAACGGCTGCGCCAGGGGCAGTGGCTGGCGATTTTGGTGGCCCTGGTGGGGGTGTTGTATCTTACCTTTAGCTATGGTCGCCCCCCCTGGATTGCTCTGGTGCTGGCCTTTACCTTTGGCACCTATGGCCTGCTCCGTAAGGTAGGCCGGTTGAACTCGCTAGAAGGGTTGACAATGGAAACCGGGTTTATGTTTCTGCCAGCTCTGGGATTTTTGTTGTGGCAGGAAGGGAGCGGTGCGGCCGCGTTCGGGCACATCTCTTGGTCCACCACCTTCTTATTGGCCTTTGCCGGTATAGCCACGGCTATTCCACTGTTGATGTTTGGCGCGGCCGCGCGGGAAATCCCCCTCAACGTCATCGGCATCCTGCAATATATTGCCCCCACCATCCAATTCCTTATTGGTATCCTCGTTTTCCGGGAGCCGTTTAGCTTGAGCCAACTGGTTGGTTTTAGCTTCATCTGGGTTGCTCTGGTACTATACACCGTTGAAAGTTTATTCCAGACGCGCCGCCGTCGCATCTTACAATATGCCGGGGGTGACTGTTCGTGAGGCGTAATACGTGAGGCGTAAGAAGCCTTTGCCTTTGATCACGTTTCCCGTATCACGTTTTCCGCATAAGGTGTATAGATGAACCGAGGGTGGTTGTGGCTTTGTTGTTTGCTATTGGTTTTTATGTTGGCTGCCTGTGATGATGATTATGGGGATGAATATTATGAGGATGAAACAGACCAGATAGTGGGAGAGCAGAATACACCAGCCTCTATGGCCCCGGGAACGTATCGGTCAGCTACCTGCCCGTTTGCTGTGCCGCGTGGTTATCGTATCGAATGTGGCTACCTGACTGTGCCCGAAAACCGGCAGAAAAATAACACCCGCACCATTCAGTTAGCCGTCGCCGTGGTCAAGGCGTCGGGGCAGACCCAGCCGGACCCGATTATTTACCTGGCAGGTGGCCCTGGTGGCAGCGCCATAGATGATTTTGTGGCCGACCCAGAAGGGTGGGGTAAACCATTTGTACACGGCCGCGACCTCATCCTGCTCGATCAGCGGGGCACAGGTTACTCCATTCCTTCGCTGGATTGCCCCGAATTTGCTGAGATGGAAGCTGACGAGAACCCCGACCGGGCCTGTTATGACCGGCTCTCCCGGCAGGGCATAGATTTTTCCGCCTACAACACCGCCGAAAATGCTGCCGATGTAGCCGCCCTGCGCCTGGCTTTAGGCATCGAATCGTGGAATTTGTTAGGCATCTCCTACGGCACCCGCCTGGCCCTGGATGTCATGCGTTATCACCCTCAAGGCGTCCGCGCCGCTGTCCTTGATTCTGTCTTTCCCCCCAACGCTGATACCCCCCTGGAAGACGTGTTGAGTACCGTTGCGGCCCTGGAGCGGCTTTTTGCTGAATGTGACGCTGATGCTTACTGTTCCCAGGAATATCCTGATCTGCGTGATCTGTTCCTGGAGACGGTCGCCAGATTAAACGAAGATCAAGAGGGGGAGATTTTTGGCGACGATCTGCTGTTTGCCATAGGCAACGCCTTTAACGATACCACCCTGATTCCCCTGCTGCCTTATGTCATTTATGAGGTAGCTGATGGCAATTATGAGGTTCTGGATGAAATCGGGTTCGAGACCGATTACCGCCGTCCTCGCTACCAGGATGAGGATCGCAGTGACAGCGAAGGGATGTATAACTCGGTGATGTGCTACGATGAATATGCTGTGGGAGATTATGAGCGGGTGGAAAGGGCCGTGGTGGGGCAAATCCCCGAAGAATTAGAGGCGGGGCTGCTGCAATCCGTCTTTGATCTGACGACCATGTGCGCCTTCTGGAACCCCCGGTCATCGGTGGACAACTCCCCGGTTCGCAGCAGCGTCCCCACGCTAATTTTGGCCGGGCAGTATGATGTGGCGACCCCTGTTTACTGGGCACATCTCACTGCCCAAACCTTAACCAACGCCTATGTCTATGAATTTCCGGGGGCCGGCCACTCCTTATTGACTGATGTTGACTGTGCTATGGAGATCACGGCTCAATTCCTCAGCAATCCGTCACGCCAGCCCAATGGAAGCTGCATCGCAGCTATTGAATGGCCTAATTTTGAATGATGGGTTTTGACTGCTGACGCTCACTCCTCACTGCCGTTCCGCGTTGCTCTGTGAAAGTATTCTTTTTGTTTACTGGACTCTGGCGAAAATTGATTTCACCACTGGTAATAACTAATACACTAATAACCAGTGGTTAGATTAAAAAACGCCAGACTCCAGTTATTTATCGTACCGTTCCCGGATGTTGGGGAACAGATATTCCTCAAAGGTGCGGTCAGCGTTGTATTCTGGCTGCCAGCCCCAATCCTGACTCGCGGCCGCGTCGTGAATATCGGCCGGCCAGCTATCTACAATCGCCTGCCGTTTCAGGTCGGTGCGGTAATCAATTTGGGCCTGGGGGAACGCCTGCAACACCCGCTCGCGAATCGCTTCAGCGGTCAGGCTAAAGCCGGTGACATTGTACACATTGCGGCTGAGGGCGGAGCGAGGGGCCTGGGCCAACTTGAGCAGGGCCGTCACCGCATCAGGCATAGCCATAAACGGGATGATAGAGTCAGGCCGGACAAAGCAGTGATAGGGTTGATTTTGCGCGGCCGCGTGAATCATCTCAGGGGCGTAATCACTGGTGCCCCCGGTGGGCAGGGTAAAAGCACTGATCAACCCTGGAAAGCGCAGCCCCCGGAAATCTAGCATCTCTGGTTTATCGGCCGCTAACTGCCGGTAATTGCGGCTGTAATAACTTCCCAGCAGCTCACAATACAGCTTGTTACACCCATACATCGTCGTTGGATTGTTATACTCCCACTCCCGGACCTTACGCTGCCCCTTCGTCTCCAGATCAGGCAGCCCATAAACGGCAATTGAGCTGGGGAAGATAAACTGCACCGCCTGGCCGCGCCATTGGGATTGCTCGGCGGCCATTTTAAGCAGACGGAGCGTTCCTTCCACATTCACCTTGTGGGCCGCTTCGGGGACAAACTCCGCTCGTGTTGAGAGCAAAGCCGCCAGGTGGTAGATGGCGTCAAAATCATATTGGCTGACCAGCCGCCCCAATAAATATTCATCCAAAATGTCCCCTTCGATATGGGTGGTCAGAGGTTTGGTATCTGCCGGTAAACCATGCAAATCCAGGGTGAGAAGTTGATGGCTGTTTTTGCTGGCTAACGCTTTGATAAGGGCCTGGCCGATTTCGCCAGAGGCCCCGGTGATGAGAATGGTTTTTTTACGCATGGGAGGTTCCTTGGAAATAGTGGGTTTACGGGTGAGCGGGTGAGCGAGTGGGCGAGTATGCGAGTGTTATTGGAAACAATCCCACTTTGCCACTCTGCCACTCCGCCTAATTTTCCCTGTAACCCGGTTTGCGGGCAACTTTGGGCAGACGAAGTAAAATCAAGGGGGTTTTATCACGAATTATGCAAATTGAGGCGAATTTGTTTATGGTAAATGGGTAACATCTCAGTAAAACGTGTACCCTTCGGAAGGTTTGACCAAGAGCTTGCCTACTGTCCAAACCTTCCGAAGGTTCGCCCCAACTTATTGAGAAGCTACGTAAATGATAGGCAAAGGGGTGTTTATGGATGAGCCAGTAAAGCGTCAACTGGAAATAGATTGGGTGGGTATTGGGGTAGCGATGTTGCTGGCTGTGTGGCTGGTGGGGGTCGCGGCCGCGCCCCAGGCCGTTACCTGGTTTGTGGTCGAAATCCTGTTTGCCCTGGGGTATACAACGCCAGGCTGGGTCTGGCCGGGGCTGACCTTTGGCCAGGGGTTTTTTATGCTCACCCCCACCTGGGCCATGGCCATTTACTGGCATGACCGACCCATGCAACCTGTTTTTGCTCTGTGGACAGTCGCGGCCGCTTACTTTCTCTTCCTCTTCCCCATCCGCTTTGCTGGCCCCACCGCTGCCCAGCTAACCAATCTGCTCCAGATTATTTTCAGCCTGCTTTTTCTGGCCGGGCTGGGTCTGTTCATCTGGCGGCAAAAGAAACAGCATGACCCAAACTGGCGGCCGCGCCCCTTACAAGGTCATCGGCTGGTTCCGGCCTTGCTGCTTACGCCGCTGCTTTTGTGGGGGTGGCTCATTTTTGGGGCGTTGGGGTCGCCATTGGATACCGTTCTAAATTTAATCGTTGGCCTGCTGGTGGGGCTGATAGCTGGTATCAGCATCCATTTTTTTTATGTGCGGCCGCTCCAGGAAATGAACGCCCATCCCGGGTGGACGGTACTCGGTGGGGGAGTGGTTGTAGCTGTGGCTTTGCTGCTGCTGGGAGCCGGGGTGGGGCACAACAGTATGCAGCTGTTTTTGGTGTGGAGCCTGCCCGCTTTAGGTTGGCTGGTGATGGGGTTGACCCGCTGGCCGGGCGGTAAAAATTGGCTGGCCATAGCCGTATTGGTTGGTCTGAACGCGGCCGCGCCCCTCATGCTGATTGACCCCGATGAGATGAGCCTGATTCTTAATTTAGGGGGCCGAGATATTTTGGCCTGGGCTTTGTACGCCCTGGGTGGGGTGCTTTTGACCGCCTTCGTTCTAACCGGGCTGGTTCTGGCGGGCTGTTTTTACTATTACCGGGCGGGATGGCGGCTGCCCGGCTGGGCGCGGCCGCTGGGGTTGGTGGCGGCCGCGGTGGCCTGGGGGCTAATGCTGCTCCTGTACACCCTGGCCGGGCAGCCCGGTTTTCATGGGGAGCGGCTTTTTGTCATTCTGAACGAGCAGGCGGATCTCTCTGCGGCCGCAGCCATGAGCGATTATGATGCCCGCCGCCAATTCGTCTATGACACCCTGGTGACGACCGCCGACCGCAGCCAGGCGGATATTCGCACGACGCTGGATCGGCTGGGGGTAGCATATACCCCCTATTATCTGGTCAACGCCATCGAGGTGGACGGGGGGCCGTTTTTGCGCCTCTGGCTGAACAGCCGCCCAGAAGTTGACCGGGTGTTGGATAGTACCATTTTGCGGCCGCTGCCTGCTCCAGCCAATACGGCTGCCGGCATGGCAGCCGCCCCCACTACCCCCCAATGGAACCTGACCACCATTGGCGCAGACCGGGTATGGGCCGAGTTTGGGGTGCGTGGGGAAGGGATCCTCATCGGCCAGTCTGATTCTGGAGTGCAGGGGGATCATCCTGAACTGGCGGCAACCTATCGCGGCCGCGCCACCGGCCACGATTATCATTGGTTCGACCCCTGGAACCACAGCCAGGCTCCCACCGACATTGGCGGGCATGGCACCCATACCCTCGGCTCTATTGTGGGGCAAACCGTGGGCGTGGCTCCGGGGGCAGAATGGATCGGCTGTACCAACCTGGCCCGCAACCTGGCCAACCCGGCCCTATACCTGGATTGTATGCAATTTATGTTAGCCCCGTTTCCCCTGGGGGGCGATCCGTTCCGTGATGGCGATCCTACCCGCTCGGCTCAGGTGCTGAACAACTCCTGGGGCTGCCCAGAGATTGAAGGGTGTGATGCTGGGTCCCTGTTACCGGCGGTGCGGGCGCTGCGGGCGGCCGGTATTTTTATTGTGGTCTCGGCGGGCAATGAAGGATCAGCCGGTTGTGAAACGGTGAAGCACCCTCTGGCCATTTATGAAGAAGTATTTTCAGTGGGGGCGAGCAATGAATGGGGAGATGTGGCTTCCTTTAGCAGCCTGGGGCCGGTGACGGTGGATGGGAGCGGCCGCGTCAAGCCCGACATTTTAGCCCCGGGGGAAGATGTGCTGTCCGCTTTTCCTAACAACAGCTACGCCGTCCAGGGGGGAACCTCAATGGCTGGCCCCCATGTGGCTGGGGTCGTGGCCCTCATCTGGTCGGCCAATCCTGCCCTGATTGGGCAGATTGAGGCCACCGAGGGGATATTACGCCAGACCGCCGATCCCTACACCGGGGCTGTAACTGATTGGTGTGGTAGCTCCGCCGTGCCTAACAATGTCGCTGGTTATGGGGTGGTCAATGCGTATGCGGCCGTCGCCAGGGCCAGACAGGGGAATTAGAGCTGAACACGGTGAGATGGGGGCATGATGACCAGGCGGCCGCATCTGCTCCAGGAATGGTATGTATCCAGGCGGGTCGTTCCGCCGCAATCAAGGTGGCGATAAGGGGGCGAGCGGCCTGTATCTCCGCCGGGGTTGTGGCATTGATGATGAACAGCATATCCTCTGGAGTAAAAAGGTTTGTTGGCAAAGCGGCTGCCAATCCCCAGCAAAGGGAAAAATCAGAGGTACTAAACGACGAGACGGCTGCGGCCGCGATCCATAAAGAGGTGGGCGTTTTCTTCGGTCACTGTTTCGATAGGCAGTTAAACTTTGGGGCTTGGGCAACAACGCACCCTAAGTCGTAAAGTATTAATCAGGAGCGGCCGCTAAAGGTTAAGCAGCTTCTCTATAGTGCTAAAGCCGATAGGTTGGATGGGTAGATCGCGGCCGCAAACCATAATCGTTTCCCATAGATAAGCGGCCAGGGAGCGGCCGCCGATGAGGGCGTAAGCAGGTAGCTGTCCCAGGTCGCGGCGCAAAATCAGTTGGCGCGTTTTGGCGACGCTGCTTTGCCGGGCGGATAGGTTGGGGAACTGCTGGTCGTGAAAATCCAGGCCACATAACCGGCTGAGAAGTTCCGCCGCCTGGGGTCCTACCAGCCACAACTCCGCTCGCCCGTGAGTGATGGGGGTGAAGGTGATGAGGCTTACCAGGGGGGCTGCGGCCGCGTGTAACTGCTCTTGTACCGCTCCTTCCTCCCCGATGGGCGTACTGATAAAAAATTGGTCCTGGCGTAAACGGAAGATGTGATGGGGAGACGCGGCCGCGCCCTGCCCAATCGCCAGTTCCGGTAGCTCCCCCAATGCTTGAATCACCTTTTCGACCTGGGTCCCTTCTACGATGAGTTTGCCGTTAGCCGAACAATCTGCCAGAGCGACATGCTGCTGCGCGGCCGCCTGTTCTATGGCCGATGGGGCAAACGCGGCCGCGATCTGCCAGCCATCCCGTAGCTCAAATCGCGCCCCTGACTTTTGGGCTAAGGTAAAAATAGGCGTAAGTTTGCCGGGTTCATTCATCATCTTCTGTTGTCACCCCCTCAGCCGCACTCCTTCCGGATCATAAAATGGACCGTGGTGAACGCAGGCTTCTACTAGCTTACCATTCATGCGGATGGTGAACGGTGTGCCTGGCTGCTCTGCCAATGATACTGGCAGCCAGCAGAGACCAATTGCCTGGTTGAGGGTAGGGCTGAATCGGCTTGAGGTGACCCAGCCAATAATCTCCAGCCCCAACGGACTGTCTGGGTTGGGGCGGACAATTTGTAACCCTTCATCGGGCACAATCTGGGGGTTAATCATGGTGAACCCTACCAATTTTTGTTTTGGTCCTTCTTTGGTGATGCGGGTAAGCGGCCGCTGCCCCAAAAAACTCTCCTTATCCAGTTTAACCGCCCAGCCCATATCGGCGGCAATAGGGTCAGATAAGGCGTCAGTATCCTGCCCGACGATGATATGGGCTTTTTCTAGCCGCAGCACTCGTTGGGCCTCAACCCCAAATGGCCGGATGCCATGCGCCTCCCCGGCCGCCAGGATCGTCTGCCACAGATAGAGGCCATAACTCGCCGGGCAGTGGATTTCATAGGCCAGCTCACCGGTGAACCCCAGGCGCATCACCCGGCAAGGCACACGGGCCAGGGTCAGATCGCGGACATGCAGATAGGGGAATGCCTGGTTGCTGACATCGGCCTGGGTTAAGGTTTGTAAGACGGCCCGCGCCTGGGGGCCAGCCAGGTTAAAAGCGGCATTCCCTTCAGTGACGTTGGTCAGATGCACCCCTTCGCCCCAGCCTGATTGAAGCCACCACTGCACATATTCGTAAACGGATGTGGCCCCGGATGAGGTGACGGTGGTGTACCATTCCTGTTCGCCCACACGGGCGGTCACGCCATCATCCAGGATGACTCCTTCATCGTTGCACATGATGCCGTAGCGGACGCGGCCGCGTTCTAGCTTTTGCCATTTGTTGCTATAAATACGATCTAGCAGGCGGGGTACACCAGGGCCAGTAAACCGCAGTTTGCCCAGAGTACTGACATCAATCAGCCCTACCCGCTGCCGCACCGCCTGTACCTCAGCCACCGGGTCGCCGTAATGTTCTGGCCGCAGCCACAGCCCGGCGACCATCATTTTGCCCCCGTTTTGCTCATGCCAGTCGTGGATGGGGGTATAGCTGACCGGCTCCATGGTTTGCCCGGCCAGGACCCCTAATTTAACTGGGGTCATCGGCGGCCGCGCCGTGGTTGTCCCGGTTTGTTCAATCGTTTGCTCATTGGCCCGCGCACACAGGTGAACGGTATTGGCTGAACACAGTTTACCCTGGCATGGTCCCATGGAGATGGTGCTGTACCGTTTGAGCAGCTCGATGCTGTCATATCCTTCGGCGATGGCCGTTTGTAAATCTTTGGCCGTTACATCTTCACAATAGCAGAGAAACTGCTTTTTCTGACCGGGCACAATTATCTGGGTTGAACTGCGACGGGGTTCGGGGGGCAGGTTGATAGGGGGAGCGGGTTGACCATAGCCGGTGTACGCGGCCGCGTTGCGCCCGGCCATTTCTCCTTCGGTCAAGGCTGCTTCCAGGTTGTAGGTGCCATTTACCCGCCCGGCCACAAAGACCTTTGGCGGGATGTGGTTGGGGCGAAATTCTGCCGCCGCCTCCTGGTAAGCCAGCTTCCCCCCAGCCTGATAAAGCAGGCCCGAAGCTGGTGTCCAGGCCACGCTCAGGGCGATGAGATCACAAGAGGTTAGCTTGTCTTGGGCGGATTTTTTCGGGCTGACAGGGATGGGGGTGAGGATGGCCCCCTTGACCTGGCTGCGGCCGGTGGCTGCCCGGATGGTATGGCCCCAATAGATGGGAACGTTCGCGGCCGCGATCTGCGCCACCCATTGGTTTTCTCGGCCAGGCTGCTCATCGGCTACCGCCAGCACCTGGACGCCGGCGGCCAACAAATCGGCAGCTACCTGCCACCCTTCATCGTTGGCGGTAATGACGACAGCCCGTTGGCCGGGGGCAACGCCGTACAGGTGCAGTAACCGCTGCACGGCACTGCCCAACAGAATGCCGGGCAAATCGTTGTTATCAAAAAGGAGCGGCTGCTCATACGCTCCGGTGGCGATGACGACCGCCTGGGCCCGGATTTTGTACAGCCGGCGGCCGCATACCCCTGCCAGCCAGTTATCTTCCCACCAGCCGAGGATGGTGCTGTTGAAATGAGTTTCGAGTTTCGAGTTCCAGGTTTGAGGTTTCAGGTTGCTGCTCACTGCCAACTGCTCACGGATAACTGCCAATTGGTCACTCTCTACCCTGGTATACCGGGTATGTCCGCCGGGGTGGGGTTGGTCGTCGAAGAGAAGAACGCGGGCCCCCTGAGCCACGGCCGCAACGGCCGCACTCATGCCCGCCGGGCCACCGCCAATGACGACAACATCAGCATGGAGATATTGCTTGTCGTACTGGTCCCAGGGGGTATCGGGCTTGATCTCGCCCAGGCCAGCCGCGTGGCGCAGGAAATGTTCGTAAACCGGCCATAGGAATTGGGGGCGGATGAATGTTTTGTAGTAGAAGCCAACGGGCAGAAAGCGGTCTCCCAGAGCGGTGAGGGCCATGAGATCATAGTTGAGGGAAGGCCAGACGTTTTGCGGCCGCACCGTCATCCCTTCCTGCACCGGTTCAGTGCAAGCGCGGACATTCATCTCACCCCCAACCTGTACCAGGCAGTTGGGGCAGTGGCCGGCACAGCAGAGCAGCCCTCGGGGCCGATGATATTTGAAGGAGCGGCTGAGGGTATGGACGTTTGCGGCCGCCAAAGCCGAAGCAATTGTATCGCCAGGATAGGCTGTATACGTCTGGCCGTCAAACTTAAACGTCACCGTCTGGGAACGATCAATGATTTCTATTAATTGTGGGGCAAGGCGTCGGCTCATAAGCGTTCCTTGTTGAGATTACCGTTTTTGGCTGTATAATTTATACATCTTGTTGTACAGCTAAAAGAGGTGTAGTATGGGAATGAGTGAAAAAGTAACTTTAACCTTGCCCCATGAACTGATGGAAGAAGTGCGGGCGATGTCATCCAAACGCGGGCAGAGTAAATTTATCTCTGAAGCGGTTGCTTACTTCATAGAGGTTAAGCAGCGGAAACTGCTGCGTGAGGAGTTGATCGCCGGGTATCAGGCAGCAGCTGCCGAGAGTTTGGCCATGACAGAGGAATGGGCACCGATTGATGAGGAAAGTTGGTCGTTGCACCTGCCACCTTATGAAGGAGAGGAGCCATTTGATGACGCGCCAAATCAAACGAGGTGATATTTTCTCAATAGATTTTGACCCGGTTCGTGGTTCTGAGCAGGGTAAAGTTCGCCCAGCTTTAGTAATCCAGAATGATATTGGCAATATGTACAGCCCAACCATTATTGTGGCTCCCATTTCTACTGGTGAAAACAGTAAATTTCGGGTCAATGTTGAGATAAAAACGCCAGAAGGTGGTTTGGCTAACAATTCTCTGGTTCTCTTAAACCAGATTCGCACGGTGGATCGTTCTCGCTTAGGCCAGTACTGGGGGCGATTGACGGGAGAAACGATGCAAAAGATTGATCGAGCCATTGAAATTAGCCTGGGGTTAAGACCAATCTAAAAGATAAGTTCGTAATAATTCATTTGTTTGGGTATTCCGTTCCGCCAGGAACCAAAGCTGGCAGCCGGCCTGGTGGTACCACCACTCTTTCTGAACGCCACTGCGGTTGTCCCGCATGTAAAGGTAGTCCGCCCAGGCGTCATCTTTTACCTCTAATGGTTGTTTGGGGCGGGGGTTAACTTCGCCCCCATAACGGAATTCTTGGGCATTGCGGCGGCCGCAGTTGGGACAGATTATCAAGATCATATGTAACGCTGCTTTTAATGCCCCACCGACGCTGCCCCCTTCTCGCCCACCAGGTCATTTTCGTAGAAACGTGACAGGCGGAATGGGTGAATCAGGTCAGGGGTGCTGTTAGTGGCGATGAGTTGAGCCATTGTTTTGCCAGAGATAGGGGATGCCTTGAAGCCATAAGTACCCCAACCCACATCTACGACAAACCCTTTGACTGGGGTAAACCCCATGATGGGGCTGTAATCGGGGGTCATGTCACAGAGGCCGGCCCATTGGCGCAAAATGCGGACGTGGCTTAGGGCGGGGAACAGCTCCAAGATATGCCCGGAAATCCCTTCCGTGAAGGCCAGAGAGCCGTTCATGCTGTAAGAGGCGAACGGATCAACCGCTGCTCCCATCACCAATTCCCCCCGGTCTGATTGGCTGACGTACACATGCAGGCTGCCGGAGACGATGATCACATCCAGAAATGGCTTGAGCGGCTCAGTGACACACGCTTGTAGGGGAAAGGTGGTGACAGGCAGCCGTACTCCGGCCATAGCTGCGATAAGGCTGCACCAACCAGCAGTTGCATTGAGGACCATGCCCGTTTTGATATAGCCTCGATTGGTTTCAACCCCAACCACCTGTCCGTTTTCAACCCGGATGCCCGTCAGTTCGGTAAGCTGGTGAATGTGAACCCCCATCCGGTCGGCGTGGTGGGCGTATCCCCAGACTACGGCGTCGTGGCGGATGATACCCCCAGGGGGATGGTACAAAGCGGCTAAAATGGGGTAGCGGGGATGTTCGGAGACATCAATGGGGGGGCACAGCTTTTTGATTTCATCGGGCCAGATGAGGTGGGAGTCTACCCCTTGTAGTTGGTTGACTTCGGCGCGGCGGCGCATGGTGCGGACGGCGCTGTCGGTGTGGGCCAGGGTGAGGTGGCCCCGTTGGCTGAACATGACGTTGAAGTCGAACTCGGCCGACATCTGTTCGTACAGTTTGACGCTTTCGTTGTAGAAGCGGACCCCTTCTGGGGTAAGGTAGTTGCTGCGGATGATGGTGGTGTTGCGGCCGCTGCCCCCTGAGCCAATATAGCGTTTCTCTAAAATAGCCACGTTGGTGATGCCGTGTTCTTTGGCCAGATAGTAGGCGCAGGCCAGTCCATGTGCCCCACCGCCGATGATGACGACATCATACCGCTCTTTGAACTCTGGCTGATGCCACATGCGAGGAGGTGGAGTGTTGGTAAAGGCTTGGCGGATGAGTTTGAGAGACATGGTGAGTTTAGAGGAATAAATGAGTGAGAAAGGGGGGGATCGCTAGTGGCTGTTCATCAATCGTACCAGCCGTTCTTCCAGTTGACCGTAGCCAGTGGGCCGGATTTCCAGGGGGAGATTAAGATAGGCGGCGATGTGGCTGGCTTTGGCAGCCAATTCCAGGGCAGGGTTTTGTTCCAGGTAAACAACTCGCTGATAATGGCGAAAATAATCTTCTTTTAGTTGAGGATACCTGTCTAATCCCAGGCCACGAATGACTGTGCCACGAAAACCCCGTACCAGAAAATCGGTCAGGAAAAAGGTGCCTGGCTCTTCTTCCATCAGGTCATGGAACATCTGTCCCCCATACATTTCATAACAATGAGGGCCTTCTACCCGTTCCAGGTTAAATTTTGCTAACAGTGTATCCAATGCCCCGCGTGTGCCACAATCGCCATAAACGACGATGATTCGCTGATATTGTTGGCGCAGTTCCAGGAAACGTTTTTCGACATGGGGGGCGATTCGCTCCGGGTATTGGTGATCAATTGCCGGAATGCCGGCCACCTCAGCATCCCAGCCATGCCGTTTGATAATGTCCATCACTTCACGGGCCAAAGCCCCACAGATGATAAAAGCGGTTTTCATGGTGCGGTGGGCGACTCTGCGCGCAGGCAATCTTTTAGCCGCTTAGTCGCCAATCTCTAATCTCCAGTCGCCAATCTTTCGTGCGCCCGTTGAATTTCAATCATCTGGTTCAGGTGTTGGGTATCATGGTCTACCAACATTTGTACCAGGTAGCGGAATTGGGTGGGGCCGAGGGTTTGGTGAACGGCCGGCCGCTGCCAGGCCCCGGGGGGTTGTTCTTTGAGAAAAAGTAGGGTGGCGGCGCGGGCTTGCTCAAATTGGGTTATTAAATCAGGCAGTGATGGCCTGGGGTCATAGCTGCTTTCGTCGGGGTGAATGTAGGGCAGAGAAGGGTTCTCTTGTTGGATAACTCGTTGCAGCCGGGCCAGGTATCGTTCTTCCACATCAAGCAGGTGGTTGATGACGTGAGCGATGCTCCATTGATTGGGGGATGGCCGTTGGTGCGCGGCCGCGTCAGGTCCGTTTTTCAGCATTCGGCGCAAATCAACTGGAGTAGCAGCCAGAGCTTGTAATAAAACAATCCGTTTACTCATAGCTGGCTGATTGTAAGGGGAAGTGGCAGAAAGGGAAAGAGCCAGGCTATACAATATTACACCTGGGATTGTTGTACGTGACGCACAGAGGGGATGGAGATTGGAGACTAGAGATTGAGATTGCCAACTATCAACTACGCTCTGCTCGGTGCGCTATTGTTCAGGGCGTACAAGGCCAGAGGGGGATCGTTGGTTGTGGGGTACACTGATAGTACGAAGGGGGGGTGTTACAATTTCTGGCATGTTGCGCTGGTTGCAAGATTATCCCCACTTTTTGGAGTGGGCTTACCGATTAACCCACCACCTGTTTATCTGGCTGGACCCCTTGATGAGACGCATAGGGTATGGGCGAGTGGATCGGTGGCTGCGGCCGCTAGAAGAAGCTGGCAAACGATCTGTTTTCGACTGCCAGATGTGTGGCCAATGTGTTCTCCACTCAACCGGGATGACCTGCCCCATGACCTGCCCTAAAAATTTACGCAACGGACCCTGTGGCGGTGTTCGTGCCAATGGGCATTGTGAAGTCATCCCCGAAATGAAATGTATCTGGGTGGCTGCCTATGAACGCTCTCAAAAAATGCCCATCTTTGGCCCAGAGATGATTTTGCTCCAGCCCCCGGTCAACCGCCAACTGGAAGGCAGTTCCGCCTGGGTCAATATGCTCACCGGTGCGGATAGACAAACCCCTTTGGGGTGGATAAAGAAGGACTGAGTGGTGAGAACTGAGCGACTCGCAAACCCGAAACTTGAAACCTGAAACGCTTTTCAAATCAGATGGCCGCCTGGAGCGGGTGCTGCGGTCGGGACGCTTTGCGGTGACAGCAGAGTTGAACCCGCCCGATAGTGCCGACCCGCAAGAGGTGTATGATGCTGCCCTGGTGTTATCATCAGTGTGCGATGCGATTAACGCTACTGATGCTTCTGGGGCGAATTGCCACATGTCTAGCGTGGCGATATGTGCTTTGTTGACGAGAGCTGGTTATGCCCCGATTTTGCAGGTGTCATGCCGGGATCGTAACCGGATTGCGATTCAAGGGGACGTGTTGGGCGCGGCCGCGATGGGCGTTTGTAATGTCCTTTGCCTCACTGGGGATGATGTGACGGTGGGGGACCAACCCCAGGCCAAACGAGTGTTTGATCTGGATTCGATTCAACTGCTGCGAACTATCAAAATAATGCGTGATGAAGGGGTGTTCCTCAGCGGCCGCAAATTGACTGTACCTCCCCGGTTGTTTTTAGGCGCGGCCGAAAACCCATTTGTTCCCCCATATGATTGGCGGCCGCTCCGTCTGGCTAAGAAAATGGAGGCTGGAGCTGACTTCATCCAGACCCAATATTGTTTTGATTTGCCCCGGTTTCGCCAATTCATGGCCCAGGTGCGTGATTTGGGATTACATGAGAAACTATTCATCCTGGTCGGCGTCGGCCCGCTTCGTTCCGAAAAAACGGCCGAATTTATGCGTACCAAAGTGCCCGGCGTCATCATTCCTGATGAAATTGTCAACCGGCTGCGCCATACCCCAGGTCCCCGCAAACGAGAAGAAGGTAAACAGATTTGTATTGAGATCATTCAGCAAGTGCGAGAAATTGAAGGTGTGGCTGGGGTTCATGTGATGGCATACCGGCAAGAAGAATTGGTAGCTGAAATTATTGAAGAAGCCGGTTTGCTGCCGCGGCCGCTGCGAATAGGTTTTATTGCTCCAGACCCACTTCGTCGCCTACGCAAATCCCAAGAGGACCCCCCACCGTTTGACCCTGAACCTTAAGCCTGCAACATATGTGAAAATCCGTCGGCCAAATTAGAGAAATGATCCATGTTCGGTATGCTGAGATGTATAAAAACAGCAACTTTACGAATAACAAGTTTGCGAATGGGCATTTACTCAGCCCTTAGTCCTCAGCCCTATTTTCGTAGGAGAATATTGTGCCCGAAACCATTCTTAGCTCCATGAGCCAAACCATCATTATCAGCCCTGAGCGACCATTTACCATGATCGGTGAACGAATCAACCCTACCGGGCGTAAATTATTAGCCCGAGAAATGGCTGCTGGGAATTTCAGCCGGGTTGAAAGTGACGCTCTGGCTCAGGTGGCTGCCGGGGCCATGATGCTCGATGTCAATGCCGGTATCCCTCTGGCCGATGAGCCGGCTATCCTGGCCCAAACCATCCAGATTGTCCAGGCTATCACCGATGTGCCTCTCTCGATTGATTCCTCCATTGTAGCAGCATTAGAAAGTGGCTTAGCTGTTTATCAAGGTAAAGCCCTGCTCAACTCCGTCACTGGCGAAGAAGAGCGGCTAGAAATGGTATTGCCCCTGGTGAAAAAATATGATGCGGCCGTAATCGCCATTTCCAACGATGAAACCGGTATTTCCGAGGACCCAGATATCCGCTTTGCGGTGGCTAAAAAGATTGTAGAGCGGGCAATGGATTATGGGATTCCCCGTGAGGATGTGTTGATTGATCCGCTGGTAATGCCCATTGGTGCGATGCGTTTTGCCGGCCGCCAGGTATTCCATATTGTCCGCCGCTGTCGGGATGAACTGGGAGTGAATACCTGCTGTGGAGCCAGCAACGTCTCTTTTGGGCTGCCGGGGCGGCCAGCCTTAAATGGAACTTTTCTGGCTATGGCCATAGCAGCCGGGTTGACCTCGGCCATCACTAACCCCATTGAGCCGGAGATCAAGCAGGCCGTGATGGCCGCCAATGTGATGATGGGGCATGATCAAAACTGCCTGGCCTGGATTCGGGCCAACCGCCCCGAAACTAGTGATGAGGGCAGCCCCGCCGAGGGACGGCGAGAGCGACGGCATCGGAGAAATTAAAGGGATGATCGCTGAGGCGTGAGGACAGGCGCAGCCTGACTCATTCCTTTACCTTGTTTTGTTGGAGACGGTAATATTTCGCGGCCGTGTGCAGATTCAGTCGCTGCCACGGATCATGCAAATCCACCGGGCACAACGCCTGAATCCGTTCTAACCGGTGCAGTAACGTATTGCGATGAATGAAAAGGGCCTGGGCCGTACTCACCAATGTCCCGCCATGATCCAGGTAACTTTCTAACGTCTTAACCAGAACCGTACCCCGTTCAGCGTCATAAGCGGCCAGAACCTTAATATAAGCCAGATACACATTATCGTTTTGCTTATCGGCGGGCAAATGGTACAGCCAATGGAGCAATCCCAGATCAGCGAAAGCTATGATTCCCTGTTGTTGACCGAGCTGTAAGGCTATCTGCACCGCTTCCTCCGCTTCGCTGTAACTTTTTTGCATACCGTTGATCGGGCCGCCATTGGGCCGGTATACCCGCCCAACCCCCACCAAGATGGGCCGCTGCGGGTGGCTCAGATCGTGGGCCAGGGCTGTGGCTATCTGTTTTCCCTGGTCAGGACTGTCACATTCAACAATAAGGAGCATACTTTTTTCCCGGCGCACAGGCAATATGGAGGCGGTTTGGCGTCTGGCCCAATTTTCTACCTGTTCCACCAGAGGGCGGCTGTTTTCCTGGTTGTTGGGGCTGCACACAAGGAGGAGTTGATGCGGCCGCTCCAATCTAAACTTAAGCCGCCGCGCCTCTTCAACCAGGGTGGCTGAAGCTGTTTCCGCGGTAAGCATCTGCTGGAAAAAATCCCCTCGACGGGACTCTTCGGCTTCACGAACAGCCATTTCTTTGAACAAAATCAACGCCGCTACTGTAGCTCCATGCCGGATCGCCATTTCGTCCCGGTCAGTCAGTGGGTAGCTGCCAGCAATAATCCAGATGTAGCCATGAATTTCTCGATCTACAACGATGGGGGCGACAAATCGCTCCATGCTCATGCCCAATTGGGGCATCGGCGAGACAAAGACCGGCCCCATCGTCTCCAGCAATTGGCGGTAAATTCCTTCAGCGAAAAGGCGGCTGACCAGTTCTGGGGTGGTGCGGCCGCGAGCAATGCTATTTTCTCGAGCTTCATCAACCGGGCCATGCTGTGCGGCCGCGAGCACATGAAAAGCTGGATCTTCTATCGTCACCGACCGCTGCAGCAGCCGGGCCAACGTCTCAGCCAAATCATTAAGATCAGCCCGTTGCAGCACCAATTCTGTTAATTGGGTATAAATTTCCGTAGATTGCTGCAGCAGCTTATATTGGCGGCTAATAATGCGCTCTAGAATCGCTTCCGTTACCTCAATAAAAAGCAGTTCTGGCGGGGCTTCAATCACCGGAAACCCCAATTTATCGGCTGCTTGTCGAATGACCTGGGGGGCATGATCAAAATAAAATCCGGTGGACAACACCATGCCCGCAAACCCTTTTTGCACCAATGTCGGGATCAACGCCTCTTGGCCTTGGGGGCGGTCCCGCAGCCCGTAACCAGCCGTCAGCAGCAGCACTCCCTGCTTCTTCCATTCATAATGGGTATCAGGAATGTCTACAATGTGTACCCACCGGATCAGATTTTCTAACCCGTTGTGGCCGGCTACCAGCGTACAGTTAGCAAAAACAGGAAACTCCAATGCTTCTCGAATACTCAACATAAGGAACCTTTGGGCAGAATTTCGTTTGGCATAACGCCTAAGCCATGTTATCATGTTTTAGAGGTAAGTACAGCCAGCTACACCTTACCCCACACCCAAACCTGTAAGCCCGTTGCGGCCGCAGCCCTCACCCATTCATCTACACTGACACAGGTTTTAGAAGTCGCCTGTGTTTTCCACCACACCACCCAAGACTTCTCAACCAGCCAAAATTATCCATAAAGGGGGTGATACATCCTAAAAATAGCTTGCCTCAAGCCACGGTTGCTTGCACACGGTTCCCTCTGGGCGAAACCAGGTGAGATCATACCGTAAGGAACTCAGGGGAATGGTAGGAACCCCCAACTAGAAACCAGAAACTAGAAACTTATCAAGGAGATGAGATGAAGAAATTACCTGTCACCCCAAAAGAGATGGAAGCAATCCATCCCTATATTCCCGAAGCATTTAGCAAACTTGAACAAGGCAAGATCAGCCGCCGCGAATTTTTACGCCTGGCAACCCTTTTAGGAATGCATGCTGGCCTGGCCACAGTCATAGCCGCCTGTAGTTCTGGTGGCAGCAATAGTAGCAATAACGGTAATACCGTTAGCAATGATAACACCAGCGGCCAGACCACCGAGACTACTGCTCCCACGACAACCAGCCGCATCAAACGAGGCGGTACCTGGACTTGTTCTATGCAGCTCCAACTACTAGATCATCCCGCCCGCCTTTCCTGGGTTGAGGGAGCCAATATTGTGCGCCAGGTGTGTGAATACCTCACCGAGACTGGTTCCGACAACATCACCCGCCCCCTTTTACTAGATCGTTGGGCGGCCAGCGATGATCTTTTAACCTGGGATCTTTTCTTGAAACGAGGAATAAAATTTAACAACGGTGATGAGTTTCAGGCCGATGATGTCCTCTTCACCTTTGGCGAATGGCTCAATGAAGATATTGGCTCCTCCATGTTGGGATTGCTCTCTTATTTAGATGGCACTCAATCGGTAGAAAAAATAGATGATTACCAGGTACGTTTGCACCTAAATTCCCCTCAAGTAGCCGTGCCGGAAAATTTGTTTCATTATCCAGCAGTTATCTTGCACCGCAATTTTGAAGGAGACATTGTCCGTCAACCAGTCGGCACTGGACCCTTCTTGCTGCAAGAATATGCCGAAGCGGAGCGAGCCGTTTTTGTGCGTCGTGAAGATTATTGGCAAAATGGTGAAGACGGTTCTCCCTTGCCTTATCTAAACCAGCTTATCTTTGTCTCAACAGATAAAGATGCCGGGGTCGCCGCTTTACAATCAGGACAGGTGGATTCTCTGTATGATCCTCGTCCGGGAGATTGGCAGGCCCTCAAAGATAACCCTAATCTGGCAGTTCGCTCAGTGGGTACAGCCCAAAGCCTTATTCTGCGGATGCGTGTAGACCTGGAACCGTGGAATGATAACCGGGTGCGAACCGCGCTGAAAATGTGCCAGGATCGGGCCAGAATTTTGCAGCTGGCTTACTTTGGCGAAGGGGACCTCTCTATTGATGCCCACGTAGCCCCTATTCAACCGGAATATGCGGAAAAACCAATCCCCCCCTATAACCCGGATGGAGCACGGGCATTGTTGGAAGAGTACGCGGCTGAAAAAGGGATCAGCCTACCTTTACGGGTGACTTTAGCCACGAAGAATGATCAAAACGAACCAGAAATCGCCCAGACCCTTAAGCAGTTGGCTGAGCCGGCTGGCTTTGATATTACCCTGGACATCACCGAACCAAACGGGTATTGGGCACGGTGGACGGAAGTAGATTTAGGCATTACTTCATGGACCCATCGCCCCGTAGCCGTTATGCTGCTGCCTCTGGCTTACACTCGTGAAGCAATTGGCAACTGGAATGAGACACGTTGGGTAGATGATGAGTTTGAGGCTAAGCTGCGCCAGGCCCAGGGAACGTTGGATATTGAAGCTCGTCGGGCCATCATGTCGGATATTGAAGACATTATGCAGGAGCGTGGCCCGATTGGGAACAGCTTCTGGAAGAGCGTTTGGAATATTACCCATCGGCGATTCCAAAACGTTCAGGCCCATCCGACTGCTTATTATCTGATGGCGGATGTGTGGGAAGATGCGTAGTAACGGTTAATTGGTGAATTGTTGAATGGTTAATGTGTATATACCTCATTAACCATTCACCATTCACCGATTTAACTATTAATTATTAGGACCGATTTATGGCTCGTTTTCTGGTGCGGAGTGTTATCTCAACCATTGTTACCATGCTGCTGGTCTCGATTGCCTTGTTTGGTTTGATTGAAGTGGGGAGTGGTGACATCACGGTCAAAATATTGGGCATTGAATCTACTGCCGAACAGCGGGCGTCTTATCGAGCGCAGTTAGGGTTGGATCAATCAGCTGCCTTGCGTTACATTGGCTGGTTGGTTGGGAATGATTGGCTGGTTCGCGGCCGCGTTGGACACAAACTTGTCACCGTCAAAAACCCTCAAACCGGCGAAGATCAATGGTGGGCCGATGTAGACGGCCAGCTAACCCGCTGGCGAATGCGGAGTGGGGAACTGTATGCGCTGCTGCGCCAGGAAAATGGCAGCTCTGTTGAGGTATTAGCCAATGATGGCTGGCAACTTGACCCGGAAACAGGTACGGAATTTTTTTGGGGTGTCAATGACAACAACAGTGCCGTGAAATGGGTACGCGGGGCCGGGGAAAGGGTGTGGGTACGAACCTCCGCCGGTTTTCGCCAGCAAGGAGATGGCCCACAACAATATATCCCTCTACGCAAAGGGATTTTGCGCGGTGATCCGGGACTGGCCTTACAAACCGGCCGGCCAGTCGCCGTGACTCTTATCCCCCGTATCCGTAATACCGCTGTTTTAGCTGGGGTCGCCTTTATCGTAGTCATGCCCCTGGCTCTGGTCCTAGGTATTTTGGCCGGGGTTAATGAGGGGAAGCCGCTGGACCGCGTTATTTCCGTAGGGGGATTGGCAGCGACAGCAACGCCGGAGTTTGTCACCGGTATTTTTTTGATTTTGGTATTGGGTATCTGGCTTAAAGAGATTTGGCCTGGTTCGCCGTTTAAGGCAGTGGCTCTGTTTACCAGCCCTGATGCCATTTTCCGCGACCCCACTCTCCTGCTTTTGCCTGTTTTGACTCTGACAGCGGTGGAGTTGGGGTATGTGGCTCGTATGACCCGCGCCAGTATGGTTGAGGTGATGGATTCGGCTTATATCCGCACGGCCATTATTAAAGGGATGCCTTACCGCCGGGTGGTGCTGCGCCATGCCATTCGCAATGCCCTGATGGCCCCGATTACCATTATCATGCTTCATGTGAACTGGTTAGTGGGCGGTGTGGTGGTGGTGGAGGTGATTTTTGGCTATCCGGGCCTGGGCAAATACATCTATGACTCAGCGATTTTTGGGGATTTTAATGCCATTGAAGCGGCCGCGATGGTTACAGTTTTTATCGCCGTTGTCACCCGATTAATCGGGGACCTGGCTTACACCCTGTTGAATCCCCGCTTGCGTTATACCTGACGGTGAGGAAAACAGTTATGGCTGCGGCAACTTCATCTCCCCGAACCGAACAACTCTCCCGCCTACAGCGATGGGGCAAAACTGTACGTATCATTTTCGAGTCACGAGTGGCGACGGTTGGCCTTATGATGGTACTGTTTTGGTTTCTTCTGGGGTTTATTTCTCTTGTGTGGACGCCCTACCGCCCTAATTTCAGTGATTTTGAGCAAAACTTACGCCCTAACAGCACCAACTGGCTGGGCACAGACCATTTAGGCCGGGATATATTGTCCCGTCTCATGGCGGGCACCCAGGTTATTCTCCTTAAAACCCGCCTGCCAGGAGATTTCCCCATCCTTGGGGGGAAGGCAATTCCCGGGGGGGTGGCGTTGTGGGGGGTGTTCGGTTCCTTAACTCTGGGCTCTGTCCTGGGTCTTAATGCGGGCTATCGGAGTGGCTGGTGGGATCAAATCATCATGCAGCTTTTAGATGCCCTCATTGCCTTCCCCCAGATTGTTTTATATCTGGTGGTGATTGCTGCGCTGGGGCAGGGTGATCTGGTCGTTATTTTGGCAATTACGGTGACCGGCGCACCTGGGGTGGCCCGATTGGTTCGCAGCCTGACTCTGGACATTAAAACCCGTGATTATATTCGTGCCGCTGAAACCCGAGGGGAGAGTGTCTGGTTTATCATGTTTCGGGAAATATTGCCCAACATTCGTGGGCCGCTGCTGGTAGATTCAATGTTACGGGTGGGATACGCTATTTTTGCTATTGGTACGCTTGGGTTTTTAGGGATTGGCCTGCCCCCCCCTGACCCGGATTGGGGGAATATGGTCAATGATGCCCGTCGCAATATCTTCTTTAATCAATGGGCGGTTATTCCCCCATCGCTGGCGATTGCTACCCTGGTTATTGGCTTAAACTTATTTGCTGATGGGCTGCGGGAAGAGATAAATCGGTATCAGAAGTAGGAGTGAAGGATGAAGAGTGAGGAAAGTGTAGGGCCGCCGGTGTTGAAGGTAGAGAACCTGGCGGTGGCCTATAAAGTACGTGGGGGCGAGGTGGAAGCGGTGCAGGATGTCTCTTTTGAGATTCACCGGGGACAATCCTTGGGCATTGTGGGCGAATCAGGCTGTGGTAAAAGTACAGTTGCCTGGTCTATTGTCAACTTTTTGGGGGCCAATGGATATGTCAAGCGGGGCAGTATTAAGTTCCAGGGGCAGGAGTTGGTAGGCAAAACGGGGGAAGCCTTGCGTCGCCTGCGGGGGGATCAAATTGCCATGGTATACCAGGATCCAATGCAGGCCCTCAACCCATCTATGCGTTTGGGGGATCAACTGCGTGAGGTGTTGACGGTGCATCGTGGACTGTCTAAAAAGGAAGCGGAGAGGCGGTGCATTGAAATGTTGGAGCGGGTATATATGCCGGATGCGGCCGCTGTCATGAAGCGGTACCCCCACCAAATTTCCGGGGGACAACAGCAGCGGGTGGTCATTGCCATGGCCCTGCTCAACAACCCGGCCCTGGTGATTATGGATGAGCCAACGACGGCCCTGGATGTGACCGTAGAAGCGGCTGTGTTGGATTTGGTCGCTGAACTGCGCCGAGATTTTGATACAGCGATCATGTTTATTTCTCACAACCTGGGGGTGGTGGCACGGGTGTGTAACCATGTGGGGGTGATGTATGCCGGGGAGATGGTGGAAAGAGCCAGGGTGGGAGATTTGTATGCCAACCCGCAGCATCCCTATACGCAGGGGTTGATGCGCTGTGTGCCGAAGTTAGGTTCGGACAAGGTGAGTAGTATTTTGTACCCGATTCGCGGCCGCGTTCCTCCACCAGATAACCGCCCCGCCGGCTGTATCTATGGCCCTCGCTGTGATTATGCTCAGGATCGTTGCCAACACGAGCACCCGGCCCTACGCCCCATCTCAGGAGTGGGGAACTGGGCCCGCTGTCACTTTGCTGAGGAAATTGACGCGGCCGCGTGGACACCCCCTGAAGAGATCCCCATTCCTACCATAGACCAACCCCAGAGCGACAACCAGCCAATCATGCAGATCAACGAGCTAAGCAAATATTACGAAGTCAGAGGTGACTCCTTGCGTGATGTTTTTGGCCTTAGCCAACCCCGCTACGTCAAAGCGGTTGAGCGGGTTTCTTTCACCGTGCCCAAAGGAAAAACATTGGGCATCGTTGGCGAATCTGGTTGCGGCAAAAGCACCCTCATCAAGACAATCATCGGTTTAGAAGACAGCAGCAGCGGTGAAGCCCAATTTATGGGGTTTGACATCACCGGGGCCATCCAACAGCGCGATACCCAACTGATCCGCGAACTGCAAATGGTGTTCCAAAACCCTGACTCCACCATGAACCCGTCTTACACCGTTGGGCAGCAAATTGGCCGGCCGATGGAGCGATTCAACACGGTACCCAAAAACCAGATACGCAGCGAAGTCATTAAATTGCTGGAAGCGATGCGCCTGGGGTCAAATTATTATGATCGCTTGCCTCGCCAGTTGAGCGGCGGCGAAAAACAGCGAGTTGGTATTGCTCGTGCCCTGGCCAGCCAGCCAGATTTGGTTTTATGTGATGAACCGGTGAGTGCATTAGATGTTTCCGTCCAGGCGGCTATTCTAAACCTACTCCTTGAGGTACAACAGCAATTTGGCACCACCTTGATCTTTATCGCCCATGATCTCAGCGTTGTCCGCTTCTTTTCTGATTATGTAGCCGTCATGTACCTGGGGCAGATGATGGAAATTGGCCCGGCTGAGGCGATTTACGCCCCACCATATCACCCCTACACTGAAGCGTTGCTCTCAGCCGTGCCCATCCCAGATCCCAAAGCACGACAAAAGCGGATTCGCCTGGAGGGAGCTGTTCCCAGCGCCATGAACCCCCCAACCGGCTGTCGGTTTAACACCCGCTGCCCTCGTCGCCACTTGCTGCCTGACCCAGACATCTGCCTGACCGAGCCACCCTGGCGAGACGTTGGCCCGGACCATCAGATTTTTTGCCACCACACAGTAGAAACATTGAGCAGCTTTGATCCAGTTATTGCGGAAACGGTATAGAAAATTAGCCACGAATTTCACGAATTGGCACGAATAAGAGGGGAATGAGTGATCCACAGGTGACAGAGATGGTCGCAGACGTTTAACTCATAGGTGAAAATCTGTGACATCTGTAACTAAATCTCTAAGAATTCGTGGCAAAACCAGGGATAGAACTATGTTTGTCAAAGATTACATGACCCGTCACCCCATCATGGTTGCCCCAGAGATGCGGGCGACTGAAGCCCAAAAAATTATGTCGGAAAATAAAATCCGCCATTTGCCGGTGGTGGGCGAAGGTAAACGGTTGGTAGGGTTGGTGACCCGCCAGCGGTTAGCCTTGAAACCAGATGCAATGGCCAGTTTGAATGTGTGGGAAATTACCCGGTTTTTAGCGAATATGTCGGTGCGCCAGGTGATGTTGGCTGCTAAACAGGTGCATACTATCGGCCCGGATAACACGGTTGAGCGAGCCGCTCGCCTCATGGCGGAGCAAAAGGTGAGCTGCCTGCCAGTGTTAGATGGGGACGGTGTGGTGGTTGGCATTTTAAGTGAGGTAGATCTGCTCCGGGCTATTCAGGATATGTTGGGTATGACGGCTGAGGGAGTGCGGGTAACAATGCAGATGCCAGATGAGAAGGGGCAGTTTGCCCGTCTGGCCACGACATTGGCTGAACATGGGTGGGGGATTATGGGAATTGGGAGTTACCCGGCCCCTCGCCGGGCGGGGTATTATCAGATTGTGGTCAAGATTCCCCAGGTAACGGTGGAGCAGGTGCGGGAAGTGTTGAGTCAGATACCTGGGCAGGAGATGGTTGATATTCGCACGGTGGTTTAGGGGGGAGAGGGATGACGAAAACGGATACGATAATAAAGTTTCTCCCAAACTTTTTATGATGGATGTTCCGGTTATTGCTTCACTGCTGGCTGTGCCTGGTTTGGCCGCTGCCGATCACCAGGTGATTTTGCTGGGGGTGCAGTTAGAAGGGAAGCCGGTGGTTTGGGGAGAGATCGCGGCCGCGTCCACCCCTCTTTTGCCCCATTATCCAGACGGCCTGGACGCTGCGGCCGCACTCCATACCCTGCACTCCCTCATTATACCCGCTTTACAGGGGCAACGGCTGGACAGCTTTCGCGCTCTGGCAGCTAAAATTGAGGCTCTGCGGGAAACAATCACCCTGACCCGTACCATCTCCCCCTCTCCGGATGACAAACCTACCTTCTCGCGCCGCGCCCTACTGACTGGGGATTTGTCGCCACCCTCTCCCAGGCAGGAGACGTACCAGATAGAGCGGCCGCTTCACCCGGCGATTCTTTATGGGGTGACAACGGCTTTGCTCGCGGCCGCGTCTCTGGCTCACAACTGCCCCATCAGCCACCTCATCGCCCGTGAGTATAACCTGCCCCAACCAGAACAAATCGTTCCCCTTCATGCTGAACTCGTTGGTCCCCAGTCGGCCCGGCTCTCTTTGCAGCAGAGGGCAGCTTCATTGGGGTTCTCGCTAGAAGCGAAGGCTGCGGCCGCACAGATGGGTCCCCAAAGTGAGAAACTGCAACAATTTGTTCGTCAATTACAGCAGTTAATTGTCCAAATGGCGGCCGCAGACCATTACCCGGTTATTTACCTGGATTTGCAGGGGGGGATGGGGGTGATTTATGCCCAAAACGAGGGCAAAATTTTAGGGGCGGTGTATGGGTTACAGCAAGCTGCCCGGCCGGTTTCCCTCTGGCTGGCCGATCCGGTACGATTGCCTGATTTCCAGGCTCAGCGGGCTAAAATGGTGGCGTTAAAAGAGATGATTCGCTTCCGGGGGGTGGATGTGAAATTGATCGCCGGGTGGGGGGTGACAGACGCGACCGCAGCCCAGCAGTTTCTTCAAGAAAAAGCAGCCGATGGGGTATGCCTCAATGTTCATCAAATAGGCAGCATCGCTCAGGCAGTTGAAGCGGCCCTGCTGGTAAAAGAGCAGGAGGGAAAAGTGCTGCTGTGCGGCCGCGACCCCCATCTTATCGCCCCCTTAGCCCTGGCTGTCAGACCTGATCTCACCTTCCTTTGTTCCAGCCACGATGGTATTGCCCCCTTACATAATCAAATGATCCGCATTCTGTTCTCCGGGTAATCTCTTCCCACAGTATCAATTCGCAGCTTAAGCGGCACTGTTTTCGACAAAACTGCTACCCCCGGTTATAATTCCCCAATCGTCAGTTTCGGAACATTGTTTCATAATACGCAACAGATTGAATCGCATGGCTGATCAGGCAGTCTCTAAATATGGCTTCAACCAATAACGGTGTGCAATCCATTGAACGAGCTATTGCCATCTTGCGCTGTTTCACTGAGGCCAAACCGGAGTGGCGGGTGACGGAGCTGGCAGACCGGCTGCACTTGCACAAAAGCAGTATTTCACGCATTTTGGCAACCTTGGAGCAAGAAGGGTTGGTTAAACAAAATGAGGAAACGGGTAAATTCCACCTGGGGGTGGGGTTGGTGGCCATGGCTGGGGTTGCTCTGGGCCACTTAGATGCCCGCCGGGTTTCCCAGCCTCATTTGAATAGTCTGGTAGAGATTTGCCAGGAAACGGTCAATGTGACCATTTTGGATGGCAATGAATGTGTCAATATTGAACGAGTAGCCAGCCCGAAGCCGATTCGTTATGTGGGCTGGTTAGGACGGCGCACCCCTACCTATTGCACGGCTGCCGGCCAGGTACTGTTAGCCTATCGTTCTCCAGAGGAAAGGCAGGCCCTGCTGCCCAACCCTTTAGTTGTTTATACAGATAAGACGGTGGTGGACGCGGCCGCGCTCAACCATCTATTCACCCAGGTACGGCAGCAAGGGTACGCCATCGTCCATGAAGCATTTGAAGAAGGGTTTAGTGCCATCGCCGCTCCTGTCCATGATCACACCGGGCAGGTCATTGCCGCCATTACCATTTCTGGCCCCACCTTCCGCCTGGGGCCAGGGCAGATAGAACAGTTTGTGCCCCCACTGCTGGCAACAGTGGCTCGCATCTCGGCGGATATGGGGTATCGTGAAGCGTGATAGGTGATAGGTGAGGAGTGAAGGGTATGGAACGCATTGGCCCTGATCAAATTATCCCAGAGCGGCCGTTTACCCATCCCGCCCGCATCCGTTACCATGTCACTACCCTGCGTTTCATGGTGGACCAACTCCATTTGTTCCTGGAACAGCGGCCGCATCCCAGCCAACGCCCCCTCAAACTGTATCGCCCCAACCCGACCCATTACCAGGTCCGTCTCATCGTGCCCCAGCCCGAACGCCTTACTCAGACCGCTGAACTCATCTTCGTCGGCTTCTTAGGTCATCGCCGCGCCGAGGCCAATCTGGCCCTGGCCGAAGAGTTTGATGCCTTGCTCGTGGCCGAAATTCCCGACCATCCCGGCCTGCTCAGTTACAGCACCATGGCCCTCATCTGTGGCAATTTCAGCAACCTGGTCATCTTTGCCGATGAAGCCAGTAAAGGGCAGTGGAGCCACAGCCAGGCCCACGCTCAGGCGGTACAGAAGTTAGCCCCCCATTTTTATGATACCGTTTGCCTTTATAACGGCGTATTACCCCAGGGCATCGCTGCCAGCCACGCCCTCCACCTCAGCCGGATCAAATATTATGATTATCAACTGACTCCCTGGTGGCAGGGGGTTAGAGTGATGGGGAATGAGGAGTGAGATATGAGCATCTTGGTCACTCGCCCACTCGCCACTCGCCAACTCGCACCATGAACCGCACTAGAATTCGCGGCCGCGACCGGCAACCTGACTCCCCCCTGGCGGACAAACCGTTTCGTCCTCTGGTCAACCCGCTGCGCCCGGTTGAGATGCTCACCCCAGAGCAGTTAGAGCAAATCCATACCGCCTCGCTCCATATCTTAGAAAACATCGGCCTGGATTTTTTGCATGAAGAAACTCTGGCCATCTGGCAAGCAGCGGGGGCAAAGGTAGATTGGGCCACCCAACATGCCTGGCTGGACCGGGGATTGGTCTTAGAGGCGGTGGCTCAGGCCCCGGCCCAATTCACCCTGTATGCCCGCAACCCGGCCCACAACCTGACCATTGGCGGCAACCATATCAACTTCGCTACCGTCGGCGCGGCCCCCTACTATTCAGACCAGGAACGCGGCCGCAGGCCGGGCACGCTGGCCGATTTTCAGCGGATGGTCAAACTGGCCCAACTGTGTGGCCCCATCCACATCGTCGAAGGGCTGCTGGTAGAACCCCAGGACATACCAGTTGTTTATCGTAACCTGGAAAAAGGGATCACCCTGTTCACCCTTAGCGATAAAGTGATTACGACGGCCGCCCATGGGCAGGAAGTCGCCACCGATTATCTCAACCTGGCTGCCCTCGTTTTTGGCGGCCTGGAAACAATAGAGCAGAAGCCAGTCATTCTTAGCAACGTCAACGCCAACAGTCCGCTCCGTTTTGATGAGCGGATGCTCTCCGCACTCCAGGTGTACATCCGGCATGGGCAGCCGGTCATCATTACCCCATTTATCCTGGCCGGGGCCATGAGTCCCATTACCATGGCCGCCGCCATCGCTCAACAAAACGCCGAAGCCCTGGCCGGGATCGCTCTGACCCAACTGATCAACCCTGGCTGCCCCGTTGTCTATGGCGGTTTTACCACCAATGTAGATATGCAAAGCGGCAGCCCCGCCTTTGGCACCCCGGAAGGGGGGATGGCCCTGCTGGTGGGAGCACAGTTGGCCCGTTATTATGGCCTCCCTTATCGGGGCAGCGGCGGCCTGAACAATGCCAAACTCCCCGACGCCCAGGCCGCATATGAGACGCAAATGTCGTTGTGGCCGGCCGTGCTGGCCCAGGCCAATGTCGTTTTTCACAGTGCTGGCTGGTTAGAGGCCGGCCTTGTCTGTTCATTGGAGAAATTCATTCTCGATGTCGAAGGGTTAGCCATGATGCACCATTTTCTGGCCGGGATGGAGATTACCCCAGAGACATTAGCCCTGGACGCCATCGCCGAGGTGGGGCCGGGGGGGCATCATTTTGGCACCGCCCATACCCTAAGCCGTTTCCGGGAGGCGTTTTACCGCCCCATTGTTAGTGACCGGCAAAATTATGAAGCGTGGTTGGAGCATGGGGGGCTGGACGCGGCCGCACGTGCCCATACCATCGCCCATCAACTTCTCAACACCTACCAATCTCCCTCACTCGACCCATCCCTGGCTGAAGCCCTGCAAGATTATGTCGCCCGTCGCAAAGGAGAGATGAGTGGGCGAGTAGGCGAGTAAGTGAGTTTGCGAGGAGGGGCAATAGCATTTATCCACAGATGTCACAAATGAGTCCACTGAAAGAAGCCACGAATTTCACGAATTAACACGAATTTTTCTTGGGTAACTTCGCGCCTTCGCGTCTCTGCGCGACCTTTTTTCAGTAGAGTCACAGATGGGCATAGATTTTTCATAACCCACCCGTGTTCCTTTCTATCCGTGTTCCCTCTTTTTTCGGGGCTATTTCAAGGAGGCAAAGATGAGCCAACAATTACCAGATTCGGCACAATTTATCGTGGTTGGGGCTGGAGTGCATGGGCTGAGTGCAGCCTGGCACCTGGCTATGGAGCTAAAAGCCCGCGGCCGCGGCACCGGCCACGACATTATCGTTCTAGACAAAACCGGGCCAGGGGGCGGGGCATCTGGCATCGCCTGTGGCTGTGTCCGTAACTTCTACATGACCGAACCCATCCATGCCCTGTTGCGCCACAGCGTAGACGTATGGATGCACGATCCCGTCGCTTTTGGTTTTCAACAAGTCGGCTACATCTCCGTTGGCGAAGAAAACCAGATCAGCGATTATGAACGCATCCATCGCAGCCAAAACGCCGTCGGCTACCCATCTGATATGTACGTTGGCGCAGAAGCCCGGCAATTTTTGACCAATATCTGGCCCGATTTTAAGACCGATGGGGTAGATGTCGCCATTCACGAGCGGGTCAGCGGCTATGCCGGTACGCGCCAGGTGATGATCGGGCTGGCCCAAAAATGTGCCGATTATGGCGTTCGCATCTTCAGCGGCGTCGAAGTGACCGGGTACAACCTTCAAGGTGGGCAGGTGGTTTCTGTCCAGACCACCCAGGGAGAAATCCGCTGTAATCTGGTCATTTGGGGGTTGGGGGCCTGGACACCGCTCCATTGGCGCATGTTGGATCAGCCATTGACCATTGAATGCCGCTACCCTGATGGTCAGGCCGTCAGTAAAGATATGTGGACCTATTGGCGGCTGCTTGAAGGTGAGGTGTACGATGATCGCCCTTATGTCACCGCTTCTGGGCTAAATCCGCCCGTGCTGCATGTGGAGTTGATGAACACCCCGGTCATTAATCCAGCTACCGGGCAGCCGCTCAAAGATTACACCTATGTCTATTATAAAAACGGCAATGAGCGGATGGATAAACCTGGGCTGCAAGGGGGAACGGTGCCGGTAAAAATTGGCCCTCAGGCGGCCGTTGAGCCATATGGCCATGCTAACGATGTGTACCAGGCGGAGGCTGAGTTTGCCGATTATTTGTGTGCGGCTATGGGGCAGACAATGGGCCGGTTTGAGGGGATACGGCCCCAGTTTCGGGAGCGGCGCAACGGGGGAATCGGGGCGTTCACTCCTGACAATGTGCCGGTGATGGATTGGGTGCTGCCCAACCTGTACATGATCGCTGATAGCAATCACGGTTTTAAGATGTTGGGGGCGGGTAAACTGGTAGCTCGCTATTTGATGGGGGATGCGGTGGCCGATTTGCAACCCTTTGCCTTTAGCCGGTATGCTGAGGGAAAAACCTTTGGTTCTACCAACAGCCATTCTCCCTGGGTGTGAGAAGACGTGAGGCGTGAGGCGTGATACGTGAGAAATGAATCGCTTAAGCAGTTCACGCTTCACATTTCATTTGTTTATGCTTACCTTCACCTCATGCCAGGCGGCCAATGCGGATCCATTTTGCCGGGCGGTAGTTCAGTACGCGGCCGCACGGCTCAGCCGGCCCACCCGTTTTGTAGAAGATCTCCCCTGGCAGGAGCGGGCCAGGCAGTTAGACAGGGGGGAGATACAGGTGGGGTGGATTTGCGGCCGCCCCTACATCCGTAAAATAGACGAACAGAAATTGCCCCTGGAGCTGCTGGCCGCCCCGGTCATGGCCGCACAACGTTACCAGGGGCGACCCGTCTATTTTTCTGATGTGGTCGTGCGCCAGGACAACCCGTTTTACCAGTTTGCCGATTTGCGTGGGGCCAGGTGGGCTTACAATGAGCCAGACTCCTTCTCCGGCTATTGGACCGTTTGTCATCACCTGGCCGCTCTGGGAGAAACAGGGGCTTATTTTGGGCGGGTTGTGGCTTCTGGGGCCCATCAAACTTCTTTACAAATGATCCTGACCGGAGAGGTTGATGGCTCGGCCATTGACAGTACGGTGTTAGAAACAGAGCTGGCTTGCCAACCTGCCCTGGCCGGGCAAATTCGGATCATCGCCACCCTGGGACCCAGCCCCATCCCCCCTTGGGTGATCTCCACTCATCTGGAACTCAGCTTACGGGAAGCGATTCGCACCGCCTGGTTGACCATGCACCAGGATGCGGCCGGCCGCGCCATTTTACAGCAGGGGGGCGTGGCCCGGTTCGCGGCCGTTACCGACGCCGATTACAACCCTATTCGGGCTATGGTGGCGGTGGGCCAGCAAGCAAAATTAAACCTTTTGCCATGAACCGTTTATAATTTCAGGGACAAACAGACGATGGCGGATGGCCGATGGCAGACCGTTGTAACCGGTGAAACGGCAGTCAGCGGTCAAATTTGTCAAGATCGCTCGCCTGATAAGGAACTTTATGGCCCGGTATCAAATCCCTGAAGACCCCCGTAACCCCGAATATCGCCCTCGCCGTCAGCGGCAAACCAGCCGGGAGCCAATTCCCTGGCTCTGGTTAGGTTTGGGCTTGTTGGTGACAATTATCTCCCTCTTTCTGGCCTATAACTTTGCTACCACCTTGCTGGCACGAGAGCCTATCGCTGCGGGTCCATCGGCCCCCGAGGTTATCCGCCTGACCGCTCCGGCTACAGCCGCCCCTTCGCCTACGGTCCCAGCTAATACGCCGACTCCTATTCCCACCCTGACCCCTATCCCAACCCCCGATGTGGCTGTGGCCCCAGAGGAAATTACTGTTGGTTATTATGCCCGGGTGGTCAATACGCAAAATATTGGCGTAACTGTGCGCGGTGGCCCCAGCACCGATAATGTGCGGGTTCTGGTCGCTCCAGAAGGAACGATCATGTTGGTCATCGGTGGGCCTACGGTGAATGCTGATTTTACCTGGTGGCAGGTGCGTCTCCAGGATGGTACGGAGGGCTGGGTCGCGGGGCAGTTTATTACGCCCGCGGCCGCGCCGTAGAGGGGAGATTGGAGACTGGAGAGTGAGAGATTAAGAGACTCAGTAAAGTCAAATAGAACTGATCCACAGATAGGCACAGATTTTCACCGATTATGATTCCCCCCCAAGACCGAATTACCCAATTACGCCAGGAGATTAACTTTCACCTGTACCGGTACCATGTGCTGGACGCGCCGGTGATTAGTGACGCGGAGTATGATGCCCTGTATGAGGAGCTGCGCCGCTTAGAAGAGAGCTACCCTGGCCTGGTGGCGCCCGATTCGCCAACCCAACGGGCCGGGGCGCGGCCGCAAGACAGTTTCGCCAAAGTGACCCACCCGGCCCCCATCCTCAGCCTGGCCAATGCGTTCACCGAAGCTGATTTTTACGCCTGGCGCGGCCGCATCGGCCGTTTATTGGCTGACCCTGACACCCCCCTGGATTATGTCGTAGAGCCGAAAATAGATGGGTTGACCGTCGTCTTGACCTACCGCAATGGGCAGTTTGTTCAGGGGGCCACTCGGGGGGATGGGGAAGTCGGCGAAGACATTACTGCCAATTTGCGGACCCTGTTCAGCCTGCCCAAACAGATTCCTATTGACCCGGCCAGCGGCCTGACACCCCCCCCTTACCTGGTGGTGCGCGGCGAGGCGTTCTTTCCCCTGGACAAATTTGAACTGTTTAACCAGGCTCAGGCGGCCGCAGGAGAGCGAGTTTATATGAATCCTCGCAACGCGGCCGCTGGCTCCCTACGCCAACTTGATTCCACCATCACCGCCGCACGGCCGCTTACCCTTTATTGCTACGATTTCGTTGCCTGGGAAGGGGTAGAGATTCCCACCCAGTGGGAGCGGCTGGCTTATTTGCGGGCGATGGGGTTCCCCGTCTCCCCGGATGCTGCTTATTGCCAGAATGAAGCTGAGGTCGCGGCCGCGTACCAGCTTTGGGCCAGCAAACGGAACGAAATCAACTATGAAGTAGACGGCATCGTTGTCAAAATCAACAACCGCCCCCTGGCCGACAGCCTCGGCTTTGTCGGCAAAGACCCCCGCGGGGCCATCGCCCTTAAATTTCCGGCCCAGGAGAAAACCACCCGCCTCCTGGAGGTCAAAGTCAGCGTGGGGCGTACTGGGGTGCTGAACCCCAACGCTGTCTTAGAGCCGGTCGAAATTGGTGGGGTGACAGTACGGAATGCCCAACTACACAATTACGACGACATCCAGCGTAAAGATATTCGCCTCGGTGATCTGGTCTGGGTCAAGCGGGCTGGTGAAGTAATCCCCCACGTTGTTGGCCCGGTAGTAGATGTTCGCACCGGGGCCGAACAAATCATCACCCCACCAGAGCGATGCCCGTTCTGTGACGCCCCGGTGAGCCGGGTAGAAGGGGAAGTGGCAATTTACTGTGATAACCCGGCCTGCCCGGAGCAGTTGGTGCGCCGGGTGGAATATTTCGTCAGCCGGGGGGCGATGGATGTGGATGGGTTTGGTGGGCAGACCGGAGAACTACTCATTGCCACTGGGCTGATTCACGATGTGGCTGATATTTATTTCTTGTCGCGGGAGCAGCTTCTTCAGTTAGAAGGGTTTAAAGATAAAAAAGTAGATAACCTGCTGTCCGGGATTGAGGCCAGCAAGAGCCAACCCCCGGAGCGGCTGTTGTCGGCGTTAGGGATTCGTTTTGTCGGTAGCGTGGTGGCCGGGCTGCTGGTGAACCAGCTAGGGGGGATTGAGGAATTAGCGGCCGCGACGCCAGAGCAGCTCCATGAAATCGAAGGAGTTGGACCACAAATTGCCCAGGCGGTAGCGGCCTGGTTTAATGATGAGCGAAACCTGGCCTTGTTGGCTAAATTAAAACAGGCGGGGCTGCGGTTTGCGGCCGCCAGACAAGCCCGCACTGCTGATACCCTGGCCGGTAAAACCTTCGTCATCACCGGCACCTTGCCCACCTGGAGCCGGGATGAGGCCAAAGCGTTCATCGAAGCCCATGGTGGCAAAGTCACCGATTCTGTCAGCAAAAAAACCAGCTACCTGATCGCCGGTGAAAATGCCGGCAGCAAACTCACTAAAGCCCAGACCCTCGGGTTGCCCATTCTTGATGAAGCCGGGCTGCGTCAGTTAGCTGCCCCCCTGTAAATCGAACTTCCAGTTCAATACGCGATTTGGAAAATCGTGCTACAAATTTTCATTAATTCGTTGGTGCGCCGCGGCGCGTGTTGTCCCTTCAGTAAACAGCATGACCGAATTTTTTAATGTCCTGCCCCCGGATGAAGCGCGAAATCTCTTACTAAACCATATCACCCATACGCTTTTGGTGGAAAAGATTGCGACAACCGATGGGTTAGGGCGGGTGATCGCGGCCGCGCCCCTGGCCCCATCTCCTTTACCCGCCTTTCGCCGCAGCACCATGGATGGTTACGCCGTCCGGGCCGCTGATACCTTTGGGGCTTCAGCCAGTTTGCCTGCCTTTCTTACTGTGATAGGTGAGGTGGCCATGGGGCAGCCGGCCGCTGTCACTTTGCAAACCGGGCAGGCAGCCATTGTCCACACCGGCGGCATGATTCCGGACTCGGCGGATGCCGTTGTGCCGATAGAGCAGACGCAAGGGGTAGGGGAGATGGCCCAATTTCCCCATGAGATTGAACTGCTACGCCCGGCCGCGGTTGGGGAATATGTGCTCCAGGTGGGGGAAGATGTGGCTCAGGGGGTAGTCGTATTGCCGGTGGGGCGCCGGCTGCGGCCGCAAGAGATCGGTGGATTGTTGGCTCTGGGGATTACGGAGATAGAGGTGATGGCGCGGCCGCGGGTGGCCCTATTGGCTACCGGCGATGAGGTCATCCCCCCTCAGCAGACCCCCAGCCCCGGCCAGATACGGGACATCAACAGCTACACCACCGCCGGGCAGACGCGCCAGGCTGGGGGAGAGCCGGTGCTATGGGGCATTGTGGGGGATGATTTTGAGGAGCTGCGGCGGGCGGCCGCGGCCGCCTTAGCCGCCAACGATATGGTGGTTATGTCGGCTGGCTCCTCTGTCAGTGTGCGCGATATGACCGTAGAGGTGATCAACAGTTTGGGAGAGCCGGGCGTACTGCTGCATGGGGTGGCAACCCGGCCAGGCAAACCAACGATTGTGGGGGTGGTGGGGGGGAAGCCGGTGTTGGGGTTGCCAGGCAATCCGGTTTCGGCGATGGTGCAGTTTGTTATGTTTGGTGTACCGGCCATTCATCATCTGTTGGGGTTAAAAACGGGGGTGGGGCGCGGCCGCGTTACTGCCCGTCTCAGCCAAAATATCGCCAGTGAAAGCGGCCGCGAAGATTACATTCCCGCTCGCCTCCAAGAAACCTCCGCTGGCATCATCGCCACCCCCGTTTTTGGCAAAAGTAACCTCATCTACACCCTGGTCAACGCCGATGGCCTGATCAAACTCCCCCTCAATAAAGCCGGCCTGGAAGCGGGGGAGCTGGTTGAAGTACATCTGTTTGAGTGAGAAGGAGAGGGGGAGACACAGCGAACGAGAGAGAGAGCAAAGTGTTGACAAATAACGATCAACCTTCGACCATTTTTCATCCCTCATCCCTCATCCCTCATCCCTCAACCCGTTCCATCGCATCATGGTCAGGTAAAATATCCTCAGCATTGCGTACAACGGGGAAAAGATAGCCACCTAAACCCACAAAAGCGATCAAAATCCCGCCAAAAACAAAAAGTAAAGCCATCCCAGAGCCGGGGCCAACCCCAACCAGCCAGCCAAAAACAGGTTGCAGTGCCCCCCCCTCACGCATGGCCGGTTCTAACAAATGATCGGCCAGGGGAATAGCTAACAGAGTCGCCAATGGGTTGCTGGCCCAGGCAATCAAGCGGCGCACTGAGAACACCCGCCCTTGCACATCGGGGGCTACTTTGGCCTGCCAGATAGCCTGGTTGGAGCCGTTGACGATAGGAATGAGCAGCGAGCTGATAAACAACGCGGCCGCCCAAACTGGCCAGACCCGCCCCATCCCCATCAGCACCATACTACCCAACCCGGAAGCCACCCAGCCCAGCAATACCCCATGTACCCGTCGTTTAGGCCCCCCCCAGGCACTCATTAATACACCCCCAGCCACTCCCCCCACCGACCCGGCGGCCATCGTCCAGGCAAATAGTTGGGCATTCTCATTGGTGCGGAACAAAATCATGGCTGCGACGGTTGTCCAGGCGATAGAGCTGATGAAGTTGCCGCTCAGGAAAACGAGCTGCAAACCGAGCAGCGAAGGCCGCTGCCAGATATAGCGGAAGCCATAACCTGTTTCGCGCCAAAAACTGCCGGACTCTTTTTGCCCTTCGACGGTGCGGGGTGGGGTTGGGATGTGAATAAGCAGCAAGGCCCCGACAGCAAAAGAGAAGGTGATGATGTCAATAATGAGGATGCCACGCAAGCCAATAAACCCCAACAAGGTTCCCGCCAGAATAGGAGCAAAAATGCCTGAACCAGCTTCTGATAAAGTGGTCAGGCCATGGGCCCGGCCATATTGTTCCTTGGGGATCATGACACTGATGGCGGCGGAGTAGGCCGGCCATTGGAATGATTGAAAGGTACCATTGATGATGTTGGCGATGATGAGGTGCCATATTTCTAGCTGATCAAAGGAAATGAGGAGCAAGACAATGATAGTGCTGACCCCAGCCCCCAGGTCACTCACAATCATCATTAATTTACGGCTGTGCCGATCGACGATAGTTCCAGCAAAGGGACTCATCAAAATAAGGGGGAGTATAAACGCCAGATTGAGCAGGGCCAGCTCCCGCACCCGCTGCGTCTCGCCAAAAATGTAGATAGGAATGGCAAACCCGGTCATGGCGCTGCCGATGAAGGAGATGAACTGCCCTAACCACATGATTAGAAAAGCTCTCATGCCTGTCGGTTGGTTGGTGGGGGAAGAAGGTGTCATATGGCTTTTTCCTGAAAGGTCCGTGCAAAAACAGCTTGCCGTTTTTGTTCGTATGAGCGTTGACGCAGCGGTAAACGTTTCTGACCTGGTGACACTGTATCAGTTGAATAGTATTGGCACAAAATCAAAAAATATGATCAGGTCGATCTCATAAAAATTAACGACGACAGCTAAAATCTTTAAGAATATTAACTGTATATCTTAATTTTGTCAATCTGCTTATCAATATTATTGACTTAGATGTTGAAAATTCAAAAATTAATGGACCAGGTCTTGGGGAAACCGTTTTATACGTTACAATTGGCTTGATTTTATTCGTGTAAGCTTCTGAGGTGATGTCGTGCAAGTAACACAAGAACCATCTATTGATTGGGCGGAATGGCGACCTGTGATTGTGGTCTCGCTGTTGGTGCTGCTATTTTCGTCTCTACCTTATCTGGCTGGTTATTGGCTGGCCGAACCACCATATCATTTTGTGGGGTTTATTTTTAACCTGGATGATTATCAGACCTATGTGGCTAAAATGTGGTTAGGGTATCGCGGGGACTGGCTTTATTTCAGCCTGTTTACGGCTCAGGAGCATCCCCAGGCGTTTGTATACCCGTTTTATATTCTTCTAGGACATGTAGCTCGCTGGTTGGGGCTTTCTTTGTCATTTACCTTTCAGTTGGCCCGGTTGGGAACGGGGATAGGGCTGTTGTTGATGGTGTACCGGTTTGCGGCCGCGTTCCTGCCCCGACCTGCGCGTTGGTATGCTTTTTTGCTGGTATCCCTGGCTTCTGGGTTAGGCTGGCTGACTTTTGTCTGGCCTATGCCCTGGTTAGCTGGGAAAGGCTCCGTTGATATGTGGGTGCCAGAAGGGTATGTATTCTTCTCTCTGTACCTGTTTCCCCATTTTTCCGTGGCCTTTATCTGTATTTTGGCTTTTTTCCTGAACGTACTGCCGTTGATAGAAGAGGAGAAAACAGAGGGGCGGCCGCGTCATTTTCTTATGGCGGTCGTTAGCGGCGTCATCTTGGGTTTTATTCACCCTTACATGATTTTACCCCTGGGGTTAATTCCAGCCCTTTACCTGGGTTGGCGTACCTGGCAAGCCAGACAGTGGCGGTGGCGGCCCTGGCTAACGTTAATAAGCATCGGGCTTTTGCTGCTGCCCGTGACCGTCTATAACCTGGCAATCTTTATCTTCATTCCCCATTACCGGCTGTGGTTGGCGCAGGGAGTAATGTTGTCTCCCCCTTTTATCAACTATTTGTTTGGCTATGGTTTTCTCTGGCCGTTGGCTGTATGGGGAGCGTGGCGTTTGCGCGGCCATCCCCGGCTGCCTTTTTTGCTGATTTGGGTAGGGGTTACCTTTTTGTTGGCTTATCTGCCCCATAACACCCAACGGCGTTTTGTTGAGGGGGTACATGTTGCTTTGGGGCTGCTGGCTGGGGTTGGGTTAAAGGATGGCTTTTTTCCCTGGGTAAAGAGCCATGCCTATCCTTTGCTTCAGAGATTTCCTTCCCTGGCCCTTAGCGGCCGCTGGCTGTTTGCCGTTCTGGTTATCTTATTTCTCTCCCTTTCCAATTTACTCTTAATTTTATCCCATATCCTGGTAGTCACGGCGCAAGATTCCTTTCTTTATTACCATGATGATGATAAAGCGGCGATGGCCTGGCTATTAGAACAAAATGATTGGGATTCCCCGGTCTTATCTGACGGACTGGTGGGAAATTTGTTGGGGGGGCATATAGGGCAGCGGGTATTGTTGGGCCATTGGGCGGAGACGATTGATTATCAGCGGACATGGGAGCAGGTGAATCAATTTTTTGGGGATGAGATGAATGATGAGCAAAGAGCCGCCTGGCTGCAACAATGGGGGGTGGTTTATCTGTATTATGGGCGGTATGAGCGGCGGCTTGGCCCGTTTGACCCCGCGGCCGCCCCCTATTTGGAGCCAATTTTTACCCAGGGGGAAGTTACGCTGTACCGGTTTGTGCCCTAAACAGGATGGCATGGATCAGCTGCGGCCGCGCCAATGTGACCACAAGTAAACCGGCGCCCCAAGCAGGCTGGTGAAGCGCAGGATGAGAAAGGTCAGAAAAGCCAGGGCTACCGCCTGCTCATACGGAATACCTGCCGGGGCAAAGAGAAGGGGAGCGACATTCTCAACCACACCTAATCCACCAATAGACGGGATGAGGGTGACAACCGAAAGGATGGGAATGACGATGAGGTAATGGATAAAAGGGATAGTGAGGCCGAGAGCGCGGCCGCTTACTGCCCACCACAGTATCAGAATCAAGTTAAATAGAACCGAAACCCCCATCGCTCGCCACACCGCTGGCCAACCTGATGCCTGTACGGCCTGTAACAAACGAGCTACTGCCCCCTGCCCCACTGGTGATATTATCTGGGGCAGCCAGCGCGTTCCCCACCTGCGGATCATCCGTCCATCTAATAATAAATAACCTACCCCTATCCCGCTCAAGGAAACGGATAGGATAAGCCAGGTTTGGGCCAGAGGGAACCCGGCGGGGCGGAAAGGCAACCCCAACAGCCCCATCACAAACAAAGTGAGCAGCCCGGTCAGCCGATCTACGATGACTGTGCCGGCGGCCGCATCCGTCGGCACATCACGGGCAATCTCAACGACGCGCATCACATCCCCACCAAAGCCACTGGGCAAAAAAGCATTAAAAAAATTACCGATAAAATAAATGGTGACCAATCGCCCGAAGGGCACAAAAATCCCCATGCCATGCAAGAGCAGCTGCCAACGGTAAGCCCGGATGACCAGACTGGCGGTCATCAGCCCCACCGCCAGCCACACCCACCCCCATTGCACCTGTTGGAAAATGAGGATCATATCTTCTATGTTTATCTGCTGGAGAACGAGATAAATACCAAATAGGGTGACGATTACTTTGAGCAGGGGAGTAAAATATGGACGCATAACGAAATAAGCCTGAAGTTTGGAACACCGCCTTGTATTCTACTGGTATGGGTTATTGAACACAAACCAGCCTGATCACTCACCCGGTCTGGTTTAATCTTCGTCCTAACTCCGGCTCACGGTATAATCCCCCTGTTATGGTAAAGAAGCGGATTTATGGAGCCGGGTTGTTCATTTTGCTCTTTTGGGGATTAGCTCTGGGGAGCATGGTTGGAGACAGCCCTACGATGGATGAACAGAATCACCTGACGCGGGGTTATGCCCTGCTGCAAACGGGTGATCCCCGGCTGAGCCTGGAGCATCCACCGCTGGTAAATTTGTTGAGTGCTTTGCCTCTTTTACTCTTGTCTGATTTGCACCTGGATACAAGCAGTCTGGCCTGGCAAGATGGGCAATGGTACGCGGTGGCGGAGGCGTTTCTGTGGCAAGATAACCAGGATGTCATCCGTATGATTTTCCTGGCCCGGCTGCCTATTCTCTTTTTAACGCTGGGGCTGGGGTTGGTCGGGTATAGGTTAGCACGGCAGATGTGGGGGAAAAGCGCGGCCGCGTTCGCCTTCATTTTTCTCCTCTTTGATCCCAACATCCTGGCCCACGGCCGCTATAGCACTACTGACCTGGGTGGCACCTTCTTTTTGCTTCTGGCGGTGGCGTTGTTGTGGCGGATGTGGACAAGAACTCACTCCTCATCCCTTACCCCTCAGCCTTTATTCCTTGCCGCCATCGGCCTCGGCTGCGCTTTTGCCAGCAAGCTATCCTTACTAGGGTTTGTACCGATTTTTTTCATCATGGCTGTTTTGCCGCTGTATGGGGAACCGTTTTCCTGGCGTGGGGCTGGGCGACGGGTCGGCCAGCTTACCCTGGCCGGGGTGTTATCCCTCCTGGTGATATGGGCTGTATTTGCTTTTGAATGGGGCAGCTACCGGTTTCGTTCCCCTGATCTCCCCTGGTTAACCGCCTTGAATGAACACCGTGGCCCTCTGCCCACGTTTGCCGCCGGGGTGGAGCAGATGGTTTTGTTGGGGCAAGATTCTGGTCGCCCTACCTTTTTGCTTGGTGAAACCTCTCTCAACGGCTTTGCCTGGTATTTCCCGATTGCTTTTTTGGTGAAAACGCCGCTGGTGACGCTGGTGGGATGGCTGGCGGCCGCTTTTTTCTTGCTGCGTGATGGGTCAAGTCGCGGCCGCGCTCTCTTCTTGCTCATCCCCCCGCTCCTCTTTTTTCTGCTGATGACCCAAAGCTCCCTCAACATCGGCTATCGCCACCTGCTGCCAATGCTGCCATTCGTCTACCTGCTTATTGCCGGACTGGGGCAAAATTTACGGTTTGCGATTTACGATTTACGATTGATGGTGGTGGGGAGACAGTGGCTGCCTGGTGGAGTCGCTGTGGGGTTGGTGCTTATCGCTTTGTGGCTCTATCCATCTTATCTGGGTTTCTTTAACCTGCTCAGTGGCGGGCCAGCCAATGGGCACAATATTCTGGTAGATAGTAACCTGGATTGGGGGCAAGATTTGTACCGATTGCAAAAGTGGATGGGGCAAAATGGGATAGAGTCGGTGAAACTGGCCTGGTTTGGCACGGCCCGACCTGACTATTTTGGCCTGGCCTATGACCCCCTGCCGGGACTGCCTTATTATTTTCATCTATGGTGGGCAGTGCCGTTTGATCCAATCAATCCGCCTGATGGGGTTTACGCCATCAGCGCCACCATGTTATGGGAGCTGCCATTGCAAAAAGATAAACATGTTTTTACCTGGTTCCGCCAGCAACAACCTACGGCGCGGGTGGGGTCGTCCCTATTTATTTACCGAGTTGAAGCGGGGAAGGTGGTTGGCCCATGAAACAAAAAAAGGGGGGTGGTTGGTACCGCCTGGCAGTGCTGCTCGTCATTTTTATCGCGGCCGCGTCCCGGTTTTGGCAGCTAGACACCCTTCCCCCAGGGCTGCACCCGGCTGAAGCGGTATTTGGGCTGCACGGATTATCTCTTATGGGTGAAGGTGGTATGATGCCTGAAGGCCCTCTCTCAGTCTGGCTTTTAGGGCGGGTGTTTGATCTGTATGCCCCAACCCCCTGGCATCTCCGCGCTCTGGGGGCTGGGGGGGGGGTGGTGTTGGTGCTGGGGGTTTATGCTGCGGCCGCGGCCCTGTTCAAACCTGCTGCCCGCCTTATTCCCCTGTTGGCTATGTTGGCTGTCATTACCTTATACCCTGCCCTCAACTTAAGTCGGTGGGGGAGTGGTCTGCTTTGGAGTGTGGCTTTGTTTACCCTGGCTATGGCCTTATTTTGGCATAGCCTCAATCTAGCCATTTTGCTTCCCCCCCGCCGCCGCTCCGTTATAGGTCGCCATTGGCTTTGGTTATCCCCAGAGCATCCTTACACCCCTGGGGCCGCAATGGGGTTGGCTGGGGTATTGCTCGGCTTCAGTTGGGCTATCTGTCCGCTGGCTCTGCTGCCATCGCTCTTGTTTCCCCTTTTTCTGGGCGCATGGTACCTGGTGGATAAACTGGTTGTCTGGCAGCATCGTCGGTTGTGGCTGTTTTTGGGGCTGCCTCTGCTGTTTATGGGAGGGTTAACTTTCTGGTTGGCGAATGAAGGGTTGGGGGGGTGGTTGATTTTTCGCCCGGCGCAGGTGGGTCGCCTGCTGATCTGGCTTTTTGCATCAGGGAGTGAGATGCTGGCGTATAACCTGCCGGGCCGCTCGTTTCTAGATTTGCTTCAGGCGGGGCTGCTGTTGGTGGGTTTAATCACATTGGCCCGACAGTGGTCTGACCGGCGCGGCCGCTTTCTCGCCCTGTGGTTTGGGGTATCCCTGCTGCCGGCTTTGTTTACCTCTGATTTTGTTGCCTGGCCCATGCTGCTGTTTGCGGCCGCGCCGCTTTCTCTCCTGATGGCTTTGGGGCTGGTCAGGTTGGGGCAGCAGTTACAAGCACGATGGCCCCGCGCTGAATTGATCCTCTGTGTTCCCCTACTAATCTCCCTCTTTTTGACTGGGCGAGCGTATTTTATCACTTATGCGAATCATCCTGACCTGGCGGCCGCGTTTGCTGTAGATGAATGGTTGATGGCCCGACACGCGGCCGCTTATCCCCCTGAAACATGGCTCTACCTTACCCCACCCAAGCCTGAAGCCGAACCTACTATCCAATTTGCCTTGCGCCACACTGGACGGCTGCGGGCCTTTACTGGTGAAGCCGGCGTATGGCCCCTGGGCCGTTTGCAGGCTCCAGCTCTTTATCTGATTGGTAATGATCAACCAGAGGCCGTGACTTACCTGACTCAGTTTTTCCCCACTGCTACCCTGAGCGATGAACCATTAGACAGTTACCAGACGGTTTATGTGCCCCCGTTTTTGCCCCGACTGCCCCAAAACCGCCCTACTGATTTGTCGCTAGGGGATGGCATTGGGCTGGTAGATTGGCAGGTGGTGGAGGAAGAAGGGGAGATGGTGGTGATATTGTATTGGCAAGCGGCCGCGACGCCACAGCAAGATTATACCTTCTCTATGCGTCGGTTAGATGAGCAGGATAATATACTGGTGCAGACAGATAACCCATTGATTGCTTACCCCACCGGGCGGTGGCAGGCAGGTGAGATTGTGCAAATCACGGCCCGGCTGCCACAACTTGCCCCCACTATCCCTAATCGGTTGGTTGTAGGCTTCTATCAGTCTGGCCTAAATCAGCCTCTGGCTGAGGTGATATTGGTACGTTGGCCGTAAGCATGAGTACAGAAGAGTGATCTCCCTAAAACAAAGACCCCACCAGGCTTTCCTGATGGGGTCTTGCTCAAGGAGGTGAGATGCTACCGCTGTGTGCGGTTTGTTCTTTACGCTGATTAGTGTAAAGAAATTGGGGGTGGGGTAATAGTGTCATTTGTCATAGCTTTCTGATGACAAGCGGCGATTCTTTGGTAGGGTGTTAAAATTGGTGCGTATGCCATCTTCTTCACAGGCTAACTTAGCGACTCGTTCCTGGATGGGTGCGGCCGCGTTCCTGGCCCTTCTCGTCATCCTCTTTTTTGCTAAAACCCTCATTCCCCCCACCGGGCAAGCTCTCGGTGGGTATGATTTGCGCGGCTATTACGCCCTCGTTCCTGAGACCATCCGCCACGCGTTGGCGGCCGGGCAGCTTCCTCTGTGGGACCCGTATCGGTATAATGGCATGCCGTTCCTGGCCGATCCCCAAACGATGCTGTTTTATCCCCCAGCCTGGCTCATGCTCCTGCTGCCGGTGAATGTGGGGTTAAGCTGGTTTATGGCTTTCCATGTGTGGCTGGCGGCATTAGGTATGTTTGTTTTCGTGCGTGGGATAGGGGGGCGACGAGCGGCCGCGCTTTTGGCTGGTCTGGCGTTTGCTTTTGGAGGGTATCTTACTGGGCGGCTGTGGGCTGGGCATACCGCTGTTTATGCTGTTTCGGCCTGGACGCCCTGGATGCTGCTGGCTTTGCGTTGGGCGGTGCAGCAAGGAGATTGGCGTTCAGCGGTAATGGCCGGGCTGCCTTTTGGGCTGTCCATTCTGGCTGGTCATTACCCTTCTTTTCTCTATGTGGGGCTGATATGGGGAGCGTATGGAATTTTTTTTTGGCACACAAATGGCCACAGTGACAAAAGAGATTTTTCACCGCCAAGATGGGAAGGGCATGAAGAACTACCAAAGAGTCAATCTGAACCTGATACCCCGGCGATAACGGGTGGGAACTCAAGCTATTTTCACAAAATTGCTTCTTTTCTTCGTGGTCTTGGCGCTTTAGCAGTTCCATTTTTCTTGGGAAAGCGGTTCAGGGTACTGCGGCAGGGGGGAATGATGGCGTTGGTAGGATTAGGGCTGGCGGCCGCGTCCTGGCTGCCTTTTGTCCAATTTAGCCTGGCCACGGAGCGGGTCGCGGCCGCGGATTACAACTTTGCCACCGATTACTCCCTCCCCCCGGCCCACCTGATCACCCTGCTGGTGCCCGAATTTTTTGGCGAACCCACCCGATTAGGCTATTGGAGTGTCCCCACCTTTGAAGAGTTGACCTATTACGCTGGGATAGTGGCCGTCTTGGGGCTGTTAGTCGCTTTGCGTCGCCCCTCTCGTTTCACCATTTTTGCTTTGCTCTTAATGGTGGTGGGGTTGTGGCTGGCATTGGGGCGGTACGGTATTTTATACCAACTGGCCTTTGATTGGCTGCCCCCATTTCGTCTGGTGCGGGCCCCGGCCCGGGCGGCCTTCCTCTGGTCATTTGCTGTGTCTGCCCTGATGGGGATAGCCTTGAGCCAGCGGCCGGATGGGGTGGAGAAAGAGCAGTTGTGGCGCTGGCTGCGGGGGGTGCTGGTGGTGGGCGGGGTGGTTGGTGCGGCCGCGATCAGTGCTGCCGGGGCCGCCTTCATGGCTGTTCACCCAACGGAAACAAGCGGCCGCCTCTGGCACCAAATCAATGGCTATGCTCTGGCCCTGGCCTTGTTTATCAGCGGGGGAATCCTCATTTGGCATTACACCGCTGCACCCTCTATCACCCTTCACGTTTCACGTTTTACGCATCACATTTCACGCTATTGGCCGGCCATCGCCCTCATTCTCCTCTCCCTGGCCGATTTATGGGGTTTTTCTCGCAAAATGGCCCGGCTGGAACTATTGGCTCCTCATCCCCTCTGGTCAGAAGCCCAGGCGATGATTGGCCCAACGACGCAGCGGGTACTGCCCTGGGGGCTGGCTGTTTTTGATCAGAATGGCAGCCTGACGGTTGGCCTTACCAGTATGTTTGGTTATGACGCCCTGGAACCAGCGGATCATCTGGCCCTGGCAACCTCGGTAGCCGACCCCCGCTCCTCAGCTTATGATGTCCTGGCTGTTTCTTATGTGTTGTCGCCGACTCCGTTGGATCAATTTACGGGGGATCCCGCCCCCTTATCTTTGTTTGAGCAGCGGGGGGGGACATGGGTCTATACGCGGCCGCGTGCTCTACCTGTCGCCCGGTTGGTGTATGAAGTTGAGGTGATAGAGGAGAATGCGGCCGCGATCCACCAGGTTCATCAGCCTGATTTTCAGGCCGCCCAAACCGGTATTGTCGCGGCTGATCCCCCCTGTACGCTCCGCCCAGGCACCGGCACCGCCACCGTCGTTGAAACCCGCCCTGGCTATTGGCGCATTGAGACCCAAAGTGACAGCCCGGCTTTGCTCATCCTGGCCGAGACAGCCTACCCAGGCTGGCAGGTGTGGGTAGATGGGGAGAAACAAAGCTGGCAGAAGGCATACACTACTTTGCGGGCTACCTGTGTGCCAGCGGGGGAGCATACGGTGGAATGGCAGTTCCGCCCGGGTATCTTTTGGGTGGGGGTGATGGTTTCGCTGTTGGCTGGTGGGGTGGTTGCGGCCGCGTCATGGTCATGGTGGCCGCGGCCGCGCTGTTCTCTCTCCGAAGTCATGCCGCACTTCTGACGTAAGTTAGCCAATGGGTTTAATGGGCATTGGTATAATGCGGGTTTGCAAGAGGTCGCCCGGCGGTGAGGTCGCCCGGCGATGAGGTCGCCCGGCGGTGAGGTCGCCCGGCGGTGAGGTCGCCCGGCGGTGAGGTCGCCCGGCGATGAGGTCGCCCGGCGGTGAGGTCGCCCGGCGGTGAGGTCGCCCGGCGGTGAAACCGCCGGGCTAAAAATACGAAGCCCTACCGGGCTGCGGCCGCAGGCCATCGGCCTTTGCCTTTTTAGCCCGGACGTTCACGTCCGGGCGGGTCACGTCCGGGCAGGTTTTCATCCTTCATCCTTCATCCTTCATCCCTCATCCCTCATCCGTCATCCCTCATCCCTCATAATTTCAAAGGAGTTCCCATGACCCCCAGCAAAATTGCATCTTGGAGTGAATTAAATGATCGGCAGCCAGCTTATGCTTTGGTCGCCAATGTGGATTTAGTAATCGTTCGGTATGACGACCAGGTATCTGTGTTATATGGGCGATGTATTCACCGGGGAGCCCTCTTGTCAGATGGGCATATTGATGGACCCAACCTCATTTGTGGGGTTCATGGTTGGGATTACCGGTACGACACCGGTGTCAGTGAGTATAACAATGAGGAGAAGCTGCCCAAATTTACCGCCTGGGTGGATCAGGCAGCCGATGCTGTATATGTGGATGAGGCGGAAATTGTCGCCTGGCAAGAAAAGCATCCCCAGGCATATAACCGGAACGATTATTTGGGACTGTATCAAGATTTGCATGGCACTCCAGATGAACCACATAACAAATATATCCGCCAGTTAGCTAAAGATGGGTTGTCGAAGTTTGGGCATCATGGCAAAGTGTCGGCGATGGGGGTGTCGCGTCGGGAGCTGCCTACCTGGGATGATATTCAGGTAGTCACGGCGCAACTGGCAAGGCGGCCGCGTCTCGACGATCACCCTGTGGGTACGGAACTCATCATTGGGCCAAACGCCCAAAAACCGCTGCGCCTGGAAATACCCTTGTTTGTCAGTGATATGAGCTTTGGGGCCTTAAGCGAAGAGGCAAAGGTGGCCCTGGCTTTGGGGGCGGAGATGGCCGGAACCGGCATCTGCTCCGGGGAAGGGGGAATGCTGCCCGAAGAGCAGACCGCCAACAGCCGCTACTTTTACGAACTGGCCTCGGCAAAATTTGGCTGGAGTCTGGACAAAGTAAAAAAGGTGCAGGCGTTCCATTTCAAAGGGGGGCAGGGAGCCAAAACCGGCACAGGGGGGCATCTGCCAGGGGCGAAGGTGGTAGGTAAAATCGCCCAGGTGCGCGGCTTGCCTGAAGGAGAATCGGCTGTCAGTCCAGCGGCTTTTCCTGATTTGGTGACAGTGGCTGACTTTCAAGAGGTGGCGGCCCAGGTGCGGGAACTTTCTGGGGGGATCCCGGTGGGGTTTAAGTTGTCGGCGCAGCATGTTGAGGCGGATATTGATTTTGCTCTGGCGGTGGGAGCAGATTATATCATCCTGGATGGGCGGGGTGGGGCGACGGGGGCGGCCCCGGAACTGTTTAAGAATAACATTTCGGTGCCGACGATGGCCGCTTTGGCCCGGGCGCGGCGACATTTGCACGGCTGCGGCCGCGAAGATGTCACCCTCATTATCACCGGCGGCCTACGCACCGAGTCCGACTTCATCAAAGCGATGTGCCTGGGGGCTGATGGGGTTGCTGTTGCCAACTCCGCTTTGCAGGCCATTGGCTGTCTGGGGATGCGGGCCTGCCACACCAACAATTGCCCTGTCGGCATCGCCACCCAAAAACCCAACCTGCGTTCTCGCCTCATCGTCCAGGAATCTGCCAAACGGCTGGCTCGCTTCTTTGAGGCCACTACCCACTTGATGCAGGTCATGGCCCGTGCCTGCGGTCATGATCATCTCAATCAGTTCAACTTGAATGACATCACCACCTGGAAGCGGGATGTGGCTTATCTGACGGGGGTGCCGTATGCGGGGATAGTACCTTTATGAGAGAGGAAGGCAAAATGTTATTTGGTCAGGTAGTTTCGCAGTTTTTCGGCGTGAACTGCTCTTTGGCTGGGGGGCATAAACTGACGGGGCGACCCATAAAAGCCATCGTTTTGATAACGGGGCGTTACATGGAGATGATAATGCCATACATCCTGGTTTCCGCCTGGCTCATTGTGCTGACGGGTTGATACACCGTCACAGGCATAAATGGCTTTCATCGCCAGGGCTACCCTTTGCGCTAACTGGTGAATCGCGGCCGCATAATGAATAGGTAGATCGTAAATATTCTCAAAGTGCTCATTGGGCACAATGATCACATTGCCGTGGTTGTTGGGCCATTGGTGTGAGCCAATGAACACGGTAATCTGGGTATCATGGTAAATGATGTCATCCGGTACGGAGAGGAGATGTTCATTCTCTTGCCTCTGGATGAGCAGGCAAAATGGGCAGATATAGTTCGCTGGAGCATGGTTGTACATTAACTGTTTTCCGGGCTAAATGTTTGGGCTGAAACCCCAGACAGGGGGTGATGCCCCATAATACCGTCGTGATGGCTGGTGCAGATGAAGCCAGATTCCTGGCCATCGTGGGTTCCTAGATGCTCATGGTTTTAGACGCATGAAGCGAGGTTGAACGTTTGGCGAATCGTTTTCAGGGGAAGGAAACAGTCGAAATAAACCCATTCCCGGCAGTTTTGCGACCAGGCGCGGCCGCGAAATGTTTCTCTAAATCCTGCGTTTCTTACGGCTTGTTCCACTTCAATCAGATGTTCGCAGACCATTTTCCCCTACCTCGTTGAAGCCACCCTAATTGAGCCATTTGCCGACCATGAAACTGACCAGGCTGACTAGCGTTGTCAGCACTACCCCCCAAACCATATCTACCACCGTGACAATCACCGGCCAATCTTTGATCGTCGCCAGGTTGGTCAGATCATAGGTGGCATAGGTGATGAGGCCAAACAAAGCCGCATGTACCAACGTTGTTGCCAGCGAATCTGCCTTCAAGCCGGGTAGGACCACAAAAACGACGATGCCCAGAATGAACAGCAAATAGAAAATAACAGCGGCCAGCCAGTTGGTTTGGGGGGCTAAGAGGTAACCCAAATGCTTCTGGTAGAAGGCCCGTGCCACCAGGCCAAGCCAGAATAGATCAATCGCCAAAAAAGCCAGGAGAGTTGCCAGGTAAAGTTTGAAATAAAAAGCCATTATTCTCTCCCTGATGGTTTGGCTACATGGTTACTGATCATCTTTGCCCAGCCCATTAGCTGTCTGAATGGTTATACGCACGGCGAGATCGTTGTCTCGCCAAACCCGGTAAACATGGCCCGATCCATAGACAGCTAACTTATTCCCATCTACCTGGAGTAGGGTGTTTTCATCAATAGCCCAGCCTGCGGCCGCCAATCCCATCTCTACGGCATGTACCAACCGGGTTAAGGTGCCCATCTGGCTGGCATGTACCTCAACGGCAAAAGGGACAAGGGCAAGCCCAGGGCATACCATTAACGGATCGACCCCTTCGCTGGCCCCTCGGAATAAAATCTCACGCGATTCTCCGTGACGAGCTGCCTGCCATCCTCCCAAAATAGCGGTGTTAGCCGCAATGGCTGCCCCCGCTGATGTGCCCCCGTAAGGAATCCGGGCGGCCTGGAGATATTGTACCCAGGTTGGGTCGTGGCAGATTGATTGATGATAGAAGGGAGTGCGGCCGCCACAAACAAAAACCCCAGAGGGCTGAATCATAGCCAACTGTTGGTGGGTCAGGGGCTGCTCCGGTGAGACAAAAACAGGGGTTATCTGGTTTGGGGCATTGGGCAAAGCAGTAAAAATAGCCCGGTAAGCCGCATAACTTTCCTGAGCCAGTTCTCCTGTTGGTTCGGCAACAATCAGGGCCAGGTGGGCCGAGGTGCTGCTTGCGGCCGCTTGCCCAAAACGGCCAAAGGTTTCAGCACGATAGGTGGGGTTATCACCGCCCCCATGAAGAAAGATCATCTAATTATCCTTTAGCTGTAGCGGTTAACATAGTTTCTGTTTCCGCTACCGTCTAGGGCAGCTTACCCTAAATGGTGTTTGGTCTTATCACGCATGGCCGCAAGCTGGCTGCGATGTTCGGCCTCATGTTGCATCAAATGGTGGAGAACCCATTCTGGGGTCACATTATATTGGGGCAGGGAACGCGGCCGCCGAAAATCAGCCAGGTCCATTCGTTCATACGCCTCTAACAGCCGCTGCCGCACCAGTTCCAGCCGTTCCAGATGCTGCGCCAGGGTAAACCCACTAACCTGGGTTAAATGGCCTTGCTGATCGCGGGTCGGGTGGTCAAATAAGGCCGCGACTTCTGGGGGAAAGGGCTGCTCCAATACCTCGACATAGAGCCAATCTGCCTCAATATCAGCCAGGTGGTACAAGATAGCGCCAATACTGCTTTCAGCCTCTTGCGGCCGCCAATCCACCATTTCTGGCCTCACCTGGCTCAGCTCCTGCCTGGTGCGCTGCCGGGCATCTTGCATTGCCCACAACCAGCGGCCAATCTCTGGTTCCTGGGCCAAATTAGGGTCAACTAGCAAGTTCTCTTTTGGGGAAGCATCCATATTACACCGTGTATCGTTTATGCCAGCTATCAGGGAAAGTGAGCTTATTCCCGTACACAAAGCGGATAAGCTGCCCGTGATGCTGAATCTCATGTTCCAGGAGGGCAAAGGCGAGATCAAGCTGGCCCTCGGTTAAATCGGCAAACGACATGTCGTTTAGCTGGTTGTACGTCATTTCCAGAGCAGCCAGCACCGATTCCTTATCTCGGGGCGTTGCAAGAGTGCATGAAAACCCCTGCCAACCGCCGGCCGCGATCCCCTTCAGGTAACTTTCCCGCGCCCCCACCATACACCACACCTGTTCCGCGATTCGGTTAGATGGCAGTTGCGGCAAATCCAAACCTAGAGAACTTTCATCGAGATGGGTAATAAGGTCATCAGTTAGCTTGAATGCCTCATTCAGATGTGCCTTCAATTTCTGATTCATAATGTTCTGCCGCCATTTACGATTGACGATTTTAGATTTACGATTGGTAATACCCTGAGTAACATCTCGTAGAAAAGGCTTAGGTAAACTTCGTGCCCATTCGCGGAATTCGTGGCTAAAACTCTCAACGTATTTCCAGATATACCGTTACATTGTCTCCGGCCTCAATTTTTTCGGCTTTGCGGACAGTTGCTTTGATAGGCACAATGTAGCTGCCATCTTTGGGAAACAGAGAAGTTTTCCACACCGTCTGGCCAATCCGGGCCGTCACCGGGATCATCCCCCAGCCATAGGTCACAAACCCGGATACATCTTTGAGGTCGCGGCACTGCTCCTCTGGAACGGTGACAAAGTACCAGGGTGCCGGGCCCTTCCAAAACCAAATCTTGCCATTGAATTCGATACTATACATTTTTTATTGTTCTGGATGAGGTTCATAGTCTTCCACGAACCCTCAAGGGTTGTTCGTTTGAAGATGGCAGTAATGTTTGAAGATGGCAGTAGTCTATTCAATAAGATCAAAGCGAAAACTACCGCCCCTTTGTTCATGTAACCTTTGGTTGTTCCTTTAGAATCAACGCAAGTACTCTACAGTTAAGGCAACTAAGTGAATGCAAGGATTTAATTCCCCTATTGTAGATTGGGTTCTATAGGTGTCAACACGGTTTTGCGGTGCTAATACCCGACGCGGCGACAAAGCGGCGCAGCGACAGGGCGAAAAAATGTCAGATAAAGAAAAGAAGTTCAACTTTTGGGGAAAAGTTGAACTTCTCGAAAGTTACGGCTATCGGCTGATGGCTAGCTGCCTATTGCCTTAATCCCTGGCAGCCAGCTTCGGGCGTAGGCCGGGTCGTCAATTTCCAGGGCGTAGGTGGTGGGGTAGAGGGGGCGGAAGGTGTCTACCATGACGGCTAACTCTTCGGTTTTTTCTTTACCGATGGAACCTTCGTAGGTGCCAGGGTGTGGCCCATGCGGAATGCCGTTGGGGTGGATGGTGAATGAGGCCCGCTCAATCCCTTTGCGAGACATGAAATCCCCTTCCACATAGTACAGCACTTCGTCGGAATCTACGTTGGAATGGTTGTATGGGGCGGGGATGGCCTGGGGATGGTAATCAAACAGGCGCGGCACGAAGGAGCAGAGGACGAACCCTGGCCCATCGAAGGTTTGGTGAACGGGCGGGGGCTGGTGGATGCGGCCGGTAATCGGCTCGAAATCGCCAATGTTGAAGGCAAACGGCCACAAATGCCCATCCCACCCCACGACATCGAACGGGTGGTGGGTGTAGGTGAACCGGGTGATGACGTCGCGGGCTTTGATGTGGACATGGTATTGCCCCCGTTCATCATAGGTGACGAGTTCATCCGGGGGGCGGATGTCCCGCTCGCAGTAGGGACTGTGTTCCAGGAATTGGCCGTAATGGTTGATGTACCGTTTGGGTGGGGTGATGTGGCCGAAGGATTCGATGAAGAGAACCCGCTGCTCTACGCCGGCATCGGGCACAAACCGCCAGATGACCCCGGTGGGGATGACCAGGTAATCGCCGGGGCCGTAGCGGAGGTTGCCGAACTGGGATTCGAGGACGCCGGTGCCATCGTGGATGAACAGGGTGTCGTCTCCCTGGGCCTGTTTGTAATAGTAGGTCATCGGCTGGGTGGGGCGGGCCAGGTAGAGAATGACGTCGTTGTTGCCGAGTAGGGGAACGCGGCCGCTTACCAAATCTCCTCCCGCCTCAACTTTGGCCCCTTTCAGATGGCGCGGCTGGAGAGGGCAATCTTTCACATAAGGAATCTCCACCTTTTCCACCAACGTCACCGCTTCCACCGCCGTTGGTGGGTATATGTGGTACAAGATTGATTGAATCCCGGCAAATCCATGAATCCCCATCACCTCTTCGTGATAGAGGGTGCCATCCGGCTGCCGGAACTGGGTATGCCGCTTCCGGGCAATTTGACCAAGTTTGTAGTAGTAACTCATCGTAAACCCCTGTGGGGAATTATGAAGGATGAGGGATGAATTATGAAGAGGGTCCTTCATAATTCATAATTCATAATTCATAATTCATCTTTCATAATTCATACTCTATAGGTTGCCGCGTAAGGCTTGTTCCCGCTCCAGGGATTCAAAAAGGGCTTTGAAATTCCCCTTGCCGAAACCGCGTGCCCCGTGCCGTTCGATGATTTCAAAGAAGACGGTGGGGCGATCTTCTACGGGTTTGGTGAAAATCTGGAGCAGATACCCTTCATCGTCCCGGTCTACCAGGATACCCAATTCAGCCAGTTGATCTATTGGTTCATTAATCTTGCCCACGCGGGCTTCCAGATCATCATAATAGGTGGTGGGCACACGGAGAAATTCAACCCCATTGTCCCGCAGTTGGCTGACTGTTTCGATGATATTGCCGGTGGAGCAGGCGATATGCTGCACTCCTGGACCGTAATAAAAGTCCAGATACTCCTGAATTTGGGATTTTTTCTTGCCTTCGGCTGGTTCGTTGATAGGAAATTTGATTTTGCCGTTGCCGTTTTGCATCACTTTGGACATGAGGGCCGAATATTCGGTGGAGATGTCCTGGTCGTCGAAGTGGATAAGTTGGCTGAATCCCATAGTCTCGGCGAAGAAGTTGACCCACCGGTTCATGGCCCCTAGCTCGACGTTGCCGACCATGTGATCAATGGCCGCCAGGCCAACCCCTTTGTGGCGGCCGCGTCCCGTCCGACCATTGCTCCCCCCATTACGGGCCACAAAGCCGGGGGCATACGGGCCATGATAGTTGGCGCGGTCTACAAATTTGATCAATGTATCCCCATAGCAGCGAATGGCCGAAAAGCGGTACACCCCATGCTCATCTTCTAATTCCGTTGGCTTGATGGCCCCGGTGGCCCCTCGTTTGGTGGCCTGGAGATACGCATCGGCTGCGTCGGGCACTTCTACAGCGATAACCCCTACCCCATCCCCATGCAAATGGGTGTGCCGGGCGATGGGATGATCCGGGGTGAGGGCACAGGAAAGCACCAGGCGGATATTCCCCTGCTCCATCACATAGGAAGCAACTTTGCGGCTGCCCGTCTCCAGGCCAGCGTAGGCGGTGTTGGTAAAGCCAAAAGCGGTCCGATAAAAATGGGCCGCCTGTTTGGCATTGCCAACATAAAATTCAACATGATCCATTCCTTTAATCGGTAAAAAATCTTCAGACATAGTGGACTCCTTGAGAATTGGGGGGAACCAGTTTTTGCCACGAATTTCACGAATTTGTACCAATTGGGAGGGGTATACGGTCATGCACCCTTCCTAAAGGTCAAAAAAATTCGTGTTCATTGGTGGAATTCGTGGCTAAATCTTACTTATTCCGCTCATTTATAGGTCACAATTTCCTCTAGCGGCTTCTTCTTTTGGGCGTGGGTAGGTATCTGGGCGTTCTCAGCGGGGTAGCCAACGACGAGCAGCAGGAACGGCCGTTCATAGCTGGGCCGGCCGACTATCTGGTTGAAAAAACCCATAGGGCTGGGGGTATGGGTCAGGCTGACCAGCCCGGCGTTATGAACCGCAGTGATGAGGATGCCGGCCGCGATGCCGACGCTCTCTTGCACGTAATAATGTTTGACTTTGCGCCCATCAGGCAGCAGCCCATACGACTGGGCAAAGATGGCGATGAGGACGGGGGCGGTTTCCAGGAATGGTTTATGCTCATCTGTACCCAGGGGCGCCAGGGCGTCCAGCCATTCCGGGGGAGCTTTGCCATTGTAAAAGTCACGCTCTTCTGCTTCTGCGGCCGCACGAATCTGCTTCTTGATTGCCGGGTCTGTCACGACAACAAAATGCCAGGGCTGCAAGTTGGCCCCGTTGGGAGCTGTGCCGGCCGCCAGCAGGCAGTTCTCAATTACCCCGGCCGGGATGGGGCGGTCAGAAAATTCCCGCACCGTGCGGCGGCGGCTGATGTCGGCATAGAACGCGGCCGCACGGTGCTGCATCTCTTCGGGAGGATATTCGTGATAACTGGTATGAGGGACAAAGGTAACAGTATTCATAGGTCAAAATGGAGATTAAATACGGATGTGCGGAAACGCGGATAAAACAATGACCATATCCTTCTTTCCGCTGTCTGGGTTAACAAATTTTGCCAATCTCCTCACCGATGACGCGGCCCAGCCGGGCAATACCATCTTCTATTTTCTCGGCCGTGGCATTAGAAAAGTTGAGGCGCAGGCAGTTGCGGCCGCAGCCCGGCTCAACAGCGAAGGCGTGTCCTGGAATAAAAGCCACTTTCTCCTGGGCGATGGTGGTTTCTAACAAGGCGGCCGTGTCTACGCCATCAGGCAGCTCTACCCAAATGAACATCCCCCCTCGCGGCCGCGTCCAACGAGCCTCAGCCGGGAAATAATCTGCCAACGCCTGGAGCATCACATCCCGGCGGTGGCCGTACTCCTGGCGCAGCCGGGCCAGATGTTCCGGAAAATGACCAGAGGCGAGAAAGGTCGCGGCCGCACGCTGTATCAGCACCGAACTTTCTAAATCTCCCATCTCTTTCACCACCGTCAATTGGGGCAGCAAAGCCGGCGGGGCCACCATCCATCCCAGGCGCAAAGCAGGGGCCAAAATTTTAGAAAACGACCCCAAATAGATGACCCATTGATCATCCAGGGCACGAAGCGGTGGCAGCAGTTCGTCATCATATACCAGCAGCCCATACGGATCATCTTCAACAATAGGGATGGCATACTGTGCGGCCGCTTCAATCAATTGGTGCCGCCGGGTATGGCTCAAGCTCACTCCCAGCGGATTATGCGCTTCCGTGATGCTGTACAAATAAGCTGACCGCTCCCCACCAGCCAGATACGCTTCGATAGCCTTCACATCCATCCCCGCCTGCAAATCAGTGGGCACAGTGAGGATACGGGGTTGGAACGGGGCTAACACCTGCTGCGCTCCGGTGTAAACGATATTCTCTAAAATCATCGTGCCACCAGGGTTGAGCAGAAAACGGGTTAGCACATCCAACCCTTGCTGCGCCCCGGTGGTGATAAATATCTGCTCAGGGGTGCAGCTAACCCCTCGTTGAGCCATCAGCCCTACGATTTGCTCCTTTAGCGCCGCCTGGGGGGGGCCATATTGCAGGCTCAACGGCTCACGCAGCACCTGCGCCATTGCCTCAGCAAACGGCTCGCGGGGAAACAGCTCTGGGGCCGGCAGCCCCCCAGCAAAAGACAAAATACCCGGCTGGGCCGTCACGGCAATCATCTGCCGCAGCACCGACCGTTTCAGGCCATGCGTCCAATTGGCAGAAGGGAATTGAGCAGGAGATGGGGATGGGTTCATTGGCGTAAGTAGGGAAGAAGTATCAATCTTTCTCTTTCCCATTTAATGGTACCACTGTCGTGGCCTTGATTTCACTCAGTACTAGCGAAGTACGGATTTTATCCATGCCCGGCAGCGGGGTGAGGGTTTCCAACAAAAATTGTTCTAAATGCTTCCGGTTTTGCACCACTACTTTGAGCAGATAATCATATTCGCCGGTGATGTGGTGGCATTCTAACAGTTCCGGCATCGTCTGCACCGCCCGGCGGAAATTTTCGACCGCTTCGGTGTTGTGCCGCTGCAAAGTCACCTGCACAAAGCAGAGCATATCAAAACCCAGCTTCTCCTTGTTGAGGATGGTGGCGTACCGCTCAATAATGCCATCTTCTTCCAGGCGGCGAATCCGCTTTTGCAGCCCGGTGGGGGAAAGGTCTACCAGCCGGGCCATATCTGTTTGGGTCATGCGGGCGTCTTGCTGCAAAAGTTCCAAAACAGCCCGATCCATGTCGTCGAGTTCGCGGTTCATAGGCGGGAGATTAAGAGATTAGAGACTGGAGACCAGGGGTTTGCTCTGGTTGACTGACAAATCTCATTTTCAGAATGGCAACAACAGATTGGGAAACAAACGGATATTGGTCTTCTCTGGGAAAATCGGTTCCCTTCTTAATCCGTTGTTGTCAGTCCGGCAAAAGATTAATTTTGTCAATCACTCAGGGGTTTTGCCATGAATGGTGCGGTCAGGTTTAGGACAGGTTGATACGAATGGACACAAATTTTTTCGTGGCCGGCGTTTTTGTCTTTAACAGGGATTATTTCTGGCTGTTTGGCGGTTTTGATTTTCAAGCAAAGACAGCCTGTCAGGTACAAAGATGAACTAATTATAGCTCGTCAGAGTGATATTACAACTTTTTAGACAACATTTATTCGTTTCTCAAAACGAAGTTCTAAATACCATCCAAAATATCTACAATTGGCAAGCGTCACGAAAAAACTAGATTCATGTCAGCGTAAGATATCAGATAAAACAGGTATAAATATTATTATATGAACCAACCATTGCCGTCATCATAATAATGAGAGGAAATAATGTCTAACGACCCTGATTATCAAAAGCCGTCATCTCCATCACAGTATCCTGATCCCTATAAACAGCCCCCGTATATGGATCCCAGGTATATCCATTCAGAGATGGAAGTAGCGGCCGCACGGATGAAAAGTTATACCGGTGCAGCCGTGTTGGTTTTCTTTTTATATTGGCTGTTTTTCTTGCCGGGGCTAATTGTGAATTTTATTTATTACCAGGAAGCACAACGGATGCAAAAGTTAGCTGGTCGCTCGCTGCCAGGGCAGGGCTGTCTGGCTATTATGCTTTGGCTTAACTTGTTTGTCTTGATCTTAACCGTTCTCGGCGGTTGTGGGTTTCTTCTGCTAGGGGTGTTGGCCTCAGCAATGTAAGGATATGGCCAGACGCTTTTACTGGGGGTTAACGACGTTGATGGGATGGCCGTGGGCGAAGGCGAGGAGTTGATCGAAGGCGGAACTGAAATACCGTTCGTAGGTATCCAATTCAACGTAGCCCAGATGGGGGGTGCAGATGGCGTTATCCAGGACCAGGAGGGGATGGTTAGCAGCTAAAATTGGCTCTTCTTCGTAAACATCTACGGCAGCAAACCCAGGGCGACCTGCTTGCAGCGCGGCCGCTAACGCCCCAGGAGCGATCAGTTCAGCCCGACTGGTGTTGACGAGGAGAGCATCCGGCTTCATCAGGGCCAGATCGGTGGCGGTAACGTGGCCGCGAGTCTCGCTGTTTAGCTGCAAATGGAGGGAAAGGACATCGGCCTGGGCGAAGAAGGTTTGCCGATCAGGGGCCGCTGCGTACCCGGCAGCGCGGCCGCGAGCCAATGTCCCCTCTCGCCCCCACACTATGACATTCATGCCAAACGCCTGCCCATACCCGGCCACCAAGGCCCCAATTTTGCCATAACCAAAGATACCCAGGGTGCGGCCGCGTAAAACCCTGCCCACCGTGTGCTGCCACCCCCTGGCTCGCAGGTGGGCCACTTCCTGGGGTAGGTGGCGCATGGCTGCCAAGATCAACGCCCAGGTCAGCTCCGCCGGGGCAACCGGGTCCCCCCCTCCAGTGCAGATGAGAACTCCATGACGGGTACAGGCGGCCGCGTCAATATGAGCGATCCCCTTGCCCGTCTGGCTGATCAATTTCAGGTTCGGCAGCCGCTCTAACAGCGGGGCGGTAATCCGGGTGCGCTCCCGAATCAAAACCAGCGCGTCCGCCGGATAAAGCCGTTCCACCAGGGCATCCAACTCCTTTACCGTGTCATTAAACACCGTGACCGTATGCCCAGACAGTTTAGAGAAACAAGCCAGAGTTGGAACAACATTTTGATAATCGTCAGGGATAATAATGTGCATTAACGCATCCATTGCAGATAAATTTCATTGGCCACATGAATCTTCCGGTGCCATACGCCTTTTCGTGAAAGCCGAGCAACATTACTCATTCGTTTGGCTTGAGTATCAAAGGTGGGGTGCTTAAGAAATCGGCGCACGAAACTGGCGGCTTCATCTTCACGTTCATGGACATCCATCAGCACCAGACAGTATCGTTCATCACCCAAGCGGCGATCATAAAAACCAGCATCAAGGGTAAAAAATGTTGGCTAACGAAAACGACGTAAAAGAGGGATTACCTCGTCATCATAACGGCCTAACGGCAGTGTTTGTAAAATCCCAGTTTGATTCATTATGACCCCTTCCTTAATTTACTGGACTCTGGCGAAAATTGATTTCACCAGTGGTAATAACCGATACACCAATACAGTAATGACTAGTAGTCAGATTAAAAACGCCAGGCTCCAGTTAAGTTATTGTTGGGTGATCGTCGCTACTTCTTTAATTACATATTACCATGAGCTGATCACTTCACTGCAATTGAGAAAGTACCTTATGGGCAAAGGCATCTAATCCATCCAGGTCATCCAGGTCGAGCCATTGCAGCATGACGCGCTGAACGCCGGCTTCGGCCAGTTGGCCTAGCTGCTGAACGATTTGATCGGCATTGCCCAGCACCAGCCCCCGTTCGCGCAGTTCATCCAGGGAGCGGCCAGGGAATTTGGCCGATAAAGCTGCCTCGTCTCCCATTTCCACACGGGTCATCAAGGAGCGGCGGACGGTTTGAGGGTCGCGGCCGCGTTCCTGCAACAACTCAGTCAACGTCTGGCTCAATTCCTGGAACCGGGCCGCCGAAAGATAGACAGCATTCCATTCGCTGGCAAATTGGGCCGCCCTGGGTAGGGTTAGCTTAGGCCCATTGCCGCCGATGAGGATGGGGGGGCCGCCGGGTCGTTGCGGCCGCGGCCGCAGCACCGCTTCTTTCAGTTGATAATACCGGCCGGCATAATCCAGAGGCTCCGCCTTGTTAAGCAGGTGGTTGATAATCTCCAACCCTTCACTGAACCGGTGAAACCGTTCTGCGACACTCAGTAAATCCCAACCATAATTACGATGCTCCCGCTCTTGCCAGCCGGCCCCCAACCCCAAAACAAGCCGCCCCCCAGAAAGGTCGTCAACCGCGGCGGCCATGCGGGCCGTCATCGTCGGCTGGCGGAATGAGACGGGCGTGACCAACGGGCCAAACTCAATGCGGCTGGTGTGACTGGCTAACCAGGTAAGAGAAACCCACAGTTCTAGTGACTCTTTGTCAGGGGGATTGGCATTGGTGTAATGGTCTGACCGGTAAAGACCGGCAAACCCCAACGCCTCCACCGCCAGGGCCAACCGCTGCCAGCGGGGCCAGGTCAGGCCATTTTGCCCTTCAACCATCAACGCAACTTCGATCATGGAAACTCCTGTTGGGAAGGATGAGGGATGAGGGATGAATTATGAAAAAATGCCCTGCTATCCCTTCACCACCCGCACACGCGCCTATTCGCACACTCCCGGAAAATAAAAACGCCCATCCAGATTATAGATGAGCGTTTCCCGATTGCCGATTTTAGGTTTGACCGGTTTCTAAAAGCCTGTCAAATCTGGGTGGAACTGCACACAGCCTCTAAGCGGTTGCGGCCGCGAGATGAGGCAGCACTTTGGCGACGATGCGGTCTTTAGGATACGCCCCGGTAATACGTTCTACGACGCGGCCGCCCTTAAACAGCATCAAGGTAGGGATACCAGAAATGCCATACATCCCTGGCACTGAGGGGTTATCATCTACATCCATCTTGGCGACTTTTAGCACCCCGGCATATTCCGCCGCCATCTCTTTGACCGATGGGGCGATCATGCGGCAGGGACCACACCATTCGGCCCAGAAATCCACCAGAACGGGCAGATCAGATTGCAGAACTTCGGCATCAAAAGAATCATCAGTAACATCAAACGGTTGGGCCATAAGAATTTGCTCCTTGTGTTTAGCTTAAAAGCAAGCAGGCATTTGCTGCCTGTTTGTTAGATTAATGGATAGCTTCTAACTTTTCACCGAATTTATTCCCGTCAGATAAGTTATCAGCACTTCCTTACTTTGATGAAGGTGACAAAACAAATCTTACGTCTTAGTATTAGAATTGACAAATCTTCAAGATTTGGCAATTCTATCTTTACAAACAAATGATTGGCACGTCTGGGGCAGGTTCGTTAGAATGAACAATGGATAGGTAAATTGTAATTGTACAGTTGATCAGTCACCCCTCACCCCCGACCCCTCTCCTATCGTGGGTGAGGGGTCGGGGGTGAGGGGCTGTATAGTTAGGGTAAATTTTAATTCGCATGAGGTAGACCTTGAAAATAGCAATTTTAGGTGGAACAGGAAAAGAAGGGGCTGGCCTGGGGTATCGTTGGGCTGTGGCCGGCCATCATATCATCATTGGCTCCAGAGTGGCCGAGCGAGCTGAGGCCAAAGCGGCCGAACTGACCGCCCTGCTGCCTGGGTTTGGGGAGCCGCTGCAAGGGATGGGCAATGTCGCGGCCGCACAAGCCGCCGATCTGGTCATCTTATCCGTCCCCTACGAGGCCCAAAAAGCAACTCTCGAAGAAGTGAAACCGGCCCTGGTGGGCAAACTGTTAATCTCCGTCGTTGTTCCCTTGAAGCCGCCTAAACTGTCCCAGGTCTGGCTGCCGGAAGCCGGGAGCGCGGCCGCCGAAGCCCAACAGCTGCTTGGTGAACAAACCCGGGTCGCGGCCGCTTTCCAAAACGTCTCCGCCGAACATCTCCTCGACCTTAACCATGCCATCGCCTGTGATGTGCTGATCTGTGGCGACAAAGCCGCTGACCGGGAAATTGCTGCCCAGTTAGCCCAGGATGCCGGGATGCGTGGTATTCATGCCGGGCCATTGGTCAATGCCGGCATCGTCGAAGGGCTGACCGCTGTCCTCATCAGCATCAACATCCGCCACAAAATCAAACATGCCGGTATTCGCATCACCGGCATCACCGATTAAGATGATCGCACCTACTATTTCTCTGGTGGCTGTTCCTGGTATGCCTCATATCCAGCCGGGGGATGATGTGGCGGCTTTGCTGCTTCAGGCATGTGCCCAGGCAGCTTTACCGCTGCAAGATGGGGATATTGTTGCCATTGCCCAAAAAATTATCTCTAAAGCGGAAGGGCGACAGGTGTATCTGCCGGATGTGCAGCCAGGGGAGCGGGCGCGGGAGCTGGCCCAGGCTACCGGCAAAGACCCCCGGCTGGTGGAGCTGGTTTTACAAGAAAGCACAGCCATCTCCCGAATGAAGATGGGAGTGTTGATTGTGCGCCACCGATTAGGGTTTACCAGTGCCAACGCCGGCATTGACCGCTCTAATGTGGCCCAAACGGGTAGTGATGAGACGGTTCTGCTGCTGCCCCTTGACCCGGATCGCTCGGCCCGACAAATCCGCCAGATGATTATGGAGAAGGCTGGAGTGCAGGTTGGGGTTATCATTACAGACAGCCATGGTCGCCCATTCCGGCTGGGTACGGTAGGAGTGGCGATTGGCGTGGCTGGGATCCCGGCTCTGTGGGATCGGCGGGGGGCGCCGGATTTGTATGGCTACCGGCTGCAACATACGGATGTGGGGATGGCCGATGAGCTGGCCGCGGCCGCGGGGCTGCTCATGGGCCAGGCCAATGAAGCAACGCCGGTGGTGCTGCTGCGGGGACTGGTTTATCCGGTGGTGGAAAATAGTGCGGCCACAGATTTGGTGCGGCCGCCAGCCTTGGATTTGTACCAATAAACTGTGCCCAAAGGACAAAATTTTTGCGCCGACTCATTTCTATGAAGGTTTCTAATCGTTTCTGTCATTACCGCCAAAATCAGATAAAGCTGCGGCCGCGCGGTCTCATTTTCGCTCTCTTGTTGCTGACTGGTTTGACAGCCTGTCAGACTGCTGGAACTACATCCTTCTCAGAGCCGCTGCCTACCATGGCGGCCCTGGCCTTTATCGCTGATGATACCCCTACGCCGGTTGGGTTTGTGCCGCCAACCTATACTGCGGCCGCTCAAGAAGCCACGCCAATCCCTACCGCCTCACCTACAAGAGCTACCCTGCCTACAGCCACAGCCAATATTTTACCCACCAATACCCCCGTCCCTCCCACCCTGACCCCAACGGTCACGCCAACGCCGACTCTCACCCTGGCGGCAACGTTAAAGCCATTTGCCGAGTACCGGCTGGATGAACCACTGCCGCTGGAGCTTTTCCCGCGGCCGCTTAATGACAACGGCTGGGGCATGCACTGGATTCCCACGGTGAAACAGGAGTCCGCCGTGGTAGACCGCTTTGTTGGTGAGATGGTACGAATGCACATTAAATGGGTGGTTTTCCTTAATGATGGCACTAATATAGGCGACAATGATTATCTGGTGAGCCGGTTGGTGGCTAACGGAATTATGCCGGTGATGCGCCTGTACCGGAGCAATGTGACGATGTATGAAGGGGATTTGGCGGCGATGGTACGTCATTACCGGGCCAAAGGGGTTCATTATTATCAACTTTATAATGAACCAAATGTGAATGAGGAGAACAACCAGGGAGCGGCCAACCCGAACCAATATGCGACGGTGTGGGCCGTGGGGGCGCGGATTGTGATTGAAAATGGGGGGTACCCAGGCTTTGGCTCTATGAGTCCAGGGGGGGCGTATAACCATTATTTGTACCTGGAGCGGATCATCCAGGTGTTAAAACATAATGGAGATGGCTGGCTGCTAAACCGGGCCTGGCTGTCGGTGCATAATTATCATGGGACGCGGCCGCATGATGACCCCGACGGTTTTCTCATGTTCCGCAACTATGACCAGATTCTCCAGGTCCATTTGGGCCGGTCTCTGCCCATGATCGGTACCGAAGGGGGGTCTTACAGCACCGATATCAATGTAGAAAAGAGCCTGATCATTTACCAATACACCTATATGCGTGAGGCCGAGCCGTACTTTTTCGCTTTTAGTTATTGGCTGTTAGCCAACCGGGAAGGGGGGGGCGGGGACAATACCTGGGAATGGCAATCCCTCTTCCGGGCTAATTACGTCCACCCGGTGATCCCTGACTTTTTTTACCGCAACCGGGAGTAAAGAAAAGGGTGAGGCGCAGATTTTTATCCACAGATGTCACCGATGACACAGATTTTTCAGCCATCGGTGAAAATCTGTGCCATCGGTGGATGTATTCAGTTCTGCGGATTATGCCCTTGTAAATTTGGGGCTATAGTTGCAGATCTTCGCCGTTTAATTCACATTCCAGGGTATCCCACAACTGTTGGTAACGCTTGAGCCGCTCTGCGGCCGCACGGCGAGCCGGTTCGGTGTGCATACTGGCAACAGTATGGCTTTGCCACTTTGTGAGGCGGCCGCGACGAATGAGGTCCCGTGAGGTGCGGTTAACGCCATCTTGAACAAACATGGCTGTCCAATGAAAAGCGGCGGTCAAACCCAATTTGGCTAACTTATCGGCATCCCATAAAACCATCGCTTCCAGGTTAGTCAGCGGTGTATCTCGCCAGAGGCCAGTGTGTTGGGCAATGGCCTGGGCCACAGGTTCAATTTTATCAGGCGGGAAATCAGTTTTAGGTAACAATTTGCGGGCGATCTTGGCCCCTTCGGCGGGGTGTTTAGCCCCCTTGTCTTTGGCAATATCATGCAGCCAGGCGGCCGCTTCAACGATATCCTTATCTGCTCCGGTCAACGTTGCTAAGCGCACGGCGAGCCTGACAACGGTACGCACATGCTCCCAGCGGTAATTAAAACCTGGTTCTGGTGTTCCCAGTCGTCGTAATGCTTCCTCTTTGGCTGCTTCTTGCATTGCCCTCTGCACTACTTTGCGCCACCCCTTTTCTGCGGTCTTCTTAGCCATCTGCGATCACCTTTCCGCCAAAATGTGGCTGCCCCCAACCGGGTGAAAGTGTAGCAAAGGGCTTTACTCACGGCAAAGAAGAAAAAGGTACAAAGCTTCTCTCTTCTGCTATAATTTGCCTATGTCACGACGCTCTCAAGACCCCTACCGACCTGATTTTGTGGAACGTTCCCCTTTTTTGCTTATCTGGCGCCAATCGCGAGCGGCCATCAGTGAACTGATTGTGCCTTTGTTGGCTGGCCTTAAAACCGTGTGGCTGCTGCTGGTTTCTCCTACTCATTTTTTTCGCACCTGGTTTTTTGACCGTGCGGCCGCGTCCCGGTTCCATTCACCATTTGGTTTGGTATGGCGCACTTTGACATCTGCCCCCCAACTCCCTTTGGAACCCCATCAATTTTTGCTTTTTGGCATTTTTACGGCAGCCTTAGCCGGGTTTGGTTTTGACAACAGCAACCGGTTCACCGGCTTTCTCTCCCAGGCGGGGGCAGGTGACCTTCTCTTGGGTCAATTACAGCAATCAGCCCCCGCAGCCGCTAATTTGCTGCTCCGCGTACGCACTTTGGGGGAATCCCCCACCATACTCACTTTGAGCCAATTTATGGACAGCTCTATTATTAGTGCGGTGGTAGAATTGGTGTTGACCCTTTACATCACTATGGCCTTTGCCCTGTTTTTTTGGGTAATGGTACGCGGCCGCGTCTCTACCACCCAGAGCTACACTTTTTGGCTTTACATGACCGGCCTGCAATATTTCACTACCGGCCTCTCATCCATTGTTTATCTCATCTTTTCCTTAGGGTTCAGTGCGGAAGTTACCGCCTTTCTCTTTTGGCTGCTAGAATCAGGTTTGTTTGTCTTATGGCAGTTGATCCTGCCGGTCATCGTTTTGCCTCGCTTATTTCCTAAATTGACCCTGGGTTCCGTCCTTTTGGCTGTTTTGGTGGGGCGTGGGTTATTGTTTGCTTTGAGCTGGCTAGTGGCCGGCTTTGGTTACACTCTGCTCATCCTTCTCGCTACCCTGCTGGGTTCCAGTGGCGGCTGATTATTTGGGCTAATTTCCTTGATTGTTGGTGTCAATATGTCTTTTTCTATTCCCACGGACCTGACGCGGCCGCAGCTCATGGCCCGTTTAGCTGGTGAACGTGCTTATCTGCTTGCATCCTTTATTGGTCTGGATGAAGCAGCCATCAGCGGTTCTCCCTTGTACCATGATTGGCAGGTTAAAGATATTTTCCCCCACATCGGCCGTTGGGATGAAATGTTTACCAGTTGGATATCTCTGCTCCAGCAGGGGCGGGAAGCTGATCTACCTATTTTGGATGAGACTCAGATTAACCAAACCTGGCACGAGCAGCATAAACGGTACACCCTGGAGCAAGGGGTAGCTGTTTTTCTCAAAGGGCGTGGTGGGCTGTGGGCTGGCCTGGAACGGCTGACCGATGAAGAGCTAGACCGCCCCATCACCCTGGCGACAGGGCGAGAGACGACAGTAAGGCGGTGGATCGCGGCCGCGTATCGCCACGATGCCGAACATGCCCAAGAAATCCGGGCCTGGCGCAAAAACAACAACATCCCCCGCACTTCCGGCTCCCTCTGCCTGCTTCGTGCCCTCATCCGGGCTACCCGTAAAGCGTTTCTGACCGTTGCCGCCACCTTGCCAGAGGACGAAAAAAGCCGCCGTCCGGTATGCGGCACCTGGACACTCCAGGATGTTATCGGCCATATTACCGATTGGGAAGCGTATGGGGTTGAAGGGATTACAAAGGTTCTGGCTGGGGACACGGCCCTGGTTAGCCCGTATGGAGCAGATATACAGGCGTGGAATGAAGCCCACGCGGCCGCGCGCCAGGGGCAAAGTTGGGAACAGGTATGGAACGATTACCAGACCACCCGGCAAAATTTCTTCTACGCCCTGGATCAGCTCACCCAGGCCGACCTCGCCCGCACCTTTCATACCCCCTGGGGAACCATGACGTTGTATCAATGGGTCACCATTTGGGCACACCATGAGCAAGAACACACCGCTGATTTGCGCCGTGAACTGGCCTTGCCCGATACACCCGACCATCTGCTGCCACGTCATTAACAAAGGTGCTAAAGAGCAGCTAAATAGGATATAATGTGTGGGCAACTGTGCGACCAATGGGCTAGAACCACCGAGCCACACAGACATTACACCCCAAGTTTTGACACTTGAGCGTTATTGAAAATCTCCGCAGCGCGAAAGGCACATGCCGCGTACCTGACAAGGTCGCTAATTGTGGCCGACTGCACCTCTTTCGGTCTGATCAACAAAGACCGAAGCGGGGGCTGTCGGTAACCATATTGCCCTGCCCCTTTGTCACTTTGCCCCTATCTACCAATTGGTTAGAGGAAAATTCACATGCCTAATCGTCTCGTTAATGAAACCAGCCCTTACTTACGCCAACACGCCGACAATCCGGTGGATTGGTACCCCTGGGGCGAAGAAGCTTTACAAAAAGCGCAAACTGAAAACAAACCCATCCTCTTAAGCATCGGCTATGCCGCCTGCCATTGGTGCCACGTGATGGCCCATGAATCATTTGAGGATGAACAGACGGCCGCCTTGATGAATGAACATTTTGTCAACGTCAAGGTTGATCGGGAAGAGCGGCCTGATCTGGACAATATCTATATGAATGCGGTGGTAGCCATGACTGGCCAGGGGGGATGGCCGATGACAGTAGCCCTGACACCAGAAGGCGAACCGTTTTTCGGAGGCACTTATTTCCCGCCGGTACCCCGACATGGGATGCCCGCTTTCAGCCAGTTATTGGCTTCGCTGGCCAATGCCTGGCAAAAACAGAACAGCCAGGTGCGCCAAAGTGCTACGGAGATAGCCGAACACCTCAGCCAGGCAGCCCTATTGAGTGGGGAAGAGGGCAAGCTGACTGCGGCCGCGCTTGACAGGGCTGTGCAAGGGATAAACCAGGCGTATGACGCCAAACGAGGGGGGTTCGGCCAGGCCCCTAAATTCCCACAACCAATGGTCATTGAGTTCCTGCTGCAACAACATATCCGCACCGGGGATAAGCAAGCATTAGAAATGGCCGAACATACCCTCAAGATGATGGCCTATGGGGGAATATATGACCAGGTGGGGGGTGGATTTGCTCGCTACGCCACCGATAATCGCTGGCTGGTACCCCATTTTGAGAAGATGCTGTACGACAATGCCCAACTGGCTCGCGTCTATTTACACGCCTGGCAAATCACCGGCAAACCCCTTTACCGGCGCATTACCGAAGAAACCCTGGATTACATCCTGCGGGAGATGACCCATGCCGATGGCGGTTTTTATTCCAGCCAGGATGCTGACAGTGAAGGAGTAGAAGGCAAATTTTACGTCTGGTCGGCTGAAGAAGTGCGCCATATTCTGGGGGAGGAGGCGGATCTTTTCCTGCTTTCTTATGGTGTTACCCCGGCGGGCAATTGGGAGGGGCACAATATTTTGCACCTGGAGCGAGATGGTGAAGATATTGCCCACCAACATCGGATTAGCCCGGAAGAGTGGCGGCGGCGGATGGGGGTGGCGCGGCAAAAGTTGTACCAGGTCCGCAGCCAACGAGTCTGGCCAGGGCTGGATAACAAGGTGTTAACCAGTTGGAACGGGCTGATGTTGGCGGCTTTAGCTGAGGCCGGCCGCGTCTTTGAGCGGGATGATTATTTGCACGCGGCCGCGGCCAATGCCGAATTTCTCTACAACAATATGCGTACCCCAGAAGGCCGCCTGCTACGCACCTGGTCAGAAGGGAGTCAGGCCAAAGGGAATGGCTTCCTGGAGGATTATGCCTATTTGGCCGAAGGGCTGCTGTCTCTTTACCAGACCACCTTTGACACCCATTGGTTTGCCTGGGCCTTAGACCTGGCTGAACAGATGATGGTCCATTTCCACGATGGGGAACGGGGTGGATTTTATGACACCTCAGATGACCACGAAAAGTTACTCCACCGCCCTAAAGATGTGCAAGACAATGCTGTGCCCAGTGGCAACGCGATGGCTGCTGCTGTTTTGCTGAAGTTGAGCCTGTATACCGGGCGCACTGGTTATTGGGGGGTGGCTGAAAAAGCGATTTCCGGGGTGTATGGGGCGATGCTCAAATACCCTACCGGTTTTGCCCAATGGCTAGTCGCGGCCGCGTTCCTACTCGGTGAACCCCAGGAGTTGGCCATCATCGGTGAGCCAGGTAGCTTTGAGACTGATGCCCTGCTCAAAATCGTCAACCGGGAATACCGGCCCCATCTGGTGGTGGCAGTAGGAGATGAGATAGATGGGGAAACGGTGGAACTGCTGCGGGGTCGGCCGCAATTACACAACCAGGCCACCGCTTACCTGTGCCGCCGCTTCGTCTGCCAGCAGCCCACCACCAGCACCGACACTCTGGCCGAACAGCTTAAACCAACCCAAAAACCCGCCCCCAGCCGCAAACCGGTCGCCTGGGGGTAACCCACAGCGAGATCCGGCCCAAAAGCAGCCAAAGCTGCCAGGCAAAAAAAGTAGGGGTGTATGTTCAGTCCATACACCCCTACGCATTCACCGTCAGGCGACCGTGGTATCTTCTATTTTTTAGCTGCCCATCTGTAGGTAAAATACCATGATTCGTTCCCCGTCGCCATTGAACAAAGAGAGCGTATCCCGTTCAATCTCATAGCGGGAAACCTGCTCCAGTGCTGTCAGAAAAGCACTCTCCCGTTCCCCACGTTCCCCTTCACAAAACATTTTGGTCGAACCAATGGCCTCGATAGTTAATGAATCAGCATCCAGGGCATACCCGGCAAAATATTGGTTACAGCCGGCAGAACCAGCTGCACGGCCATCAGTAAAAGTTGCCGTAATTTCATTGTCTACCCACATAGAGACAATAGCGTCCCCTTGAACGATGCCCCCCAGCACCCAGGTCGGACCTTCCAGGGATTGATGGGAAGCCGGTTGGAAAATCATTTCTCCCTGGCTGGTGTAAATGATTAGCTGTGTCTCCGTCAGGCTAAAGGATTCGGCTGCCTGGAGCATGGCCAGGAAGCTGCTTTCCTGTTCCATCAAGCCTTCTTCCAGACAGGCCATTAAGGTTTGCCCCATCTCCCCTACGTTCAATTTGTCACCGCTGGTTTCGTAGCTGCCAAAGTAGCTGTTACAGCCAGTTGTGCCGCCTAAACCAGTTTCGTCAAAGTTGAGGGTTGGTTGGCTGCCAGCGACCGGCGGTTTACCCCCATAGCTGATTAAATCCCATTTGCTGCCCATGAGCGCGGCCGCGTCCTGGTCATCGGTCGGTTCTACTAGCTCAGGGGTTGTCACTTCTGGGGCGGTTTGATTGCCTGATTCGGCCGCTGGGGGTTCATCACCCGCTGGGGTGCAAGCCGCCAAAATGAAGAGGGCCAACAGAGCCATCAGGCTCAAAATAATTGTCTGTTTGGGGTGTTTTAACTTCTGCATGTCTTACTCCTTAGGATAGTTTTGGCTTTGTGAATTTTTACGCAAGCCATTACCCGTATAACGTCGGGGGCAAGTTAAAAGTTCCCGAAAGGAAAAAGATCTGAGAAATGAGGAGTGAGGACTGAGAGTTAACCGCCAGCGGTCGCTTGCCTGGGCGGTAAAAAGAAGCTGGCTGCGGCCGCGAGCAATAACAACCCGGCCATTCCCTGGAGTACCTGCACCAGCCCTAGCCGATCCGCCAAAACCCCCAACAGCCAGGCCCCCACCGCGCCACAGAAAAACATTAGCCCCAGAGACAGGCCAGAGGCCAATGCTTGCCGATGGGGCAGCATCGCCTGGGAGCGAACGATGAGAATGCTGTGGGGTAAGCCGGAACTAAACCCGGCGGCCGCGAGCAAAAGAGAACGCCATGGTTCCGGCGCAGGAATATAAAAAATATAGGGCAGCAGCCCCAGAACAGCGGCCAAAAAAACGGGCCACCGATCTCCCAGCCGGTCGGCCAAAATCCCCCCCACAAGAATACCGATGGCCGAGGCCAGCATCCGCACCCCACTGAGCCAGCCAACGTAGCTGGACGCGAATCCCATTTCGGTAAACAGTTTGGGGGCGAACTCCATGCTGGCGTTGCTTACGGTGTTGGTCGCCATGATCAGGATGAATAGGACAATAAGGATGCGGCCGCGTTGAGCTATCGGTTCAGGTTTACGGGCAAAAGATGCGGCCGCGTGCCTTCCTCCTTCCTGCCAGGTGCGGCCGCTCAACCACTGCCGCCCCAATACAAAAGGAATCAACGCCAGGGCGGTCAAAATGAGATAGCTGGGTCGCCCCCACACTTGGAGCAATATCCCCCCCAGAATTGGCCCAAGAAACAGCCCCATCTGCCCGGCCGTAAAAAAGGTGGCGGTGGCTCTGGCTTTCTGACCGGGGCCAACCTGTGCTGCTACCATCGTTCCCGTCGGATGAAAGGCTCCAGACCCCAAACTGGCGGCGGTGATAGCTACCAGGGCCAGCCGTTCTGGCAATATCGCCCCCAGGCTATAAAAGAAGATCATCCAGCCCATCCCCCCAGCAATGAGCAGCCGCGGACCGATGCGATCCGCTACCAGCCCAAAGACAGGTTGGGTTAAGGAGTTGCCAAACCCATAAAGCAGGGCAATTACTCCATAAGTAGCGTTATTCAGCCCCAGGCTGAGAGCCAACAGGGGCATGAGAACAGTCCGGCTGTTATTGAGAATGTCTACAAAAAAATGGGTAGTCGCGGCCGCGATATAAGCGCGTTCGCGCCAATAACTATGATGCTGTATCTGTACCATTTTTACCTGCTATAATGTGGGGATAGGGTGGGGCACGATAAGGGAATGAGCATGGCCCGTTTAAGGTGAAAACAAGCTGCCAGTAAGAGACCCGTAATAATTGTTATCTATATTTTGCGATCAGGCCAATTGATACCTGGTCAAATAAGCAATCTCAAATTCTCGCAGGAGTGCAAAATGTTAAGTTCTTTGTTTGGTCGTCGGGAAAAAGAGCAAGAAGTTAAGGGGATGAACCGGCTGCCCCCTGGCCAATCTTTAACCCAAAAATTCCCCGTCTTGCATTATGGGCCAACAGTTCATTATCGGGATCTCTCCCAGTGGGATTTGCGCGTTTTTGGTGAGGTGGAGCAAGAGCTAACCTGGAATTGGGAGCAGTTTAACCAACTACCCCGCACCCAAATCGTCATGGACATCCATTGTGTCACGCGCTGGTCTAAATTTGATACGGTGTGGGAAGGGGTGTCGCTGAAGCAGTTGGTGGATGAAGGGATTATCCGGCCCAAACCGTCGGCTAAATACCTCATCCAACATTGTGATTACGACTACACCACCAATGCTCCACTGGAGTTTATGCTGCGGGAAAATGTTTTGCTGGCGACCCATTTTGATGGTGAACCGATCACGCCAGATCACGGTTATCCGCTCCGTTTTGTGGTCGGCAGCTTTGCGGATCGTTCGGAGCAGAGCAGTCAATATTTTTGGAAAGGGGGAAAATGGCTGCGGGGGTTAGAGTTTAGCCCGATAGATAAACCGGGCTTTTGGGAAGTGAATGGGTATCACAATAACGCTGATCCGTGGAAGGAACAGCGGTTTAGTTATCAATGGTAAACGTAATGGGTGAGGCGTGATGAACTATCTCATGCATCACGCTTCACCCATCACGCAACAAATTATCCTCTTTCGCCGATAGTCACCAGAATCGTTTGTAATTCACCGCCGCGAATAATTTCGGCCGGTACTTTTTGCCCCACCCGATCCCCGGCCAACAGAGCCAACAAATCATCATGGGTACGGACAATCTGCCCATCTAAAGCGACCAAAGTATCTCCCAGAACCAGCCCGGCTGCGGCCGCAGGCGTCTCCGCATCTACAGCAATAATCAACAATCCACTCTTCCGTCCCAACTGCTCACGTAAATTATTTGGCAGGCGTACTCGTTGGGTGCTGATTCCCAGGTAGCCCCGGCGCATTTTGCCATGAGTTAATAGGGTATCGGTTACCCGCTGCACGGTGCTGGCGGGGATGGTCAGGCTGACTCCCTGGCTTAGAGCCGAACTGTTGAGGCCAATTACCTGTCCGGCAGCATTGACCAGTGGCCCCCCAGAAAAACCTGGGTACATAATGACATCGGTCTGGATATATTGATCCACACTGCCTCCAGCAGATGTTCGCCAACTTCCCCCTGATGCGCTGATGATACCCAGGGTAGCCTGCACTGTCTGGCCTGGCCGACCTAAGGCCAAGACCAGGTGCCCAACACTTAGATCGGCCGCGGCCGCGTGGGGCAACGGGGTCAACCCATCCACTTCCGCCCGGAGCAGGGCCAGGTCAGTGCTGGGGTCCCGCCCTACCAGGCTCGCTTTTACCTGGCGGCCATCGGCCAGGCCAATATTGATTTCCTCATGGTGCACCACATGGTGGGCGGTAACAATCAGCCCATCGGCGGTGAGAACAAAACCGGTGGCCGGTAAGCGTCGCCGGGCATCCACCCGTACAACCCCAACCGACGCGGCCGCGACCACCCCGGCCAGGTCATTAGATAATGTTTGTAAGCTGCTCATTGTGACTCCTTTGTCGAATTATGAAGTGGGAATTAGGAAGGATGAAGGGGGCAGAGGGGCAAAGTTGCAGAGCGGCAAAGTAAAATCGTTTTCCATCACCCCTGCCCAGTTCATGCAGATTAGTTTAAGGGATTGGTGCGCGGCCGCGCATCGCCCATTTGGTGGTAAGCTGACTGGACAAATGGGTAGGTTAGCCCGTCTAATCCTGACAAAAGGTGGCATTAATAACTGCTATAAAGGGGGTATAGGTACAAATTATACATTTTGAGGAGTAGATGATGAATGAGTTTGCGGAACAACCATTAAAAGGCAAAGTGGCGTTGGTAGCTGGAGCGACGAGGGGGGCAGGACGTGGGATGGCGGTGGCCTTGGGGGCCGCCGGGGCGACTGTGTATGGCAGCGGCCGCAGCAGTCGCTTCGATCACAAAGGGATGAGTGGTCGGCCAGAAACTATCGAGGAGACGGCTGAACTGATAACGGCACGGGGCGGTGTGGGTATTCCTGTCCAATGTGATCATAGTGACCCATCTCAGGTCGAAGCATTGTGCGGCCGCATCCGGCAAGAACAAGGTCGCCTCGATATCCTTATCAACGACATTTGGGGTGGGGATGAGTTGAGCCAATGGGGTACCCCGTTTTGGGAATTAGACCTGGACAAAGGGCTACTCATGCTCCAGCGAGCCATTCACACCCATATCATCACCAGTCGCTTCGCCGTCCCCCTCATGTTAGAGCGTGGAGAGGGGCTTATCATTGAAATCACAGATGGGGACAATCAGAGCTACCGAGGCAACTTATTTTATGACCTGGCCAAAATTTCTACCATCCGACTGGCCTACGGAATGGCGCAGGAGTTACAAGGGCGAGGTATTACCGCCCTGGCCCTGACCCCTGGGTTTCTCCGTTCGGAAGCGATGTTGGACCATTTTGGCGTGACGGAAACGAACTGGCGGGATGCGGCCGCCCAAGAGCCCCATTTCATTGCTTCCGAAACCCCAGCCTACATCGGTCAGGCGGTCGTGGCGCTGGCCTGTGATGATAAGGTTTCCCGTTGGGCCGGGCAATCTCTGGCAACCTGGACCCTCATGCACGAGTACGGCTTCACCGATGCCGATGGTACCCAGCCTGATTGGGGCGCCTATTTTGCCCGGTATGTCGCTCCCACAATAAATTCATGACAGCATTCATGTAAGCCAAATTTCCCTGGCAATCCCACCTATGGTCAGAGTAGGAAGGAGCGAATAATGACCAAATTCGCTCCTTCCTGAAATTCGTTGTTGTTATTGCTATAATTGTTGGTGTGATGCCCGTTTACAGGCCAGCCCTACGCCTGCTGCTCCTCATCTTTCTCTTGACCCTGCTGCAACCGAACCCAGTGCTGGTGACGCCTGGTCCCCGCCAACAGGTTATTACCCATCACCCTGTCATCGGTGTTCATACCCGCCTGACAGATGAGGTAGAGCCGTGGAAAATTCAGCGGTCGCTGCAGTTGGTGCGAGAGATGGGCAGCCCCTGGATTGTGGAGTTCTTCCCCTGGGCTTATTATCAGGCCGAGGATGGGTATATCGCCTGGGAGCATCAAGATTTGGTGGTGGAACATGCTTACGCCCAGGGATTGACGATTATCGCCCGCCTGGGTTGGACACCGGCCTGGGCGCGGCCGCCAGATACCCCCATCGCTTATCTGGATGAAACAGCTTACCCGGCGTTTGCCCAGTACGCGGCCGCGTTCGCCCAACGGTACCGGGGCAAGGTGGAATACCTTATCGTAGGTAATGAGCCGAATTTAAGCCGGGAATGGGGGTACCGCCAGACCACCCCCGCCGATTACGTTGAGCTGCTGCGGGTGGTCTACCCGGCAGTCAAAGCAGCTAACCCGGATATTGTCGTTCTCGGTGGAGCGTTGGCCCCTACTTTAGAACCTATCGGTTCAGCCCAGGGGTTGAATGACCTGGATTATTTGCGCCAGATGTATGAAGGGGGCGCGGCCGCGTACTTTGATGGGTTGGCGGTGCATACCTACGGCTTCAACTTCCCCCCCCATGCCGAACCCGCCCCGGACATCCTCAACTTTCGTCGCGTAGAGCTGCTGCGTGACATCATGGTCGCTTATGGGGATGAAGCGACGGATATGTATATCACCGAAATGGGGTGGAATGATCATCCGCGTTGGACGATGGCGGTGCGGCCAGCCCAGCGGATTCAATACACCTTAGATGCTTTCCGCTATGCTGAAACCTACTGGCCTTATGTCAAAGTAGCAGCCCTCTGGATGTTCCGCCTACCCGCTCCAGATCGCAGCCACATGGATTATTTCACCCTGGTAACACCAGAGTTTGTTACCAAACCTATTTATCAGGAAATTCGGCAGTGGGCCAGGGATGAAGGATGAAGTATGAAGGATGAAGGATGAATTATGAAAGGGTGGTTGTGGCTGATGATCGGGTTGTTGGTGGTGGGTTGCGGCCGCGCTGAAGATAGCTGGCAGCGGGTACAAGAAAACGGTGTACTCCATGTGGGCCTTGACCCCACCTATCCTCCCTTTGCGGTAGCGACGACCGATGATCTGTTTGGTTTTGATGTAGACCTGGCCCGCGCCCTGGCCGATGAGTTGGGATTGCAAGTACAGTTTGCCTATTTCGGCTATGATGGGTTGTATGACGCTCTAGGGGCCAGGCAGGCCGATGTTCTCATCTCGGCTCTAATCATAGACCCAACCCGAACCCGTGATTTTGCGTATAGCGATCCTTATTTTAATGCCGGGCAAATGTTACTTGTGCCTGCTGGTTCCCCCATCAACGGCCCGGCCGACTTACGGCAAACTACCCTGGCCGTAGAATTGGGGTCAGAAGGGCATGTGCAAGGGTTGGCTTGGGGGCGACAAATAGTGGGGTTGATGGTACTGCCTTTGAATAGCCCAGAACAGGTGATCGAGGCGGTAGGGCAGAAAGAGGCCGATGCTGCCTTGCTCGATCACATCAACGCCCGTCTGCACCTGGCCCAAACGGATTATGATCTCCACCTGGCACCAACCCCCATTACCGTTGAGCCATATGCTCTGGTCGTTCGGGCACAAGATAAACAGCTATTAGCCCACCTCAACATCGCCTTGCACACCCTCACCACCAATGGTACGCTAGATCGCCTCAGCACACACTGGTTGGATGGACCGTAATAGATAGTCGTTATTCCTGTTGACGCATCCCCATTTCGTGAGTAGTATTGGCTTGTTGAAAACCATCTCTAAGTAAAGGAAACCCCGTGATAGAACCAGAACTTATCACCATTGTTGAAGGGCCAACGCCCGATTTCCGCCCGGCGCCCAGTTTTTTCTTCCCATCCATTATGGAAGGCCCAGAAGGCAGCGAAACATTTGTTTGTGAGCTGCGCACCATGAATGGCAAAAGCATTCTCCAGCGGTGTCAGGAGGCATGGAAGGAAGGCCGCCCTGTTCATCTGGTTTACAAAGATGAAATGTTAATGGAAGAAACCGCCGATGTTGTGGCGATGCGGCTCAATGACACCTCAGAAGGAACGGTGTTGAATTTGTGGGTGCGAGCTTTTGTAGAATTTGAAATTGAAGAAGTAGATGAAGGAGAAGGTGATGATGGATTCGATAATATCGGCTTCTGATCGTTATTTTGCGGCTGTGTCGGCTCTGGACAAGACGGCTTATCTGGCCTGTTTTGCGGAGGATGCGGTGGCCCATGATCCGTATGGCGGCCGCCCCTGGCAGGGTCATGAAGGGCTAAGCAAATTTTTCGGGGGGATGGAGCGCACCTGGGCAAGCATGAGCATGACCCCTGGAGAAACGTATCAGAGCGGCGGCCGCGTCGCTACCACCTGGTCCGCCCAGGGCACCAGCAAAAATGGCAAAACCGCCACCTTCGCCGGGATCAACATCTTCACCGTCAACGATGATGGCCTCATCACCCAGTTAGAAGCATATTGGGATTTCCAGGCCATGGTTGCGCAGATTAGTTAGTCGTAAGCGAGTTTGCGAGTGGGCGGGTGAGCAATTCCCGTTTCACCTGCTCCGCTAATCCCTCAATCTCTTAATCTCCAGTTTCCACTCTTTCCCCTCCCTAAATTCCATGTACGAACACATTCTCTACACTGTCCAGGATGGTATTGCCACCATCACTCTCAACCGGCCTGACAAGCTGAACGCTTTTAATGATCCGATGATCCATGAGACGCAAAAGGCGTTTAAAGAAGCGGGGCGGGATGAGGCTGTTCGTTGTATTGTGCTGACAGGCAGCGGCCGCGCCTTTTCCGCCGGTCAAGATTTAGCCGATGTGCAGGAACGGGAAGGCAGCTTTTCCATTGGCGAACATCTGCGGCATGGGTATAACGCCCTTGTTCTCCAGATGGTTACTTTAGAAAAGCCGATCATCGGTGGCATCAATGGGGTGGCTGCCGGGGCCGGGTGCAGCGTTGCCCTGGCCACCGATATTCGCATCGCTTCAGACAAGGCCAGTTTCATGCAGGCGTTCAGCCGGGTGGGGCTAATCCCCGATAGTGGGGCCAACTGGGTGCTGCCTCGGCTGGTAGGGTACAACCGGGCTTACCAGATGGCTATTACGGCTGAGCGCGTTCCCGCCGACAAAGCCGCCGAATGGGGTCTGGTCAATATGGTCGTGCCTCATGATCAACTGGCCGAAACGGTGCAGGCATGGGCTTTGAAACTGGCGGCCGGTCCCACCCGCGCTTTTGGCCTGACCAAACGGGCCATGCGCCAAAGCGAACACCTCTCCCTGGCTGAAGCTCTGGAGTATGAATCCTACCTGCAAGAAGCGGCCGGCCGCACCGAAGATAATCGTGAAGGGGTGCTGGCTTTCCTGGAAAAACGGGAGCCTCAGTTTAAGGGTAAATAGTGGGGATGCTTTATGATTAAGCAAGTAGCAGTGATCGGCTCAGGGACGATGGGGGCGGGGATCGCCCAGGCGGCCGCGTTGGCCGGGTATGGGGTGCGGCTGTATGACGTTACTGAGGAAATTGTCGCGGCCGCGTATCAGGCCATCTCCCTCTCCATTGATCAGGGAGTCAAACGGGGCAAAACCACCCCTGAAGCGGCTGCTCAGGCCAAAGCAGCTGTTACCCTGACTCACTCACTAACCCAGGCGGCCGCAGCCGACCTTATCATCGAAGCGGCCCCGGAAAGAATGGACCTCAAGCGGGATATTTTTGGTGTTCTGGATGCGGCCGCACCCCCCCACACCCTGCTCGCCTCCAACACCTCCAGTCTGAGCATCTCGGCCATGGCTGGAGCTACCCAACGGCCTGACAAAGTGCTGGGACTGCATTTCTTCAACCCGGCCCACATAATGAAGCTGGTTGAGATTATTCGTGGCGATGATACCAGTGCCGAAACTCTGGCTTTGGGAGAACAGTTTGTAGCCAGCCTGGGTAAAACGGCTGTTCACTGCGTAGACAGCCCCGCCTTCATTGTCAACCGGGTGGCCCGCCCATTTTATGGGGAAGCGTTCCGCCTGCTGGGGGAGCAGGTGGCCGATGTGCCCACGATTGATAAGTTAATGAAATCTATTGGCTTTAAGATGGGGCCGTTTGAGCTGGTTGATCTGATCGGCTGTGATGTCAATTTTGCCGTGACCCAATCAGTTTATGAGGCGTATTTCCACGACCCCAAATACCGCCCCCACCCTATCCAGCGGCGCATGGTCGAAAGTGGCAAGTTAGGGCGTAAAAGCGGCCGCGGCTTTTATGCCTATTGAGCGTTTATGCGCGTAAAAGCATTACTACGCCTTCGCTGCCCTCACTGTTTAGAGGGGGAAATTTTCCCTCGTCTGCTGACGATGCACGAAAATTGCCCGGTGTGTGGTATTCAATATGAACGTGAAGAAGGATATTTTATGATGTCCATCTTCATCGGCTATGTGCTGGGGGGTGCGGCCGCCCTGCCAACCATTCTCTTGCTGCTCTGGCTTCAGGCAGGCTTGTGGGTCCATATTGTGGTTGTTTCCCTGGTTTTACTCCTCTGCTCCCCGTTTATCTTTCGTTACGCCCGCGCCATCTGGCTGCATATAGATGAACTGATTGACCCCCATTCACCGTAATAAGTGATACCCGTCGAACGCCTAACGATTCCCCATTTCGGTTGCCAATTCGGCTCTTTCCGCCTCAGTTAAATCAGAAATCAGGGTGATCCCAATCTCATAGATCGCTTTGGCCCGGTCAGGGTTGTCCTGAGCATGGGTAGTTTTAGTCAGGCCAATCAAGTAAGCGGCCGCTGATTGTTCCAACCCTAGCCGATGGCATAATGACACAGCCTCAGCCAGGAGCGCGGCCGCACTGGGAACATCTCCCTGCCGCCACCGGGCAATCATCAGATGGCCCAATAGTTCAGTGATATCCTTATCCTCATTCAATTGACGCGACAGGTGCAGGGCTTCGCCAAAATAATCAGAAGCCCGCTCATATTCCCCCCTGGCCTGGGCAATATGCCCTAACTGGATCAAAGTAACATTGGTCGTCAAAAAGGAACTCAGCCCCTTACTGATAAGCAAACTCTCTTGCAAGAGGGCTTCGGCCTGCTGATATTCCCCTTTGACACGGGCTACGGCTCCCAATATATCTAAGGCGGCCGCGACCCCCGCCTTCACCCCAATTTTGCGCCGCAGCCGCAAGCATTCCTGCCCCAACATCTCCGCCCGGTCATATTCCTTAGAAAGAAACGCCTTCCAGGCCAGCAAATTAAGCACCAGGGCAATCCCCCATTCATTACCTGCCTGCTGAAACAAGTGATAACTTTGTTGATACAACCGCTCCGCCAAGGGGTAATTCAATTGGGAGCGGGCCACACTGGCCTGCACAAAATAGGCAATAGCCAATCCATCTTGATCCCCATGCTGCTGGCACAACGTCACCGCCTGCTCTGCCAGTTGGCTGGCCCTCTGGAACTGATTGGCAAAATAGCTCAGGCAGGCATTGCGCCATATCAGTTGGTTGTAAATGGGGGCCGCGACCGCGGGGCTATCAGCCAGGTGAACCAGGTAACGATCTAACCATTGAGTGGCCTCGTTGAGATGACCAGTGAGCAGCCAAAACCACCACAACGCGGCCGCTAATTGCGCCCCTTCTTCTCTAAACTGTGGACTCTGGGGCAGCCAGGGAGAATTCCCCTGACCCTGTGGCTCCGCCCAGGTGAGAGCCGCCCGGATATTGTCCATTTCCGCCTCAAGCCACTGCCACCAGTGCATTTGCTCTTTCCCTTTTAACTGCGGCTCGGCCACCTGCGCCTGGGCGAGAAAATAACGCAAATGGGCTTCCCGGATGGTCGCCATCTCTCCGGCTTCAACCAACTTTTCCCGCGCATATTGCCCAATGCTATCCAGGAAACCATAACGAGCCTGCTGTCCCGATTCACGGCTTAAAGTGACCAATGATTTATTGACCAGCCGCTCTAAAACATCTATCAGCTCATCTACTGGCAGCAGATCATCCGTCACGACCGCTTCGGCCGCCTCTAAAGACCAGCCGCCCACAAATGCTGAGAGCCGCCGGAACAGGAGCCGCTCAATATCGGTGAGCAGGTCGTAGCTCCAATCTATGAGGGCGCGTAATGTTTTTTGCCGGGGGACGGTACGCTGATTGTTTCCTTTGAGCAGGTGGAACCGATCATCCAGCCGGTCGGCGATTTGCTCTACCGTTAAGGTTTTGATCCGGGCGGCCGCCAGCTCAATAGCCAGGGGAATCCCATCCAATCGCTGGCAAATATGGGCGATGAGGGGAGCGTTCTGGTTGTTGACGCTGAAATGGGGCATGACCGTCTCTGCTCGCTCAATGAAAAGGCGCATCGCTTCATATTGGGTCAGTTGGATCAGTGGGGGCAAATGACGCGAACCCGGTGGGGGCATAGATAAGGTGGGTACGGCATAGCTGCGTTCACCAGGAATCCCCAACGGCTCCCGGCTGCTGGCCAGAATTTTGAGATGGGTACAGGTGGTCAGCAAGAAGGTAGCTAACTCCGCGGCCGCGTCCACCAGATGCTCACAATTGTCCAAAACCAGCAGCATCGCCCGGTTACGCAAATAATTGCCCAATGTACGGCGAATCGGCTGCCCTGGCTCTTCCCGCAACCCCAACACCTCAGCAACCGTTTGCGGCAGTAGGGTGGCGTCGGCAATGGGCGCCAGTTCGACAAAGCGGACCCCATGGGCAAACAGCTCTAGTTGGGTATTGGCGACCTGGATAGCCAGCCGGGTTTTGCCTGTGCCCCCAGGTCCAGTTAAAGTGACCAGGCGAAACTGCTGCAACAAATCGGTTACGTCCCTGATCTCTTTTTCCCGGCCAATGAAGCTGGTAAGAGCCGTGGGTAGGTTATGGACAAACAGCTCCAGGGAGCGCAGGGGGGGGAATTCATTGGCCAGGTTGGGCAGAACCAATTGATATAATCGCTCAGGACGGTCTATATCTTTGAGACGGTGGTCTCCCAGATCGCGTAAGCTGACGCCAAAGGGTAGATCGGCCAGGACCAGGTTGCAGGTAGTTTGGGTGAGGAGTATCTGGCCGCCGTGTGCGGCCGCGCAAACTCGGGCTGCCCGGTGCAAATCCAGCCCCACATAATAGCCATCATGGGTGAGGGCCGGTTCGCCAGTGTGCAGCCCCATCCGTACCCGCACCTGCACCCCATCGGGCCAGGAGTGAGTATTGAGGGTGTTCTGGATAGAGATTGCGGCCGCGAGAGCATCCACCGCCTGGGGGAAAACGGCAAAAAAAGCATCTCCCTGGGTATCTACTACCAGGCCATCCCAGGTGCTAATTGCCTGGCGCAAAATGGCGTGATGTTCAGCCAACAGATCGGGGTAACGCTCCCCCAGGAGCTGCACCAGTCGGGTACTGGCTTCTATATCGGTGAAGAGCAGGGTGATTAAACCAGTAGGAAGCATTCCTCTATTATCTTGCGCCGCCCTCCTTTTGCAAAACAGTGTTCCGGCCGCCGGTGATGCGGGTGGCGGGTGTCAGCATCGGGTGTAAAAGTACCTAAATCATCGGCTTACAATGTCCCCTAAACAGAGGAATTAGCATTGGTCCGTTTTTTCAATGTATCAGACAATGGTTGTCCATAAAAGATCTTTAATCGAAAAATGCAACGGATCTACTTCGGAAGCCCAGACATTGTTAGGAAAAATTATGGGTATTAATGCAGGTTCGATTGTATAGTTAGGAATGGACATATTATCAACGGGCAAAAGCACTATTGTGTTTTCAGGAAGACAACTTTGAATAACATTCTCCACATCCTGGAGATAAATTATGATAGGCATCTCAAAATGTATTAGTGCAACAAATCGCTTCTGGTTCATCGGTATTTGTTGAAAAATACTTGCCCACCACTCACCCGCTGCATAATCAAACTTAGGAAGCAAGTCATTAGGGGTACATTCCTCAAGTTTTTGTAGAGTTTTGAAAAATTCTTCATTTGTCCAGACATCTATTTTCTCTCTAGCTGCTACAAAGAATTCTGTAATATCTATTACCATTTGTTTTCTCTCATGATATTGATTTATGATATTCAGGGGTTGCCAATTTATCAAACAAGTATCATAGGGTATAGCAAGGATTCTCGGCATTAGTTGTTGGAGTGCCAGGTGGACAAGAATCGGTCGCTATGAAGTTCGCTCAAAGCCGCCAACATAGACTGAGCATTGTCCCGTTCCCAGCCACGCCCTTGCGTTTTCATACGATGGTGAACAACGGTATTGATCCCGCTTTCAACACAGCCGCTACCTATGGGATAGCCAGCCACTCGATATTGGTGATAGGCCAGGCGCTCTTGCTGCCGTTCAACATAGCCTAAAGCTGAATTTACTTGAGCCTCAGAGGTTGGTTCGAGGTGAGCCAAAGAAGAAATAGCCAGCTGCGTCTTTCCTAGCCAGAGGGCATCAAGTTGTTGGTTTACCCAACTCTCTCGTTGTGCCTGGTCAGGGTAATAATGTTTGCCGATAAACCACATCTTTTCCGTCAGGTGAAACCAGTCCACAATCTGCACCGCATCAGGAAAGTTTTCGGCGGTTATTCGTTCAATCCAGGCGGCTCCATCCGCGACCGCACTGACTTTCATGCATTCAGGCACACCACGGCGCAAGGCTTCGACATATTGATGCTGCCCAGCCGTATCTGCTTCCCATAAACCGGCCTGGTAACTATGCTGCTCTATCATCATCTGCGGTTCCCAGGGAGCATAGCGACGGCTGCCTTTGGTATCACTCCTCTCGCTGGCTGTTTTGGGGCGAACAGACGAGATGGCCACTAATTTAACTTCTTTCCACCCTTCATCTCGAATGAGTACCATGCCCCCATCGGTGGAGATACTGGCTTGTTTTTCAATCGGGTTGATGGGCAAGGGCATTTCTGGCTCGGCGATGTCCGCGGCAAATAGCTGGTCAGCTATCTCTTGCCGGCTTATCTCTACTTGGTTCCCCCAAGCCTGCGTTATCTGGCGCACACTTTCACGGTTTATGGGATAACCAATGGCATCATCAATAGCTTCGGCTGCTTGGGCAAACGATTTGCCTAACAAGCCCTGACGGGTCGCAATACGGGCCATCCCTCCACTCCACTGGTCAGAACGAAGTTTCAATTTTTTATCCAGAGGGGAAAAAAGCTGTCCCTTCGCATTTGTTAGGACAGCTGTAATAGGTTCGGTCGAGGGTTGTATCCCCTTCTATCCCAATGACTGTTTTCGTCCCCCTTCCTTTGAACCGCATGGCTGTTCCACAGTCTGGACATGAAATTTGTGGTTGTTGGTCATCCTCACGGTCATTGATTAAGATATTGAGGCTTTTTCCCATGAGTTGGCGGCGATGCAATCGCAGTTCGGTTTCGATTTCTTCAAAAGTGGCATCGGGGTTTTGGTCATACCACGTTTCCATATTGTCATAAAGTTGTTCGGCTTCTTTCAGGTAAGCTATTTTTCTTTCTTCACGGGTCAATTTTTTACGCATTTGTTTCACCTCGATCAATATAACGCCTTTTGCCGAGAATCGTTGCTATACCCAGTATCATAGTATCATATGTGATGTTGACAAAGACCAAATCAATGACCTATTCCTCACGGTGCGGATGAAGACCAAGCGTGAATATAGCCAGTATCAATACGGGTTACTGTTACCCAATTAGTTAGTTCGCCTGTACGTCCTAACACTCCTACTGGTCCACTGACATATATTTTAGCTTGGTTATTATTATTCCAGAGGTTATGTGTGTCAGCATATTGAGCCGCATCCGTAACAAGTTGATAAGCGTCAACATTATATAAAAATTGACTATCCCCTATAATTGACCCCAAAAACTGGACCACATGCTAAGGTGGAAAAAGGTTACA
>JAHDWJ010000088.1 GCA_023384415.1 Anaerolineae bacterium
AGGCATATGGCATCCGCGCCGAGATTTACAGCGCCGATTTGAATGACGCCACGGCCGTGCAAAACATCATCCCTGCCGCCACGGCCGCCTTCGGCCACGTAGACATCCTCATCAACAACGCCGCCATCTTCCCCGAAGAAGACAGCTTTACCACCACCGACCTGGCCTTGTGGGATGAATTGTTCCGCATCAACCTGCGCGCCCCCTTCCTGCTCTGCCAGGCATTTGCGGCGCAACGGCCGTCCGGCCAACCCGGTTGTATTGTGAATGTGTTGGATGCGCGGGTGCGACGGCCGTATCCCGACCATTTTGCCTACCGCCTCAGCAAAGGCACGCTCTGGCAAATGACCGAAATGCTGGCCCACGAACTGGCCCCCCCCATCACCGTCAACGGTGTGGCTCTGGGGGCCATTCTGCCACCGCCCGGCAAAGAGCAGGATTACCTGGACAACCTGGCCCAGGCGCGCGTCCCCCTGCAACGCCCCGGCAGCGCCGAAATCGTCGCCCAAAATGTCTTGCACCTGCTCCGTCAGGATTTCCTCACCGGCGTCATCCTCCCCATAGATGGCGGCGAGTTTTTGTAGGGTAGCTAAGGCTAAGACGTAGAAATTTACCAGTCAGGCTTTGGTATACTTCCTGGTGCTAATATTTTTTTATCACTGTGGGAGGTATATATGAAAGCGTTTTCTCTCGTTCGATTAATTCTCTCTTGGAGCGTTGCGTTCTTTTTCGCCAGTGCTTTTTTCACAACTCTGGCAGAAAAAAGCAGACCAGTTTTAGAGGTTAGTAATCCAGATGACGATAATCAGTGGATTTGTTGGGACCCAAACAACCCATCACCCTGTCATCATCGTCTGGCATCAGTGCAAATGCTTTCATCTACAGATGGCTGGGCAACGGGTATTTACGGGACACTTATGCATTGGGATGGGATAACCTGGAGAATCGTCAACAGCCCAAATAATCTTTCATTTTATGCTATAGATATGGTATCGAGCCAGGATGGTTGGGCTGTTGGGCGGGATGGCAATATTGCCCATTGGGATGGAATCGCCTGGACGGCCGTGAGCAGCCCCGTTAACGTCCGTTTATATGGCGTAAACATGGTTACGACCACTGATGGTTGGGCTGTCGGTGAGGATGGCGTCATACTTCATTGGGACGGAACATCTTGGGCTTCATTCGCCAGCCCAACAAACGAAATCCTTAATGCCGTAACTTTCGTTTCTGCCACTGATGGATGGGCAGTTGGTGGTAATGGAGTAGCCATCCATTGGAATGGCAACAATTGGAACGTAGTAAACACGCCAACAACCAGCTACCTGTTTGCCATAGACGCCGTTGCACATAACAACATATGGGCCGCAGGCGAAAATGGTGTAATAGTGCATTGGAATGGCACTTCATGGACAAACATCAGCAGCCCCGTGTCCTCATATCTGACTGCTATTGACATGACCACATCAACAGAGGGGTGGGCAATAGGATTCTATGGCGTTTTTCTTCACTGGAACGGCTCTTCGTGGGAAATTGAGCCTGGAACGGGGTCAGAGCATTTTAATGGAATAAATATGGTGACAGAAGACGATGGATGGGCTGTTGGTCATCATGGCCATATCATGCATTGGAATGGCATCGAGTGGACACCTTATAACGAGTCTTCCACCAACATCGCTTATGCCATAGATATGGTTTCCGCTAATGATGGATGGACCGGTGGGGCCAATGGTGATCTTCTTCGTTGGGATGGCGAGCAATGGTCATCGTTTCCCAGTCCAACCAACACTTATATCTGGTCAATTGATATGATTTCTTCTACAAATGGCTGGATAGCCGGAGAGGATGGTACCATTTTACATTGGGATGGGACAGCCTGGACAATCGTAAACAGCCCACCTGTAGATTCATTGCGTTCCATTGACATGGTTTCGCCTGACGCTGGGTGGATTGTCGGTTTAGACACGGCTACCTATGATGGCCTAATACTACACTGGGATGGGGATACCTGGAATGTAGTCAGCAATTCCATTGACACCTGGTTATTCTCAGTAGATATGATATCTGAAAATGATGGCTGGGCGGTTGGTAACAGCGGTATCGTCTTACATTGGGACGGTAATTCCTGGTCAGAATTCGACAGCCCTACAAATTATGTTTTGTATGATGTTGAGATGATTTCAGCAGACAATGGTTGGGCTGTGGGTTTACAAGGAACAATTATCCATTGGAATGGCACAAATTGGACAACGATTGAAAGCCCCACCACAAAAACCCTGCGATCAGTCAGTATGCATTCAGCAAATGAAGGGTGGGCCGTAGGTAGAGACGATTATGGATATGAAGCGCCTTTACTTCATTGGGATGGGAGTGAATGGACGGCCGTTACAAGCCCCACCAGTTCTGACCTGTATGCCATTCAAATGGTTTCAGAATCAGATGGGTGGGCGGTAGGAGCTTACGGTACTATCCTACGTTTTGGCAAACCAGAATCCAACCCTCCAGAAGAATTAACCGTAGCAGGTCTAACTTCGGGGAACGTTGAAGACTCCCATGTGTTTACAGTTACCGTCGCTCCACCTTCAACCATGTTACCCATCACATTCACCTGGGCAAGTGATAACAATTTCTTCATTACACATACCTATAGCTTAACAAACAGCGTATACATGACGTGGACTGATACGGGAAGTCACACAATTACCGTCAAGGCAGAGAATATCTATGGTGCAGTTACAACGACCTTTCCCATTACTTTATGGTCAGCAATCAGCGGAGTTGCTATAGATGGCCTACCCAGGGGTCTTATAAATAGGGCTTATGAGTTTACAGTCCTATCAACTCCCCTGACAGCGACGCTGCCCATTACCTACACCTGGTTGGCAGATGGGCATATGCCCGTTGTTCATTCAGGCACCTCTAGTGATACCGTAGTTTTTGATTGGGAGACACCTGGAATTTATACCCTTACTGTCACAGCAAACAATGGCTATGCTCAAATACAGACAAGCCACATGATCCATATTGACCAACCTTATTGGGTGATTTGTTTGCCTGTGGTGATACGGCGGTAGGGCCAATTCATTGGCTTTCTTTTCGGATCTCCGCCCGGCCCGTCATACCGGGGCGGATGTCCATGTCGGTGGCATCCAGGGCAATGATCACCGGGAAGGTGGCAGCGTCACCCACTGTCCCCACCGCTTGTAGCCCGATGCGCCACACCGTACCTGCCAACGGATCATTCGGGTACGTTTTCAACGTCACCAACACCGCATCCCCCGGTTCAATTTGGGCCAGGTCACGTTCGCTCAGATTCGTAGTGTGGAATTCCAGTTGGGTTGTGTCC
>JAHDWJ010000089.1 GCA_023384415.1 Anaerolineae bacterium
GGGGCCGACGTTTGGCATCAAAGGCGGTGCGGCTGGCGGCGGCTACAGCCAGATCATCCCCATGGAGGAGTTCAACCTGCACCTGACGGGTGACATTCACGCGATTACGGCCGCCAACAATCTGCTGGCGGCGGCCATTGACACCCGCCTGCACCACGAACAAACTGCCTCCGACGCCACACTGTGGAACCGACTCTGCCCGGCCGACAAAAATAACGGCCGTCGCTTCGCCCCCGTCATGCTGCGCCGCCTGAAGAAGTTGGGCATCCACAAAACCGACCCCAACGACCTGACGCCCGAAGAGATCACCCGCTTTGTGCGGCTGGACATTGACCCCGACTCCATCACCTGGCGGCGCGTCACGGACACCAACGACCGCTACCTGCGTGGCATCACCGTCGGCAAAGGCGCGCAGGAGAAGTTCCAGCGTGACACCGGCTATGACATCACCGTCGCCAGCGAAATTATGGCCATCCTGGCGCTGACCACCAGCCTGGCCGACATGCGCGAACGGCTGGGGCGCATGGTCATTGGCGTGAACAAGGAGGGTGAGCCGATCACGGCCGATGACCTGGGCATTGGCGGGGCGCTGACGGTGTTGATGAAGGACGCCATCATGCCCAACCTGATGCAAACACTGGAAGGCACGCCTGCGTTTGTCCATGCCGGGCCGTTTGCCAACATCGCGCATGGCAACTCCTCCATTGTGGCCGACCAGATCGCCCTGAAACTGGTGGGGCCAGACGGCTACGTGCTGACGGAAGCCGGTTTTGGCGCGGACATCGGCATGGAGAAGTTTTTCAACATCAAGTGCCGGTACAGCGGCCTGATTCCCAACTGCGTGGTGCTGGTAGCGACTATTCGCGCCCTGAAGATGCACGGCGGCGGGCCGAAGGTGACGGCCGGCGCACCGCTGGCCCCGGAATACACCGAAGAAAATCTGGAACTGCTGGCAGCGGGTTGCACGAATCTGGTAAAACATGTGGAAAATGCCGTTGGTTTTGGGGTGCCGGTGGTGGTGGCCATCAACCGCTTTAAGGATGACACCGACGCGGAGGTGGAACTGGTGCGTCGGGCGGCCAAAGCCGCCGGGGCCGAAGATGCGGTGATGAGCAACCATTGGGCCGACGGCGGCGCGGGGTCGGTGGATTTGGGCAAGGCCATCATGGCTGCCTGCAACAAGCCGTCCAATTTCCAATTCCTCTATCCGGTGGAGAACAGTATCAAGGCCAAAATCGAGACGATTGCGAAACAGATGTATGGCGCGGATGGTGTGGAGTATTCGCCGGAAGCGGAGGAGAAGATCGCCCTGTACACGCGCAATGGCTTTGACAAGCTGCCCATTTGCATGGCGAAGACGCACCTGAGCCTGAGCCACGACCCGAATTTGAAGGGACGGCCGTCCGGTTTCATCATTCCCGTGCGGGACATCCGTGCCAGCGTGGGCGCCGGTTTCCTCTACCCGCTGTTGGGGACTATGAGCACCATGCCGGGATTACCGATTCGGCCGGTGTATTACGAGATTGATATTGACCTGGAAACGGGCAAGGTGGTGGGTCTGTCCTAAACTGCCCACTTTGTATAACAAGACATCCGATTTCTTGAAGTAATCGGATGTCTTCTCGTAGCTGTTGCCGGTGTCCCCACCGCATCACACCCGGCTAATGAGGAAGTGGCACGGTCTGAAAACCAGCCACAGTCAGAGGTGGGGAATGAAACACAACATTATTAAACTGTCACCTTTGCTTGTACTCATTATCGTGATTATTTTCTACAGCGCTGCCAAAACCGTCACACGAAATATCGCACAATCACAATCATCAACTACTGCCACTTTATTTATGTTTGCCCTTGTTAGGAACGATGAGTGGTTGCTAACGGAAATTGTTGTTCCACAACAAAGAGAAGAGATCTCCAAGTGGCTATCATCACACCGATCGTTTTTTTGCCCGCCCGGCTTGGATTTCCCCGTCTCATTCAGGAATGTTCTGACACATACCCGTTTCATCAGTCAAGAGGTTTATCTTTTTCAGAACTTCAACCGTAGCACTAGCACTACCGCCCGTTTCAATGCTTTTTACCAATGCCGCATTGATATTAATTCCGATAGGGGACTTAATTTTGAAGTTTGGGACATTGTCTTGGAAAGGATGAACAATAAGTGGTATGTTAGATCTTGGCGATTTGGCTGTGAATCTGAAAGACTTAATGGTTGCGGTTAAGTTTTTGGGACTTGTATACTTTTCGAGTTTAGAAAAACCCTACATATGGTGGTTTTTTAGACGAATTTTGCTTGAACAACCACCATATATGGCGGTACTGCCTCGTTTTTTCTAAAGTCGAGATACTTGCCATTGAACACAACGTTGATCAGGAGCTAACGCATTATGGCCGGGTGGGTGTGGCCTATGGCGAGGACAGCAGCCAGTATGAGCTGGCTGGAGACGCACACGAGTGAGATTAACCGACGGCCGTCCACCTCCCCCACTTCTTAATCTCCCCTCCGATTGGTTCAATCTGGCCGATTGAACCAATCTTCTCCTCCTAAACACCTCCGGATGGAATCCGGCGTCTGAAACAAAAAACGCACTGGAAGTGCGTTATGGTCTCTCTTTTGTGCGCTTTAGCGTACTTCTTGTATCAGCCTGGGAATTCCATTCCCAGGCAAAAGGCATCCTCCATTCAGGTAAAGATCGATGTTTTCAGCGAAATCTTCGGGGCCGTCTATGTGAATCTGGCCTAATCGTTCGAGAAAAGGGGAGGTAGGTGGTTTATCTCGTTTGCTTTGCAAAAACTCAGTAACCACCGTATATAGCTCTTCTAATTCCGCCTGGCTCATCGTTTCAATTTTGGAAAGCAACAACTCTTTTGTACTCATCACATTCATCCTTATCGATCATGGCGGAATGTTTTCACTCAATCTGATAAAAGTCCATCTCGTTTTAGTTCGGTTTTTAATTCGGCATGGGAAATGGTTGGTTCATGCTGGCGCTCGAGGACAAGCGCCATATCTTCCAAATCTGCCAACAGGGCTTCAAAATCTTCAATGGAAAGAATGACGCCGCTGCGTTCACCCGATTCGTTGGTAATGTATTGAACGTTTAATTCCTTGAGCTTCACCATGTTTTTCTCCTGGAATATCCTACACGACAGCATTTTAACATGGGCCAGACAGCAGGCAATATGCATATAGAGGTTACTAACGGATATTCGGGCGCTACCGCCGTTCCACCATCCCCCGCTCACCCCGCCACCACATCATCCCCGCCGATGATTTGCAAAAAGCGCTCTTCCAGCGAAAGGCGCTGCG
>JAHDWJ010000046.1:0-4401 GCA_023384415.1 Anaerolineae bacterium
CATCCGTGGCTGCTTTCATCCGTTCATCCCGCTCATCCGTGTTCCCCCCTATCCGTGTTCCTTCCATCTGTGGCTGCTTTCATCCGTGGCTGCTTTCATCCGTTCATCCCGCTCATCCGTGTTCCCCCCTATCCGTGTTCCTTCCATCTGTGGCTGCTTTCATCCGTGGCTGCTTTCATCCGTTCATCCCGCTCATCCGTGTTCCCCAAACAAAAAGCCGCACCACAGGGACGAACCGAGGTGGTGCGGCAGTTGGTATTTGCCCGGCCAGAGATAGCCACCTACCACCGGCGCGGCCAGGAGCTGGTTCCGCCATTTTACACCCCGGCCAGGAAACGAATCGTCGCCTGACAATACTGGTGAGGGACAGAACCCCTGGTAAGATGTGGACGCCACCACCACCCGAAACCCGTTGTTGTCGTTGATGTTGTTGTGCGGGTCGTTCCTGTCGCGGGCAGAGCAGAGCCTGTGAACCAGCCCCCACAATAAACGGCCAGACAGCCGTGAATTGTCATTAACTTATTTTTTGCCACGCCCCCAAAAGGCGGCCAATTTCAACCAGCATGTGGGCCACATGTTGATATTGCCCTGGGGTAAGCCATTGCCAATGGGCGGCCAGACGAATATACATTCGCAGCGAGGTTAAACTTTCATCGGCCCGCTGCAGCCGCTCCCGCCGGGCTTCCCCCCGCCGGTTATTGGCCTGGTCCAGCCGTTCTCGTAGATCAAATGCCGTATTGAGCAGGCGTAAAGTAAAGCTGTACCGGTGAGCGCGAGGGAATTTTTCCGTAACTGGCAGCAGCCACTCAATCAGATCAAACGTGCGGGTGAAAATGGGCATTTCCGGACTAGACATAGGGCGTGATGGGTGAAACGTGATACGTGATGAGTGAAATGTGCTACCTGAAAAGTAGGGGGTAAATCCGTAAATCCTGCCAATCCGTGTTCCCGCGATCGCGGTGGGGGGCAAAGCCCCCCACACCCCCCTTAGAGAACAGCGATCAGAGTCCAGAGATCAGAGTTTCAGAGGCCAGAGGTGGGTGGGGACGCCACCACCACCCGAAACCCGACGCTGTCGAGGAGGTCGTGGTGCGGGGCGGACCTGCCGCGGGCAGAGCAGAACATATTTTCTACTCTAGAATAGAAACTACCCCCGCGCAAAACCATTTCCTCTCTGTTCTTAGGGTCTATTGTCTCATAATCAGCGGAACTGTGGTAGGGGTAATTTTTGCCCCAATAGCTGCGCGTCCATTCCCACACATTGCCGGCCATATCCATCCCCCCTACCGGGCTGGCCCCGGTGGGGAAGCTGCCCACCGCCGTGGTCTGGCCAATGCCCGCAGCTTCACTGTTGCCCCGGTAAATCACCTGCTCCGGCCCCACTTTTTCCGGTTCGGGCTGGCTGCCCCAGGGGTACGGCCGCTGCGGCTCTGGGTTGGCGCGGGTCGCCGGGGGAGCGGCCAGGGTAGCCCTAAGGGTTTGCACCGTCTGGGGATAAAGGGCGGCAGGGATGAGGCGACCGCCCCGGGCCGCTTTTTCCCATTCGGCCTCACTGGGCAAGGTGACCCGGTAGCCTGGGGGAAGCAGCTTTTGCCAGCGGCGGCTAAGCCAATCACAAAAAGCCAGGGCATCATACCAGTTCACAAACAGTACCGGGCGGTTATCCGGGGCTTGTAAGGGTCTATCACCATAACCGGGACGGTAATCCTTCTGCTCCTGAACAAACTGGCGGAATTGGGCCACGGTCACCGGGTATTGGGCCAGCCAGTAAGGTTTGTCCAGGCTGTTATTCCAATGCCCCTGGGTGCTTTTCTGGTCATCCCCCAGCCAAAACTCACCCGGCGGCACATAACAGAAGGGCATCTCATCACAGCTTAACACCCCCGGTCGGTCATCCCCCAGTTCGGCCAGCAAATCCCCCGCCTGCGCCCGGTCACGTGGGTGGAGCAGCCCTACAGCCACTATCGTTTTTTGCCACTGCTGCACCCGCTGCTTTTTAACCTGTTCGTCTTCATCCAGGGGAATTTCCGGGTTGAGCAGCTCTGTCCGGGTCTCAGCCAATACTTGCCCAGCCAAAAAGGCCCCCCGGCTGGCCCGCACCATCTCTCTTTCCCCCTCTGCGGTAAGCAGCTTGCCGGTAGGGGCAGGAGTAGCTGAATGGACCGCGCTCAGGAGCAAAGCGGAATCGGTCGAATGGGGTGGGGGTTTGGGGCATAACTTATCAATCAGGCTCCAGACAGAAGAAGGGACAGTGCGGGCGGCGGTTGCGGCCGCCAGGAGCAGGGCTTCGCGCCAGCGGTTGGGGTCTTCTTTGCTCAGGGCGGCCAACTGTCGGGGAAAATCGGTACGGAGCAAATAGAGACCGGCCAGATATTCCTGAAAAGTGCGGTGGGGGAAGCTGTACAGATCGTCATCATCATCATTGGCTTTGGTATGGTGCTGCTGAATCAACCCGGCCCGGTCGCGCACATATTCAATCAAGGCAGCCGGGTCTACTTTGGCCTGGGGGCCGCGATATTTATGCAGTTTACCGGCCAGGAGTTCGCCGCTGATTTCCGCCGTTTTGTCGAGGGCGGGCTGATCTTTGTGGGCGGCAAAGGCGACTTCTTGCAAAGCTTTCTCCAGCTGATCGCCGGCAATCTGGAGTTCATCTAGCAGGTTGATGTTTTTGGACCGCTGCCACAGTTCCAGGAGCAGTTTGATGCAGAGTTGGTACAGCTCTTCCCGCCGTTGGGGGAGCTGCCCCCCTTCGCGGCCGCGGTGAACATACACCATCATCGTCAAAAGCAGCGGGCTGCGGGCCAGCTCACGCAAATTATGGCTGCTTTGATAATCAGGGTTGACCTGTCTTTTTAATTCCTCAGCATATTTGCGGGCATTTTCTTCTCCCAGGCTGCGATCTTCCTGCCCGGTCACGGTATACCATTGATCAATAAAGGTCTCTATCTGTTCCGGGCTGAAATCAAGCAGGCGGGTAACGGCAAACCGGTTCAGCTCCCACCCCCCGGCCCCATAGGCATACGGGCGGCTGGTGACCACCAGCCTGACTTCCCGGAACCGGGTAGCAAACTTTTCAATCTGCATTTTAAGGGCCTGGCGTACCTGGGGGGCATTGTCCACCTCATCCAGGCCATCCAACAACACCATCCCCCCTTTTTGCAGCTGCTTTTCCAGGTGGGGCAGGTACCCGCCATACCCTTCCTGGGTCAAAACGGCCGCGATGTAACTCCATAAATCCTGCCCGTGGGCCAGACCATCGGCGGCGTATTTGCGTAAGATAACCAACACCGGGATCAGCCGGAGATGGGCCAATTCCCACCCCTGCTTCTGCAACAAACTCTGGTTGATATCCTTATCCTGCAAATGATCCCCCGCCAGGCACAAAGTCAGGAAGTTGATCAGAGTAGATTTGCCCGAACCGGGCGCCCCCAGAATGACCAGATGTTTGTTTTCTGAGCGGCCAATCGCTTTTAACACTGGTTCGCGCTGCTCCCGCTCCATTTGGGTCAGGTCCGGGCTTTCCCGGTCCAGCATCGCTTCTTTGGGCAGGTGGCGCAGCTGCTCGGTGGTCGGGACATCCAGGCTGGTAAAAATCTTTTCCAGGGCGATTTTAGCCACTTTGATCCCGGCCTCCCGGATGTCAATGAGGGCGGTGTACGGAGGGTAGCCACAAAGCTGCATCAGGTAGGCCATGTATTGGTTTTGCCATTCTTCAGGTGAAACCTCATGTTCGGGTTCTTTCTGACCCGTTTGCGCCGGTGGGGTAAGAGGCTTTTCCTGATCCCGTTGTAACCCGGCCATTTTTTCGGCATGTTTTTGCTGCTGACGCGATTTTTTTAATTCAAACTCCTGACGCAGACGCTCCGCTTCTAACTGCTGCTCCACTTTTCTCTCTTCGATATCCAACCGGCGGGTATACAAGGTCAGAATGATAAAGGCCACAATAGCGATCAGGGGATAAAGAAGAAATAGTTCCGGCAGCACTCCGGTAATGGAGAGGACGAGGACGCCAATAACCGAAATCAGGCCGCCAAAACTGAGCAAAGGGGGCAGTTTGGTAAAGGCCTCAATGAGGGAGGTGAGGAGGGGCTTGGGGTCGGGGGGAGTTGGGTTTGGTGGGGTCATGGGAATTTTTAATGGGTGAATGGTTAATGAACGGTTGGCATGGGGGGAATTGTAGCTGGGGGGGCAGAGATTTGCCAGAGGCGGGAGAATAATTAATTGGGGAATAGGTGAATGGTTAATGGGTAATCGTCTGGGGGTGGGATCGCCCGACCCAACCCGCCCGGCGGTCAAACCCGCCCGGCGGTCAAACCCACCCGGTCAAATCCGCCCGGCCAAACCCACCCGGCGGTCAAACCCGCCCGGCGACCCAACCCGCCCGGCGGTCAAACCCGCCCG
>JAHDWJ010000046.1:4501-30443 GCA_023384415.1 Anaerolineae bacterium
CCGCCCGGCGGTCAAACCCGCCCGGCGACCCAACCCGCCCGGCGGTCAAACCCGCCCGGCGACCCAACCCGCCCGGCGGTCAAACCGCCGGGCTAAAAATACAAAGGCCGTTGGCCTGCGGCCGCAGCCCGGTAGGGCTTCGCATTTTTAGCCCGGACGTTCACGTCCGGGCGGGCGGGGTGGGTTCACGTCCGGGCGGGCGGGGTAGGTTCACGTCCGGGCAGGCGGGGTGGGTTCACATCCGGGCAGGCGGGGTGGGTTCACATCCGGGCAGGCGGGGTGGGTTCACATCCGGGCAGGCGGGGTGGGTTCACGTCCGGGCGGAGTCTGCCGCATAAATCCTCGGCACCCTGGTATTGATATTGGTCAAAATTTCATAGGGAATGGTATTGGCCCAGCGGGCTAACTCATTACACGAAATTTGCTGCCCATCTTGCTCCCCTAACAAGATAACCTCATCCCCATTGTAAGCCGTTTCCCATTCAATGTTGACCATCAACTGATCCATGCAGATACGCCCCACGACGGGATAGCGGCGGCCGCGTACCAACAGTTCAGCCTGCCCCGACATGGCCCGGAAATAACCATCCCCATACCCTACCGGCACCGTAATGAGCCGCACCGGGTGATCCGCCTGCCAGGTAGAGCCATAGCTCACCGGATGGCCCGGCTGCACCACCTTAAAATAGACCACCCGGGATTTCCAGGTAAGGGCCGGCCGCACCGTTATCGTTCGGGGGATGGTTTCATCCGGGTAGACGCCATAAAAGAGCAGCCCCGGCCGCACCATATCCAGGTGGCTCTCTGGCAGTTGCAAGATGGCCCCGGAGTTGGCAATGTGGCGGTAACGCGGCCGCAGCCCCACCTGTTCCGCCTGGGCCAACACCGCCTTAAACCGGGCCAACTGCAACCGGGCAGAACTCAGGTCAGGGTTGTCACTATTGGCAAAATGGGAGTAAATTCCTTCAACCTCACAATGGCTGCTGGCCGCGGCCGCGTGCAGCAGCTCCCCGGCACTGTAATAATGCACCCCAATCCGTTCCATGCCCGTGTCAATCTTTAGGTGAACCGTGGCCCGCTTCCCCAGCTGCGCCGCCACCTGCTCAATCTGGGTCAGCTTCTCCAGCGATGAGGCAGTGAGCGTCAAATCATAATGCAAAAAATGGGGCACCTGGTTGCCAATAATCCCCCCCATGACCAAAATCGGGGTATGGATACCGGCCTGGCGCAGCATAATTCCCTCTTCAAGGAAGGCCACTCCCAGGTAAGGAACCCCCAGGGTTTGCAAATGTTGGGCCACCGGCACCAGGCCGTGCCCATATCCATTGGCTTTGAGAACGGGCATAATCGCGGCCGCGCCCACCCCCGCCCGAATCGCCTGGTAATTTTCGGTCAACCGCGTTAGATTAACTTCTACATGGGTTGGCCGCACAATATCTTGCACCTGTAAGGTTGGCTGGTTTAATACCATTTTGCCCAATTTGTCACTCCATCGCCAGGGAAAGATCCTATCTGGCGTCTGCCGTTTTTTAATTTGGCCATTGGTTATTACTATATTACTATACTGGTGTATTGGTTATTACCACTGGTGAAATCAATTTTCGCCAGAGTCCAGCCATTTATAAAGCTGCTTCCCTTGTTGGTGGCTACACTATACCCCTGGTAATTAGCAGTTGACCGTTAGCAGTCAATAGTAGCCATAGGCATAAAGAGTGCCAAATGAAACAGCGTTTGTTTATCTCACATTTACCAATCGTTTTAGCTATCCTGGGTTTGCCAGCAATTCCAATTATGGATTGGCCTGCGTATGATTTATTCTTTCTGACAACAATTGAGCGGAAAAAAAGATAACTCTAGCACAACAACCGAAAATTCGTTCCTGCCTCCAATTCGCTGTTGTCATCCCGACCATACCAGGAATTGCTGGGGTTTACTTTTACCACAACATTTTTGCTTCAAATCGGTTACAATCAAGGTAGACTTTGCCAACCGTTCTGGCTGGCAAACGATGGACAAAATCGTTTTACAGCCGTTCAGTCAAATTCGATACAAACCATTACCTTCTATCAGCTTACCCTTTGCTTACCCGACATTCCATTTATGCCACCAAAACAGCCTATGAAAAGTCAAGAAAAAGCAGCCCCCACCCCAAAACCCACCAGGCCCCATCCCCAACAAGAAACCGCGGCCGCTAATGGAGGAACCGCCACCCCCGAATGGTTGGGGGTAGACGGGTTGAGGGAGATGCCTGCCACACCAGGCACACGGGGGCTGCGGCAAAATATTGTTTTACAATTACAGCGCAAACGGGGAAATGCGTATACCCAACAACGCCTCATTTCCACCCAGCGGGCCGGGAATATCCAGCGAGTCGTGATCAGCAATGCTCCCACCAGCGAAACATTGCACAACGAGCGTACAGGAACACCTGGGTCAGAGGATTATAAGGCCAACACTTATACCGTTGCCTCGTTTAATGATCAAGGGGGGGCGGGCAATATTCGTTATGAGATGACGCGGGCGGCCGGTGGGGTCACGGTTAATGTTCGGATTAAATTTGTGGCCCAATTAGGCAGCGGTGCGGCTGGGCCAACGGCTATCCCGGAAGGGCCGGTGCAAGATTTTGCCCGTACCCAATGTACCGCTCTGGTTAATTTTTGGAACAACAAGTTTGAACTGGTTGGCCGCACTAAGGTTGAAGATACGGCTGGTACCGCCGGGGGATCCGGGGCATCAGCGTCTCCAGGGGGAGAAGAAATTCGGCTGCCGCTAACCTTTCAGGCCACCCCAGTTTTTGATATTGCGGCCGACGCCCACAGCACTGTCCGCCTGGATTCTACCAATCAAGCTACCGGGGCCGCAGGGCAGGCGTTAAACGCCAATACCTGGTTTACGCAAAAGAATGACACGGTTTATCCCGCCTCTTTTGATTCGATTTATGCCCATGAGTACGGCCATTTGCTGGGGATTCCTGACGAATATTCGCTCAGTAACCCCAACATGCACGCCTTGTTCCATGATGTCTCCCCTTCTCAAGAGACGCAGATGAACAACGCCCTGGATCGGGCGGGGATACGGGAGATGGTGTTGGCGGCGATTCGTCCCCGAATGTTGGCTCAGATTAACAATATCAGCGGGGAGGTCGCGGCCGCGGTCGAGGCACAAAAGCGAACCCTCAGCCAAAGCCTGGCCAAGGGGCTGCGTACAGCCTGGCAAGATGGCAGCCTGGCGACAACGATTAGCGGGCTGATTCGTCCTCAGTTAGAAGCAGCCAACCAAACGCGGGCCTTAGCCATGTTGGATGAGGTTGTCCGTTTTCAAACCAGAGCCAATTATAGTAATGTGACTATTGCCAACAATGTCATTGCCGGTGAATTGTCTGGAGCCGCCATTCAGAGCATTTTACGCAGCACCTTTTCCCAGGCAGCCACAGCGGCCGCACGCCCCACCATTGACATCCCGTTTACCAACAGCGGGGGGGCAGCCGACGCGGTGAATGTTTCTATCGAAGTAGCCCCCGTTGTGAGCAGTGCCGCCTCACCATTGAACGCGGCCGCGACCAGCGCCGCTGAGGCATCCATAGGCACACCAGAAGCCACCCCACCCGGCGGCCGCCGCACCCCACCTCTTTACCCTTCCCATACCCTCATTGGCCGCCTCACCTCACTGCCGGGAAGCTGGCGCACCATGGCCAACCTGATGCAAAATGAAATTGACCAGATTCCGGCTAAAGTCGAGCAGGCCGTGACCGGCATTTTAGCCGGGACAGACGTTAGCGGGCAGGTCAATAACAATGTTCGCTCCCTTTATCGGGTGATCTACCAGATGATTCAGAACGTCTCCACTTCTGTCGGGCAGGACACGGTTCGCAGCTTCCTCAGCGGCCAGATTCGCCCCCTGATGGACCAACAAATTTCTGATTTGTTGGGTTGGGTAGATTCCGAAGTGCAAAGCCATCAGACAGCTACCGGCACGGGCACCAATGCCAACCCCAATTTGCCCCCTGATCCTGCACTCGCGGCCGCGGTCCGGCAAATTGAGCAGCAAACCCGGCAAATGTTAAATCCGGCGGCCCCGGCTGGTGGGGGCACAGCCAATGTCCCTGTCCGATTTACTACCAATTCACTCATGGGCAACAACAACGCCGGCACCGGTTTACGCTCAGACCAGATGAGCCGTATCGCCGACAATTTTAACAGCAACGTGCCTCAACTACGCCAGGCGAATGAAGAAAACTTCTCCGCCCGCTCAAAATCTTAACCTTACCGGCTATGAATACCTCTTCCCTACTGCTTTCATTCAGTTACCACACCGCTCATCCTATACCGGTGCAGGAGCGCACTGATATTTACACCGATGGTCAGGTGATTCATCTCATTCAAGCTGCTCTGACCCCAGAGGATCGCGCCCAGGCGGGTCATTACCTGTTTCACCTGTCTGACCCCCAACAAGCAGAGGCCCAACGGCTGGGGCAGGCTCTTGCCACTCTCCCTCCTCAACCGGATCAAAATCGCCCTGAAGGCATCCAGATCAGCTTATACGCCTCTTGGAATGGCCAAAGCCAATCCCACGGTTTATCGCTTGGGTTCCCCCCTACCCACCCCACCCTGGCTGAAGCGTTTTCACTGGGTCAGGCGGTACGAACTGAAGCGGTACGTCACCCTCTGGCCGCCTTGAACTTTAAGCTCAAAGTGGGCCAGGCCGCCGTTTTTATCATTGAGAGCATCGGCACGGAACCAGTCACCTTTTTGTTACAACCAGAGTCGTTGAGCTTGCAGGCCCAGAATCAGGTTATCTGGCAAAACAGCGAAAATCAGCTAATGGGGTTGGTGGATGGGATGGGGCGATTGGTAGATGGTTTGTACGCGGCCGCGACCCTTACCCCTGGAACTAAAGCCAGTATGAGCCTGCCCGGCGCCCCCACGGCCCCGGCTCTCCAGGCCAACCTGCAGGGGTTCATCGCCCTGCCTGACAACGACGACCCCCTGGACAGCACCCCCGATTTACCCTTTTACGTTAGCTCAACTTGAAGTCAATAACCACCCCCAGAGGGGGTGGCTTGGATGATTGCACCTTGTGGGGAGGTATTGAGATCACGATTCCCATGTAATACTAACTACAACGGTAGAACCTTTACCTATTCCACTGCCACAGGCAGTGGTTTAAGTCCTTAATAAAAACCCGTTTGCACGATTCAATCTACTCCGAGATCTCAACGACAAGGCCCGGCGCATTCAACGTGACAACAAATTGATTGAGAATATCTCGTCCTATTATCGCTTCACGTCGGTTCTCCATGCCAACGACTTCAAGATAAAAAGGGCGATGATTACCGATTTGTATAACAACCGCACATAAGTTAATTTCTTGACGTAACCCATCTAGGGTGCTTAACCATCTTGTCCGCCCTTTACGCGCTTTGAGCGAACGCAAATAAGGCAGCGGGATAATCGTGCCATCAGAGCCAGAATCAACAATGGCCTTAATATCTATACCTTCTTCATGGTTACGGCGATGCAGTTGAATAGCAATAACTGGCATTGCCGGATGATAGCGGGAATCATAATCATGCAAATGAATCACCATGCTTAATCCTCAAAAAAATAGGGGGAACGAATTGTCATCGTTCCAATCGGTTCATCTTCTACTTGAGTCAGCCAAACAAATACATCGGGGTAACGCTCTTCAATACGTTCAACCAGGGTACCGTAATCAATATCGTGATCAACCAATTGACCCTGATGTACAGCCACATAATGACCGTAATATTGTTTATGTAATTGGGGAAAGAGGCGTATGTAGGCAGCTTTTTCTCGTTCAACATCAGGGTCTATATCTGCGGGCGGGATATAACCACTATTTAATGTGGGCAGGGTTTCGGCCAGGTAATCGGCAATAGCTTCACCTAACTCCCGCTGACGATATTCAGCCCATTGTTTAGCTCGTTTATAGGTGTTCTCAGATAGGGGAACTTGTACGGTTAAGGTCATCTTGTTTATCTCCAGACGTATACCCAACATGGCAACAAAGCGAAGGGGCAATGGGCGAAAAAATGTAAGCTTATGCCCTTTGCCACTATAAGCCAGACACGTCTCAAGCTATTTTAGCATAGTTCGCGGCCGCGTTGCCTTCTTTACCTTTGACTCACCCCCTCACCCCAAGCCACTGCCTGGCTTTATTTCTGCCCCGGCCGACGGTAAATCAGCTCCGCGCCGAACAGTTGGCCCAACAACCACTCTACCCCCCCAATGAACAGAATAAACACCAGGTTAACCAGAATGGTCAAACTAAAGGCCAGGGCCAGGTAAGAGAAAAAGGCGGTCGCCGGGAGAAGCAGCCCGGTAAAAATAAACTCGGCTAACCCCAGCAGGTAGATGAGCAAGAAAACGGCCGCCAAAATGAGGAAAAAGGTCGGCCACGCCCGCCGATCAGACGCGCTGGGCATCATGGCGTTGCTGATGGCAAAAAAGAGGTAAAGCCAGAGCAGAAAGTCGTTAATATAAAACAGGCTTTGTAAGCTCAGGAGAAAATCGGTCAGGTCGAGGGAAGGCCAGAGGTAAACCAGGCTGGGCAGGTCAAAGATATTGTAGGCGATGATGAGGATCGCGGCCGCGCCGGTCAGCAAAGGGGCCCCCCCGATTAAACTCTCCCGCACCGACCCCACATCCGGCGTTTTATAATATTCCACATACCCCAACTGCACCGCCCCATCCTTCCCCATCTTAGGCAGCAACGAGATACCGGCGGTGCGTACTCCCAACAATTTGGCCGCCAGCCAATGGCTCAACTCATGCAGCAGCACCCCAGGGAACAGGATCAAACTGTATAACAGCAAGGCCCAACCAGGCTTGCCCGTCAACAGCAGGGCTACCCCATGTAAATGGCGATGAATCCACCGCTGGGTCAACAACACCAGGGGTAAACTCAACAAAAACCATAACAAAGTTGTCAGTAATCGTTCCATTATCTGCCAGGTGCAATAATCGCCACTTTGGTATCAAACTCTTCCCAGGCCATGAGAAAACCATCTATTTCTAAAGGCAACAGCCCATTAGTTTGAGCAGGATCATGTAAAAAAACGGTTTCACCTTCAATTTTGACCACAACAACCGCATGAAAGCCCGTGAAATCGGCCCAGGGTAAGAAATCAGCTCGAACAAAGGGGATTGGAAAATGACCTTGTTGCAGGATAGTAACTAACTGTTCCCAGGAGAATGACTCATAAATAACCTGATACCCAAGTCTGGCTAGACGAACAACCCGGCTTGCAGGCGTACCAAATTCATAACTTTCCAGAATATCAGCCAATTGGGCCTCGTTATATTGCTGCCCCATCCCTGCTAAAACCATACGCAAACAAGCGGGCAAACAGGCCCCCGGGCTACTTTGTGGGTAATGTGGCACCTTTGTAAAGTCGGCGGGCATGTTGAATTATCCTTCGCTGAGCTTGCTCATCTTCTATAACCACACCAGTCAAAGCATTTACGTCTATCGTGCCAACCCGCCCCAAGTCACCTAACTGTGGCAGAGATAGAACCAGAGGTACACGCCAGATTACTTCAGAATTAGAAACGGCTAACTCTGGTTCCTCCGCAATCAAACCTGTTCCCATTTCTGGCACAATTTGCTGATTAACCAGTCGTCGCGCTTCCTGTGCTGAAAGTTGTAGGGTTGTATCTAAATGAAAGTTCAAGCGAATAGGTGCTACTGATGATACTACCGATGGTGATAACTGTACCATAACCATATCTGTACCTCGTTTGCCATATTTACCCACCTGGTTCAGGTCAATTCTAATGCCATTGCAGTATATACATCCGAACCAGGATCGGCAACCGCGTCAGGTCGTCAGGTTGGCGTGGTCAGGGCAATGGGTTGGCGTCAGGCAGTCACGGCCGCAGGGGAGTATAGTAGAATAGACCGTAATCAGTTAGCAGTCTCTACTCTCAATCTCTCAGCCTTCAAGGAGTCTCCCATGTCCCGTCACCTCTCTCTCGTTAACATCCTCATGGCCGCCGCTTTTTTGGCTCTGATCGGTTTGCTGCTTATGCTCAACCGGGAACAGCTTGAGGTTGAGACTGGCTACACCGACGCGGCCGCATCCCTGACCCCCACCTCCCCATCGGCCGCCCCAGAACCGCTCCGCATCACCCTGGACCCCAGCGTCCCCGTCGAGGCGTTCACCCCCCAGAGCCAGTTCATTCTCCATTTCAGCCAACCGATGAACCCGGAAAGTGTGTTGACGGCTCTGCTCATTGAACCAACGATGATGGGCCAGGAGGTTTGGTCCAATGACAACCAGACCTTGACCTTTACCCAGGAAATGGGATATGTAGCCAATACGATTTACACCTTTACCCTGCACCCGAAACTACAAATAGGGGATGGGGCCTATCTGGCTCATGCCCCTTTGTGGACGATTCAGACCATCCCGGGGCCAGTCGTGTTGAAACGCAGCCAGGATATGCCGTTTACGCAAAACCGCCGCGCCCCGGTGCAGCTCCATTTTGACCGGCTTATGGACGCGAACAGTGTCGCGGCCGCGCTCATCATCACCCCAACCCTGCCTGTCCATACCAGCCTCATCAGCCACACCCTCATCATCACCCCCGCCCAGCCCCTCATGCCTGGGGAAACCTACCAGCTCACCCTCAATGACACCGCCACCGACCTGGATGGGTTAAAGCTGCACGAACCGTATAGCTGGCGCATCGTCATGTTAGACACCTATAAACTCAGCAACCGGTTCAACAACATCGAAGCGGGCAGCCCCCTGGTGATTCAGTTCAACTACCCCCTTGACCCAACCAGCTTCCAACTGCACAGCGAACCCCCTCTGAACGGGGTCATCAGTTGGCAGAGCGACCAGATGGTATTCACCTACACCCTGACCACCCGACCCATTGGTGATACCCGGTATACCTTGAGTTTGCCCGACACCTTACGGGATCAGCATGGGGATTTGCTGCCCCTCAACAACCCGCAAACCTTTGCCTTCACTACCCCATCCCGAATTCGTACCGCAGCCCCGGCGGCCAACAGCCAACCAGTTTCGTTAATGTCTGGTATCCATATCAATTTCACGGTAGCGATGGATCATAAAGCCACTGAAGCCGCCGTCAGTATCAATCCGCCAGTGGTGGGGGCCTTTACCTGGCAAGAAAACAGCCTGCTCTTCACCCCATCGGTCCGGCTGCTGCCTGAAACGACCTACACGGTGACGTTGGGCCATGATGCCCTGGATGATATGGGCACTCCCATTCAGCTTGAACCGTATACCTGGTCATTCCAAACTGGTGCCGAAACAGCTTTAGCCACATTAGGAAATGGAGAACCGGTACAGTTGCTGCTGGCTGGCGGCCGCAAAGCCATCCCTTACTCTTTCGCCCCCAACCAACCACCTTTGCCCGCTACCTTTGACCTGTATCAGCTTACCCTGGCTCAATGGCAAGCCGGACAAAGCGGCGACTCCCTGACACAATGGGCGGAACCGCCAACGCCAGCTACGACCAATGCCATTCATGTCCAGGAAACCTTCTTACCGGAAACCATTCAGCCGGGCATTTACCGCCTGACGCTGACTGTTGCCGGGGTGGTTGAAGATGAGCTGGTTCTATTCCTCAGTGACCGGGTGCTGCTGGCTAAAACGGATGGACATACCCTGCTCACCTGGGTTACGACTGGGGATGCTCAGCCCGCGGCCGCGGCCCCTATCGCCATGTACAGCAGCACCCATCAACTGCTCCACACCGGGCAGGCGGACGCTCAAGGGCTGTACCGGCTGGAACAACCCCCCTTCACCCCAGCTTATCTCATCAGCCAGCAGGGGGATGATGTGAGCTTTACCTACCTGGCCAGTGCTTACGTATATGATGAGCCAGATGGGGCCATCTCTACCCAAATCAGCACCCTGTACAGTGACCGGCCCGTCTATTATCCCGGCCAGACGATCAATTTCCGGGGGATTATGCGGCTGCAACAGCAAGCCACCCTGACAATACCCCCGGCGGGTACGCCCATCCAGGTACAGTTACAGAATAGTGCCGGGCAAATCATTGGCAGCCAGACATTGTTGAGCAGTGATTTTGGGACGGTAAACGGGCAATGGGTCCTCAATAACGCGGCCGCGCCCGGCCCCTACACCCTACGCCTCTCCTTCAACGGGATCATCACCCAGCGGGTTGTAGACGTACAACCCCAACCCAACCCTAGCTACCGCCTCACCGTCACCACCGATGCCCCCACCTACGCAGATGGCGATAATATCGGTATCACCGTCACCTTGTACAACGCCCAAGGGCAGCCCATCCCCAACCAGGAGATCACCCTCTCCTACTATTGGGATAACAACAGCGGCTATTGGGTAAGCCGACAGTGGAGCATCCCCTGGCGGCTGGAGCAGGAGACACACCACACCGATGAGCAGGGGCAGTTTACCATTTCTCGTGAAGCCACCCTCCATGAGTTGACGAGTTGGGGAACTATTTACGACAATACCATCTCGGCAACCTGGGCTGTCCAGGCCAGCTTTACTGAGCAGGAGCAGATGATCACCCAGTTTGCTGTTTACCAGGTTTTCTCTTCTGGGGAACAGATCACTCTGGAACTGGGCAACCGCTTCCAACCGGTGGGGCAATCTTTCCCGGTCACGGTTCGGGTGACCAATTTAGGCGGTGAACCAGTACGCGGCCGCGCCCTCAGCCTCAACCTGCTCATCCATGACCCTGGAGGCTACAGTCAGGAGAGCATCCACACCCTATCTGTCACCACTGATGCCCAGGGGCAGGCCACCATCCCTTACCAGATCAGCCAGGCCGGCTATTATTTGCTCCAGGTGAGCAATGGGGCTGGGGTCACTGTGGCCCAACCGGTGCTGGCTTATGGGTCAGGCCAACGGGGGAACTTCCCCACCCGCATCATTATTTTGCGCGATAAGGATGTTTATGCCCCAGGGGAAACTGCCCAAATCGCTATTTTGTCAGCCCACAGTGGGGCCGTTCTGCTGACGACCGCCCAGGGTAGGCTGCGGGATGAGCAGGTTGTCCAGTTGACTCCCCCCTTGACGATGGTGGAGCTGCCGCTAACAGACGCGGCCGCGACTAACCTCACCCTCTCCCTGGCTTTCTGGGAACCACAATCAGGCAGCGAGAACAACAATTATCCCTACCGCAACCGCCCCCAAAGCCTGCTCCACAGCTACGTTTTAGGGCTGACCATCCGCGATCCCCGGCAAACGCTCCACCTGGCCCTCACACCGCAGCAGGAGAACCACACCCCAGGCGCGGCCGCGGCCTTCACCGTGCGCGTCACCAATGGGCTGGGCGAACCGGTCTCCGCCGAACTTTCCTTTGCCCTCAGCGATGCCGCCATCTACACCACCTACCCCGATCCACTGCTTCGGTCACAAAACGCCTTTCACATTCAGTTACCTGACCAGACATGGGGGTATCACGGCCTCAAGCCAAGCCGGGATTTATCCTGGTCTTTAGGGGAGGATTGGGGACATGGGGGATGTGGGGGGTATTGGTTTGAGCCAATCACCCTGACCAACCGGTACGATACCGCCGGCTATTGGCATGGGTCCTGGCAGACTGATGCCAACGGTGAGGCTACTATTACCTTAACTTTACCAACGAACAGCACTATCTGGCGCATCACCGCCCTGGCCCTCACTGCTGACACCCAAATCGGGGCCACCAGCATCACCCTTAGCGGCGATTAAAGATATACAGTATGAGGTATGAAAGGGTTCATACCTCATACTTTGTGAATCAACTAACTTACTGGCGAACGCTTAGAGTGGCGTTTGGGTGTTTTTTTACTTACCCCGTGAAACCGCTGTAAGTGACGAGGTGATCATTTAACCAATCTGCGTTTACTCTGACGTTCTTGCTCCTGTAAATCACGGTAAATTGCCCAAACGTCAAAAGCGTATTTCTCAGCATGAGCATCACGTCCTTGTCGTACCTCTTCTACAATAACATCTTCCCACATTTTTCTACCCCCCAAATAGCTCTGGTGGTGAACAAATCACCGATAGCTCACAACCTTTACAAGGAGAGTACAAAGGCTTAAACAGCCCCTTTGACTAACTCAACAAAGGTGGCTTTCAGGCTGGCCCCACCTACCAACGCCCCGTCAATATCGGGTTGGGCCATGTATTCGGCGATATTTTCCGGGGTAACGCTGCCGCCATATTGGATACGTACCTGCTGCGCGGCCGCTTCCCCATACAACTCTGCCAGAGTTCCCCGCACCGTCAGGCCAATAATACGCCCCGCATCGGCCGCCGAAGCCGATTTGCCCGTACCAATCGCCCAAATCGGCTCATAGGCCACGACAGATCTAGCCACATCCTCAGCCGGGATCCCGGCAAAAGCGGCCCGCACCTGCCCACTGACAAAGCTGTGGGTCTCTCCAGCTTCATTTTGTTCCAGGCTTTCACCAACACAAATAATGGGCGTCAACCCATGTTTAAGGGCTGCTTTAGCCTTCCGATTCACCCCGTCATCCGTCTCGGCAAAATAAGCCCGCCGCTCTGAGTGGCCTAAAATGACATATTGGCAATAGGGGGTGAGCATGGTGGGGGCAATTTCTCCGGTGTATGCCCCATTTTCTTGCCAGTGCATATTTTGCGCCCCTACCCCAATTTTTGTCGCTTGTAACGCCTCAGCCACGGCCACCAGGGCCACAAACGGGGGGCAAACCACCACATCGGCTGCCTCAACCTGGTTGAGGGCAAAACGGATTTCCCGCACAAAAGCCACCGCCTCAGCAGCGGTTTTATTCATTTTCCAATTTCCCGCCAAAATAGGTTTACGCATGATTGGCTCCTTTACTTGGCAAAATTAACCGCCCGTGTTTCCCGGATAACCGTGACCTGAATCTGGCCGGGGTATTGCATACTCTCTTCCACCGTCTTAGCAATATCTTTCGCCATCCGGATGGAGGCCAGATCATCTACTTTATCCGGCTTGACAAAGATACGAATTTCCCGGCCGGCTTGCAGGGCATACGCTCCTTCAACCCCTTTGAAAGACATAGCAATATCTTCCAGGGTACGCACCCGTTTGATGTAATTCTCCAGGCTCTCACGTCGTGCCCCTGGCCGCGCCCCAGAGATAGCATCGGCGACTTCAACGATGATCGCCTCGGTACTTTCCGGGTCTACTTCGTGGTGATGGGCAGCTACAGCATTGACAACCAGGGGATGAATGTTAAATCGCCTGATAAATTCAGCCCCCAACATGGCATGGGTACCTTCCTGATCATGATCCATTGCTTTGCCTAAGTCATGGAGCAGTGCCCCCGTCTTGGCAATGTTAATGTCCAACCCTAATTCAGCCGCCAGAATCGCCGCCAGTTTACTGGCTTCTACGGCATGATAAAGCTGATTTTGCCCATAAGACGTGCGGAATTTGAGCCGCCCCAACATTTTAATAATCTCCGGGTGGAGACCATGAACATTGGCCTCAAAGGCAGCTTCTTCACCCGCTTCTTTGATTACTTTGGTGACTTCGGCAGTGGCGTCTTTGATACATTTTTCGATGCGGGCCGGATGGATGCGTCCATCTACGATCAGTTTTTCTAGAGCGCGGCGAGCTATTTCTCGGCGTACCGGGTCAAAACTGGAGATGGTTACGGCTTCGGGGGTGTCATCTACAACAATATCTACCCCAGAGGCGATTTCAAAGGCGCGAATATTCCGGCCGTTGCGCCCAATAATCCGCCCTTTCATTTCTTCGTTGGGGATGGGAACAACGGAGACAACCATCTCTGCTACCTGGTCCGTGGCGATGCGCTGTACGGCCAGGGCTACCAGGTTGCGAGCTTTGATTTCGGCCGTCTCTTTGGCCTCATCTTCAATCTGGCGAATGACACGGGCCATATCCTGGCGGGCATCCTGCTCTACCAGGAACAGGAGTTCTTTTTTGGCCTCTTCCTGGGTGAGCGAGGCCACTTTTTCTAATTCGCTGACCCGCTGCTGCTCAAATTCGGTTAGCTCTTGCTGCCTTTTGTCCTGCTTACTTTGGCGGCGGTTCAGGTTTTGTTCCCGTATCTCAATTTTCTGTATCTGTTTATCCAATTGAGCCTGCCGCCGGTCAATCCGCTCTTCGGCCCGGGCAATATCCTTAAACCGCCGCTCGATGAGGGTTTCGGCTTCGCTGCGGGCAGCTTTGGCCTCTTGTTCGGCCTTTTTAAGCAGGGTTTCGGCCTCATGTTCGGCGGCATGGCGGCGGGCTTCAGCGTCCTGATTGGCCTTGTCATAAATGGCTTTGGTACGGGGCTGAAGAATGTACCAGACGATGCCCCCGGCCACAACGGCGCCGAGTACCAGTCCGATAATGATTCCTATGATGATTTCCATGGTTTTATTCCTTATTCGTTCTGTAGCTCACGCCAGAGGTCGTTGACCACCTGGCGGATTGTTTCATATTGAAAACCACGCCGCTGTAAATACCCCCCTAATTTGGCCTGGAACTGTTCCCAGGGCAGGTGGTGCAGGCGGTTTAGTTGACGGTGGGCGGCATCGGTCGCGGCCGCAGCTTCATCCACTTCGGCTAACAAAGGGGCCATTACTTCATGGCTAACCCCTTTTTGTTGCAGCTCATAACGTAGGGCCATCTGGCTGCGTGGTTTGAAAGTGAGCCGCTGCTCTACCCAATATTCGGTAAAGGCGGCATCATCCAATAACTGTTTCTCCTGGAGAAAGGTGACGAGCAGCTCAATCTGGGCTTCGTCGTATCCTTTCCCTTGTAAATAGCGGCGTATCTCCTGAACGGTACGCGGCCGCGAGGTGAGCAGCCGGTACAACTGTTGTTTCGCTTTTTCCAGGCTATCCTGGGCCTGCCGGGCGGCTATTTGTTCATCACTCAAACTATCACCAACAGATAACCCGTGCGCGGCCGCGACCGCCAGGCTAAACCCATAGCGTCCATCTAAATGGACATTCACCCGGTCTTTATTCTTTACCTGGGCAGAGATGGCGGTGATTGTTGGCATGAGAAAATGTGTGTATTAGTGTATTGGTATATTGGTGAATTGATGCGCCAATACACCAATATACTAATATACCAATATACCAAAAACAGCCGTGACATTGCTGCCAACGGCTGTTGTAAGCGCGTTACGAGACGGGCATGGCGATAATAAGATCACCATCATTAGCTGACGATGTAACGGTTATCAATAATGAATGGCGAGAAGTTCAATTTCTTAAGCGTATCATTATTGGCAACAACATTTCAGCCAGGGTCTATCAGGTTGAATGAGTTTGGCTGTACCAGGTAACCAGGGTTACACGGCGGAAAGGGTGATATGGGCAATGGCGTTACCAGCTTATTTTAGGCCATTCCTGGCTTTGAGAAAGTTGGTTATTAGTATATTAGTATGTTGGCATATTGAGGGTTTAATCCACTAATAACTAATACACCGATACACTAATACACTCCTACACCAAACCCCTGGCTAGTAACAGATGCGGCCGCGGCCACACCAAATTCCCTGAATACAGTTCTATCGTCTATAGCTTAAACGTCAGCAGACGATCTCAGCAACATCTTAGCGTCCTCGTTCTGCACCAACGGCCAGAGTACAGTACCTTGACCGATTTCAACAACCGTTCGCTTTAGCCAAAAGCCATCGAATCCTCTTCTAAGGCCAAAGAAGGGGTTGGCAGGCTGGCTTGCTGGCGGATAATCATCTCAATTTCATGCAATAAGGTCGGGTTGCCGGCCAAAAAATCTTTAGCATTTTCCCGACCCTGGCCCAAAGCCATATCATTATAACGAAAATAAGCCCCTCGTTTCTCAATGACATTGCCAGTTACCGCCAGGTCTAACACATCCCCGGCCCGGGAGATGCCCTGGTTGTACATGATGTCAAATTCACATTCACGAAAAGGGGGGGCTACTTTATTTTTCTTCACTTTCACCCGGGTACGGTTGCCAATGATTTCACCACCAGCTTTTAAGGCTTGAATAGAGCGAATATCGAGCCGGACTGAGGCATAAAACTTGAGGGCATTGCCGCCGCTGGTCGTTTCGGGGCTGCCAAACATAACGCCAATTTTGTGCCGAATCTGGTTGGTAAAAACGGTGACGGTGTTGGTTTGCTTGATAATGCCCGACATTTTACGCAGGGCCTGGGACATAAGGCGGGCCTGTAAACCAGGGTGGTTGTCTCCCATTTCCCCTTCAATTTCCGCTCTAGGCACCAGGGCAGCCACCGAATCCAACACCACGACATCCATGGTGCCGGAGCGAATCAACGCTTCGGTAATTTCCAGAGCTTGTTCGCCGGTATCTGGTTGGGAAACATAGAGGTTGTTAATATCTACCCCCAGGCGGGCGGCATAATAGGGATCCAGGGCGTGTTCCATATCCACAAAGGCGCAAATGCCCCCTTGCTTTTGGGCTTCGGCGATGATGTGCAGACAGAGGGTGGTTTTGCCGGATGATTCTGGGCCGTAAATTTCACTGATGCGGCCGCGTGGCACCCCCCCTACCCCCAAAGCCAGGTCCAACGAGAGGCAGCCGGTGGAAATTGCTTCCACGACCATATGCTGGGCATCGCCCAGGCGCATAATCGCCCCTTCGCCAAATCGTTTTTGGATGGTGGCTACGGTGGTTTGTAACTGCTGATCGCGGCTGTTTTTTGCCATCTACGCCTCTTCTTAACCCCGATGAAAATGATTATGTAGTGTACAATAGGGGTAGGCATCCGGCAAGTTTTGACTGAGGGGAGCAGCGAGTTTGCGTATACCTCCCTTTCATAATTCCTAATTCATCCTTCATCCTTATTCCCAAAGGGGAAATCGGTCATGATTCGTCTGGCGACTTTAGAAGATAGAGCGGCTTTGCTGCAATTGTGGCAGGCGGCCGCGTATGTGCATGTTCACGCTGAGTGGCAGCTGCCGGTGGATTGGCTGGGGGCGCCGGGGTTTATGGTGTGGGAAGATGCGGTAGCGCGGCCGCTGACCTACCCTCCCACCCTGGAAAAACGGTTGCTCGCCTGCCTGGCTCTCATCGCCGATCCGCTGCCAGCCGCCTGGGTACGGATCGCGGCCGCGTCCAATCTTCTGACTCTGAGGGAAACCTTTACCCCCCTGCTCGACGCCCTGTGGCCTATGCTGCACAAGCAGCAGGTTCAGGAGTTGGGCTGGCTGGTGACTGAGCCAACCGCCCCGACTTTTTTGCCCCACCTGGGGTTTGCCCCGCTGACCGAACTGCTCACCTATGAAAAGTGGGATTTACATACGCCGCTCCCCCCTGGCAATCCCCGGGTGCAGATTCGGCCCGTGCGTGAGGCGGAGTTAGGGGTATTGGCGGCGGTGGACGCGGCCGCGTACCAACCGTTGTGGCGGTACAGTGAAACAGCGTTGACTTTGGCGCGGCCGCAGACCCTCACCTTCGATGTCGCCTGCATCGAAGAGCAAATCGTCGGCTATCTTTTCAGTCTGGCGGGAGATCGCCGGGGGGGGGCACACCTGGTACGGCTGACCGTCACCCCCCAGGCTCAGGGCCAAGGGGTTGGGCGGTCACTTATGAACCATTTTCTCCACCAATGCCAGCAGTACAGCCTGGATCACATCTCCCTAAACACCCAGATAGACAATATGGCTTCCCGCCGCCTTTACCATCAATATGGTTTTCGCTCCCTGCCTGACCAGATAGCGGTGTGGCATAAGCCAATCGCTCGCCATATAATTACAGTATGAGTACACCTACCTCAAACCAACCCTATTTTCTATGGGATTATGATCTTACAGAGGATCAGATAAAAACCATCTTAAAAGGTGACAATGAGGTGGAGAAAATATGGCTAATGTCTCGTATTTTGGAAAGTGCCCGCTACGAGGACATCTGGCATTATTTAACCTTGCGGCAAGTAAAAGAAATGTTTCCTCTATTACGCTTAAAGCCTTCCATTAGGCAAGTATGGGAATATGCCCTTCAAGTATGGGAAGCTGCTGATAACATCCATGAATGATTATCTTGCCTTACAAGATCGCTTTTTGGAGCAATTCTTTACCACAGCAGTCGGACCCCATTTCTATCTGACTGGCGGTACAGCATTGTCTCGCTTTTATTTTGACCATCGAGAAAGTTTAGATTTGGATTTGTTTACCCAAAATCAAGAGCAAGATTTTAGTTTTATCAATCGCACTATCCTACAGATTGCTCAATCCATGCAATTGCAAATCACCAATCAGGTAGTTACCGAGACCTTCTTACAATATATCTTTACCAATCCCGAAAGAGTGTCGCTAAAAATTGATATTGTCAAAGATATTCCTGTCCATTTTGGTGAAATCATTCATCATGGGAAAGTGCCCGTAGATAGTCTGGAAAACATTGGCAGCAATAAAATCTTGGCTATCTTTGGCCGCACTGAAGCGAAGGATTTTATTGATTTCTATTGGCTTCTCCAGCACACACCTCTTACTTTTGCATATCTGTATGAGCTTGCCAAAACCAAAGATTTAGGCTTAACAAATCTGTATTTCGCCTATTCCTTACAACGAGTCAATAAACTGACCACTCTGCCCCGTTTATACAAGCCATTGGATTGGTCAAATGTAATAACCTTCTATCAAACTTTAGCTCAGACATTGCTGTTACAAATCAAACCAGAAGAATAATGCCGTCATTGATTTAAATAATAGTGCCACACCCCATTGATTTCTTCCTCTTTTATGGCCCCCTCAGCTTTGAGCAAATCAAGATACCCTACAACCATCCACAGCGCGGTAAAGCGAAGCTGGGGCGGGTAATGGCGGTACATCTCGTCTACGATGGCGGTGATGGTATGGCGGCCGGCCTGGATGTGGGCCAAACATTCCCCTTTGCGCTGAAATATCCGCGCCCGCTGTTGGGCAATGAGTGCCCGATGCCCGGTAAAAGGTTCCCCATGCCCCGGATATACCCAATCTATATCCAACTGCTCAACTCTGGCCAAGGAGTCCAGGTAGACAGGCAAAGCGGGCAATCTGGCCTGCCCCGCTTCGGGCTGCTCCACAATGGGGGTCGGGGTTTTGGATAGAAGCATATCGGCCGAAAGGAATTGGCGTGTCTCCGGCTGGTAGAAGCAGGTCATCATGCTGGCGTGTCCGGGAGTATAAATCACCTGCCAATCTACCCCCCCCAGAGAAAGAGGGCTGTCCAGGTCAAAGGTGATGAGCCGGTCAGCGGGCACGGATTCAGTAAGCTGTACCATCATGGTCAAATAATTGAGGATAAATGGCTCTGTCCAGGCGGGTAAGCCTAATTTGGTCAGGAAATACTCCTGGTAATAGCGGGTGCGCTGCTGCCACATGCCGGGGAAATCGAGCAGCCAGGGTTGGCCTCGTTCATAAATCCAGACAGTGGCCTCTGATTCTCGGGTGATGCGGGCGGCCAGGCCACAATGGTCTACATGGGGATGGGTGATGATGACCCGACGCAGGTCAGCGATGGTAAGGTGATGGTCAGCTAAAGCGGCCGCAATCACCCCATACCCCTGTTCCGACTTTATGCCCGTATCTACCAATACCGGCTCTGGAGTGGGAAACAGGTAGGCATTGACGGTACCAACATCGAGACCGGTCTCTAGTTCAAGGCGAATGGGGTGCATGGGCTATCCTATGGGCGGCGCAGGTACAGGGTGGCTGTGAGCAAGACCAGGAACAGAACCCCCAACCCGATTTGAGCCAGGCGCCAGGGGGAGATGGGCGCGGCCGCTGCCGGTTCCGCAGCTTTGACAGGGGTTACGGTTGGTGTGGGGTTAAGCACAAGCGAGGGGGCGGCTGTCATGATCATAGTCGGGGTGAAGGTAGGGGATACCTCGAAAGCCGCCAGTTCCCCCTCACCTGGAGCCTCGGCCGCAGCTGGCTCATCCCCGGTATCACTGCCTGGGGGCGCGGTCGCATCCCCACTCATCACCCCTACTTCGGCTTCAACCTCCAGGGTCGCGGCCGCTTCTTGCACCATGACCTGGGGCGCAGGAGATTCTGTGAGGGTGCGGACATTGCTTTCGGTCTGGTTCGCGGCCGCGTCATCGGCGCCAGCTGCCGTATCATACGCCACTATTTCCGCCGACATGCTCACCGGAACTTCCTGGCTGCTAGAGAGGGTTACGCGCTCTAGCAGCAACACCGATACCAGGAAAACCGCAGCCACAACTGTAGCCAGCGATAACGCTGGCTGCCACACCAGACGGGCTGGGCGAATCGGCTGGCTGACCTGGGCCAGAGACAGGGTAAAGTTACGCGGCACCGCCACTCTGGGCATCTGCCGCACCGCCAGCTTGATCTGACGCAGCTGCTCAACCGCCCGCCGCAGCGACGCATCCTGAGACATCTCCTGCTCCAGCCGCTCCCGCTCTTGGGGAGATAGGGCATTGTCCAGGTACGCATTCAGACGTTCCTGCTGTTTCTCCTCGGCCGATTGGCGGATATTTCTTAACCAGTCAAACATGATGATTTACGATTTACGAACTTGCTGCCTTACAACGCAACTTCTGGTACAGAAAACAAGAACTGATCCCCAGATGACACAGATTTTCACAGATGGCTTAAAAATCTGTGTCCATCTGTGACATCTGTGGATAAATCTTTTCTGGCCTGTTCGGGTTAGGTTGAGAGTAAAAGATATGTAATCTCCCTTGAGGCACGGAGTCGTCAAGAAAAACACCTCTACGCCTTAGCATCTTGGCGGGGCAGATATAAACGATCACCGCGGGGCCTCTTCTTCTAAACGATATTGGGCCGGTAATAGTTCCCGGAATCCTTGCAAACAGTCGCGTAGTTTGCCCCGGGCACGGCTGATGCGAGATTTAACAGTACCCAATGAGCCAGAGATGATGGCGGCGATTTCGTTGTAATCGTATCCTTCCACATCACACAAAACGACAGCTACTCGCTGGTCTTCGGGCAAATTTTTAAGACAGTTTTGGATCGCCAGGGCTAATTCCCGCTGTTGGCGCACCTGCTCCGGGCCAGGGTCATCACTCTGCAAAAATCCCGCCGATTCATTTTCATCGGTGATTTCATCCAGGGAAGATTGCGGCCGCCGTTTGCGTCGCCGGAACTCATCATAGCAGGCGTTGGTGGCAATCCGCATAAGCCAGGCCCGGAAGCTCCCCTCTGTGAACCGGTGGATGGCATGGTAAGCGGAGAGAAAGGCGTCTTGGGTGATGTCCGCGGCCGCGGCCGCGTCCCCCATCATCCGCAATACCACATTGTAGACCGCTTCCTGGTGCAGCAAAACCAGCCGGTTATAGGCGGTCAAATCCCCTTCCTGGGCCATTTTGATAAACCGGGCTTCGTCATCCATAATGTAGGGTGATACGTGACACGTGAAGCGTGATAAGGAAGCGTATTACATGACCGAAGCTATCTCACATAGTACGCTTCACGCATCACGCGCAGACAAAATTCCCAAGAAAAAAGGGGCACTCGACTGAGTACCCCTTTGGTGGTTTGCCATGCGTCCGGGCGGGGCTATAATCCAACCCGGTTCTTTGACCAGTGCCGAAGGTGGGAATCGAACCCACACTCCCGAGGGAACACGATTTTGAGTCGTGCGCGTCTGCCTGTTCCGCCACTTCGGCAATGCCTTTCTACCAGACGCGGGGAGTATAATTCAAGCTGTTTTTTCTGTCAATTGGCCTGGGCCAGCCAGAAAAGATTTATCCACAGATGTCACAGATGAGTCCACTGAAAGAAGCCACGAATTTCGCGAATGAACACGAATTTTCTTTGGTAACTTTGCGCCTTCGCGTCTCTGCGCGACCTTTTTTCAGTGGAGTCACAGATGAACACAGATTTTTTAGACCCTCTGTGAAAATCTAGGTCATCTGTGGATCATTCCTTTGATCTCATGCTGCTACGTTTTTTTATCTTCCTTTTTGGTGTCGCCTCTGGGGTTGGCCTGGGGCTGTTTCTGGGCTGGGTGGCCTGGCCAACCGAGTTCACGGATGCTGACCCAACCCTGCTGGCAGAACAGTACCGGTATGATTATGTGGTGATGATTGCGGCCGCGTACCAGGCTGAAGGGGATATTCAGACCGCCGGACAGCGGCTCCGCACCGCCTTTCTTGACTCCTCAGAGCCGTTTCAGGATTACCTGGCCTTTACCGTTGAAGCGATCCTCAGCGGCCGCAACGAACAAGATTTACGCCAACTCGTCCACCTGGCCTCTGACCTGGGACTCCGCTCCCCAGCAATGAATCCATATTTACCGGGCGAGTAGGCAAGTTTGCGCGTGGGCGAGCAATCCCCGCGTCTTCCAATCTCTAGTTTCTAGTTTCCAATCTCCAGTCTCCAATCTCCAATCTCCAATCTCTCAAAAAGGAAACCCCCATGAACCCAATTATCCCTGGCGTTTACACCTTTACTGGCCTCATTGTGGGGCGGGTTTATCTCATCGAAGATGGCGATGGGTTAACCATTATTGATGCCAGTTTAGCTAACGCGGCCGCGAAAATCCTCAACCAGTTAGCGCAAAAAGGATACGCCCCCCAGGATGTCAAACGTATCCTCATCACCCACGCCCATCCCGATCACGTGGGGGGGCTGCCCGCCCTGCAAAAAGCGACCGGGGCGGCGGTTATGGCTCTGACTCAGGAGCAGCCCTATATCGAGGGAACGCAGCCGATTGTCAAACCCAAACCGGCTGACATTCGGGGGCTGCCGAAAATCATGGCGGCCGCGCCCACAACTACTAACGAACCAGTGCCGGTAGCTCGTGCTTTAGAAGATGGGGAAACCATAGCCGAAGTGATGGGGGGCTTACAGGTGTTATGGACACCGGGCCATTCTCCGGGTCATGCCACTTACTGGCAGGCGGAAAAGGGAGTTATGTTTTGTGGGGATGTGATGATGCGGATGACGGGGCGGCTGACTCTCCCCTTTGCCGGATTTACCCCTGACATGGCGGAGAATAAACGATCCCTGCGGCGGCTGGTTGAGCTAAACCCCCAAGTTGTCTGTTTGGGACACGGGCAGCCGCTTATGAACGACGCGGCCGCGACCATTCGCCGCTTTGCCCAAAAGGTAGAAGCTATGTAACTTTTGCCCCGCCCCCCTTCTCCTGCTGCTTATACCACTGGGTAACAAGGGACCGAATCAGAAACGGCGTCTCCAAGCCGCTGGCTTCATCGGCAGATACCCCCATCTTGTTTAGCAAATGATGGGTGATTTGTTGACCCAAATTACCATTCTGTAAACTATATTGCCGCTGCAAAAATTGATCAGCCATTTCAATCTCCTGCCGGGAAAGCCGCTCAATTGGCCATTGGGCCACCATCTCAGGCACCTGTGTCTGGGCCAGAGTGCGCGAACGGTTTTCCAGCTCCAGGCTGGAAAGCGTCACATCTTCATGGGCATATACCACCAGCGTACCTGCAGCCAGATCACCTAACCGGCTGGCATCCCGGTTAAGGAACATGACAATAACCCCAATGGCGTAGCCAAAGGGGAGAAAATCAATCGGCCGCACCAGATTGCGAATAGCCGACTCAACCAGGGTAATAGGTGAGCCATCTCGTCGGATCACCCGGAGTTCGGCCCAATATTTGCCGGGGGTTTGCCCATTCCAGGCCATTTCAAAAAAGACATAATACCCCCAGGAAAAGATAAAACTCAAGGCCGCTACAACCCCGGCAACGGCCATACCGGTCAAGCTAAAAGCGGAAAAAACGACCGTAAACACGATGGTCTGGAGAATGAGAAATAAAATGGTATCTATAAAAGCAGCCATGAAACGGGTAGCTATTCCGGCAACCTCATAGCCAAAAACAACGTTTTCTGGCGTATCAATGTTAAGATATTGTTCGGATTGGTTCATAGTGGGGTATCCTCGTAAGGACGGATGAGAGAGCGTTACTGGTTATCCGTCTTCCGTCGTGACTACTAACTGCAAAGAGCGCAAAGCTTTTCAAGAAGGTCTTCACGATCTTGACGTCTTGGCGGTGAAACTCTTGTGTACCTTAGTAGTTACCTTCTCTCTAGCAAAAGCGGACAATTGGAACTAATTAAATGCAAGCTGAACAATTTGTCAAGTCACGTCAACGGGATTGGGAACAGTTAAATCATTTGCTGCAGCAGGCGGAACGGGCTATCCAACGCCTGTCACCAGAGGATATTGACCGGCTGGGGCGGTTGTACCGGGCCACGACCTCTGATCTGGCTCTGGCGCAGCGGGATTTTCCCCAACACCGGGTGACGCTGTACCTGAACCAGTTGGTTGGTCGTGCCCATGCGACGATTTACCAGAGTGAACCGCTGGCCTGGCGGCGGCTCAAGGCGTTTGTCACCCAGGGGTACCCTCGTCTGTTCCGGGAAACGCTCCCTTTTATTGTCGCGGCCGCGCTCCTCTTTTTCGTCCCGGCACTTTTGGCTGGTGTCGCTACCTACCTGGAGCCAGCCTGGGGGTATACCCTGCTCCCTAGTGGGGCACATGAACTAATGGAACGGCTGGAGCGGCGCGAGCTTTGGTTTGATATGGAGGTGGCCGAACGGCCGGCCATTGCTGTCGGGCTGATGACCAACAATATTGGCGTGGCCTTTCGAGCGTTTGCCGGGGGGATGTTGGCCGGGCTGTTTACCTTGTATATCCTGGTGCTGAACGGCTTGCTGTTGGGGGTGGTGAGCGGGGTGGCATTCCATTACGGGGTGGGGCACGGGTTATGGAACTTTGTCATTGGTCATGGGGTGATTGAGTTGAGCATCATCTGTTTTGCCGGTGGTTCTGGATTAATGATGGGATGGGCGATGCTGCGGCCGGGGTTGTTGAGCCGACGAGATGCGGTGGTCGCGGCCGCGCGCCGGGCGGTACTGCTGCTGTCAGGGTCAGCTCCTTTCCTGGTCGCGGCCGGCCTCATCGAAGCCTTCATCTCCCCCGCCGAACTGCTCCCCTGGCCGGTCAAATGGGCCGTTGGTACCCTCTCCGGCCTCATATTTTACAGCTACCTCTTTTTGGCGGGAAGGGGAGACAGTGGCAGAGAGCCATAATCAGTTAGCCAGCCGTAAACCAAAACGTCATTACGGTTGATAGCGGCTCACTTATTCTGCTCCTGGGTTAATGTACCCAGGTGTTCCGCAAATTCTGCCTCCATCGCCCAAATTACTGCTTCTATTTCTGCTGGTGTCAAGCCATTGGTAATATGCCCTTCAAACTCTGCTTGCTGATCAAGCCGTAGAAAAACAACATAATTCTGATAACGACTCATCAGTTGACAATAAGCCCGTGTCCACCAGCCACAAGAATGATGTTATTGGTGTAGGCGGTGATGACCGACTGTCTGCGTTGTTTATGGCCTATGGGTTTTCAGCTTCCAACGGAATACCCAAAAGAAGCGAAGCCCGTTCATCCATCGCTCGTAAAATTGGCTCAACCTCTTCTATTTGCAAGCCATCTCCCTTGCCACCGTCTATGTCAAAGTAAAAATAGATAAAGTATTGTCCATAACGAAGACCCGCCCGACAACCAGGCACAACATCCACTCCGCAGCCCAAATATTGCTCATCAGCAATGGGGCTGCGATAACTGATTTCTGGCGGTGGCTGAAAGGGGCTAAATGGGGAACGGGCAGATGGCGTTGCTTCCGACAAATCTGACCCTTCGTACAGTTGGAACTTTGCTTTAGCGCTTCGCTCACTTCCAAAATAGAATACTTGCTGTATGACGTGCCCTGGTATTTTGACTCTACCGAAGCTACGCAAAGCCTCATAAGGCCTTTCAGCGCGACCACAGTCAGGGTCACAGGGAAAGTTTTCCCAACTTGATGGAAACGCGCTACTATCAAGCAGCCAATCGTATGCCGGAATCGTTGGTGCAGGTGTTGGAGCAGGACGACCAAGAATACTCGCACAACTCAATGTCATCAAGGTGAGTATGCCATATAATAGGGCAATCGCATATTAAATTTCACAGGAGAGGTAACTTGATGTATCCTTCCC
>JAHDWJ010000047.1 GCA_023384415.1 Anaerolineae bacterium
GGTCTGCTTCCTCATCTCGATTTTATGATACTAGGGGCGGGACAGGTGGGCCAGGATTTTGGCCAAACGGGAACGTTTCGTTCCCACCTGTCTCGCCCCGCTTTGGCTGAAACGGAAGGGGTAAAGGGGGTGAGACAGGCGGGAATCAGGTTGAACCGTTTGACCCGGATGGTTGCCCGCCTGTCCCACCCCTACCACGGGTTTTAAATTGAGAATTGCTGAAATGACAAATGTTGAAGATTTGTCATTTCTAAAAACTCATCGCTTGTATATTTTGAGGTGGCGAATCATTAGGGATTGCTCTGTATCGGTAGGAAGAACACCCCACCGGCCGCGGCCGCGAGCCGTTACTATCATATACTGATTATCCAACCAACAGACAAATCCCAAAGGGCCACGAGGGAAACAATTGGTGTGCAACCAGGTATGCCCATCTACCATGAAGCGGCACCCTTGTTGACCCCAATCCAGGTAATAATCATGCCAGGCGGTCATATCTATCGGCAGGGGCTGAAAGCGAATGCCTAATCTGTGCTGCGCTCTGGGCCACACCTGCCTCAATCCTCGCTCAAATTGATTGATGAACAACACCAAAGGCGCAAATGGGGCCATAGTCCAGGCTGCCCAGGTAGTTGCATCCAGGGTAGCCGCAAACCAGCCTCGCCCCGCCCCATCTGGGGCCAGGGGTAGATCGGTAGGGGCTGAGGCATAAAAGAACCAGGCGGCCTGGGGCAAGGCCGGCCAGGGAACGGTGGGGTCGCCAAAGGGGGCATTCCAAAAACCAAACCCGGCTGTGCCCTGGAGCTGCCCTGCCGGATGAGAAAAGCAGGCAGAGAGAGAAAGAATAGTCCCAGGTTGATGGGGATAATGCCGTCGCTTGCGGCCGCTGTAATCATCTATCTGAGCATCAGCATATCCCTGATCTACCAGCGGCAGCCACAGGGTTGTTACTTCTCCAGCATCTACCCTTCCTCCATTTATTTCTAAGTGACGCATATGAATTCTCAGTGCCGCATGGGCAAGTAATAAAGAAATAGTAGGGCACTCTTTAAGCACCCATACGCAAACAGTTGTACAAACCAGCTTACTCGTAAATTGAGCAGACCGCCAGGATAAGGTATAATCAAGCGACTTTCAATGGAGAAATGAAAAATATGGAACTTTCGTGGTTTGGTTTAAGCTGTTTTCGCTTGTCGGAACGAGGCATGGCAACCGTTGTCACTGACCCTTATGGAGACACATTAGGATTGCCCCCCCTCAAATTAAAAGCAGAGATTGTCACCATTAGCCATAATGCCCCCGGCCATAACTACGCTCAGGCCGTCAAAGGGCAAAAACATACTCTCACTGGCCCAGGGGAATATGAAATTGGCAATGTGTTCATCATTGGCATTGCTACTGAGCCGCAAAATGAGGGCCGTGGCAACATCTTATATCTGTTTGATTATGATGGGTTAACTGTTGCACATCTGGGAGATATGCACAAGGTGCCTACTCAGGCCCAAATTGAGGCCCTGGAGCAAGTGCATGTATTGCTTGTACCAGTGGGTGGAGGCCAAAGTCTAAATGCCGCCCAGGCTTCAGAAATCGTCTCAATGTTAGAGCCGAATATCGTTATTCCCATGCATTACCAACAAGAAGGTTTAGATTTACCCCTTGATCATGTGGAGCGTTTCCTCAAGGAGATGGGGGTAACAGATGTAGCCACAGAGACCAGCTTGAAAATTTCTAGCAGCAGTTTACCCGAAGAAACTCAGATTGTTTTGTTGACACCGCGCCTCAGTAGCTAACAGGGAATATTATGACTTTCCCCACAAAAATCATCATGTATTGGGATGTTATGCCCGGCTCAGAAGCAGAATACTCTGAGTTTATCGTCAATGAATTTATCCCCCGCCTGAATCGGTTAGGCATAGGGGATTTGGAGTTTTGGTATACTGGCTATGGGGACCATGAACAGATCATGGTGGCTGGGATCACACCAACAAAAGAGCAGATGGATCATATTCTCAGCAGTGAGGAGTGGGAACTGTTGACAGATCGCCTGGATGATCTTTCGTTGAATCTCAATCACAAGGTGATCAAGGCGGATGGGTATAAGTTTCAGATTTAGACGTGGATTAATCGGCCGCGGCCGCAGCTGGGGCAGTTTCGGGTTTACTGACTGTTGGTTTGCTCTCAGAAGGGGTCGCGGCCGCGTCTTTTCCCTTATCCCCCTCAGCCGGTGTTTCCGTTTTCCCATTAGCAACAGGTGGTTTGACCCGCCCATTACCATTGCGGCTGTCTGTAACATAGAAACCTGACCCTTTAAAGACAATGCCTACATTGTTGATCATCCGCCTTACCGTCCCTTCGCATTCCGGGCAGTCGCGGAGAGGTGGCTCAACCATGCGCTGTTGGCGCTCAAAGATGATCTCACAATCATTGCACTTATATTGATACAACGGCATATCTTACCTCGATAATATCCAAACCACAGCTATTTAATCTCTCTGGAAAAGTCAGGGTTTATTGGCTTATCCAGTGTAACCCATCTACCAGAGATAAGAGTGATTTCTAACCTGAACATCTATATCACAGCAGTTACCTGACTATAACAGCCAGGTATTATCCTACAACATTTGTGTTAGTACAAAATAAACATTTTTAACCCTGAGGTTCAAGATTCAGGTTGCTCACTCCTCACCACTCAACCCTCAGCCTTTACTTACACAGGAGATCATTGTATGAGTTCACAAGAAGCCCATGCCCGCGTCAAAGCCCGTATCTGGCAAACCATTGCCCAATCTGATTTGTCATTGACAGAGATGCCCAAAGAAAAATTAGAGGCCCTGGTTAGCATCACCGCTGAAGCCGCTTTGCTGGAATTAGATAATTATCTGGAGCAGCGGGTTGAATCAGATATCGCCGATGCAACCCCACCCACTGCACACGCCCACCCTGGCGATGGTGAAGAAATTTTGTGGCAAGGGCGACCCTTCCTCTCTATCAGCACCCATTACACCCTCACCAGTGAAAGGCTGCGGATTGTTGAAGGCATATTTGGCAAAGAGCGAGAATACATAGAGCTGGTTCGCATTCAGGATATTAATTTAAGGCAAACCTTCCGCGAACGGTTATTGAACCTGGGGGACGTAATTATTAGTGGAAGCGATGCGACCCGTCCTAAAACGATCTTAAATAACATAAAGGATCCGGAAACGGTCCACCACTTATTGCGTCAGGCCATCTTAAATGCCCGTAAGAAATATGGTCTGGTTTACAGGGAGGTGCTGTAATGCTTCGTCATAATCAATGGCTTTCACTATCGCTGGTTATCTTGCTGCTGTTGTCAACTGTGATTCCGGCCGCGGCCGCGCCAGCATATCGTGAACCTGTTCTACTACCAGATTGGCTGGGGGCAGGCCTGGTCGTTTTGTCTCTCATCCTCGCCGCCAGCGTCTCTTTCTGGATGCGAAATCAAAAGAAATAAGTACTACCTGAGATCAGCCAAAGTCACATAGCTATCAATCAGCCACGAATTATACAATTTCATGATTCTTGAGCATTCGGGCTAAGGATTCAAGCACAAACAACTTTGGACTTTGTAGATTGGTTCAATCTTCAGTGATTGAACCAATTTTGCCAGGGCAAAAACGAGTGAACCCTAAGTCTGTATAATTCGGACTCAGTGAGCCTCTCTGAAAAGCCATTACCGGGCTTGTGCAGATGTCAGAAAAAGCTGACTTTCGATCTTTGCCACTACCATTACAGATCAAACTCAGCAATACTCAATTTGCCCAGAAATACCAGAAATAAATGTAGGGGTAGGACAGGTGGGCCACTGTTTTGGTCAAACAAGACCGTTCCGTTCCCACCTGTCTCGCCCCGCTTGGGCTAAAACAGGGGCAAACGGGGTGAGACAGGCGGGAATGAAGTAGAACCGCTTGACCCAGATGGTTACCCGCCTGTCCCACCCCTACCACATTACCACACAACGGGTTCTAAATTGAGAATTGCTGGATCAAACCATAGAACTTTGACTTACCAGAGGGAGCGTGTTATACTGCCATCATCGAGCCAAAAGAACATAAATTCGCTTACCTCATTTGGCCTTTTTCCGTCTTATGTCTATACCCCCAATTTGTTTGACAATTTTATAATGTTATACATAAACCACTGGTGGGGCGACACTTTCCAACCTTGATCTTGATTGACAACACGAATCTTTCGTAACCAATATCACGCTGAATGCACGTGGCGGATAAACCCGAAGGTTTATCGGCAACTATTGCTTTACCCCACAAGCCTACTATGGAGACTTTTGCATGGACATCGTTGAACTCGATACTAAGAAGCTGAATGAACTGCGCCAGCTTGCCCGCGACCGTAACATCCCCGGTTACAGCACAATGAAAAAACAAGATTTAATTTACAGCCTGCTGGAATCCAGTGCAGAAGAAAGCGGTTTTGAATTTCGGGGAGGGGTTCTGGAAATCATCGAAGATGATAAACAGACCATGGGGTTTTTACGCTCCAAAAATTACCTGCCTGGCCCTAAAGATATTTATGTATCCAACTCCCAAATCCGTCGTTTAGGGTTACGGACAGGGGATCAGGTAATGGGGCAGGTGCGTATTCCCAAAGAAAATGAGAAATATTACAGCCTGCTCCGTGTAGAAGCAGTGAATGGTCGTAACCCTGACCTGACCAAGAACCGGCGGCATTTTGAGCATCTCACCCCCATTTTCCCCAATCTAAAAATAAAACTAGAAACAGATCAGCATACCTTATCAACTCGTTTGCTTGATCTGGTAGCCCCGATTGGCCGGGGACAGCGTGGTTTGCTGGTTTCGCCACCGAAAGCGGGTAAGACGACCGTTCTGAAAGATATTGCTCACGGTATTGCCCAAAATTATCAGGATATTTATCTGATGGTGGTGCTGATTGGGGAGCGGCCGGAAGAAGTAACCGATATGCAGCGGTCTGTCGAAGGGGAGGTTGTCTCTTCCACTTTTGATGAACCGGTGAAACAGCATTGCCGCGTGGCCGAAATGGCCCTGATGCGGGCCAAACGGCTGGTAGAAGGGGGGCAAGATGTGGTGGTCTTGCTGGACTCTATTACCCGCCTGGCTCGTGCCTACAACCTGACGGTCCCCCCCAGCGGCCGCACCCTTTCCGGTGGTTTAGACCCCACAGCCTTATACCCACCCAAACGGTTCTTTGGGGCGGCCCGTAACCTGGAAGAAGGAGGCAGCCTGACCATCATCGGTACTTGCCTGATTGATACCGGCAGCCGCATGGATGATGTTATTTATGAAGAATTTAAGGGGACAGGCAACATGGAACTGGTGTTAAGCCGCCGTCTCCAAGAGCGTCGCATCTTCCCAGCCTTTGATATTGAACGCTCCAGCACCCGCCGTGAAGAGCTGCTCCTCTCGTCTGACGAATTGGCCCGTGTGTACACCATGCGCCGGATGCTCAGTCATCTGATGGATACCCCTGGGTATGATATTGTGAACGCCACCTCGGCCGTTTTGCAGCAGATGCGAAAAACCCGCGATAATTATGAATTCCTCGAAGGGTTGACAGACGCATCCAGCTAGATCACGGGTCGAAAAAGTCGCTGCCCCGATGACCACATCTAAATAATGGCTTAGAAAGCGGGTTGGCTTCCCCAACCCGCTTTTCATTGGCAGCATAAACTGAGGTATAGTCAGATGCGAAGCGGTTTTTGGCACCAATTACCCCAATTTCAGGCGGATGTAAGGGTAGTTTTGTTAATTTTTCAGGAATGATGGCGGGCGAAATTAAACGAATTGTTCGTTATGCGCTCCTGACCATTCGCCCTTTTTAGAGGAATTTATGAAACAGAGCCAAACTGTTTGGCGTCAATATGGGGGCTATCTGCTGATGTTGGTGATAGCCGCGATGGTGATAGTATGGGGACGGAGTTATCGGGCGGCCCAGTTACGTGAAAATAGCCAGATAGATGAGGCAACCCCAACCGCGGCCGCGTTCCTGACGGAAAACAGTGGTGCGAGTGAGGTGGGCGCGGCCGCGTTCCCGTCTACCGACATCACCACCTTCAACCTGGCCGAACTGCCCATTCTCTACGACAACAGCCTTTCCCCAAACTACAACCCCCGCACCTACCAGGGGAAACTGCCCGAACACCAACTCATCACCTACACCGTCAAATTTCGGGATACCCCAGGAGCCATTGCTGAACAGTTCGGCTTACGTACCGAAACACTGCTCGGCTGCAACCCCGAATTAAGCAAAGATTCAGCTAAATTAGGCGTAGATGTCGTTCTCATTATCTGCCCCGAAGATGGGGTGCTGCATGATGTCTTGCCTGGGGAAACTTTGGAGAGCTTATCAGTCAAATATGGTATTCCCGTAGAGCGCATCATTGCTTATACCCCCAACAATTTAGAATTCCCTTATCGTCTCTACCCCGGCACCCAAATTTTTGTGCCGGGCGCGGTGCGGGAGCTGTTTGTTTGGAATCCCCCCCCACTGCCTTCTGGTCCATCAGGGCAACCCCTCATCGTGGGCACAGGTACTTTTGTCTGGCCGGTCGGCAGCCGCAACATCAGCCAGGGGTATTGGTATGGTCATCAGGCCATAGATGTGGCCCTCTCTGAAGGCTCTGCGGTGTACGCCTCAGACACGGGAACAGTGACTTATGCCAGTTGGAATATCCATTGTTACGGCAACCTGATTGTGATCAATCATGGCAACGGTTATGAAACATTTTACGCCCATCTCAGCGGCTTTAATGTTGTGCCGGGGCAAATTGTTTACCAGGGTAATCTCATTGGTTACTCTGGCAATACCGGCTGCTCCTCTGGGCCACATATTCATTTTGAAATACGGCTAAATGGAGTGCGCCAAAGCCCCTTATGGACCGGCTATTTGCCATAACAACAGGCGTATGCTTTTGTAGAACGATTTGGCAAATTGTTCACTCTGGCCAACGATTTACAAAATCGTTTGTCAGCCGACTGACGATACATGGTACACTCACTTTATGAACCGAACTGAACTGCTTGAGTTGTTAAATCAAAGAGGAACGCTCCTGGCAGATGGGGCCATGGGAACGATGTTGCACAGCCGGGGTGCCGCCCTCGATGCCTGCTTTGATGCCCTTTGCCTGGAGAATCCAGCCCTGGTTGCCGAAATTCATCGGGGTTATATTGAGGCTGGCGCGGACCTGATTGAAACGAACAGTTTTGGGGCCAATCGGTACAAATTATTGGACGTGGGGCGAGATGATGAGTTGGCCGCTATAAACGCGGCCGCTGTCACCATTGCCCGTCGGGTTATCGAAAGCAGTTACAAGCGGGTCCTTCTGGCGGGATCCGTGGGGCCATTGGGGGTGCGCCTGGCCCCTCTAGGCCGGGTCACCCGAGAGCAGGCACAAGCCGCGTTTGCCGAACAGATTGCTGTTTTACTCCAACCAGATGGGGTAGCTGGCGTAGATTTGCTCATTCTGGAAACAATGTCAGACAAAATGGAAATTGAAGTGGCGGTAGCGGCCGCTCGCCATCTTTCCCCAGACATCCCCATCATTGCCCAGATGACTTTTGCCCGTGATGACCGCACCCTGCTGGGTGATACCCCCGCGGCCGCGGCCGCTTACCTGGCTAATCTAGACGTAGATATGATAGGCATCAATTGTAGTGGGGGGCCGGCCCAACTGCTGCGGCTGGCGGCCATTATGCACGAGATTGCCCCCCAGCTACCTCTCGCTGTTTCCCCCAATGCCGGTTGGCCGGAACGGAGCGAAGGCGGCCGCGTCTTTTACCCCGCCACCCCTGACTATTTTGCCGACTATACCCGCGCCTTTGCCCAACTCGGCGTTCGGTTAGTAGGCGGCTGCTGTGGCACAACGCCAGCCCACATCGCCGCCATGCGCCGCGCCCTGGATACCCCCGGCCACTCGACGCGGCCGCTGCCTCACATCACCATCTTCCAGCAAGAAGAGAGCAGTACCACCACCATTGACCAACCCACCCAACTGGCTGAGGCGTTGCAGCACCACACCTTCATCAAAACGGTAGAGATGCGGCCACCCAAAGGTGTTTCTCCCCACAGGCTCGTCGCGGCCGCGCAAATGCTCAAAGAGGCTGGGGCTAATTTCCTGGACATTGCCGATTTTCCCCTGGCCCGGATGCGCATGAGTGCCTGGGCCGCCGCTTACCTTATCCAGGGAAAGGTGGGTGTAGAGACTATTTTGCATTTCCCGACCCGCGGCCGCAACCTGCTCCGTATCCAGGGAGATTTATTAGCGGCTTATTCCCTCAACGTGCGTAATCTGTTTGTCACCATGGGGGACCCCGCCCGCATCGGTGACTATCCCGAAGCGATGGACAGCTACGACATCGTGCCCACCGGCCTCATTCAGCTGATCAAACAGCAGTTTAATGCCGGTTTAGACCAGGCTGGACAAAAGTTAGACCAGCCCACCAGCTTTGTGGTCGGGTGTGCCATGAGCTTGCAGCCCAAAGACCCGGCCCATGAAATTAAGCTGCTGCAAAAGAAAATCCAGAGCGGGGCCGATTTTGCTCTGACCCAGCCGGTGTTTGACCCGGCGGCCGCACGGCAATTTATCACCCAGTATCAGGAACAAACGGGCCAGCCCATGCTCCCATTGATTGTGGGCATCCAGCCCTTATTCAACAGCGCCAATGCCGAATTTTTGCACAACGAAGTGCCCGGCATCTCTATTCCTGAGCCATTACGTCAGCGGATGCTCCAGGCCACCAACCCCCAGGACGAGGGGGTAGCTATTGCCCAAGAAATTATGCACCAACTGGATGGCCTCATCCAGGGGGTCTATTTGATCCCCGCCTTTGGCCGCTATGACCTGGCAGCCCAGGTTTTGGATGCGGTTAAAACAGGTTAATCATTTTGCGTGACTCTATGACACCAGCGATCATCGTACACGGCGGGGCCGGGGCCTGGGACCTGGCCGGAGAACGTATTAAACAAGGGGTAGCGGCGTGCCGGGATGCGGCCGCGCTCGCCCAAACGATGCTGCTCCAGGGCTGCACCGCTATTGAGGCAATCGAAAAGGCGGTCAATCTTTTAGAAGATTGTCCTATTTTGGATGCTGGCCGGGGGAGCTATCTCAACAGCGAAGGCAATGTAGAGATGGATGCTCTCATCATGGATGGAGCCACCCTGGAGATGGGGGCCGTCGCCGCCGTACAGCGAGTGCGCTACCCCATCAGCCTGGCCCGCCGGGTCATGACCGACACTGAACATACTTTCCTGGTAGCCGATGGGGCCTCAGCCTTTGCCGACCGGATTGGCTTTCCCCGCTGTGAATTAGAAGACCTGTTAGTCGGCGATGAGTTGGCCCGTTACCTTGACCTGAAAAAGGAGGGCAGCTACCAGACGGCCACCATTTTCACTGAAGCCGGAGCGATGGGGGATACGGTCGGGGCGGTAGCCATAGATCAATGGGGCAACATCGCGGCCGCGACCTCTACCGGGGGAACACGCAAAAAGCTGCCTGGCCGCGTGGGCGACAGCCCCCTGGTTGGCTCAGGCGCGTATGCTGATAACTGGACAGCCGGGGTTTCAGCTACCGGTTACGGCGAAAAGTTAATGAAAATTCTCATCAGTAAACGAGTGTGCGATTTTGTTGCGGCCGGCCTTTCCGCCGCGGCCGCCTGCCAGGCAGCTATTCGTGTCCTTGAAGAACGGGTCAATGGGCAGGGGGGCCTCATCGCCATTGACGCTCGTGGGCAGGTTGGCTGGCATTACAACACCGATGCCATGCCCTACGGCTATGCTATTGGGGATGGGATAGTGGTGGGGGGGAGATAGGGAGACTGGAGATTGAGAGATTAACTACTCGCACACTGGCTAAGGAAAACCAATGAATAGAACCATCAAACGACTGTTTTTACTCTTGTGCTTGTTTCTGGTTGGGTGTGGAAGCCAGACAACACCGACAGCTACACCCACTTCACCGGCTACAGCGACGGCTGGTATCGCTGTCCTGGTCACTCTTGAATCGCCAACGGAATCGCCATCTCCTACCGCACTGGTTATGGCGGAACCGGCCACAGCTACCCTGATCCCGACTATCACCCCTGTAATAACCGCCACGCTGTCTCTCACCACGACCCCGGAGATAACCATGACAGTTACGGCCGGGCCAGCGGCTGTTTTGACGCCAACAATGGTGGTGACAGGAACGGCTGCGGCCGCGACTCCCGTGCCCCCACCCCCTGGCGGCTCCGTCGGGCTGCCCCCAGATTACCCTGGCGGTTGTGCCCCTTACCCTTGTGCCGATGACAAAACGGGTTGGGAAGGGCGGATTCAAGTGCCATCTGGGTTCACTGTTACTTACTTCGGCATTTTGCCAGGCAAACATCCTACCAGCATCACCTTTGGCCCGGATGGCTGGCTCTATGTGGCCACGATGGAAGGGCAAATTTATCGGCTTGACAACAATGGCAATGCCAGCACCTATGCCACTGGCTTCACCATGCCCACCGGCATCGCCTTTCAGCCGGGCACCAGCAATTTGTATGTCTCCCATCGGGCCAGCAACCAGGGCATCGGCGGAGAATCTCGCGTCATGCTCATTCGCCCAGATGGTTCGGTGAGTACCATTCTGGCCGGGCTGCCCTGCTGCTATACCAGCTACCACGCTGCCAATGGGATCGCCTTTGGCCCTGATGGGTTTGGGTATGTTTCTGTAGGGGCGCGAGCCGATCACGGGGAGATTTTAGAAGGGCCAAACGCTGGCGAACAAGATGAACTCCATCCTTTAGAAGCCAGTATCTTGCGTTTTAGCCCCGATGGCAGCTTTGTTGAAGTTTACGCCAGAGGGTTCCGCAACAGTTACGACATTGCCTGGGACGGTAATGGCAACTTGTATGCCAGCGATAACGCCCCGGATTATGGCCCCCCGGAAGAGCTGCATCGGGTGGTACCTGGGGGAGAACATGGGTATCCCTGGTATGATTGTGATGTTTGCTTTAGCCCACCGCCTGGGGTTACGGTCATCCCCCCGGTTTACCAATTTATCCCCCATTCATCGCCAACGGGGATAACGGCTTACCTGCACAGTGCCATCCCTGGTTATTACAACAGCCTGTTTGTGGCGTTGTGGAGTGCCTTCCCTGGGGCACAAAAGGTGATGCGGCTGAACCCTGGCGGCGGCAGCGGGGTCAATTTTGCCACCGGCTTTGCTGCCCCCATAGACATCACCGTAGCTCCCGATGGCTCGCTCTTTGTGGCTGATTGGGCCACAGGGATTATTTTTCAGATAAAGTATGGCGGATGATGAACCCCTGGGTATGATAGCCATTCTTGGCCGCGGCCGCGCCATCCTTTATCGGTATCGTCAACCATTGTTGCTCTTGGGGCTGCTTATTGGCGGTTATGGCGTTATTCGGTTGGTGGGGTCGGTACAGGCGTTGAATGATCCTCGTAACCAGGCGTTTATCCAATGGTGGCGCGGGTCCCCAGCAACTCGTGAAGCATTGGTGACGGTGCAGCGGGAAGTCTGTCCGGGGGCCCCGTTTATTTTGCCCGCCGATGGCTATATTGGGCTGTTATATGGGGACCCACGGGGGCCGTACTCCCGCTCGCGGCCGCACCAGGGCATAGATATTTTCAGCAACAGTGGCCTGGGGGAAACGCCCGTTTATGCCGCTTATGACGGTTACATTAGCCGTGAGCCAGGTTGGAAAAGCAGCCTCATCCAACGTGTACCAGATGACCCATTACAGCCCGGACGACAAATCTGGCTTTATTACACCCACCTGGCTGATGCTGAGGGGAATGATTTTATCGCGGCCGCGTTTCCCCCTGGCAGTCGTGAGCAATTTGTGACCCAGGGAACCTTGCTTGGCTACACCGGCAACTACAGCGGCAACTCCCTGCGGCCGGTTGGTATCCATCTCCATTTTTCTATCGTGCTAGATGATGGCAATGGCTATTACCTCAATGAGCTGCAATTCGCTAACACCATTGACCCTTCCCCCTACCTGGGGATGATGGTCAACCATGCCTGCGCGGCGGCCGCTGTTCAGGTTTGTCAGATCAATCCAGGGTGTGAGTAACAGGGGTTTTGGGGTAAAATTACCCTAAACTGACGCTTCCCCCCCCACTGAACACCCCATGCCTATTCACTCCCCCCAAGCCATGCCAAACGTAACAGAACTCAAGCTAGATGGGCTGCGCGGCCGCGTCCTCATCCAGCGTGATTCCTGGGGCATTCCCACCATCCAGGCCGAAAATCAGCCTGATCTTTTCTTTGCCCAGGGGTTTGTCCATGCCCAAGACCGACTGTGGCAAATGGAGCTAAACCGCCGGGCCGCCAACGGATCCCTGGCCGAACTGCTGGGACCCCTGGCTCTGGATACTGATCGCCTCTCCCGCACCCTGGGGTTTGCCCGGCTGGCCCATGAAGGTTGGCCCCACATTTACCCTGATATACAGGCCAACCTGACCGCTTACACACATGGGGTCAACGCTTATCTCAGCGGCCCATTCCCTCGCCCTTTAGAATTTGCACTGCTTCGCCATGATCCCACCCCCTGGCTAGAGCAAGATAGTGTGGCCTTTGGCTATTTGCAGGCGTGGGTGCTTTCTTTTGGTTGGGCTGGAGAGCTGGTCCGGGCACAGTTGATAGAGAGGGTAGGGCTAGAAAAAGCGGCTGCTCTCGAACCCAGTTACCCCGACCGCCACCCCGTCACCCTGCCTGGCGGTCTTGAGTTTAACCAACTACAAATAGACCCCATGATGAACGCGGCCGCTGGCCCATTCCTCGCCCGCGCCCCCGAAGCCGATGGCCGAGGCAGCAATGGATGGGTAATCGCCCCCCGGAAAAGCAGCACCGGTCAGGCCATCTTAGCCAATGATATGCACCTGCCCGTGCGTACCCCCTCCCTCTGGTATTTCAACCATTTACACAGTGCCGATGGCTTTCATGTGACCGGCGTCTCTCAGCCAGGGCTGCCTTATATCCTGGTGGGGCACAATGAACATATCACCTGGGGGGCCACCCTGGCTTTCACCGATGTAGAAGATTTGTTCATTGAGAAGCTGCATCCCCATGACCCGGAGCGGTACCGGTTTGGTCGAACGTGGCGCAAAATTAAGGTGATCCAGGAAGAGATCAAAGTACGCGGCCGCGCCCCCCACCAGGAAACCATCCGCCTCACCCATCATGGGCCAATTATCAGCCCCGTGCTGGGCGATTTCCACCCCCCGGCTGAACAGGTGGCCCTCAGCCTCAACTCCATGGCCCTGCGTCCCGACCCACTTTTTAACGGCTTTGCCCGGCTCAATACGGCCCAACATTGGGATGATTTTGTAGCCGCCGTGGATGAGATGACCGCCCCCCCACTCAACCTGCTCTATGCGGATGTGCAGGGGAATATCGGCCATTATGTGAGCGGCCGCGTCCCCATTCGCGCCCAGGGACAGGGGGTTGTGCCTACCCCCGGCTGGACGGGAGAACATGAGTGGATAGGGGAAATTCCATTTGAGGCGATGCCCCACAGCTTCAACCCAGAGCGGGGGTACATCATCTCCGCCAACCATCGGATCATTGGGGATGATTACCCGTATTATCTGGGCAGCCAATGGACAAATGGGTACCGAGCCGCCCGGCTGGAGCAGCTTTTAGCTCGTAAAAGTCATATCTCCCCTGAGGATTGCCGCCAGTTTCAGATGGATTGGCTCTCCTTGCCAGGGCTAGAACTCAAAGAGAAATTAGCCGACATTTTTCAGGCAACAAACAGGTCTATCCCGGCTGAGGCACAGCTTGCTTTGGACATCCTTGATCGGTGGGGGGGATGGATGGGACCGGAGCAGGCAGGGCCTGTGGTATATACCGTCTTTATGCAGCGATTTACCCGGCTGCTGCTGCAACATGAGTTAGGGCAGCCACTGTTTGATCGGCTGATGGGGGCCGGCCCCAATGAATTTTTTGCGCCGGGTAATGAGTTCCAGGGCCGCCTGACCCCTGTCTTGTTAGAGATGCTAACCCAACCTGACAACCCATGGCTGCCAGCGGGGCAGCGGCCGCGCCTTCTCATTCAAGCCCTGGTTGAAACTACCCACGAATGCCGCCGCTTGCTAGGGCCAGACAGCCGTCAATGGCGGTGGGGCCAGTTACATGGGATTCGTTTTAATCATGCTCTGGGCCGGGTGCGGCCACTCAACCATCTGTTCAACCAGGGGCCATTTCCCATCGGGGGGGACACAGACACCGTAAACCAGACCGCTATGCGCTTCGATCAGCCGTATGAGAGCAACAGCCAGGCCGTTTCCTACCGGCAAATTGTGCAGCCGGGCCAATGGGGGAACTCTGTGGCTATGTATGTCCCAGGACAATCGGCTGTTTTGAGAAATCCCCATTATGGAGATATGATAGAGGCATGGCTGAATGGAGATTATTTTGCCATGAACTGGACCGCAGCAGAGAGCGCGGCCGCAGTGTCCCAAGAAATCGTTTTAGTAACCAGTAAGTAGTTCTACAATCCCATAGTGTAGCGAAGGAGATAGAAAAGCATTGTTATCTGTTAGATAACACAGCTATCATTCAGCCTTGCTCAAGCGGGCTGTCAGTTCCGGTTCATGGCTGGCAACCTTGCGCTCTTGCTTCTTTGCCCTACACCCACAACAAGGAGGTTTTTATGCCAACGCTCGTACCGGATTGGGTTATTTCTTCGATGTTTGTGATAGAGGCTATTGGCTGGCTAACCGCCTATATTCTCATCATTAAACATGGTTTCCAAGAAAAAACGTATGGTATGCCCATCATTGCTCTATGCGGCAATATTGCCTGGGAATTTTACTACAGCATGAAAGTATTTCCCGCCTGCTCTGTGACCTGGGAACAATGCCCTGTCTGGCTGATGCGGGGGGGGAATACCGGTGCCCTCTTTATGGATGTTGTCATTTTATATACGATTTTACGGTATGGACGGTCAAAATTTACCCAACCTTTAATGGTCAAATATTTTTATCCTATTGTTATTTTTGGTTTGGTGACCGCATTTGGGCTGCTTTACGTCGTGGAAACAGAATTTTTCCGACCTAACCCGGGGGTCCCAGGTTATGGGGAGTTTATGCCCATTCACCTATTCAGCGGGGTTTATACCGGCTATGCTTTGGCCCTGGAAATGGGGTTGTTGTTTATTATGATGTTTTATAACCGTAAAGGGCTAGAAGGGCAATCGTTTTACATTGCCCTGGGGATGGCCGTAGGCAATTTTACCGCCTACCTGTTGAATGTGTTCACCAATACGGCCAATATGACGGTCCATGTTTTGTATGCCAGTGGGGCCATTATTAACTGGACATACGTCGTTTTGGTCTATCAGCGAGCAAAATCAATGGGGCTGAATCCCTGGAAGAATTTCTAGGCGCAGACCTTACGATAATGATTTTAGGCAGGGGCTTGCCCAGGAACGAGGGCCACCGCACGGATTGCCCGTACAACCAACCTCTGTTTCTTAAAAGCTGTAGTTGACGGAGAGCGAAGAACGGATGGGTGGGTCACCCATCTTCCGTCTTCGCTCTTCCGTCAGCAGACCATTGCCAAAACATCATCCAGGGTCATTTTCCGGCCTTCGGCGAGCAGTTGTTGTCGTTTGGCTTCACCTAGAGCGGCCTGGAGCAGGTTGTCAAACCGGGCAAATTCCGGGTCAAAATTTTGGATGTTTATCTCCAGAAAGATGTGTTGGGCAAATCCTATCAGCCGGCATCCATCAGCGAATCGGCCCTGCTCAATCCATATTTTGCCCAACGCATCTACGACATTGGCCAGATGGCGGCGATGGCCCCACCTGGCCCGGAGATGTAACACTTCCTGGAATAGCTGTTCCGCCTGGGGTATATCCCCTTGTAATTGGGCTATCTGGGCCAGACCGTACAGGCTGTGGGAGACACCGTTTTGGTCGTTTGCCTGCCGCCGGATGGTCAGAGCTTCCTGATAAGCTGCGGCCGCATCCTCATACCGCTCCATCCTTGTCAGAGACAAGGCCAGGCTGCCCAGCACCCGGGCCACTGCCGCCACATCTCCCACTTGCCGATAGACAGCTAATGCCCGCTCAAACTGTGCGGCCGCCTTTCCATACTCCTGCTGCATCCCAAAATGTTGCCCCAGGTGATGCAGGGCAAAGGCGGCTCTATGTTCATCCCCTAACTGCTCATACAAAACAATCGCCTCTTGCAACAAGGCCAATGATTGCTCCATCTGACCCATTAAACGGAGCAATAAGCTGGTATTTGCCAGCACATCCCCGCGCAAACGGGTGGGGTCCGTGGCTCGTGCCAGAGTAAGCAGGAGCAGCCGGCGGGCTTCGGCGTAATACCCCCGGGTTTCCCAATACCCATACAAGGCGTGAACCAGTCGCAAGCTGAGAGCGGCATCAGCGGCCTGGGTGATAGCCCAGTGCAAATTGGCTACCTCATTGTCTATGGCGGCTAACGCGGCCGCCCCCTCAGCTCCTGGCTGTTTCAATAAAGCGGCCTGGCTTTCCGCCCAGGTAACGTAATAGTAGACATACCGCTCCTGGATCGCGGCCGCGTCAGGCCACTGCTCCAACCGTTCCAGCCCATACTCGCGCAGCGTCTCCAGCATGACAAAGCGAAGCTGCCCCCCGACATCTCGCTCACAGCGGAGCAAACTCTTATCGGCCAGGGCAAAAAGCTGCTCCGACAAATAGCCCTCGCCATGTTCCCCATTGACCACTGCGGCCAACGCGGCCACCGTCCCCCCACCCACAAATAACGCCGCCTGCTCAAAGAGGCGTCGAGCTGGCACAGTTAATAACTCATAGCTCCAATCAATGGCCCCACGTAAGGTTTGTTGGCGGGGGGAAAGATCGCGGGGGCCATCCACCAGGGTTTGCAGGCGGTGGGTCAGTTGGGCCAATAGTTCCGAGGCAGTAAAGCGGCGGATGCGAGCGGCCGCCATTTCGATGGCCAGCGGCAGCCCATCCAGCCAGGCACAAATTTGGGCCACCGCTGGGCCATTACTATCGTCCAGCCGAAAACCAGGCTGCACAGCCTGGGCACGGGTGACAAACAAGGTAATGGCCGAATAACCAGCCAGGGCTTCGACTGGGGGCAGGCGGCGCACATCAGGCACATCCAGCGCAGGTACGGGGAATTCATATTCACCGTAGCAGTTGAGCCATTCCCGGCTAGAAACAACCATTTTGAGGCCGGGCAGTTGTGTCAGAAGTGGGGTGAGTTGGGGTGCGGCCGCGACCAATTGCTCAAAATTATCCAGTACCAACAGGAACCGCTTTCCGGCCAGATATTGCTGCACCATCCGGGCCGGGGGCTGGTCACGGCTTTCGGACAGCCCTAAAGCCTGAACAATGGTGGGTAAAAGCGCGGCCGCGTCATGCACCGGGGCTAAGGGCACAAAACAGATCTGATCGCCATACTCCTGGCGTAGGGCGTGAGCAATTTCAAGGCTCAATCGGGTTTTGCCTGTACCAGGGGGGCCAGTTAACGTCACCAAACGCACATCAGGGCGGCGCAGCAGCTGCGCGGCCGCCTGCACTTCCCGCTCTCGCCCAATAGTAGGTGTCAATAAGGCGGGCAAAGAGGCTCCAAGAACAGGTAGGGGGGAAGGGTTATCCGGCCAAAAAGCCATCTCGGCGACTATCGCTTCGGGGTTGCGACAAAAGGCAATGAAGGCGGCCTGCTGTGCTGGGGGGACAGCTAATTTTTCGGCCAGGGAGGTCGCTAATTGTACCGAGGGCACCAGGCTGCCCGCTTCAAGCCGTTTTACGGTTACAAGAGCGCAGTGGATTTGTTGCGCCAGGGCTGCCTGTGTCCAGCCCAACGCCCCGCGCCGTCGTTTGAGCCAGATGGGGAAGCTAAGAGAAGAAGCGTTGCTGACCATCACCCGTTAGTATACTGATTTTGTATCCAAAAAGGATACTGACTTTAGGACCAGAGATACGGTTAAATGAGGGAGTGTTGATGGCATTCAGGGACACAGTTACCTGAAACTCATTCTTGTCGGAGGCAATTATGTACAACTACCCTTTAACCTTTAACTTTGCTTTTATGACCGCCAGCCCAAAGATCACAGTCACAGATGCCAATGGGCGGACGTTGATGACCGCCAACAAAGCGTTACTTTCTACAAAAGATGAAATCAAAGTAGCTAACGGCCGGCCGTTGTTCCAGGTAATCAGCCAGGAAAGCCGGGTCACGGATATTCCCAGCAATTGGGATGTATTGACCAGTGAAGGGGACAAAATCGGCATGGTGGATGATGATTTTTTGTCGTTGGATGCAGGGGCATTTATAGGCAACGGCGCGGCCGCAACCGGGGTCAACGTCCTTAAAAACCAGTTTCTCAATGAACAAGCTCTAAAAATGTATTGGCTTAAAAACCCATCGGGGCAAAAGGTAGGCTGGATCGCCCCTGATACCCGCTCTCTATCCCTACAACAGCTTCCCCTGGCCGATTTTACCCGCAAGATACCGTTCTTTTTCCGCTTCATCTGCCCCAGCTACGTTATCCGGCTAGGTGAAAGAACGGTTATGCTCATGCAAAAACAGCGTACCTGGATGATAGATAGCTACAAATTAGAGGCCAAAACCCAGCTTACCCCTGATGAAGAAAATTTCCTCATTCCGGCGGTTTTACTGACGCTTTTTTATGAACGTGTGCAACTTAAACATCTGTTTGGCGAATAAGCGCAATTACGGTTTAGGGTTGTGCAGCTTCTAGGATTTTGTGGGGTCCCATGTGCAGCGTGATATGTGTGGCCTCTAAGGTATGAGATAATGAAACAAAAATTACCCTTGCTCATGTTGTTGATAATAACGCTGTGCCTGCTGCTGAACAGTCAGGCTGAGGCATTGGGCAGCGGCCGCGTAGATGGGTATGCCAATGCCTTTCTCACCGGCAGCGCGGCCCAGCCCGTTGGTGTAGATGTGGCCGTGGTCCCCGACATGAATGGGGATGGTTATGATGAACTGGCCATTGGGGCATCCTCGCCCAATCGAGTTTACGTCATCCTGGGGGGGCCAGATGGCTGGGGGCTGAACCTGCGCCTGGCCACAACCCCATCTGTCATTGTTTATACCGGTGACAATGTTGGCGATCTGGCCGGTTATGGGGTTGCTGGGGTTGGTGATGTGAATGGGGATGGATTTGGTGATCTGTTGGTGGGGGCCCCCTTTAATGATTTGGCGGGCAACAATGCCGGGGCGGTTTATGTCGTCTTGGGTGGGGCCACATTAGCCAGCAGTAACCTGGGTACATTTCCTATTTTCATAGGCGAAGTGGCGGGGGATGAGGCCGGCCGCACTGTCGCCCCCGCTGGCGATGTGAATGGCGATGGGTTTCAGGATATGTTGGTGGGGGTAATGAACCATGATGCACCCGTTAGCAATGCGGGAGCAGTCTACCTGATTCTCGGTGGCAGCAGTATCAGTAGTGGCTCTTTGGGCAGCCGGATTAAATATACCGGTGAAGCTGTCAATGATTTTGCCGGGTCCAGTATAGACGCCGCCGGGGATGTCAATGGGGATGGATACATGGATTTTGTCGTTGGGGCACCGCAAAATGACGATGGGGCCAATCAAGGAGGATCGGCTTATATCATTTTGGGCAGTGCGTCACCGGCCAGCGGTAGCCTGGGCAGCCATCTCCAATACGCTTCAAATATTAGTTTTAACGCAGCCGGGCAAGAGGTTAGTGGGGCCGGTGATTTTAATGGGGATGGGTATGCTGATGTGGCGGTCAGTGCGGCAGGAGCTTCAGCGGCCGTGTATCTGATTTGGGGATCAGCCACACCCATAAGCAGCCCGTTGACTGGGGGAATCTCTTATAGCGGGGCACATGGTAACAACACTTTGAGTCAGGCCAAATATCTGGCTTATGCGGGAGATATCAATGCTGATGGGTATGGAGATATATTGATTGGGGCTGAGAGTGAAATATCCAGCACGGGGGCCGTTTATATCGCCTATGGTACCCCTAACCCGGTAAATACGACCATTAGCAGTTTGCCCAGGCTGGGGGGCGCGGCCGCAAGCGATTTGTTCGGTTTTGCCGTCAGGGGAAACGGGGATGTTAATGGGGATGGCCTGGCCGACATTATCCTCTCCACGTTGGGCAATGATGAAGCGGGCAACAATGCAGGTGGAGCGTATCTGCTGTTTGGCGACCAAATTCCGTTAGCCTACCGGGAGCGGCAGCGGCTTACCCCTGCTGGGAACTTACCGGCTATTTTGTTTGACACAATGGGGGTACGGGTTGATTTTAGCGCAGGGGCATTGGTCGGGGGGGATGTTACCGTCACCCGCCATCTTTACCACCCCTGCGCCACCGATATTCGCCTGCAAACCCCCATCTGGAGCATAGATTCCCCCAAGATTGGCCCAGGCACAACCCTGGATATTCGCTTCCAATACACCAATAATCAGATTGCCGGGATGAATGAGGCCAATTTGCGAGTATGGACACGCCCCATCGGTCAGCCCTGTGCCCCCTGGGTGCAGGTGCCTGTCTCTCTGGTTAATCCGGCCACGAACCAGATTACGGTGTTGGGGTATACGGATCAGGGGCAGTTTACCCTGGGGGATTCCCAGCCCAGCCCAACCTCGATTCAGGAGTTGAATTTGGGCGTGGCTGGCCATCGGCCGCCGGTCTATTGGGGGTTGGCTTTGCTTACCTTTACCTTTATCACGGGGGTGGTGTTAAAACCGGTGGTCCGTCATTGGCGCGGCCGCGATTTAGGAGAGTAATTTACAAACAGGGTTTCCCGGCTTTCGTCGGGTCTGAGCTGAAACGTGCTACGTGAGGTCGGTCTGATCACGCATCACGTTTCACCTATCACGCCCCCTAAGGGTTGAAAACGTTCCCTCAGCGCAGAACAAAGTCAAACACGGCCGCCATCCCGTCTGCCGTTGCCTGAACAGTCATAAGCAAATCAGGATGGTATATGCCATCTCTGCTGTTTTGGGGTTCGTCAGGGAAATAAAGCTGGGTGGTGAGTACCGGTTTATTGGGGCCTTGCACTTTGACATGAATATGGCGGGTGCGCCCCGGATAAAGACCTGGCAAAACAGTGTCCAAAACAAAGTTGCCATTTGCGTCAGTAAATTGGTGTCCGCGCAGCTTGTAGCCAACATTGTCATAAGTTCCATTGGCGTCACAATGCCAGAAATCTATGAGCGCGGCCGCAACCGGCTCACATCCCGTCGTCAGCACCTTCCCGGTCAATAACAGGCGCGTCCCCGTTATCCCGTCTTCCCAAAAATTGGTGCGCTCTGGCGTATCAGGGGTGTAATAAGGCCCTTCTGTCTGCGCCGGGGTGGGATCATCATCATCCGCGCAGGCCGGGGTAGGTGACAAGATGGGTGTATCAGCGGCCGCAGTGGTTGGGCTAACTTCAGCAGCTATTTGCGGTGGGGTTGTCGGGTTGGGAGAAGCCATCGTTGTTGGTTCATTCCCTTCAGCCCCACAAGCAGCCAGGAGTAAACCGACTGTCGCGGCCGCGCCCCCCTGAATAAATTGCCGCCGCGTTAATGTCCCGGAAACGTGTTCATCTTTCATCATTCGTTCTCCTTTACTATAACTACCAGTATACCCCTCTTCATGTAAAAACTGTGTGGAAAATGTAAAAAAATTGCTTCTGTCCTTTTTCTGCCATCCCCGCCAGCCATTTTGTGACAAAATTGTCAGCAAACTACTCAAGAAAAGCCAGGCGAGATGTGGTATAAACAGGGGGAATATGTGAAATAGGTAGCGTGATAAATAGCCTCACAGGCATCACTTATCACGCACCAACAAAACCACTAACAAACAGATGACCACATCACCCCCCCTTTCTTTTCTACTTGATTTTACTCGCCGGCTTACCCAAACAACCGATTTACACAGTACCCTGGAAATGGCCGTTAAGCATATTGCTGCTTATTGGTCCGCGGCCGCAGTCTATCTTTACACCTTTTCCCCCAGTCAAAAACGGCTGCTGCTGCGAGCCATTGCCCCCCTTCCCCCTTTACCAGACCCAGATCCCAACTGGCTTATTGATCTCAACCAATGGCCTGACCTGACAACCTGGTTAGAAACAGACCAGGTTCACCGCTTATCTCCTGATGAACCAGCCTGGGCACAATGGCGGCACCAGCTAAATTGTGATTTCCGGTCAGCGCCTATCTGGCTCATTCCCCTACTCAGCCGAGGACAAATTGTCGGCCTTCTAGCTTTCCTCGATCCACCCGAACCAGCCACAAAAGAGGATGAATCGTTGTTATTGACTGTCGCCCGGCAGGTAGCTCTCGTCATTGAACGGTTTGCCTTAGACGAAGAGCGGCAGAAGTCAGATGCCAGTCTGTGGGCCGCCTTTGCTGCCAGTAATGCCCTCGTTTCGGCCCAGGAGCCGGGGCAGGTGCTTCAAGAGATGGTGGAGCGGATGCAAGAAGTGGGCCAGGCCAGTGGGGCCAGAATGATACTCATAGATCTGGCTCAGGCGGAAGGGATTGATTTGATCGCCACCGGTAATGAGCGAGCTACGCCTCAAAGTATGGTGCGGCCGCAGGGGTTATCTATGCAGATCATGCGTACCGGGCAGCCCCAATTGGTGCAAGACGCCCGTCTGGAACAGCAGCGGGTTAATCCCACCTTCTTTAGCCGAGGGGTGGTTGCGGCCGCAGGGCTGCCTGTCTCAGTAAACGGTGAGCCGATTGGGGTATTATGGGTCTACTATGATCATCCCCGCATTTTTTCTGAACGAGATATAAACACCCTGCAACTGTATGTGAATCAGGCTGCCATCGCTTATGAAAATGCCCAACGCATGTACCAACTCAACCAGATGCGTCAGGCTGCGGCCGCCTTAGCTCAAATCACCAGTTTTGCCAATGTTTTACGCGAAGCTGTTCGCCAGGCCCGCTTCGTTCTCAACGCCGATTCTGCCGTTCTCTGGGTCTATGATGCCCAGCGTCAAAAATTCATGCCCGATCTTTCCGTTGCCGATGGCCTTTCGGAAAGCTCGTGGCGGGCATTTAGGCAGGCAGAACCACACACAGGCGGTCATGTCAGTGCTATCATGGCCCAAGGATGGGTAGGGGTCAGCCAAATGGTTCAGGCTGCGGCCGCTGACATCCTCGGTCCGGCCACCCACCAACGATTGACCGAACTTGGGGTGCAAAGTTTTCAGGGGATTTCCTTACAGGTCGGAGACTCCCAATTGGGGGTTTTGTTCCTCAACTATACGCGGCCGCGCTCCTTCACCACCCAGGAGCAAAACACCGTTCGCACCTTCGCCCATCATGTTTCCCTGGCCCTCAACAACAGCCGCCTGTTGGAACAACTGAGCCGGGTACGGGACACAGCTGGTGATATTGCCAACATGATCACCCTGGCTCCTCTGGAACAAACCTTACAGGCCATCGCCCAAGGCATGTACAGTGCCTTGCGCTGTGATATTGTCACCCTCTATGTTTACGATGAAGACAAAGGACGGCTGCACCACCCCCCTACCATCGTGGGGCAGGTTTGGTACCCCGACCGTCCCCAACCTATGACCGCCAAAGGCAATGAATCCCTTCTTTTTCAGGTCATGGCTCACACCGAGCGCACCTATATTGCCGATGATGTGAACCATGATCCCTGGTTTAAGAACAGCCGTTTCAGCCGAGAAGAGCAGATAGCTTCCTGCCTGGCGGTGAATTTACGTGCCCGGAACCGCACCCTGGGGGTGATGTTTATCAATTATCGGCGGCCGCACCGTTTCACCAGTACAGAAACCAATCTCATCACCCTGTTTGCCGATCAGGCAGCGGTGGCGATTCTCAATGCGTATCTATACGAAAAAGAGCAAAAACACAGCCGTACATTACGCGCCCTGGAAAAAGCAGCCCATGCTGTCACCGGTTCTCTATTACCAGTCAAGGAAATATTGAGTTTGATTGCCGAGCAGGCGTGGCATCTGACAGGTGTCTCCGGACATAATGCCCGTTTCAGCCATCTGGCCCTGGTTGAAGGGGAATATTTGACGTTTGAAGCCACCTATCCGCGTAAACAGTTAGCTTTACTCCAGGACAGAGTGGGGCGTATCCACCTAAACCAAAATGGTCGTATAGGTGTTACGGGCCAGGCCGTGCGGCAGGGCAGTCATATTTTAGTCGGCGATGTGCAGGTAGATGAATTTTATATTGAATATGACGCAGAAACCCGCTCAGAGTTGGCCGTGCCCATCAAAAGCAAGGGGCAGGTCATTGGGGTGATCAACGTGGAACACCCAGAGCCAGATGCGTTTGATGAGCAAGATATTACCGTCCTTTTGACCCTGGCGGAATATGCGACAGTTGCTCTGGAAAACAGCCAGCTCTACGAGCGGCTGAGCAAGCAGCATGAGCTGTTGCAAACATTGCATGAGGCGGCTCAATTGGTCACCTCATCATTGGACACGCGGGAAATTTTGTTTCGCATTGCCCGGCAAGCCAGTATGCTGGTGCTCACATCAGGTGAGCAGACGGCTTATACGAGTATCTGGCACCAAACCCAAAGGGGTACGATGGCTCTGGTCGCCACATACCCGGAAGAGGAGATGACGACCACCCGCGATTATTTGCAAGAGGCACTGGATTGGCAGGGGGAGCTAGATTGGCAAGGGGAGCAGGTGAAACGAATTGGGATAGTAGGACGGGTGATGCAAACGGGGATGCCAGTGCGAGTGGATAATGTCCATCTGGATCCGGATTATCTGGCGGCTCACCCGAATACCCAGGCAGAATTGGCTGTGCCCATCCAACGCGGCCGCGACACTATCGGCGTTATCAATGTGGAACATACCGAATACGCCGCCTTCACCGAGGCGGATGAACAAGTGCTAACCTCTCTGGCAGCCTGGGTTTCAACCGCCCTACACCACGCCCACCTATACCAAAAGGCCGTACGTCACGGTGAATTGTTGGACGCGGCCGCTAAGGTAGCCGGTCAGGCCAGCCGTACTCTCAACGAAGCTCAACTACTACATGAAGTAGTTGAACTGATCCCCACCCACTTCCCTGACTTCTATCACGCTGGCGTTTTTCTGATTGATGCCGAACAAAGTTATGCCATTTTGCAGGCCACTTCATCTGACGGGGGCCAGCGCATGTTAGAAAAACGGCACCGGCTCCGCATTGGCCAGCAAGGGATTGTCGGCTATGTGGCTCACACCGGACAATATTACCTGGCCGCAGACACCCGGCAAGACCCGCACTACTACAGCAGTCCTGATCTGCCAGATACCCGGGCCGAGATGGCTTTTCCTTTGCGCTCCCGCCTGGGCGTCATTGGAGTGTTGGATGTCCAAAGCCAGAAACTTTTGACCCTGCCCGAAGAGGATATTGCCACCTTACAAGCAATGGCCGATCAGCTGGCTAATGCGCTTCTTAATGCTCGCTTTTTTAACCAGGTCCAGCGGCGTGCGGCCGCGTTACAGGCCATCCATGAAGCAGGGCAGGCGGCGGCGGGCACTCTTGAAATTGATCAGATCTTAGCCACCATCGTTGAGCAGGCGTGGCGGCTCACCGAAACGACCCAGCCAACTTCCCAATCATGCGCCCTGGGATTGCTCACCGGCACAGATCTACAATTTGTGGCCGCCTATCATCCTCACCACCTGTCCAAAATTCAACGCAGCATCGGCACTATCAATGTTAACGACCCCAGGCGCAGGGGAATTAGCGGCCGCGCCATTCTCACTGGCGAACCCCAACTGGTTAATGATGTGACCCAAGACCCAGATTATTTAGCCGCTGATGCGAGAACACTTTCTAATTTAATTGTGCCCATCAAAGCCAATGAGCAGATTTATGGAGTAATTGTAGTGGAGCATGATTGGCCCAACGCTTTTGATGAAGATGATGTACAGGCGTTACTTTCCCTGGCGGCCCAGGCGGGCATCGCCCTACAAAACACCGAAATTTTGCGTGAGGCCCGGCTGCTGCAAGATGTGGCGTCTAAGCTTTCGGCCGCCTTGACCTTGACGGACCTGGTGACGCTGGTGCTGCGGGCGGCTCTAGATTTGACCAAAATTAATGATAGCAGCCTGCTGTTTTGGGACGCGGCCGCCAACCAATATCAACCTGCCTACAAACTCAGCATTGAGGAAAGGCAAATTTATCCTTACCAAACCGCTGCCCGTGTGGGTCAGGGCTACACCCATCAAATCATCCAAACCCGGCAGCCCATTTTTATCTCTGACACCCTGGAAGATCCCTTCATCAACCCGGTCACCATCCAAAAAGGGCGCCGCTGCGTCATCGGCGTTCCTTTGCTGAGTGGCAGCCAGGTAGTTGCCGTTCTTTATGTGCATGGCCGAGAGCCGCGTCAATTCAGCCAGCACCAAAAAACGGTTTTAGAGACGTTGTGCAACCTGGCTACAACGGCGATTTACCGGGTACAGCAATATGAAGAGCTGCGCCAGGCGTATGAAAACTTACGCCAGGCAGACCAACTGGTACAGGCCCGCACGGCCCTGGCTTATATGGGCATGGACAGCGGCACCCGGGTTCATGCCATCCGTAACCATGCCCGTACTATCCGGGAGCAAATTTATCACCTGCGCGGCGATTTGACACATGCATCATTGACCCGATTGCGGCCGCAATTGTCTAACCGGTTAGCGATGATTGAGCGACAAGCTGAGCAAATTTTGGGGCAGCACCACACCTTACCGCTTGGGGATGAGGAAGGGATTCGCTCCTTATATGTCAATGAATTCGTTCATGAACGAGCCAACCAATTGTGGCAAAACAGCGAATTCCAAGTCGCTTTTTTAGGGTTTGACCTGTCCCTGCCCGATGCGGTCACTGTTCAAGCCAGCCCAGAGTGGCTCCGCCGTGCCTTTGATATCCTGGTTGAAAACGCTATAGAAGCCATTCGCGGTCAACCTGTGCGCCACATCACCATTCGCAGCGCGGCCGCAGATCAGGGCGTTCATATCATGGTTTGTGATACCGGCCCCGGGTTACCCCCCCACATCGAAAGTCAGATTGGTCTCAGTCTCGCCCAAAAACCATCCCAGAGCAGTGGTTTGGGCATGGGTTTGATCATGGCTCAACTGATTGTCCAGGCATATGGGGGCAAAATCGAAGGGCATAAACAAGAAGGTGGCGGTACCGTTATGACAATTTATTTGCCCGTGGAAAAGCCAGAAGGAAGTTAAATGATGTTGAAGAGCTGGCCGGTTGTTTATCCACGCATCCCACAATTTGAATTCAACCTTTACCCCAAGGAGATGCACGTGACAAACCGTTTTCTTTACATAACCAATAATCATGAGTCCCCCTGGTCAGCCGTTTTAGACCAGACGGTAGGGCCACTGGGAGATTTATACACAAGCGGAGAGGATGAATCCATTTACACTCCTGACTTATGCCAGTATGATATAGCTTTTATAGATGCCGGCAGTATGGCTGACGCGGCCGCGTGCGTAACCTCTCTACGTCAACAGTGTGAAAAACTCCGCATCATCGTCGTCACCGCTTCCCCCACCTGGCAGCATGCCCGAAAGCTGTTGCAGGCCGGGGCCTCAGATTACATTCGTAAGCCATCCCAGGTGAGCGAATTACAACGCATTATTCAGCGGGCCCTGCCAGATATGAAACGTGAAATGTAAGGGCACATTCTATGTATACTGCCAACGGTCATAAACTGACATTTTCAGTGAGACTGGAGACTCGATATTAACCAGCCCCCAGTCTCCAGTCTCTACTCTCCAACTGGAATGTCACTTTATGACCACGATGAGCATAATCCAATCGTTCCCAGGAAACAACGCCATGATGACCCGACTTAACCGCACGAGACAAAACCCCATCGTTGTCTTATTGGTAGACAACGACCTTGATTTCCTGGCAACGCGAGCTGAATCAGTCGAAAAGGCGGGGTATCAGGTATTACAAGCAGGCTCTTTAGAGAAAGCCCGCGCCTACCTGCTTAATGAGCGAGTCCATGTCGTCGTGACCGATGTCCGCATGGTAGACAATAATGACACGCGCGACAAAACCGGGTTAGCCCTGGCTAAAGATGGGCAGTTTCAGGCTATTCCCAAAATTGTCCTGACTGGCTTTCCGGCCTTTCAGGACACCCGTGATGTGATGGCCTCCCAAATGACACCATCCTTCAACGGGGAGCGGCTCGCGCCGGCGATCAATTATCTGGAGAAAGATGAGGGACCGGCAGCCATGATCGCCGCCATCACTCAGGCGGTAGAGCAGCATGTTCGTATCAATTGGGGGTTGTCTATTCGTTGGCCTAAGCAGCTATCTTTCACCCAACTGGTGCAACAATTTGAGAGTGGCCTGCCCCCATCCCTTTTGCTGTCACGCAGCCTGATCGTTGAGGATCTGTTTCGCCGCCTGTTTGGCAGTGAGGCGCAAATTACCATTGACGAACTATTAATTAGCTGCCCCACTTACGTGGTGCTGCGCCTTTTTGCCTTTGGCCAGGACGGGCGGGAAAACGGTTATATCGTGACCTGTGGCCTGGAACCGGCGGTGCGGGGGATGGTGCAGCGGTATGAAGCGGCCGCGTTGTCCCATTTTGGAGGTACCAGTTTAGATGAAGGCCGGCGGGCAGAAACTGTGCATTACGCGGCCGCGGCCCACCGATTTCTGGGACCCAATCTGGCCGAACTAACCCCGTTACGCCAATATCAACGCCAATATCCTCCCGAAGCGGTAGAAACCGCAATAAACTATTTGTACCAGAAAAAGTTGCGCCTCTGGTACGAAAAAGGAGCCAATTACCCAGAGAAATCACTGACGGAGCATTACAGCGAATGGCTTGATGAACACCGACTCTCCCGGGATGCGGATGAATTTCCAGAGCAGATCCAATCTTTGTGCCAGCAGCTTATGAACAGTGGCCTGGGGCACTGCTCTCTTGATGCCGAATCATTCACCTACCACCTGCAAGATAAACAATTTATCCAACTGCCCAACCCTGTCACCTTACTTGAACAAGGAGCCTTAAAAAAGGTGAGCCAGGTACGGTGGGGGCTGACCCATGGCCAGGTCAACCTTGATACTGTTCTGGTTGACCCAGAAAGTCGCTGCTGGCTCATTGATTTTAGCCAGGTCGGGCAGGCCCCATTATTGCAAGATTTTGTCTCGCTAGAGATGGCTCTAAAGCAGACGTACCTGGAAAACTATGATCTGAGCCGATGCTGCCAACTAGAACAACGGCTGGCCGGGTTGACAACGCTGACGGAGAAAATAAACACCGATGAGCTGCCCGAAACATTGGTCCAGCTTTTACGTCAGATTCAGCGAATACGCCATCTGGCGGCCGCGTTCACCGATTGCTCCTGGTTGGCTTATCAAGTGGGGCTGTTTTTTCAGGCGTTGGCCCACCTGAGCCAGTACCAACCAACAGTTCATTATTTACGTCGGGAGATGTTGGGTTATGGGCAAGCATTGATGGCGGCCGCATTCTTGGGAACCGCCCTCAGCCAGAATCAACCAGCCCCTCAACCCCAACCCCAAGAGGCGGCCGGTCAGGCCCTCTGGCTGGACACCGCCAACCGGACTCTATGGGTTCAGGGCAAACCACACCGCCTGCCCCCGATGGAGTACCGGGTCATGGCCTATCTATATGACCGGGCCGATCAGCTTTGTTACAAACAGGCCATCATTCAAGAGGGCCTAAAAGAGCCGTATGATGCCTATGACCGGGAGCAAAGTCGCCTTACCACCCTTATCAGCCGGCTGCGACGACGCATCGAGCCAGATAAAAACAAACCCCAATTTTTACACACCATCCACAGCTACGGCTACAAACTTACTCTGAATCCAATAGAATGAGTTGCGCGTTGAAATCCCGGATGACCAGGCAGGTCATCACCATCCGTAATAGTGATGCCCGTGTTACTGGTATCAGCTAAATTTTGTCTGAATAATAACCCCGTTAAGCCTGAACGCTTACTTCCCAAAATCATGAAAGCCAAAACCGCTCCCTGCTGTCACAATGGATGAAAACAGTATGCAATTTATACAATCCATAGAATCATTATAAAACCATACTAAAAACTTCTTCTTGACGCTTTCACCAACGACGATTATACTTAGACCCATTCACAGATTTACCGCTTTACCCATTCAACTTATCTCAACACAGCCCTATATCCCTATCAATAGCTAACCAGGAGCAAGCCATGGAACGCGGCCGCCACTCGCCACTCGCCACTCGCCACTCGCCACTCGCCACTCGCCACTCGCCTTCTTCTCTTCCTGCTTTTCCCGTTAACCCTGCTCCTTGCCCCA
>JAHDWJ010000090.1 GCA_023384415.1 Anaerolineae bacterium
CGAAAATGATGTTGGCGCATTGGTACACCAGGTTGCTTTCGTCGGTAGCCACCTGGGGCGCGTCTACGCCGCTGACGGTGATGGTGAGCGGGGGGGTAGAGGGGGTGGGGGGTACGGCCGTGAACGTAATGCGGTTAACCAGCGCCAGCGCCAGCCCCAAGCAATCAAAGCCCGGCCCCAGATTGGCCGATGTCGCCGGAACAGAAACGGTTACTTGTGTCATGTGTCAGTATCAACGCCAGCAATTCGAAATATGGCTTGTGGCGGCAGATAAATCTGCACCAACAAAAAGCAAAGCCGACCTTCGTCGGCTGAAAATAGTCGGCGAAGGCCGACTTCGCCTTTTGTTGCCGCGATTTTAATCGCCGGGTTTAATATATTTTCGAATTGTTGGACCAATGCCCTTATGCGCCGCCACGGCCGTGTCTCCTCACCCCGTTCCCAAATAGCTTCAATCAGGTCTGGATGCGGATATTCTCCGGCCACTTCCAATTTGTGTACTAACTGTTGGGCGCTTAACTCTTCATCATTGCTCATGCCCCAATTTTCTACCAAAATGCCGCAACTGACACCTGAAATGATGTTGGTCAATTAAGCGGCTGACACGCCATGATGCGTGCGACTTCACTGGTCACGCCTCACGGCCGTCAACACCCTCCCAAACACCGCCACCTTTTCCTAGATCACGGCCGTCTTCCTCGATCACATTCAAGCATATACCGTTTAGCCAGGACAAGGAACTTCATTACAAGGGTTCTGGAGGGGGTCAATCCTGGGTGCAGCGGAACCCCACGCCACCGTTGCGATACGTGGGGCTGTAAAAGTCGCGGTTGGCAGAGCGGATTCTGGGTCCGCTGTCATACCACGAACCACCGCGCAGTACGCGGTATGTGCCTAATGCTGGACCAATTGGATTATCGTAAACCAGTTCAGCATAATAATCATCGGTATACCAGTCAGCAACCCACTCCCACACATTTCCGGCCATATCCAAAGCGCCATATGGACTGACACCCTCAGGATAACTGCTCACAGCCGAGGTGTCGCCGACACATCGACCATAATTAGCGAAATTACAAGCAATCGCTTCACCCCATGGATAGGGGCGCGTTTCTTGGGCTTCTTCATCCCAGCGAGCGGCTTTTTCCCATTCTGCTTCAGTAGGCAAACGTCCGCCTGCCCATGCACAATAGTTCTTGGCATCCTCCCAACTCACATAAATTACGGGATAATTCGCAAAAGCAGGGTTGGGGTAATAACTCTCACGTGCTACACTGCTTAAGTCTGACGGCCGTTCACAATCCCCGTCCCGCACACATAAGGTATACATGCCATTGGTTACTTCTGTTTGGTCAATCCAATAACTGTCCAAATAGACCGCATGGAGTGGTTTCTCATCATCGTTTCCATCCTCGCTGCCCATTACAAATTCACCGGCTGGCACAAAGACCATCACCGCCTCATCGGCCGGGCGGATGCGGGTGCTGACAATACCAGGGGTTGTAGTAGCTGTTATGGTAGGGGTGTGGGTTGGTGTTGGTGTGGCGGTGTGGGTGGGGGTGCTGGTTGGTTCATCCGTTGACTCGCCGGTTGGCTGCCGGGTGTTTGTGGGTTCTGGTGCCACTGTATGGGTTAGTGTGGGGTCTGGCGTGTCAGTTTCCGCCGCCGCGAGGAGCGCCGATGCCGCTGTTGCCTTGCCCTCGTGCTCACCATCCCCATCAGGCAACAAGGCCCATATACCGCCCAGCAACGAACTGCTTAAAACCACTACCGCCACCACCCAACCCCAAACGGGAATTTGGCGCAGCCATTGCCTTTGTCCATTGGCTTTCTGCAACTTTAAGTGTGGTTCGTCTAACTGTACCGTTCTCTCCGGCTGTAGAGCTTGCAGTAACTGCTGCAATCCATCTTTATAATCGTTTTGAAAGGGAATCCATTGGTATGCCTGCCATAACGGTGGCGGCGTCGCCGGTTTCACATCCAGCGGAATAAAGCGCAGCACATTCTGACGCTGCAAGTTAATAGCCGCATTGGTCTCATCCTGTACCCAGCCAGATTGCACAGCATGAGGCGTAAGCAAGACCAGAAAAATACCGCTTTCTTCCAATCCCCGGTTGATAGCTGGTAGCCATTTTTCACCAGGATGGATGCTATCCGGGGTGATGAAGATGTCATAGCCATGTGCTTGCAAATCATGGGCGAGCCGCTGTGCTAGGTCAGCATCTATTGAGGAATGGCTTACAAAAACTTGTTTGGGGTTGCGCGGCTGAGGAGAATAAACTGTTGGGGGAGGGGCAGCATCGCTGGTCTTGGTGGCAAAGGCTTTCCGAAATAATGGTTCCCTCTCTTTTTCAAGAGCGGTCAACAAACTGTCCCTCATTCCACGACGTTCGCAGTAAGTCACCAATTCCAACGCTTTTTTAGATATGCTCATGCCGCTGCCAAAGTTGTTCAGGGCATCGCGAAAATACTCCAGACAAATAGGTCTAACTCGTCCTCGCTGAAATAGTCCAGAATGAATTGGTGGAGTTGTTTGGCGTTTGGTGCAGTCATCAGGTCGCTGTATCTATACAATGCACATTGTTGTTCACTGGTGTAATTGTAGACAAATTTGCGGTGACAGGCATCTGCCAAAATTGCGTGATGGGTGACACGTGAGGTTTCTCTGGTCACCCATCACGTCAGCCCCCACGAAATCCTGACGGTCTAGCTCTTTTATAAGTACCTTGCCTCTCAGGTTGTTTGGTTGCCAACGGCCGTAAACGCCTTCCCAAACGCCCGTACTGTCTGCAAAATTTCCGCGTCGCCATGCTCCGTGGAGAGGAAACACGCCTCAAACTGGCTGGGCGGTAGATAGACGCCGTTTTCCAGCAAAATCTGGAAAGCGCGGCCAAACTTTGCCGTGTCTGACTTGGCCGCCGAATCCCAATCCGTCACCGGCCCGTCGGTGAAAAAGGTGGTGAACATGGTGCCCACCCGGTTGATTTGCACGGGCACACCCGCCGTTTGCGCGGCCTGTTGGATGGCGGTGGTGAGGCTCACGGCCGTGTCCGCTATCCCCTGCCACACCCCTTCCACCTGTAACCCTTGCAAGGTAGCAATACCCGCCGCCATCGCCAGCGGATTGCCGGACAGGGTGCCTGCCTGGTACATCGGCCCAACCGGGGCGACCATCTGCATAATCTCCCGACGGCCGCCATACGCCCCTACCGGCAGCCCACCGCCAATCACCTTGCCCAACGCCGTAATGTCCGGGCGCACGTTGTACAGCGCC
>JAHDWJ010000091.1 GCA_023384415.1 Anaerolineae bacterium
CTACAACATCCCCTACTGCACGAACTTCAAAATGTAAATGCTGTCCACAGGTTAAAGCCCCACTTCCCCCAGTGATTGGCCCACAGTCCAGGCCATTACCTCCGAAAACATAGCCTGTATTCCCACTGATCCCTAGAATTCTGGTTCGATTACTTGGATCTTCCATATCTATCGTTATGATCTGGTCCGTCTTAACAGCTAACGTACTTAAATGTCCATACCAGGTTGTATAATTTCCGTTGGCAGTATGACTCATACGGACATGTAGGCCATATCCTAACCGGTGATTAGCGGAGTTAGACCAGCCAGCTAAAATGACCTGACCACTGGAGGGCGCAAGAACAGGGACATATTTGAGGCTATAATCTATCCCCGCATGCCCTGTGTACCCATAACCGCCTGGGATATAAGGGGGGGCGGCGGTTGGTGTAGCTGTCAGGTTAGGTGTAAGTGTGGGACCAGGAGATGGAGTGATCGTCACAGAGTTGTATCGAATCCCATCATGATGCACTACATAATCATTGTTATCAGTTGGCCCGGGAAGTTCGTGATCGAAAACTTGCCAGACATCCTCCTGACCATAATAGATCTCTCCTAAGAATGGCTGAGGGGTTGCTACAGACAAGTCACTTGCATACAATACTGAACTTTCATTCATCCGTATAGTAGCTGATAAGACACATACCCAGATAAATTGGATCGTCAATGTGGTAAATATGGTATTTTGCCTCATGGTTTACCTGTTGAGTATTAGGGTTTGGGTAATGGGCAATCATCTAAAAACTAAGATAAATGGTCGAGTCATGACAACAAATGGCTAAGGGGTGTGTTTCAACTGAGTTGGGGCGGTTGGTTAAGAACACGGATGAGCAGGATTAGCGGATTTATTTGCCCCAGAACAATCCGTAAATCTCGTAAATCCGCGTTCTCCTCTTCAACTGAAATGAAACACACCGGTTGCTAAATTAAAAATGAATGATTACTGAAGATCAATTTGTCAACCAAAAGAAACTATATGGCATGAAGGTATCTGTTGTATCAAGTAGCCGATAAATTTCTCCACCTGATTTATGGATAAGATTAAGGGTTGATTTCCTATTACTGTCCTTGTTGTAAAACAGTAGCCATTCTTCATCAGGCGACCAGGCCAAAGGTCTTAGCTCAATAATGCCAGGTACAGTTAATAAAAGGGATGATTGATTGTTAAGTAAATCAAACCGAGTAAGCTCTCCGCGATCCTCGTGCAATACACCAATTGTTATCGTTTGACTGTCTGATGACCATATTATATTAAAAATACGACCAGTCTCGGCCAGATGAATAGTTTCTTTGCGTTCAACATCCCACAGCCAAAAGGATGTGCGGGCAAATATAGACCCCTCAAAACGGGTTTCATTTGTAAACGCTAAGTAACGACGGTTGTGTGACCATGCAAAGTAACTGAAAGCAGGGTATGGCACAAGTGAAATTACTTCAGTGGTTGGCGTAGCAATCAAAAATAACCCACGTGGACCCAGTTCGTTTGAGGCCAGCCATTGACTATCAGGTGACCAGGACAGGTTTGAACCCTGTTTTTCAATATCCAAGCTGATTACCGTGCCAGTTATGTTGTCATATAAATAAATTTCGCCCCCATAGATGCGTATGAGCAAGTAACGACCATCTGGTGCCCAGGCAAGTTCTTGTACATAGTCAGGGAAAGCGGATAACAATTCTTCTTCACCTGAGAAAAGATTGGTTATATAAACATCGGTGCTGTTCTGATAAACCAGGCGTTGGCTATCATGCGACCAGGCTAGATGGTAAGTTCTCGGGAAATTATCTGTGATTCGCCTGAGACTGTTGTCCATTAAAGAGTAAACAAAAATATTCGGTGCATCGAAATAGCGGGATGCCCCTTCAAGACTAACACTTCCATCATTATTGGCATCTTCTAACGCGGTGAAAGCCAGCTTTGTTTTGTCTGGAGATAATGCTACAACCGGAATCCCTACTAGTTCGGTTAATACAGTTTCTATGTGCCAATCACTTGGGCCATCCCCTGGTATCGCCACATATAAATTATGGACGGGATTGGGCAAATCATCAGGGTCTGAAAGGGGATCCCACATAAAGTAGATACGGCCCGTTGGTGGGGGGATGGGGGTTGGGGTAGGTTGGGGCGTATCTGTTGGCGCGGTTGTTACTGCGGGGATAGGGGGTATATCTGTGGGTTCAGTTGTTGCGGTTACTTGGGCCAGGGGTGTTGAGGCTGTGGAATAGGGAGACAGTGTGACCCCGGGGGTAATGGTAAGGGGAACAGCCGTGCCTGTTTCAGCAACTGCACAGGCAGTCAGGAACAGGGTAAGAAGCAGCAGGAGTCGTTGTTTCATGAGACACCTCGGAGTGGGGTTGTGAGTGTGCTATGTCAGGTTGGTTAATGGGTGATGAGCCAGGCTGGATGGCGAATGATGCCAAAATAAGCACCCCGCAGTGAAGCTAGTGCGTTGAAGCACAAAGGGCAAAAGAAAGATCATCCAAAAACAACGAATGAGAAAAATCTTGTTCCGTCGTCAATGTAAGAGTAGAAAATGCCAACAGTATTGACGCCTGCACTGCCTCACCAGGGGCATCGGTAAAACTGGTAAAAATTTGCCAGTTTGAAGACAGCGCGTCGGAAAACAAATTCAACAATAAATCTGCCCTAAGCAAGCTCTGGGTGTGATCATACCATCGAACGATAACTTCCAGGTGCGCGGTCTCAGTATCCCCAGTATCTTTCCCATAAAGAGAAAAACAGTAATCCATTCCCCCTGTAACTGCCAGGAGATCACTCGTCAAAGTTGCCTGCAAATAAGTGCTTGAAAAAAGCGAAAATGCTTCCACGCTGTAGTAGCCTGTATGGGTATTGATACTTAACAACCAATCCATTTCTTCTGGTTCATTGGTTAGCGATGTCCAGCAAGCCAGCCGTCGTTCAAAGCCCCCATTTAGTGTATCAGCGCAGCCAGGGATATTCAGGGCAAAACCATCTAAGGCTGCTTCACCTGAGCCATTGGCGCGTATCACCCCATGGGCCGACCCATTCCAAAATAATGAAGAGATAAAATCACAACTGGTAGTCGCTCCTGTACTCATAGGAAGGCAAACAAATATATCCCCTGCCGTACCCGCCACAGATTATAATTGACCCCAAAAACTGGACCACATGCTAAGGTGGAAAAAGGTTACAAT
>JAHDWJ010000092.1 GCA_023384415.1 Anaerolineae bacterium
GACCCACTACTTCCATCGCTATAATCATGTGCGTATCCACCAATCCCTGGATTATTGTCATTTTTCGGACGATAATACCCAGGTAGTTTTCGCCCAATAGCCCATGCCGTTTTCGGCCAAAGTGCCCACCGCAGTTGTGACAAACCGGTTCATCCAGTAGCCTCCTAAAATAGTCGTTACTAATTTAGGAGGAAAGATGAGAAGGAAAAACGTGGTGGAAATAATGGCCATGCTCCAGCATCTACGGGCTGGAGCCAGTAACAATCAAATTAAACGGGAACTGAAAGTGAGCCGGCATACAGCACGAGCTTACCGGCAATGGGCAAGCGAGCAGGGCTTGTTGGCGGGGTCGCTGCCGCCCATTGAGGAGTTGGAGCGGTTGCGAAGCGAAACATTTGGTCGAGTTTTACCCCCGCAAAATGTCTCCAGTGTAGCTGTTTATGAAGAACTGGTTGTGAAATTGCTAGACCAGGGTGTAGAGGTGGCCGCCATCCACCAGCGGTTGGCAGAACGAGGCTTTAAGGGCAGCTACTCCTCTGTTTACCGCTTCGTCCAACGGGAACGACCAAACCGGGCAGAGGTCACTGTACGAGTGGAGTGTCGGCCAGGTGAAGAGGCGCAAGTGGACTTCGGTTATGCCGGTTATATGCTCGACCTAGAAAAAGGTCAGCCTCGTAAGAGTTGGGCCTTTGTGATGACCCTGTCTTGGAGCCGGCATCAGTACGTGGAATTCGTCTTCGACCAGAAGCTGACCACCTGGCTGCGGTTGCACCGCAACGGGCTGGCCTTTTTCGGGGGTGTGCCAGGGCGGGTCGTTATTGACAATCTCAAGGCCGGCATTGCCCAGGCTTGTTGGGAAGACCCCCAACCACAACTGGCTTACCGAGAATGCGCCGAACACTACGGCTTTCTCATTGCCCCGTGCAAACCCAAAACACCTCAACACAAGGGCAAGGTTGAGCAAGGCGGCGTTCACTACGTCAAACGTAACTTTCTGGGCGGCCGCGAACCGACGAGCCTGACCCAGGCCAATCAAGATGTACGAACCTGGTGTCTGACCACGGCCGGCCAGCGAACCCACGGGACAACCAGAAAGCAGCCGTTGGTTCAGTTTAAGGAAGTCGAGCAGGCGGCCTTGCAGCCGTTGCCTTCGGTTGCCTACGACTTGGCCATCTGGAAGAAGGTGAAGTTGCACCATGACGGTTACATTGTCTTCGACAACGGTTACTACTCAGCCCCTTTCCGCCTGGTGGGTCAACAACTCTTTGTTCGGGGCGGCAGTCGAGAAGTCCGTTTATACACAACCGACTACCAGTTGGTGGCCACCCATGAGCGGGCTCAGGAAGCCGGTCAGCGACAAACCCATCCACATCATTTGCCGCCGGAGAAAGTGGCTGGCGTCTACCTGACACGGGAAAGCTGTCAGGCCACGGCCGAAGATATTGGCTCGGCAACGGCTGAGGTGGTACAAAGCCTGCTGGCCGACACCATCCTGGAACGTCTGCCCATGGTGCGTCGGTTGTTAGCCCTACGTGACCGCTTTGACGACGAGCGGCTAGAAGCAGCCTGTGTTCGTGCCCTGCATTTTGGCGACCCCAGCTACAAGACCGTTAAAGGAATCTTGCAGCAAGGCGCTGAAACCGATAAGGCATCTGTCACGGTCACGACCCCGCCAGCTAAACAGGTTGTCCGCACAGCGGTAGAACTGTTCGGTCAGACTTTGGGAGGGTTGTCATGGAATTAATGCACCAACTCCAGCCCTATCTCAAGCAGCTGCGCCTATCCGGGGTGTTGGAAACCCTTCAGGTTCGTAACCAACAGGCCATTGACAGTCAGTGGACCTATATTGAGTTTCTCTCCCGCCTGTTAGAGGATGAAATCGAACGCCGGGCACAAAAGCAGTTGGCTCTGCGCTTGCGCCGGGCGACGGTCAACACGACCAAAACGTTGGAGACCTTCGACTTTAACTTCAATCCCAACCTGAGTCGCCAGCGTATTCTGCACCTGGCTGGCTGCGATTTTATCCGCCAGAAACGTAATCTGCTCATCTGTGGCCCAACCGGCACCGGCAAAACTCATCTCAGCCAGGCCTTGACCCATGCCGCCGCTCGTCTGGGTTTCAGTGCCCTATTTATCAACACCCACAAAATGCTGGCCCATCTCAACGGTGGTCGGGCCGATGGTTCTTGGGAACGGCGGTTGCAGAGCTACCTGAGGCCAGACTTACTGGTCTTGGATGACTTTGGCCTCAAACCATTAACCCCACCGGCTCCTGAAGACCTGTACGATGTCATCAATGAACGGTATGAGAAAGGCAGCATCATGTTAACCAGCAATCGTTCGCCGGGTGAATGGCCTGATTTGTTCGGCGACCCGCTGTTGGCTTCGGCCGGCCTCGACCGTCTGGCCCACGCGGCTGAGGTGTTGGTTATGCAGGGTCGTAGTTATCGTGCCCAAGGCCGGCAACGACTGGAAGATGAAGTCCAGCTTGGCCTCACCGCTGTTGGCCAGGAGGCGGATGTAGGGTAACTTTTAGGAAAGCAGAAACGATGGCTAACAAGACCCCCAAAGTTCAGCTTGACCAGCTCTATCTTCATGACCACCAGAACCCTGTCTGCTCCCTCGGCTCGTCAGCCTGGTTTGCCTGGTTAGAAGAGGCCACGGCCTTTCGCTATTGCAGCCAGGCGCGAATCAGTATTATCCGCGGCCATGGCCCCTTGGTATCCCCCATCTCGCTGCGGAAAGAGAAGCGTCGTCGTGGCGCTTTGTGGTATGCCTATAAACGCCGTCACGGCTGCTTGTATAAACGCTATGCTGGTCAATCCGCGGCTTTGACCAAAGCCAAATTGGAAGAAGTTGCTTTGGAATTGAACTTGCTTTGGTGAGGGAGTGACGATGATTCTTCAAGGAGGTGCTTAGCGAACAAACCTGGTAAATGCTATTACTTGTCACCCTTTTACTTGATGATTGGCCGGAAGTAGGTCTGTCAACGATTCGCTTGTTAAGGATTATTAATGGGTGGCTGGTTTGTTGCGATTGTGGTTGCTTCAATGATAGCTTTTGGCATTCTGCCTATCTGGGCAGTTTGGCCGAAAACAGGGTGGGCTGATGGGTGAAAATTAGATGAGCACTTCCGTCCGAAAATTGACATTCGCTCAAATTTGGTGGAAAAGGGTGGGCGGCGTATGATATAGTGACAGAAATT
>JAHDWJ010000048.1 GCA_023384415.1 Anaerolineae bacterium
CGTAAGGTGAATTACGTTTCAACGTAAGCTCTTTTTTCCACTTCGAACCCTCCCATGAGGAGTTGAAACCCATTCCGCTTCTGGGAAGGGATGGGCTTCTTCTGCGGGGGAGCGACCGCGTTTTTCCATGAGGAGTTGAAACATTTAACCAAGACATTTTCACATCCTTTCCAGATGCGGGGGAGCGACCGCGTTTTTCCATGAGGAGTTGAAACTGATCGCACAACGCTTCCACGAAAACGGGAGCATTTGGGGGAGCGACCGCGTTTTTCCATGAGGAGTTGAAACGATTTAACCCCAAGGAGTCAGCATTCTCGACTTGGGGGGGAGCGACCGCGTTTTTCCATGAGGAGTTGAAACGAATCTAACTCCCTTACCACGGGCGTGGAAGAGATTGGGGGAGCGACCGCGTTTTTCCATGAGGAGTTGAAACATAGAGAAAAAATCCCCCATGGGAAGAGATCGTTAGGGGGAGCGACCGCGTTTTTCCATGAGGAGTTGAAACTCTCCGGCGCCCGCATTTACTGCTTGGCAACCTTCGGGGGAGCGACCGCGTTTTTCCATGAGGAGTTGAAACGAAATACCCATACATTAACAGTTGCAGTCCTGAACCGGGGGAGCGACCGCGTTTTTCCATGAGGAGTTGAAACTTTCTTCTTGGAGATGCGCCGACGGCGCTTAAGGAGGGGGGAGCGACCGCGTTTTTCCATGAGGAGTTGAAACTCGGACAAATACCGCTTACTTTCCTGGTCAACTGCCTGTGGGGGAGCGACCGCGTTTTTCCATGAGGAGTTGAAACTCTTCCCGAAGTGCCTCTTCGGTAACGGCTGGCAGGGGGGGAGCGACCGCGTTTTTCCATGAGGAGTTGAAACCATAATCACCCTGTTGGGAAGGCCAGTAGCCCCAGGGGGGAGCGACCGCGTTTTTCCATGAGGAGTTGAAACTTTAGACTACCCGTACGTCTGAATTGACGTTGCGGGGGGGGAGCGACCGCGTTTTTCCATGAGGAGTTGAAACGATCAACGCGATCCCTTTTACCAAACTTCCACTCTCAGGGGGAGCGACCGCGTTTTTCCATGAGGAGTTGAAACTATTCGTCCCACTTCGCCACGTGCAGCACGCCACGGGGGGAGCGACCGCGTTTTTCCATGAGGAGTTGAAACCGTTGGCGTTGCTGCGGCCCTGCTATACGGGATCTTGGGGGAGCGACCGCGTTTTTCCATGAGGAGTTGAAACTCGTATTCCTCCGCAAAACACTGTACCGCGATCTCGGGGGAGCGACCGCGTTTTTCCATGAGGAGTTGAAACCCTGATCTTCGAGGCGGTGGGTAGGAAGTATCTCGGGGGAGCGACCGCGTTTTTCCATGAGGAGTTGAAACGAGGAGTCGAGCAAGACTCCGAGACAGCTCCCAGCGGGGGAGCGACCGCGTTTTTCCATGAGGAGTTGAAACCCATATGACCCGATTGGGACAGGCACCATTGCCGGGGGGGAGCGACCGCGTTTTTCCATGAGGAGTTGAAACCCAAACCTGACCGCTTTCGGCATTAACTAAGAAAACTCGGGGGAGCGACCGCGTTTTTCCATGAGGAGTTGAAACTAACCACTACAGGTAGCCAGATTTCGGCGGTTACTATGGGGGAGCGACCGCGTTTTTCCATGAGGAGTTGAAACCAATCAGGACCAGTTCTGCCATCTGGCTTGGCGTGAGGGGGGGAGCGACCGCGTTTTTCCATGAGGAGTTGAAACAGAAGAATGGATACTGTCAAGAAAACAATTGTCTTTGGGGGAGCGACCGCGTTTTTCCATGAGGAGTTGAAACACTAAGACAACTAGGCTGTAAGTTACAGAGTTGATCGGGGGAGCGACCGCGTTTTTCCATGAGGAGTTGAAACATGGGAGCGGCTTGGGGAGCCAACTGTGCCTGTTGGGGGGGGAGCGACCGCGTTTTTCCATGAGGAGTTGAAACACAAAACTAAAATCGCATTAGCAACTGGCCACAAGGGGGGGAGCGACCGCGTTTTTCCATGAGGAGTTGAAACGTTTGACTACTCAACGATAAAAATTTCCAAAGTTTAGGGGGAGCGACCGCGTTTTTCCATGAGGAGTTGAAACGCAAGTAGTTGCTTGTGCCGTGCGAAAGCGCAAATGGGGGAGCGACCGCGTTTTTCCATGAGGAGTTGAAACTATGGGAAGGGGTGGGGTGATGATAGCAATTAATAAGGGGGAGCGACCGCGTTTTTCCATGAGGAGTTGAAACCAAAGCTGAACAAATATGTTATGGCCTGATCCGGGCGGGGGAGCGACCGCGTTTTTCCATGAGGAGTTGAAACTAATCTTACGTTCCTCCCCTTTCCTTGAAGGAGGGGGGGGGAGCGACCGCGTTTTTCCATGAGGAGTTGAAACCAATTGCCAAAATTGCTAAAAGTTCCATCGTAAACTGGGGGAGCGACCGCGTTTTTCCATGAGGAGTTGAAACAACCCCAAAGCCGCTAAAACGCGGCGTGTGGTTGGTGGGGGGAGCGACCGCGTTTTTCCATGAGGAGTTGAAACGGTATCTTTGATCTTCCCGGGGAAGTGTACTGTTCGGGGGGAGCGACCGCGTTTTTCCATGAGGAGTTGAAACTTAATTTTCTAGCTGGGACAATCTTCGCATACATGGGGGGGAGCGACCGCGTTTTTCCATGAGGAGTTGAAACGATTGCATGGGTATGCATCTTCGGCCTCCGTCCATTCGGGGGAGCGACCGCGTTTTTCCATGAGGAGTTGAAACAAAAAGAAAAATGAGGAGGGGTGGGGGGGGGTAAAAGGGGGAGCGACCGCGTTTTTCCATGAGGAGTTGAAACTCAATACAGGGGGGAGCTGTAAAGGAGGAAAGAAAAAGGGGGAGCGACCGCGTTTTTCCATGAGGAGTTGAAACGACTGAGACGTGACTAGCACGTCCAGTACCATATCGGGGGGAGCGACCGCGTTTTTCCATGAGGAGTTGAAACCAAAAATGGCCAGCCAAGGCCAACCAAAGGAGGTAGGGGGAGCGACCGCGTTTTTCCATGAGGAGTTGAAACCAACTCTAATATTTTAACTATGATCGTACATATCGGGGGAGCGACCGCGTTTTTCCATGAGGAGTTGAAACTCAGCTAAACAAACTGTGCTCTGCTCTTCCCCTTGGGGGAGCGACCGCGTTTTTCCATGAGGAGTTGAAACCTGTCGCTGTAGGTTCGGGCGCCGCTGTCGTTATGGTCGGGGGAGCGACCGCGTTTTTCCATGAGGAGTTGAAACTTGAGGTTGAAATATGCCCATCCCCTTTGCAAGTATGGGGGAGCGACCGCGTTTTTCCATGAGGAGTTGAAACTCAAATCTCCGATCCTCAAGGTCGTAAAACCAGGTGGGGGGAGCGACCGCGTTTTTCCATGAGGAGTTGAAACGAGGTTGAAGTCACCTACGCTCTGGTACGCATTTTGGGGGGAGCGACCGCGTTTTTCCATGAGGAGTTGAAACGGGTTGCATTCCTCGCCCGGGTCTTTTAGCCCATTGGGGGGAGCGACCGCGTTTTTCCATGAGGAGTTGAAACCATACTGCAGCAGCTCCAGTGCTTTACATGCGAGCGGGGGAGCGACCGCGTTTTTCCATGAGGAGTTGAAACAATAAACCCTATTAATTCGCCACGTTTGATCGTGTGGGGGAGCGACCGCGTTTTTCCATGAGGAGTTGAAACCCGGCGTGGGTCGGTAGCAGGTGACCTGGTAAATGGGGGGAGCGACCGCGTTTTTCCATGAGGAGTTGAAACGAAAACCGAACAGAGTGAACTGCGTCCATTCGCTGCGGGGGAGCGACCGCGTTTTTCCATGAGAGGATGGGGCTTAACATAACGTGATTGTGGTTGACCTGGAAAAACGGGCCCAAATCTATTCTGTCCGGCAGCGTAAATTGTGTGGGTAATCAGGCACAGACGGCGGCCGCAAACGGGGCTGGCGGCCGCACCAACCCCACCCCAACCGTGGCCGCCCGTCCCAACCGGCATCCGAGGGAAAATAATGGCTAAAAATGGGAGCAAAAGCGGGGAAAAAAAGCAGCCGACAGGCAAGCTAAACTAGCCGAAGCCGAAATTCCTCTTCGGCGTCCCAAGATAGATTATTATGATGGGTGACTCTTGCCTGCTTCCCGGCTGATCAATTCAGCGAAACCCCATTCGTCTCAACCTGACCTGGACAAGCCAGAAAAGATTTATCCACAGATGTCCCAGATGGACACAGATTGTTAAGCCATCGGTGAAAATCTGACATTCTTTCGCCCTGTCGCCGTGTCGCTTTGTCGCCGCGTCGGGTATATGTCGCTTATCGCCCCACCACTCTTCCCTTTTTCCCCCCTTTGCGGCCGCCACCAGAGACGCGGCCGTCTACACCCTCCACCTCCGCCTACATTCAATCAGAAAACATCTCTTTTTCATTATAAGGCCAACAGGTTTGAGGCAATCTGACTGTTTTGGGGTAAGATTTGGTCCGAAAAAGTTATATTTATTGATATAGCCATTACCAAGAGAATGGTCCCATGAATAATATTGACCAGGAAAAGTACAACGGGAATGGGATGCGGCCGCGGTGCTTTTTGCGTTTAACTGCCTCAATAACATGAGTACTCCAGACCTCTCCCCCTATCAAAGTGACCATCTCATCCTATTGGTTGGTGGTAACCCGCTGCCCAATGCGGTGGCGGTCGCTTTGTTAAGTAAGAAAGCCGGGGATGTAACCTTGATACATTCAGCCCATACTTTTTCACTGGCCCAAGCACTCAAAAAATGGCTCATGGATAGAGGCTACCAGGAGAGACAGGTCACTCTGAAAGAAGTCCAGGAAAGTGAGGCCCATACCTTATACAAAGCCGTTCAATCAGTCTGTCACCGCTCCCCTGAAACCGCTTCTATTGGCTTACATTACACCGGCGGCACCAAAGCGATGTCCGTTCACGCCTATCGTGCCCTGCAACATTGGGCCAAACTGAACCAGACATGCAGATTTAGTTACCTGGATGCCCGCACCCTACATCTCGTTTTCGATCCACCACAAGCTGACGATGGCCAATCAGCCCAAAAGGAACCGGTTGGCCTGACTGAAAACATTGGTCTAAAAGATTTGTTTGCCTTACATGGGTGGGCACTCAAAAATAATGCCCAAGCTGCCCCCTTTTTACCGCAAATATCGGCCGCGTTGATGCGTGTCTATCTGAACCCGGTTGCGCTGCAAGCCTGGCAAATATGGCAAGAGAATGTCTTGCAAAAAGAGTGCCGACGGGATGATAGACCAGACAAGTGGAAACCCCAGGGACAGTTAAGAGGGATCAAGCTGCCCTGGCCTGATGATTCGCTGCTGGCTGACCTGGTTCAGGCGTTGCAAGTGGAGCTGGGGCAGACAGGAGACAGGTTGGATTTGGAAGCGGCCGCACAAAGCTGTGGTAAACGAGAAATCGAAAAATTTTGTCAATGGTTGGATGGGGGTTACTGGCTAGAAACGATCACCTTGCAAGCGCTCCAAACCATCGCTTCTCCTTGTTCCCTACGTGATCTATTTATGAATCTGAATCCACAACTTATCAGCACAACAACCGATTTTGAACTGGATGTCGTGGCGATGCGGGGATATCAACTGTTTGCCTTTTCCTGCTCTGTTGATGACGGTAAACCGCGCCTAAAATCCAAGCTATTTGAAGCGTATATTCGTGCCCGGCAGTTAGGCGGAGATGAGGCGCGAGTGGTATTGGTTTGCGGCACTGATGATCCCTCTGGATTAGAGATAGAAATGCACCAGACCCTAAGCAGCCAGGGACAAATCAAAGTGTTAGGCAAACGGCATTGGCTTTCCCTGGCGACGGAACTGGAAACCTGGATCAAATAACTAAGGGATGTGAGGCAAGATTCCTTTTTACCCGAACAGGTAAAAAAACTTGTTCTACTCTGTTGTAGGAGATAAAAGATGCAGCTATTGATCATAGACACGGCACAAATACAGGGGTACGTCTTTGGCAGCAACCGGCTGCGGGAAAATATTGGTGCATCTTACCTGGTGGCCCAGGCAACCGGAGAATGGGCTTTGACCCATCTACCCACACCCAATAATGTGCGTAATGCCCAAGAAAGTAACCTTGATGATGATAAATGGATTGAGCGAGATGGGCTGGCTGCCGAGGTCATTTATGCAGGTGGGGGCAATGTGGTAGCCCTCTTTGCCGATGCCCCAAAGGCTGAAGATTACACCCGTACCTATTCCCGCTGGTTGTTAAAGACTGCCCCAAACTTACAGGTTGTGTTCTGGCATGGGCCATTTACCTGGGATGACAACAAAGCAGATTTGCATCAAGCCGTCCAGGCGGGCTTCCGCCAACTGGCCCAAAAGAAAGCCAGCCGAACCTACTCTGCCCCATTGCTTGGCCTGGGTGTAACTCAAATGTGCCGCTCCACTGCCTTTCCTGCGGTAGATGTATCCGAGATTGAAGCAGATACCTATCCTATATCCCGTGAGGTGCAGCAAAAAGAGAAAAAGTTTGGTAAAGCCAAAGATCGTCTTGATAGCTATATGCGTCAGGGAGACCGGGATTGGCTGGCAACTTATCTAAATGGGTATCAATTCCCGCGTGATTTTGACGACCTGGGGCGTAGTGAAGGGGAGCAAAGCCATATTGCTGTTGTTCATGCGGATGGGGATGGCATGGGCCAACGATTCCGGCAGGTCGGCGCGGATTTACCCAACCGAGAATATATTCAAGCAGTACGGGATTATTCCCGTAAAGTGCAAGAGATGGCTCAGGCGGCTTTGCAAGATACGGTGAAAGCGCTGGTAGACCAATTGGGCCAGCATGGGGGGGATAAAATTGAGCATCGCTCTGCTTTTGGTGATTTGTTAGCTGAGGTGGTTTTGCGCCAGGTGGATGAGGAAACTGGGGAATATTATCTCCCTTTTCGCCCCATTGTTTTTGGTGGGGATGATATTACCTTTGTTTGTGATGGCCGGTTGGGGCTTTCTCTGGCTTTGGAATTTATACGGCAATTTGAAGCCCATTCCGTGAAGTTACCGGACGGCCAGGCGACGGCTTCGGCAGGCGTGGCGATTGTTAAAAGCCGCTACCCGTTTGCCCAGGCGTATAGCCTGAGCGCAGAATTGGCCAAAGAGGCCAAAACGTACCGCCGAGGAAACGATCTGAAATCAGGGATGATTGATTGGCATTTTGCCCGTTCGGGGGTGCTGGGCAAATTGGAGAAAGTACGTGAACGAGAATATCAAACCCAGGCTGGTAAACTCACCTTGCGTCCGGTAACGGTAGGACCGAATGCCAGTAAAGAAGCGCACCGGGCCTGGCCAGTTATTGCTGAGGGAGTAACGATTTTTCAAGATTTACACCGTAAACCAGAACAAAAACAGCCGAACTGGTCACGGCGGCGCAGCAAGGTGAAGGCACTGCGGGAAGCGCTGCGAGCGGGGCCAGCCGCTGTACGCCAGTTTCGGGCTAAATTCCTTAACAACAAACACTTACCCGAAGTGGCCGCCAGCATGGATAGCTGGACAGAATCTGGTTGGCAAGGGGAATGGGGGGGCTATTTTGACGCCCTGGAAATGATGGATTGGTTTATTCCCCTGCATCAACCGGAAGGAGGGACAAAATGAGCTACTCTTTGCAACTATGTTTGTTAAGTGACGCTACCTTTGGTCGGGGGGAAGGAGTGGCCGGGCTGGTAGATGCAGAGATTGAGTATGATGTGCCAACAGGACTGCCGTTTGTACGCGGCCGCACCCTCAAGGGGTTATTGGTCGAAGAGTGCAGCAACATCCTGTTTAGCCTGGATGGGCAGGCCCATGGTTGGCATGAGGCCGCCCGGTTCCTCTTTGGCCAACCTGGTAGTACATTGGACGATCAAGCCATGCTGCATATCGGCCCGGCCATCCTGCCCGATGATTTGCGCCGGGCTGTTAAAGCCGAAATTGAAGCCAAACAACTAACGGCGGATCAGGTTCTCAACGCCCTCACCGGTATTCGCCGCCAGACAGCCATAGATGAAGGGCGGGGGGCACCGCGGGAAGGTAGTCTGCGGGCGATGCGTGTTTTACTAACTGGTACACGCTTGAACGCCGCCCTGGATTTTCGTGAGCCGCCCTCACCCGAAGCGACGGCTTTGTTGGCCGCCTGTACCAGCAGTGTCCGCCGGGCCGGATTGGGGCGTAACCGGGGCAGCGGCCGCCTGAAACTTACTCTCTGGCAGGATGGCCAGGAGGTGACAGCCACACACCTGGCCCATTTCCGCCAACAGGTGCAGGGAGGGGCGTCATGAAAATTTTGACCTACGAGATTGAACTGTTAGAACCATGTCTGGTGACCTCGCTGCAGGGAGACCCCAACAGCGCGGTGGCCTACGCTTATTTGCCAGGAGCAGTTTTGCGCGGGGCTATCATTGACCGGTATATCCGGCAGCAGAAGCACCAGCACAAGAAATATCAGTTTGACGCGGCCGCGCCGGAAAACCAGACCCTCTTTTTCAATGGACAGACCCGTTATCTCAACGCCTACCCTCTAGCTGACAGCCAACGTACCTTCCCTACACCCCTGGCCTGGCATGGCTTGAAAAGTCCCAAGCCAGACGAAAATGGCAATACTATTTATGATTTTGTTGTTGATGATGCTTCAGAACATCGGCCAGATCGAGAGTGGAAACCGTGTGGCTTCCCTTTTACCTGGGTTCAAGGCAGTGAGATTGCCTACGAGGTAGAGCCGGCACGGCATATCGCCATTCACATTGCCCGTGACCGCCAACGAAGCCGGAGCAAAGATCGAGAACCAGAGCGAGCTGTATACCGGTACGAATCATTAGCCGCCGGGCAGCGATTTGGGGGGGCCATCCTTTGTCCTGATGGGGACGCGGCCGCCACCCTTAAGCAGCTCCTGGGCGAAATCATCGCCTTAGGGGGGGCACGCACTGGTGGGTACGGCCGTGTCGCCATCCATAACTGCCAGACCCACGATCGTTGGCGGGAGATTCCAGGCAACTTACAGCCTGGAAATGATACGCTTACCCTCACCTTACTCAGCGATACCCTCATTCGGGATGACAATGGGCAATTTGTTGTCAATGCCGACGTTTTGACCGCCAGGCTCTCTAAGCAATTAAACTGCTCTCTTTCCCTACAAAGGGGTTATTACCAGGCGACTCCCGTGGGCGGCTTTAACCGCAAATGGGGCTTGCCGCTCCCCCAGGCTTTGGCGTTTAGAATGGGGAGCGTCTTTGTTTTTGCGGCCGCGTCCTTGACCGCTACCCAACTGCAAACCTTAGAAACAGAGGGTATTGGTGAGCGCAGGACAGAAGGATTTGGGCGGCTGGCCGTGAATGGCCATATTGAAGCGGTACTCACAAAAGGGAAATTACCGGAAACAACAACAGCTACTATCACCCTTTCCCCTGAAAGCGAGGCTGGTAAATCGGCTCAAGCGTTGGCCAACCGGCTGCTGCGCCAAAAATTGGATGCCCTGCTGGATGAAAAAAGTAATAACCTGGGCCAAAGATTGCGCGGCATGAAAAAGAGCCAGCTTCATGCACTGCGTCAGGTCATCCAATCGGCCTTGCGGCAAACGCCAGCCGAAGGACGCAAAATGATGACCGACTATTTGGATCATGCCCTGAAACGGCGGGTTAGCCGGGAGCAGTTGGAGAGAACTCGCCTTGCCGGGGGCAATCTGGCCGAATGGTTACAAAAGCGGGTGCGTGATGAAACGGAGATATGGCGTCAGGACACCTACCTCAAGGTGGAACCGCTGCCCCAAATTGGGGGAATCAAACCCGCTTTGACTCCAGAAATGGCCTATGAATATAACCTGCGCCTGGCGGATGCGGTCCTGGCTCGTGCTACCCGTTTGAATGGGCAAGGAGGGGATAATGAGTGAGAAACAAAGTTGGCAGGCCGATCAATCCCGCAGGATCATTCAACGTATTTTGATCGAAGGGGAATTGGTTCTACAAACACCTACCTCTCTGGGTGGGGGGGACAGTACCGATTTGACCGACATGCCTTTGTTAGTCAGTCTAAGCGACGAGCAAACCCCACTCTTGACCGGGGCATCCCTGGCTGGAGCGTTACGCAGTTATGTGCGAACCCGGGAAATGGGCTATTTAGCCCCAGAGCCAGATCATTTTAAGGATGATAGGGTGGCGTATCGTCGTACCCAAAAACAAGAATGGAACTCCCTGGCCCAAACCTTATTTGGTGGTGAATATGCGGAAAGCGTCACCGCGGGAGAACAGCAAATCTTGATGGATCAAAGTGCGATCTTGATTGATGATGCCCTGGGTGAAGCCCACACCATTGAAACCCGTTTTGGCGTTATGCTCACCCCCCAAACCCGCACGGCCGCTGATGATAAATTGTTTGACACCCAGCTATGGCCCGCTGGGACAACCTTCCCCCTACGCCTGGAACTGCTCATCCGGGAGTCGGATAATGCTGACCAACTGAAACAAGGGTTAGCGGCCGCGCTTGATGGCCTGGCGAAAGGGGAAATTATGCTGGGCGGCCGCAAACGGCGCGGTTATGGGCAGGTGCAAGTTAAGCAGTGGCAAGTTCGCACCTTTGACCTGCAAAAGGTTTCGGATTTATTGGCCTGGCTTGAAGAAGGTGCCAAACCGTTAAACGAACAAAAGAGCGTCATAACAGAGGCTAATATTTACCAGGCGTTAGAGGTAAAGGCGTGGGAACAAGATAAACGACATAGTTTTACGATGAAGAGTACGTTTGCATTGGATGGCTCCTTGTTGATTCGCACCGCTAACAGCCAGGGGGATCAGGTAGCTGATTTTGTTCATCTTCAGGCAAAACAGGTAGATGGGAAGCTGGCCCCGGTTCTTTCTGGAACGAGTCTGGCCGGGGCGTTACGCGGCCGCGCCCACAAAATCGCCAACACCATTGCCAATGAGCAGCGGGCTAAAACCCTGATTTATGACCTGTTTGGCCCAGATATGGATGATAGCGAGTGGGCTAAAACGCAGGCCAATCAGAAAGATGGCCGCGTCCAGCCACGCGCCAGCCGCCTGCTGGTGGCGGAAACGGTTATAGAACATGGGATCACCGATCGGGTACAGAACCGGGTGAGCATAGACCGTTTCACTGGCGGGGCACGGGATACGGCGTTGTTTAATGAACAGCCGGTTTGGGGAAAGCCGGAGACGTGTATCACTGTTGATCTGCGCCTGTTGAACCCGAAGCCGTGTGAAGTTGGGCTATTGCTGCTCCTGCTGAAAGATTTGTGGACGGGTGATTTGGCGTTAGGGGGAGAGAGTAGTGTGGGACGCGGCCGCCTCAAGGGAAAAGAGGCCACTCTAACCCTGGGTGAGACGACATGGGAAATTAAAGATGCAGATGGTCGTCTCCAATTCGGGGGCAGTGGCCCCCAATCTGAGTTACAGCAATTCGTAGATGCTCTGCACCAGGAGGTAAGCTAATGTCCGAACAAAAACCCTGGCACAGTAAGCCCCTGGATGAAGGGGCATTGGCTCAACTAACTTCTCTGGATGATGATCAGGAGCGAACTAAACGCTGGTTTGAGACCCAGGCTGAACTATGGTTAAAAGAGCAGGTCAAAACGGCCCCGCTTTATCTCTTGGCCCATGATGATGATGGGGTTATCTGGGGACGATTTGATGATGCGGGGAAGTTGCATTTACCGGGAAACCTGTTCGCTCAAGAAGGGTTTGTGTCTGCTCCTTTGCGGGCCATAACCTTACAACAGGCCCGACTGTTTGGCCCGGCGGGTGAGTTGATGGTGTGGCGAGGAGAGGGTGGGAGGTGGCGCGGCCGCGTTCTCACCGATAACCCTGACGGTAGAGGAGATACAATCGAAGAAACCCACTGGCTCTGGGGCACAAGCACCCACCCCCCTGGTCCCCAAGATGGTTTCACCCTCATGCGGGATGGTCAACAAGGATTAGAACACGCCGTCCCCATACCATTACCGGATCCCGAACAGAATGGCCGTCGTGTTGCCCTCAAAGTGTGTCACTATTTTGCTTATGATGAACACGGGCAGGCCTATATTGCTCTAAGCCGTTTAGTAGATGTCACTGAAGTAAAGGGAGAATGATCTTATGACGCTTAAAGTTTCTTTACCAGAACATGTCAGCCCTGATGGTAACCATCGTGCCATTGCTCCCTATAACTTCGTCCCTTTGCCGGATATGATTGTTCCCGCCGTACCAGATGCGAATGCTTTGCCCAATCACGACACGTATTCCAACCCTGGTTATCCGCATACTGGTTATTTTGAAGTCACACTTACCACGTTGACACCAACGTACATTCGGGGCATGTTGACAGAACAAGAGTTTAAATGGCAAGAAGAGGGTAAATATATTGATGGAGAAAAGTTGCCAGAAACAGGTAATCCAGAGTTTCGCCGTTTAGTGAAAAACAAACCAGACAGTTTCACCATTCAAGAAAAACCTGTTTTGCCTGGAAGTAGTCTGCGTGGCATGTTACGCCAGCTATTCGAGATTGTCACTTACAGCAAAATGAAGTGGGTGACAGATAAGAAGCTTTTTTATCGGACGATGGATGATACAGTCGTTGGAGAAAGTTATCGCCATCGTATGATGGAAAAGGTCGAAAGTGGGTTCTTGCAACGTCGTGGTGAAGCCTATGTAATTTGTTCCTGCCGCATGTTTCGTGTCCATCGTGATAAACTAGCGGCAGGGTTATATGATGGAAGGCCACCACTTGAAACGCCTAAGTGGTCTGGCAAGTATTATCAGCACATGCCAGTTTGGGTTACATTAGGGCAAAGCGAAAAATTTGTAGATCAAATTAGCCTGCAAGAGCACCGTGGGAATGAGTGGTATGAAGGCCGCCTGATAATAACCGGCAATATGCCTGCTAAAAAAGATGGTACAGGCGGGAAAAAGAAAGAGTTTGTCTTTCTCTTACCACAAAAAGGAGCAATCGAGATTACAGTTCCTAAAGAACTGATTGAGCGTTTTCAGGATGATGATCAAATTACACAATGGCAACAAAAGGCTTTCCCGGCTAATAAACCCATTAGGAATAGTCGAGCAAGAAATGGGTTGCTGATGACTAACCCCGGAGATTATGAGGAGCCGGTGTTTTATTTGCGCGAGAATAATGAATTTACTTTTTTAGGTCGTGCCCAGATGTTTCGTTTGCCATATTATCGGCGACCGGTGGACCTTATTCCTCATGAGCTACGCGAATCAGGCATCATTGATTTTTCAGAAGCAATGTTTGGGTTTGCTCGTACCACTCAAGAACTAGAAGACCTGAAATCTAAGGGAATAAAATTGAAACAAGGGGACAAAAATCATGCTTATGCCAGTCGCATATTTGTGACTAATGCCACATACAACGAAGGGCAGGGTATCCCTTGGTTACCAGTAAATGCCCCTGATGGCATACTTGAACCTCCAATTCTTGCCTCCCCCAAACCGACGGCTTTACAGCATTATCTAACCCAACAGATCCCTAACCAAAAGAAACAACTGCAACATTATGATAGTCCTGAGACAACTTTGCGTGGGTTTAAACTATACTGGCCACAAGGACGAAAGACTGCTGAGGATCTACGCGCTAAATCTCCAATGGAAAGCTCAAACGTGCCAGAGCAGGCCAAGGAAATGTTTGTTCAAGAGAATGGTCAGTGGCGTGTCAAACCAGATAGTAGCCAACACACCCGAATGAAGCCCATTGCCAATGGCAAAAAATTCTCATTTCGAATTTATTTTGAGAATCTTAGTAATGTGGAATTAGGTGCGTTGCAGTGGGTTCTCACTAAACCAAAATGCTATCGCCTGGGTATGGGTAAACCCTTAGGTATGGGGGTTGTTGAATTGCAGGCCAGTATTCACCTCGCCCCCCGTACCACTCGTTATACAGAGTTATTTGTAGATTGGGAAAATGAAGTAAGCGAAAGCGATCTTAAGTTTATGAGCGACTTTGAAGCTCATTTTGTTGATGCTCTAAAACAGCGCCAGCCATTTCACGAGATAGACCGAATTAAGCAGCTCCTCAGAATGCTGGAGTGGTATGAGTCTGACCCACACATTGATAACAAGCAGTATATAACGGATTTAAAAGTTTACCGTGCGCGATATGTTTTGCCTAAACCATTGGACATAGGAGCCCTTTCTAGGGCTGGTGGGCCCTACTTATTAGGTCAGCGGCCGCTTGGTGGACAGGGGGGTAATAGACAACAAAGGAAACGTGACGGTGACCCTCAACGACCTCCCGCGACGGAGCGAACACCCCCTCGCCCAATGCCCGCTACCCAAGCAGTCACACTCCGCACCGTGCCCGAAATCGGCGAGCGTGTGACTGGTGAGGTGGATACCATCGAAAAGAATGGAGATGTTTATCTGATCCCACAAAAGCGGGAGTACCAACGTTGGTTGTTACGATTAAAACGCAATCTGCAAGAAGGCATTACTTATCGAGCAGGAGAATCCAGAGCCTGTCTCGTCCTGGAGATTTTACGAGAAGATGATATTGTTGAGTGTAAACCAGCCCCCAAGAGAAATAAATGAACTCTTGTTGGTAGGAAAAATCAAACCAGTACGTAACTGCAAGTGATTTGAAGATGCAAAATGCAACGCTAACTGAATAGTTAAGCCTGATTGTCGACGTGATCGATATTTTAGGCAGCAATTCTTGATTTGCTCTGAAATGAATGTAGGGGCGGCGGGACAGGTTTTTGATCAAATGGGAGCGTTCAGTTCCCACCCGTCTCGCCCCGCTTTGGCTGAAACGAGGGGGGCAAAGGGGGTGAGACAGGCGGGAATAAAGTTGAATCAGTTGACCCAGATGGTTGTCCGCCTGTCCCACCCCTACCGTGGATCTTAACTTGAGAATTGCTGCTTTAAGCTGGCCCTTCTTGACTTAATCCACAAACCGAATTACCATTTCCTCAAATATGTAATTCGGCTTTTTAGCAAGGAAGCAATTCATGCGCAGCACTATCACAGACAGAGGCCAAACGGTCATCCCGGCACCCATCCGGCGGCAGTTCAACCTTTCCCCAGCGGACCGTTTGGAATGGATTATTGAGAATGGCATGATTCGCGTCATTCCTGTGCGAGCCGATCCCATTGCTGCTTTCCGGGGACAGGGGCAGGGGGGTTCGGTGCAACGACTGTTAGCAGAGCGGCAGCAGGATAAAGAGCGCGAATGAATCGTTACTTGCTCGATACGTCGGCCTTGTTGGCCCTGCATGATGACGAAGCGGGTGCGGATCAGGTTGCTGATTTACTTTACCGGGCGCAAGAAGGTCAGGCGCAGTGCCTGGCCTGTTTTATGACCCTTATGGAGATTTTTTATCGGGTCTGGAAAGATGAGGGGGAAACAGCCGGTCGTTTGGCCTATCAGCAAGTGCAGGCCTTGCCCGTTGTATGGGTTCATGAAGACCTGTCGTTGTTAGAAAAAGCGGCCGCGTTGAAGGCGACTCATGCCATTTCGTTAGCCGATGCCTGGATCGCGGCCGCAGCCATCTTGCAGGAAGCGCAACTGGTTCATAAGGACCCAGAATTGACTCACTTACCTTGTCCCCAGTTGGCTTTGCCCACTTCTCATTTATCTTAAACAGTCAACTCACGCTTTGCCTCAAACATTTTACCTCTTCGCCAAGGAGATTTCAGTATGCGTAATCAACAACTGGCTCACGACGGTCTGACCCTCATCTCCCAAATTAATGCCCGCCAACCCGCCGCCGCGAGTGATACGACCATCGTGCAACTGCTCCATGATACGCCCCAACTCAATGCGTATCTGATTGCGGAACGGCAAGCGGCCGCAGACATCGATCATGCCAATTTGGTGCAGTTATTCCAAAAAGTAGACCAACACTTTAATGATAGCGAACTGGCAGACCTGGCCTTCCAGCTCAATGTTGATTATCAAGACCTGGGTGGCTCCGGCAAACGGGATAGGGCACGGGAATTGATCACCTATGTACAGCGACGGGTTCGCTTACCGGAACTGATAAACCTGGTCACGGCTTTGCGGCCCAAGGTGAAATGGCAAGACAAACCACAACAAGCTGGTGGGCGGGATATAGTCTCCCATCTCGATGTGGCTGTTATCATTGATGTAGCCCGGCCTACCTTTCTGGATGTGGCTCGTTATCTGGATGATCAGGAGCGTGCCGTCAATTTTGTTCTCCTAAAACATCCTCAGCCAAACGCCCTTCTCTCGGCAGAAAATAATTGGGACAATCTGGTGCGGGCTTTTGCCCAGGCGATGAACAATACCAAGCATACGTTTAGCGGCGCACGGTTGCATTTCTTTCTCTCAGCCCCTGGGGCTTTAATTTTTGGCCTGGGCTGCATTTGGGGCACAGTGGATGAAGCGACTGTTTATCATTATGAAAAAGGAACCTATTATCCCGTTATCACTGTGTCTCGTGAGTTGAGAATGTAGTCGGGTACAAAACTACCGCTTCCTTAACCATTCAACAATTAACTTTCTCCATACCTCCCTCATGTACACCATCACTACCACCTTCCACCCTCACGGTAGCCGTCTTGAGGGTCGCCATATTACCGCCCAGGGGTTAAACGGCCTCTTTTTCAACGTCCTGGAGCAGGCTAATCCGGCGGGGGGGAAATGGCTGCATGAACATGCCAGCCCCAAGCCGTACTCGGTCATTAGCTTTTACATGGAACAGGGGGAATTAGCCGGATTGCGGTATGCGGCGGTGAGTGAGAACGCGGCCGCGCTCATCGCCCAATCCTGGCAAAAAGTGTACCAAACCGGGGAAATCCTCAAATTAGGCCGTTACCAGCAGTTCATCGTCACCGATGTTACCGTAGAGCCTGGCCCTGGGTTTATGACCCTGGCCGAGAGCCGTCCCCAGCGGGAACTGCGACTCCGTTTCCTTTCGCCCACCTCATTCAAACAAGGGCCGGGAGATTTACCTCTCCCCTTACCCGGCAATGTGTTCCGTACCCCCCTGGTAGTATGGAACAGCTTTGCCCCAGCCCCGCTCCATATCCCTGATGAATGGTTGACCTGGTGCGGCCGCGACTTATTCGTCACCGCCCATCAAATCCAAACCGCCACCATCGCCCTCAATCGTCAGGACAGTTTTACCGGTTTTGTGGGCGAAGTCACCTTTCGGGCCTACCAGGGAGATGACCACAATCTGTGCATCTGGCATGCCCTGGCCCAGTTGGCGGCCTTCTCAGGAGTTGGCCGTAAGACCACGATGGGGATGGGGGCGGTCGAACTGGTCAAATGAAGGGGAAACGGGTGAAACCAAAAAGCTAAAAAAAGAAGGCCGTGCTATCTGGGAAAATCAGGGTACGATCTTTCTTATGCGTTTACCCAACTCGGCACCCCGGCGTATCTGGCTTTTGGGAGGGTTGCGGCTGGAACAGAATGGCACTCCTGTTGCCCTCCCGGCGGGCAAGGCGCAACTGCTGTTAGCCCGCCTGGCCCTGCCCCCCCTGCGGCCGCAGCGCCGTGAAGTTCTGGCTGATCTCCTCTGGCCCGAGGCCCCACCCGACCGGGGGCCGCGTAACCTTTCCAACACCCTTTACCAACTGCAACAACATCTCTCCCCCGATTGGCTGCTGGTAGACGGCCAAAAAGTGGGCCTGCACCCAGAAGGCGTGTGGGTAGATGCCCAGGCTTTTGCCGAAGGGTGTGCTGTCCCCGACCACCAGCCTGAGGCTCTACGTCGCTGGCAGGACGCGGCCGCGCTCTACACCGGCGATCTCCTTCCTGAACTATATGACGACTGGGTCCTCGGCCCCCAGGTCGCTCTGCGCGAACAATACCTCAATACCCTCATCAAAATAGGCCTGGCTCTGGAAACGGCCCAACAATACGGCGAAGCCCAGCTTTATTTTGCCAAAGGGATCGCCCATGACCCCCTGCGGGAGGAGGCGTACTGGGGGGTGATGCGAACCTTAACCCGCCAGGGTCGCCTGGCCGAAGCCCTGAACAGCTACCGCCAATTAACCCAGCAGTTAGAGCAGGAGTTGGGTGTTCCCCCCAGCCATAAAAGCCAGCAGTTGGCTGACCGCATCCAACAAGAGTTAATTCTGGCCTCAACCAAACCCCAGACAACAGCCAGTCAGCGGCCGCGTCTCCCCTTTGTGGGGCGGTTATCTGAGCGGCAGCAGTTCCTCACTCGTTTACCCCAGGCCGCTGCCGGGCGGGGGGGCCTCTTCATGCTGATGGGTGAGCCGGGCATGGGCAAAACCCGCCTGCTCACCGAACTGGCCGAAGCGGCCGCCTGGCGGGGGTGGCAAATCGCCTGGGGGCGCGGGCAAGAATTTACCCTGCCATCGGCTTATGCCCCATTGACAGCGGCTCTCAATGAAGCGTTGCCCCTACCCCGCCTGCAACAACTGGCCAGCCTCATTTCCCCGGCCCGCCTGCGTCTGTTGGCCCGCCTCGTCCCGGCGGCTCAAGAGCTGCTCCCCCCTGCCACCTACACCCCAGAGGCGGATCAAAGCCGGTTGGCGCAAACGATTTACCAGGTGCTGCGTGGACTGCAACAAATTGCCCCCCACCTGCTCATCCTGGATGATGTGCAGTGGGCCAGCCCGTCGCTTTGGCCGCTGTTGGTCCAAATTGAGCCGTACCTGATGGATCTGTCGGTTTTGCTGGTCTTGAGCGGCCGCAGCACAGAGTTGTTAAATCAACCGGATGTATGGAGTACATGGCAGGAGTGGCACAAAAGAGGGTATCCCCTGGTTTCCCTGACCGGGCTAAACCAGGATGAGATGGAGCAGCTTGCGGCCGCGTACCAGTCATCTCCCCTCCCCACCGAGCAAATGACCCGGCTCAACCAGGCCAGCGGGGGCAACCCGTTATTGGCCCTCTCCCTTTTAGAAACCCGCGCCCTTGACCAGGTGGCCGAACTGCCCGCTTCCCTGCTCGATTTGCTGCATCAACAGTTGGCCCATCTGTCCCCATTGGCGCAGCAAGCCTTACAGGCCGCCGCCGTCTTGGGATTTGAGTTCGCTTACCCCATCTGGGCGGAACTGCTACGGGCATACGGCTTTCCCACTGCTCGCCTGCCCCAAATTGCCGGGGAGTTAGAGCGGGCCAGATTGATTCTCTTAAAAGAACGAGGGTATTGGTTTGCCCATGATATGCTGCGAGCGGCCGTCTATGAGCAGTTGACACCCCAGGAGCGGCGGCAGTGGCATGGGTATGCCCTGGCTGTGTTGAGCCAGCAGCCCAGCCAAAACGCCCTGGCCCTGCTTTACCATGCCGAACAGGCGGCCGCCCCTGCCCAAATTGCTCAGTATGCCTTGTTAGCCGGGGAGCAGGCCCTGGAGAATTTTACTTACCCGGCGGCTCTGGCCTATTTCACCCAGGCATTACGCGCCTTGCCCCCTGAGCAGATTGAACAACGGTACCGGGCCGTGCGCGGCCGCTTACGCGCTACCGTCCTCCTGGCGGATCGGTCGCAGCAGCAGGCCGATTTGATCCACTTACAAGGGTTAGTCAGGCAGTTGCAGTCGCCCCGTTATCAGGCTGAGTTTTACCAATACCAGGCTGAATTTTTCTGGCAGACGGGTCAATGGGAATTGGGAGAGCAGGCGGGTCTGGCTGGTTTGCCTCTGGCTCACGCGGCCGCAGATGATTCCCTCATCGCCGCCCTGCAAACCATATTGGGCCAGATCAGCCGGGACAAAGGGGTGTATGCCCAGGCCAACGCCTGGTTTGAACAGGCAGAGCAGCAGCATCAAAAATCAGGCAACCAAATTGGTCAGGGATATATTACCCAGATGCGGGGGGTTATTGCCCAGCGTTTAGGTGATTATCCTCAGGCGATTATCTTGAGTAAACGGGCCCTGGCCCTGGTTGCGGCCGCCAATGATCCATCCCTCACCCTTCGTTTTCAGAGCAATCTGGCCGTTGCTTACTGGATGAGCAGCGATTATGCCCAGGCTCGAGACCTCTTTACCCAGATACTTCGTCTCAGCCGTGAGACAGGGGATCGGCGGGTAGAAGCAACAGCCCTGGGCAATTTAGGGGCGTTGGCTGGCCTGGTGGCTGATTTTGCCGCTTCGGCCGACTATATCACCCAGGCCCTACGGCTGGAGCGGCTAACGCAAAACCGAACCGGGATCGCGGCCGCGCTGACCAACCTGGGTAAGACAATGTCCCATTTGGGGCAGCCATCCCAGGCCCTTGTGTACATTGATGAAGCCCTGACAATTAACCGGGAAATGGGGCGGCGGCGTGGTGAAGGGTACAGTTGGCACATTCGCGGCTCTTTGTTGATGCAGATGGAGCGTTATGTTGAAGCCGAAGCTGCCTTACAGCAGGCCCAGGTCATTCGTCAAGAGCTTGGGGAACAGGATAATGTGCTGTATACCCAGGCTGATCTGGCCTTGCTTTATGTTTTGATGAACCAGCTGCCCCAGGCTGAACGCATCCTTATACCGATGTTGGCTGGCCTGGAGATGGGAACAGTAAGTGCCGAAATCCGTCAGGCCATCCATTATACAGCTTACCGATATTATCATGCTTGGGGAGATGATGCGGCCGCGCGGCCACAACTTCTCCTGGCCCGTGAGGCAATGGCCGAGATTGCCGCCCCCCTGTCACCGGTTGATCGAGAGCGGTTTTTACGCCAACTGCCTCTTAACCAGCAAATCCAAGACGCCCTGGCGGCCTGGCAGCGGCCGCAAACAGTACAGCTAGTGCGGGCAGATGTGCCTTTGGGACGCAAATTGACCCCGGAAGATTATGTGACCGTTACCTGGACCGTGGCCTCATTAGAAGATGAAGAAATCGCCGATAAGACGGAACGCCGCCGCTTTGTCTTGGCCCGTCTGCTGCGGGAAGCGGCCGCGCAAACGGCCACCCCTACCGATGATGATCTGGCTCAGGCCCTGGGGGTCAGCCGCCGTACCATTATTCGGGACATGAAAGCTATCCCCCTTCCCGACACCGTTTTTCCCACACGCGGCCGCTAAAGAGCCGGATTGGTAAAAACGCCAATTCCTCCCCGTTGTCACAATACCCCCTTTATTTGTCCCTCTAACTGATAATCGTTTGATAATGCCCAGATATGCTTGGTTCATCGTCAGGTTGCTGTTGGGTGAGACATCCATAGACAGCTAACTCTGTATCAACGCCTCACGCACCGATTTCACCGCTTTCTCGCTGACCGGATTGCCGATTATAGATGGGGTCGTTTCTGATGCTGTGCGCGGGAATATCCATCTGGCCATGGATTTTAATGTAGCTAATCAGATGAATGAGATTTTAGGGGGAGTGCCTTTGCCGGCGACGGCTAACCCCCACTGCGCCAACTGGATTGACCTGGCTGCGCCGTAGTGAGTAAGTGAGTGAGTGGTGAGCAGGGGCCTTTCATCCTTCATAATTCATCCTTCATCCTTCCCCTCTGGAGTTTTTATATGGAGCAGGAGCGGTATGCCTTCATCATCCGTATCTGGCGGGAGCCGGCGACGGATCCATTAGACCCAACGCTGCAAATTCGTGGCTCTATCCAGATCGCTCACCATGAGGAGCAGGTTTATTTTCATTCGCTGGAGATGATTCCGCAGTTATTGGCCCAGATCACCCACTGGCCTGCGGCCGCCAGCGTGAAACGTGAGACGTGATCAAAAGTTTCTCACCCATCACGCATTACCCATCAAGGAGATTTGACCATGACCATTCATAAACGTATCTTTTTGCTCTTTATCGTTTGCCTGGCCCTGGCCGGGTTGGCCTGTGGGGCTGCCGCCAATGAACCAGCTGCTGACACCAGCCTGGCTGTACCGACAGACCCCGCGGCCGCAGAGCCGATCATCATCGTGGCCACCCCTACCCTGGCTGAGGAAGCCCCCGCCGCTGAAGATGTGCCCATTTTAGAAGCTCCAACCGCCCAACCCGGGGCCCCCACCATGACCGCTCTGGTCAGCCTGAATGTTCGTACTGGGCCAGGCACCAATTATCCCATCGTGGGGGCCTTAAATGCCGGGCAGACGGCTCTGATTGTCGGCCGCAGCCCGGATGGTAACTGGTGGAAAGTGCAATGCCCGGTGGGTGGAGGGAGTGAATGTTGGGCCTCAGCCCGGTCGGAATATTCCAGTTCGGCTGACGCTGGCGGTGTACCGGTCGCGGCCGTTCCCCCAGCCCCTACCCATGCCGTCACCGCTACCACTGCTGTTGCCCAAACGACCGCGACGGCCACGGCCACCTTACAAGGGGGGGCCACCGCTACCTATACCCCAACCCCGTCCCCCACCCAACCAGGTGATCCGACGGCCACCTACACCTCTACGCCCCCTGGGCAGGCCACGGCGACCTACACCTCGACCCCGCCCGGTCAAGCCACGGCGACTTCGACTCCCCCTGGGCAGGCCACGGCGACTACTACTTCGACTCCACCTGCTCAGCCGACGGCGACGTATACCTACACCCCATCGCCGACTTCGGTGCCGATTGCTCCGTTTGATAATGATTCTTTGCAAAATCCGGCGGTTTCCCAATTCCTCAGCCCTACCGGGGTGCGGCAGTTCAGTTACAGCAATGATGTCTCTTTCGCTAATGGGGATCAGGAAGATTGGGTGGAATTTTGGTTCCCCAATAACTCCAACAGCAGCCAGACGATGTGGATCACCCTGGATTGCAACATCATTGGCGGCACCAATGCCCAACTGCGGGTGACCGTTTATGAGGATCAGGTCGGCACAACCAAGACGGTGCTTTGTAATACCGGTCAGCAGCAGCTTACGGTGAATAACACGAAGAAACAGCAGCTTCGTATCCATTTTGGGATCACCAACCCGGATATTTATGCCACCTATACGGTGCAGGTTGTTGGCTACAGATAAGGAATTAGGAATTAGGAATTATGAATTAGGAATTATGAAGGATGAATGGGACACATTCATAATTCATCCTTCATCCTTCATCCTTTTCTCAACGGAGGTAATTGGTTATGAAACGTATGACTCTCTCTTCTTTTGTGGCAATTGTTTTAGCCTTGTTCAGCCTCATCATCACCTCCATCGTGGCGACCATTACCCTGGCGCGGCCGCAAACCGAAACGATGTTGGCCGTTCCTGGCACCATGACCCACCAGGGGTTCCTCACCGAAGGGGGGAATCCCGTTTCGGGCACGGTGGCCTTGCGGTTTGGGTTATACAGTGGGCCATCTGGCGGGTCCCCTCTGTGGGAAGAGACCCACAGCACGGTTGCCATTACTGATGGTTATTATACGGTGATGCTCGGCAGCCTGACGCCGCTAACACCATCTCTTTTTAGCAGCCCCACCCGCTACTTACAGGTCAGTGCTAACACGGGGGCTGGCTATATCAACCTGCCTCGCCAACTCCTTAGTTCGGTGCCTTATGCGTTTTATGCTAACCAGGCCGATGTGGCCCCCTGGAGCGGCCTGACGGGGGTGCCGGCTGGCTTTGCTGATGGCAATGATGGGGTGGAATATCACAATGTGATTGTGGTAGCTACCAGCGGCGGGGATTTCACTTCCGTCGCGGCCGCGCTCAATAGCATCTCCGGTTCATCCGCCAGCAATCGTTACCTGGTCTGGGTAGCTCCTGGGGTCTATACCGAAACCGCCCTCTCGTCTATTCCTGCGTATGTGCATCTGAAAGGGGCCGGCCCCAATGCGACGGTCATCACGGCTAACCGGTCGTCTGGGACACCTGGCAACGCGGCCGCGACCATAGACCTGTTAGAAAATAGTGCTATCAGCGATCTAACCGTTCGCAACACCGGCACGGGCACCTACGCTATCACCCTTTATTCCACCCTCACCACCCGGGCTACCCGGGTAGATAATGTCATTGCCGAGGCCAACGGGGCGGGTGGGGTCGGTCATTATGCCGTTTTCCTCAACGACGCCGAACTCACCATCCAGGACAGCATTTTGCGGGCCAGTGGCGCGACCGGCTTTGGCACTGGGGTGAATGCCGCTTTAGGTATTGTCAACATCAGCGGCGGGTTCCCTCAGCCCTTGATCAAAGGGAGTGTTTTAATCGGGGGCAGCAGCGACGTTCATGGGATGTCCTGTGCCGGCAACACAGGCACAGGGTTTGCTATCCAGGGCACCAACAGTTCCCCCCAGGTATTTGAGAGCTACCTTTGTGGCGACCGGCGCGGTGTCTTTATGGGAACAGCGGGCAATACCCGCCTGCACCATTCTCAGTTGTGGGTTTCATCCACTGCTGGCAGCTTCATGGTGGAAACAACCAGTGCCGCTACCGTTCTCATCGTCAACTCTGGCGTCTTTTATGTGGGCAACAAATACACCGGCACCGGTGGGTTAGTTTGTGTCAACAGCTATTTAGCCAACTACACCCCCGCCAGCAATGGCACAACATCAGGAACGGCGTGTAATTAGGATCAGGGTTGCAGAGCGGCAGAGTTGCAGCTAACGACTTTGCTTCGCCACTATGCCGCTTTGCTCAAGGAGTTTTCTTATGCAGACGATAACCAAATCCCGAAGATGGTTGGGGGTGGGGGGAGTAGGGCTGCTATTGTTGCTGATGGCGGGGATTGTTCTAGCTAGTGGAGGCCTGGAACTGCCCCGCGCTCATCTAACTGGTGGGGGTGGGCAAGTTAGCAGCAGTGGTCTGGTCTTATCCAGTGCAGTTGGTCAGCCGGTGGCCGGTACGGTTACCAATGGCTCAATGCAGTTGTGTACCGGTTTTTGGTGTGGGGAAGGGGCCTCGGTGCCACCCCCAGGGGATGGCAAAACGTACCTGCCGATGGTGATAAGAGGGGACTAAAAGGACTGAGGACTGAGAAATGGTCAAGGGTTGACCGTTGTTTGTCAATACCTTGACCCCCGTCTCCCCTTCTCACCATCCGCCGTTTACCCTCTTAAAATACGGGCTACGATCTGGTTCAGGGTGTCCATTTTCGTGACGGTTAAGTCGGGGTCGGGGATGTAAATATTAAATGCTTGCTCCACAAATACCCCTAACTCCGCCAGGGCAAAAGAGTCCATCAACCCTTCGCTGATAATCCCTTCATCGTTGGTTAAATCATAGTGGGGATCGCGGATTAACTCGTGGGTGATAAAGGTGCGTACTTTTTCGCGGACGGTTTTTTCATCCATAGTTTTCATCCATAGTATGGTAGGGTTCCTTGGTGACGAAGTATGGAAGATGGATGGTGAAAGAGAGTTACTGACCTCTTTCGTCATCCGTCTTTTGTCATTCGCCGCCTAAACCATTGCCGCAGACGGCTGCTCTGCCAGGTGCCGACGATGCCGTAGGGGAAAACCATCACGCTCAGGATGAAGACCAATCCCAGGATGAGGGACCATCGTTCGCCAATGTTGATGGGGGTATCGCCGATGGTGATAACGGTATCACGTAACAGTTCTTCGATCAAACGAAGAGTGAAGGCGCCAATAACCGGGCCGCTGAAGGTGCCCATGCCGCCAATAATGGTCATAAGCAGGGGGGTAATGGTAAAGCCAACACCCAGAACGTTGGGGCTGGCCCCCTTAAAAGCTATCCCGCGCAGGATACCCGCGGCCGCAGCCATCACCCCCGCCAGCACAATGACCAACAGTTTGTAATGGAAGGTGTTGAACCCCAACATCTGCGCCCGTTCTTCATTGTTCTGAATAGCGCGTAATACTCGCCCCGTCGGGGAGTTCATCAGGCGGAAGACCAGGAAGAAGCAGGCAGCCAATGTCAGCAGGGTCAGGTAATAAAAGAAGAACCGGTTGGTGGTGAAATTTAGCCAACTGGGAACGGGGAAGGTGAACCCATCTTCGGCCCCGGTGATTTTGACCATGATCCGGTTGGCAAAGAGGATGAAAAATATTTCGGCGAAGGCCAGGGTGAACAGGGCAAAATATAACCCTTTGATGCGTAACCCCACAAACCCTTTGATGAGGGCTACGAGGACCCCAACCAGCAGCGCGGCCGCGACAGCCAGAAACCAGGGCCATTGCCAATGGAGCATGGTCAGCCCGACGGTGTATGCCCCCAAACCAAAGAAAGCGGCATGACCAAAGGAGACGATGCCGGTGAAGCCAAACATCAGGTTGTAGCTGATGGCCAGAATGGCAAAAATGAACAGTTCAACCAGGATGGATTCCCAAAAGAAGGCGCGGCCGCGAACACATACGGAACTCTCGGTGCGCCAGGCCAACATAAAGGGCATGGCTATCAACATTAGAAATGAGAGCCAATACCACCCATTTAACTGTAGGGAAGCCCCCCATCGGCCCCATCTTTGCCCCCATAGTTGGGTGATCACGACCGCGGCCGCCACCAGCCCGATCTCTATCAGCAGCAGCCGTCCCACCGGGTTTAGCCCCCGTTCACAATAAACCGACTCGGCGGCACTGTGCAGACGAGCTAGCCCGGTTAATTCAGCTTTGGGGGTGCCAGTCGCGGCCGCGTACAGATAAGCGATCAGCACCAGGCCCACAAGCAGCAGCGGCCAGAGCCAGGAGCGTGGGGAGAGGGGGGCGGGTGGAGTCATAGGTTTTTATTGATTCTTGCTAACTGCCCTAATCTCGGCCAAACAGCCCGTTGGGTTTGACCAATAAGACAATGACCATAAACAGCAAAATAGAGACGCTGGCTAAGACTGGCGTATTCAGATATTGCAGAGAAATCTGCTCGGCGGTGGCCCGGGTCAGACCGACCAAAATGCTGGCGATAGCCGTTCCCTCATAGCTGCTCATACCGCCAATGACAATGACGACGATGGCCGTGAGCAAAAATTGCGCCCCCATGCTCGGATGCGCCCCCAGGAATGGGGCGGCGGTCATCCCCCCCAGGGCGGCGACGGCCGTGCCCAGGGCAAAGACCAGGGTGAAAACCCGCCGCACGTTGATCCCCAACGCCTGCACCATTTCGCTGTCTTGCACCCCGGCTCGGATGATGATCCCCAGGCGGGTTTTTTGCAGCAGCAGAGAGATGCTGATCATCAACACAAAGCCCACGAAGATGATAAACAGCCGGTAGGTCTCAAATTGGCCGCCCAAAATGTTGAAGGTGGTATCAATAGCTGCCGGGGGATCAATGGGGATGAGGCCAGCCGGGCCATAATAAGCGCGAACCGCCTGCTCAATGACCGTAGCCAGGCCAAAGGTGAGAACAATCTGGAAAATGGGACGGCTGTACAGCGGCCGCAGCAGAACAAACTCCACTCCTCCACCTAACACGGCCCCAGCTACGGCTGCCCCAACCAGGGCGGCGATAAACCGGACCGTCAGCGGCGTTTCCGGGGGCAATGCCCCATAGACGGCAAAACCGGTATACGCCCCCAACATAAAAATCGAACCCTGGGCCAGGTTCAACACATCCAGCAAACCAAACACAATAGACATCCCCGCCGCTACCAGAAAAAAGAGCATCCCCTGATACAGCCCAGAGAGCAGCACCACCGCCACCGTGCCCGTGTTAAAAAAAAGCAAATTGATCACCAGCAAAGCCAGCACAAAGCCGCCGGAAATGATGAGCGACTGCCGCAGATCATTAGAACGTAGGGGGGAAGCAGGTAAAGAACTCATAGGTATTTAGGGAACTCACTCCTCAGCATTCAGCACTCAGTCCTTACTCCTTCTTTCAGGCTGCACCGAGATACCGGGTAATCAGGGCCGCGTCTTGCACCAGATCGGCCATCTTACCGGCATGAACAGAGCGGCCGTCTTCGATGATGACGTAAAATTCAGCCAGGTGGCTGGCGACCAGGAAATTTTGCTCAACCAGGAGAACGGTTGTCTGATCACTTAATTTGCGAATGCCGGCCATCATCTGTTCAATGATGACCGGGGCTAACCCTTCGCTGGGTTCATCAATGAGGAGCAGTTGGTTATCAGGCACCAGGGCACGGGCGACGGCTAACATCTGCTGCTGCCCGCCGGAAAGCTGCCCTCCCGGCCAATGGTACAGCTTTTGTAAATCAGGGAAGATGTCGAAAATGAATGGCAGCCGGGCAGCCAAATCCCCTTTTTGCCGTTCGGCAATTTTCAGGTTTTCCTCAACGGTGAGCTGCTTAAAAATGGCCCGGTAATCGGGCACGTAGCCGATGCCTCGTTGGGCGATATGGTATGGTTTGCGGCCGCTAATCAACTCCCCCTTATAACGAATCTCCCCGCTGCCTGGGGGAGTCAACCCCATCACACTGCGTAACGTCGTCGTCTTGCCGGCTCCATTGCGCCCTAACAACGCCGTAACCGTATTGGCCGGTACGTCCACCGTAACCCCCTCTAAAATGTGGGATTGCCCGATGAAGGTGTGAATGTTGTGGATGGAGAGGATGGTGGACATTTTGGGAGATTGGAGATTGGAGATTGGAGATTGGAGATTAAGAAATTGAGCGATTAGGCATGTATAGTTGACCCCATTGTCAAGACCACGATTAGCCAAAACTAAGGTGGAACAA
>JAHDWJ010000049.1 GCA_023384415.1 Anaerolineae bacterium
GCCGGTTTGCCATTCGTGAAGGTGGTTTGACCGTTGGGGCTGGGGTTATCACCAAGATTTTGAATTAAATGGTAGGGGCTTTGCATCGGCAAAGCCCCTTTTCATGAGGCTAAGTATGGCGCAAAAAATTCGCATTCGCTTGAAAGCTTATGACCACCGCGTGTTAGATCAGTCGGCGCGGCGTATTGTTGGCGCGGCTGAACGCACTGGAGCGATGGTTTTAGGGCCGGTGCCGCTGCCCACGCGGTTGGAACGGTTTACGGTGCGACGGAGCCCTTTTATTGACAAGGATTCCCAAGAGCATTTTGAAATTCGCACCCACAAGCGATTGATTGATGTGATCAACCCTGATCCGAAAACGATTGATACGCTGATGCGGCTTAATTTACCGGCTGGGGTGGATATCGAAATCGAAGCGAAATAATTTTCGCTTGAGCGGGGATGATGCAGCATGACGCCTGTTAGCTGACAGTCCCAGGAGGTTATGATGAAGAGTTTGATTGGTGTGAAGGTCGGTATGACCCAGGTGATTGACGATAAAGGCGTGGTCACACCTGTAACGGTTATTCAGGCCGGCCCTTGTTATGTGACCCAGGTTAAAACAACCGCTGGTGATGGGTATGAAGCCATTCAAGTAGGTTTTGGGGAAACCAAGGTGCGGCGCCTGACCAAAGGCGAGCAAGGTCATTTGGGCTTATTGAAAACAGATAAGAAGCATTCGCGGCGTAAAAAGTCAGCGGATATTAAGCCGGTGAAACATTTACGAGAGTTCCGCACGAAGTCTGCCGCTGATTATAAGGTTGGGCAGGTACTGACCGTGGAGCAGTTTCAGGTAGGTGAAAATGTGGACGTAACCGGCCAATCAAAGGGTAAAGGGTTTGCTGGTGGTGTGAAGCGGTATGGCTTTCGTGGGGGGCCCAAGACGCATGGTCAATCTGATCGGCATCGTGCTCCTGGTTCAATCGGGTCTAATTCAGGAATAGCGCATACTTTTAAAGGGCTGCACATGGCCGGTCATATGGGTGATGAACGGCATACTTCGCAAAGTTTGGAAGTGATGCGGATTGACCCAGAACGCCATTTGATTGCGGTGAAAGGTTCAGTGGCCGGTACGAAAGGCGGCCTGGTTATCATTCGCGATGCAGCGAAGGGATAGTGGAGACCAAGCGATGGAAGTTTCAGTGTTGAATACCTCTGGACAGGAAGTAGGCCGTATCGAGCTTCCGGCTTCTGTTTTTGCGGCGAAGGTGAATCGTGGTTTGATGCACCAGGCGCTGGTGTATCAGTTGGTGAATGCTCGTCGGGGCACGCATAAAACGAAGACGCGAGCGGAAGTGAATCGGACGACGGCTAAGGTTTATAAGCAAAAGGGGACTGGGCGTGCCCGTCATGGGAGCAAGAAGGCCCCTATTTTTGTGGGTGGTGGGGTGGCTCATGGGCCGCGGCCGCGTGATTACACTAAGCGGATGCCCCGAAAAATGCGCCGGGCTGCTCTCCGGTCTGCCTTAACGGTGAAAGCCGGTGATGGCAATATCGTGGTACTGGACGATTTGCAATTGGCTATGCCCAAAACGAAGGATATGGTCGCCATTATGAACCAGTTGGTTGGCGCTCAGAGTGCCCTGGTGCTGCTGCCAGATCAAAACGTAAATGTGGAGCTTTCGGCACGAAATCTAACTCAGGTAAAAGCTTTACGGGCACATTACTTGAATATTCGGGATTTGTTAGGGCATGATAAGCTGGTGATGCCGCTGTCGGCCTTGAAGGTGCTGAGTAGTTTTCTAGCCATAGAGCAGGAAGATGACGCGGCCGCGACCGAGTCTTTGGCAGCGGAGGAGGCATAACCATGCATTGGCGCAATATTATTCGACGGCCTGTTATTACGGAAAAAAGCAATATTCAGGCCAGTGACCACAACCAATATACCTTTGTTGTCAGTGATAAGGCCAGCAAACCGCAAATCAAAGCCGCTATTGAAACGGCCTGGAATGTGGGAGTGGACAAAGTCCGGGTGGCTAACATGCCAGCTAAACGGGCCCGCCGTTGGCGTCGTATGACCATCCGTCGGCCGGCCTGGAGAAAGGCCATCGTTACCCTGGTGGAAGGGGATACGATTGATTTGTTTGAGGGGGTATAACCCTAAAAGGAACAGGGATGAGGATTTATAAGGCATGAGGTGACGTTCTCACAGCCTGACTAATCTACCATCCGTCTCTGGAGGTCGTATGAGTGTAAAAATTTATAAACCAACCTCTCCAGGGCGTCGTGACATGAGTGGATACTCTTTTACGGAGATCACGCGCACGGAGCCGGAGAAATCATTGGTACGGGGTTTGAAGAAGCGTGGCGGCCGCAATGTACGCGGAAAAGTCACTGTTCGCCATCAAGGTGGTGGGCACAAGCGGCTGTATCGGGTTATTGATTTCAAGCGGGAAAAATTTGGGGTACCAGCGCAGGTCAGTTCTATTGAATATGATCCCAATCGCACCGCCCGTATTGCCCTGCTAGTATATGCTGATGGAGAAAAACGGTATATTGTTGCCCCTATTGGGCTGCAAGTAGGTGACCGGGTTATGAGCGGTCCTGGAGCGGAAATCCGCCCTGGTAATGCGCTGCCCCTGCGGAATATCCCACTCGGTACAATGATTCATAACATTGAACTGCAACCGGGCAAGGGTGGGCAGATGGTGCGTTCAGCCGGTACATCCGCCCAATTATTAGCTCGCGATAATGAACTCTATGCCACCATCCGCCTGCCTTCTGGTGAAGAGCGGTATGTGCGCCATGAATGCCTGGCCACGATTGGACAGGTTGGCAATGTGGAACATGGAAATGTGAAATTGGGTAAAGCTGGTCGTAAACGGCATCTGGGTATTCGGCCAACAGTTCGTGGTTCAGCTATGTCTCCTCGCGATCATCCACATGGGGGTGGTGAGGGACGTTCCCCAATTGGGATGGCTGCCCCGAAAACACCATGGGGTAAACCAGCTTTGGGCCGACGTACCCGCCAAAACAAGTCCACCGACAAATTTATTTTCCGTCGCCGGACGAAGAAGCGCCGTTAAGTCGCCAGGAGGTTAGAGGATGTCACGGTCATTAAAGAAAGGGCCTTTTATTGAGCCTAAACTGTTACTAAAAATCGAAAACCTGAACGCGACTAAAGGGCGTCAGGTGGTGCGTACCTGGTCACGCGCCAGTACCATCTTCCCGCAAATGGTTGGGCACACCATCGCCGTTTATGATGGTCGCCGCCATATTCCTATTTATATAACAGAGAATATGGTAGGGCATAAGTTGGGTGAATTTGCTCCCACCCGAACCTTTCGCGGCCATATTAGCAAATCGGAAAAGAAAGGGAGGCGATAATCATGGCCGAAGCATTTGAAGTAAGAGCGGTTGCTCGCTATATCCAGGAATCGCCCCAAAAAGTGCGTCTGGTAGTAGATGCAGTACGGGGTATGGGGGCCAAACAGGCGTTAGCTACGTTAGGCTTTATGCCCCATAAAGCTGCGAAACCGATTTATAAGCTCATTCAATCTGCGGTAGCGAATGCGGAACAAAATTATGGGCTGGAATCGGAAGAGTTGTTTGTGAAACGGATTTTTGCCGATGATGGGCCGCGCCGACGATTATCTCCTTATGGCGGCCGCTTTGGTAGCCGGGGACGTTTTAAGCCGATTGTGCGCCGTTCGTCCCATATTACGGTTGTTTTGTCGGAACGCGAGGTAAAAGAGTATTGAGTAAGGAGGCGTAGCCTTGGGTCGAAAAGTTCATCCCGTTGGTTTTCGTTTGAAAACAATTCGTGATTGGAATACGCGCTGGTTTGCGGAAGGAGAGCGGTACCGCAGCCTGCTGCATGAAGATTTTGCCATTCGCCAAATGGTTCGAGAGGAGTTGCCCCGCGCAGCTATCTCTCTGATTGAGATTGAACGGTTCCCCAATCAGGTGCAGGTGATGGTGCATTCCGCCCGGCCTGGGGTCGTCATTGGGCGTAAAGGTGAGACGGTGAAGAAGCTGCGGAATAAGCTGCGCGAGTTCACCAATAAAACGGTTAAGTTAGAGATTGAAGAGATTACCCAACCAGATATGGATTCAACGCTGGTGGCGGAAAACATTGCCGGCCAGTTGGAGCGGCGTATTTCTCATGGACGAGCCATGAAAAAGGCCATTATTCAGGCGATGCGCCAGGGGGCTAAGGGGATTCGTATTGAAGTAAGTGGTCGTCTGGCCGGAGCGGAAATGGCACGCACGGAAAAGCTGTTTGATGGTCGTGTACCCCGGCAAACTATTCGGGCCAATATTGATTATGGAACGGCCGAAGCGTTGACGACGTTTGGGCGGATTGGCGTGAAGGTTTGGATTTATAAGGGTGAAATCTTGCCGCAAAAAGCGGCCGAACCGATTGAGGTATACGTCAGCGAATAAGCGGTTAAGAAACTCTCAATAGAATTGGCTGATCTGCCGGGTTCAGGCCGTGTACCTGATTTGTGAGAAAGCCTGGGAAAGGGTCACCTGGAAATGTTGAGAGCTATGCTTGACGATTGAGTGGAGAAAGTATCATGTTAATGCCGAAGAGAGTGAAGTACCGTAAACAGTTCCGCGGCCGCATGACGGGTATGGCCAAAGGCGGCGTAGATTTGCTGTACGGGGATTTCGGCTTGCAGGCTTTGGAACCGGGTTGGATTACCAGCCGCCAGATCGAAGCTGTACGCCGTACCATTGTGCGTCATATGCGCCGCCGGGGTAAAAACTGGATTCGTATTTTCCCTGACAAACCGGTAACGGCTAAACCAGCCGAAACTCGTATGGGTAAAGGGAAGGGATCTGTGGACCATTGGGTTGCCGTGGTGAAGCCTGGCCGAATCCTCTTTGAGGTTGGGGAAATCCCCGCCGAAATTGCACGTGAGGCGTTACGTTTGGCCGGTTACAAGCTGCCGATCAAAACGCAAGTTATCACACGGGAGGGTCAGTTCTAATGACTGAGATTTTAGAGTTACGGGATATGAGCGATGAAAAGCTCGACGAGTTATTAGAAGACCGCCGGGAAGAGTTGTTTAACTATCGGTTTCAGCGGGCTTCCGGCCGACTGGAAGATTACACCCGTCTTAAAAAAGTGCGCCGGGATATTGCCAAAATTGAAACGGTGCTGCATCAACGTTGGTTAGCGGTGCAATTGGCGGCCGCGGATCCAGGTGTAGCTCCTCAATTGGCAGGTCAAGAATGGACAGGATTAGCCCGTTTTCAATACCGGGATCCAGATGATCCCCGTGAAGATGATAATGCCTGGGCGGTGCGGTTTGTTGATAAAGGTGGTCAAGAGTTGGCGAAGGCTATTGTCAATCTCAATGCGGCGCGGCCGCATGGCCGGCGGGCACGGGCAGCTAAGAAAGGCCCCCAGTTGGTCAAAACTTATAGCGCGGCCGCGTAACCCGCCACAGAGGTAGAGGTGAATAAATGAGAGAACAACGCAAACGACTGACAGGCGTCGTCACCAGTGACAAAATGGATAAAACCGTCGTTGTGGCCGTAACCACAACCAAACGACATCCATTATTTGGCAAAGTACTCAAACTCGTCAAAAAGTATAAAGCCCATGACGAGAACAATGAGGCCCACCTGGGCGACACCGTGCAAATTATTGAATCAAAACCCATCAGCCGTGATAAACGCTGGAGTGTCGTGGCTATTACCGATAGGGCTAAATAAAAGGGGCGTGTGACATGATTCAACAAGAAAGCCGTCTCAAAGTAGCTGATAACTCCGGGGCACGTGAAATCCTGGTTATCCAGGTGAAGGGTGGTTCCCGTGTACATTATGGGGGAGTAGGTGATGTCGTCATCGCCACCGTTAAAAAGGCTACCCCTAATGGTAACATTAAAAAAAGCAGTATTGTGCGGGCCGTTATCGTGCGCACGGCCAAAGAATATCGGCGAGATGATGGCAGCTACATTCGTTTTGATGACAATGCCGCCGTCATACTCAATGGGGAGACCAGCAATCCAGTTGGCACCCGTATCTTTGGCCCGGTAGCTCGTGAACTACGGGAAAAAGGGTACAGTCGTATCCTCTCCCTGGCGCCAGAAGTTCTGTAAGAACCGCGCAGACACGAATTTTCAAGATTTCGGATAAGGTTGATTGCCAATAAATCTGTAACTCTTGTTGTTCTGTCAGCTAATAGTTGAGGTAAGTACCATGCGAATAAAGAAAGGCGATAAAGTAATGGTTATCTCCGGCGAAGATAAAGGTACGCAAGGTGAAGTGATCCGGGTTGATCCGGAAAAGCAGCGTATTGTCGTTTCGGGGGTCAATATCGTCAAAAAGCATCAGAAGCCGCGCCAGGGGGGTCGTACCCGGGTGCAGGGTGGCATCATCGAATTTGAAGCCCCCATTCACATATCCAATGTCATGCTCGTTGATCCTAAAACCAATGAGCCAACCCGTATCACTATCCAACGGGATGAAAATGGCAAACGTGTTCGTATTGCCCGTAAGAGCGGGACTGAACTAGATTAGACCTATAGGTTGAGCCAGGTCGCCCAAGAAATTCACCGGTCTCAAGATGTGATTTTGTAGCGAACCTGCCACTCAAAGTTAAGGAGACAAATCATGGCAGACAAGCCCATGAAGCTGTTGTATCAGGAAGAGGTGGCCCCGGCCCTCTTTAAAGAATTTAGCTATAAAAGTACGATGCAAGTACCACGGGTCAACAAAATCGTGGTCAACATTGGCCTCGGTGAAGCGTTAGACAATGCCAAAGCAATTGAATTTGCGGTGCAGGATTTAACAGCTATTACTGGTCAGAAGCCGGTAGTAACAAAAGCTAAGAAATCTATTGCTGGTTTTAAGTTGCGTGAGGGGCGGTCTATTGGAGTGAAAGTTACCCTGCGCGGTGAGCGTATGTGGAGCTTCCTGGCTCGCCTGATCCATATTGCTTTGCCGCGTACGCGTGACTTTCAGGGTGTATCTCCAGATGCTTTTGACGGGCGAGGAAACTACACCCTGGGTATTCGGGAACAATTGATTTTTCCTGAAATCAATTATGACAAGATTGATAAAATTCGCGGTATGGAAGTGAGTATTGTCACCAGTGCCCAAACGGATGAAGAAGGCCGCCGTTTGCTGGGGTTGTTGGGAATGCCGTATCGGCGCAATTAGTAGGGATAATGATCGCGATTTGGGTAGCAGGTACAGGAGAACTATATGGCAAAAAAGTCAATGACTGCACGGGAACATCAGCGTAAGTTTAAGGTGCGGGTTCGCAACCGATGTCAACGTGTAGACCCTAATTCGGGCAAAACTTGCGGCCGCCCCCGTGGTTATATTCGCCGTTTTGGCCTTTGTCGAATCTGTTTCCGGGAAGAAGCCCTCAAAGGGAATATCCCCGGTGTCGTTAAATCAAGTTGGTAGAGGTGCAGCATGTCAATGAACGATCCTATTGCCGATATGCTGACACGCATTCGAAATGCGGTCCAGCGACAGCACCAGGCGGTATCTATTCCTCACTCTAAACTGAAGGAAAACATTGCCACGGTTCTGAAGGATGAGGGGTATATCGAAAATTATGAGGTATTACCGGAAAAGCCCCAGCCGGTTCTCCGTATTCGCCTCAAATATGTTGGCGACCGACGTAATCGGCAGCCGGTTATTACCGCTGTAGAGCGAGTTAGTCGGCCAGGCCGTCGAGTGTACGTGGGCAAAACAGAAATCCCCTGGGTATTGAGTGGTATGGGTATCGCCATTGTCACTACGTCGCAGGGTATCATGACCGGACAGAAAGCCCGCCATCTTGGTTTAGGTGGTGAGATTCTGTGTAAGGTTTGGTAGCTGGAGGTTTATTATGTCGCGCATTGGGAGAAAACCCATTACGGTCCCTGGCGCCGTCAAAATAGATGTCCAGGGTTCTCAGGTTGAGGTTAAAGGCCCAAAAGGCTCATTAAGTCAAACCTTTCACCCGGACATGACGGTTAAGCTAGAAAACGGTACGCTGACGGTAGAACGCCCCAGTGATGCCCCTACTCATCGAGCTTTGCATGGGTTGACCCGTGCTTTGCTTAGTAATATGGTAACGGGCGTCAGTCAGGGTTTTACGCGGAAGCTGATTGTTGATGGTGTCGGTTATCGCGCCGAAATGAAAGATAAAACATTGGTCTTAAATGTTGGCTATTCCCATCCTGTTCTTATGGATCCCCCAAACCCGGAAACGAAGTTTGACGTGGAAGATCGCGGTAAAACAATCGTGGTTGTGGGGATTGATAAAGAATTGATCGGGCAAATATGTGCTGAAATTCGTCGTAAACGACCCCCTGAACCGTATAAAGGGAAAGGGATTCGTTATGAGAACGAACAAATCCGCCGCAAGGCAGGTAAGACCGGTAAGGTTTAAGCGGAAGAGGGTGAAATGTCACAGAAATCAGAAGTTGGACGTAAACGACGTCATCGTCGTATTCGCATGAAAATCTCTGGTACGCCCCAGCGGCCGCGCCTCAATGTCTATCGCAGCCTGGAACATATTTATGCTCAGGCGATTGACGATGTGGCTGGCGTGACCCTGGTGTCGGCATCTACGATAGATAATGAGTTAGCGGCTTCTTTAGCCGGTAAAACGAAGAAAGAACAAGCTGCCCTGGTTGGCAAGGCGGTAGCGGAACGGGCCGCGGCCGCAGGTATTCAAGAAGTTGTTTTTGACCGGGGCGGGTATCTTTATCACGGCCGCATTAAAGCCCTGGCCGATGGGGCCCGCGAAGGTGGTCTAAAGTTCTAAAGGTTACAGAGTTGCAAGGTTGCAGGCAGCAAGCAGTTTCGCCGCTTTACGACTTTGTCACTGTTTTGGAGGAAATAAATGGGGCAAAAACGTCAACAAGGTTTTCGTGAACGTGAAAAAGATCGCCCGGAGCTTGATGAGCGGATCATTGACATCTCTCGAGTGGCTAAAGTCATTCAAGGGGGGCGTCGGTTTGCCTTCCGTGTCGTCGTCGTTGTTGGGGATAACCGGGGTTCAGTGGGGTTTGGTGTGGGTAAAGCCCGCGCCGTGCCGGATGCTATTCGGAAAGGGATTGAAGCGGCACGGAAAGCGATGCGCCGTGTACCTATGGTTGGCACGACGGTTCCCCATGAAATTTTAGGACGGCATGGGGCTTCTGAAGTCCTGCTGCTGCCGGCTGCTCCCGGTACTGGGGTTATTGCTGGCGGGGCCGTCCGGGCTGTCATTGAAGCCGCCGGCTACAAGGATATTTTGTCTAAATCGTTAGGCAGCAACAACACTCTCAATGTTATTTATGCGACTATGGATGGCTTAAGCCATCTGAAAAATGTCCAGCAAGTAGCTCAGGCACGAGGTAAAGAGGTCAACCAGGTTGCGCCTTTCTGGAGTCGGAAATGATGTCTAAGTTACGGATTACTTACAGCAAAAGTTCTATTGGTTATAAGGAAGATCAAAAGCGTACCATTCGGGCGTTGGGTTTTCGTAAATTGAACCAGACAGTGGAACTCGATGATACGCCGGCAATCCGGGGGATGATCCATAAGGTGAATCACCTGGTTACGGTTGAAGAGGTGAAATAAATGAAACTGCACGATCTGCGTCCCGATCCCGGTTCACGTAAGAAGCGCAAGCGAGTAGGTCGTGGTATCAGTGCTGGGCAGGGTAAAACTGCCGGGCGTGGTACCAAGGGGCAAAATGCCCGCAGCGGTGGTGGTAAAGGGGTTTATTTTGAAGGGGGTCAGTTACCATTGGCCCGCCGTTTACCTTACAAGCGGGGTTTTACCAATATTCGCAAAGTGTATTATAACCCGGTCAATTTGCGTGATCTGGAAGGGTTGGAGGCCAATACTGAAGTTGGCCCAGAACTTTTGGTGGCGACCGGTTTTATCAAAAAAATAACCGATCCGGTTGTGGTTTTAGGAGAGGGGCAGGTCTCTGTTCCGCTTGCTGTGAAGGCCCACCGATTTTCTGCCTCAGCTAAAGAAAAGATTGAAACAGCTGGGGGAAGCGTCGAAGTTCTGCCGCTGGCCTGATGGCGGTAAGGGAGAAACCGTATGATTGAGTCTGTGCGTAATGCTTTTGCCTTACCGGATTTGCGGCGCAAAATTCTGTATACAATTTTTCTTTTGGTGATCTACCGCCTGGTGGCCAATATTCCCGTCCCCGGTGTGGATTTGGTATTTTGGCAGGCACTGAAAGCGGGTACCGAAAGTTTTGGGGCTAACAGCCTGGTCGGGGTATTGAATCTGCTTTCTGGTGGAGCAGTGGGTAATTTTTCGGTGCTGGCAATGGGGGTATATCCTTACATTACGGCCTCGATTATTATGCAGCTGCTTAGCCCTGTTATTCCCTATTTGCAGGAGTTAGATTCGGAAGGGGAATCAGGACGTAATCGTAAGAATAAACTGACCTATTATTTGACCATTCCTCTGGCTGTTTTGCAGGCAGTAGGGCAGATTAACCTGGTTGCCTTGAGTGTTGGCACACCGGTATCGGCGATAATGCCCAATTTTGGCTTTACGGCGGCGGCCAACATTTTGCCTACGCTGGCAACGATTTTGGCGATGGTTGGCGGAACGATGTTTGCCATCTGGTTAGGCGAGTTGATCACGGAAAATGGGATTGGTCAGGGTATTTCGCTGATTATTTTCAGTGGGATTATTGCGGAAGCGCCACGCAATTTGCTGGGTTTGACGCAGTTAGATGCCCAAACGCAAGTGTTTGCCTGGATTTCTTTTGTGGTGCTGACGGTTTTGACGATTCTGGTGATTGTGGTGGTGCAGGAAGGGCAGCGACGTATTCCCGTGCAATATGGGCGACGGGTTCGCGGCCGCAAAGTGTATCAGGGTCAAAGTACCCATATTCCCTTAAAGGTGAATTATGCTGGTATGATCCCGATTATCTTTGCCCAATCCATTATGACCTTTCCGGGTTTGATTGCCAGCTTCTTTTTGCCTGAAGCGGGAGCCGCTCCTAGCGGTTTTATCCAGAACTTCGCTACCACCATTGACAATAGTTTTGGGCAGGCGCAGGGGTTTTTGTACTGGTTCACCTTCTTTTTAATGGTGTTTGCTTTTTCTTTCTTTTACACTGATGTGATGGTGAAGCAGCAAAAGCTGCCCGAAATGTTGCAGCGTAATGGCGGCTTTGTGCCGGGTATTCGCCCTGGGAAGAGAACGGAAGAATATATCACCAAAGTTGTACGCCGGATTACCTTTGTTGGGGCCTTTTTTCTGGCGACGGTGGCTATTTTGCCAGGTCTTATGGCAATTGTTGGCTATTTCTTGAACATGCCTGATTTACAGCGCAGTACCCTGGTGGTTAGTGGTTCAGGGCTTATCATTGTGGTCGGTGTTATCATTGATACCATGCGGCAACTGGAAGCCCAGCTGCTTATGCGCCATTATGAAGGGTTTTAGTACCAGTGGGCAGTAAGCAGTTTGCAGCAAGCAGTGGGGTATCTTAGTTATGGCAAAACGGTTTATTGTGCTTATGGGTGCGCCTGGGGCTGGTAAGGGGACGCAAGCAAAACGATTGCAAGAAACGTTGTCTTTGCCCCAGGTAGCTACCGGTGATCTGTTCCGGTATAACCTGAAGCAGGAGACTGAGCTTGGGTTGCTGGCTAAAAAATATATGGATGCCGGTGAATTAGTCCCGGATTCGGTGACGATTGCCATGGTGCGGGATCGGTTGTTGCAGCCAGATTGTGCTGATGGGGCGATTTTGGATGGATTTCCACGTAACCCATCCCAGGCAGTGGCTTTGGATGAACTGCTAGAACAGCTAAGCGGCCGCGTCGTGATTGTCCCCTATATCCACGTTGGCCAGGAATCGTTAATACACCGGTTAGTCAAGCGGGCTGAATTAGAGGGGCGGGCTGATGACAACGAAGAAACAGTTCGTAATCGGATGCGTGTTTACCAGAATCAGACCGAACCATTGTTAGCCTATTACCGTAATAAAGGGTTGTTGGTGGAGATTGACGGCGAACAAACGATTGAAGAGGTGTCCGCCGCCCTCCATCAAGCTATTGAAGCTGCCGCATGATCGTTCTGAAATCTAAAAAAGAGCTGGAACTGATGCGCCGGGCTGGGCAAATCAATGCCCAGGTTTTACAAATTATTCGTGAAGCAGTTCGCCCAGGTGTCACTACTGCGGAGCTGAATGTGGTAGCTGAGCAGGCCCAGGCTAAATTCGGTGTAACCCCAGTGTTCAAAGGGTACACCTTTGGCAGCAAAAAACCACCTTTCCCTACGACCATTACGGCTTGTGTTAATGAAGAGTTAGTACATGGGATACCGGGAAAGCGATATCTGCAAGAAGGGGATTTGCTCAGTGTAGATTGTGCCAGCCGTTACGAGGGGTATATTGGTGATTCGGCTTTTAGCATGGTTGTCGGCTCCTCATCACCAGAGATAGATGATTTGCTGGCTGTAACAGAACGGGCGTTGTATGTGGGTATTGAGCAGTGCCATTCTGGCAACCGGGTGGGCGATGTCGCGGCCGCAATCCAGCGTTACGTTGAGGCCAACGGCTTTAACGTAGTGCGAGGTTACGGTGGACATGGGGTAGGGCGTACCATGCACGAAGAGCCTCATGTACCCAATCATGGTGAACCAGGCAAAGGGGCATTGTTACGACCAGGGATGACTTTTGCCATAGAGCCAATGGTGTTACAAGGCGACCATCAGGTTGTTACGTTATCCGATCAATGGACGGTAGTGGCTAAAGACAGAATGCTCACCGCCCATTTTGAGCATACAGTGGCCATCACCGATAATGGCCCAGAAATTTTGACGAGTTTATAGAACCGTTTCCTGGGACAAAATGTCCAGGAAAAGTGAAAAACCGGGAATTTATAGGAACTCGCGCTTTATTCCTAATTCTCGTAGGAGTCAATATCATGAAAGTGACAGCATCGGTCAAAAAACGGTGTCCTAAATGTAAAATCATTCGCCGCAATGGTATTGTGCGCGTCATTTGTAAAGACCCTAACCATAAACAGCGTCAGGGTTAGTTCAACTAATTAACAGTTCCTCATAGGTGGAATGAAGTAGGATAGCAGCTTCTCAAAAAATGGTAGCAGAAGTGGCGCACAACTTTTTTTACCTGTGCAGGCCAAAAAGAGTTTTGCCACCCCAAATTACAGAGAAGTTACTGGTTTTCTAAAATAAGTTGGCTCTTAGGAGCAACTGTGTATAATAGAGCGGTTGCATCTTAGGGGTCAAACCCTAACAAAAATAAGAGGATAGGTATGGCTCGTATTGCAGGTGTTGACATTCCCCGGAACAAGCGGGTGGAAATTGCCTTAACATACATTTATGGGATCGGCAAACCCACCAGCCAGCAAATTCTGTCTAGAGCGCACATCAACCCGGACACTCGGGTACGTGATTTGTCTGAGGCAGAAATTGCGGAATTACGCCGCGCCATTGGCCGAGATGTAGTGGTCGAAGGTGATCTGCGGCGTGAAGTAGCTTTGAATATTAAACGGCTCACCGAAATCGGTTGTTACCGGGGGTTGCGCCATCGTCGTCATCTACCGGTTCATGGGCAGCGAACACGTACCAACGCCCGTACCCGCAAGGGGCCAAAGAAGACTGTGGCTGGTCGCGGCCGGCGCAAGGGTGGCAAGTAATAAATAAGTTAGATGATTCTCCTGAGGGAGATCATGATCAGGATGTGAGGCAAGAATGGGACGTAGACGGCAAGCACAGGCTACACGTAAAAAAATTAAGCGGCATGTGTCAGAAGGACAGGCGCATATTTTCGCTACCTTTAATAACACTATCGTCACCGTGACGGACAAGCAGGGGAATACTGTTTGTTGGGCTAGCGCGGGTAATTCCGGGTTTAAGGGTTCACGAAAAAGCACCCCCTATGCGGCCCGTATGGCTAGCCAAAGTGCCTGCCGCACGGCGCAGGATGCTGGTATGCAAGAAGTAGAAGTAATTGTTAAGGGGGCAGGCCCAGGTCGCGAACAGGCGATTCGGGCGATTCAGGCCACCGGGATCAGGATTCGTTCTATCCATGACATTACCCCGGTGCCACATAATGGTTGCCGCCCCAAGAAACGGCGTCGGAATTAAAAAGATTGCCGATTTTGATGTTTCATTGAGAGAGGGAAGAAGGGTTGCCACACCTGTAAACCTCTCTCCCAATCAAACTTCCCCGCTGGGGAAGTTTTGTTGATCTCTATCTGTGTAGGAGGTAAGTAAGTTGGCAAGATATATTGGTCCTGTATGTAAGCTTTGCCGCCGTGAAGGGGAGAAGCTATTTCTGAAAGGGTCGCGTTGTATGTCGCCCAAATGTGCCTTTGAACGGCGCGGGTACCCCCCAGGGCAACATGGTAAAGAAGGTCAATTCCGACGCGGCCGCGCTTCTGATTATCTCACCCAATTACGTGAAAAGCAGAAGGCCCGTCGGGTCTATGGTGTCTTTGAGCGGCAATTTAGTCGTTATTTTGACCGGGCCGAACGTGCCCCTGGTCTGACTGGCACCAATTTATTGGTGCTCCTAGAAAGTCGCTTGGATAATGTGATTTACCGTTTGGGGTTGGCGGAATCTCGCGCTCAAGCCCGTCAGGTAGTTTCACATGGTCATATCATGCTCAATGGCCGTAAAACGGATGTGCCGTCAGCATTGGTGCGGCCGGGTGACAAAATCTCTATTCGCCCAGAGAGTATGAAACGCCCTTTCTTTAAGGCGTTACGCAATGAACTAGATGACCGCCGCGTACCTATACCGCGCTGGCTTTCCCTGGACACCAAGAATATCTCGGCGACTATCCTCAACTTGCCCACTCGTGATGACATTGATGTGTCCTTGAACGAACAGCTGATTGTTGAGTATTACTCCAGATAGTGAAGAAGCGGCCGCAAATTGGTGATCACCGATTTGCGGCTCAGTTATGTTATCTGGTTTGTAACCGAAGAGGGGTCTGCCTTGGCTATTAATAATTTAGTTTTACCCAAAATCGAAAGTTCGGCCATGTCTCGTAAATATGGCCGGTTTGTGATTGGGCCCATGGAACGTGGTTTTGGTACCACTTTTGGTAACGCACTGCGCCGGGTTTTGCTTTCATCCTTACCTGGTGCGGCCGTTACTTCTATTCGGGTGACCGATGTGGCCCATGAGTTTTCGGCCATTCCCTATGTCCGGGAAGATATGATGCAGTTGATTTTGCAGGTGAAACAACTTCGCCTGAAACTGCATGGTACGGACCTGGCCCGGATGCGGTTGGAAGTTCACGGAACGGGGACGGTCACGGCCGCCGATCTGATAACGCCGCCAGAATTGGATATTATCAATCCAGAGTTGTATCTGTTTACGGTTGATTCGGATGAAGCGTTCTTGGAAATTGAGATGACCGTAGAGACAGGTCGGGGATATTCCTCATCTGATGAACGCGGCCGCCTACCTATTGGTGAACTGCCCGTAGATGCTATCTTTAGCCCTGTTGTACGTGTCAGTTATGAAGTGGAAAAAACCCGTGTGGGGCAGGTTGCTAATTATGATTTGCTGACCTTAGAAATTTGGACTGATGGCACCATACGCCCAGAAGAGGCGTTGGCCCAGGCATCACAAATTTTGATGCAGCAGCTGCGGCCTATTGCCGGTGTCAGTGAAGAAAGCCTGCTCCCAATCATTGAAGAGAAGAAAGAAGAGCTGATCACCAATGAGGCGTATGATACCCCAATTGAGCATCTTGATCTCAGTGTGCGGGTATTTAACTCTCTCAAACGAACAGGTATCACCAAAGTTGGCGAAATGTTGGAGATGCTGGGCCGTGGTGAAGAGACCATGCTGGCGATTCGTAATTTTGGCGAGAAATCGTTGGATGAGTTGAAATCGCAATTGCAGGCGAAAGGGTTCTTGAAGGATGATGAGTTGTTTAACTGATAGACCAATATTGCCAGCCTGGGTTTTCTGGGTAATGGGTAAAGGTCTTTCAGATGGATGAGGAAGCACGATGCGACACAGATTACATGGTTCTCGCCTGGGGCGAGATACATCACACCGGCGTGCCTTACGCCAAAACCTGGTGGCTGATTTGATCTGCTATGAGAAGGTGGTTACGACTGAAGCTAAAGCACGAGTGCTGCGGCCGCTGGCCGAAAAAATGATCACCCTGGCTAAACGTGGATTGGTCAAAAAAGGAGAAAATCCGGCCGCTGAAGTTCATGCCCGTCGTTTGGCAGCCGCACGCCTGCCTCGCTTGCGGACTATTGAAGATGAGGACGGCGAAACCCAAGAAATTAATGTGGTGCAGCATCTGTTCAATGAGATCGCCCCACGTTATGTGGATCGTCCCGGTGGTTACACCCGTATCATTAAATTGGGACAGCGTAATGGGGATAATGCTAATATGGCCGTTGTCATGTTAGTTGGGGATGACGATAGAAAATAATGAGGTAAGAGGTATGAGGCATGAAAATACTTCTTACCTGGTAGGTTGTTCATCCTCGTTTGTTCGTTTAAAGGTTCATTGAGGCATTTTGCGGTACCGGGCGTGGGTTGAATATGACGGATCGGCTTACTTTGGGTTTCAGCGGCAGCGGAATGATCAGCCAACGATCCAGGGTGAGCTAGAAGCTGCCTTAACCCGATTGAGTGGGCTGCCGATAGGTGTTCTGGGGGCTGGTCGCACGGATACAGGTGTCCACGCCTTGGGGCAGGTAATTGCGTTCGACCTGGTGTGGCGGCATGGTGAACAGGCCCTGCTGCGAGCCATGAATGCGAACCTGCCGCCTGATATTGCCATACAGCAAGTTGAGGTCGCGGCCGCGGATTTTCATCCCCGGTATGATGCAAAACGACGAGCGTATGCGTATATCATTTTTAACAGCCCAATTCGCACCGCCTTACACCGACAAAGAGTGTGGCAGGTGCGTTACCCTTTGCAGTTAGAACCGATGAATGAAGCGGCCGCGTACCTGGTAGGTGAGCATGATTTTGCCACCTTTGGCCAACCACCCGTCGGTGAAAACAGTGTTCGCCACGTTTATCAGGCACAGTGGCGGCCGCAAGGCAAAGAACTTATCTTTACCATTGAAGCCAATGCCTTTTTATACCGCATGGTACGCAGCCTGGTAGGGACATTGGTTGAAGTGGGTCAAGGCAAGCGGAGTGTGGCGCAGTTTCAAGCTGCCCTTCATGCCGCCAGTCGTCAATTGGCAGGCACTACCGCCCCGGCACATGGTCTTTACTTGTTGTCAGTGACTTATTAGACGAATCAATCTTTAACGACTTTCTGGCCTTTTGGCTTAATTGGTGAAGGAGAAGCACATAATGAAAACTTACGTGACGAAACCAGCGGACGCAGACGAGTCTCGTCGCTGGTACATCGTAGATGCGGAAGGCCAGACTCTAGGCCGTCTGGCTTCTCAGATCGCCACTGTCCTCAAAGGAAAACATAAGCCGATCTACAGCCCATCTGTGGATTGTGGGGATTATGTGGTGGTGATCAATGCGGAAAAAATTCAGGTAACTGGTCGCCGTATGGAACAAAAAATGTATTACCGGCACTCCGGTTATCCGGGCGGGTTGAGTACCATTTCTTTGCAACATCAGTTGGGTAAACACCCCCATCGGGTGCTTCAAGCGGCTATCAAAGGTATGTTGCCCAAGAATGTTTTGGGGCGTAAAATGTTAGCCAAATTGAAGGTGTATGCCGGTTCCGAACACCCTCATCAGGCGCAGCAGCCCGTGGCTATGGAGATTTAGGAGATATCGTATGTTAGAAAATCGGCGTTATTTTGAAGGCATTGGTCGGCGTAAACGATCTTCAGCGCGGGTGCGAATTTACCCCGGTGGGAATACGGGTGTGTTCCAGGTGAACGGCAAAGATGTGAAAGAATATTTCCCTCGCCTGGGTGATGTGGAAACGCTCTCTGGCCCATTAGTAGATACCAGCATGACTAGTGCAATGGATGTGACAGTTTTGGTTGAAGGGGGCGGGATTACCGGCCAGACAGCAGCTGTACGTCTGGGTTTGGCGCGGGCATTGATGCAATACGACGAAAATCTGAAGCCGGCTCTTCGTACCAATGGTCATTTGACCCGTGATGCTCGAATTAAGGAGCGGAAGAAGCCAGGTCTGAAACGGGCACGTAAAGCCCCAACGTACACCAAGCGTTAAGACCCGATCAGGTTCGATCCGAATCGTTAAACTATCAAAGGTGAGGCACAGCCTCACCTTTTTTGTTTCCTGGTAGTATTGACATTTGAACACTAAAAGATATTTGATGATTGAGCTCTTTGGGAATTCAAGGGGTGTGTGCTGTTGACAATAAAGAGCCGGTGCGTATCCCCAAACGGGAGATGTTTGGCCTTTAGCTGGACCAAGAAGCCATGCAGGTGTCCCGAACGATGTTTGATCGGCTGTATGGTCAAAAATAGACCGGGTTCATACCCGACGCGGCCGCAAAGTGAGGGGGTTTGTTACCGTAAACTTAAACTTTGCAGCACCTTCTCCGCCTCGGCTCTGGCGGCCGTATCCCCCACCTGCTCCATAAAGGCTTGCAGCACGCCGATGACCTGGGGGCCGCCGATTTGGCGCAGACCGGCCGTAGCCGTCCACACAATCGTCGGGTTCTCATCGGCCAGGGCGGCGACGAGTTCCTGGATAGCCGCCGGGGTGGCCTGTTTGGTGAGCGACTGCACCCGTTTCAACCGTTCCGGGAAGCTGCCCTGGGGTGGTTGGCCGGTGAAGATGAGCGGCGGTGCGGCGTTCGTAGTAACGTTTGTAGTAACGGCTTCAGCCGTTTCCCCGCTAAAGCGGTTACTACGAACAGGTTCCCGGCCTTCGACGAGGGCGATTTCGGCGGGGGTGAGGCCGTAGAGGGCGTACACCAGTTCGTCAATCCCCCGCTCCAATACTGACACATCCGCCGTTGGGTCAGCCTCTTTCACTAACTGAATTTGCATTACGAGATCAGTCAAAACTACTTTTTGAGATGACGTCGGCTCTGGAATTGGGATCTCTCCCATATACGTGGAAAACGCCCTTAAATATCCACCACGAATCCTGTTGGAAATTCGAGTGTAAAACCATTCTACAGTGTTGGAGTTAAGTAACCCTACCATCCATTTTTCTTCTGTTACAATAAAATAGCAGGTGTTTGCCGAAAAAAAACCATTAGCATCCCAAGCAAAACTTTGGTACTCATAAATATCAGGATAGAAAATCTTTGGTTGTTCAAATTCTTGCCAGTAAGCGATGTTATCCTGAACTTCATACCACGCATAACTGCCAGCTTTTCGCCCCGGCCATGCCCCCTCCCATTTGGGTGGTTTGGGCATAAGACGTTCTTTGTACTGCCACAGATGGTTCTTAATCGCCGGATACCTGTTAATGTCAACGCCTCGTCGGGTAAATATGAGCCACAAATCCTGCGGCTCTGCGCGCCATCGCTTCACATCACGGCCGCGCAGGAACGGTTTCAAAATCTCGGCAGAGGATGGGTGTTCGGCAATCAGCCGGTCACGGGTAGCCCTGTCCACCACAAACGCCTCATTCAGCCCGGTCAAAATGCCGCGATAAAATCGCCCGTTAACATATTCCCCCAACGGTTTACCCGCCCCACGCAGCTTGGCCAGCAGCGCCAGCGCCTCCGTTTGTTCCAGCCGCCAGCCATCGCCCGTCAGGGCGCTTTGTGGCATCTTAAACCGGTTGGCGGCAAAAATCGGCCCAAACTCCGTCACCGGCGGCCCCGCTTCCCAGTTAAAGGCCGTCAGCCGGTTGCCATTTGGCGCTGTTTTCTGGAAAACGATAATGCTGGGGTAGGCAATGGCCGTAAACACCGGCGCGTCGCCAAAATCAATCAACTGCCGGATCGTCGCCTGCCGCCCCAAAAATTCGCGCAGCTTCGCCCCATACCCCGCCCGGAAATACTTGTTGGAGCAGATGTAACACAACACCCCCTGTTCCCGCAGCAGGTGGTAGCCGCCCTCAATGAAGTAGACATACAAATCAGCCACGCCGGTATAACAACGGTACTGCTTCTGCAAGGCCGGTTTCAATTCCTTGATTTTCTCCTGCCGTACATACGGCGGGTTGCCAATCACCACGTCAAAGCCGCTCTCCAGGCCAAACATCCACTCCGGGTCAAAAAACGCCGCGCTGTTGTTCTGGTCATACGGGTCCCACCCTGCCAGCCGCCGCACGTCTTCGTTGGGCAAGTTGCCCTCTTGTTGCAGCAGGTCGCCAATCTCCGCCCGCAGCCGTTTATCTTCCGCCCGCCACTTCTCCTTGGTGCGCAGGGTGCGCGCCCGGAAATGTTTGCTGCGTACCTCGGCCAGTTCTTTCTCCTTCTCCGTAATCGCCGGGTTGCGCAAGGCCATCTGCGGCGGCTTGGCAATGCCTAGCAGCGTATTGGCGGCCACAAACTTCGTTTCCAGGTTGGGTAAGGGCAGGATGCCCCGGTTACTGGCCTGCTCATCCAGCCGCTGGTCTACCACCAGGGAGATAAAGAAGCGCAGCTTGGCAATCTGCACAGCAATGGGCTGGATGTCTACGCCGTAAATGCAGTTTTCAATCAGGTACAGTTTACGCCCATAATCCAGTTCATTGCGGGCAAAGGCGGCTTCAATGGCGGTGATTTGCTCCTCCAACTCCTGTATGGTCTGGTTGCGGATGCGGCTGTCCGGGATGGCGGCGGCGGCTTTGATCGCCTGGCGGATGGGTTCAATTTGCCGCTCTTTCCACTGCACATTGTGCGGGTCCAGCTTGCCCAAAATAAAAACCAGCTTGTGCAAGATACCCATCGGGAACGCCCCGGAACCACAGGCGGGGTCTAAAATTTTCACCTGGTCTATGGCGGTGATCAGTGCGGCTGTTTCGGCCATGCTAAACTGATGCGGTTCCTCGTTGTAGGCAAAGAGGTGGCGTAACCGTTCCTCCAGCGTAGCGTGGGCATCTTGCCCGCTTTCTTCCTCATCAGGCTGGAAGCCTGGGCTACGGGTGGGTGTAGCGTGGGCATCCTGCCCGCTTTCCCCTTCTATTCCTGCTTTTCGTGGATTATCGGTAATATACTGCTCCACGCGGCGCAAATGGGCTTCATCCCGAATAATGCGATCATATGATTCGGCCTGCCAGAGGGGGCCGCTGCGCCCCAGGCGTTTGTTAATTTTATTGGCCGTAAAAGATTTCCACGAGTGAAGAATGTCCTCCAGTTTATACCCCGCCAACGGTGTCACCAGAAGGTGGACGTGATTGGGCATGACTACCCACACCCCCAGACGATACCGTTTGCCATCAAAAAACAACAAGGCTTCGGCAACGATACGGCCATTTTCCGGGTCTGCTAACAGGCAAGACCCCATCCCGGCATCCAGCCATTCTTCCACCCGCTGTGAAAAAAGGCGATGATATTCCGCCTTTTGCGCCGGGGTATGCGGTTCCTTGTGTTTTTTGAGCCATGCCTCTCGTTCTTCGTGCAGTTGTTGCAGCTTCTCCTGGGGAATAGCATCTGCCAGCCGGAACGTCACAAAATAAGTAACACCCTCTTGCCGCCAATGGGGCAAGTTCCGCTCATAAATATCCACCGGCGCTAATGGATCAAAAAACACCGTATCCCAGGCATCCTGCCTGTCATCACCAGGCGTAGCATAGGCATCTTGCCTGTCTCCCTCTTCGTTGGGCGGGCTGGAAGCCCACGCTACCTTTGTTTGCAAATAGGCCAGCAGCGACTCATCCACCATGTAGTTCACAATCTCGCGCGGCGTGTAAAATGAGCCGGTCTGTTTGCGCGCCGTCGTGCCCGTCTCCGGGTTATAGGCCGCCAGCAGGTTTTCAAACACCTTGCCCAACAGTTCCGGGTCCAGGGCAATTTCCTCTTCAATCGGCGTGTTTTCCGTAATCGTAAACTTGTAGCGGTTCAGCGTCTCAATAAGCGGTCTGACGGTGTACCGTTTACCGGATGTGCCATAGGTGTCATTCAAATCCACCAGCCGCTCCTCGCCAAAAAACAGTTCATCCGGCACGCGCAGCGGGTTATCAGTGCGGTCAGAAAAGCCATCCACGCGCACATCCTGCCCAGCCACCCGCCTGTCCAGACATTCAAACAACCCCCCATTCAGAAAGGGCACATCGGCAAACAGGGCCAGCGCGGCCGCGGGGTCGCGGAAGTAGCGCTCATAGCGGTACAGGTTGTGGATCATAAAATGGTGGCTTTGCCCACTCTCCCGCGCGGCGCGGAATTTGCGATTGTCGGGCTTCGCCTGCGTGTTCATCTCCTGGTTCAGCGTGGCAAAAAAGAGGTTTTGCAGAATGGCTTTGTAATAGGTGCTGCCCTGCGGGTCATCCCAGGTGAGCAGGCCGTCTAGCTGCCGCCGGTTAAACAATTCGTCCGGCACCAATCCCTTTTCCTTGAGAAACCAGACAAAAATCAAGCGCGTAATCAGGCGAATGACGCTGGTGGCCTGGCGCGTCTCATCCGGCCCCGCCTCCTGGGGAAACACCACCTCATTTACCGCCCAGAAATACCAGTCGGCGATCTCCTTGAAGAACCGCTTGTTGAGTTCGGAACTGTCCAGCGTCTTTTGCCACGCCTGGTGCAGTTCCACAAAGTTGTGGAAATTGTGCTGCCGGTACAGTTCCGCCAGCGACAAGTCAAACAAGATTTCCAGGTGCGCCCGGTGCGGGTTGGCAATGCGGATGTCTTTGATCAGCGTCACCTTTTCCAGCACGTCTTTGTCGCGCTCCCGTTTGTGCAGCCGCCGGTTGATGATAGAGAGGGTGAGCGTCTCTCCATGCCGGAAGAGCAGCATAACGGGCATCTGGAACAGCCGGTTCACTTCGCGGGTAATGTGCGCCAGTTGCGTCCGGGTATACTGCTCGCCGCGCAGAGCAACGGCCATAAACAGGTAGGATTCGATGATGGCGTTATCCACCACTTTCCCCGCGCTGTCCAGCAAAATCATCTGGTTCGATTGGCGAATTTCGGCGTCAGTGATCTGGCACAGCAGTTCCACACTTTGCCACTCCGCAAACAGCGCTTTGTCCTGGCGGAACGCGCCGTTCTGAGCAAAGGCGGACAGGAAGGTTTGGGGACGGCCGTCTAGCTCAAGCTGGCGGTCACTTTGGTAGCCCAGGGTTGCCAGCAGGTGCAGCCCATTCTCTTTCAGATTGCCCTGGTCAAATTGTTGGATGGCTTGTTGAATACGCTGTTTGATTTGATCGGACATAAATTTTCCCAACGGCCGTGGCGCAACCATCCCGGTCGCCCACGAGCCAGATGCTCACACTACAGTTGATTGACCCGCTCTCTAAAATCCTTTATACTATTGACATAAATTAAAGTCACTCCTTTGTACGCGAAAGCCGGCTCCAGGCCGTGAACTCGGAAACGAGTCTAGCTACAAAGGGGTGATTTTGTTTATATGGAAAGGATTTTTCTTACTGTACCAGTTTTTAGGATACTGTTGGTAATCGTACAAGTCCACCAACAAACTCACTTTGCTGGCGACGGTATCGTAAAAGCGCATTTCCCCTCTGGTAAACGCCCGGTAGACGGCCCAATTCATGTAATCAATGATGCTGAGGCAGGGTTCACCGCGTGGTCTCTGCGCCTGAATGGTGATGTTGGTGGTCACGGCCGTGTCCCAGGCTGCTTCAAACCGTTCTTTTGCCTGCTGAATCGCTTGCTGCATCGGCTCTTGGCGATCACGTGAGCCACGTTTGGCGAAAATGATGCTGTTTCTCTGGTAACGATGCAGCACGTTTTGAAAAAGGCGGGTGATCAGGGAATCGTAAAATACGCCCTCGTTGCCGCCAAATTGATTCAGAAAAATGCGCTCTGATTTTCGGGCTACCACAAATTGGGCGCGAAAATCGAGCGTGGCCAGGTGTTTGTAAACGCGGTAACGAATTTCGGGCAGGTCATCTTTAGCGTGAAAGGCGATTTGGGTTTTTGCCAGGGAAGGGACGCCGGCGAAATAAGGATCAGCCACGATCTCTTGCTGCAACTTGAGAATAGATTGGCGCAGCGAATGGGGATCAGTTGTTTCGATAAACCCCAACATCAGAATGGGAGAACAACTGGCTTCGCCTACAATCAACTTTCTCCGCCGATCATAGAAAACCGGGTCGCCAGATTCGTCTACAAAAAACCAGTTTTGTCCGTCTTGTGGCTGTTTCATGATCCGTTTTGTTGTCAAGCAGACGATAACTGTACGGGCAGGATGCCCATGCTACTTTATTACCAGCCAGGTGATCAACTCAAAATGTGTCGTCTTCTGGATTTGCTGCTGCCGGGTGGGCAGCAGTGCGCCACGCCCTGATTGCAACTGGGTGATGACCCGCCGCTTGAAGGTGCGCTCAATGGATTTTACGGCGCTGGCGAGCAAGTCGCTGTAATGGGTCAGGTCACGGCCGTTGTCCGTTTCCTGGTCAAAAAGCTGGCACAAGGTTTCATAGGCGCTGCTTTTGTCGGCGCACAACAGCCGGTAAATCTCTAAAATCTGTTTCGGTTGGGCAAAGGTGTAACGCACTTCCCTGTCTGCCCGCACATACACCAAAAAATACGGCTGCAAAGGATTGATCGCCTCTAGCTCTGGCGCGTTCCCCTTTTGGCGCAGGCAGTAGACAACGCCGGGCTGAATCTGGGGCACCGTGGGGTCGGTGGGCACAACGGCGTAGAGACCCAACGGTGCTTCTTCCAACAAACGGCGGTTGCTCTCGATGTATTTGGCCAGTTCGATGCGAAAATCGTCCAGGGTGAACTCATTCAAAGCCACACTTTCGCTGAAATCTTCCAGGTCTAGCACTTCGTCTTTCAGGCGTAAAAGCTGTTTGTCCCGGTATTTCAAATCCGCTTCAATCAGTTCTTGCACATCTTCCGGGCGCAGCAGGTTATCTTCATTGGTAGCGGCGATGTCCACCAGGGCCATACGCGCTTCCACTCGATTTTTCAATTTGATGTACTTATTCAAATCATCGGTAGGCCAGAAGTTGACCAACTGCACCTGGTTGTTACGGCTGCCGATGCGGTCAATACGGCCAAAGCGCTGGATGATGCGCACCGGATTCCAGTGAATGTCATAGTTGATGAGATAGTCACAATCCTGCAAGTTTTGCCCTTCGGAGATGCAGTCGGTAGCGATGAGCAAATCAATCTCCTCGTTCTGGGGCATTGTCGGAATATGTATGCGCCCTTTGGACAGGGGCGAGAAGTTGGTCAAGATATGGTTGAACTCCGGCTGCCCCAACGTGGTTTTGTCATTAGCCGAACCACCGGTCACCATAGCTACATGAATCCCACACTCATTTCGGGCCCACTCGCGCAAATTTTCATGCAGGTAAGAAGCCGTATCCGCAAAAGCGGTAAAAACCAGCACTTTCCGATTGGGTTTGCCTTCCCGATTGGTAGTTGGCTTCTGGGCTTTGGCCTGAATCAGCTTTTTCAATTCCGCTAGTTTGGCGTCACGTTCAGGCTGCACAGCAGCGGCAGACGTGGCCAGGATATCAAGCTGCTGCTTGTCGCGGTGTAGATCTTCCAGCCAGGCAGCCACATCCAAATGGGCGAAACTGAACTTCAACTTTTTACCCACTTGCAGCGCAGCCTGCAACTCCTCATCTTCAATGTCTTCAATCTGCAACTCTTCAAAATCGAGTTCTGGATTGCCCTCTTTTAGGGCCTGGAATTGCCGGATACGCCCTTCCAAATTCTCAATCTTATCAATGGTACGGTTCATCGTGATGGCGAAAGAAGAGACAGAACTTTCCAACCGTTTCAGGAAATTCACTTTCATCATGCCAATGAGATAATGCTCACGTTTACGTTGGCTGAATTGCGCTACCTGATCGAGTTCATACTCCCCGGCAAACTCTGGCAAAACGTAAGCCGATGGATTGAAGAGACTCAGGCGGTAGTTGGAAATCTCATCGTTGAGCTTGTCATAGGAAGGGAAACGTCCTTTTTGATCAATGTCGGCATGAATCGAAACCGGTGTGGCTCGTTTGGGAAAACCACCCAATTTCACTACTGTCTCCGGGTAGAAACGCTGGATATGTTTGCGGGAGCGGGCAATGGTTAATTCATCCAACAACTTGAAAAAGGCCGAGTCCAATACCTCCAACAACTTACGGGTGTCCCGGTCGCCAGGTTTGGCCCATTCGGTGAAGCGGCGTTGGGCATTGGCCAGGGTTTCTGTGAGACTGCTCACGCCAATAGTGGCGCTAAAAGCATCGTCCCGGCCTTCCGTCATAAAATAAAGCTGGTTACGCAAATCGCTCAAGTTATTGTTGACCGGTGTGGCCGAAAGCAACAAAACCTTCGTCTTAATGCCACTCTGAACAATGTCTTCCATCAGCCGTTGATAGCGACTCTTGCGAATCACATTCCCCTCTTCGTCACGCCTGCCTGGTGTGTTGTTACGGAAGTTGTGGGATTCGTCAATGACCACCAAATCGTAATTTCCCCAATTGATGGTTGTCAGATTGATGTCACCAGCCAAGCCACTATTCCGGCTCAAGTCAGTGTGAGAGAGAACAGAATAAGTAAATCGGTCATTGAGGAAGAGATTGAGCGGGCTGTTATTTTGCGCCTGGTACACCGTCCAGTTTTCGCGCAGCTTCTTGGGGCACAGCACCAGCACTTTGTCATTGCGCAGTTCAAAATACTTGATGATAGCCAGGGCTTCATATGTCTTGCCCAACCCTACACTGTCGGCAATGATGCAGCCGTTATGGGTCAGGATTTTGTTGATGGCCCCTTTGACGCCATCTTTCTGGAATTCAAAAAGCGCCTGCCAAATAGCGGTATCGGCCAGGTGTAATTTTTCGTCCAGCAAGCCACCTCGCGCCTGGTCTTCCAGGAACCGCTCGAAGATGTGAAAGAGGGTCTTGTAGTAAACGAATTGGGGTGGATTATCTTGATAGAGCTTTTTCAGGAACGAGAGAACTTCTTCTTTGACATCCTTGACCAGGTTTTCGTCCTCCCACAGTTCATCAAACCAGCGTTTGAGGTCTTCCCGGTCACGACGGCCGTCTACTTCTAAATTGAGTTCGATGTTGTTCGTACCGTCTGCGCCCAAACCCAGGCCACGCACGGTGAAATTGGAACTGCCAACGATGGCATCGTCACGGCCGTGAACATCCGTCAGGTGATACAGCTTGCCGTGTAATAGATTGGCCTGTTTGATGGAGCGGATTTGTACCTTGTCTGTAATCCAGTCCGCACATTCCCTCGCCACGCGCTTCTGTTCTAGCTGGTTTTGCAGTTTCAAGTTGTTATCCACGATTTCAAAGGCCTGGCTTTCGGTTCTGTCAGGATCAAGGGAGCGGATGAAACGCGGTTCACCAAAGAGAAAACGCAATTCTTCTATGCCGTCCAATTTGGATTGCAGGGCGGCGTAGGCGTAGATGGTAAAGTAAGCCGAAACAATAGCGAGAGTGGAACCTGGCTGAATTTTGTCGCGCAGAAACTCCCCCACACTGCCGCGCTCAAGGTTATCTCGAATACCAGAAATTCGTGAGTTAGCTTGTCTCGTTATCATAGTTTCTGAAGAAATGTGTCAAAGATGGCAATGTTGGGCCAGGATTATACTTCTGTACGACTGAGGATAAAAAATCTGTTTTTAGAATTGACAAATCTTCAACTGGATATTCCTCAAGTCGATGTGCTTGCCACCAAGCAAACAGAGGATGGCAAGTTCATCATCACCGTTGAAAGTCGCCGCCAAACAACGAAATGCGGCGTATGTCAAAAAGAGAACGCTTGCAATTATGGTCATGGTCAGGCCGTGCGCTTGCGCCATTTACCTATATTGGGACAGGAAACTTATATCATCATTCAACCTCGACGGGCACAATGCCCCACTTGTTTGCATCATCCCACGACGACCCAGACATTGAAATGGTATGACCAACGCTCCCCTCATACCAAAGCTTATGACCAGCATTTACTGAAACAGCTCATTGGCAGCACCGTGGCGGATGTCAGCCTCAAAGAAAACCTGGGCTACGATGCGGTTATGGGGGCATTAGAGCGGCAGGTAGACGGTAAAATCAATGTGGCCAAGAACTATCGCGATGATTTCGGCACCTTACGCAAGCAAGAAATGCACCGGTTGCGTCAAACATTGCCCCCAGCGACTTACAAGGAACTGATCTGAGGGACGCATTGGATATTGCGTCATAACCATACCAATCTCGATGATGATGATAAGGTACGTTTGCGCTCCCTTTTCCACCATTCACCCCTATTGCACCAGGCTTACACTATAATTGACCCCAAAAACTGGACCACATGCTAAGGTGGAAAAAGGTTACAAT
>JAHDWJ010000012.1 GCA_023384415.1 Anaerolineae bacterium
CCTGTGACCTCACGGATGTGAACCGTGCGCTCTAACCAACTGAGCTACGCGCCCGCAACCGAGCCGGATTATAACATTGTGCTGCCGGCTTGCCAATTGCCATTTGACACGCCAACCAGTTTTTTTATAATTCAAGGTCATTGAGCCAACCCCAACGCCATCGCCCAAATCTGGGTGGTGGCGTTTTTTTTATAAAAGTTTGCAGCGTGATTTTTTAAATCGCGTGTCAAACTGGAAGTTCGATTTACGAAGGAGCATGGCATGAGAACAAAACGAATACCGGTGGCGGTTTTAGGGGGCACGGGGACGGTCGGGCAGCGGTTTGTGCAGTTATTGGCCCATCATCCCTGGTTTGAGGTGAAGGTTGTCACCGGCTCAGAGCGGACGGTAGGCAGAGCATACCGGGAAGGGGTCAACTGGAAATTAAACGGGGATGTCCCAGATGGGGTGGCCGATTTAACGGTCCAGGCGACGGCCCCTAACTTGGATGTGCCGGTGGTTTTCTCCGCCCTGCCTACCACAGAAGCAAAGGAGTATGAACCTCAGTTCGCGGCCGCGGGCTATGCCGTCATCACCAACACCTCAGTCTACCGGCTGGCCCCCGATGTCCCGCTGCTCATCCCGGAACTCAACCCGGATCATACCGACCTGATCGCCACTCAAAAAAGCAATCATGGCTGGTCAGGCTTTATCGTCGCCAGCCCCAACTGCTCCACCACCAGTGCCATTTTGCCCCTGAAAATATGGGACGACGCTTTTGGCTTGCGTTCGGTGATCATGGTGACGATGCAGGCCATCTCTGGGGCGGGTTATCCTGGTGTTTCAGCTTTAGATATTACCGATAATGTGATCCCCTATATTGGGGGTGAGGATTATAAATTAGAAAATGAGCCGAAGAAGCTCCTGGGTCGGGTAGTGAATGGACAGATGGCACTGGCAGATGTCACTGTTAGTGCCCAGGCCAACCGGGTGCCCGTGCTAAATGGGCATCTGGCTTCGGTTTCGGTGGGGGTGGGGCATAAACCTACGGTAGATGAGGCCATAGCTGCGCTGCAAACATGGCAAACCCCAACGGTGTGCCAGGAACTCCCCTCTGCCCCCCAACGAACAGTTATCTACCGGCCTGAACCGGAGCGGCCGCAGCCTCGTCTGGACCGGGATACAGGGGACGGGTTGGCCTGGACGGTAGGTAAAGTGCGGCAGTGCCCGGTTTTAGACTTGCGTTACCTGGCCCTCACCCACAACACCCTGCGCGGGGCGGCCAGCGGGGCCATTCTCAACGGGGAACTGCTGGTGGTGCAGGGATATATAGGGTGAACTTTGGGGAACTAGAAAATTTGACTTGAGTTCAGACCCGACAGGTTTCCGAAAACCTGCCAGGTCTGGAACAACTCGAAACTCGAAACTCCCTACGGCAAGACGGTGAGCGGATTGTTGTAAGCAACCGACATCATCTGGAACCAACTGTTACCGATTTGCAAGGGAAGAGGGTTGCCGCTGGCATCGGTGAAGGTGAGCATATCGCTCCGGTTAGCGCGGGTCCAGGTGCCTTCGTACATCTGCCCATCCCGAAAAATGACGACGCGGCCGCTGCCCCAAATCTGCGCCTCTAATGACAACCAGGTACATACCCCATTGGTGATTTGCTCACAGATGGTGGCATCTTCCTGGTGGTTGGCGAAGATGACAACGATATTTTTGGCCCGCACCTGTTCCCCGGTATTGCCATCCAGATGGGGCACACCCGCTGACCAGCGTAAATAATGGCCGGCGGCCGCGTCATATTGCCAGTTCACCTTTTCCCATTGGTAATCCAGGGTGATGTTTGCGGCCGCGCTGCCCCCAGGGGGTGGGGTAGAGCTAAAAGCCATGTAACTGGTGAAACTGGGACGAACATTCAGCCCCTTGTTCGTTAGCCCCTGCCAAAACTGCACCGGATTGCCATACAATGTGTGCTCAAACGGCTTGTTCGCCCCGGTGCGATAATACCCCAACTCATTGGCCCGCATCACCCGATTGGCGAAATCAACACTATTGAGCCGTTGGTTAACCCCGGTGCTGGCTCCAGAGAAAAATAAAGCCGCATCGTACATGGCGGGTATCTCCAGATCAATGAGCCGGGCACTCCGAATAGGGCCAATAGATGGGGGAGTTTGGCCGTAAAAGATGGCGGTGAAGCGGGTAATAGTCGCTTCGGCGATATGTTCGTAGACAATATCCGCCTGGTTGAGGCCAGATTGCGGCCGCACATAAGTCGGTGGGGCGTTAGAGAGTTTCACGGCAATGGGACGACGCAGCAGCACGGAAGGGTCGGCAGCCAGTTCCCCGGTCAGGGGATTGCGGTCGGTGCCAAAATCGGCGGCGGTGAGCAGGAAAATGCCCGCCGGCCCCTCTGGGGTAGCGGTAGGAGCCAGGGTGGGGATGGCGGTGGCAGTTGCCGGGGGCGCCAGGGTTGGCGGGGCGGGCAGCGGTGTATCGGTAGGCAGCAAGGAGGCTGAAGTGGGGGTGTTGGCTGCACTGCTTGTCGGCACGGCCAATGTACCCTGAGGAGTGACAGTTTCCTGCTGACCACAGGCTGCCAGAAACAACAGCAGGTAAATTAGAGCCACACGAATGGGGGATATAGTTATTTTCCGTACAATTTGTTTCATAATCATCCTGACTTGAGCAGAAAAGATTGAGCCGCAGATGAAGACCAATTTTGCGCCGATTAAAAAAATCAGCGCCAATTGGTGACATCTGCGGCTTATAATTTGTTCACCATGTAAGAGTACAAGAATAAAGCAGCTTGCCTCAAATTATCCCTCATCTAACGCAGCCACGCCGGGCAGAACCTTCCCTTCTAGCAACTCCAGGCTGGCCCCGCCCCCGGTGCTGACGTGGGTCATTTTTTCGGTGAGGCCCGCTTTGGCAATAGCGGCCGCGGAATCCCCACCGCCGATAATCACCTTTGTCCCGCCATCGGTCAATTGGGCCAACAGTTGGGCGACGGCGTTGGTGCCAGCGGCAAACCGCTCAAACTCAAATACCCCCATCGGCCCATTCCACACCACCAACTGCACTCCTTGTAAATGGTGGTAGAAATTTTGCACCGTTACCAGACCAATATCCAGGGCCATCTGGTCGGTGGGGATTTGGGCCACGGGCACATCTTCTCCGGGGGCATCAGCGGCAAAATGGGGGGCAACCACCACATCCACCGGTAAAACGATCCGGTCGCCAGCCATTTCCAAGAGTCGCCGGGCTTCGGGCAAAGCGGCCTCTTCTACCAGGGATGTGCCAACTTCAATCCCTTTGGCTTTCAGGAAGGTGTTGGCCATCCCCCCGCCGATGAGGATCTCATCTGCTTTTTGCAGCAGGTTGTCAATGAGCAAAATTTTATCGGAAATCTTGGCCCCACCCATGATGGCGATGTAGGGGCGAGGGGGATCGGTAACAGCCATGCCTAACGCTTTGATTTCGGCATCCATGAGGAACCCAGCCCCGCATTCCCCCCCTTTAGCCCGCATGGGGGCGACGACCCCTTCGGTGCTGGCGTGGGCACGGTGGGCGGAACCGAAGGCGTCATTGACGTAAGCGTCGGCCAGGTCAGCCAGTTGGGCCGACAGGTCGGGGCTGTTTTTGGTTTCACCGGGATGGAAGCGGGTGTTTTCCAAGATGAGGATTTCGCCGGGCTGAAGGGCGGCTGCGGCCGCATTGGCCTGCTCCCCTACCAGTTCATTCACTTTCTTAACGGGCCGTCCCAGGATTTCTTGCAGCCGGGCGGCCACCGGGTCCATCCGGTAATGATCTTCCTGGGCTTTAGGCCGGCCCAGGTGGGAGCAGAGAATGAGGGCGGCATTTTGAGCCAATAAATAGTTGATGGTGGGTAGAGCGGCCCGGATACGGGTATCGTCGGTGACGGTAATAGGGGGTTCTTTGCCGCTGAGGGGGACATTAAAATCCACCCGCACCAGCACTTTTTTGCCCTGGAGATTCATCTGGGTAATTGATTTTTTGTTCATAGCTGCCTCAGTAGAATGACAATCGCTTTGACGATTGTAAGTTTTAGATTAAAGCTAAGAGGGGTATCTCATTAAAAGTAACCCGCACAGTTGTCAATTGTAACATACACGCAGATTGTAAGGATGTGACAAATGGCAGGAGTTCCCTATGAGTGGTGGTGCGATAAATGAAAATTTAGTCGCAGTTTATGTGGATTAACGCAGATTATTTCCTGCTTTATCCGTGTTCCTTCCGCTCTGTGTTTCTTTACATTTGGAACTCTTGGCAGAGGTTATTGGCTATACCCGGTGGCACGTAGGGCGAAGGTTGTCATCTCCTGGATGACGGCGGCCGCAACCATCGTCGGTTCTGGTAAACTCAGCAGGTGCAGCACAATTTCATCAAATGCCCCAGCTAACCCCTGGGCGGTCAGGCGGCTGTTTTGTGGCCGAAGCTCCCCTGCCGCGATTGCCTCATCCAGGGCCTCTTGCCATAAATCAGCCAGTTCGTTGCGAAAGCGGCCGCGACTTTCTACCAAAGCTGGCACCGCCCCCACCCCACCTACCAGGAGAAGCTGCACCACTGCCGGTTCGTAGGTGGCAATATTGACGAACGATTGCAGCGCGGCCGCCAGCCTTCCCGGCCAACTGTCCCCTCGTCGCAGTCCTTGCTCTACGGTGCGGAGAAGAAAATCGGCCGTCTCCTCATATAAGTAGACAAAAAGGGTTTCTTTATCCGGGAAGTAAAAGTAAAAGGTGCCGATAGCCACATCTGCGGCCGCGACAATATCCCGCACTGTAGCGGCATGGTATCCCTTTTCCGCAAACACCCGAACAGCGGCCTGCATCATTGCCGTGCGTTTGGCATCTTTTTTATCACGGGTACGGTCAGTCGTTCGATAAGGCATGAGGATTGATGGTTGCTGATTTCATTTACCGGGTCAATTGTACCAGCTTTGCCGGAACAACCCGCAAAAGCTCGGCGGTGGTTAAATGGACCAGGGCGTTAATATCCCCACCCCCAGCATACAAGTAGGCAAGGGTGGCGACATTTGCATCAATCAGGGTGGGGAGAGCCGTTTTGTGTCCAAAAGGGGGCACCGTGCCCACCGCAAACCCGGTGATCGCCTGTACCTCATCCGCATTGGCTAATTTAGTGCGGCGGCGGCTTACCCCCAGGTGATCGGCCAGCTTTTTGTGGTCAATGAAGCGCAGCCCATTGGCGATGATAAGCCAGGGATCGTCATTGACCCAAAAGAGAACTGATTTGCCAATGTTGTCGGTACTGGTACCCAGGGCCGCGGCCGCGCTGGCGACTGTCGGCGTTTTTTCTGCCAGAAAGATAATCTGGGCTTCAATTTGTTGTTGGTTGATGTATTGTTGCAGGTGGTGAGATGTGAACATGGTGCGAGTGGGCGAGTTCCTCTCAGTTTTCTGGTGTGACCAATGTGCCAACGCCATAACAAAGTTGGAGCAGGAAATGGGCCATTGTTTCCGGGGGGTATGGGCGGTTATTTTCCACCCACCAGCTTGCCAGGGCAAAAATTGAACCAGCAACGTGGCGGGCCAGGATGGGGATGGGAATGACGGGCGCGGCCGCGTTGCCCAAGTAGTCACGCAACAGCCGCTCCTCATGGGTGGTGATATAGGCCAAAATTTGGTGCATCACATACCCCACCCCATGCTGCCCCAGTACCGCCTGGTACAGCCCAAAATGCTCATCCAGATGCTCAAACAAGGCTTGAGCATGAACCATAGATTCCCACGGGGGTTTTCCTTCGGCTCTGGCTTCTATCTGGATCACCAACTCATCAAAAATCTCCCGTAAGTTTTGCGCCAATAGCTCATCTTTGCTGCCATAATGGAGATAAAACGTGGCCCGGTTTACATCTGCCCGGTCACTAATTTCTTGAATGGTGATCGCTTCATACGGCTTCTCGGTGATAAGCTCCCGTAAAGCATCCCCCAACTGGTTCCGGGTACGGCGCACCCGTCGATCTAAAGTTTCCATAGCCCCCTCATCGTGGCAAACAAGTTCAACTTTTCTTCAGAAGTTTAACATCTAAATCAACATCTGTCGTAAAACAACAACAGGTGACTACAACGGATGGGGAAATAAACGGATACCCGGCGACAGAATCCGTTTATTTCTCCATCCGCTGTACTTTTGAGAATCTCCGATTTGTTTCGTGAACCTTCATCGGAAGTTGAACGTCTAAATCAACATCTGTCGTAAAAACAACATGGATAGGTAATTCCTGGTTGACAACTGAGTACCTTTTCCACTATTTTATTGACAATGTGTTATTTAATCAACACCATGTTGTTTATCAGCCATCCCTCAAAGGCAAAAGTAATTCATCAGCGTATCCAGCCCGCTCTGAGCTTGCCGGAGGGATATACCCATGGTGGTCATAAAGTGGCATTCCAGTCGAAGACTAGAGACTAGAGACTGGAGATTGGTTAATCTCGAGTCTCCAGTCTCACGGAAAATATCAGTTTATGACTGTTGGCAATATAGATGAAAATGCTGGGGAATTTACTCAGTCCTCAGTCCTCAACCCTATTTTTTGAAGGAGTTTTACAATGACCCGTCCTCCAGGCCCCAAAGGCCAATTTCTTCTCGGTAGTTTGCTCCCATTTGCCCGTGATCCGGGTAACTTTTTGCTGGAGATAGCCCGGCAATATGGTGATGTTGTGTATATGCGGGTATTGCACAACCATTATTATCTCCTCAACAACCCGGATGATATTCGGGAAGTGCTGGTTAATCAGGCGGATAAGTTCCGCAAGTCGCAGCTTGATTATGATATTTTGAGCCGGTTTTTGGGCAATGGACTGCTTACCAGCGAAGGGTCGCATCATCGGCGGCAGCGGCGGCTGGCTCAGCCCGCTTTTCACAGTAAACGTATTCAGGCTTATGGGGAGACGATGGTCGCCTATACGGAAAATTTGCTGGCTGAATGGCAAGATGCCCAGGTGCGAGATGTAGCGGCGGATATGATGCGCCTGACGATGCAGATTGTGTCGAAAACGTTGTTTGATGCCGATGCCGTGACTTCTAAAGGGAACGCGGCCGCGACCATTGGCGAAGCCATACACACCTTCCAGGATGTTTCCAACCATGCCTACCTGCGGGGATTCACCCTGCCCGCCTGGCTGCCCACTCAGGATAACCGCCGGGCCAAGACCGCCTTAGCCCATTACAACCACCATCTGGAGCAAATCATCGCCCAGCGGCGGGCCGCCTCGGTCAATGGTGAGGTTGCTGATAAGGGGGATTTGCTTTCGATGTTGATGCTGGCCCAGGATGAAGATGGCTCGGCCATGAGTGATCAGCAGCTTCGGGATGAGGTGGCGACCCTGTTTGCCGCCGGCCATGAAACCACTTCTAACGCCCTGACCTGGGCCTGGTATGCCCTCTCACAAACCCCGGGCGCGGCCGCGCCCCTGTATGATGAGGTGGACACGGTTTTACGCGGCCGCGCCCCCACCCTGGCCGATCTGCCCAACCTGCCCTATACCCTCATGGTCATCAAAGAGACCATGCGCCTGTACCCCCCGGCCTGGATTCTCAGTGCCCGTACCGCTCAGGAAGATGTCACCATCGGTCAGACCGCCATCCCCAAAGGCAGCCATGTCACCATTGCTCCGTATGCCCTGCACCGGCTGCCCAAATATTTCCCGGACCCCGAGCAATTTCGGCCAGAGCGGTTTACTCCAGAGCGGGAAAAATTGATCCCCAAATACGGTTATCTCCCCTTTGGCGGCGGGCCGAGGGTTTGCATTGGCAACTCCTTCGCCCTGATGGAAGCCCATCTCATCATGGCCACCATCGCCCAGCGGTATCGGCTGCACCTGGTGCCCGGCCAGGAAGTCAAAATGGCGATGCAAATTACCCTTTCTCCTGCCAATGGCCTCAAAATGCGCCTGGAACCGCGTCGCAAAGCCACCCATTCCCTGGATGAAGCCGACCCAATTGCCATCAGTTCCCCTCAGTTCCATGCCGTGCCGATAAGTGCCTGACCTGGATAAGCCAGATATTTGGGCCACGAATTTCACGAATGGACACGAATTTTTTATTCATAAGAGAGAATACGCACCTGCGGCCACCATCAAGTGAATGAAAATTTGTAGCGCGATTTTCCAAATCGCGCATCGAACTGGAAGTTCGATTTACAGAGGGGTTCGTGTCATTCGTGGCTGAAGCAGTTGTTTTTCATCCAGGCATCGTTCCTTTCGTTTTCATGCTGGCAAAGTTACAATACCGGGCATGTCGGCTATTGCCATCCATGCCCTGACCCGGTTAGAGGAAATACGTGCCCTGGCCGTTTTGCAAAAGTCGGCCTGGGTGGATATTCCTGACCGGGAGATAGTACCTGCACACCTGTTCCGGGGGGCTAGCAGCAATGGCAATTTGCTCCTGGGGGCGTATGATGGAGAGCAGTTGGTGGGCTTTGTTTTGGGTATCATGGGGTGGGCAGATTGGCTGACCCCCCCGGTGCTGCAACTGTATTCGGCAACAATGGGGGTCGCGGCCGCGTACCAGAGTCACGGGCTTGGCTTCCAGCTAAAGCTGGCCCAGCGGGAATGGGCCTTGCAGCGGGGTATTAAGCTGGTGACCTGGACTTATGATCCGCTGCTGGCCCGCAATGCCCGGCTTAATGTGGGTAAACTGGGGGTGATTTGCGGCCGCTACTACCCTCATTTCTACGGCCCAGATGAAGACCGGCTCCATGTGGAGTGGTGGCTGGAAAGTGAACGAGTACAGGCTCGTCTGGCGGGTCAGCCCCACCCATTCCCCTACCCGTCAGACACCCCAACCATCCCCATCCCGGCCAACTATTTAGCCTTACAGCAGCATGACCCCGCGGCCGCGCAGACATGGCGCCAGCAGACCCGCCACCAATTTACCACCCTTTTTGCTGCGGGGTATCAGGTAGTTCAGTTTGAACGAACAGTGGAGGGGGGGTGTTATTTTCTGCATAAAAACGGCGAATTGACATGAACCAGTTGACAGGCTAGAGTAAATACAAACGTCCACCATGAAAATCAAAAAAATTGACCTCTACCATATTGCCATGCCCCTGGTTTCTCCGTTCCAGACCAGCTTTGGGGTAGAAACAGAGCGGGAATGTCTGATTGTTGCCTTACACAGCGAAGGGCTAACTGGCTGGGGGGAATGTGTGGCCTCAACCTTCCCTGGCTACAGCTATGAAACGGTGGGGACAGCCTGGCATGTTCTGACTGATTTTATGATCCCTCTGACGCTGGCGCAGGATTTGCAAGAGCCGGAAGATATTGAGACCTGGCTCAAAAGCATTCGTGGCCATCCGTTGGCCAAGGCGGCCCTGGAGCAGGCGGCCTGGGACCTCACGGCCCAGCGGGATGGCCTCTCGATGGCTCAAAAATTAGCCCAACCGTACCCAGAAGGGTCTTGCGGCCGCGTCCCGGTCGGCGTCAGCATCGGCATTCAACCCACCATTGACCATACCCTAAACGTGATCCAGGAGTACGTAGACCAGGGGTACCGACGCATCAAATTGAAAATTAAACCAGGACATGATCTGGAATTGGCCCGCCAGGCCCGTTACACTTTCCCTGATCTGCCCATTATGCTAGACGCTAACTCAGCTTACCGACTAGAGGACGTGCCTACCTTCCAGGCAATGGATGAGCTAAACCTGCTTATGTTGGAGCAGCCCCTGGGGTATGAAGATATTTATGATCACAGCCGGCTGCGGCCGCAAATCCACACTCCCCTTTGCCTTGATGAAAGCATCCACTCCGCTGACCATGCCCGGTATGCCCTGGCCATCGGCGGCTGCGACATCATCAACATCAAACCAGCCCGCGTGGGGGGATGGCTGGAAGCTCGCCGCATCCACGATTTATGCCGGGCGGCCAACGTCCCCGTCTGGTGCGGCGGCATGTTAGAGACCGGCATTGGCCGGGCGGCTCAGCTGGCCCTGGCCTCCCTGCCCGGCTTCATCCTCCCTGGCGACATCTCAGCCACCGAACGGTATTACACCCAGGACATCGCTACCCCGTTCCACCTCAACCGGGAAGATAGCACCCTCACCGTCCCCACCGCCCCCGGTCTGGGCATCGAAGTTGATCAAGAACGGCTAGCGGCCGCGACCAGGCGGCATAAACTCTTTGCTGGGTGATTTAGGAAACGCGCAAACTCGCCCCTTGCCAACTCGCAAACGCCATAGTCACGTCATTTTTACGTTCTCCCCTCAACCTTTACGGCATAATTACGGAGGTTATTGCTGACCATGTTTACCGACAAAACCATCTCATTTATCGGCAGTGGGGTCATGGGCGAAGCCATGATCCGGGGCCTTGTAACCCAACAGATCATCAACGCCGGACAAATCATTGCCGCAGACCCCCACCCGGATCGGTTACATTATTTATACGAGCGGCATGGCGTCCGCACTACCCGCGATAATCGTGAGGCGGCCGAAGAAGGGCATATCATCGTCCTCTCCATCAAACCCCAGGATTTGGGGCATGTGCTGCCGGAGATACGAGGGCATTTGCGGCGTCACGATTTGCTTCTCTCTATCATCGCCGGGGCCCCCATCCGCAAATTGGCCGATGGCACCGCTCATGCTGCCGTTGTTCGAGCAATGCCCAACACCCCCGCCCAGATCGGCCAGGGGATTACGGTCTGGACGGCAACCCCAGAAGTGAATGAGGAGCAGCGCAAACAGGCCCAGCTTATCTTAGGCTCATTGGGCGAAGAGATTTTGATGGATGATGAACGGTATCTGGATATGGCTACAGCCCTAAGTGGGTCGGGGCCGGGGTATGTGTTTATGATGATGGAAGCGATGATTGATGCTGGTGTTCATCTGGGCTTTTCCCGGCAAATCGCTACCCGGTTGGTGACGCAAACGATCAAAGGGTCGGTGGCTTATGCCGAACAGTCAGATAAGCATGTGGCTGAATTACGCAACCAGGTCACGTCCCCCGGGGGAACAACAGCGGAAGCGTTGTACCACATGGACAAGGGGGGGCTGCGAACGGTCATTTCTCGCGGTATTTGGGCCGCTTACCAGCGCTCTATCGCCCTGGGCCAGGGGAAGGGGCGGGAGAATTTGGATTTGTAACGGCTAAGGGAATCAATCTGCCCTGTAGTTCCGCAGTTCCGAGGGCTTACGGATGTTTGCGCCGAAGGCAAACATGATGACAGGTATGATGAACTGGAGTGGACAGCAGGGTGTTTACCCTCGTACCATCGCCGATACACTGGGGGAGTGGGACCGTCTACGGCAAGAAACGGACGCCAAACGTGCCGGGGTGAGCGGCCGCAACCCTGAAATCACCCAGCTTCGGGCTTATATCCTGGTAGCCGGGATGCGGTTTGAGCGGGAGACAGGGGACCCGTTTGCCCTGGTGGAGAAAATGTTGTGGACGCCAGAAGAGGGGATTTTCCTGCAAGAGCTGCACCTGGAACGATTGGATGCGTCCGCGGCCGCGTTCGGCATTCCTTATGACCATCACAAACTCCGTACTTACATCCAGAAACAGTTGTTAAATCTGGAGCAGCCCACCCTGCTCACAGTACATCTCACCTTGCGCGGGGAAATGTATTTGTTTACGGAACCATTCACCTCAACCCCTTCCTCCTCACCCATCCAGCTTATCCTGGCTTCTACCCCGCTGGATGCTTCATATCCTATTCTGTATCACAAAACAACGGATGAGCGGCTCTTTCACCGGTTTCATGAGACACACCCCAACTGTGATGCCGTTCTCCTGTGGAACAAACGCGGGGAGATTACTCAGACCACTATCGGTAACCTGGTGGTGGAACTGCATGGGGAACTAATTACCCCGCCGGTAGAGTGTGGCTTGCTACCTGGGACGTTCCGCGCCGAGTTGCTCAATACGCAAAAAATTCGCGAACGCCCATTTCGCCTGGCGGATGTGCCTGCCTGCGGCCGCGCCTGGGTCATAGATTCGATTTACAAATGGCGTGAAACCCAGTTAATCTGAATGGAACAACAGTACCGATTCTGAGGTAGATAAACCTATAACGCCCTCTCATCTTCCACTCATTTTGGGGGTTGACAACCCGCCGGCCTTTATGTTACTCTCTCCCTGCTAATAGCTTGATTGAACCACCCTATCATCATTTTGGAAGGCAAACGATGCTCCCACAAACAACAATGGCAAATAATCAGAGTCAAAAACAACCATTGTTTTTAGCTGTTTGCCTGCATCGTAAACCATTTATCTGGCTTGCGGCCGCGTCCCACTTTTGGGACAGGTAAGTCCACCTTTTTTCTGACTTATCAGCGGACGCGGGCACAGCAGCCCGCGTTTTTGTTTTATGGACCCTGACGAGGCGAATATGCTCAACACCATCTCCCTTCATCCCATTGCTAAACAGGTACAGCCAGTCATAATGGCTCTGCGGCCGCACCCTCGTTTTGCAGTTATGTCAAGCTGTTGGGTTGTGCGTGACGCGGCCGCAACAACCTTGTCAAATTTTTATAACCCATGGGGAACCCGCCCCACCCATCCTGATACCTGGTTGGGATAAAAACACCGACCACCACACTGGACAAAAACGCGGGTTCTCCACACAGGAGACCCGCGTTTTTTATTTTTGGGGACAGGGAACTTTCAGAACTAAAAAACTCTGGGAACTTAGCCAACGCTTCCGCGTAGAGGTGAGATATGAGACAATATTATCCGGTGGGCAAGAATTTAAGACAGATGGATGAAGGAGAGTGATGCGAGTAGGCGAGTTTACACGTAACTCGCCTACTCGCTACTCGCCCATGGTGGCTGTAGTTCAGTTGGCAGAACACCTGGTTGTGGCCCAGGGGGTCGTGGGTTCGAGTCCCACCAGTCACCCACTATAGATCAGGGGTGAATTATGAAGGATGAGGGATGAAAATAAGCCACAAATGGTTATAGGGAGAGATGATCATGGTTGCCGTATTGCTGCTCAATGCCAGCTATGAACCGCTGGCGGTGATTCCCAAACAACGGGCGATGTCGCTGCTGGCTCGCGGCCGCGTCGAAGCCGTCACCGATGAAACCCATAAAGTCACTGGGGCAAGCAGGATATTCTCCGTTCCCACCGTTTTGCGCTTGCGACGTTATGTCAATGTTCCTATGAGGGGCGCACGATGGAGCCGCCGGGCTGTTTTTCATCGGGACAGCTACCGCTGTATCTTTTGCGGTGTACGCGCCGGAGATAAACGGAAAGGGACGATCCTGACCCGCCAGGATTTCACTCTGGACCATCTCATTCCCCGGTCGCGGGGAGGCAAAAACAGTTGGGGGAATACCGCCTGTGCCTGCGCCCCCTGCAATCAGCGCAAAGGAGACCGCACCCCAGATGAAGCCGGTATGACCCTCTTGTGGGAACCCAAAATCCCCCGCGTGGATTACCTGGTAGCTTCTGGGCAAATTCCTGAAGCGTGGAAATTTTATCTACCCATTTAATTTGGGTGGGGGGTAGGCAGCTCGTTTTCGCGGCCGCTTACCCTCCAACCCCAACAAAGGTGGCACGATGACTAAACTAGCCGAAGCCCTGATTTTGCGGGCTGACTGCCAAAAACGGCTGACCCAATTGGAACAACGCCTGCTGCGTAATGCCAAAGTACAGCAAGGCGACCAGCCTACCGAAAATCCCCAGGCCCTGTTAGGAGAGATCAACCAGGTGGCTGGAGAGTTGACCGATTGGATTCAGCGGATTAACCGCACCAATATAGCTGTCTCTCTGGGTGATAAAAGTCTGGCCGATGCGCTGGCCCAACGGGATGTGTTAAAGCTGCAACAAGGTATTTACCGGCGGCTGGCTGAAGCTGCCTCTATTGTGATGAACCAATACAGCCGGTCAGAGGTACGCTTTGAAAGTACCGTAGATGTAGCGACCATCCAGAAACGGGCTGATGAACTGGCCCAGGCTTATCGCGACCTGGATGCTCAGATTCAGGCGGTTAACTGGACAGCCGATTTGCTATAGATAGTGAAGTTGGTAGCCATTTAGTCTGAAGGCGAGTACAAAAAACATCCATTGGTCTGTTAAACCAATACCATGAAGCGCAAGGGGCTGTTGCTTGAACCTTCACAGTGTAAGCCCAGTATTGTGACAGGGGTACCGGGTAATGTCATTGTTACAACCATGTACTGATTCAGAATTTTTGGTGAGGGTGGGTAAGGGGATTTCACTATCACATTCCCAATCAACATGACCAGAGTACCAGCCCATTGGTCATATTCTCATGGCGAATTTAGATTTGCATAAGGAAATTTTTACAAATTGGGTGTATCATGTTAGCAAGTTTGGTTGGGCTGAGGATTATCCTCCCCTTAAGTATATTCCCCTAAACTGGCACGAGAGAAACGCGACTGGAACAACCCAACCAAACTCAGGGAAATACCTCCCCTCCCTCAAATTGATCAGGTATCTTCCCGAACATTGCTTGAGGTACTCCCCTCCTGGTACCGAAAGCCCTAATGAATAGCCGCCCTTGTCCCCCCAACAAGGGCGGTTTCGTTTTTGCGGCATGGTCCATTTTTCTGGAGACGTGGCCTTAAAAATTTCTGACCGCAGATGGTCAACAGCAAACTGCTCAGCGGTTAGCCGTCGGCGGTCAAATCATGCGCGGAAACGTGGGCACCGCTTTTGTGACCATTGCTCTCGGCGGGGCCATGGTAAAGGCCGTTAATGAATCCCCAGAACGCGGCCGCGTACACCCGACGCCCCTGGCTAATTCTATGCCGCAGTCGGTTCAAACTTTCACCTCGGTACCAACTCTCTTCAGCCGTCAGCTCATACAACTCCACCAAAACGCCGCCCGTGCTTTTGGGGTGGATGAAGGCGATTTTTTTCCCCCCTGTGCCGATGGTTGGCTCTTCATTGATAAGCTGAATACCTCTGGCTTTCAGGCGGGCCAATGATTGGCTAATATCTTCCACCTCAAAGCAGATATGGTGAATGCCTGGCCCTCGTTTTTGCAAAAATTTAGCTACCCCACTATCTTCGGTAATCGGTTTTAGCAGCTCTATATCACTCTCCCCCGCAGGCAAAAAAGCGACATCTACAGCCTGATCTTCCACATGCTCAACATGGCTTAATTCTAATCCCAACGCTTCAACCCAAAAATCCATCGCTTCATCGAGATCGGGCACGATTACAGCGATATGGCTAATTTTTTTGATCATGGTTCTACCTCATCATATTTCAACCCGAGGTTGATACTCTCCCCACACCTGGCGCAAGGTGTGGCAGATTTCTCCCAGGGTGACATCGTTTTCGACACAGGTAATGAAGAGGGGCATCAAGTTTTCCTGGCTTTGCGCGGCCGCGGCCAACTGCCTTCTCAAAGCTGACACCTTCTCATTGTCTCGGCGGGCCCGCAAGGTCGCCAGCCGTTCCCGCTGGGCCTGCTCCACCGCCGGGTCTACCCGCAGCAGGTCTATATTTAACTGCTCGTTCTTATCAACAAACCGGTTTACCCCCACTACTGTCGCTTTCTGGGTTTGCATCTCCGTTTGAAACTGGTAGGCGGCCTCTTGAATCTCTCGCTGGACATAGCCAGCTTCTATTGCCGGCAGCATTCCCCCCATCTGATCAATCGTCTGGATGTAAGTGGCTGCCCGGCTTTCTAACTCATCGGTCAGAGATTCGATGAGATAAGAGCCAGCCAGAGGGTCAATCGAATCGGCCACTCCGCTTTCATAGGCGATGATCTGTTGGGTACGAAGGGCGATTTGGGCTGCCTGCTGACTGGGCAAGGCCAGGGCTTCATCGCGGCTGTTAGTGTGCAAGCTCTGGGTGCCCCCCATAACGGCAGCCAATGCTTGCAAGGCTACCCGCACCACATTGTTTTCTGGCTGTTGGGCGGTCAGGGTGCTGCCAGCAGTCTGGGTATGGAAGCGTAATTTCCAGCTATCCGGGTTTTTGGCAGCAAAGCGGCCGCGCATAATGGTGGCCCATAGGCGGCGGGCGGCCCGGAATTTGGCGATCTCTTCTAAAAAATTGTTGTGGGCATTGAAGAAAAAGGATAGCTGGCTGGAAAACTGGTCTACATCTAACCCGGCGGCAATGGCCGCCTGAACGTAGGTGATCCCATTGGCCAGGGTGAAGGCGATCTCCTGGGCGGCGGTGCTACCAGCCTCACGGATATGGTAGCCGGAAATAGAGATACTGTTCCAGCGGGGGAGTTCGCGGCCGCAATAAGCAAACATATCGGTAATCAGCCGCATTGAGGGGTGGGGGGGGAAAATGTAGGTACCCCGGGCGATGTACTCCTTCAAGATGTCATTTTGTACTGTGCCCCGAAGTTGAGACAGAGACACCCCTTGCCGCTTGCCAATGGCAATCACCATGGCCAGCAGTATGGCCGCCGGGGCGTTGATGGTCATACTGATACTGACCTTATCCAGGGGAATGCCATCCAGCAAAACCGCCATATCATCCAGAGAGGGAATGCTTACCCCAACCTTGCCTACTTCACCCAATACCATCGGGTCATCGGCGTCGTAGCCGATTTGGGTAGGCAGGTCAAAGGCAACAGAGAGGCCCGTTTGCCCTTGATTGAGCAGGAACTTATACCGGGCGTTGGATTCGGCAGCAGTAGCGAAGCCGGCATATTGGCGCATGGTCCAGAAGCGGCCGCGATACATGGTTGGCTGTACCCCTCGTGTAAACGGGTATTCACCGGGAAACCCCAATTTTTCCTCGTAATCAGGGCCAGGGTCATTTGGGAGATAAAGACGTTCAACAGGGATGCCGGAACTGGTCTGAAAAGTGGGTTGACGTTCGGGGAATTTTTGGATAACGGGTTGTAGGGTTTCCGTTTCCCACCGCTTTTTCTTATCGGCAAGATTGCTCATGGGTTCAACTCGCAGGCATGGGGAGAAAGTGTAGATTAGTTATTAGTGTATTAGTTATTGGTGTATTAGTTAACCATGCTGGCAAAACCAATACACCATTACACCGGTACACCAACAACTAACAGGATAATACGCGGCCGCAGTTCATCCCAGTTACAAATATCATTGATTGGCAAGATGAACGACGCCATCTAACGCTTAACCACCGGCCGCCATCTGTTGGGTGAACTAGCCTTTACTATTTACTCATCCAACTGACCGGTAACAAATCGGCGAGCCGTTTCTGCTAAAATCGCTGCTCCCAGAGGCATGACGCTCTCATCAATATCGAAAATATCGGTGTGATGATTACGCATCATCCCATCAGGAATTTCCGCACCCAGGAAGAACATGGCCCCCGGGGCTTTTTGGGTCATATAGGCAAAATCCTCAGCCCCCATGCCAAACGGCTCATCCTTAATGGCCGCGTTGTAGCCAAAATCATGGGCTACTTGCCGCATCCAATCGTTTACCTGCTTATCGTTGATCATGGCTGGATACCCTCTGGTCAACTCAAAGCGGTAAGAGCCGCCCATCATTTCACTCAGGCGTAAGGCATTTTCAACTTCAAACCACAACTTTTCACGGGTGGGTTGGTCAAAGGAGCGGATGGTGCCGGCCAGATGAACTTCGCCAGGAATGACGTTGGTGGCGGAACCGGCTTGAATCATGCCCAGACTGACCACGCAGGGGTGAAGGGGGTTGATGCGTCGGGAAGGGATGGCGTAAATGTCGGGCAAAATTGAGGCGAGCATGTGTAGGGGGTCGCTGCCTTCATGGGGAGCTGCCCCATGTCCCCCATCGCCCTGTATCCAGGCCCGGAAGGAATCCACGTTAGCCAGGCTGGGACCATCGCTAAAATGGAGTTCCCCGCTGGGCACGTTGGAGATGACATGAAGGGCAATCACCCGGTCTACCCCTTCCATGGCCCCGTCGTCAATCATGGCGGTAGCCCCACTGATCCCATTGGCCCCGAACGCTTCTTCGGATGGCTGGAAGAGGAAACGGACGCGGCCGCGCCATTCTTCCTCTGCCATACTTTGTTTCAACAGGTGGGCCGCGCCCAGGAGCATCGCCGTGTGAGCATCATGGCCGCAGGCGTGCATCACCCCATCATTTTGCGAGGCATAAACCAGCCCTGTCTTTTCTTGTATGGGCAGGGCGTCCATATCCGCACGGATAGCAATGACTGGGCCATCCCCACTGCCTATTTCGCCAATGACACCGGTCTTGCCAACACCGGTTCTGATGGTAATGCCGCCGATCTCTTGTAAGGTATCGGCAACCAGAGCGGCTGTCCGTACTTCTTGAAAGCCCAGCTCTGGATAAGCATGAATATCACGACGCAAGCGAATAAGTTCTTCTTGCATCGCCCTGGCACGGTCTAACATGATTATTACTCCTTCGAAAATGTCGGTTTTGGATCTACTGCGATTTGTTACTGTACGATGACGTAGATGAGCGGCCGCCGGCCGGTTTCAGTGTACAGATAACGGCTCAACGCTTCTTCGATGCGGGTTTCCAGCACTTCCGAACCAGCCTGATAGATGGAGAGGGTGCGGGTAACAACCTCTTCTGCCCCTTCCAACAGCCCTTCGGCCTGCTCTTTTTCCAGATTGGCAAACCCACGAGTGATAATGCGCGGCCGCTTCCGTACCTTGCCCTTCTCATCCAGACTGACGGCGACCATAAAGAAGCCATTTTCGGCCAATTTCTCTCGGTCACGCATGACAGGAATATCAATATCCCCCACACTTTCCCCGGAAACAAATACATACCCACCAGGCAGCCGCTCGCCAACAGTCAATTTGTCCTCAGTCAACTCTAAAATGGTGCCATTTTCCACCACGGCGATATGGTCAGCGGCGATGCCCATCTCCTGGGCGATTTTGCCGTGCTGCACCAGGTGGCGTAACTCACCATGAATGGGGACAAAGAAGCGCGGCCGCACCAGGTTAATCATCAGCTTCATCTCTTCGCGGCTGGCATGACCAGAGACATGCACCTGAGCGATATGCTCATACACCACATCTGCCCCCTGCTGCATCAACCGGTTAATAATGCGGCTGACAAACTCCTCATTGCCCGGAATCGTATGGGCCGACAACACCACCGTATCTCCAGGTTGAATCCGTAAATTGCGGTGCCGTCCGTGGGCCAACCGCCCCATCACCGAGGTTGGCTCCCCTTGTGAGCCAGTGGCCATGACGGCTACCTGGTTGGCCGGATATTTATTCACCTGCTCGATATCAATCAACATACCATCAGGAATGTCCAGATACCCCAGGCGACGGGCCATTTTGGTGTTTTCCCGCATAGAGCGGCCGGTGATGGCGAGCTTGCGGTTATATTTTGCGGCCGCGTTCGCCACCTGTTGAATCCGCGAAATAAGCGAAGCAAACGAGGCTACAATAATCCGCCCCTCAGCCCGCTTAAACAGATCATCAAACGCCTGAGTAATCACCGCCTCCGAAGGGGTCCAGCCTGGCCGCTCCGCATTGGTGCTATCCGCCAACAAACACAACACCCCACGCGCCGAAAACTCGGCCAGCTTGGCGAAATCAGGGGCCCAGCCATCCACTGGGGTATGGTCAAACTTATAATCCCCCGTATGGACCACCAGCCCGACCGGCGTGGTAATACCAAACCCTACACAGTCAGGGATACTATGGGCCACATGGAACGGCTCAACCAAAAACGGGCCAATTGCCAACGCATCGCCAGCCTGGAACGTTTTCATACTCACCTTGCCCGCGAGGCCAGCTTCCTTGAGCTTGATCTCAATCAACCCCATCGTCAGCGGCGTGGCATAAATTGGGGCGTTAATCTCCTTCATCAGGTGAGGCAAAGCCCCTACATGGTCTTCGTGCCCATGGGTAATCAGAACTGCCTTCACCCGTTCCCGCTTATCCAAAAGATACTGATAATCAGGAATAATCAAATCAATGCCCAACATATCATTTTCGGGAAACATCAACCCGGCATCTACAATGAGAATATGCTCCTCAAACTCAATGACAGTCATATTCTTGCCAATTTCCCCCAGTCCACCCAAGGGAACAATCCGTAATTTCTTACTCATACAAACTCCTACATAAGTAGGGCGATTTAATGAACCGCCCCGAAGATTTACCAAAACAAAGAAATCCGATCTCATGCCGAAATCGGACTTCTGCAATCATTCTCAGAGCTTAACCCCCCGTAATGGCTCCGCGATTTACACGTTGAACAAGACCCACAACACCGTGGCAATGAAGATAAACAATGCACAAATAAAGAAGGTAAACGCCCATTGAGAAAAAGAAGAACTGGCTGGCATACTGCTTACTTTGGACGCGGCCGCGGTATCCCGCACATCAATCAAAATAACCGAAATATTATCTCCGCCCCCACGAGCATTAGCCAAATTAATTAACAACTCCGGGGCCTCTTGCAGCGTATTCCCCTGAATAATCTCCGCCATCTCACTATCCCGCACATAATTTGTCAACCCATCAGAACAGAGCAACAGGCGGTCCCCCGGTTCAACCTGCAACTGAAATAAATCCACTTCAACATCATCCTCAGACCCCAGGCTGCCTAAAATAACATTGCGGCGAGGATGATTCTCAGCTTCTTCCGGAGTGATCGCCCCCTCCTCAACCAATCGGGCCACCAAACTTTGATCTTTGGTAATCTGCTTAATCACCCCATCACGATAATGATACCCCCGGCTGTCCCCCACATTGGCAAACGTCACCCGGTCGCCATCAATTACTACAGCCACCATCGTCGTCGCCATTCGAGATTTACCATCATCATGCTCCATCATCAGGCGGCGCAAATCCTGATTCGCCGCCTTCATCGCCTTCACCAACCGCCTGGCCCAATCCCGTTCCCCCTTCGCCGCCAGGTAATGATAGCGCATTCGTTCCGTGGCGTGTTGGCTGGCTATTTCCCCTGCATCCATACCTCCTGCCCCATCAGCCAAAATATAACACCAGCCATTTTGGTACGCTTCTTCGGCCTGAGTAGGTTCACAAGAAGCATAAAAATCTTCATTGTGATCCCGTACTCGGCCCACATCCGTTTTAAGAACCGCTGTAATAGGTGGATTAGGCATCATAACCCAATTATACAATATGTTGTTTTTTCACCCAGAAAGGTAAAGATTTGCTTTCAGCCACCTGACCCATTACCCCAAATAATTGCTTTATGACAAAACTGGCACGATTCCGGTATAATAGAGCCATATACTTTCATCAATCATTCATAAGCCAGTTTCATAAAAGTCCACAGTCAGTTTTATATCCTCTTACCTCTGGTAAGATCAGGTGACTATAAACTAACTGGCCATAAATTATCCCTTCCATTATGCATCCAAGGTTCTCTTAAACATGAGTGGAATAACAACCAGGCAGCTAACTGGCAAACGTGACCGTGTTGTCAACCTCAACCAAAAATCCCAATTACAACCAGGTGACATCCTCCAGGATCGCTACCGAATCATGGGCACATTAGGTGTAGGGGGATTTAGTGCCGTCTATCAGGCACGTGACCTGCGCTTTGCCAATGTAACTAAACTTTGTGCCATCAAAGAAATGACCAATATGGCCTCAGACCCCCAACTACGCGAATTAACTATTCGTTCGTTTGAGCGGGAAGCCAGTATTTTAGCTACCCTTGACCACCCGGCTATCGTAGACGTTTACGACTTTTTCAGCGAAAGTGATCGCAGTTACCTCGTCCAAGAGTTCATTCGTGGGAAAGACCTGGATGCCTATTTAGAAACCAACGAAGGCAAAATGATCCCCCAAGAAATCGTAATAGATTGGGCTTTGCAACTATCTGATGTACTCATTTACCTACACGGTCAAAAACCCCAGCCCATTGTCTTCCGCGACCTCAAACCTTCTAACATCATGCTTGACCCCTTTGGTCGAATAACACTGATTGATTTTGGTATCGCTAAAATTTTTGAGGGGGGAGAAAAAGGAACAATGGTTGGAACAGAAGGGTATTCACCCCCAGAACAATACCGCGGGGAAGCAACCACGGCGGGTGATATTTACGCATTAGGGGCCACCCTTCATCATTTATTGACCTTACAGGATCCCCGACTTGAACCCCCATTCTCCTTCACAGAGCGCCCCATACGGGTTATCAACAACTCCGTTTCACCAGCCCTTGAAGCAATGATCATGCGCTGCTTGTCTTATCAACCGAAAGATAGGTATCAAAATGGCTTAGAGTTCAAAGAAGCCTTATTAACCATTATCCAAACAAACCACCCCCCCTCTCCAACTACAAAAATTGGCACGGGGGCACTTAATATAAGCAGTCCTGAAAACAGGGAGCAAAACATCCCTTCCCCGCGGGAAGATCCAATTACCACAACTGGTTCGCTGGGCATTGTCCCCCTTTGGACATTTAAATGCGAAGATGAAATTCGCTCCAAACCAGCCGTTGATAGCAATCTGGTTTTTGTAGGTGCGTTTGATAACAACCTTTATGCCGTAAAAGCCAATAGCGGTGAGTTTTTTTGGAAATATCCCGCCAATGATGAAATTGCCTCATCTCCATTTGTCTATAATCATCAGGTTTATATTGGCTCAGCCGATAATCATTTATATTGTGTAAAACAGCATAATGGTCGCTTAAACTGGCGATTTGAAACACAAGGACCAGTTTATTCCTCTCCCAGGGCTGACTTTGATCACGTATTCTTTGGTTCAGATGATGCCCATTTATATGCCGTCAATGCTAGTAATGGGAAATTAGCCTGGAAAGCCCAGGTTCATGGAGCGGTACGCTCGTCTCCCTGTATCCATGATGAATTGATCATTATAGGTACAGAGGGGGGCTATGTTTTTGCCGTAGATTTAAGTGGCAAGGTCAAGTGGCAATATCAGGCACGTCGTTCCATTGTTTCTACACCAGTTGTGGTTGATGACATGGTTATTTTTGGTTCGTATGATGCTACTATCTATGCGTTGGATGTAACTTCAGGGTGGGCTGTATGGCAGGTGAGAACCAAACGACCGATTGTTTCATCACCGGTAGTAAGTGGGGATATGCTGTTTATTGGCTCATCCGATGGCAGTTTGTACGCGGTTGACATTAAGCGAGGTCAAAAGATGTGGACCTTCGATACAGATGGTCAAGTAGCTTCTTCTCCAGCTGTATGGGAAAGATCAGTTTATTTTGGTTCAACTGATGGATATGTGTACAGTGTAGATATGAAGCGAGGTCAAAAACGTTGGCGCTATCAGACCGGAGGTATGGTCATTGGCTCACCGACCATCGTAAACGGTATTCTATATATCGGGTCAACGGACAAGAAGCTGTATGCCCTACCAGTGTGATATAAAGGCGGTGTTTTACGCCAGCAGATTGACTATCATGTTTTGTGCGTCAGCTATAGATTTGGCGCACACCCACCTAAACAGTTACAATTTTCATTCCTAAGCAGTTACCTGGAAAAGAGAAAAATCGTGTCAGGACAACAAGAAACCCATCCCTTCACTGATGATAATAAGGAAATAGATAGCAAGCCGCTGGTTATTTTGGAAACTAAGCCGCTATTTCCTTCGGTTGTTTTAATGGATGAAGAGAAAAATACAGATACGGCGCCGTTGCCCCTAGAGCAAAATAATGTTGATATTATGGAGACGGTTATTAGCCGAACGCCAGTAGATCCACCCATCACCCCGTATATTCAGGTGGTGCAGCGATGCCATGTCGGACAGATTCGCCGCCGTAATGAGGATTCTTCTTGTGTTTTTGTAACTGAGAATGGGGGCGAAGAAGTACTGCCCGCCATTGGCCTTTTTGTTGTGGCTGATGGCATGGGAGGGCATTTTGCCGGACATGAGGCCAGCCGGAAAGCATCGCGGCTTTTTATGCACCATTTGTTGGAAAAGGTATATTTGCCGCTTTTACAACGGGATGGCCCTTCTGGGTACCAGGAGCCGATTCAAGAGGTGATGCTGCGTGGGGTACAGGTGGCTCATCAAGCGTTACAAAATCCTGATCCCGAAAAAGATAGTGGAACGACGCTAACTGGGGCCTTGATGGTGGGGAAACGGCTGTATGTTGTTCATGTTGGTGATACGCGAGCTTATTTGTTAAGTGATGGTCATTTGGAACAGATTACAACGGATCACTCGATTGTGCAGCGGCTCATTGATGCTGGACAGTTAACTTCAGATGAAGCGGCGTTGTACCCCCAAAAGAATTTATTGTATCGTGCCTTAGGGCAGCAAGGAAATTTAGATGTGGATGCTTATACCAGGTCTCTCCCACGTAAAGGGCTGCTGCTGCTGTGTAGTGATGGGTTGTGGGGGCTGATAAATGATGAAGTTATCAGTGAGGTGTTGCAGCGGGATATTTCGTTGGCTGAAAAAGCGGATACGTTGTTACAATTGGCTCTCCAGGCGGGAGGGCATGATAATATAACAGGTATTCTTGTGGATTTTGCTGTCTAAACAGGTTGTTTTGCATCTTCTCAATCGTTCGGAGTATACCTTGTGCCTACCCCCATAAAGAGTATGGCTTTGTTTTTTTGAAAAGATGCCTTTGGTAGTTTGAACTCATGGAAAAAGCCCTCAACATCACGATCCAGGCAACAACAAACAAACTCGGGGCTTTACACGCTTCCCAGCTTGTTTATTTGTTGGTTTCTATTCAACCCCCGGCTGAGTTTCAGCAGACGCGGACTTCGCTTAATATTTGCCTGGTTATTGACCGGAGTACTTCTATGCGGGAGGAGCGGTTGGATCAGGTCAAGGCCGCGGCCGCGCTCATCTTAGAGAAGCTCACCCCCAGTGATACCCTTTCTGTCATCTCCTTTAGTGACCGGGCTGAGGTTGTTGTTCCCAATAGTCCTGTTACCAACCGCACCTTACTTATGGCTCGGGTACAGAGCATTCAAGCCTCTGGGGGCACAGAGATTTATCAGGGGTTGGCCATGGGGATGCAAGAGCTGGCTAAATACCTGGGCAAACAAGGCATCAGCCACCTTGTTCTCCTCACTGATGGTCACACTTATGGCGATGCCGGCCAATGTATTGAGTTAGCTCAACGAGCTGCCAGCCGGAGCATTGGCATTAGCGCCTTGGGTATCGGCACGGAATGGAACGACCAATTTCTGGATGCCCTGGTCGCCCCTTCAGGAGGGCAATCTGCTTATATAGACGACCCCAACCGTATCTTAGACCTGCTTCAGGAACGAATTAAAGGATTAGGAGCTGCTTATGCTCACAATCTACGCATTTTGCCCCATTTCCCTGACAATGTAAATGTAATTTCTGCTTTTAAGACAGCCCCATTTGCCCAACCCCTCTCCCTTACCAGTAAAGGCATTAACATTGGTGCCCTAGAAGGGGGGCATACTCTTGCTATTCTTCTCGAAGTTAATATTCCCCCATCATCAGCCGGGGAAACCCTCGTCTTACCTTTAGGGATTGTGGCTGATATTCCTCAGTTTCATCTGCAAAATCAGGAGTTTACTACCCAGTTCATGCTCAACATTGTGTCTGGCCATCCCCTGGCCGAGCCACCGAATGATTTAGTAGAAGCAGTGCAGGTCTTAAATCTATACCGAATGAGTGAAAAAGCATGGCAAGAGATAGAAACCGGCCACCTGGATAAAGCGACTAAACGAATGGAACGTTTAACAACACGCCTGTTTGAGGCCGGCTACCATCAATTGGCTCAAAATGCCCGGCAAGAAACTGAACTGTTAGAAAAACAGGGTACAATTTCTTTAGAAGGTCGCAAAAAGTTGAAGTATGGTACTCGTGCCCTGATTACACCTAAAAATATGCCATTGGAAGAGTAACCTATGACGACTTGCCCTGAGTGTGGACATCAGGAAAAATCAGGAGCCTTGTTTTGCAGTGAATGCGGCCGCTTCCTGCTTGATGAACGACTAAAGCCGCAGGCAAAACCCAACGCACCGCCTACGTTCAACCGGGCTGGGAGCCAGTTTGACACCGGCAAACACCCTAACCTGCACACCAAAGAGTTCAAATATCGCCCGCCCTTCGCAGAAAACCTGCCTCCCCCACCTCCCAACCTTGTCGGCTTAGAACTCGGCCCAGAAGTCGAAGTTCAACCCATTATTTTCATAGTACCCAACAGCGGCCGGCGTATTCGTTTAGAGTTACGAGATGAAATCACCATCGGGCGCAGCGACCCCGCCAGCTCTACCTTACCGGCTCTTGATCTGGCCCGCGACAATGGAGCACAACTTGGCGTCTCCCGCTCCCATGCCCTCATCCAAAAAGTTGACCGGGGCGTCACCATCATGGACTTAGGTAGCACCAACGGAACTTACCTCAACAATTACCGTCTACCCCCAGACCTCCCTTATGCTTTACGCAGCGGTGACGAAGTCCGGTTCAGTCACTTACTCGTTCATATCTTCTTTGGCTAATGAATCTGCTCATTCCTGATAAGCCACTGAACTTCTTGTTATACTGGCTTTGGCAACTCCCTGCCCGTGCCAATAGTGGCAAAATGTCATATCATGCCCATTATCAGTATACCCCCTTTACTGGCGAGCAAATATGCCCGGTCTGGGTTAATAACTCAAGAGTAACGTTAAAGGCAAATTTATGAGTGTTTCAGTCATTATTCATATCAACAATGAAGACGCCATGGTCGGCGAAATTGATAAGCTCCCAGATGTCCGCGATACCATCGTCGTTGTCCATAACCCTCGCCGCCGCGATGGTAAAGATGTCCATTACCTGGACGATGATGTCTCCACCCTCATCGTCCCCTGGCACCGCATCAACTTCATTCAAGTCTTGCCCAGTGGCAGCGTTGAAGAAGTGATTGGCTTTGTACGAGATTAATTATGGTTGACAAAGTACCCACCAACCTGGAGCAAACTGCTCCCCGCCTCATTTTAGTGGTAGATGATGAACCTCGTATGATCCGGTTTATTCGCATGAACCTGGAACTAGAGGGATACCAGGTTGTTGAAGCTCGCAATGGCTTGCAGGCTTTGGAGCAAGCACGGCAACATTTACCCGATCTGATCATTATGGATGTAATGATGCCTGAAATGGATGGGTTCGAAACCTTACACATGATCCGGGAGATTTCAACAACACCCGTTATTCTCCTAACTATCAAGGGTGATGAAGAAGATCGCATACGGGGGCTGGAATTAGGCGCAGATGATTATGTCACCAAACCGTTCAGCCCACGGGAACTAAACAGTCGGGTTCAGGCTGTATTACGTCGGGCCGAATGGCCGTCTAGCCAGCCGCGTACTATCTTACGCATTGATGACCGGCTTTCTGTTGATTTCAACCGACACCAGGTCATTGTCAATGATCAACGTATTGATCTCCGACCAACGGAGTACCGTTTGTTAAATCATCTGATCCAAAATGCGGGCTGGGTTGTGCCCCACGACGCTTTATTGGCCAAAGTGTGGGGGTATGAGTACCGTGAGGAAACCCATTATTTGCGCCTGTATATTAATTACTTGCGCAAAAAAATTGAAGAGGACCCGGCCAATCCTAAATATATTTTGACAGAGCGGGGGGCTGGTTATCGGTTTATGGATTACCAAAACCAGATGGATCGATAATCTACCAATAAGGTACCAATTTTGTAAGTAAATTGGTATCCTATCGCCAATCATTTTATGACCAATACACAGGCTCTTAAAGAAAAAGCGGCGCATTATGCTGTGCAGCAGTTGGTATCGGGTATGGTTGTTGGTCTGGGAACGGGCAGCACAGCGGAGTGTGCTATTCGTCTGCTGGCTCAACAGATACGGCAAGGGATATTAACTGATATTGTGGGTATTCCCTCTTCTGCGGCCGCAGCCCATCTTGCCCACAAGGAAGGTATCCCTTTAGGCACATTGACAGAATACCCAGAGATAGATGTAACAATAGATGGTCTGGATGAGGTAGACCCTCAACTCAATTTAATCAAGGGTCTAGGTGGTGCTTTGCTACGGGAGAAGATTGTAGCCACTTTTTCCCGGCGTGTTATTGTCATCGGGGAAGCCAATAAACGGGTTGATCGTCTAGGAACACGGTCGCCGTTGCCCGTAGAGGTTATTCCGATGGCCCTATGGCCGATTACTTTATACTTGCAGGATTTGGGTATAACGGTAGTCCAAAGATTAGCGCAAGATCAGAAAACCCCCTTTGTGACAGACGAAGGGAATAACATCCTGGATTGTTACTTTGCTAATGGCATTGTTGATCCATATGCTCTGGAATTAGCTTTACGATCTCGACCTGGCATTGTCGAGAATGGATTATTCCTGGGTATTGCTTCTGATGTAATGTTAGCCTCAGAGCTTGGGGTGGAACATTTACGTCGTTGAGTAGAGAGCGATGAATAGTAAACCCAGTTGGCTTGGTTATGTGTTAAATGGTCGTTATCAGATTGAAACGCCTTTGGGACAAGGGGGGATGTCGGCTGTTTACCGGGCGACAGACCCTAATTTGCGGCGCACGGTGGCGATCAAGTTGATTCACAGCCATCTGGCTTCAGACCCAGAGTTTGTGCGTCGGTTTGAGGAAGAAGCGGCCGCAGTCGCCCGGCTGCGTCACCCCAATATCATCCAGGTTTTTGATTTTAACCATGATGGGGACACCTATTATATGGTGCTGGAGTTTTTACCTGGCACTACCTTATTAGAGATGCTGGAACAGGCAAACCAGCAGGGTACCCTCCTCTCTCCGGATCAAACATTAAATATTATGATCCCTTTGTGTGAAGCCGTAGCCTATGCTCATCGTCAGGGGATGATTCACCGGGACTTAAAGCCGGCCAATGTAATGATTAACCCCCAAGGGCAGCCGGTGCTGATGGATTTTGGCATTGCCAAGATCGTGGGTGGGGAGTCTATGACAGCTACCGGAGGGGTGATTGGCACAGTAGCTTATTTGTCCCCAGAGCAAATTCGTGGCGAGCGGCCAGACCATCGGGCAGATATTTATGCTCTGGGGATTATTCTTTACCAGATGTTGAGCGGCCGCTTACCGTTCCAGGGAGAAAATACGGCCGCTACGATGATGCAACATCTGACGACGCCAGTGCCAGATGTGCGCCAATTTAACCGGCAAACTCCACCTGAGTTAGTGACAGTGGTGCAAAAAGCATTGGCCAAAGATGCGAACCAGCGGTATCAATCAGCCGAGGAGTTAATGTTGGCCCTGCGCCAGGTAAGCCAGGTAGGGGTAGGAACACAGCCAATGCCTATCAGTCAATTGGCAACGACCCCGGTACAGGTCTCAACCCCAACAACAGGAGGCCCGCGGCCGCAAACCTCTTCTACACCCTCACCCCCACCACCAACCGGCCCCGCCCCTCAGGGCAAAAAGCGGCCCGGCTGGGTTATTCCCGCGGCCGCAGGTGTAGGCGTTTTGGGGCTGCTGCTTTGCCTCATTGTCGCAGCTATTGCCAGCCAACAAATCCTGGGAGGTGGCACCAATGACCCCACCCTCACCCCAACCACCCTGTTGATAGCAGCGGTAGAGTCACCCACCGAAACATCACCTAGTGCAGGTGAGCAGGTTGCGGGTGAGGCGGCCGCGGCCAGCCCAACTACTACCCCAACCCATACGGCTACAGCCACCCCGCTGCCCCCATCACCCACGGCTACTGTGCCACCACCAACGCTGGCTCCCACTCTGGGAAGCACCCCCACCGATACTCCCCCAACAGTGACGCCCACCCCGCGCCCCACAGCTGTACCTTCACCAACAGCCCCAACAGGCCCACGGGCTGAGATCACCAGCATCACCGTTGCCGACGACCGGTATTCTGTCTCCTTTCAGGTATTCGGCTTCTTTTCAGACACCTCCAGCACCCACGTCCATTTTTTCTGGAACACCGTCCCCCCGGATCAAGCAGGCGTTCCGGGCAATCCCAGCAACTGGAAATTATACGGCAGCCCCAGCCCATTCACTGGCTATGCTGTTTCAGAACGTCCTGAAGGAGCCACCCAACTGTGTATCCTGGTTGCCAACCCCAACCATTCAGTCATAGCTGGCTCGGGTAACTGTAGGGCTTTACCCTGACCTGGACAGGCCAGAAAAGATTTATCCCCAACAAACAAAAAGTCCCGGTTAAACCGGGACTTTTTTGTTTAACAAACTATTCGGTTAAATAATAGGCGGATACAACAGCTTTCCGCTATAGCTTCTTAGGCTTTCTTCAGCACAGGAAGCCCATTACGGCTTTCGGCAACTTCATAGCCATTGGGCACAGCATTCAAAGCCCCTTCTTTTTCTTCTTTAGCAAAGAAATAGATGGTCTGCTTGCGGCCATTCTTCAGAGTGGTCTCACGGCTGTGCAGGATATAAGTATTGCCTTTGGAGTTGGTATGTGTATATGCCATTTTTTCCTTCCTTAAAAGATGTGATTTTTCCTCTGGTAGAAAACGAACCACCAGTGTAACGTACCCCATCTTAAAACAACTTCCCAGAGAATGCAAGAGGGGAATTTGTTTTTACCAGAGAAAGTTCACCTATCTTTCATATTCCACCTCTGGTAGGGCAATTTCAGGGTCAATATTTGGGCAGGGATGGTTCTACCTCATCGGCCCAGCGGTTGATGCCGCCAACCAGGTTGACCATCTTGCTGAATCCGTGCTGTCGCAGCAGGCGAATCACATCTGCGCTACGAACCCCGGTGCGACATTGCACCACCATCTCTCTGGCGGTATCCAACTCACCCATCCGGTCTAAGACATGCCCTTTGGGGATGAGATAGGCCCCCAGATGACTTAAATTAGAAATGTCCCACTCATGCGGCTCACGCACATCCAGGATGAATAGATCATCGCCGCTATCCAGCCGCCGTTTAAGTTCCAGCGGCGTAATTTCGGGGACAGCCTGACCGTTGCTCTGGGGCTGACCGGTAAATTCGCTGCGATCGTGGGCGGGCATGCCACAAAATTGCTCATAATCAATGAGCTGGTGGATGGTGCGGTTGGGACCGCAGATAGGGCAGTTGGGATTTTTACGCAGCCGCACTTCGTCAAAACTCATGTGGAGAGCGTCATAAAGGAGCAGGCGGCCGCTTAAAGAACTCCCTATCCCCAAAAGAATTTTAATCGCTTCGGTGGCCTGGATAGCCCCGATGGTGCCTGGCAAAATCCCCAGCACCCCCCCTTCGGCGCAGCTGGGGACTAACCCAGGAGGGGGCGGTTCAGGGTAAAGGCAGCGGTAGCATGGGCTGTCTTGATAATTAAAGACTGAAGCCTGCCCTTCAAAGCGGAAAATGCTGCCATACACATTAGGTTTGCCCAGCAGCACACAGGCGTCATTGGTCAGGTAACGGGTAGGGAAGTTGTCGGTGCCATCTATGACCACATCATATGGGGCGAGAAGTTCCAGGGCGTTCTCCGAGGTGAGGGGCACCTCATATAGGTCAAGCTGTACGTGGGGGTTGATGTCCCTGATACGATCCGCCGCACTGTCTAATTTAGGGCGGCCTACATCTTTGGTACCGTGGATGATCTGGCGTTGCAGATTGGTGTAATCTACCACATCGTAATCTACCAGGCCGATGCGCCCCACACCCGCGGCCGCCAGGTACATGGCCAACGGGGAGCCTAATCCACCGGCCCCGATGAGAAGCACACTGGACGCTTTTAATTTCTTCTGCCCGGCCATCCCCACTTCTGGCATGATAAGATGACGGCTGTACCGTCTTACTTCTTCGTGGGATAGTTGAATAGCGGCAGGGTCAATTTGGTTATGTAAACTCATTTGTTTGTCTCCAGGTCACAGGATGGATTTATACCGCGCCCCCGGCAATGGAAGGGATAATCAACAGGGTGTCGGCTGCTTGCAATGGGGTTTCTGCCCCTTGTAGATAGCGGACATCTTCCTGGTTCAGGTAAATGTTGACAAAACTACGTAACTGGGGGCCATCGAATAGATGCGGCCGCAGATCAGGATATTGTCCCGTTAAATCATTCAAGGCTGCCCCAACCGTCTCTCCTTGCACGGCAACCGCCGCCTGACCATTAGCAAAAGGACGAAGGGGGGTGGGAATACGAATTTGGGCCATAAATTTTTGTTCTCCTTGATTAGATGATTTCTACTGATTCTTCCATAAAATTAGTGCGATCTGGCGTTAGCTGCCAGGAGCGGCTTTGGCGCGGCTGCCCATCCCGAATTTCCGTGATGAGGTAGGAGTAACCGGGCCAGGTCGCCCAGGCCAGATCACGAGGTGAGGCTACTGGGGGATGGTTGGGATGGCTGTGAAAGATGCCGATCAGCTCCAACCCCTGGGCCATGGCCGCCAATTCCGCTTTAAGTATCTCATCGCTGCTGATCTGGAACCGCTCCGGCTTTTCCGCTTCAACGGGCCAACTGTTGGGAGCCGGATGCAGGGCAGCAACCAGGTTAGCCCCATTTTGTTGATACCCCAGGAGCAGACCGCACCCTTCGTTGGGAAAAGCGGCCGCGCCATACTCATTGATCTTGGTTTGCAATTGTGCTGTTAATCTAAGCATTGTGCCAGAACCTCTCACTCACATATTTGAACCCGTTATCGGGCAGGATAGTGACCACAACCCCATGTTCCAGGGTTTGGGCCAGACGCAGCGCCGCCACGACTGCGGCCGCAGCCGAGATACCCACAAATAACCCCTCTTCACGGGCCAACTGCCGGGCCATCTGGTACGCTTCTTCTGTCTGCACCGTCACCTGCTCATCCGCCAACTGCTCATCGTAAATGCCCGGTTTGATGGCCGTAGGGATATGTTTTAATCCTTCCAGGCCGTTGAATGGGCTGTCGGGCTGCATGGCGACGGCTTGCACCGACGGGTTTAACTGTTTGAGGCGGTGGGTTGTGCCCACGAAGGTACCGCTGGTGCCTAAACCGGCCACAAAATGGGTGATCTGCCCTCCCGTCTGCTGCCAGATTTCGTTGGCTGTGGTGAAATAGTGGGCCTGCCAGTTAGCCGGGTTGTTGTATTGGTTGGCGTAGAAGATGTGGGGATGACACGCGGCCGCGATCTCGCGTGCCTGCATCATTGCCCCATCCGAACCTTCGAGGGGGTCCGTGTAGATTAAATCCGCCCCATACGTTTGTAAGATCGCCTTTCGCTCCGGGCTGGCGTTGGCAGGCAGAGCTAACTGTACCTTATACCCTCGCGCTGCTCCCAACATGGCGTAGGCAATGCCCATGTTACCCGAAGTGGAGTCGAGCAAGGTCATGCCAGGGTGCAAAAGCCCCTGAGCTTCAGCCGTGCGGATGATGTTGAGGGCCGGGCGGTCTTTGACGGAGCCGCTGGGGTTGAACCATTCAGCTTTAGCCAGGAGATGGACGGTGGGGGGGAGGGCCGCGGGCAGGCGACGCAGGGCCAATAATGGGGTGTTACCAACTAATGAGTCTGGGGTTTGCGGCCGCGGTGGGCGCAAATCAGCCCCAGTTGGCCAAACAGGGGGAACTATCGTCGTTAAAGGGTATTCTACAGGTTGTCTCATACAGTGTATCTCTCCTAAAGCATCTCCGGCAACAGGCAACAAAAAACGGTCGCGTCATCGCTCCACTCATTTAACCCGCGAGGAGAGCCGCCACCGTTCACCTTAATCTCTGTTGTTTTGCTCAGGAAAGACCCCAGATTATCTTGGGGTGAGGCGAACGGGTTTAGCTTCCTCGCCTCATACACATGCACCAGTTCATAGAATCACCTTTTTGGTTTCAAGTTTCAGGTTAATTTTTGACTTCAACCTTAACCACATGGCAGAATATAGCAATGTTACCATAGCAAGTCAAGCGGGTGAGAAATCTCTTAATCTCCTAATCTTTTAACTTGGAACATCACCACGCACTATTCAGCCAGGGGAGTTTGTATGAAAAAGTTAGAACGCCTGTTACACGAGCCAATGAGTACCCTCACCCATCTTTTAGGGGCAGTGGGGTCAGTGATTGGTCTGGTTATTTTGCTCTATTTCACCTGGAATGAGCCAGGCAAGCTCATAACCATCCTCATCTACGGCCTGAGCATGATCTTGCTCTATTGCGCCAGCACCCTGTTCCATGGGGCTAAAGTTTCAGAGAAAAATAGGTTTTGGCTTAACCGGCTTGACCATATTGCCATCTTTGTGCTTATCGCCGGTACTTACACCCCCATTGTTTACACCTTATCTACTGGCCCGCTGCGGGCATGGGTTCTGGGCGGGGTGTGGAGTATCACCCTGGTAGGGATTGTCTATAAGCTGTTCAGCCCAACCATTCATGGGCTGTTTAATGCCGGGATTTATGTACTGCTTGGTTGGGGCGGGGCGATACCCCTGCTGCTGTTATTTGATGTGCTTTCTTTGGTTCCACTGGCTGGGTGGCTGTGGCTGCTCTTAGGGGGGGTGATTTATTCGGTAGGGTTTATCACCTATTATTACCAGCGTCCAGACCCCTGGCCTGGGGTTTTTGGACACCATGAGGTGTGGCATTTGTTTGTTTTAGGGGGGAGTTTATGCCATTTTCTTTTTATTCTCTGGTATATTGTTCCCTTCCCCTTGCCGCTTGGATGAGTTAGTAAATTACGCGCTGGCCGATGGGCGGATGCGAGCGGCCAGATCACGCAGTTGGCTAAACCGAACCGGCTTGACCAAAACCAATTCGGCATCAGAACGTAAAAATTCAGCCGAGCGGGCATCGGCTGTCACCACGATTACCTGGGTGCTACCCAGCCGCTCATCCTGACGAATCTGTTTTAGAATGTCGGTGCCAGCCACATTGGGCAGATGTAAATCCAATAAAACCAGGTCAGGAACGATAACCGCTAATCGTTCTACAGCTTTTTGCCCATCTCGCACCACTTCTGTCGCAAAATCAGCGTGCTGTAACGCTTCGGCAAAGATGTCGGAGAGGTCTTTTTCATCTTCTACGATGAGGGCCAGAGGTTTTGTCACAACGTGTTCTCCTACAAAGCTAGTACCGAGTTTCTAGTTCGGCTACATTGCCTACACTTTTGGGTTAATTGCTCAGAGGCAGGATGACGGTGAAGGTACTGCCATGATTCTCAACGCTTTGTAAATGGATGTTGCCATTCATCAGGGTTATAAGCTGCTTGACGATGGAAAGCCCCAATCCCACCCCAGAGTTAGAGCGTGTCATAGAATAGCTGGTCTGGCGAAAAGCGTCGAAGATATACCCTTGGGCCTCAACAGGAATCCCCCGCCCTGTATCCGAAACGGAAAAGCCCCAATGGGTGTCATCTTGGCGAAAGATGTGCAGGTGGATAGAGCCGGTATCAGTAAATTTGATGGCATTGTTGACCAGGTTGTTTATGATTTGATGAAGCCGCTCTAAATCTCCCCACAGGGTGGGGGGTAGAGAAGGACCAATATCTCCGGTGAGAACTAGATTTTTGTTTTGGGCGGCGTGGCCCATCAATTGCAGCATGTGATCAATGAGCTGTTGGGGGGTGAAGAGGCGGGGCATGAGAACAAAGCCGCCAGCATCCAAATGGGCTTGATCTAGCAAATCATTGACAAAAGAGATCAGCTCCTCGGTGCGCTCCATGATATGTTGGGTGACTTCTTTTTGCCTGGGGGTGATACGTCCGTATACCCCCAGGCTGATCATTTCCGCATAACCCAAAACGGCGTTTAGGGGGGTTCGTAGTTCGTGGCTGACTTTGGCCACCATTTCCCCTTGCAGCCGACTGGCCTTGAGGGCTTCATCGCGGGCTTTGGCTAACTCAATTTCGGCTCGTTTCCGTTCGGTTAGCTCTTGTTGCAAGGCTTCATACAGTTGGGCATTTTCCAGGGCTTTGCTCGCGGCCGCGGCCACTTGTTGGGCCAGTTGTATCTCCTCGTTGGTAAAATGTCGCTCTATGGTCGTATTCAACCCCAACGTCCCGACGACCTTCTCTCGACGAAACATGGGTACAATCAAAACCGTGACCGTTCCCCGGTGACGGGCAATAGATGCCAGAGCTGCGTAGCGGGGATCCGTTTGGGTATTCAAAACGAGTAGGGGCGCCCCTAACCGCAGCACTTCCTGGGTTGTTGGGTTTTGGGCGATGGGGATGATGGTACCATAAGCTGGGGGCTGCTCTTCACTCAAATATTCAGCCACAATACGTAAATTTTCTTCTTGCTCATCGAGTAAGGCAAAGGCAACTGAGGGCAAATCAAAGGCCTGGGCCACTTCTTGACATAAGGTTTGCAAAACGATTTGTGGCTCTAAAGTAGAGGTGACGGCAGCAATAATCTGATTGAGAAGCATGGACTGCCGCAGTTGGGTTTCCAGCTTGCGCTCAATATTTTTGCGGTCAGCAATGCTGCGGGTGAGGGCACCATGAACAGTCTGCCCCTGGTAATTGATGGTTTTCAGGTATAGTTCACCAGCTTCACAGCTTTTATCTTTGTGCTGGAGAATGACTTCACTACGATTGAATTGACCTCTACCTAACATCTGGTAGATGAGGGAATGGGATTCAGGGGCAAAGAGGATGAGCAACTCCTGTCCGATTAGCTCGTTAGGGCTGTAGCCGTTAGATTGGCTGGCGTTTCGGTTACTGTCCAGGATGCGGCCGCGACCATCATGGATGATGATATTCTCAAAATCGGGTTCGGCCAGAGTGCTGAACAGTTCCGCCCGATCCACCAGGGCTTGCTCACTCTGGCGTATATGGTGAACAAACGCCTGCCACGCGGCCGCGTCTGGGGGGTGATCAATATCCAGGCCAAACGCTTTCAATTGTTGTTCTAAACTGGTCATAGCGAATGTATGAGGTAAATGAATGACTCAAAGATACAACGTTGAGGCTGAAATCGTTGCGGCTAATTTTTACCCTCACCCATCAAAGGGTAGCAGGTTTACTGGATAAACTCAACTGCCAGTTGTTTTGCGTTAGGATAGATCAAGGAAACAAAGATAGGTTCTGGCTGACCCATTCATATAACTGTTGGATACCTTGAGCGGGGGAAATTTCCGGCTGCCAACCCAGGAGCGTTTGGGCTTTGCCATTGTTGGCAATGAATACGCGCTGATCCCCTGGTCGCCATTTTTCTAACCGAACCTCAAGGGGAGATCCTTTGAGCTGGGCTAGCAGGGGACCAAACTCCTGCCAGACAGATAAACTATTAGCTGCTCCCCCTCCCAGGTTAAACGCCTGACCGGATACCTGCTCAATTTTCTGGATGCCCAGCTCATAAGCCCGGATGAGGTCTTGTACATGAAGCAGGTCTCGTACCTGTTTACCATCTCCGTAAATAGTAATAGGTCGCCCTTTCGCGGCCGCGATGACAAAATGGGCCACCCACCCCTGGTCTTCTACCCCAAACTGGCGTGGCCCATAGATGCACGATTGGCGAAACACCAGCGTTTTTAACCCATAAATACGGGCATAATCGAGTGTATATTGATCCCCCGCCCCTTTGGAGCAGCCATACGGGGAATGAAAATCCAGGGGACGGTGCTCATCCACCCCTTCCGGGTGATCCGCATAGCTATACCGGTCTGCCTGCTCCTGAATTTGCAAATCTTCCAGTCCACCATACACCTTATTGGTTGAGGCGTATATTAAAACGGCCTGGGGGGCATGGTGCCGCACAGCTTCCAGGACATTAAACGTGCCCAGGGCGTTGATCTCAAAATCCTCACGCGGGTTTTGCACCGAGAGGGTGACGGCCACCTGGCTGGCTAAATGGAGTACCACATCCGCGCTAGGGATCGCGGCCGCCAACGCTTCATAATCCCGAATATCTCCTTTCACAAAGGTTAAATTTTCCTGGCCCGGCAGGGTCGCCAGCCAATTCAGATTCGCCTGGCCACCAATGCGGGTTAAATTGTCAAACAGGGTCACCTGGTGTCCCTGAGCCAAAAAATGGGCCGCACTGTTAGCCCCAATAAAACCGGCCCCGCCGGTTATGAATAATTTCATCACGCTCTTTCCTTCTCTAAATGTAGTTTAGCTGGGCCGGCAGAAGATCAGTTCCCTACCGTAAGCCTCACCCCACGAAATCCGAAAGGCTCGCCTTTTTATGCCTTCTACGACATACGTTTTATACACCTTCAACTCACTGGGAACGCGGCCGCGTCTATCCCCAGCCGCTTTTGTAACTGCTGCCACTGTTCTTCTAACTGCTGCCAATAGGCCCCATCCAGCGGTTCTACGGTCATAATGCAAGCATCCTCACCCGTGTCATGGTAATAACGCGGCCGCGTTCCCACTATCGCAAACCCATATTTGCGGTATAACGCCTGGGCCACCTCATTGCTGCGGCGCACTTCCAGGGTTGCCAGCTGGGCCGAATGGGTATACGCCGCCATAAGCATCTCCAGGAGTAAAAGTTCACCCAGACCGCGGCCGCGCCAGGCTGGGTCCAGAGCAATAATACTGACATGCAGCTCATCCCCCAATAACCAATATCCCCCATACCCCACAATCCCCACCTCTGGATGCACCAATGTTTTATAGTGGGCTACCTGATTTTGGGTCAGTTCATGTTCATACCCCGCCACCGACCAGGCTACGGGAAATGAGGCCCGTTCAATGGCCAGAATTGGTTCAATATCGGCTAGTTGCATGGGGCGAAGCTGCCAGGGATGGGGCGGGGTGAGCATGGGTGAGGACTGAGGACTGAGGTATAAGGACTGAGTAACTTAAAACTTGAAACCTGAAACCTGAAACTACACATCCCGCAGATAGAGGGGGATGAGGCTGGCGGGGTCATCGGGTTGGTTTTTCCGCAGCCGCTGCCACCCCAATTCAGCCAAATAACCAGCCCGTCGGGGGTGAGACGCGGCCGCGACCAGATGAAATTGGCGACTGCGATTACGGATTATTTTAGCTGCGCCAGGCTCAATTTCGCCTGCAAAATAGATTGGACTGTCTGCCTGGGCCGCTAATTGGGTTAGAAGTTCATCCCAGGTGGTATTGAATGGCTGTTGCCGGTTTTGCCACCCATGCCGCTTCTGCCATTGATACAAAGCTGCGGAGATACGGGTGCGGCCAGCCTCAGCTACCAACAAGAGACGGCCCGGCAGTTCACCGAAGGCGGCCGCTAAAATAGCCAGCGTGGGTATGCCTACCAGCGGCACCTGGTTGGCCAGGGCAATTCCTTTAGCCAACCCCATGCCCACACGCAGTCCGGTATAAGAGCCTGGCCCCAAAGCCACCGCCACCGCCTGCAAATCGGCCGGGGTTGCGGCCGCCTGGCTTAACATCTGTTGGATAGCCGGGGCCAGGGCTACTGTTTGGGTATTTCGCGCCCGCCAGCCCCATTCAACCAACACCGCCTCACCGTCATGCAAGGCTAATCCTGTCCAACTCGTTGCCGTATCAATTGCTAATAACATAATCTATATTCTTGCAGAAGAAAGCCGCCAGTGTACAAAGTCTTTCACTCTTTCACCTTTGTATTCTTTGGGGAGCAACTAAAATGAGCCAATTACTGATCCCCATGTCAAACGCCAAAAGCGTTGCGGCGAAACTCTTGTAACAACTGCTCTGAGCGGGAACCACTGGCCGAAAAACGCAGTCCCCGGCGAGTTTCATTGACATAACGAAGTTGTATCCACAACCGGTCCGCCGGCAAATGGGACAGAATTCGTTCCGGCCACTCGACCATCAAGGTAACCCCATCCTCCAGCAAGGTTTCAAACCCAGCCGTCACCCACTCAGCTGTGGCCGCTTCTCCGTTTGCGGCCGCCAACGCCAACCGATAACAATCCAGATGGTACAAAACCAGCCCATCACGGGCACGGGGATATTCATTAACCAGGGTAAAAGTTGGGCTGGTGATACGCAGCGATGTCCCCCACCCTCGGCCAATCCCTCTGGCCATCGCCGTTTTGCCAGCCCCCAAATCTCCTGACAAACAAACCACATCGCCCAACTGGAGCAGTTCACCCAGGCGCACCCCCAGGCGCACCGTTTGCTCAACACTACTGCTCACAAAATCCAAGCTTTTATCGTCTAAGATAGCCATTAGCACCTGCCACCGGGGATAATAACATCTCAATCTGGCGAAAGTTTATTCCTATGGCCAATATCACGTCACAAGAAAAATCCTTGGCCAGGCTCGCATAAGCTCTTTAAAATGCCTTCTATCCAGAGAATACAGTCATCCATTTAGGATATTGGTCATATTAAAATCAATATTATACCTTCCCATGAGGAACATGGTATTATTAGGCAACAGTTGCGACGAGGGAGAAGAAGCCTTAATGCGTGTGCTAATCATTTCCGATATTCATGCCAACCTGGCCGCCCTAGAAACCGTTCTAGAGGATGCCAAAGGGCAATGGGACAGTTTATGGTGCTTGGGGGATGTCATCGGCTACGGGCCAGACCCCAATGAATGTGCTGCCATTCTCAAAGAACAGGCGCAAATTACCCTTTCCGGCAACCATGATTGGGCTGTATTAGGCAAAATAGATATTAATACCTTTAATAGAGATGCTCGTGCCGCCATCAACTGGACACAAGATACTATTAACGAAGAAACACGCCTGTTTCTAAATGAGCTGCCAGCCATGATCATTCGTGATCCGTTTACCCTGGCCCATGCCAGTCCACGTTATCCAGTTTGGGAATATATTTTAGACAAGGGTACAGCCGCTATCAATTTCGCTTACTTTGATACCCCCTGGTGCCTGGTTGGGCACACCCACACCCCCGTTATATTTGAAGAGATAGATGGCTTACGCGTTACCATTCATCCCCCCAATTACCAAGAAACAGTCCATCTAAACGGAAACCGCCTCATCATTAACCCAGGCAGCGTCGGCCAACCCCGTGATTCTGACCCTCGAGCCGCGTATGCCATCCTGGACCTGGAGAAGATGCACTGGGAATACCGCCGAGTGGTTTACCCAATTGAGAAAACACAAGAACGTATGCGCCAGTACGGTCTCCCTCAACGTCTCATTGCCCGCCTGGAACATGGCTGGTAACTTTTACGTCCCTCCCCAAATTTGCCCCTAAATCTTTCACAATGCCGGGAACTATTTGTTACTGGTGATCGTTTTATCTGTATATCCACTCAACCAATGGAGGCATATCATGGGGAACAAAAGTTTATGGTTCGGTTTATTGTTTACGTTCATAATGTTAGTGGCTTGTGGAGGATCTGCCCGTTTGACAGCTAATGAGTCTGGGGCAGCCTATTATAGAGAGACATTTGCCGGGGAAGCGGCCGCAGCCGAACCATTGATGGTTTATGCGTATGACACAGCCACCAGCAGCCAAAACACGGCTCCTGCCACCATCCCCCAAAATCAACTGATTGAACGGCTCATCATCCGCAATGGCAGCCTGTCTGTCGTTGTTCAAGACACGGAAGAGACCATCCAACAAATCAGCCAGCTTGTCCAGCGGCAGCAGGGATGGGTTGTTAGCAGCAACATTTATGATTATTCCGCCAATGCCAAAGCCGGTACCATTTATGTTCGCATTCCCGTCAACCAGTTTGAAACCACCATCACCGCCGTCAAAGGGATGGCGGTAGAAGTGACGTCTGAATCTACCAACAGTGAAGATGTTACCAACCAATATGTGGACCTGAATGCCCGCCTCTCTAACCTGGAAGCAACAGCTAACCGGGTGCGGGCTTTCCTGGATGAAGCCGAAAACGTGGAAGAAGCCCTGGCGGTGAATCAGGAGTTGAGTCGCCTGGAAGGGGAAATAGAGGTCCTGAAAGGGCAAATTCAATATTTGAGCCAATCGGCAGCTTTCTCCAGCCTGACCATTAACCTGACCCCAGACATTGTGTCCCAGCCAGTGACGTTGCCAGGTTGGCGGCCGCAAGGAACCGCTAAAAATGCTCTGGAAAACCTGGTTGCTGCCCTGCAAAACATCGCTGATTTCCTCATCTACTTCACCATCTCTGGCTTGCCATTAATCATCCTATTTGGCCTGCCAGCCTACTTCATTATGCGCTTGATCTGGCGGCGATGGCGTGGAGGAAGATCAATTACCCAGCCAGTCAGCAATAAAACCAGCTAGCTGTTCACCTCAATATAACCGATTCACCCGCAGCGACAACCACCGGTACAGGACTTCCTCGTACCGGTGGTTTATTTTTGGCAGCCACATGATTGGGCCACCGATTATTTCTCTAATTTGACAGCTTTTCCCAGAGAGTGCGATAATAGATGAACATCTAACTTTAGAATACTCTCATTTAGCATCAAGGGTGCTAACTCTTTACCCAAAAGTACTGATTTTGTTTAATCATTTATGAGATTATGCTAAAGTTAGAGGTTAGATTGGTGGCAACAAGGATTTTTACCAAATGGCAGTAACCATAGCCCCTTCAAAAATGTGCTGGTTCAAAACAAACGGGTCTTACCAAAACATAATAACCAATGCCGCTATCATGCCTGTTGTCACCAGGCGAGTTGTATAAGGTATCTTTTTTATCACTGCTCTAGGAGGCAAAATGAAAAGAAATCGGCTGTATCTCATCCTGGCCCTTGCCGTGGTGGGTATGATGGGGATTTTTTCCCTTACCCGCACCGCAATGGCTGAAACAAACGCTGAAACGGCGTCTGTTTCCGCTCCATTAACCCTCAATGGGCCCCAATCAGGACGTCACCCAGGTGACGTTTCCTTTTTGACCGGCCCAACCGCGGGTGAGCCATTACAAATTGTGCAGGCGTATATTGCCAACCACCGGGCCGAATGGGGGTTGTCGGCAGGGGATTTGAGTGACATGATTGTCACCAATCAATATACAGATGTTCACAATGGCGTTACCCACATTTATTTGCGTCAACGTCATCAGGGTATTGAGGTTTATATGGGCAATGTCAGCGCTCATGTTACCGCCGATGGCCGCATCGTAAACCTCTACAGCGACTTTGTTAGCGACGTGGCTGGTAAAGTAAACAGCAGCACTCCCGCCTTAACTCCAGCGGATGCGGTTACGACCGCGGCCGCGGCCCTGCAATATACCCTCACCGCACCCCTGACAGTAGTAGAAGCCGCAACTGGCCCAGCACAACGCACCGTTCTTAGCAATGGGGGCATCTCCACTCTGGACATCCCGGTCCATCTGGTCTACTACCCCACCGAGTCTGGCCTGCGCCTGGCCTGGGTCGCGGAGATCGAATCGCTGGATTTCCAACATTACTGGGAAATTCATGTAGATGCCGCCAATGGTGAGATCCTTTACAAATGGGATCATGTCGTCCATGAAAACTTTGACGAATTGGTTGACATCATTGCCAGCGTCGCCGAAGGATTAGACGAGAGCCAGATCGAAACCAGTTCTCCCAGCCAGACCAGCGGGGCTATGCCCCCCAACTCCTATGAAGTATTTGCTATGCCCAGCGAATACCCGGATGATGGTCCTCGCGTAATCGTCACAGATCCAGCCAATGCCACTGCTTCCCCCTTTGGTTGGCATGATACCAACGGCGTTCCTGGAGCTGAGTTTACCGTCACTCGGGGCAATAATGTCAGTGCTTATGATGACCAGGATAATAACGGCACCCCCTCACCAGCCGAACAGCCCGATGGCGGTCCTACCCTGGACTTCACCGGGGCACTTGTCCCCCTGAACCTGACCCTGGATCCTCGCCAATATGTCAACGCGGCTGTGGTTAACCTGTTCTACTGGAACAACATCATCCATGATGTATTCTACCTGTATGGCTTCAATGAAGTCTCCGGTAACTTCCAGGTCAACAATTACGGCAATGGTGGCCTGGGCAATGATGATGTTCGGGCTGAAGCCCAGGATGGTGGTGGCACCAACAATGCCAACTTCCTCACCCCCGCTGATGGTTCGCGGCCGCGGATGCAAATGTACCTGTGGACCCAAACCACCCCCCGTCGTGACGGTGATCTGGAAAACAGCATTATCCTACACGAGTATGGACACGGCATTTCTATCCGTTTGACCGGTGGCCCAGCCGTTGTCAACTGCTTGAACAACTCAGAACAGATGGGTGAAGGGTGGAGTGACTGGTTTGGTCTGGTACTCACCGCCAAAGCCACCGATACTGATGTCCTTCGTCGCGGTATTGGCACCTATGTGTTAGGCCAGCCCGTCACCGGCAACGGTATCCGGCCTGCCCCCTATAGCACCGACATGACCATCAACAACTATACCTATGCCAACCTGCCAGGTATGGCTGTGCCGCATGGGGTTGGGTTTGTCTGGGCTACCATGACCTGGGATATGTATTGGAAGCTGGTTGATGCCCATGGGTTCAATCCCGACTTCTACGCTCCCTGGAATACCGGTGGTAACAACCTGGCTATCCAACTGATTATGGACGGGTTGAAACTCCAACCGTGCAGCCCCGGCTTTGTAAATGGTCGGAATGCTATCCTGCAAGCAGATGTGAACCTGACCGGTGGGGCCAACCAATGTCTTATTTGGGAAGCGTTCGCCCGTCGTGGTTTAGGCTTCAGTGCCAGCCAGGGAAGCAGTACCAGCACCAGTGACGGCACCCCTGCCTTTGACATTCCCCCAAGCTGCTCCTTCCTCGGTGCTACCCCCACCTCACAAAGCATCTGTGTTGGCTCTAATGCCACCTATGCAATTTCGGTGGGGCAGGCGTACAGTGGGGCAGTGAACATGAGTGCCAGCGGCCATCCGGCCGGTACCACGGCTACCTTTGTGCCCAACCCGGTAACGGCTCCCGGCAACACCAACTTGACGATAGGCAACACCGCCGGAGCGACCCCTGGTAACTACAATATCAATGTTGTTGGGGTAGATGCCAGCCAATCCAGCACGGTAACGGTCGGTCTGGATGTGTTGAATGCTGCTCCGGCCGCGCCAACGCTGGTTTCCCCACCCAATGGGGCCAGCGGTGTTAGCACAGCCGTCACCCTTTCCTGGAACGCTTCCCCAAGTGCCACAAGCTATACGGTTGAGGTAGCCACGGATGCTGGCTTTACCAACATCATTCACACCAATACCGTTGCCGGTACCAGTGACACCGTGAATGGTTTGGCAATTCTGACTACCTACCATTGGCGCGTCCGGGCTACCAACCCATGTGGAACTGGCACTAATTCCGCCGTCTTTACCTTCACCACTGGACAGCAGTTCTGTAATTCTGGCAACATCGTGATTAACGCCAGTGGGGCGGCTACACCATACCCCTCTAACATTGTTGTTTCTGGTATTGGTACATCCATCGTTGATGTGGATGTCAGCCTCACCGGTTTATCCCACACCTGGCCCAATGACATTGATATCATGTTGGTAGGACCACAAGGGCAAAATCTGGTCTTTATGTCGGATGCGGGCGGAAGTGTCGCCATCACCAATGTCAATTTGACATTTGATGATAGTGCCGCATCCAACCTGCCGCAAACTACTGTCATCACCAGTGGAACTTATCGGCCAACCAACTATGCCCCGGCAGATCCGTTCCCGGCTCCCGCCCCACCCCCATCAGCGGCTACGACGCTGGCTACCTTCAATAGCACAGACCCGAATGGTACCTGGAGTATGTATGTATTTGATGATACAGGTGGCGATAGCGGTAGTATCTCTGGTGGTTGGTGTTTGCAGATCGTGACGGCTGGGCCAACACCCACGCCAACGGCAGTCCCGCCAACAGCAACACCAACGGCTACGGCTGTGCCACCAACGGCTACGCCAACAGAAGTGCCACCCACAGCCACAGCAACGACTGAACCGCCGACACCTACGACTGAGCCACCTACGGATGTTCAGTTGAGCAGTGTGGCCGGTTCACAATCCGGGGCTGGCTCTGGCTGGTTTACGATTGTAGTTGGGGTTCTGCTCTTAGGGTTAGCGGGCTTTATGTATGTGCGCCGCCAGCCGGTTAAGTAAGTTATAGGGTTTAGACCTGATGGGTTTAACAAACCTGTCAGGTCTGCCTGATGATCAACAAAAAAGGCTATCCCTGTTTAGGGATGGCCTTTTTTGTTATTAGCAAGGATAGTTGGTTTTATTCGATGGCGGCGCGGATGGCGGCCGCGTAGCCATAAAATTCGCTCGTTCCTTCCATTTCCAGGGTCCGCGGCCGCGGCAGATCAATGCTTATATCCGCCGTAATTGTGCCTGGCTGCCCATTCAGTACCAACACCCTATCCGCCAATAAAACTGCCTCTGGAATGCTGTGCGTGACCATACAGACTGTCACCGGCAAAAGCTGCCAGATACGCAGCAGCTCTTGCCCCATCTTCTCCCGCGTCAACGCATCCAACGCTCCAAACGGCTCATCTAGCAAAAGCAACGACGGCTCATGCACCAAAGCACGAGCCAGGGCTACACGCTGGGCCATTCCCCCGGATAATTGCGCTGGATAATGGTGGGCATAACCGGCCAATCCCACAAGATCGAGCAGGGTAATTATTCGTTGGTGGGTACTCTTTTGACTTTGACCTTGAATCTCTAAGGGCAAATGCACATTGCCTTGTACGGTACGCCAGGGAAGCAAATTATCCTTTTGGAATACCAGGCCAACCGGCTCTTGGGTATGATGGGCTGGTTGATTATCTAACATCACCTCGCCCTGGGTTGGCACGAACAAGCCGGCCATCAGCCGTAATAAAGTGGATTTGCCCACCCCAGAACGCCCTACCAGGGCCACAAATTCGCCTCCGCTGATGGTAAGGGAGACATCAGCCACAACCTGGAAGCCGTTGCTAAAGATGTGACTGATGTTCTTTAGGGCGACAAAGGAATGTTTCATAGTCAGGCTACGGCGCGGCCGCGTCAACAAAACGGTTGGTATAAGCGGCGGGCAAATCTTCGATGGGCGCATCCAAAAAGCCCATGCTCAGAAGAACCGTATGGGTTTGTACCCAGGAATCTGGTTCGGTAAGGCCCAATTGTTCCGCCTGCCATAAAGACAAGGAAGCCGTTAAGACATCTCGGCGGCTGTCATCTAGCCCTTCGACATATTTTTTGCTAATTTCGTAAGCTTCATCGGGATTTGCCAGGGTGTCTTGCAAACCTTTTAGCAAGGCATTCACAAACCGCTGAATCAAAGCTGGATCGTTGGCGATGGTGGTCTCGTTGGTGATGATACCATTGGATACCAGGTCAATGTAATCAGAAACATAAATGACATTCACCGCTTCGCCCATATTTGCCAGTTGGAGTGGTTCATTATTGGTATAACCAACAATAACCTCAACCTGATCTCTAAATAACGCTTCAACCTGGGTAAAGCCAATTTCGCTGACATTCACTTCATCTTGGGTCATCCCACTCGCCAGGAGCATCCCCACATAACCGACGTAATTGGCCCCAAAAAACCCGGGCAGGCCCAGGTTGCGGCCGCGTAAGTCCGTCGGAACGACAATACCTGCTTCGGCTTTACTTATCACGGCGATAGGGAACTGCTGGAACCATTCAAATACATAAACAATAGGCAATTTTTGCGCCCGAGCCAGCAAAACCTGCTCCCCACTGGCAATAGCAAAAGGCAAGGCACCGGCGCCTACCAAAGCAATCCCATCGGTTTCAAAACTATAATCAAACTCCAATTCAATACCAGCATCAGCAAAATACCCTTTTTCCACTGCTACATAAAACGGTGCATATTGAGGATCCGCAATATACCCCATAGGCAGGCGAATCTTTTGCAAAGGCAGTGTGTCGGTAGACGTAGCCTCGGCTGGTGCGGTCACGTCATTACTGGCCGCAGGCGTATTTCCCGTCCCATTACCACCACAGGCTGCCAACAAGCATAACAATAAAAAATAAGGGACACCTAGCAATCGTCGCATCTTTTTCTTCTCCTTATGACAATTTCAAGAGCAGCTTAACGTCGGATCAAACTTTCCGTCCATGGGCAAAAGTTTGCCAACGCAAGAGCCACCATTCTAATAAGCTAACAACACCGTAAAGCAAGAGGGCCATGACCCCAAGCGTTACAATGACAACGAAGACGAGATCAGTCTTAAACTGGTACCGGGCCGTCACCAGTAAAAAGCCTAGCCCTTCACTTTTAGGCTGGACAAACTCTCCTACCAACGCCCCAATCACCGACAGGGTGGCCCCCACTTTCAGACCAGCCAGGAGAATAGGCAAGGCGGCTGGCAGTTCTAATTTACGGAAAATTTGCCAGCGCGAGGCCCGTAAAGAATGAAACAGCTCATATTGCTCTACGGGTACGGATCGCAAACCAGCCACGACGTTAATGAGTATGGGGAAAAAGACGACAATCACCGCTACTAACACGCGGCTCCAATAGGTGGAGCGTACCCAGATTGTCAATAAGGGGGCAATGGCAATGATCGGGATGGCCTGTGAAGCAATGAGATAAGGGGAAACCAGACGAGCAACGAAGGGGGATTTGCTCAGAAGATAACCCAACGGGGTAGCAAAAGCAATGCCGATGAACAACCCTGGGATCACCTCGCTAAAGGTGATCCAGGTATGTTTGGGTAAACGGCCATCTTGCCAGACAACTTTAAATTGCTGGGCCACATCGTAGGGGCCGGGAAGGATAAAACGATCATAGTTCCCCCATACCACCACCATTTGCCAGGCGAATAGGAGCAAAAGAAAAGAAAGGAGAAAAGTCAACCAGGAAGGTTGCCGCCGAAGACGAGTCAGCACAGTGGATACCTCACAGAGTGATGAGACAGGTTGGTCTGCTGATCAGGCTCAAGAATGGTTATATAATTTTCACCTACGAACAGAGAAATAAAGATAAACCCGTTCCGCTGTTTCAGAGGATAGAAGAAACGACGCGGCCGCGTACTTTTTCCAAAAAGAAACGAGTGATTGTTCAGCCACTTTCACATTGTATCCGTTTTGATGGTATACACAATTGTTGACCCCTATGAAACCGTAGTATAACAATAATTATAACCGTGATGCGGCCGCAATCCCAATCACCCATTCAGGAGCTCTTTAGGATTTCGTAGGGTTTTACGTGCTAAGTGAAACCCTTTGACCAGTATGCTTCGTGAAGTATCCACAAAGCAAGATGTGATGTATTAATCCCCTCTCTATCCTGAGTTCCCAGGCAAGTACATTCAGAGCAAAGGTGTCAAGGATACCGCTATCTGATATGATCAACCTGTTACATAGATGTTAAACGATATAGGTATTTTGAGCCATCCTGAGCCGCGTGGCTCAAGACCTACTTTCGGTACTCAACTAAAACATTAGCCATCATCTATCTAACAAACGCCCTGTCTCAACAACGAGCAACTCAATCTATTTTAGGCCAAAAGGAGACATTTCTAATGTACGATAACAAAACAAATTTAAGAGTTGGGGTTTATATTGACGTGGCCAACCTGGCCCGAAATGGGGGATACGGGATGCGGTATGATGTATTGCGCGACTTTGCCTGCCGGGGCAGTGCCGAGGCCATCCGCCTGAATGCTTATGTGGGATATGATATTGAACGAGCCGAGCGTGATGTTCATTATCGCCACGCCCAAGATGGTTTCTTCTCCTTGCTGCGTGATTTTGGCTACAAGGTCATCGAAAAAAATGTCAAATGGTACACCGATGAGAACGGCAACAGGTTTGGTAAAGCCAATGCTGATTTAGATTTAGCTGTAGATGCGCTTTTACAATCAGAGAATTTAGACCGGGTTTTGCTGGCAACGGGCGATGGTGATTTTGTTCAGGTAGTACGGGCTTTGCAAAATCGAGGGTGTCGGGTTGAAGTAGTTGCTTTTGAAAATGTCTCCACTGATTTACGCCAGGAAGCTGACATGTTTATGTCTGGTTATTTAATTCCTAATTTGCTGCCAACAAGTGGTTCACGGGGCGGTCCCGGCTGGGGAGAATATGGTTCACGGGTGCGGGGAGTCTGTTACAGCCACAATGCGGAAAAGGGGTATGGCTTTATGCGTGTCCTCAAAAATCTCAGCCCTGGCCTGGGTAAGATTGATTCGCGCCAAGCCGATTCACCCTATATTAGTGTTTTCTTCCATAACTCCCGCCTACCAGACCATGTTGATGTAGATGAGCTGCCCAGCCGGAATTATGTGTTTGAGTTTGAGTTAGCTGCCCCAGAAGGACGGGACAGCGGCTACCAGGCAAATTTCATTCAATTGGTCAGCCCACGCCCGTGGCGGCCACCCACTGTTGTCAGTAACAATGATAAACCTGAAAGAATAGGGGAATCATTAGCTGACCGGCATGAGCGGCTAATGATGGATCAACGGATTATTGAACACCTGGAAGGTGACGACGAAGAGGATTATATGTAATATGATGCGTGATGCGATTTTGGTTACGCATCACGCATCATCTGCGGCCAACTCCATTATTTTCTGGCAAGCCGCTCTTTTTAACGCTTAGTTGAGGTATTGGCGCAGGTGGCCGGCAAAATTGGGGTGGCGTAGTTTGCGTAACGCTTCTTTTTCCAACTGACGGATGCGCTCACGAGAAAGGCCAAACATCTCGCCTACTTCTTTGAGGGTGCGAGATTCGCCATCCTGTAAGCCATAACGCAGCCGTAAAATGCGGGCTTCGCGGGGGGTCAACTGGTCTAAAATTTCACCGATCTCTTCGGTAAGCATGTTATAAGCAACGGTTTCGGCCGGGGGCGGGGCTTCCACATCTTCAATAAAATCCCCCAGTTCGGCATCAGATTCATCACCAACGGGACGCTCTAAATGGACAGGCTGACGGCTGGTACGCAGCATCCAGCGCACCCGGTCGGCGGGTAAGTCCATATGGACGGCAATTTCTTCGGCAGTGGGCTGGCGGCCGTATTCTTGCTCTAACTCTTGGGCCACCTGGTATAGTTTGCTGATGCGGCCGCCTAAATGGGCTGGAATACGGATAGTGCGGCCGTGGTTAGCCAGGGCACGGGTAACGGCCTGACGAATCCACCAGGTGGCATAGGTGCTGAACCGGTTGCCCCGGCGGTAATCATATTTTTCCACGGCCTTCATCAAGCCAACGTTGCCTTCCTGAATGAGGTCAAGAAATTGCAGACCGCGGCCGCGATATTTCTTAGCAATACTAACTACCAGCCGGGTATTGGCCCGAATAAGATGGGCACGGGCCGCATCCCCCCGATCCTTCACCCGATAAAATTCCTGCCAATCCTCATCCGACAAATTCCCTCTATTCATCTGGTGCGTAGCCGCGCGGCCAGCCTCAATTGCTTTGGCTAACTGCACTTCCTCATCGGCTGAGAGCAGCGCTTGCTGCCCCATCTCTCGAAAATACAGCCCAACCGAATCATCAATCGGCACGGTGCTAAGATCAAAAAGAGGGGCCGCATGGGGGTCCTTGCTGTTGCGACGATGTTTACCTGCCCGGTAAACAACCAACTCTTCTTCTAATTCAAGTTCTAAATCCAGGTCTAAATCAAACTCTAGATCTTCATCATCAATGACATCATCCAACGGGCCGCTCAGATCCAGATGATCTAGATCAATATCATCTTCACTTTCATACACAGGCACTCCGGCCGATTGGACTTCTTCCAATAGTACATCTAATGATTGTAAATTGTTTTCCACTTCGGGGAAGGCACCGAGAATGTGATCGTAAGTGATATAACCACGCTGTTTGGCCTCGGCTAAAAGCGTGTTAAACAGTTCCATCTGTTCTGGTGGCACGATGGTATTCATCATAATGTTCTGCTGCTCCTCTACAACTTAAAATCACGTGGCATATGGGGCGGCTCCCGGTAAATAAAAAAACTGTAAACTACTTTACACTGGGAGTGCATTTCATCCTACAGTTTTTTTGTCCACGCGGGAGCAGTCTAGCATATTTTTAACATCAAAGTCAATAGGATCGTTAAAATTTCGTTAAACGATTGTCTAATTCCCCTCACCAATCTCCCAGTTGCGACAACCTGCATAGTAGCATAAAATTAACGGTGTGATCAGCCCAGTCAAACCATTGACTGGGCATTTTTTGCGTCTATAACCCCTGAACAGTTTCGGGGAACGGTGAAATTTTAGGTTATGAGTGAATTAAGAAAAGATATACGTAATATCGCCATTATCGCCCATGTCGATCATGGCAAAACCACCCTGGTGGACGGGATGCTCCGCCAGACCAATGTGTTTCGCAGCAACCAGACGGTTACGGAACGAATCCTGGATTCTAATGATTTAGAGCGGGAACGTGGGATCACGATTCTGGCTAAAAATACAGGCATTGTTTATGATGACATCACCATTAACATTGTGGACACTCCCGGTCACGCTGATTTTGGCGGTGAGGTGGAGCGGGTGATGAATATGGTAGATGGGGTGCTATTGCTGGTGGACGCGGTGGAAGGGCCAATGCCGCAAACCCGGTTTGTGCTGCGCCAGGCATTGCAAAAAGGGCACAAAGCAATTGTGGTGGTGAATAAGATTGACCGGCCGGCCGCCCGTCCAGAGTATGCGGTCAATGCTACCTTTGATCTGTTTATTGACCTGGGAGCTACTGATGAGCAGGCTGATTTCCCGGTCATTTATACCCGCGCCCTGGAAGGACGGTCTGGGTTTACCCCGGATCAGCTAGAGGATAGTTTGCGGCCGCTCTTCGAGACCATCCTCAACCATTTACCCCCACCCACGATTGACCGGGAGGGGCCGGCCCAACTGCTGGTGACAACCCTGGAATATAGCAACTATGTGGGCAAAATCGCCATTGGCCGGATGGTTAGCGGTAAATTCCGCTCTGGGCAAGCCGTAGCCCACATCCATGCCGATGGCCAGTTGGAAATGGGCAAGATCACCCAGGTGTATAATTTCCGCGATTTGCAGCGGGTAGCCCAGACAGAGGTGTTTGCCGGGGATATTGTGGCGGTTGCCGGTGTTCCTGATGTGGGCATTGGTGATACCCTGGCTGACCCTAACAATCCACGCCAACTCCCCCCTATCACCGTAGAAGAGCCAACAGTACGGATGACTTTTCGCATCAATGACAGCCCGTTTGCTGGCCGCGAAGGGCAGTTTGTCACCTCCCGGCAGCTGCGGGACCGGTTTATGCGGGAGTTAGAAAGCAATGTGGCTTTACGGGTAGAAGAGATGGACCGCGCCGGGGAGTTTATCATCTCTGGGCGAGGGGAGCTGCATCTGGCGATTCTGATTGAGACGATGCGCCGGGAAGGGTATGAGTTTTCGGTGAGTCGGCCTGAGGTCATTTTTAAGGAAGGGGAAGCCAGAGAGCTGTTGGAACCGGTAGAGCATCTGTTTTTGGAAGTGCATAATGATTACCTGGGGGCGGTGAGTGAGATGTTGGGGCGGCGTCGCGGCCGCGTCATCAATATTCGTTACGGCGATGATGGCACCGTCTACGTCGAATACCTGGTGCCCACCCGGGGCGTCCTGGGGTTCCGCCAGCCCTTCCTCACCGCTACTCGTGGCACCGGCATCTATCACACCCTCTTTCACGGCTACGAGCCATACCAGGGAGATATAGATACCGTAGATAATGGCTCCCTCGTCTCGATGGAAACTGGCCCTGTTACTGGTTACGCCCTCATCAACTTACAGCAGCGCGGCGTCTTCTTCATTCGTCCCGGAGATGAGGTATACTCTGGGCAAATCGTGGGTCAAAACAGCCGCGATGAGGATTTAGTGGTCAATGTGTGTAAGGCCAAACACCTCACCAACCACCGGGCCACTCAAAGCGCGATGGAAGAAGGGTTAAACAGCTCTCGCACCCTCTCCTTAGACGATTGCATCGAATATCTGACCGATGACGATCTGCTCGAAGTAACACCCGCCAGCCTGCGCCTGCGTAAAAAAGAGCTGCGCCACGAAGTCCGCCTCAAAACCATCAAACGGGCCAAAAAAGTTACTGAAGTACGCTAAATGTTTTGTAGCTATTCACGTTCAGAGGTGGCTGGGGGGTTGTAAAACAATTTTCTAAATCGTTTTGCCGAGTGAACGATTTAGAAAAGGGTGTGTTTCATTTCAGTTGAAGGGGGGAACGCGGATTTACGGGATTTACGGATTGTTCTGGGACAAATAAATCCGCTAATCCTGCTTATCCGTGTTCTTAACCAACCGCCCCAACTCAGTTGAAACACACCCTTTAGAAAATCGCGCTACAAATTTTCATTCATCATGGTGTGCCTTGCCGATGTTGAACTTCCCAGAAGATGGTGGTGGGCAATGTAGTAGAACCTTCTTGCCTGTAGGGCAAGAAGAAATCTCGCCCTACAGCCCTAAACTATGGAGAAGTTACCTGGCAATCTCAATAAAAATCAAGATAGCTCTTAAAATTCAGGCAAACCTGAAACCCGGAATTTGCAACCTGAAACTTATCTTCGCAAGAGGCCGATATGCGTAAAGTAACTCTGGGCCACATTTGGGGAATTAGCCTGACGGCCGAAGCGAGTATGCTGGTAGGGTCGGTTTTTTTGTGGCTGGGTCATACCGCTCTGGCTTATTTACTCCTGCAAGCTCCACTAAATGAAGCAATCATCGCCGGGCTGCTGGCCGTGCCTCTGTATTGGCTTAGTGATCTGGCCCATCAGTTGGGGCATGGTTGGGTGGCCCGGCGGGTTGGGTATCCCATGAAGGAAATCCGTATCCGTGGGGTTCTGATTATTACTCTGTACCCACGCCATGAACCGGAGCTGCCTGCCCGTACCCACATCAAACGGGCCCTGGGCGGCCCGCCAGTTAGCTTAGGTCTCTCTCTCCTGGCCCTGGTTATTACCCTGTTTGCCCGCAATGCGTTGAGTGGACCAGCCTGGTGGGTTAGTGTCCTTTTTTTCATCCAAAATTTCTTTATTTTCTTTTTGGGATCGCTGCTGCCATTAGGGTTTACGGATGGCAGTACGCTGCTCCGTTATTTGCGCCAACGGTAGCAAAGGAACAGTTATGAGCCAACTTCACAGCCAACTTAATCCAAACAGCCCTGAGTTTAAGCAGAATGGGGAGCATAATCGGATGCTGGCCCGGCAGTTACAGGAAAGACAGAAGTTGGTGCGGGAGTCGCGGCCGCAATCCGTTCTCGATCTCCAGCTTAAACGAGGCAAACTCCTCAGCCATGAGCGTATTGACGCCATCATTGATGAGGGCAGCCCGTTCCTGGAACTTTCCCCCTTAGCTGCCTGGGAGATGTACGATGGTGAAGCTCCCAGCGCGGGTATTATCACCGGCATTGGCCGTGTCGCCGGGGTAGAGTGCATGATCATCGCCAATGACCCCACAGTAAAAGGGGGCACCTACTTCCCGGAAACGGTCAAAAAACATGTCCGCGCCCAAACCATTGCCGAAGAAAATTATTTGCCCTGCATCTACCTGGTGGATTCTGGCGGGGCTTTTCTCCATTTACAGGCAGATGTGTTCCCTGACAAAGATCATTTTGGTCGTATTTTTTACAACATGGCCCGCATGTCAGGCAAAGGGATCACCCAGATTGCCGCCGTGTTAGGCTCATGTACAGCTGGCGGGGCCTACATCCCGGCCATGGCTGATGAGACCATCATTGTGAAAGGAAATGGCACCATCTTCCTGGCCGGCCCCCCCCTTGTCAAAGCGGCCACCGGCGCGGAAGTCACCGCCGAGGATCTGGGCGGGGCTGATGTCCATACCCGGCTTAGTGGGGTGGCGGATCATTTTGCCGACAATGAGCCACAGGCGTTGGCCTGGATTCGGCAGGTTGCCAGCCATCTGAACCGGCGTAAAGAGATGCCTCTGGTGATGCAAGCCCCCGAAGAGCCAGCGTATGATCCCGAAGAGCTGTATGGGGTGATCCCGGCAGATCCCCGGGTGAGTTATGATGTGCGGGAGGTGATCGCCCGGTTGGTGGATGGGTCGCGGCTGGCGGAGTTTAAGGCCCGGTATGGGCCAACGGTGGTGTGTGGGTTTGCCCACATTATGGGGATTCCTGTAGGAATTGTGGCCAACAATGGGCTGCTGTTTAGTGAGTCGGCCCAGAAGGCGACCCATTTTATCCAGCTTTGTGGGCAGCGGGGGACGCCGCTTCTGTTTATGCAAAATATCGCCGGGTTTATGGTAGGCAAGCAGTATGAAAATGGAGGAATTGCCAAAGATGGGGCCAAGATGGTGATGGCGGTGAGCAATGTTAATGTGCCCCGGATTACTTTGCTGCATGGGGTGAGCCATGGAGCGGGCAACTATGGTATGTCGGGGCGGGCGTATAGTCCCCGGTTTTTGTTTTCCTGGCCTAACAGCCGGATCAGTGTGATGAGTGGGGACGCGGCCGCTGGCACCCTCTGGACGGTTGGGCAAAAATCTGTTTTACGCAGCCTGGAAAACCCAACCTCAGAACAGATCGCCGAGGCGGAAACCACCTTCAAGCGGCCCATTTTGGAGCAATATGGCCGCGAATCAGATCCGTATTATGCTACGGCCCGGTTATGGGATGACGGTATTTTGGACCCGGCCCAGACGCGGATGGCGTTGGCCCTGGCATTCTCTGCGGCCGCGAACGCCCCTCTACCCCAAGACCATTACGGCACGTTCCGGATGTGAGAAATAGTTAATCGGTGAATTGGGGAGTTGGTGAATGGTTAATGGATAATGCTAGACTGCCAACGGTCATAAACTGACATTTTCAGTTTAAGCGTACCCCATAAGCGGAACGGAATAAATGGCGAAAACGGCGCAAAACGTCTAAATTTGCCAACATAGTCGAATCAATAACGGCTGGGCGAATAGGGGTTAAATCCAGAGCCATACGTTGCAGCAATTGAACATGCCAGCGTGATTGATCTTCTAAATGGTTCTCAAAAGTAGCGGCAATGTGTTGAAAAATATTCTCAAAGGCAGTATAGAGATTATGCAGACGGTAAGCCAGGACTATCAACAGTTCTTCTGGTGTATCGTCGGAAAGCTGTGCCGTGGTCAACGAGTTATAAATTTGCTCAATGGCTGTCTGATCAGCTTCAATGCTGCGGGTTAGAATGATCGCTTTTTCGTACATAGATTTTTTTACCGTCCTGATAAACCACCTGTTGAATGGGGCCAACACAGGGACGAACATCTACTGCCCATTGTAGTTGCTGCTCTAGTAGACGCCAAAATTGCGTTTCCTCAGCTGGATCAAGGCCAACGACCGCTACATCAATGTCAGAATATTGGGTAAACCGGCCCGGCTGGACAATGGAACCAAACAAATATACCTGCACCAGAGAGGGGAATTGAGGAGCGATTTGTCTAACAGCCATCTGTGCGGCCGCCAACCGCTCCTGACGTAAGGATTCTCGTGCAGCTAACCGGGCAGCTTCTCGCTGCTGATGGTATTCGCGGTAAGGCGCGAAGGGTAATTCATCTGCCATAAGCATATTTTACTATACCAGTTACGATTTTACATTTACAGTTCTAACCATTGCCAATGAGGAGTGTGGTCATAACTGGTACGCCCTAGCCAGATAATACGCCCATCGCTGGTACTGATAAACAGGTTGAGAGTCGGATCATAGGGAACGGATTGCTGCCCTGTGGTATACCCTACTTCGGGAGCTAGGGCCCAGCCTAATCGCTCCCGCACCTCTGGATAAAGCCGCCAGATAGCCCCAAAACCCCGCTGCGGCTGGATTAACCCGGTGGGGGGGATGAGGGTGGGATCATCTATGGGTTGATCTGGTGTCCAGAGATCAAGATATGACTGCCAGGCTGGCAGTGTGTACTGTTCCCCTTCGTAGATGACGATAATGGTTGGCTGGGAATCAAGCAGCGGATGGCGCGGGGTTTGCAGCCAGATCATGCGGCCGCGTTCAAACCGTTGTTCCGCCGCGGCGGTAAAGGTTGGTCCGTCTACGGCACATTGTCGCCAAAAAACGGGTACAGGGAAAAAGTAATCATAGGCACACGGCCAGGGGATATTGATCATCTGCTGGGCAGCCGTTCCCTGCTCCGCCTGGGGAAAAACGACCAGCTCATAAGACAGGTGCCGGTTAAAATCGCCGCTCAAGGTTAAGGTCATACTGCCGCTGGCTTCCACATACCAACCCGGCACGAAGCGGCCGCCAGCATTGGCATAATCGTTAATACGGATGGTTCCCCCCCCTGAGCTTTGCCAGCGCAAGGTCACGATTTTATCATGGCCATTGGGGTGATTGCTCAAATCGCCATTGAAGCTGTGAATGACAGGATCGCCGGGTGCGGTTGTGGGAGGAGATGGTGGTGTGTGGGTAAGGGTAGGGGTTGGGGGAAAGGGGGTTGCTAATAGAGGGGTGGGGGAACTCAGGTCAGCATTGGCTGGGGGTTGTGTAAGGGAAACGGTCGCGGCCGCACTCGTTACACCTTGTTCAGCCAGTGGGGTGGTGGCGGCCTGGGTCAAGGTCGGCACAACGAGACCCGTCACTGGCTGGTCAGGGCTAGGGTCCCCGGCTTGCGCCCGGCACCCCATCAATAAAAGTGCTATTACCATCATCCAGCCAAAGATTGGTTGCTTCCTGTTCATAATTCACCTCGTTAAAATGATGCGTGAGTTCTTCCTGGTCATGCAGCCTGTTAAATCGTCCGAAATTGTGAAAACCCCAAAAAATTCGTGCTAATTCGTGCCATTCGTGGCGCCCCCCGTTTTAGCTTGTTCAGGGATAGGCTTCTACAACCCTTGTCGTAATCTTCCCCCAAGTTATTACAGGGAGTTGGGTGAATACAGTATCATTCCCCCATGCTTTGCCGTTGTTCGGGTGATCAGGATCAAATAAGGGAACTCATGGGAACTGGGTGGAACTTTGGGAACTCAGTCCTCAACACTCTATTTTTGCAAGAGGTATATTATGTCTACTATTCTCGTGCGGCCGCTCCATCCAGATGATGCCCCCACTCTCCACGCTATCATCACCCTGCCCCAGGTTGCTCGCAACTTACTGCAAATACCTGGCAAGACCTTAGCTAGCACTATTGAATGGGCCAATAAAACGAACCCGTTTCGCCACCGCTTTGTGGCTAAATATGGAGGAGTGGTTGTGGGAATGGGGTCGCTTACCCAGATGGATCGCCCACGCTTGTTCCACAGTGGCACTCTGGGGCTGTATGTGCATCCTGATTATTGGGGCAAAGGGATTGGCACGGCCATTATGGCCCAACTGCTTGATGCAGCTGACAACTGGCTCAATCTGAAGCGGGTGGAGCTAGATGTGTTTACGGATAACGCGGCCGCGATCCGACTTTATGAAAAGTTTGGCTTCGTGTCGGAAGGGGTACGCCGTAAAGTAGCCTTCCGGGATGGGGCATTGGCAGATGATTTATGTATGGCCCGCCTGCGTAATGCCACTCATCTGCCGATAGCCGAAGCCGCCCCCCTGCCCCCAAAACCATCCCCTCTGCCGACCAACACTCCTGTTACCATCCGCCCGTATCAAACTGAAGACGCGGCCGCGCTCCATACCTTCTTCATCCGCCCTGATGTCACTCGTACCCTCAATCGGATGCCATATCAGGAGTTTATCCCCTTTAAGGAACGGCTGGACAAACCGCCTGAATCATCCCATCATCTGGTAGCTGTGGTCAACGGCCAGGCTGTGGGTGACATATTCCTGCATATCCCCCCCAATCCGCGCCTTAAACATTCAGCCGTCTTAGGCATGGCCCTGCACCCCGACTATTGGGGGCTGGGTCTTGGGTCTCGCCTGATGGCCGCCATGCTCGATCTAGCCGATAACTGGCTCAATTTGCAGCGCGTGGAATTGACCGTCAACAGCCACAACGCGGCCGCGATCCGCCTCTACCAAAAACATGGCTTCATCATCGAAGGCACCAAACATTACCACGGGTACGGAGATGGCCTCTGGGCACACAGCCATTTTATGGGCAGAGTAAGAGATTGATTTCCCTCTCCCAGGTGGGAGAGGGCCAGGGTGAGGGGCCGCTACGCCAGCAGCTGCCCAATCCCAAAAGTGAGGACAAAGGCCAGGGTAATGAAGGAGAGCTGGGGTAAAAGGGGATTAAGTTTGGCGGCTTCGTGAGTCTGTTGTACGGCCAGGGCGTTGCGGATGAGTAGGGGGAAGGTGAGCAGGAAGAGGAACTGCCAGGGAGATGTATAGGTGACAAGAACATAAAGCAAAGCGGCCGCGGCCGCCCCCCCTAACAGTCCCCAATGGTACACCCGTGCCTTTGCCCCCCCCAACCGCACCGGAATAGAAAATTTACCCGCCTGCCGGTCAGATTCAATGTCACGAATATTGTTAATATTCAGCACCCCCACCGCCAGCAAACCGCAGCTGGTGGCCGGGAGCATGATCAGCCACTCTAGCCGCTGCGTTTGCAAAAAATAGCTCCCCATCGTCCCCACCCAACCAAAAAAAATAAGGACAAACAGATCGCCCAGGCCAGCATATCCATACGGCCGGCCGCCCGCCGTGTAATTAATCGCCGCCCAGATCGCGGCCGCGCCCAACCCCACAAACACAGCTATCCACACCAACCCCTGCACCCCCAACGCCAGCCAGACCAACGCCAGGCCGCTCACCCCGGACAGCCCAGCCATCACCCCCATCGCCCGTTTCATCGTCCCGGCCGCAATCGCCCCAGATTGTACCGCCCGCGGCGGCCCCACCCTCGCCCCCTGATCCGCCCCATGCACCGAATCCCCATAATCATTGGCCAGGTTAGACAGAATTTGCAGGCAGATAGCCGTAGTGACACAGAGAAAGGCGACCCAGAAATTGAACGCTCCCTGCGCGGCCGCGAGCAAACTGCCCAAAATAATACAGGCCAGAGCCAGGGGTAGGGTGCGGGGCCGTGCGGCCGCGAGCCACACTTGGGGAGGGGTAGTTAGCATAAATTAAACCTCATTTGGTATTGGTATATTCGTGTATTGGCTGCCAGGTTGGATTGTATCCTTTCCCAGGGTACCGCCAACTATCAGCAATTCTCAATTTAAGACCCGTTGTAGGGGTGGGACAGGCGGGCAACCATCTAGGTCAAGCGGTTTACCTCATTCCCGCCTGTCTCACCCCCCTTTGCCCCTTCCGTTTCAGCCAAAGCGGAGCGAGATGGCCGACATTCATAACAACATTTATAACTACTAACCAACCGTAAAGCCCCAAAGCCGCAAAGAACACAAAGTCCTCAAGAAATTCTTACTGATCTTAGCGTCTTCACGGTGAAATTCTTATGTGCCTTGGTAGTTACCAACCTTTTGCAAATCGTAAAAACCCGCGCCGAAATGAACTGAATCCAGGCGGTCAAATCCTTTTTTTATGCTACAATTAGACTGACCAGTCAGTCCAAACTCAAAACTAGAAACTACCCATTATGGACAACGATCTCACTACCACTCGCGGCCGCATCCTTGATGCCGCCCTCAACATTTTTTCCCGCAAAGGGTATTACGATACCCGCATGGATGAAATCGTCACCGAATCAGAGACATCCAAAGGCTCGATCTATTTCCATTTTCCCAACAAAGAGCGGCTTTTTCTGGCCCTCGTGGACCAGTTTGCCGACTTGCTAGAGCGGCGAGTGCGGGACGCTATTGAGCCGCTTCCCAAAGGAATGAAACGAGTCAGGATGGCTTTACAGGTCTGCCTGGAAACATTCGGCAAATACCGGCGGCCGGCCAAAATTTTATTGGTGCAGGCGGTTGGGCTGGGGCAGCCGTTTGAAGACAAGCGCAACAGCGTCAATGACCGGTTCGCCCGACTCATCCAGGGATATATGCAAGAAGCGATTGATGTCGGCGACATTCCGCCGATGGATACGGAAGTCATCTCCGTAGCCTGGATGGGGGCCATTTATGGGCTGGTGATTCGGTGGGTATACACCGGCGAACCCACCCCTGACCGGATTATGGCGACCTTGGTGCCGATGCTGCTCCATAGTGTAGGGTATGATGAGCCAGCTTGAAGAAATAGGCTTGGGTCAGTGGGCGAGTGGGCGCGGAGAGCCGAACAATCTCTCAATCTCTCAATCGCCCAATCACCGCCTGGTCAGTTTAAGCCAACCTTGCCCTGGGCTGACCGCGGCCGCGTTTCTCCAGCACGGGTCAGGGCAAGCGCGGGTTTATTGGGCCGATGGTCGCCTCACCCTGGCCGGGTTTGGCACCGCCGCTGAACTGTTTGCCTGGGGCGAACTGCGCTTCCAACAGATTGAGACCCAGGCCCGGCAGTTGTTTGCTCACAGTATCATTGAAGGGGATGACGCGGCCGCGCCCCATCTTTTTGGGGGGTTTGCCTTCCGTGACGATTTTACCCCCGACAATACCTGGAGCGTTTTCCACCCCGCCCACTTCATCCTGCCCCATTTCCAACTCCGGCAAAACGGTACCCAAAGCTGGCTCACCCTCAACGCCCTGCTTCCCCCAGATGAAGACCCGGCCCTGGTACTGCCCGATTTACGGGAAGCGTTAGCCCTTTTACTAAAGCACCTGAGAAAAACTGAGGGGAGTGAAGGAAAACTCCTTGCCGCGTCACCCCGCCACCTCACCCCCTCGCCACTCCCCATCCACTACCCCCTGCCGTACCCCCAATGGGCCGAAATGATCGGCCAGGCTACCCGGCAAATGCGCCAGGGGGAGATGGCCAAGGTAGTGCTGGCGCGGGTGGGAGAGATACGTTTGGCTGAAACGGTGGCCATAGATATGGCTCTGGCAAACCTGACCACCCGTTACCCCAACTGCACAACCTTTTTATTTGAGCCGCGGCCGCATCATGCCTTCTTTGGAGCCACCCCAGAACTCCTGGTTCAGGTACAGGGTACCCAGGTTGAGACCATGGCCCTGGCCGGTTCTATTCGGCGCGGCCGCGATTCCCAAGAAGATGCCGCTCTAGGGCAAACCCTATTAGCTGATCCCAAAAGCCGCCACGAGCATAACCTGGTGGTACAGTCCATCCACCGCCGCCTGGCCCCTCTCAGCCAAACCCTGACTATCCCCCAAACCGGTCTCTTACAACTAAGCTACATCCAACATTTACACACCCCTATAACCGGCACCTTATGCCAAAAAAGGGGCATTCTCCCCCTGGTAGAAACATTGCACCCCACCCCAGCCCTAGGGGGGTCGCCGCGGCCGCAGGCCATGGCCTTCATCCGCGCCGCCGAGCCGGTGACAAGGGGGTGGTATGCCGCTCCCATTGGCTGGATTGATCCCCAACTGGATGGAGCTTTTGCCGTGGCCATCCGCTCTGCCGTCACCCAGCGAGAGCGGGTCTGGTTATACGCCGGGGCCGGCATTGTGGCGGATTCCCAACCCCAGGCTGAGTGGGATGAGACAGAGTTGAAGTTTAGCCCCATCCGGCAGGTGCTGGAGATCAAATAAGAGGGGGTCACGACTTGCATCCTTGCTAACTTCGTCTATATTCCCTAATGGGAGTGGTTGTGTCCCGGTGGATGCCCTTGTCTTCAAAATAAGTGGCTGGCTGTGCAGAACAGGCGGCGGTGGGTTCGACTCCCATCCACTCCCGATGAGGGCCAAAAACAAAAGCGGGCGGCGTGATGATCTATCACGCCGCCCGCTTTACGTTTTAATATTTTTATGGGTGCTTCTGTTTAACCCTGTTAATCCATCCGGCGGTTGACTGAGCGCGGCCGCTGCATCACTACCCCCACCAGGATAAATACCAGCCCGGTAAAGGTAAGGAATAAAATGGCCGGGGCCACCACCGCCCCAGAAGCAGGCAGCACTGCCGGGCCTGGGGCGGCAATTGCTCCTCTGCGGATACAAAAATCAACCCCTACCGCGACAGGTTGGGTCTGATCCAGGAAGACCGAATGGACAGCCGCTGAGGAAACGGAATAACCAGCCGGGGGAATAGCTGAGACCTGCCAGGTGCCTAACCCCGCTGCTACCAGGCCATAACTCCCATCTCCCCCTGATTCCAGGAAAACCGTAGTCTGGCCATCGTTGCTGATAAAACGGATGACAATGCCAGACAGAGGTGGCTCATTTTGACCAACACATCGCCCATCATTGTTTTTATCTTCATAGATGGTGCCGCGGATAGAGCCAATGTTTTGCCCCCCGCCCCCACTGCTGGGAGGCGGCTCTCCGGTAGGCGGGGATGGTGGCGGTGGGGTGTTGGTTGCCGGAGCAACAGTGGGGGTGTGGGTGGGAGTCTCACTCCCTTCTGAGGTGGGGGTGGGACGTGGGGTATTGGTAGGGGTCGGGTCTCCCTGAGCCTGAACCGGGGCTGCCCCCAGGCCAAATAGAATAAAAGAAATAGCTATAGCTGCGGCCGCAAGGTAACGAAACATGGAACACCTCCCATTTGGCAGGTAAATCACCCAAACAACGATTAGACCGTTATTTTATGTCTATTCTTATTTTATGTCTACAGGACATTAGTGACAAGTGTCAGATTTCAGGTTTCGGGTTTCAAGCGGCAGCCTGAAACGTACAGTTCACCCATTAGGCCCGCTCGGCCAGGGTAGACCATCGTTCAAATGTTTGCTCCAGTTCTGCTTCCAGGGTATGAAGCTGATTGGTTAGCTGTTCCAGCCGTTGGTAATCATGGCCGCTGCTGTTAATGGCCTCTGCCAGAGCGGCCTGCTCCATTTCCAACTCGGCGATTTTGCTTTCCAGCCGCTCCAGCTCCCGCTTTTCGTTGAAAGTGAGTTTGCGCGAAGCCGTAGGCTCTGAGCGCGAAGGTGCTGGCGAGGCCGGCCGCGCCTGGGGTGATGGTTTAGAAATGGCTTCGGCCCGGAGACGGGTATACGTTTCATACGGAGCCGGGTAGCGGTGAACCAACCCATTGGCCTCAAACCCAAGCAAGAAGTCTACGGTGCGATCCAAAAAGTAACGGTCGTGGCTGACGACGATGAGGCAGCCCTGGAACTGATCCAGGAACTGTTCTAGCACCCCAAGCGTTTGAATATCCAAATCATTGGTGGGTTCATCGAGAAGCAGGACATTGGGCTGGCGGACAAGGGTATAGAGCAAGGCCAACCGCCGCCGCTCTCCGCCGCTAAGGCTGGCGATGAGGGCTTGCTGCTGCGGCCGCGTAAACAAAAACCATTCCAACATTTGCGCCGCCTCCAACCTATCCCCCCCCTCGGTACGAATGAGCGGGGCCGCCGCGGCGATAAAATCATGTACCCGCATCTCATCGCGCAGCATAGCCGATTCCTGGTCAAAATACCCTAACTCCACTGTCGGCCCCCAGACCACAGAGCCGCTGTCAGGGGGGACCCGACCCGCCAACACATTAAGCAGAGTCGTTTTGCCCGTTCCATTGGGGCCGATGATACCGATGCGGCCGCCTGGCTCTAAATCCAGGTCAAAATTGCGGAACAGGGGCTGTCCACTAAACCCTTTGCTCAGCCCCCGCACCGCTAACACCTTTTTGCCTAACCGTTTACTGGCTAAAGCCATAGCCACCCGGTCTTCCCCCAGGTCGTACCGAATCTGGCGCAGCTCTTCAACCCGCTGGATACGGGCACGCTGTTTGGTGGTCCGGGCGGCCGCGCTCCGGTGCAGCCAGGCCAGTTCCCGCCGTAAAATACCTCGCCGCTTATCTTCCGCGGCCGCAAACTGCTCCTGCCGTTGGGCCTCTTTCTCCAGATAAGCCGTGTAATTACCTGGGTAAACCACCAACTCCCGCCGGTCCAGTTCCACAATCCGATTCACCACCCGGTCGAGGAAATATCGGTCATGGGTCACCATAAACAGGGCGCGGGGAATATCCTGGAGATACGTCTCCAACCAGGCAATCGCATCCGCATCCAGATGGTTCGTTGGTTCATCCAGGATGAGTAAATCGGCGGGATCGAGCAGGGCGCGGGCCAGGGCCACTCGTTTGCGCTGCCCACCGCTCAGATGGGCAATGGGGGTTTGGAATTCGGTAATACCCAATTGGGTAAGGATTGTTTTGGCATTGTTCTCCGCCGCCCATCCCTGGGTGCGGTCCATTTCCTGGGTGAGATGGGCCAGACGGTCTAAGAGGGCGGGGTGTTGCGGCCGCGACTGGAGTTCCGTCACCACCTGTTCATACGCCAGCAGCAGCTTCATCTGGGGGGAGTCACTGGCAAAAACTTGTTGCAGCACTGTCAACCCATCATCCAGTTCCGGTTCCTGAGCCACATACTGCCGTCGTACCCCGCCCCAGACAATCAGATTGCCTTCATCTGGGGTTTCCAGGCCGGCCAACAAACGGAGCAGCGTCGTCTTGCCACTTCCATTCGGGCCAATCAAGCCAATACGATCCCCGGCATTGATGAGCAGGTTCACCTTGTCCAGCAGCACTCGTTCGCTATACTGTTTACTGACATTTTCGATGGTTATCAGATTCATGGAGAAAAAGACAAACGGATTATAGCTGCGCCATTTCTAGCCAATGGGTTGCATAACCAGGCAGTTCCATGTCAGGGGATAGGGTGATGCTGCGTTTTCCGGGATGGAGCAGGTCGTGGAAGATACCGCTCAAACTGCCGCCCAGAGGTTGGGGGTGCATACTAAGGTTATAGAGGCACAACACCCGCTCATCCGGCAGCACTCGCCAATAAACCAGAATGGCCGGGTTGCGAGTCGGGATGATCTCCATGGTACCTCGTCGGAGCGCGGCCGCGTGCTGTCTCGTCTTAATCAATTTCCGGGTACGCCACAGATAAGAATCCTCGTTCATTTCCTGTAAGGCCACATTCACAAATTGGTACCCAAACACCGGGTCACTAATCACCGGAAAATAGGTTTCCTCAGCCGTCGAAAACCCGGCTTGATGTTCGGCATTCCACTGCATCGGCGTTCGGCAGCCATGTCGGTCGGGCAGCCAGATGTCATCCCCCATGCCAATTTCATCCCCATAATAGATGATAGGCGTCCCCGGCAGGGAGAGGTGCAGGGCATTAAGCAAAAGCCAGCGGTCAGGATGATTATCCAGCAGCGGGGCCAGGCGGCGACGGATGCCTAAATTCAGGCGCATTCGGGGTTTGGGCGCATATTGCTGCCACATCCACTGCCGCTCTTCGGGCGTCACCATTTCCAAAGTTAACTCATCGTGGTTACGCAAAAAAGTCATCCATTGGCAGCCTTCAGGAATCGCTGGGGTGCGGGCCAATATGTCAACAATCGGCGTCTTATCTGCCTGTTTCAGAGCCATATACAGCCGGGGCATAATGGGAAAATGGAAACAAATCTGGAACTCATCCCCATTGCCAAAATAGGGGAGTAAATCTTCCGGCCATTGGTTAGCTTCGGCGATGAGAACGCGGCCAGGGTACTCCTCATCTATGAGGCGACGTACTTTTTTCAGAAAAACGTGGGTTTCGGGCAAATTTTCGCAGTTGGTGCCTTCGCGCTCATACAAATAAGGTACAGCATCGGCCCGAAAGCCATCTACACCGGTATCCAGCCAAAAGCGGATAATATTGAACATTTCTTCATGGATGGCCGGGTTGTCATAGTTGAGGTCAGGTTGGCTGCTGTAAAAACGGTGCCAAAAATAGCGACCAGCAGCCTCGTCATAGGTCCAGTTTGATTTCTCTGTATCCAGGAAGATAATCCGGGTGTCGGCGTACTCCTGCCCGGTGTCGCTCCAGACAAAATAATCATGGTAGGGGGAGTTGCGGTCTTGACGGGCAGCCTGAAACCAGGGGTGCTGATCGGAGCAGTGATTCATCACCAGGTCTATGATGACCCGGAGGCCACGCTGGTGTGCGGCCGCGACAAACGCCTTAAAATCATCTAATGTACCGTAATCGGGATGAACCCCCATGTAATCAGCCACATCATAGCCATCATCTTTGAGCGGCGATGGGTAATGGGGCAAAATCCAGATACACTCCACCCCCAGCGATTTGATGTAATCTAATCGCTCAATCGCCCCACCAAAATCACCATGACCATCCCCATTGCTGTCTTGAAACGCCCGTAAATAAAGTTCATAAAAGACCGTATCCAGATACCACTGGTCAGACATAAAAACTTACCTCCTGCAAGATAAGGCCTGAGTGCCGAGGACTAAACTAAAAGCAGCGCCACCCTCACCAACTTCTCTAGGGATAGGGCCAGAGTGAAGGCTTGTATAGCATACCATAAACACAAAAAAAGGAGTGAGTTTGGTGGACTCACTCCTTAAGCCTGAAAATAAGCTGAGGTGGTAGGATTCGAACCTACGAATGTCGGATTCAAAGTCCGATGCCTTAGCCACTTGGCGACACCTCAACGATGCGTCGGTATGATAGCTGATTTACCCATTCCTGACAACCGGCGGTTGGTTGCTGGCGATTGGCCGTTAGCTGCTGGCGGCCGAAATTACAGGCATCTGCCCCTTCTTACTGCATCTCCTGCCGCCCATCTAAGGCCCGGCTGAGGGTCAATTCATCAGTATATTCCAGGTCCCCCCCCATAGGCAGGCCACGGGCCAGACGGCTCAGTTTGACTCCAGTAGCGGACAGGCGTCGTTGTAAATACAATGCGGTCGAATCTCCTTCCAGAGTGACGTTGGTGGCAACGATAATCTCCCGGAAACCTCCCTTCTCTACCCGTTGAATTAACTCAGCCACCTTAAGGTCTTCTGGGCCGATCCCTTCTACAGGGGAGATGGCTCCGTGTAAGACATGATAGCGGCCGCGAAACGCCCTGGTCTTCTCAATTGCCACCAAATCTAACGGTTCTTCCACCACACAAAGCAGTGTTCCATCCCGGTTTGGATCCGCACAGACGGGGCATGGGTCTTCTTCGGTGATGTTCCAGCAGGTAGAGCAAAGGCGGGTGGTTGATTTTAGCTCATTGAGGGCAACTGCCAGGTCGGTCGCCAACTCATTTCCCCCTCGCAAAAGATAAAAGGTCAGGCGAGAGGCCGTTTTTGGCCCAATCCCAGGGAGGCGGGCCAACTCATTGATTAACCGATTTACTGAGCGGGGGAGTACGTTTTGGGTCATGAGCGAACTCGTAGAAAGTTATCAAAGGCCGGCCAGCAGATCACCCAGGCCTAATCCACCGGTTAGTCCTTCCATTTTGCTCGCGGCCGCGGTCTGAGATTGTTCAATAGCGGTATTAACCGCAGTCAACACCAGGTCCTGGAGCATCTCAACATCCTCGGGATCTACAACTTCCGGGTCAATCTTAATAGATTTAAGCCGTTGATGCCCGGTGACGACTACCGTAATCGCTCCACCACCAGTAGTGACAGTGTACTCTTCTTGCTCCAGAAGTTCCCGCTGCTGCAACATATCTTGCTGCATCTTTTGAACCTGGGCCATCATATTTTGGGGGTTGTTGGGTACGCCCCCTTTTTTCTTAGCCGGTTTACCACGAAAATTAAACTTAGCCATAACTCTCTTCCTCACCTACGTATTGTATATTGCTTTCACTGCCCACTATTGCCTGCTAACGGCTGACTTTCTACTATTCCACCACCTGCCCCCCTAACTCTTGAGCCAGGGCAATGAACTCTTCTCGGCTAATCTGCGGAGAAGCAGGGTTAGGCGGGGGGGTGTATTGGCCGGTTACGACCACTCTGACCCGGTACTCTGATCCAAAGATGGTTTGCAGAATCTGATTCACTATCTCCAGACCCCCCGGGTGATTATCAAATTTATCTTTAAGTAAAGGGAAGTCAAACCCCAAAACCAGCGTTTTCCCTTCCGCTGCCAGCGGTTTGGCCGAGTTGAGCAAAGCTCCCAGGTTACGATTTTGCCCTTTGACTCGTTCAGTCAGGTCACGCCAACGGGCCTGCACGGCGGGGATGGAAAATCCGTCAGCCGTTTGGGGTGCGGCCGCGACCTCTTTCTCCTGGCTAACCGGCGCGGGTGGGGGTGTTACTCTGGCCAGAGGGGGCGGTGAGGCAACCGTTGGGGTTGGCCGTTCCACGACATAGTTCACCGCCGGCGTAGGCACCACCGCCGGTTCTACATGGGACGCGGCCGCGATAGATTCCACCAACGCCAACTCCACCAAAAGTTGGGGCTGCCAACTACTCACCGGAGTCAGGGCCGCTTCATTAAACCGTTTAATCGTCTCTATCAGGTGCAGCCGGGGAGCACGTTGAGCCTGAGCGTCCATCTCTTGCCGCAGCTCTACCGGACTGTCCAAAACGATGCGGCCGCCAGCTGTTTGCAGCAGCAGCAGATCACGCAAATAAGTGACTACCTGCCGGGCCAACTGCCGGGCATCAGCCCCAGAAATAAACGCCTCTTGCAAAATAGAGAGAGCGGCCGCGCTGTCCCCATCCAACCAGGCCGTTGTCAGATCACATACCGCCCGGATCGGGGCTGTGCCCAACACCGCCTGCGCCCGTTCCAAGGTAATGCGATCATCCGGGCTGGTAACAAGCTGGTCAAGCAGACTTTCCGCATCCCGTAAACTGCCCGCCCCATGCCGGGCCACCATTTCCAGGGCGTCCGGATCAATTTGCAGCCCTTCTTGCTCCACCATCCAATGCAACCGCCGATGGATTTCTGCCTGGGTCAACAGCCGAAAATGGAACACCTGGCAGCGAGATTTAATCGTCACCGGCACCTTATGCTCTTCGGTGGTTGCCAAAACAAAAATAGCGTGCGGCGGCGGCTCTTCTAATGTCTTGAGCAGCGCATTAAAGGCGGCAGTCGAAAGCATGTGAACTTCATCAATGATATAAACTTTGTACCGCCCTTCACTGGGAGCGAAGTTGATCTTATCCCGCAGGCTGCGAATATCATCCACCCCGGTATTAGAGGCAGCGTCAATTTCAATCAAATCCAAAAAACGCCCCTGCCCAATAGCCTGGCAGATAGAGCAGGCATCATCAGGCCGCTGGGTGGGGTCATCATGGAGACAGTTGACCGCCTTAGCCAACAGCCGGGCTGAGGTGGTTTTGCCCGTGCCTCGGGGGCCAGAGAACAGATAGGCATGACCAACACGGCCAGCGGCAATCGCCTGACGCAGGGTGTGGGTAACATGTTCTTGCCCAACGACATCATCAAACCGGGCTGGTCGCCATTTACGGTAAAGAGCCTGAGACATAAGGTTAGTTTAACATTGTGGCAAAGGGGGAGCAACCCAATTTGACAGCCCTTTGACCCACCCTTACAATTTGACGACGAGGGACAAAAGATAGGTACACGGATTAAAAACTTGTGGTGAGCTTATTGTAGGTACGCCCCGCAAGGTACCATCTGTGCAAATTTGTGACATCTGTGGTTAAAAAATTGCTTTGAGTCCTTCGCGTCTTAGCGGTGAAAAATTCTTGCTTTCGTTCTTCGTTATCTGTCCTTACCCTGAGTATTGGCCCATGCCTGCCCCCACCCCTGCTCCTCAACCCCTAGATGATGGTTATTGGAATGCCCTTTTCCGTGAGGAAGAGGCCATGAGTTCCCCTGCCCAACCTGGTTATACAGGTGACGGTGTGCCCCATGAGACCATAGCTACGCCGTCATCAACCTCATTATCGCCCCGGGAACTGGGATGGGCGGCGGCCGAAAAAGCGTACCGCGAGGACGAGTTGGTAGAACTGGATGTGGTTGGGGTCAACAAAGGGGGCTTACTGGTTCAATGGCATGGGCTGCAAGGGTTCGTGCCCGCATCACAGCTAAATCATCTTTCTCATGTATCGCAGGAAAATGACCGCTGGCGGGAGATGGAACGGCGTCAGGGGCAGCGGCTGCGCTTGAAAATTATTGAACTGGATCGCGGCCGCAACCGGCTCATTTTTTCGGAGCGGATGGCGGTCAACCGCCTCAGTGAACGAGAACAATTGTTACGCACCCTTCGCCCCGGTGATGAACTCCAGGGGCGGGTGACCAATTTCACCCAATTTGGCGTCTTTGTTGATCTGGGGGGAGTGGAAGGATTAATCCACATTTCGGAATTATCCTGGAGCCGCGTAGACCACCCCGGCGATATGGTGCAGCCCGATCAGCCCTTAACCGTCAAAGTGTTAGCCGTAGATCCCCAAGAGCAGCGCATCGCCCTCAGCCTGAAGCAGACACGCCCTGATCCCTGGCACGGCGTAGAAAAACGGTATACACCAGGCCAATGGGTCAGCGGCAAGGTCAGCAGGGTTGTCACGTTTGGCGCCTTTGTCCTGCTAGAAGCAGAGTTGGAGGGGTTGATCCATTGCTCCCAATTGGCTGATGGCTCTTTTTTGCACCCTCGTGATGTCATTCAACCAGGGGAGCAGGTAACGGCACGGGTGCTGCAAGTAGATGGCCGCGGCCGCCGTCTAGCTCTTTCTTTGAGGAGTGAGGACTGAGTGCGTTTCCATCAGTTCTTCCTGACAAAACTATGGCTCGTTCTAAAGCCAAACCCGATACCCCTACTTCACCCGCCGCGCCAACAAAATCGGCACGAGAGCCATCTCCGCCCCCCCCGACTTGGGACGAACGGCTGATTGATACCCTGTCCCCCTGGTGGGTGGAGATTAGCGGCGGTGTTCTGGCCCTGATAGCGGCTGTTACCTTGCTCGGCCTAACCGGCTTGAGCCAGGCCGGCCTCTTAGGAACATGGGTGCAGTGGAACCGGCAGCTCATCGGCTGGGGGGCTTTCCCATTGTGGCTTTCAGTCGCGGCCGCAGGCCTACATACCGCCTTGCGCCAAACCAAACGCCCGTATCATATCGCTCCTCTCCAGGTGGTAGGGCTGGAGATGATGGTGATCGCCGCCCTACCACTCAGCACCATTTTAAGCCAGGCAACCTGGAGCGAAGCGGTCCGCGGCCGCGGCGGAGGGCTGCTCGGTTGGGTGTTAGCCATTCCCCTGAGTGATTTTTTTGGCCCCGTGTTGACAGTACTATTCCACTTGAGTCTGCTTATGATTGGCTTTGCTCTGTTGATCCAGTTAGAGTGGAATGATTTGTTGAGTGGGTTACGCCGGTTTGCGGCCGCCCTGCAACAATGGGCCGAGCAAATAGATAAGCGGGAAGCAGGCCAGCCCAAAGAAAAAGCCGCCCCGAGAACGCGGCCGCGCCGCACCCCAACCCCAGAGCCAGCCATCGCTGCGGCCGCGCCCACCCCGGCCCCGTCCTCCCTCGCCGCCAAGAAAACAACCAGCAGCGGCCGCGATCCCCGTCTCCCACCACTAGATCTGCTACACGAAGGAGTCACCTACCAATCCCCCGCCACCGAAATCGAGCGAAAAAAGGAGATCATCGTGCAAACCCTGGCCGATTTTGGCCTGCCTGCCGAAGTCACCGAAGTTCGGCAAGGTCCTGCCATCACCCAATTCGGCATCTTGCCCGGCCACCTGGAACGCCCCGGCCCAGACGGCGAGATAAAGCAAGTGAAAGTACGCGTAGGGCAAATTGCCTCTCTAAATAAAGATTTAGCCCTGGCCTTAGAAGTTCCCCGGCTTCGCATCGAAGCCCCGGTGCCTGGACGAGGCATCGTCGGCATCGAAGTTCCCAACGACGAAACCGGCGTCGTCCGCCTGCGCTCCCTGCTGGAAACAGACCCATTCCGACGGGGCAAATCCACCACTCTGATAGCCCTGGGTGCTGATGTCTCTGGCGGACCGGTCATTACCGAAATGAGCAAACTCCCCCACCTGCTTATCGCCGGCACCACCGGCTCTGGCAAATCTGTCTGCCTAAATGCCACCATCACCTGCCTGGTATGCAACAACACGCCGGAACAACTGCGCCTGGTTATGATTGACCCCAAAAAAGTTGAGCTGATCCGGTTCAACGGGCTGCCCCATCTTTTGGGTCAAGTTGAGGTAGAAGCCGAACGCGCCTTGGGGGTCTTGAAATGGCTCACTATCGAAATGGATCGGCGGTATCAGGCGTTTGCTCAGGTAGGGGCACGTAACCTGAGCACCTACAACAGCAAAATCGCTCGCTATCCCCAAACCGAGCCACTGCCGGTCATCGCCGTGATCATTGACGAGCTGGCCGACCTGATGGGACTGTATCCGGCTGAGGTAGAACGAGCTTTATGCCGCCTGGCCCAAATGGCCCGTGCTACTGGTATTCATCTCATCGTGGCTACCCAACGCCCCTCTACCGACGTGATCACCGGATTGATCAAAGCCAACTTCCCCGCCCGTATCTCCTTCGCCGTCGCTACTGGGATAGATTCGCGGGTTATCCTGGACAGCACCGGAGCGGAAAATCTCCTGGGGCGTGGGGATATGCTTTTTCTTTCCCCGGACGCTTCATCTCCCCTGCGGGTGCAGGGTTGTTTTCTGGATGATGGGGAGATTGATGAGGTGGTGACTCACTGGCGCCACGCCATGAGTGACAAACTATCAACTGATGCCCCCTGGGAAAATTTGATTGAGCGGCAAACATTTGTGGATGAGCGGGATGAGATGTTGGAGCAAGCCATTGAGTTAGCGCAAAAGTATGACATGCTCTCTACTTCAATGCTCCAGCGGCGGCTGCGGGTAGGGTATCCCCGGGCGGCCCGGCTGATGGAAACGCTCCATGAGATGGGGTTGGTAGAAGACCCGAAACAAGGCGGCCGCACCCGCCGCTCCTTTACTCAGGAAGGGGATGATCCGATTGGGCAGGCGTTAGCTGAGGATGAGTAGGAATTGGGGGAACTCTGAGAAACTCAGCCAATTTTGTCATCCGTCACCTGCCGTCGTTATATATCCTAAAATTGTTACTGTTCGGTAATCTCGTGCTACCGGGCTATAATTACAAGATGATGAACTCCATTCTCCCGGCAATCACCCAAATCGCCCCGGATGGACGACTTTCTCCACGCCCGAAACGCCGCCTGCTGCTAAAAATGGCCTTGCAGCGTGTTCGCCCAGGCACTGGCAGCAGCCATGAATTTATGTTGCGGAGAACGGCTATGAACTCCTGGCCCGATTTACGTCATATCATAAAAGGGGTAGATTGGGTGATTGTGGGTGGTGTGGCCACGCGGGCGTACATGCCTGTACGGGGGACGAAAGATTTGGATTTACTGGCTCGGCAAGATGCGGGTGAATTTCTTATTGAATAACTCCGCCAGGCTGGTTATAACCTTGTCGCGCCACTGGCTGTGCCTGGTTATCTCTTGATCTCCCCTGAAGGCGTCGAGGTAGATGTTATTTTTGGCAAGTATCTGTGGTTAGAAGAGGCATTACAAACCATCAGGCATGATCTGGCCGGGTATCCGGTGATTGATCTGCCTTATCCGGGGCTGATGAAATTGAACGCTTCGCGGCCGCAAGATGTTGCTGATATCTCCCGTATGCTGGGTTGGGCTGATGAGACAAATCTCGACCGGGCGCGTCAGATTGTGGCCCGCTACAGCCCAGAAGATATGGATGATCTGGAATCGCTGATCTTTTTGGGCCAGCAAGAGCGTCTTTTTCCCAGTGATTGAGTAGCAGCCAGCCTTCCGAAGGTTGATTCTAATGTTCAGCACCTTTGGCGAAACCTGGGCAAGGTTCTACCCAAACTAATTACCAAAGTGATATGGCTAAAAAGAAAAAAGCACCCCCCGCTCCAGACCCAACCCTGCCATCCCCATTGAGCCGGGTGATTTTGGCCTTACTCGTGCCTATCGCCCTGGCAACCTTTTTTTCATCCTTTGCCGCTCGCAATCTTACAGACAGCCGGGCCATGATTGCTCCCTTTTTGGGGATGTTAGGGGCCGCCAGTTGGTTCTTAGGGATCCGTTGGTATGGGCTGCCCGGTATGGCGCTGCGCGGCGGCCGCCCCCTCTTTGCCAGCATTGGCTTCGCTTCTTTGGGCTGGCTGGCTCTCTTTTTGGCCCGGCTTTATTTTGTAGACAGTGTGGGGATCGGCTCTACCGGGGCCGGGCTGATGTTTTTCCACCTCATTGTTTTTGAGGCGTTTTGTGTCCAGCTATTCGCCTTTGGCCCCTTCTTTCGCAATGTAGCTGATTGGCGCGGCCCGTTGACAGCCGCTTTGGCGGGAGGGGTACTGTTCGCCTTTATCGGGCTGTTTTATTTTGGCGAACCCCATGAATTGACCGGCGCGGCCGCTTTCTACTTCGTTGCCTGGGGCATCCTTTACGGCTTCATCCGTTTGCGTACCGGCTCCATTTTGGGCTCGGTCATCATTCAAGCGGTTCAGGGGTTTACCACCTGGTTTGTTTTACTCCCACCCGCCACCCTTGACCTCTATTGGTTGAACTGGATGCATGGGGTGGTTGGAGTTATTTTTATTGTCATCACCTGGCGCCTATGGCCCAAAACTGAGGAAGATTATCGTGTCTGAACTGAAAATTAATGTGGATAACCGGGTGCGGCTGGTCGCGGCCGCACTCTCTGTGAGCGATTGGGTAGAAAAAGAGCAGCAGTTGGCTGGCCGCCACGCTGTTCATCCCCACGCCAAACAAACGCGCCAATACCTGGCCGATTTCGACGACCACCCACTCATCCATACCCTGAATGAGCTGCTAGGGCAGGAAACTCCCCTGGCCGATCTGTTCACGGTAGCCGTGCGCGGCAGCTGGCCCACCTTTGCCGTGCAAGATGAACTGCCCCCTGCTTATGCCGATGAGGCTTTGGCCGGGCAGTTAGCCGATTTTTACGTGGATACCGCTGTGGCGGCCTTCTTCTGGGCCGACCATTCAGCTACCTGGCAAGAAGCCGAGCGCGATTTACAAGGAATTTTCCGCACCCCGCTGCTGATAGATTTTCTGGGCCAGTTACGCGGTCACCCCCTGGAGCATGATCTCATCATTGTGCCTAATTTGCTCTATCCAGTACGTCAATCTCTGGTTGCCACCACCAGCCAGGCGTATTACCTGGTGTTGGCCTTGCCCCCAGCCTGGGGCGAATCATCCCCCTGGCCGTTTCGGGATGGCGTGGATTGGACGTTAAGTGAAGCCAGCCGTACCCTGGGGCAGGTGATTTTGGCGGATACCCTGTCTTACCTGGATGAAAGTCAACAGGCGTTGCTGCTGCACGCGGCCGCGACTCTGTTCTTAGAGCAAAGCATTGGCGAACCAGCCGCGATGGCCTATCTGGTCCAGACCAAAAAGGCGCAAAACCTGCCTGGCCTGCCCTCTCTGGTAGACAATTTACGCGACCAATTCAAGGCCAAACGGGTAGATCCGCTGGCTCTTTTTGCGGCATAAAGACAAATTTGTACTCTCCGCATCTTAGCGGTGGAATCCCTTTGTGCCTTCATTTTTCAGAATATGCTAACGCCAGAAGAACAACACCTGTTAGAAAAAGCGGCCAGCCAGCAGCCAGAAGATTCCCCTTATGGAACGCGGCTGCATATTGTTTTGCAAACGGCGGCGGGTCTGTCTCAAGCAGAAATTGCAGCCCAACTTCGGCTGCCAATTACCCAGGTGCGCCTCTGGCAGCGTGCTTTTAACCGGCAGCGGTTGGCCGCTTTCCCTGATGCCCTCTTTCTTCCCCCGCCCCTGTTTGGCCCAGATGACCCCATCGCTGAGGCCGGCCGCTGCCTGCTCTTAGAGATGGCTGCCCGGATTGAGCAATATTGGGACGCGGCCGCAGCCCACGCTGATACCCTGGCTGTCCACGAAATTCGCAAGGCGATCCGGCAAACATTTACCATCAAACGGCTGCTGGCCCCTTATTTTGTCCAGGGGACGTTGGTCTCTTTTAGGCGCCGTTGGCGGCGGGTGATGCGCCGATTGGGGCGGGCGCGGGATATTACCATATTCTTGCATAATCTGGAGACATACCTGGCTCACCCAGACCTGCCGCAAAATGAGCGAGCCGCCTTACACGGGTTACATCATTATTGGACAGAAAAGGGCGCGGCCGCCAATGATGATCTCATCCATTACCTCAATCGGCCCAAAACGGCCCGCCTGCGCTCCGATTATCACAAATTTCTCCACCAATCTGGGGCCAGCCTGATTCCCCCCCAGGCCAGCCAGGAAACCGTGCGCCTGACAGCTCCCCTGCTTATCATGGAAAAGTTTATCGCCATCCGGCGGCAACAACATCTCCTTCGCAGCGGCACTATGGCTGAGATGCACTGGCTGCGTATCCAGGGGAAAGAGCTGCGTTATACCTTGCGCTTTTTTGCCCCCCTGATGGGGCTGCCCGTTCTGACCTGTCTCCAAACATTGGGCGAGATGCAAGAGCATTTGGGTCATCTTAATGATGCCCGTGTCGGATTGATGCTGTTAACGGAAACGCCAGAAAAAGTTCCTGGCGGACAGTTTTATGAAGCTGTTTTGCAAGCGCAGGTCAATACCCTGCGGATCAGCTTTATGCCCCTGTGGGAACAGTTTAATACCCAATCCTGGCGGCAAAATTTGGGGGTGGCTCTAGCACGGTTATAGAAAAAATTTGACAAAGGATCATTGCCCGCCTTTCGTCTTCTGTCACTTTGATAAGCCTGGGGCAGCAGCGCATCTTCCCCTACCTATAATCTCCATGAGTATCTCTTCGCTGAGCAGTTATTTACAAGCTCACCCGGCCCAACGGCAGGAACAGGTAATCTGGCATTGGCATGGGTATGAATTGGTAATGCGCCTGACGGATCATTTGAGTGATGAGGCCCCGGCGGTGACCTGGGTGACATCAGTGCGCTGTCTGGTGATGTGGCGCGGCCGCGTCCTGGTCGTACAGGCCCCGCACCATCACCACATTTTGCCCGGCGGCCGGCGTGAACCGGGGGAATCGCTGGCCGAAACAGCCGTACGGGAGACTCGTGAGGAAACGGGTTGGCTGGTCAATGATTTACTGCTGGTTGGATTTCGCCATTTTCATCATCTCGCCCCTAAGCCAGAGCCGTATCCCTACCCTTATCCTGATTTTCTTCAGGTGATTTTTACCGCCCGGGCGGTAGAGTTCCAGCCGGGAGCAAAAGAGATTGATGGGTATGAGCTGGGTTCGATGATGCGGCCGCTGAAAGAAATAGCCACCTTCAACTTGACCCCTGGGGAGATTTTTTTCCTTAGAGCCAGCCTGAACAAATGGCGCAAAGTGGGGAAAACAGTAACAAATTAGGCCAGGAATAGAGCGGTACAGAGGGGAAATAAAAACGCTCCTGGTATGATACCAGGAGCGTTTTTTCGTTCATCGAGAAGTTGAACTTCTCATCAATCATTGATTAAGGTTTACTTCGCTTAAGGAGCGGCATCATAACCCGGCCCTTCGGAGAAAAAGGCGTAGTTTGGAGCAATGTCTTCGGTCAGGTCCAGTTCTTCACCACCCTGGAGTTGCTTGGCGTTCAACACCTTGACTTCATGCCCGTCAATTTCCCCTTCCAGGGGTTGACCATCGGGCAGCAGCTCTTTGGTGTTGGCGATCCAGACACCGGCTGGAGCTACATAATCATAAGGCACTTCTTCTTCGGGGAAGATAGCTTCATAAGGGCATTCGGGAACGCACGCGCCGCAATCAATGCAGGTGTCCGGGTCAATATAGAGCCAGGGCCATTCCGTTTCAGGGTGGCCAAGAATCATACATTCAACCGGGCACACATCAACGCAGGCTGTATCACGTAAACACAGGCGGGTAACGATGTGGGTCATGGATAATCTCCTTATTTATTTGGTTGCGGCCGCGTACAAGGCAGCCACCGCATCCCAGTTTACGACATTCCACCAGGCAGATACATAATCTGGGCGACGGTTTTGATAATTTAAGTAATAAGCATGTTCCCACACATCCAGCCCCAGGACAGGTGTGTTACCGTCCATCAGTGGAGTATCCTGGTTGGGGGTAGAAGTAACGGCCAGGCGGCCATCTTTACCGACATAAAGCCAGGCCCAACCGGAACCAAAACGGGTCGCGGCCGCCTTGCTAAAATTATCCTTAAAAGCGTCAAAACTACCAAAAGCGGCATCTATCGCTTCCCCTAGGGCCCCACTGGGTGCCCCGCCCCCGTTTGGTCCCATAATATGCCAGAATAGATTGTGGTTGGCGTAGCCACCCCCATTATTACGAACCGCCATACGAATATTCTCCGGCAGCTGACCCAGGTTGGCCAAAATATCCTCAATGGAGCGGTTTTCCCATTCCGTCCCGGCAATGGCATTGTTCAGGTTTGTTGTATAAGCGGCATGGTGTTTGGAATGATGAATATTCATCGTGCGGGCATCAATGTGGGGTTCGAGAGCGTCTTCAGCGTAGGGTAACGCGGGTAATTGAAAAGCCATAATATACTCCTTTCGACCCGTAGGTCGTCTCGTGTAGGCAGTTGTAGATAAGATTGGTTCAATTTTAGAAATTGAACCAATCATAAAATCTCATCTAAACAGCGAAACAGTTAAATTGAACCGGGGTTAAATCTGGCTTGATTCTAGCCAGTGCTATCTCCTTTGTCAACCAATGGGGCAGGGTGAAAACAGGGGCAGCCAGACCAAAATGGGAATCAGGTGAAGGCGGGGAAAGACGACTTCAATCACCTTTTGTTAGCTGAGCTACCCATCATCGGTATAAAAAGCCTGGTACACCTCCCTGCTTATTATTCTTAAAACCCTTCTAGCTGAGAGAAATCGGCCAGGTTATGGGCCAGGCGAGAGATCTGTTGCAGTAGGGCCAGGCGGTTTTCGCGCACGGTAGGGTCTTCATCCATGACCAGGATTTCCTCGAAAAAGGTGTTGATGGCGGGGGTAAGTTGGCGCAGGGCAATGAGAAAAGCGGGTATAGTGGGCGTATATGCGGCCGCGACCTGCTGATATGTCTCCGCCAACGCTCGTTCTGCCGCCCCCTCATACTTCCTACTTCCTAATTCATAATTTTCTTCTAAATTGCGGGTGATCCGCACACAACGGGCATACGCCGTCAGCAGCTCATCCCAATCCGGTTCCTGGATGGCCTGGGTTAAATCGTGAACGACCAGACTGGCTTTGTACGGGTTAGCGGCCAACTCCGCCAGCACCGCCTTCACCAGAGTAGTGGCATATCCTTTCTCCCGCAAGACTCCTTCCAGCCGCCCGGCGATGAAGGCCAGCACCTCGTTGACCGTTTTCTCATCACTGGTAACTGGCAAAAGTGAGCCCGCCTGGCGCAGCAGCGGCCGCAAATCTATCTCTACCTCATTGGTGATGAGGTTTTCAATAATGTGCAAAGCCGCCCGGCGCAGGGCAAACGGGTCATTAGAACCTTTGGGAGCCAGCCCGGCGGCAAAAAGCCCCATCAGGCTGTCCAGTCTGTCGGCTAGAGCCAGGGCCAGGCTGGGGCGGCCGCGACTGACGGCATTGTACAGTTCAGCCAGAGCCGCGGCCACCTCAGCGGGTTCACCGCTCCGTTGGGCGTAATGGCCGCCCATAATTCCCTGGAGCGAGGTCATCTCCACCACCATTTCGGTAGCCAGGTCGGCTTTGGACAAGGCGGCCGCACGCCGGGCCACCCTTATCTCTGCCTCACTCAGCCCCAACTGGGCCCCAATAAATGGGGTCAACTGCTCCAGCCGCCGCACCTTGTCCCCCATCGAACCCAGGTCAAATTGGAAGGTCAGCTTATCCAGATCAGGCCTAAAATCAGCCAGCGGTTTCTGAATATCCCGGTTATAAAAGAAGTCAGCATCGGCAAAGCGGGCGCGGATAACTTGTTCGTTGCCATCAGCTACAATGTCCAGGTGTTGATCGTCTCCGTTGCGGATGGCGATGAAGTAGGGAAGCAGGTGGCCGTTTGGGTCATAAACTGGGAAATACCTCTGGTGTTTCCGCATGACGGCTACCAATACTTCAGCGGGCAGGGCCAGATATTTATTCTCAAAACGGCCGATGAAGGCGGTCGGTTTTTCTACCAGGTTGGTCACTTCTTCAAGCAGCCCCGGATCATCGGGGATGGTGCCGTTGAGGCTGTGGGCCAGCGCGGCCGCGTCCCGGGCGATCATTTGCTGACGTTGGGCCATATCTACCATCAGGCCATGTTCAGCCATGGTTTCCAGGTAAGCGGCCGCGTCCTCAATCACAATGTCCGGCGAGTTATAGGGGCGTAAACCGCGACTGACGCGGCCGCTGATCACCCCGGCATAACTGAACGGGATGATATCGGGGCCGTACAGGGCTACCAGCCAGCGCAAGGGGCGGCTGTAGCTGACGTTGCTCCGGTTCCAACGCATACTCTTGGGGAATTTGAGGCTGGCAACCCAATCGGCCAGATTTTCGGCCAATACCTGGGCTGAGGGGCGGCCAGTCTCAAAAAGCCGGGCAGCCACATACCGCCCTTTGCCATCATCCAGGACAAACAAATCTTTGACACTGACCCCTTTGCCCCTGGCAAACCCCTCAGCCGCTTTGGTGGGGTTGCCATCAAAATCGAAGGCCCGGTCGGCCGGCGGCCCCTTCACTTCCATCTCCAGATCACGCTGCCGGCCCTGAACCCCATGAACGATGACAGCCAACCGGCGGGGGGCCCCATGAATTTCCAGCCGCTCGTAGCTGATGCGTAAGGCGGCCAACCATTCAGGCACTGAACTGCGGAGTTGGGCCAGGGCTGAGGTGAGATCGTCGGCTGGCAGCTCTTCACTACCGATTTCTAGCAGCAAGGTTTGGGGGGATTCGATTTGGGCTAATTGGATAGTGGGAGGTGTGAGTGCGGCCGCTTTATCCGCCCATTGTTCATTATCCAGGAACGGGTACTCCAGCCGGTGGCGCTGCGCCAGGTACAACTCCGAAATCTGTTTAGCCACATTCCGCATCCGCTGGAAATATTTGGCCCGCTCCGTCACCCCAATCGCCCCTCGTGTGTCCAACACATTAAACAGGTGGGAACATTTCAGGTTGTAATCATGGGCCGGGTTGACCAACTCTGCTTCGATGCACCGTTTGGCTTCCCCCTCATAAATCTCATACACCGCTTTGAGGGCCTCAATATCGGCCACATTAAAGTAATATTTACAATGTTCGATTTCCGCTTCCAGCAGCGCGTCTCCATAAACGACACCTGCACCGTACTCCATCTCCCAGACACTCCGCGCCTTTTGCAGAGCCAACACGATGCGATCCAGACCATAGGTAATCTCCACACTTACCGGGTCAAGATTGATCCCCCCGGCCTGCTGGAAATAGGTGAACTGGGTGATCTCTTGCCCATCCAGCCACACTTCCCACCCCAGCCCCCACGCCCCCAGGGCTGGGCTTTCCCAATTGTCTTCCACAAAGCGGATGTCATGCTCACGGGGATTGATGCCGATGGCTTCCAGGCTTTTCAGGTAAAGCTCCTGGGGGTTGCCAGGGTCTGGTTTAAGGATGACCTGGAGCTGATAATGCTGCTGCATCCGGTTGGGGTTATCGCCAAAACGGCCATCATCAGGGCGGATGCTGGGTTCAACATAGACCACATTCCACGGCTCTGGCCCTAGAACACGTAGAACAGTGGCCGGGTTCATCGTGCCGGCCCCTACCTGAACATAGTACGGCTGCCAGACAAGACAGCCTTGCGCCTTCCAAAAATCAAGCAGGCGGAGAATGACTTCGTTAAAGGAGAGTTTATCAGACATACGGTTTCCTTAAAGCCGGGACGTGGGGCATATAAAGGTTACGCTCTGGATTGCGTTTATTTTTCAGGGCACGTCCCTGGTAAGTTCTATTTTGAGCAAACGGGATGGGATTATAGCATGGGGCAGGCCGGGATTGAAATTCTGGTGATTTTCGCCTGGAAGTGGGCTGGTTTTAGCGAGTTAGCTGGTTGAATAGTTCAAATGGGGGGTAGGTTGCCAAGACGCGGCCGCGCTCGTCCAGGATCAGCCAGTTCGTATGCCCCCATTCGGCGGGGTGGCCGTTCAAAGCAAAGGGGGCGATGGCATAGACATGGGCATCATCTAGCCAGGGAGTCCAGCCAGTGTCGGGAAGCTCGGGAACGCGGCCGCGATTCCCATTCAGGGTCAGGTCAAAATAAAGGGCGACGGTCTCCGCATCGGGCAAGGCCTCCTGGTGATCAGTAGAGTCCGGGTCTACCGTTTCGGCATGTTTCCAGCCTGTCTCGGTAATGAAAACGGGCAGGCGGTCAACACCATAGGAAGCCAGTTTGAACAATTCCCAGGCGTAACCGTTGATCCCCCGGTTGTAAATGTTTTCTAGCGGCGTCAGTTGGTTAGGGTTAGAGGCGTCGTTGAGGAAATCTACCTGATGCTGCTGCTCCCAGGGAGCTTCACGGAATGGGCCAAGGGGGTAAGGGTGGCTGGCCCAGGCGTCCAGGTGGGTGAAAATATCCGGCACGGCCGCGATCATACCATCCATAAAACTTTCTGCATCCAGATAACCCATCCCGTTCAGCGTGCCGGCGCCGGTATGCGGGGTAAACGGATCCAAAGGGGCGTTGAGGATGCGGGCATCCGGGTCAGTGGCGTGCAAAGCGGCAGCCATATCACGCAGGTAACGGGCATATTCAGTGGGATTGGCGCGGCCGCCCCATTCATCCCCATGGTTGGGTTCATTGCCAACGATAATGAGATGCTCCCCGGTGGGCCAATGAAGGGCGGTGAGGAAGGTAGCGGTCGCGGCCGCGATCTCCCCATACCCCCCATCTCTATCCTGGGGCGGGGCCACCCACCACCCCTGACTCGGATCAAAGGTGGTCGCCAGCCGGACGATGGGCGTTATCTGGCGTTCCGCACACAAATTCATAAATAGCTGCCACTTTGTCTCATCGAAATCATCCTGCCGGATCAACTGCACCACAAAACCCCATTCCCCTACCACCTGCCGGGCATAATCGAGATGCTCCGGCCAAAGCTCAACCGGCCAATGGTTGCGGCCGTCATCAAGCAGCAGGTGAATACCTAGTTTGTTGACCGGGGGAGTGATGATCCGGCGGGTATGGGGTGGTATGGATGAGTGACAACCAGTTGCCAGCAGAACAACCCCCAAAAGGATGTAAGCAAAACGATGGGGCATAAGGGATAACAAAAATCGGGCGATCTGAGGGGATCGGCCCGGTTTAGATTTGGGGATAGCAGGGTAGATCAGGCCAGGGAACGGCGGCGGCCGCGTTCTAGTAAGAACACCAGGGTAGCAGAGCCTAAGAGGACAAGCATGAGTGCCCCCACGTCTGTTGCCAACCCACTTCTGACCTGGCTGGCCAACGAGCGCAAAGCGATAGCTGTGGGGGATGAATAAATCGCTTCGATCTCGTAGGTGACGGGACCATTGGCGGCCGGCACCTGCACAAAGACGACATCAACCCCTTTGATCGTTTCGGTGTTGGTGATCGGTTGATTTACTGAATCAATTCTGACCTCTAAGAGTGACCGTGTTTTAAATGTCGTTGGCACCATCACGGTCATGGTCATGCCAGGGCTGGCCTCAACCTCTAAGTCAAAATCTAACACCCCGGTTGAGTTGTTCCAGGTAATATTCTCAAACCCTGACCCATAGCGCATTTCGGTAAAGGCCAACCAATTATCGGCACTCCAGATGGGTACATCATTGGCTTGTGCATAAGCCATCGTGCCCTCAGCCCATGCCAACCCATCCCCCTGACTAGAATAATCTAAATGGAACTGTGCTGTGAGAGAGGCATAATCTCGTGTGAGACTGCTGGCAATAAGCTGTTGTGAAACAGTTATGGACTGTGTATAAGTCAAATTCATCCAGCCCATGCCAGCACCATTCAATATATGTTCATCTACCAGTTGTGTAGCTTGTTGATAAGTATCAAGAATTGTGCCATCTTCTTTCACATACTTCATGGGCAAACCGCTACCGGTAATATACCCCATAGGCCAGGTTAAATCTGGGTTTTGGAGCCATGTGCCATAATGGTAGACATCCGTGAACATTCGAACATCGTAATTAGCCAGCGCATGTTCAGCAATATCAGCCCATCCTAACCACTCAACACGATGGTTGCGAATAGTGCGGCCGCGTTCTACAGACCCATATTGGAACCCCCACCATTCAACTATACACTGATATCTATGCATCAAGCCCATAGTACACCAAGATGGGCCAGGATGGACATTCATATCATGTCCGGCAGCACGCATAGCAGCTAAATATGTTATCTGATCAGGAAAGCCTGGGATTTCTGTCTGGGAAATATAAAAGCTTATGGTTCCACCAAAGCTTTCTACACTGTTTAACAGGTCAGTATACAGCGAGGTAGCTTGCCCATGACTATCGCCAGTGAGAATGAGCATAGTTTTTGCTGCTTCAGGAAAATACCACAATTGGGGTAAAGGCATATTGAAACCAACCAGATGACGCACCAGGCGGGCAAAAAATCGCTGCTGCTCATCGGCCTGGGGAATGGGTATTTTGCTCCGATCTATCCAGGGATCGCCACCGCCAATTGTTTGGTATAGGTCCATAGTTTGAAACACCGTATTACCATCTACATCTACATCAGCATTGTCTGGGTTGCCCTGGCGCGTGTAAACGATGTTACGGGGCAAATCATAAGCGAAGGCGACGGCGCGGCTGCTGCTGCCCGCAACTACTGCCGGATAACTGGTGGGTGTAGTAGCATTGCTGTAGAGTTGGGCCAGTGTGATGGCCCCACCGCTCAGGCTATATTGATCTGCCTCACCGTGAATTTGTAATGTCTCCGTCACCAGACCGGTGCCAGGGGGAATGCTGCCGACAGTCAGCGTGATCGTATCGTTGATACGGAGATAACCATCGGTGATAGGCCCATTGTTGCTGCTAATGCCAAAGAGGGGAGCGATGTCACTATCTGGGCGCATGGCGATGATGCGGCCGCCATTATTCAGATAATCTGTAAGCAGCCCAGCCTGACCAACAGTTAGATCCATCTCAGCTAAAATGACTAGCTCATATCCATCCAGAAGGGTTGCAGTCATATCAACCAATGATTCCAGATTATAACTATTCAACCCCTCAGCCCGCATGATTTCCCCCAGGTAGCGACCAAATGGGTTAGCGGTATAACTATCATCAACAATGATAAGAATAGGGGATGAACCGGCCGCACGGGATGCAGACCAGGGCAAACCAAATAGGATCCCAAGCAGGCCCAACAAGATGAGTGGGCCACCAAACAGGTAGGTGAGACGGGAAATCAACCGATAAGATAAAGAGTGTTTAGAAAACATCATATTAAGACCTGATATGTATGGGCTGGTGACATATAAGCTTGTATGAATATCGTATGGGTTAAACTTTGCCAGGCCAAATAATTACCTGATATGTGCCAGCAGGTTGGTCTTTATTATATCGGCTGTGGCTTAAGATGGTACTTGCGCTTGCATTGGAATATAGTTAAGGGTATATGGATAAGGGTAGACAAAGGGAACATTGTATCTGAAAGATTATGAGTATGAAACCAATATTACGTCTTGGAACCAGTGTAGGGGTCATTTTATTGTTGCTGTTCATCGCTGTATGGGTAGTGCGGCCGCGTCCAGGCAGCACCCAATTTGATCTAACCCCACAAAAATATATCCCCCTATTGCTAAGTGCAGTTCAACCGGCAGAGACCCCCACCACCGACCCAACAGAAACCGCAACTCGTACCCCAGCTCCCACCGCTACCCCTACCCCAACGGCAACATTGCCTACACCAACGCCTGCTTTTACTCCTTCTTTAACCCCATCGCCAGGGCCATCACCGACGCTTACCTGGACACCAGCCCCCTCATTAACCCCTACCCCCACAGCCACCAGCAGCTCGCCAGTGACAGTTTTAGAGCCATTTGAGCAGCTAGAAAGCAATTGGCTCGTTTTTCGAGATAGCGGGGGCAGTGGCACAGTCACCCGCTCCAATACGGTCGCGGCCGCAGGCAATTATTCCGCCCGATTAGCTACAACCAGTGGAGGAAGTGCGGCCGCGCGGGTCAACTTCTCCTCACCCACAGGTAATTGGGGGGAATACCCTGGCTCCTGGCGCTGGCAATGGGCTAACGTCTATCTACCCGCCGCCACCGTCACCCAGCTTGGACCCACCGAATATATAACCATCGCCGGGTTCTGGGCCAATGGGCAGAGTAATCGGGGCTGGTATTTACGGGTGCGCCAGGGGGGAGAGCTTTATGCCTATGGGTTTACGCCTAATGGCACCGCCGTTGAGTTTCGTCTTTATGGCACATTTCCTACCGACCAATGGGTCAATTTAGAGATAGGGCTGCACAGCCAAAATGGGCCAGGGGTCAAAAGGGCCTTTGCCTTTCTCCTCAATGGCAATTTTTACGGATGGTACCGTCAAGGAAATATGGGTGGGGAGACGTTCGACCGGATCGCTCTGGGTATTTTATCTACCAACAGTAGCGATCCCCTCACCGTTTATGTGGATGAATGGCGAGTGCTGACGACCAATCAGTTTCCCGGTGGGCCAGATAACCGGTCTACCAGCCATTTGCAAGAGCAGGATTACCGGCTGCAATCGGGTGTGCAGTGGCAAATTGATTGGGCTACCTGGGAATGGGATTTGCGCCTGCATCCCACCCACGGGCTTTATTCCGCCAATAACCGGTTGCAAAGCGGCCGCAACCTGGAGCGAATGCCTATCTTAAACAGCGGTTGGGGAGAAATCGAAATTGGCTGGCCCAACGGCACTCCGCCCACCACCCCCAACAGCTACTTCGGCCCCATGATCGGCTTCCGCAAATATATTTCAATGGAAGAAAATTTGGAGATTATCCCCATTGGCCTGGGCAATGGGCAGGTCAATCTGGCCTTAGAAGCGTGGGTCAACGGCGGCCCCATCATTTTAGCCCAATGGCCTCTCCCCCTGGCTTCCATTGGTGGTGGTTCCCATATTCCTGAAGTTGGTGATATTATTCGGGCACGTTGGGAACAGATAGGTACGCAGTTAAATGTGCGGGCCAGCTATTATGATGCCAGCAGCAACCTCTGGTACAGTGATGTGATTAACCATACCCTCAATTTGAGCAACATCGGCGGGGTAAACTTTGATGATGGTCGGCACACCGCTTCATCCGTGACTACCGATTCCCAATATTATGCCATTCGCCGTTATCGTGTGGGTACCCTGGCGACGTACCCGTAGAGTTTGCGCGTGGCGAGTTTCAGTAGATCTAAATTTACAGAAGAATCATCCGCAGATTAACGCCGATTTTAGGGATTGCCCTGGAAAAAATCTGCGCTAATCTGCCGACAAAAATCAAATTCAAATAACCAACCTTTTCATCCTTCATCCCTCATCCTTTGGAAAAGAATATGTTACATCCATCTGATTTTTTTGACCTGAGTGACCCGCTGGTGGCGGAGTTGTTTGCTGATTGTGAATTTATATGGCAGGCTCTACCCCGGTTGGAAGCGCATGTGGTTCGGTTGGTGGGGCCGGGGCGGAATATTCGCGGCCGCGTCATGGAAGGGGCCATCATCGGTTCCCGGCTCATTTTTATTGGCGAAGGGGCACGCATTGAGCCAGGGGCATTTGTCCAGGGACCAGCCTATATTGCCCCAGGAGCCATAGTCAAACACGGGGCGTTTGTGCGGGAAAATGTGATCATGCTTCCGGGCAGCATTTTAGGCCACGCCAGCGAGGCTAAAAATGCCCTCTTTTTGCCCAACGCCCATGCCCCCCATTTCGCCTATGTGGGGGACAGCATCCTGGGGCACGGGGTCAACCTGGGGGCCGGTACCAAACTGAGCAACCTGACAATGGTCAGTGCCAAAGACCCCCACACGGGCAAACGACCAACTATCACCATTGAGGCAGCGGGGAGAATTTACGACACCGGTCTGGCTAAATTGGGGGCTATTCTGGGGGATGGGGCGCAAACGGGGTGTAATTCAGTGTTAAATCCCGGCTGCCTGGTGGGTAAACGGACATTGGTCTACGCCAACCTTTCTTTGCGGAAAGGGTATTATCCCCCAGACTCAATTGTCAAACTGCACCAGGAAACTGAGATTGTGATGCGGAGGGGAGTTTAGCCACGAATTACCCAAATTGGCACAAATTTTTCTCTACTAACTGCTAACTACCCCCCTCACCGCGCCCCCCTGCGGCCGCTGCGCCTTAGCTCCGTTGAAGAAATATCCACCCGGAAATGGTCAGCCGGGATGTAGGTAAACAGGTCAGCGAAGGCCAGGGGGACAGGCAGATGGCTGGCATCCTGAAAACGTCCCTCATTATTGCGGCGGCCGGCCACCAAAAAGCGACATCCCTGCTGGCGAATCGTCTCCAGGGCACTGCTCATCTCCGCCGGGCTGTCATGGTAATAGCGGGGCTGCAAAATCCGTTCGGCCGTGTCATACCCTACCACAAAAGTTGCCCCAGGAAAACAGCGAGCTTTGGCTAAAAACGTCGGTGCATTGCTGGCAATAACCGGCCAGCGGCCGGCAAATTGGGCCAGACGATCCAGCACCATTAGCGGTTCCAGGGCTGGTTTGTCTACATTTTGGGCCGACAGTTCAAAGGCGATGGGGCGGTTGAGCAGATTGCTGGCCACACGGGCCAGCCCTAAATGCCCTTCGTGCAGTGGATTGAAGGAGCCGGATAAAATTAGCAAAGGGGTGCGGCCATTTTCTTGTATCTCCCCCTCATCGGTAATGGCGAAGTAGCTAATCTGATGTTGGTGCAGCTTCGCGGCCGCGTTGGTCAGGTCACGCTCTTTTAATTCCAACTGATCCCCCGCCATAAAACATATCTCCAACCGCTCTGTCAATCCCAATGCCTCAGCCAGGGCGTTTAAGATGACCCGGCTAACCACATCTTCCTCTCCCGCCCGATCTCTGGACCCTTTGTCTAAAATGAGGTTGTGAACTCGTACCCCTTCCGTCTGCCAGGTGGCGATGTGGGCACGGTGCTGGCCTCGCTTGGGGCGGTCGGTGATAATGGTAGCGGTACAAGAGAGGCCAATAACCCGCTCATCGGGTTGGCCTAACCAACGAGCGCGGGTGAAGGCCCGGCCAGCCATAAGGCGAGCTACTTCTGAGGAGACGTACTGTTTGGGAATCTGGCCGAGAAATTCATTGGACGCGGCCGCGTCATACGGCACCAGCGCTTCAATTACCGTCCGGCTGGCCCCCGGTACTCCCAGCAGCCAGGACAACGCCTGCGTCCCTGCTCCCGCCGTCACCAACACCAGCCGGGCCGGGTGATCATGGATTGTTTTGATAAAATGGGCCACTACTTCATCCATGAGCAAAATTTTAACATCTTTTCCCAAAACAGCCGGGGTATTGTTTAATACGGGAGCTTGCAGAGACTCATGGAGGCTGATGTCAGACCATCCGTTTTTCCTTTTATCCGTGACTAACTGCAAAGGAAATGATTATGAAAAAATGGGTATGGTTTTTACTACTTGTAGGGCTAATAGGATTGGGGTCTCGTTCCCATCAGCCAGAGGTTACGGCCGCGCAGGGAGAAAATCTGCTGCGAAACCCCGGTTTTGAAGGCAATTTCTTCGCCTGGGGTGGCATCAACGAAATCCAGGTAGCCCACGAATGGACCCCCTGGTGGTTTGAAGACCCCAACCATGATCCTCAATGGTTTCGTCCTGAATACAAACGGGCCGTCGCCTCTATCTTCCCCAACCGGGTGATGAGCGGCGATTCATCCCAACAATGGTTTACCTTCCACGCCTCTCATTATGCCGGGATGTACCAGCAGGTATTCAACGCTGTGCCGGGACAAAATTATCGCTTTTCCATCTGGGCGCAGGTCTGGTCATCTATCGAGAGCGATCCCTACACCTCGGTTTTCCCAGCCAACCCCCGTTTGCGGGTAGGTATTGACCCCACCGGCAATTGGAACCCAGGGGCGGGTACGGTCATCTGGTCAGGGGAAGCCAATATGTACAACCATGTGGATCAATGGGGTGAACTGTCCGTTGAGGCGGCCGCCCAAAACAGTACCATCACCGTTTTTATGCGGACGAATCCTGATTTTGCCAACAAACATAATGATATGTATTGGGATAATGCCAGCCTGATTGCCGTGGGCGCGGCCGCACCTCCCCCACCTCCTACCCCGTTGCCGGCCACGGCCACCTCGGCGGCTCCACCGGCTACAGCAACAGCAGCGGCCACAGCTACACCAGTTCCCCCTTCACCAACCCCTACGGTGATTCCCCCCACCGAGACCTCGGTCCCACCCACACCCACCTCTGAGCCAACGGCCACCCCCGAACCGACCGCTACTCCCGAACCAACCGCGACATCTCCAGCAACGGCAACGAGCGCGGCCGCGATCACCACGCTCCCCCCTACACCCACTATTCCGGCTACAGAAGTGGCGGCCCTTTCCACCCCGGCCACTCCAGAGACCCGCCCCCCCCCCACTCCCATCCCGGCTACAGTGGATACCCCTGCCCGCACGGGTGCCATTGGGCTGTTGCTTGGTGCGGGGATTGTGGCCTTAATTCTCTTGGCGGTAGGGGTTTTGTTTATGAGCCGTAACCGGTAAGGGGTATTTCGGCATCCGTTCATATTTTAAGGAAGTGGATTCTGGCAAAAATTGATTTCCCAGTGATAATAACCCATAAACTAATACACTAATAACCATCGCTCAGATCAAAAAACACCAGATTCCAGCAAGGAATGTCACCATGGAACCAGTAGATTTACTCATTCACTCCGCCAGCCAGCTTTGTACTATCCCTGACCATGACGGCCCCCAGCGGGGTGACGCTTTGGGGGAGTTGGGCCTGATTGAAGATGGGGCCATTGCCGTCCGCGCCGGGCGTATTGTGGCGGTTGGCCCTTCGGCGGAACTGCGGGAGCAATATGCGGCGGAGTTACAGTTGGATGCCCGCGGCCGCGCCGTCATTCCCGGCTTTGTTGACCCCCACACCCATCTCCCCTGGTTTGGCGACCGGGCCAACGAGTTTGAGATGCGCCTGGGGGGAGCCAGTTATATGGAGATTATGAACGCTGGTGGGGGGATCATGGCAACGGTGCGCCAAACACGAGCGGCCAGCCTGGATGATCTGGTGCAAAATAATTTGCGCCGCCTGACTTTTATGCTCCGGCACGGCACCACCAGCGCGGAAAGCAAAACGGGCTATGGCCTGAACACCGAAACGGAACTAAAACAGTTAGATGCGATCCTGGCCCTAAACCAATTACAAGAGATAGAACTCACCCCTACCTTTTTACCCGCCCATGCCATCCCTGAGGCGTTTCGCGGCCGCACCGATGCCTACGTAGACCTGGTAATCAACGAGATGCTTCCCGCCGGGCAGGAATGGAGCCAACGGCATCAGCAACCCCTCTTTGCCGATGTGTTCTGTGAAGCCGGGGTATTTGACGTACCGCAAACGCGGCGCATCCTGGAAAAGGCTAAAGAGTTAGGGTTCGGCCTCAAGGTTCATGCCGACGAGTTTGAGGGGTTAGGGGGCACGGCCCTGGCCGTCGAGTTAGGCGCGGTTTCCGCTGACCACCTGGTGCGAACCCCTGACGCTGACATTCGTGCGTTGGGGGATAGTGGCACGGTGGCGGTGGGGCTGCCCGGTACGCCGTTTGGGCTGGGGCATCACCATTACACCCCGGCGGGCAAAATTTTGGCTGCTGGGGGAGCCTTGGCCCTGGCGACCGATTGCAACCCTGGCACTTGCTGGTGTGAAAGTATGCAGATGGTAATCGCCCTGGCTTGCCGCTATATGAAGCTTACTCCAGCCCAGGCTCTGGTGGCCGCAACGTTGAACAGTGCTTATGCCATTGGTCGCGGCCGCGACACTGGCTCGCTCCAACCCGGCAAACAAGCCGACATTCTCATCCTGGACACGCCTACCTACCAACACCTGGGCTACCGCTTCGGTACCAACCTGGTTCGCACCGTCATCAAAAAAGGTCAAACAGCCGTAGATGATTGGATATGAACGGCACAGCGTGACTTTGCCAACAGCGTTGGGTTATAATGCGTTAGGGATTTAGACAGCTTCACGCAAACGCTCACGGTTCAGCTCTCAATCCTCAATCCTTATCTTTGTAGGAGTAACCATGAAACGACGTGTCGTTATTACTGGCCTGGGCACAGTCAACCCTCTAGGCCACGATGTCGCCACTACCTGGGAGGCGGCTAAAAATGGGCGCAGTGGCATCGCCCGGATTGCCTTGTTTGATGCGACTGAGTATAAAACGCAGATTGCCGGAGAGGTGAAGGAGTTTGATCCGGTGGCTTTGTTTGGGCGAAAGGAAGCACGGCGGATGGACCGGGTAGCCCAGTTGGGGCTTGCGGCCGCGAACGAAGCCATCGCCGACGCCCAACTAGTTATTAGCGAAGATGAACAAGAGCGAGTCGGGGCCATCCTGGGCAGTGGCCTGGGGGGAATGTGGGCCATTGCCGAAGGGTTAGAGACCCTCATCAGCAAAGGGCCAGGGCGGGTCAGCCCGTTTCTGGTGCCGATGGGCTTGCCAGACACCGTGCCCGGCATGATCTCCATTCACTACCACCTGCGCGGACCCAATATGTCTATCGCTACCGCCTGTGCCAGCAGCAACAACGCCATCGGCGAAGCATTCCGTCAAATTGTTCGAGGAGATGCTGATGTTATGGTTACCGGTGGGGCCGAGGCCGGAGTTTTACCCCTGACAGTCGCCGGATTCAATGCCATGGGCGCGTTATCCACCAGCCATAATGACTGCCCGGAAACGGCTTCACGCCCCTTTGATCGAGATCGGGATGGGTTTGTTCCCGGCGAAGGAGCCGCCATTCTCATTTTGGAGACATTAGACCATGCTCTGGCCCGTGGGGCCAAAATTTACGGCGAGATGTTAGGCTACGGCACCAGCGCGGATGCTTACCACATCTCTGCCCCCCCGGATGATGGCTCTGGCGCTGTTCATTCGATGCGCCGTGCCTTACAGGATGCCGGGTTACAGCCGGGCCAGATTGAGTATGTCAACGCCCATGGCACCAGCACCCCCCTTAATGACAAAGCCGAAACCATCGCCTTAAAAGCGCTGTTTGGCGAAGCAGCTTACAACATCCCCATTAGTTCCAGCAAATCTATGCACGGTCATCTCATGGGAGCTGGCAGTGCTTTAGAAGCTGTCATTGCCATTAAGGGAATGGAAGCCAATATAATTCCGCCAACCATTAACTACCAAACCCCGGACCCTGATTGTGATCTGGATTATGTGCCCAATCAAGCGCGGGCAGCGGCGTTTAATAATTTTATGTCAAACGGTTTCGGTTTTGGCGGCCATAATGCCACGATTATTGTGGGCAAGTACAGGTGAAAGTTTGCGAGTGGATGACGCGGTGGGGAGACAAGGAGAAGATGCGGGAGACTGCTCACTGCTGACTAATTACTGTTCACCACTCACGCCCCCACTGCGCTGTACTCCCTAATTCCTCGCGCCCAGAGCAGGCGGTAGAGCAGGAAAAAGAAGAGGGCCCAACTATATTGCACCAGCAGGCCATACCCGATTTGGGGCAGGGTGAGCCGTCCCAGGGTAATTTCCAGGGGTAAGGAGAGGACGTAGCGGAAGGGGAGATATTGTAAGGCGGCCGTAACTGCGGGGGGGAATAGATCAATAGGCACGACCCATCCGGAGAGCAGCGCACGGATATAAAACCACACTTCCATGACAGCAATGGCCTGGGTAATCCAAAAAGCTAAAGCCCCAATACACATCTGCACAAAAAACTCAATGAGGATAGCCCCTAACATTACCAGAAGCAGCAGAGGGAGTTGGGCGAGGGGCATGGCATAACGGGCCCCTAGAAAGAACGCGGCCGCGGCCACCGGTGGCCCAACCAAAATAAGCTGCAGCGGGTGCCGGGCAAAGGTTCGGGCCAGATGAAGATGTACAGGGTCTAGCGGCCGCAGCAGCTGCGCCGACAAATTCCCCATTCGTATATCCCGGTTCAAATCCCAAATAATCCACACCCCACACATCCGGCGCATCAAAATCACCATCAGGTAATAGCTGATAAAATCCTGCGCCGTATACCCTTGCACTGGGCCGCTCTCCGTCAGCGAGAGCCAGACCAACATCATAATCAGCGGCAAAATGCCAGATAATATCCAGATCACAACCTGCCCCCGGTACTCCAGGGAAAGATTAAAATAGGCCCGCAGCAAAGAGGGGTAGACTTTTAGCCAGCGCATGGTTAGTTTCGAGTTTCTAGTTTCGAGTGGCAGAGCGGTAAAATAACTGAGGCCAAATCTCTTACTCGCCGCTCTCCCGATTCTCCTTACTTTCAGCAAACACCTGGCGGATAATATCCTCTACCGGGGGTTCTTCGATGAGAACATCATCCAATTTGATGTGGGTAAGCAGGCGGGAGGCGATTTCGCTGGCGCGGCCGCGTTCCACCCGCAGTGTCGCCTTAACCCCCTCAACCTTCTCTACCTCTCCATACTGACCTAAAATCTCTGGGGGGCAGGGAGAGCGCATCACGATAGAGAGCAGCTTATACGGGGCCACCTGCTCTACCAACTGCTGCAAATGACCATCATACAAAATACGCCCGTGATCAATAACAATTACCCGGCGGGTTAGCTCCGTCACATCAGCCATGTAATGGCTGGTGAGAATGACTGTAGCCCCATACCGCTGGTTATACGCTTTAACAAAGTTACGGATAGCCACTTGCATCGTCACATCCAACCCCAAGGTTGGTTCATCCAGAAAGAGGATTTTGGGGCGATGCAGAAGCGCGGCCGCCAACTCACATTTCATCCGCTCCCCAAGGGATAATTTCCGTACCTGCTTCTTTAACAGAGGTTCCAGGTCCAGCAGATCGTTTAACTCCTTAAACGTGGCCTCATATTGCGCTTTAGGAATATCGTAAATGGCCCGGTTGACCAGAAACGACTCCATCGCCGGTAAATCCCATAAAAGCTGGTTCTTATTCCCCATCACCAGAGTAAACTGCTCCAGGAACGCTCGTTTACGCTCATAAGGGGTGAAGCCAAGAACAACAGCGCGGCCGCGAGTGGGATAAAGCAGCCCGGAGAGAACCTTCAACGTAGTCGTCTTACCGGCCCCATTCGGCCCTAAGAAACCAACCATTTCCCCCGCTTCAATGGTGAAATTAACATCATCCACCGCTTTAACATCCCGGTACTGCCGGTTAAAAAAAGCCCGAAGCGAACCAATGAGACCCGCCTCTTTATGATGGACTTGATAATATTTGCATAACTGTTCAACGATGATGTGGGGCATGAGAAGAAAGATGGGCGACAAATGAACAGAGATGTTCCGTTCTCAGTCATCTGTCAGAAATTTGTAAAGCTGGTCAATCTAAACAGCCAATACAACGTATCAATCCCAATTCTAAAGAACTGTAGGTATTTAACAAATTTTGCTGCCTTCGTAAACTGGTCAATGCTACGCCAGGGATAGGTTAAACTCGTTTCATAAGGGGAAACAGGGTATAATTTACCCATGTTTAATGGGTGACATTTCGACTAAATAACCAGCAACTTACAGGCTCATCATCGCCTGATTCCCCACCTGAAGTTCCACGCCTAAATCAGTTTTACCACAACTGTGGTGCCCCATTTTCTGGCTTCGGGTGTCCCTTGCGGAGGCAATCTTGGAAACGGATAACATCGGTAACATTAACTACATTGATATTAACGAGGAGATGCGCAGCTCCTACCTTGATTACGCCATGAGCGTGATTGTCTCGCGGGCTTTACCCGATGCTCGTGATGGCTTAAAGCCAGTTCACCGGCGCATCTTATTTGCCATGCACGATATGGGGATTCGCCCCAATGGACCCTACCGCAAAAGTGCCCGTATTGTGGGTGAGGTGTTGGGTAAATACCATCCCCATGGGGATAGCTCCGTGTATGACGCGATGGTGCGTATGGCGCAGGATTTTTCCATGCGCTATATGTTGGTGGATGGGCAGGGAAATTTTGGCAGCATTGATGGGGACAGCGCGGCCGCGATGCGCTACACCGAAGCCCGTCTGGCCCGTATCGCTATGGAGCTGCTGGAAGATATTGAGAAAAACACCATTGATTTTACCGCCAACTTCGACGACAGCCTTAAAGAGCCAATTGTTCTCCCTGCCCGACTGCCCAACCTACTCCTCAATGGAGCCACCGGCATTGCCGTCGGTATGGCGACCAACATCCCCCCTCATAATTTAAGCGAACTGTGTGGAGCCATTACCTATCTCATTGACCGGTATGATGAGTTAGAGGATGTTTTGTTAGAAGATTTGATGCAGTTTGTCAAAGGGCCAGATTTTCCCACCGGGGGAATCATTGTCGGGACAGAAGGAATTAAAAGTGCCCTGGCAACGGGCCGCGGCCGCATCATTGTTCGCGGGTTAGCTACCATTGAAGAGATGCCCGGCAAAAACGACCGGCAGCGGATCAACATCACCGAACTACCCTACCAGGTCAACAAAGCCAACCTGATCGAACGGATCGCCGAACTGGCCAACGGGGATGTTATCACCGATATTTCTGATTTGCGCGATGAAACAGGGCGGCATGGCCTTTCTATCATTGTAGAGTTAAAGCGGAACACCCAGCCGCTTAAAGTGTTGAACCAACTTTATAAACATACCAACTTACAAACATCCTACAGTGTGCAAATGTTAGCCCTGGTAGACCAGCAGCCCCGGTTGTTGGGATTAAAGCGGGCATTACAACTCCATATCGAACATCGGGTGGATGTGATTACCCGGCGTACCCAGTTTGAGTTAGATAAAGCGTTACGCCGCCAACATGTTTTAGAAGGGCTGCTTATCGCCCTGGCCCATCTGGATGACGTAATTGAGACCATCCGCCGGGCAGCCGATGCCGACGAAGCTCGCGTTAGCCTGATGACCCGCTTTGGCCTGACTGAACTCCAGGCCACGGCTATTTTGGATATGCAGCTGCGCCGCCTGGCTGCCCTGGAACAGCAAAAAATTGAGGATGAACACAAAGAAGTGACTGCCCAGGTAGCCTATTTGCGTGGGCTGTTGGATGACAAAAAACAAATTTTAGCCCTCATCCGAGCGGATGTATTGGAACTAAACGAGAAGTATGGAGATAAACGGCGCACCCAAATCGCCGCTGATCTGTCGGCTGATTTGAGCCTGGAAGATTTGCTCCAGGATGAAGAGATGCTGGTTTCCATTACCCGGCGAGGGTATATCAAACGGACACCTATTTCGGCCTACCGACTGCAAGCGCGGGGCGGCCGCGGCCTCATCGGCATGGGACGGCGCGAAGAAGATGAGTTGGTTCACTTGTTTGCCGCGGGAACGCTGCACAGCATCCTGTTCTTTTCTGACCGAGGCAAGGTATATGTGGAGAAAACCCATGTCATTCCTGAGTTAGACCGCACGGCACGCGGCAGCTCCATGATGAATATTTTGCCCCTGTTGCCGGATGAAAAAATTACCGCCGCCCTGGTAGTGGATGATTTTGAGGTGGGCAAATATTTGGTGATGGTGACAGAACGCGGCCGCATCAAACGATGTGAACTCAATGCCTTTGCCAATGTGCGCTCCACTGGCCTCATCGCCATCAGCCTGGATGAAGATGACAAATTGAGTTATGTCAAAATGACTCACGGAGAACAGGATTTGATTCTGGTCAGTGAACAGGGGAAAGGCATTCGCTTTAGCGAAGAAGATGTACGCCCCATGGGCCGCTCGGCCGCGGGGGTCAATGCCATTCGCCTGAGCAGTTGGGACCGGGTAGCCGGTTTTGATGTCGTGACCGCAGATGATGACTTACTCCTCATTACCGACCGGGGTTATGGCAAACGAACCTCTTTAGAAGAGTACCGCACCCAGGGTCGCTACGGACAAGGGGTTCGGGCCATGCGCCTGCTCGACAAATCAGGCAAAATCGTCACAGCGCGTGTTGTTTCCATTGATGATGAAGTGACGGTCATTTCTACCAATGGGTTGATTTTACGTACTGCCATCAGCAATATTTCCCAGCAAGGACGTGATTCCCAGGGAGTACGGGTGATGGATTTGAAAGATGATGATACGGTTGCCTCGGTGGCGATTTTGCGCGAGGAACGGCTGGCCAAGTTGAATGAGCAAAATGGTACCGGGCCACGCCCAGAGGATCCCCTCCTTGATGAAAAAATGATAGGCGACGCGGCCGCGAACGAACCTAATCTGTAACCCCAAAACAAAACCGGGCCACCACACAAGTCGCCCGGTTTTTTTCGCCCCATACGCCCATTTTCCTATTGAGCCAAACCCTAACTCGCCTATACTTGAGACTTGCGCCCTGGCACCATCTTTCATAATTCATCTTTCATAATTCATCCTTATTATTGGAGGCCCTGTTGTCAACCCCACTTGATCTAAAAGAAATCATCACAATGCCCGCCTCGGCGGAAGAACTGGGCATCCCCATCAACATCATTTCTGACCTTGTTTATCGTATGTTATTCAACGAAGGAGATGTCAGTGTCAGCCGGTTCACTGAAATCATCCGGGTTCATCCCCAGGTTATAGACGATTTACTCGCCCGGATGCAGCAAGAACATCTGGTAGAAGTATCCCGCACCGGTTCCCTGGGTCGGCTCAGTTACACCTACCGCCTCACAGATGAAGGCACCAAGCGGGCACGAGATTCTATGGAGCGGTCTCTCTATATCGGTCCAGCCCCCGTAGATGTAGAAGTATACAAACGAGCCATCATCGCCCAGACCTCAACTACCCTGAGAATCACCCCCACCCAGGTCAGAAAAGCCCTTTCCCACCTGATTCTGCCGGAGAAGTTCGACCGGCGCATTGGCCCAGCCGTCAACACGGCCTCTTCACTGTTCTTGTACGGTCCTCCCGGCAATGGTAAAACCACCATCGCCGAGGCCATCGCCAAACTAATTTCTGGGGCCACGCCTATCTGGCTGCCTTATGCCATCACCACTGGGGGACAAATCATCCAGGTTATTGATCCACTTATCCATATACCGGCTGGGGAGATGGCCGTTAAAGAGGAAACAGCTAATCTTGGTAAAATTAAAGCCGATCGGAGGTGGGGACTTTTTGAGCGGCCGGCTGTCATGGTTGGGGGTGAGTTGAAGATGGACGCTCTCGATCTACGTTTCGAGCCATTTGCCAAATTTTACGAAGCCCCACTCCAGCTTAAAGCCAATGGTGGTATGTTCCTGATTGATGACTTTGGCCGTCAACAAATCAGCCCACAGCAGTTGCTCAACCGTTGGATTGTCCCTCTGGAAAGCCGGATTGATTTTTTGCGCCTGCAATCTGGGCAAACCATTGAAGCTCCATTCCGCCAGCTCCTTGTTTTTTCTACCAACCTGGACCCGGAACAGTTGGTAGATGATGCGTTCTTGCGCCGTATCCAAATGAAAGTGGGCGTTTTTGGCCCTGATGAAAAGATGTTTTTCCAGATTTTTAAGGTGATGTGTGAATCGCTGCGGGTACCGTTGGATAAGAATGGGTTCATGTACCTCATCCAGAAATGGTACCGGGAGCCAGGCCGTACCATGCAAGCGGTTCATCCCCGCGATCTCCTCAAAATCATCGTCTCTATTTGCACCTACGAAAACATTCCCGTTCAGCTAACCCCAGAGCTGATTGATGAGGCATGTTCCAGCTATTTTGTAGACAAGAAGGGAAAAGGGATGGGGGATTACAAAGCTGTGGTAAATATGTGATGGGCCTGACTCCGGAATTGATTGTACAAGCGCTGCAACTATCCAGTTTTGACGCGGCCGCGTACCAAAAGTTAATGGCCCCCGTGCCCAGAGCCATACGCCGTCCTGAAAATTTAGCCGGGCGGCCGCGGGTGGGGGCTGTTTTACTCCTACTTTACCCAAAAAACGGTCAGCTTCACTTTGTCCTTACCCGCCGCCAGGAAGACCTGAACGCCCACGCCGGGCAAATCTCCTTTCCTGGCGGCCGGCAAGATGACGGTGAGACCCTGGCCCAAACCGCTTTGCGAGAAACCCACGAAGAAATAGGGATTGACCCGGCCCACATACAGTTGTTAGGCGAGCTTACCTCCATTTACATCCCCCCCTCTGACTTTGAAGTCCACCCCTTTGTGGGCTGGCAAAACAGTACCCCCCTTTTCCGGCCAGCCGTTGGTGAAGTTGCCGAAATTTTAGAAGTACCTCTGACCCACCTCTTCGATCCCACCCATCGTCGCCAGGAGCCGCGTGATTTTAATGGCCTGACTCTGCAAATCCCTTATTTTGCCGTTGGCGAACATAAGGTATGGGGAGCAACTGCCGTTATGTTAAGTGAATTTTTTGGCCGCCTTGAACAACTTTTAACAAGCTAAAATCCCCAAGCCATTTCATTTATGCTAAAATAACCCCATGAGCCAAAGCAGTTCACCCGTTCTCTGGCATCGGCTGGTGGGGACACTGTTCCGTGAACTGTTGACCCCGGTCAACATCACCGTGCAAACCGAGGTTCCTCTGCTCAACAAGCCGCCCCAGGGGGATCTGCTCCTCATTCGGCGCGAGGGCAAGGTATGGACGGCTGAACAAAAAGCCCTCTTGCCCGATGGCATCTGGCAAAACAATGCCCGCGAAACGCTGCTGGAGATCAAGATAACCGAATCTCTGGGTGAAGAGACGGTGCAGAAAACAGCCGGGTACGATCTGTTTTATCGGGAAAACCAGAGATTAAAGCCGACCGATTTAGCCACGTTGATTGTGAGTGCGCGGCGGCCGCGGCAAACCTTCTTAGACCGGATGGGGTATCAACTGGCTGAGGCCCCAGGGGTATATCGCTCCACTTATCCCATCGTCCAGCGGGTGGGACTTATCCTGTTAAACGAATTAAGCGATGAAACCCACAACGCCTTTGCCAAATGTTTTGCCAGCCGCAAAAGCGTTAAAGAGCAGGCATTTCAGACTTTAGAAGGAGTCGGCTTTGCTATGGCCAGTGTGGCCGTGATGACTTTTTTAGTCGGGCTGCGCCAACATTGGCTTGAAGGAGAGGAAACGATGAGTACAGAGCTAACCGCCGAAAAGGTAATGAGCCTGGGGGAAAAGGTGATTCATCTAATCTTAGAAAAGCTGCCCCCCGAAGAGCGGCTGGCTGGTTTGCGGCCAGAGGAAGTGCTGCGACAATACAAACCAGAAGAAGTGCTGCGACAATATAAACCAGAAGAAGTGCTGCGACAATATAAACCAGAAGAAGTGCTGCGGCAATATGGCACCGAAGACCGACTGGCTGGTTTATCATTAGAAGAGATAGAGAGTTACCTAAAGCAGCTTAAGAAACAGCAAGGGATCACGAATGGGGGACAGTGAAGATGGGGAATTGCACCAGGAAAGTTGTACCCTGGCCAGGTTGGCTGTGAACGGTGATGCGGCCGCGATGCCCCTCTACCAACTCCTTAGCAATTGCCAACCCTAGCCCCACCCCCCGGCGGCGGCTGCTCTGGGTGCGTGATTTTTCTACCTGATAAAACCGCTCAAAGATACGGGGCTGTTCCTCAGCGGGAATACCCTGTCCCGTATCTTGCACCAACACCTCAACCATTTTCTCCCCTTGCGGCCGCACCACCAGCCGCACCGATCCTTCAGCCGGGGTATGGGCCAGGGCGTTATCCACCAGATTGCTAAACAACTGTATTAACCGGTCCCCATCCCCTAAAATAGGGGGCACGGGCTGTATCATCTCAATCAAGTTGATCTGTTTGGCCTGAGCTTGAACCAACAAGTTGTTCCGTACCTCGGCCAACAGTTCGTTCAGAAAAACGGGGGCCAGATGGAGCTTCAATTGGCCTGATTCCAGGCGGGCCAGGTCAAGAAGCTGGTTGACCATCCGGTTCATCCGCCCGGCCTCGCTGTGGATGATGGCGGCCGCGTTCTCTACCTGGGCTGGCTCTCCGGCTACCCCATCCAGCAAGGCCTGGCTCCACCCCTGAATAGAGGTGAGGGGCGTTTTCAGGTCATGGGAGACATTGGCGACAAAATCCCGCTGCGCCTGATTGCTTTGTTTGACCTGGGCCGCCATCTCGTTAAAGCTGGAAGCCACCCGCTGCACTTCTTCTGGCCCATGTACCGGCACCCGCTGATCATAATTGCCCCCGGCCATGGCTTCACTGGCCTGCACCATCTCCCGCAGCGGCCGGGTCACCGAACGGTTGAGCCAGACCATGAGAACTACGGCCACGAGAAAAGCGGCCAACCCGGCCTGAAACAGGGGAGCTAAAAAGAGCTGCCGAAATATGGCAAATGGGGTAGGACGCGGCCGCGCATAGACGATAAACAGCCGATTGCGGCCGCGAAAAGCATCCGTTGCCTGGGTCAACACCAGCCAGAAAGAGCCATCTGGAGCCTCATACTGCCCCAGGCTAAGGGTATTATCTACCGCCAACACGGTACGAATAGGGATTTGCTCAATCGTCTCACCCACCCAGCTGCCGTTCTGGCTGTCATAAATCACCTGCCGGGTATTGGCTACAATCGCCAATACCCGCACATTTTGGCTGGCGGCCACCTGATCCAGAAACAGTTCAAACCGCTCCGTTTCGACAGTTGCCAGCCCGGCCTGCCGCGCTCGGGTAATTTCAGCATTGACACTGCGGGCAATCACAATCAGCTCCCGCCACACCGGGTCAAACCGAAGCGAGGTTGACAAGGAAGCCGCCAACAAAAAAACTGTCATCACCACCAAAACGGTGCCGATGACGACAATATAGGAGAGCAGCAAACGGCTGCGAAGGGAGTAGAACATAAGCAGGGCTGACGGTTATGGCGGTTGACAGAGCGGGACATGTCTCAATAAACTTGTTCCTGCCCCTATATTTTGCCGGGGAGTTGGCAACAAAGTGTAGCCAAGGTGTAACCGAATTGTAAAAAGCAGATCAGGCATCAGCCAACAGCTTGTACCCTTTGCCCCAAACGGTTTCAATTTTGACGCGGCCGCCACTCAATTTATCCCGCAGGTGGGCGATATGCACATCTACGGTGCGGGTCTGACCATAAAATTCATACCCCCACACCAGGTCCAGCAGCTGCTCCCGTGAGAGAACCCGGTTCTCATGTTCCATCAGGGTCAGGAGCAGATCAAACTCTTTGGCCCGGAGATCAAGCCGCTGCTCCCCCAGGTAAACATCTCGGCTGGCGGGGCTGACGGTGAGGTCCCCCAGGCGGCGCAAATCAGAGAGGGGAGATGCGGCCGCGCTCACCCGACGCAATATGGCCCGCACCCGGGCTACCATCTCTCGGGGATTAAACGGTTTGGTTAAATAATCATCAGCCCCCATCTCCAGGCCGACAATTTTGTCAATATCATCATCACGGGCGGTAAGCATGAGGATAGGCAGATTGCTGGCAGCCCGCACCCGTCGGCACACTTCCCACCCATCCAGCACAGGCAGCATCAAATCCAACAATACCAGATCAGGCGGCTGCTGGCGGATCATATCCAACGCCTGCTGCCCATTCACCGCAATCTGTACCCGGTAGCCATCTTTTTCCAGATACATCCGGGCCAGTTCACGGATATTAGCTTCATCATCTACCACGAGAATCGTTTCGGTAGCCATAAAAAAGGACTGAGGACTGAGGAGTGAGTGCTGAAGACCCGGTACTCAGTCCTCAGCACTTTGCCCTCAGTCCTCGCTCTTACTCAACCAGGGCGACACATTCGATTTCGACGAGGCCGCCGAGGGGGAGTTTGGCGACTTCCACAGTGGAGCGGGCTGGGGGGTTGTTGGGGAAATATTTGGCGTAAGCCTGGTTGAAAACAGGGAAATCACCCATGTTTTGCAGGAAGACGGTGGTTTTGACCACGCGGGACAGATCAGTGGACGCGGCCGCGAGGACCGCCTGCAAATTGCTCATCACCTGGTCTGTTTGGGCTACTACATCCCCCTCTACCAGCTTGCCGGTAGCCGGGTCTAAGGCAATCTGCCCAGAGGTGAAAACCAGGTTGCCCATGCGGATTGCCTGGGAATAAGGCCCTACAGCGGCTGGAGCATGTTGGGTGTGGATGGTATCTCGGTTCATAAGAAATCTCCTTTCAGGTTTCAGGTTTCAGGTTTCAAATTGTGAATTTCTATGAGTTGCGCCATCCTCTTTAGCGGGTCAAGATGAAAAAGCGCATGTGGGGGTTGAAGCGCAAACCGGGTTTGTTGGCCGGGGGATCGTCGCTGGGTTGTAAGCCTACCCGGCGAAGAAGCTGCTGTGAAGCGGTATTGTCCTGATGGCAAGCGGCCGCAATCCGCTGCCACCCGACACGCACAAAGCCATAGTTGATCAGGGCTGCGGCCGCTTCCATGCCATACCCCTGTCCCCAATAAGCCGGGTCGAGCATAAACCCTAGTTCTGCTTCCTTATGCACCTCATCCGTCGTCGTCAGGGCAATATCGCCAATAAGCTGGCGGGGCACATTTTTAAGGGCGATGCCTAAAACCAGATTACGCCGGGGGGTGTTAAATTGCCATTCAATAAACCGCTGAATCATCTCCTCACTGTCATGGATGCTGGCGTGAGGGGGGTGGTCAGCAAATTGATACGCTTCCGGTTTGGTACTGTAAGCAAAGACTGCGGCCGCGTCCAGCAAAGTAAACTCCCGCAGCAGCAGCCGCTCCGTGGTAATCGTCACCTGGTTGGGTATCTCAAGACCGTTCATAAGCCTGACCTGAATGGATGAAGGGGGGTGGCTCACACTCTATTATAGGCTCTATTGTACCGGATTTGTGGCCGAGTGAAACCAACTCAGGCCAGAAACCGCTGTGAATGATGAAAAACCGTTGCCTCGGCGAAATTTTAGCTCACAATTAGGGATGGAGATTGAGAGATTGAGAGACTGGAGATTGGAGATTGAAAACTGGAGATTGGGCTGGTGGGAGACTTACAGACTTGCACACTCGTTTACTTCTCACCCAAACGGGGGTTTTATGGGACGACAAAAACAGTTTTGGCTCTGGCTGATTGGTTGTGGAGTAGGGTTGATCGGGCTGTTTGTCTGTATGGGGGTGATTGTCGCGGCCGCAGCAACCCTCTATTTCATCCAACAGCCAGTAGTAGACAACCGCACCCCTGTCCCCAATCCGGCTTTGGTGACGATTCCTGATGGCCCGATGACGCTCACGGACGCGGCCGCGCCGGTCAATCGTATCGTCTACATCAACCCCAACGGCCAGATCGTCACCGTGGCCCCAGATGGTTCCGCCAGCCGCCAGCTTACCCGCGAAACCGATCTGCGGTTCTTATTTCCCGCCTGGTCACCCAATGGCCGCCAGGTTGCAGCCATCGCCAGTGGGCGGCGTGATGGTGGGGTATTCATCCTCAATGATCAGGCCAATTCTCTACTCGTGGAACTGTATCGCAGTCCCACCAACTTCCCCATCTATCTCTACTGGTCGCCGACGGGCCAGCAGATCAGCTTCCTGGCTAACCATCCCCAAGATGGCCTCGGTTTTCACCTGGTCAATAGTGATGGTTCCAGCCAGGACAGCTTACGAGCGACCGGCTCTCCTTTTTATTGGGATTGGTTGGGTGATGGCCTTAAGCTGTTTATTCACTCTGGGCATACAGGCGAAGGATCACGGCTGACCTTTATGGACATTAACGGCCAGAGTGAGGCGGGCAATCTGGCTGAACCAGGCTTCTTCCAATCACCAGGGCTTTCAGCCAGCGGCCGCTACCTGGCATATGGCACCATCAGCAGCGGGCAGCGGCAGCTTATCATTGCTGATCAGGTTGAAGGGGACCAGGTGTTTGCCCAGCACCAGGGGCAGGTCGCCTTGAGTTGGAGTCCAGCCGCCGAGCAGTTGGCCTTCACCAGCCCCCTCAACCGTTCGGACCTTGCTTTTGGCCCGCTGCGGCTGATGGATGCAGCTACGGGGGATGTTTCCTTGCTGGACAATGGGCCGGTTTTCGCCTTTTTTTGGTCGCCCAATGGGCAGGCGTTGGCTTATTTGACTTTGCCCAGCCAACGGTTAGAGGATGAGCTGTATGCTCCAGAAAAGGGGCTATTGGCGCGGCCGCAGTTTCAGCACAATGAGTTGCAATTAGAGCTGCGGGTTGTCCACATCACCACCGGGCAGCGGCGGGTTCTGCTCCAATTCCGCCCTACCCCTCTGTTTCTCAACCAATTTTTGCCCTATTTTGACCAATACGCTCTGAGCCATCGCCTCTGGTCGCCCGAAAGTGATGCCCTGGTGCTGCCCATGCTTAACGAATCTCGCCAGCCCCACATTATGGTTATTCGGCTGGATGGCACCCTGCCCTACCCCCTGGCTGAAGGGTCTATGGCCTTTTGGAGCCGGCAATGAGCCAGGGTTGTTTTGTTATTGTCACCGGGATTATGCAAGATGCCGGGCTGCCCCATGTAGGCTGCCGCTGTCATCGGTGTGCGGCCGCGTTCGCCAATCCTGCCCTGGCCCAATATGCCGCCTCTATCGCCATTGTGGATGAGCGGACCACCCCGGCCAAAGTGTGGCTGGTGGATGTAACCCCCGATGTGCGCTATCAATTCAACCTGCTGGCCCCCTGGCTGGGAAGGGATGCCGCTCGACCAGACCGGCTGCGGCCGCCTGATGGACTTTTCCTCACCCATGCTCATGCCGGGCACGTGGGCGGCCTCAACCAGCTTGGCCCGGAAGGGATGTTCCTGCAAAACGTCCCCATTTACGGTACACCGGCCATGCTTGATCTGCTGTGGCAGGAAAAACTTCTCCGCCCCCTGCTAATCAACTGCCAGCCGGCCCCGCTTGCCCCCTGGCAGCCTCTCACCTTAGCCCCGGAGCTTACCTTGACCCCCTTGCTCGTTCCCCATCGGGATGAAGCCCAAACCGGGACGCTGGCGTTTCTCATTCGCGGCCGCGAGCGATCCCTGCTTTATTTGCCGGATATTGATCGCTGGTCTGATTGGCCTGGGGCGCGGGAATGGGTGGGCCAGGCGGATGTGGCCCTGGTGGATGCTTCGTTTTTTAGCCTGGAAGAGTTAGGGGGGCGGCCGCCGGTAGCTCACCCTCTGGTCACAGAGACGCTCTCTTTTTTTGCCGGGTTGGAGAATCGGCTGGTTTTGACCCACCTGAATCACACCAACCCATTGTTAGATGAAGGCAGCCAGGCACAAGAGCGGGTCGCGGCCGCGAAGGTCCGTATCGCTTACACTGGGGAAAAATGGGAATTGTAGCTATACCCAAAGCTGTACCATTGCAAGTTTTTATACTCTTGAAGAAGAGAAAGCCCCAAGATGTCCCGCCCGCCCCTACATTCATTTCTGGGCAAACTGAGAATTGCTGTCGCCAATTCACCATTATTGACAAATAATGCGCTATCCCGTTTAATTGGCAGCAGTCTCCCATGCGCCTACGGCACACCACGGGAAATGAAAATCGGTAGGCTGATTTGATAAATTGTCCGAGCAATTTACCAAATTGCCCTACATTTACGTAGGAGATCATTTTGCATGGCGCGTAAAAAACAGAAAGGGAGACCCCCTACTTCCCACCATACCCTCCAACCCACAGTTAAACAAAGTTTGCCTGCACCGCCCCAAGCTGAATCAGGCGGCAAATCAGAAGGAGCACAGCTCGCTCCGCAAAACCCCATCACCCGGCAAAATATTTTACACTGGCAAAAGACCATCGGTAATCAGGCAGTTGCCACAGCGATTCAGCGGCAAACAGTTACCTCGTTGATTGCCCCGATTATTCAACGCACACACAGCGAGTATGATTATACGACCCAGGTGACTACCCCAATCAAAGTGGTTGTTACCCTGGGCAAACCTGGACGGCATTCCGAAACAGTCAACGTCAAAACCAACAGTGATTTAGCTGATGCGTATTCTGAGCTTAGCTCAGTCATGTTTTTTGACCGGAATGAGTTTTTCCCTGACGGCACAGACAATGAATATATTGAGGAGTGGCGTGGTTTTCAAGATAGTATAGATAACTATGTCAGGTGGTATGCCAAACTTCCGGCCAAAGAATCTCCCTACATCGCCGAAGTTAAAGATATGCAGCTTGAAATCGCCGGGGCCCGTAAATTAGCTCAGAAATGCCGCGACTCTTTCCTGGCTAAAGATAAAAAGTTTAAGGCGGAGATAAGTAAAGCGCGATCTCAAATTGATAACGCTGAGAAAGAAGCCAAAAAATTATTACGGGCGAAATTCCTTTCTGGTGACAGTAGTAGTGATTCAACCAGCGGTTTCCTCTGGGCCATGACGGATCATCTGTTTACCTTTGGGGGTACGCTGGCTGATACGATGGACCTCAACTATATTCAGGCGTTGGCGGCGGGAAAATTGATTCCTGGGGCTGTGACTCTGGCGAATGTGGTGGTTAACTGGTCGAGCAACAACCCTATGACTCAGGGGTCTGGGTTTGAAGGGCTGGCTACCCTGAACAATGTTGTGAACCTGGGGGGAGCAGCCAACAGCTTTTTTGTCAATCCAGGTTACCTGGTTACAGCGTATGTTGGCCCGATGTTGGGAACGATTATTACTCTCATGGGCAAATTACAAACCCAATTGATTGAGCGGAATGATGATGCGGCCGCATTTTTAGGCACACCCCTGTATATCAATGCTGAACCAGGGGGTGCCCCAATGTGGAATTATATGGTGACCGCCATGCGGGCCTCATCGGCCGCGGATATTTCTGCCCCTTCGGGAGATGTTTATAAATATTTTGATAAATTCTATGAGCGTTTTGACCAGGCCGGGGGAGCCAAATATAAGGCTGAGTCAGACAGCTATGCCGCCGGGGATCGTAAAAAATTCCCCGTGAAGCCAGACAATATTCCCACCGAGCGTAGTTGGGGGGTTTTTACCGATGTAGATGCTAAAAAGTTTCCCTCCTGGCTGTTCTCTAACCGGCAAATGGTGTGGACGCTTCTCTATGGGGCGCGTGATCCTAAAAATAGTAAATTAACGACGGAACGGTAGTTCAGCCTTGCTTTTCCCCTGATTGCACGTCAAAATAATATAACCTGTTGTCAAGCCGTGAGTCCTGATGGGGGGAGCAGCACACCCGTCAGGGTTTTGTGGGTTTAGCCATGAAGCAAGATTTTGTAGAGGCCGATGGGCGTGTGTTCTTTGATTTGATTCGTACTTATCTAAAAGACGAAGATTATTGTTGTGTGCAGCGTGCTTTTGAATTTGCTCGCCAGATGCACGGGGAAGATAAACGAGCATCGGGCGAGCTTTTTTTTACCCATCCGCTGACAGTCGCTCATTATCTGGCCGAATATAAGTTGGACGCGGCCGCGCTGGTGGCTGCCCTGCTCCATGATGTGGCTGAAGATACCCGGGTGACCGTGGGTGAAATTGAGGCGATGTTTGGCAAAGAAGTGGCCCATCTGGTAGATGGGTTGACCAAATTTGAGCAGATGAGTGAGGACGCGGCCGCGACCAAACTCAGCAAAACCGACATCGAAAGCAAAACCCTGCACAAGCTCCTGGGTATGATGGCCCAAGATGTCCGCATCGGCATCATTAAACTATTTGACCGCCGCCACAACATGCAAACCATGGCCGCCAAATCCCCCGAATCACAAAAGCGCAAAGCCCAAGAAACCCTCGCCGTTTACACCCCCTTAGCCAACCGATTAGGCATCTGGTTCCTCAAATCAGAATTAGAAGCGAACTGCCTCAACATCCTGCACCCCCTGGCCTACCAACGGATTGACCATCAGCTGCGGGCTTTACACAAGAAACACCACCCCTTTTTTACTAACATTCGCCAGGAAATCAGCAACCATCTGTCTGGCTCTGACCTTTCTGTCGTAGATATTTTGTATTCCCCTGAGAATATTTACACCATTTACAAAAGCATCGTCCAAAAACATGGGCAGGCCGACCATGTTTTCACCCAAAACGGACGCATTTCCCCCCTGTTTCGGGTGGTAATCTTGCTCCGTGAGGAGTTAGATTGTTATCTGGCTCTGGGGCGCATTCACCAAAAGTGGCGTCCTGTAGCGGGTAAATTAGATGATTACATTGCGGCCCCCCGGGAAAACCTTTACCGCGCCCTGCACACCACCGTGATTTATGCCAATGGGCAGCATATCCGCATTCGTTTCCGCACTGCCGCTATGAACCTGATGTCGGAAATTGGGGTTTTGGCCAAATGGGCTGGGCCGGGTATTGCCACTGCCCCAGATGAACTCAATGAACGAGTGGACGCCCTGCTGAAGAATATCAAAACCACCATTAATGTAGATTCACAGGACCACCGGGTAGGGCTGCAAGGGGTGATGGAAGACCTGCTTCACGACCAGCAAATCGTCGCTTTTACCCCCAAAGGAGATGCTAAGGAGCTGCCCCAAGGGGCGACAGCCCTGGATTTTGCCTATGCCGTGCATACAGAAGTGGGCAATTATGCCCGTGAAGCGTATATCAATGAGCAGTTAGCCCCGTTGAACCAACCTTTACGAGATGGGGATAGGGTGGAGATTAAGATGGGGCGCAGCGGCCCGCAGCGAGTCTGGCTGGATGAGGATTTGGGGTTTATGCGGACCAATTATGCCAGAGCGACAGCCCGTCGTTGGTTCCGCCGCCTTAACCGTAAGCAAGCCCTGGCGGCCGGGAAGCAGCTTCTCCTGGAAGAGTTGCAAATGTTGGGCTTGCCAGAATACAGCCATTGGGACGCGGCCGCGCTCCTGGGCCACCCTTCCGCTGAAGATTTATACGTGGCTCTGGGGCAGGCGGAGCTGCTGCCCATGAGTGTCGGCACGGCCATCCTCACCACCGTTTGGAACAGGGGGCCATCTCGTCAGGCCGGCACCGTCGTTCGTTCCCTGGATGGGGATACCTTTTTCGTCTTGGATGTCGTCAACCTGCCCTTACGCCTTTGTGGCACCTGTGTTCCCCGCCCCGGCATCGATATCATTGGCTACCGGCGGTCCGATCGGCAGGTTAGCGTTCATAAGCAGGGGTGTCGTACCTTACCCGCAGATATCTCGCCCAACCGGCTCATGCGGCTGCGTTGGGGTGAAGAAGAGGCCGGGCAGGTGCGGTCAGTGAGCATTCAGGTCAACGTGCATGATCGGCCCAACCTGCTGTACGAAATCGCCCGCTTCCTACGAGATGAACAGACCAACATCTCTTCCATTTACGCCCCAGAAACCCCCCGCACCGGTGATGCCACCGAGAATAATAAGATGGTGTTTATCGGTTTAGAGATCAGCAGCCCCCGCCAACTAGTCCGCATTTTGCATCGCATCAAAGCCCTGGTGAACGTTTATGAGGTTCACTGCCTCAACACCCCTGCCCGAATCCCCCCCCCAGCTTCCTCCCGCTACCGACCAGAGTAAACAAACGGCAAGCACCAGTTCAAGGCCGGCCCAAAATGGGCAAATAAAACCGCTCTGGCAGCTGGCGCGCCCCATAAATAATGGTCTGTCCAGTGGCAATATACCCCCCATCTATCCAAACGGCAGTTCCCTCATGTAAACCTCCCGAACGAATAAAATAGGATGGAGGTTGTTGGAATAAGGTATAAGTTTGCTCTGTATCCAGGTGATATAGGCGAAGGGTGAAAGGGGTTTCGTAATCAATATACAACAGCAGCCCTTCATGAATAACCCCATTACTTTGGCCAAAGGGACGGGTAACAAAGGCTACTTCTTGCCGGTTGATCAAGTGATACCCATAAATGTCACTATTCCCATTACGCCAATCATCCCAAATCACATACTGGTCATCCAGGCTGACCAGGGTATGTTGGGGGACGGTAACGGGGATGGTGATCTGCTCACTGCTGCTCAGATTATACAGCCGGATAAAACTCTCCCCTGTTCCCAGGTTGCGGCGGTACCAGGCCAGCCAATCTTCATAAAGCTGTGGATGCCAATCTACTACAGAGGGCGGTGGCTGAGTCAGGGTAATGATCGTCTGGTTTTGCAAATCATAGAGGAACAGATCGGAACGGGTCATCTCCCAGTTATGCTGCTGCCAGACAATGATATCCCCATAGATGGTCGGTTCAGCCGCATATTTCTGCTCTGGGGCACTCCGGGAGCAAGAGGCAAAACGACCAACTCTCGGCTGTTCAGGTTTAAGGCATGGATTTCATACGGCGCATAATATTCACAGGCGAAAACCCCCACCAGCCATTCCCCATACAAGGCCAAATCCCCAAAATTCGACCCAACCAGCAAGCAAGGAAAATCAGAACTTAAATCTTGCAGTTCACCAGTTTCCAGGTTTTTCAGCATAATTTTCCTGGGCTGGGGCCACTCAGGGCTGTCATGCCAGGCAACGAAAGGCCCATGAATGACAACTTCATGAACCATACGGGTCTGATGAATGGGGAAGTTAACCCAGGGATCTGGTTTACTTTGTGAGGTCAATAACTGCCAGCAGCCGAGGATAAGCAGGCACAGGCGCGTACCAGTGAAACCAGCCGATATTCATGACATTCCACGGGTCACTATTCGTTTGGGATCTATAGAAATTCCATACCATCCCTTTTTTGATGGGCAAATTGCTTACGGCTATCGGTATGTAGTGATTGTAGTTAACGGTAAAGCTGATAGCTGGGGATGTGGGGATAGCTGTGGGTGGACCAGGGTAGCCGGATAAACTTACTGGGGTGGGGGTGCTAGTCACCAGTGGGGGATAGCCCTGGGTCTGAGACGCGGGCAGGGGGTTATGGGGTTTCAGGGCGGCGAAAACGACCATGGTCCTGAGCAGCAGACAGACAGACAGACAGACAGACAGACAGACAGACAGACAGACAGACAGACAGAATGGTACGGGGTTTTGGGATCATGTCAACCTCTTAAATATATAGGGCCGGGCAAAATTATAGGTATGTGAACAAGTTTATTGGGACAAATTTAACCATAATCTTAGTAATAAAGCAAAACAGGTTGAATAATGACAGGCGATAATTCGTCGTTAGTTGTACAGGTTATATGCGTTTATAGACGGTTGAATTTCAATCTTTTTGATCATTCAATTTTAATAGATTATTTCTTTTTGTACCATTTCCGCATTGACCGCAACGCCTGTCCATAATTGAAAGGCGTGTAACCCTTGCCAGATAAGCATACCCAGACCATTGCGAGTGCGGCCGCCCCCCGCGGCCGCAGCTTGCAGCAATTTTGTCTCCACCGGTTTGTATACCAGGTCATACACCCATACGCCAGGTGGGAATGGCAGGTCGGTTGGCCAGGGAGAAATGTCTACCTGGGGGGACATGCCCAGAGGGGTACAGTTGACGATAAGGGTCGGGGTTTGATGGCGCAGCCAGGCGGGGAGATCGGCTATCGAGGTGATGGTTCCAGGGGGCAGGTGGGGTGCCAGGGCGGAGGCCACCTGTTCTGCCTGCTCCTGACGCCGCGCCCACAGATGAACGCGGCCGCCGCGCTGCCCTAACCCATATCCCACCGCCCGCGCCGATCCCCCAGCCCCCAGCACCAGGCAATCCTGCCCCGCCGGATCAAACCCCCAGGCCGCCAGATCGGTGAGAAAGCCGATCCAGTCGGTGTTGGTGCCAAAGAGTTTCGAGTTTCGAGTTTCGAGTTTTGCGTTTTGAGGGGGAGGGGAATAGACATCGTTGACCGCTAATGGCTCGCCAATGACGATGGTATTAACAGCGCCGATGGCTTGCGCGGCCGCGTCTATCTCATCCAGATAAGCCATGACCGCCTGTTTGTGAGGAATGGTCACATTGAGGCCGCGAAAACCCAGGGTCACGGCCCCCCGGATGGCCGCTTCCAGGTTATCGGGATGGACAGGCAGGGGGAGATAGACAACATTAAGCTGGTGCAGGGCTGCGGCCGCGTTGTGCAGCTTCGGGCTAAGGCTGTGCCCCACCGGCCATCCCAACAATCCTAACAGCTTCGTCTGACCATCTATCGTCATAGCCTAATTAAAACGCCGCTCCCTTTCTTTGGCAACCAGTACCGCTAAGGTTATCATTACCTGGAAACAAGGGGAAATGCGTAGGCACCTTTTCTCATCCGTGTTCCTTCCTATCCCTGTTTCTTCTATCAGTGGCTATTTGTAAAGGAGGAAAATTATGAAAAGTCGCGGCCGCGTCATTGGCTGTCTCGCTGGTGTCGTTCTCCTCTTGGTCTGTATCTGCCTGGCCTTCATCGCCGGTATCTTTGGCACCGCCTTTACGGCCGTCCGCTCATCTACCCCCTACCAGATGGCCATGGCCCAGGTAGCTGAACATCCCCAGGCCACCGAAGCCCTCGGCTCACCCATCACCGCCGGACTGCTGGCGACCGGTTCCGTCAATGTTATCAACTCTGGCGGTGCCGCCGACCTGACCATTCCCGTTTCTGGCCCACGAGGCAGCGGCTCACTGCACGTACTAGCCACCCGCAGCAACAACGTTTGGCAGCTTACCCAACTCGAACTCACCGTTAACAACACCGGTCAGGTTCTTAATCTATTAACCGGCCAATAAAACAACCCTCAGCTATCCCAATTTTGTAGAGGGCAGGAAGAAAAGGAACTAGTGAAAACTCACTCAGTCCTTACCCCTCAGTCCTCAACCCTATTTTCCCAGGAGTTACCATGCCCCGTAAACGATTTGCCGCCGCTGAAGATTTATACCATTATGAGTTAATCAGCGATGCCCAAATTTCCCCCGATGGTCGCCATGTCATCTATGTTGTTCAGCGAGTAGATAAAAAAACAGAAAAACGGTACAGCAATCTATGGCTGGCCGCAACAACTGGCGGTCAGCCACACCAATTCACCTATGGCAATCAATCTGACAGCTCCCCCCGCTGGTCGCCAGATGGGCAAACCATCGCCTTCCTCTCCAATCGGGGCAGTGAGCAGCAGCCCCAAATTTATCTGATTCCTTTTAATGGGGGTGAGGCGCGGCCGCTAACCGACCTGAAAGGAACGTTTGCCGGGTTTGCCTGGTCGCCTGATGGTAAACGGCTGGCCTGCCAGTTTCGCTGCCTGGACAAAGAGGCCCTGGAGCGGGAAGCGGATAAACAAAAGAAAGAGTTGGGGGTCGTCTCCCGGCGCATTACCCGGCTGCTGTACAAATTTAATGGCCTGGGCTACCTGCCCGACGAACGATGGCACATCTGGACCATTGATGCCCGCACCGGCAAAGGGGTGCAGTTGACTGACAGCCCCAGCCACGATGATACCCAACCTGCCTGGTCGCCCGATGGCCGCTGGCTCGTTTTCGTCTCCAACCGGGCCGACGACCCAGACACCGCTTTTGATGAGGTAGACCTGTACGTAATCCCCGCGACCGGCGGCGAGCTGCGGCCGCTGCACACCCCCATCGGTCAGATTCACTCTCCCCGTTTTTCCCCCGATGGGCAATGGATCGCTTATATTGGCCGGGTAGGCGGCCGCGAATCCTATTGGCACAACATGAGCCTGTGGGTTGTCCCGTTCCATGGGGGCAGCGAGCAAAATCTGAGCGGGCCACATGATATTTATGCCGCCCCCGCCACCCTCAACGACATGGGCGGGCCGATGGGGTCTCCCCCCACCTGGTCTAAAGACAGCCAGCACCTTTATTTCCAAAATAGCCGCCACGGCCAGGTGATGTTATATCGCATCAACCGGGATGGTACCGATCTTCAACCAGTGATTACCGGTCTGGGCACAGTGGGCACCTTTACCTTTGATCGGCAGCAGGAAAAGCTGGCTTATTTATGGGGGCAAATGGATGAACCATATCAACTAAAGGTGCATGACGTGGGCCGCGGCCGCGACCGGCAGCTTACCCACCTCAACCAAAAATTACACCGGGAAATCCAATGGGGGCAATGGCAAGAAGCCTGGGTTAAAAGCCAGGGTGAGTACACCATCCAGGGGTGGATATTCACCCCGCCGAATTTTGATCCCACCCAACAATACCCGGCCCTTATCATCATTCATGGCGGCCCACTGGCCCAATATGGTTATAACTTCATGCACGAATTCCATTTCCTGGCCGCCCAGGGGTATATCGTCACCTTCTGTAACCCGCGTGGGGGCTGGGGGTACGGGCAGGCCCACGCTGGCAGCATCAGCCACCGCTGGGGCACTGATGATTACACCGACCTGATGGCCTGGGCCGATCATATCGCCAGCCTGCCTTATGTGGATGCCAACCGTATGGGCGTCGCCGGGGGCAGCTACGGTGGCTACATGACCAACTGGATCATCGGCCATACCGACCGGTTCAAAGTAGCGATTACCGAACGGAGTGTGAGCAACCTGATTAGCATGTTTGGCTCCAGCGATTCCAACTGGCTGTTCCAAACCTGGTGGTCCGATCACAATCCCTGGGAAAAAGTTGAGGAATATTGGGATCAATCTCCCCTGAAATATATCGGCAGTGCCAAAACGCCGACGATGGTGATCCATAGTGAGCAAGATTTCCGCTGTGACAAGGAGCAGGGGGAGCAGGTGTATGTGGCTCTCAAACGGTTAGGGGTAGAGACAGAATTTATTCTGTTTCCGGCGGAGAACCATGAACTATCCCGCAGCGGCCGCACTGACCGCCGCATTGCCCGCCTTCACCATATCCATCGCTGGTTCAATAAATATTTGGCGTAGGGAGGCTATCTGCTCCAACAAATGTAATTGGGTCTGAGGTGGCCAACGGTCATACTCATATGTTGTCCAGGAAAATGATGGTTTCATTTGCCCTGCATCGGCAACAATGGGCCGAGATGACCCTCGTGGTTGCCTCGGACTGGGCGGCTCAAGGCCAGCCCCTACAGGTTGCCTCATCCCACAAACCTGCAACGACCCCGAATTATTTCTCCTGCTGTCTACCCCGTACCTGTTGAACCAGGGCGATGAGGGTTGCGCCCAGACCCAGAATCAGGGCCAGCGGGGTTAAGATAAACCAGCCCGCAATTGGCGCAAACCCGGCGGAGATGAGTATGAGAGTGGTACAGAGTAAGGTGGGTAGGGTCGCGGCCGCATCCCCATACAATCTCTGGTGCATCAACCAGGCCATCCCGGCCAGGCTCAAGGCTGATAACCCCAGCAGCCCCAGTAAAATGATCAACCCCGTCAGGCCAAACATACCCCCGAAAAAGCCACCGATTCTTTGCCCAATCTGGAAAAGCACCACGGCGATAAGCCCCAAAAACAGCCCATTCACCAACCCCAACAAAAAAGACCGCCCCGGCATAGTGCGTAACACCTGGGCACTTACATCCGTAAAGCGGGGCAGCAGCAGCCCGATGGCGACTAAAAACGCCATGAATGTCCAACCGGAAAATAGGGCAATGAGTAGAAAACGGAGTAGTTCAGGCATGTTGACCTCGGTGGGGAGTAGGGGAGAGAGAACGCAGTAATGGGGGGAGCAATAAGCTGTTGCCAATCAGGCCAACGAGAATACCTAACCCTAAAATAACAGCCCAGATGATAAAGGGAACAGCGCTATTTAAAGATGGTGCAGGCCAGGTAAGGGTGAGGACTGACCCCATTTCTACCCAGAAGCGAAGGAGCTGGTTACTAATTTCGGCCGCCGGGAAGGTGAAAGACACCCCCCCAATCAGTGGCCGTATGGTAGGCAGAAGCAGTAGAAGAAGCGCAGCGGCCGCAATGCCTTCCCCCAGTAACACCCACCGCCACCAACCGGGCAAGAATGGTTTGGGCTGCGGCCGCAGCCGCCCCATCACTTTGGGGGTCAAATCAATGGTCAGGGGTGCCTCTGGGAGGCTGCCCAGGGTGGCGAACAGCCGTTTTTGCCTGGCAAGCTGCTCCTGACAGGATGGGCATGATGCCAGATGGGTCGCCACACTTTGGGCTGCGGCCGCGTCTAATACCTCATCTAAATATTCATAAAACACCCACTCGTCTATATGCTCGGCCATTACAGTTTACTCTCCAATCTTTCTCCCAACTGCTTCCGCGCCCTGAATAGATCACTTTTCACCGTACTCACAGGTATATCCAGCGCGGCCGCGATCTCTTCATAGCTCAACTCTTGATAATGACGTAATTCTATCACTACTCGATACCGAACGGGCAGTTGGCGCAAGGCTGATCGAATACGCTGCCCTTGCTCCATTTCGCTCACCTGCTGCTCTGGGCTGACCTGGGGGGCCGGGAACTGTTCTAAAGCCCCAACTTCGTCATCTGGTGCGGTCAGCTCAGAGACAGTGATTTGCGGCCGCGCCCGCTCCTTCTCCAGCCAGTTCAGGCATAGATTAGTGGTAATACGCTTAAGCCAGGGGGACAGCGGCCGCGTCAGGTCAAAAGAAGGCATCGCCTGATAAGCCCGGATAAACGCTTCCTGCGTGGCATCCTCAGCCTCCCGCCGGTTGCCCAATAAACGGTAAGCCACATTAAACATCACCCCCTGGTAACGGCGAACCACCCAGGCAAACGCCTCCTCATCCCCCTGGGTCACACGCGATACCAGTTCCCGGTCCGAAAAGTTCAACATGGGTCTACCCTATCATACCGGATCAGCCCCAAAAAGTTGCATCAGATAAAGATCATCAGATAATCAGAACTCATCCATAGATGAACGTAGCGATAAGGCTTTATGAACAACAGACATTATGATGTCATCATTGTTGGTGGGGGGGTGATGGGGTGCGCCATCGCCTACTATTTGCGTAAGTTTGACTCGCAGATCAAGGTCGCCCTGATTGAAAAAGACCCCACCTACAGTCGGGCTTCAACCACCCTTTCCGATGGCAATACCCGCATCCAGTTTAACATCCGGGAAAATATCGCCATGTCCCAATATGGGCTGGATGTTTTAGCCACCTTTGCCCAGGAGATGGCTGTGGATGGAGAAATGCCCGATGTGGCCTTCCGGCAGCAGGGAAACCTATTTCTCATTGATGAAGCCAGCCGGGAAGAGAGTGAACAGGGTTTAGCGTTGCAGCAAACCCTGGGCTGCCAGGTAGAATGGCTGACCCCGGCGGAAATACAGCAGATTTACCCCCTCTATAATCTGGCTGGCTGCGTTGGCGGGACATTGGGGCGGCAAGATGGTACGATGTCCCCGCTGGCGGTATTGCTGGCGTATAAACAAAAGGCAATAGCCCTGGGGACACAGTTTATTCAAGCCGAAGTGGTCGGCTTGTACCGGGAAGGGAACCGGCTGACCGGGGTGCAGTTAGCCAACAGCGAACGGCTGGATGCTCCGGTCATTGTCAACGCGGCCGGGCCGTGGGCAGCCCATCTGGCCGAAATGGCTCAGGTTATCCTACCGGTGCAGCCGGTCAAGCGGCAAGTGACTGTGTTTGATACCCCGGCGCGGCCGCAGACCATCTTGCCAGCCTTGTTCTTCCCTTCTGGACTCTACCTCATCCACGAGGGAGACGGCCATTTTATGGCCGGCAAATCCCTGCCCGATGATCCTGTTACTCTGGACGATTTCACCTGGGAGCGCACCCATTTTGAGGAACATTTGTGGCCGGAACTGGTAGCAACTATCCCCCTCTTTGATCGGCTCAAGATAACTGGGGGGTGGGCTGGCCTGTATGAAGTCAATAGTTTTGATGGCAACGCTATTTTAGGGGAATGGCCGGAATTAGGGGGGTTTTTCCTGGCCAATGGGTTCTCTGGGCATGGGTTCCAACAATGCCACGCCGTCGGCCGTTTCCTGGCGGAATTGATTCTAGGCCGCCCACCGGTGTTAGACCTGTCTATCTTCTCCCCCCGGCGTATTTTAGAAAACCAGCCCGTTTTTGAAAGCCAACGCAAAATCATCTAAATGACACAACCTCACTAAAACCCATTAATCTTCCGGCAAGAAGATTCGGCATACGCCAGCACTGGCCAGGCAGCGTCCTACCTCTTGGCCAAACCAAAGAACACGAAACTGAGTGATATTGGCCCGGCTTAACCAGAAAACCCTTTCGGCATCGGTATTTGGTGGGGTAACGATAGCATTGTAACCACCACATTCTCGCGGCCGCAGCCAGCTTTGAGCATCTACTATCTCCAGACCCACACATTTCCCCTCTTCTAACTCGTCAAAAAAATCACTCCATTGACGGCCTGAAAAAAGATATTCTGTTGGCAGTCCGGTTTGATTATCAATCGCCTCAAAATAGATTACCCCAATATCAATGGAACTGGTGTCAGCGTTGAGCAGATAAAAGCTGCGATTATCGTAAAAAAATTGAATTTCGTGCCCATCAGTTAAGGGGGCTGGGATGGTCAAAGAAGGGGTTAAGGAAGGGGGAGGGGTGGCCGTGGCGGATGGTGTTGGCGATGGAGTGGAAGTCAGAGCCGGGGTGGCTAATGGCTGGATTGTCGGTGTATCCACCATAGTGGAAATAATTGGGGCAGCGATTTGGGTGTGGGTAGGGAGAATAGATGGGGCTGTGGAAGGGGTGAGCGTCGCGGCCGCAATCGCCGCCCCATTGCCATCCCTCCCCTGCGCCCAGAGGGTTAAGGAAATGCCCACGAGAATCACAATTCCCATTAACACAAGTGGAACAAACACCCAATTAAACCGTCTTTCCTGGGTTGAAGGTTTAACCGGAGCGGCCGGGGCTTGAGCCGGCCCCGCGGTATCAATCTGATCCGGAGATAACATTACCCCAGCTGGGGGTGGGGGTAAATTTAATAAAAACGGCTGCTGGGTCATTGGGGGCAGCTTGCGTAGAGCCACTTCCAGACTCTCTATAAGGGCCCCCCCTGTCTCATATCGCTCTTCCGGCTTTTTACGCAATGCCGTCAGAAGCACCTCATCCACCTCTGGTGAAAGGGCCGGGTTGATTTCAGAAGGAACGGGTGGCTCATGGAGGATATGCTGTATAACCAACGAGGCCGCTGACGGGTCGTCAAAAGGGACAGTGCCTGTCAGCATTTCATACAACATCACCCCCAGCGAATAAATATCTGATTGCGGCACGGCATCGGCCGAACGGTTGGCCTGCTCAGGAGATATATATTGGGGCGTACCAAATGCCTCACCAACCGACCCTCCCTCAACATTTAAAGCCAGGCCAAAATCCATGAGAAGAACCCGGCCATCATGGGCCACCATGACGTTAGAGGGTTTAACATCCCGGTGAATCACCCCCTGTTCGTGGGCATAATCCAATGCGGCCGCGATCCCTCGCCCAATCCGAATGACCTCACCATAAGGAATATAAGCCCCACGGCGGTTGTGCTCCGCCAGCATGGCCCCCAGGTCCGCCCCATCAATATACTCCATGACGAAGTAGTACAGATCCGCCCGATCATCCGCGTAATAGATGCGGATAATATTCTCATGGGACCAGGTAGCTACCATCTGCGCTTCTTCAACAAAACGGCGGGCATATACTGGATTTTGCCGGTAAAAGGTATCAATTACCTTCACCGCCACTTTACGGTGCAGTTTGACATCCGTACCTAAATAAACAACCGCCATTCCTCCACGCTGAATGACTTCATCAAGCCTGAAGTTTGCCAACTGCTGCCCAACTAATGGATCGGTAAACATAGACAAGGATGACTGCTCACGGCTCACGGCTTACTGTTCACGACTTACTAATTATTCACTCACTAGCTACTGCTCGTCAAATTTACCGGGGTTGAGCAATTTTGCCACTCTTTTGGCCTTGTAATGAATAAAGAAGAAAAAATTGATAAAAATTGACACTGGTACAGGTTATTGCTACAATCAGCTTGTTTTAATCATCTACAATGACCCATCACCTAATGGTGGGCGGGAGAATGGAGTTAAATATGAGCGCTTTGGAAATGGTTGATGTCACCACAGTTCACATTACTGACGCGGCCGCGTCCACTGTTAAAAACCTGTTGACCCAAAAGAATGTGCCCGATTACGGTTTGCGCGTCTTTGTGAGCGGCGGGGGTTGTTCCGGCATGCAATATGGCATGGCCCTGGAAGCGGAAGCCCGGCCGTATGATCATGTCATCGAAGCCAGCGGCGTCAAAGTTTTCGTAGACCCCACCAGCATGATGTACATTCAAGGGGCCACCATTGATTACGAAGACACTATGATGGGTGGCGGCTTTAAGATCGAAAACCCCAATGCTGTTTCTAGCTGTGGCTGTGGGCACTCTTTTAAGACGGAAGGCAGCCAGGGCGCGGCCGCTGGCGGTGGCTGCGGTTGTAGTCACTAATTTCAGTTATTAGTTATGGTTATCCTGGCAGCCCACTAACTAATTACTCCAAACCCAAAACCAGCAGCGGGGTCGCCTTTCGCCACCCCGCTGTTTCTGTGTCTGGCTATGCCCCCTCAATACTTTACCCTCAATGAAGCCAATGAGACGATTAAGCTGGTGCGGCCGCTAATGGCCGAACTTCTCAAAAGACACGCCCGCATCATCAGCTGCCGCCCTTACCTCATCGGTGTGCTACAAGATTTACATAGCAATACCGGCAGCACCCTGGCAACCACGGTTGCTCAGGATTTTCTGGTCATGGAGAGGCTGATAGAACAGATCAAAGCCTACGGGTGTGTCATCAAAGATATTAACGTCGGTCTGGTAGATTTCCTTACCGAACGAAACGGCCGCGAAGTATATCTTTGTTGGCGTTACGGTGAAGACCATATTACCACCTACCACGAACTCCATCACGGCTTTAACGACCGCCGCCCCATAGAAGATTAGTGAGCCGTAAATAGTGTGCAATAAGCCAACAACCTGTGATAGCTCACACCGCCCATATCCCATATCACATATTCGAGGTGTACCATGAGATTTCTCTGGCCTCGCGTCAGTAAAAAAGAGAATGAAGTTAAACGGCTCTGGCTGGACTTAGGTGATCTGGGGGACCTGGTTAACCCCGCCGGGCCACATGAACAATGGCAAGATCACGGCCTGGGGCTGCTCCGTACCCTCATGCACCAAAACGGCCTGATGACCGACATCGCCTCTACCCGCGCCGTCACCAGTTGGAATCAGCTCAAAAAACAGTTGTACGGCTATGACATGGTGTTAATGAATGTTCGCAGCTACACCTACCCCGTAGCCCGTAAAGCGGCCGAACTGTTCAAAGAAGTCAACCCCAACGGCCTGATCTTGGCCGGGGGAATGCACGCTACCGTCGCCCTGGACGAGATGCTCGAAGTGCCCGCCTTTGACAAAATTTGCCAGGGGCCAGGGGAAAACGTCATCCTGGACCTGGTGCGTAACCCCGAAGCATTCCCCCGTGTCATCTTAGGCCATGCCAGCAAATCCATGGCCGATTGGCCAACGATAGACCGCACCCTCTGGCCCAAACCAGCCAGCCGCCACCTGTCCAAAAAATTTAACTGGCCCCTGGAGCCAGAATGTGGCTGGGGACCACCCCCAGTGGCTACCATCATTACCAGCCGGGTCTGTCCCTGGCAATGTGTCTTCTGCAATGAAAACTCTTACATCCCCAACATGGGCCGCCGCCCCGTCGAGATGGTTATCGAAGAATTGAACTATCTGGATAATAAATATGGAGTCGGTTCATTGGTTATCCATGATTCCATGTTTTTCCAAAACCCAAGCTGGCTGGAAGAGTGGATTGAGAAATACCCCCGCAAAGCCAACAAAATATGGCCGTACTGGGCGGCCGCACGTTCCGATACGGTACGTCAATGGCCCGATTTATTTACTGCCCTGGTCAAAGAGACCAACTGGAACATCATCTCCATCGGTTTTGAGTCGGGCAGCGACCGCATTTTGCGCCTGCTCAACAAAGAATGCACCGAAGAAGATAACTACTTCGCCATTGATCTCCTGGATCGTATTGGCGATGAGATGGAAGCTCAGGGTCGGGAAACGCCCAAATTTTGGGCCAACATTATGCTCGGCGTACCTGGTGAGCAGCCTGACGATGCGTTCAAAACCATGCGGATGTTGAAATATATGAAGCGGGTCTATCCTTCCATTTCCTACTATGCTCCCTATCCCGGTTCAGCCTTGGGCTACCAATTGATCGCTGAAGGAAAGAGCATGATGTCAAAAGATAACTATCATCGGTTCCCAGGAGATGAAAAAGTGAAAGGGGTAGATTATGCTTTTTACCAGGATTTACTGGCTGGCAAATATGACCAGGAAATCAACAAAGGATTATCCCCTTATGCCCAACGGCGCAGTGGCGTTTTCGCTGACGCCCTGATTAAGGCGTAAGCCATCATTTTATGGCTAACGGACAAGACAGCATCTGGTTCAGGAGAAATGATGAGCAGCTTTAGCAATCCTCATTACATGTATCTCTTTGAGATGAAAAATGGTAAACAAAAACTAACTTATGGCGCATCCCCAGAAGATGCCCTGGATATTTTGCGTATCCGCCTCACAGAAGAGGAGATGGACCTGATTATCAAAGACAAATATATCAAAATCTCCCAGCGGAAAATGCAGGAGCATGTGGGGAATTTGGGGTAGCGTAGAAAGGGAACTCTGGGAAATTCAGACAAAGGAACTGGGAACAGTTCCTTTTTTGTTTAGAAGCAATGATAAAGTTATCGGCGACGCAGATCGAGGTGATTCGAGCAATGGCTCAAGGGTGTGCCCTGCGTTCTCAGCGGCAGATAGATGGGGTGAAGCGGTTTAAGCTGTATTTGCCCGATGGCTCAACGCTGACGATACGGTTTACGACTATAGGGGTATTGGAACGAGAACGGCTGATTTACAGTAATCATAAGTTCCCTGCGGCCGCATATACCTTAACAGATAGAGGTAAAGAGGTCGCGGCCGCGCTCGGTGAAACCATTCACGGGTTATCCAACATCGTCCAATTCGACACTCGCTACAATTAACGTTTTCCCTTGCGGCCGCGGCGCGGCTTACCATCTTGGGCCATCCGCACAATCCGGGGCATAAACTCGGCTACCACTTCTACCAAATCCATCTGCGCCGCCATCACCGTTTTAATGGCTTTATACGCCTGGGGGGATTCATCCAGGCTGCCCCCCAACAAGGTGATATTGTGTTGGCCTAAATACCGGGCCATCTGATCACTGTTTAGTTTGTTAAAGGCTTCGGCACGGCTCATTTTGCGGCCGGCCCCATGCGCCGCTGAGTTGATAGCCTCGGCATTGCCCAACCCCCGCACCACATAACCAGGGTCGCCCATCGAACCGGGAATGACCCCCAACACCCCTTTGCCCGCCGGGGTAGCTCCTTTGCGGTGCACGATAACCTCGGTACCATCAGCCAATGTTTCCCGCCAGGCGTAATTGTGGTGGTTTTCGACGACGGCAATCGGCTCCAGCCCCGCGGCCGCAAGCACCCGCTCATGGATAACAAAATGGTTGGCTGAGGCATATTGCCCCGCCAGTTCCATCGCCAGCCAATACGCCTGCCCATCTTCCGTATCCAGGTCTAACCAGGCCAGATGTTTGACCTGGCTGTCCAATTTAGCCCGCTGGGCCATGGCAATTTTGGTGTACAGATCGGCCACCCGTGCCCCCAGACCGCGTGAGCCGCTGTGAGAGAGCAAAGCCAGGTACCGCCCCTTTTTCAGCCCCAGGTCGGCCGCGTCTTTTTCCAGGGTCAGCGAACCCCATTCGACAAAATGGTTGCCCCCGCCTGATGTACCCAACTGGCTCCAGGCGGTGCTTTTCATCTCTCGCAGAATGGGAAGCTGTACCCAGGCCAGGTTGTCCATAACCGGATGTTCCGCCTGGCGGCCGCGTTCCCAGCCCACCCCGGCCCCAAATCGGGTTTCGCTGAGCAGGGCCTTTTCAAACAGTTGCCGCTTCTGGTCGAGCAGATGGGTGGAAACGGGCATGACCGAAAGGCGCATCCGGCAGGCTATATCTACCCCTACCCCATACGGGATGACGGCGTTCTCTACGGCCAGGACACCGCCGATGGGTAGACCATACCCCACGTGGGCATCGGGCATGAGCGCGGCCGCACGGGCAATGGGCAGGCGGGCGGCGTTGTTAATCTGCGTGATGGCCCCGCTTTCGACCATCTCTTTGCCCCAGACCCGGTATGGGAGTGGTTCCTGGCGCAGAGTGTCTACCTGGCGGGGGTCGGGAAGTTGGTTATGCTGTAGCCATGCCTGGGCCAGTTCACTTAGCTGGGGATGGCTGATGAACGCGGCCGCGTCCTGGCGCACCTCATCGGTCAACGCCAACGCTCCGGCTGGGTCATACCCCTCAGTTACCAGGGCACGGGCTGCCTGCAACCCCAACCCAATCAGCGGCCCCTCCGGCCATCCCAGGTCAATCAGATTGTTTCCTTTTAATTGGCCCATTGCGGTTCCTAATGATGAATGATGAGGGATGAATTATGAAGAGATGTTCCCTCAGCGTCCACAAGCTTCTTCAGTTCGTCTATTTCCCCATTATACTCGACTGCGCCAGTTTCTCTACTACCCTGGCTAACCGCCAACCGTCCCCTTTCCGTCACCTGTTCGTCACCCTGGCGGCGGGTAAGCGGCCGCGCCTCATGGTACACTGAGAAAATCAAGCGAGTTTGCGAGTGAGACCCCTTTCATAATTCCTAATTCATCTTCATCCTTATTCTCAGGAGCGTCATCATGGCCCAACAAACTTATTCCGACGACATCGAAACCATTGGCCTGAAGCGTCGCGGCCGCGCCCCCCAGCGACGAGGCTGCTTTGGCCGTCTTTTCTGGCTCACCTTCTTCACCCTGTTCCTGCTCCTGATGGGTACCCTGCTCGTCTCCGGCACCCTCGTCTATGCCCGGTACGAGGCCGAACTGCAAGACAGTATTGCCGCCCTGGATGCCGCCCGCGACCGGGAGACATTCCAGACCACCCGCATCTATGACCGGAACGGTCAACTGTTGTGGGAAATTTTTGGGGAAGGCAACCGGACCAAAGTTCCCCTCAGCCGCATCCCCCCGGAGCTAATCCAGGCCACCATTTCTGTGGAAGATGACACTTTTTATGAGAACATCGGCCTGGACGCCCCTTCGCTGGTAGCCGCGCTCATCGCCAACTTACGCAACCCGGAAGAGCGACCGATGGGGGGCAGCACCATCACCCAACAAATCGTGCGCCATATCGCCTTTGATTATGAGGAGCGGGTATCGGTCAGCTATGATCGCAAAATCAAAGAGATTATCCTGGCCTGGATGATGACGCGGGAGTACAGCAAAGATGAGATTTTGGAGATGTATCTGAATGAGATTTATTATGGCAACCTGGCTTATGGGGTGGAAGCGGCCGCGCAAACCTACTTCGCCAAATCAGCCCAGGAACTCAGCCTGGCCGAAATCTCCTTGCTTACGGCCCTCCCGCAAAGCCCGGTCGAACTCAACCCCCTGACCAACCTGGAAGGGGCCAAACAGCGGCAGTGGATCGTCTTGATGCTGATGGTGGATGAAGGGTATCTCACCTATGCCCAGGCCGAAGCTGCTTACCAGACCCCCCTGCAATTTGCTCCCCAGGAAGTCAGCCTGGAAGCCCCCCATTTTGCCATCTGGGTGCGGCAGCAGTTGGAACAGCAATATGGGGCGGAGATGGTCGCCAATGGTGGGCTGCGGGTGACAACGACGATTGATTTGGGCTACCAAAAGTTGGCCGAAAATATCGCCCGGCAGCACGTCTCGGCTCTGGCAACGGCCCACAACCTGACCAACGCCTCGATTGTGGCCCTCAAGCCGGGCACGGGGGAGATTATCGCCATGTTGGGCAGTGTCAATTACCGGGATGAAACCATTGATGGCCATGTCAATATCGCCCTCTCGCTCCAGCAGCCGGGCAGCTCCATTAAACCGTTGACCTACGCGGCCGCGCTCTCCCCTGATCCCCTCACCGGCCAACCCGCCTGGACCGCCGCCGATCTTCTCTGGGATGTGCCCGTTGAGTACCCCCAATATGATGGCAGCAGCTATGACCCGGTCAACTATGATGGCCGTTTTCGTGGCCCAGTGCGGCTGCGGGGCGCGCTGGCTAACAGCTACAATGTGCCCGCCATTCTGCTCCTGCAAGATATAGGCGTGGCCGACTTTCTCCCGTTTGCCCGGCAGATGGGTATTACCAGTTGGGAGCAAAACCCGGCCAATTATGGCCTCTCTCTGACTCTGGGCGGGGGGGATGTGACGCCGCTGGAACTGACGGCTGCCTATGCGGTGTTAGCCAATGGGGGGTATCGCATCCCGCCGGTAGCTATTCTGCGGGTGGAAAAGAGTGATGGGGTGGTGCTGTTTAATTATGACTCCCCGGCCCCGGAACCGGTGTTAGATCCGCGAGTGGCTTTTCTCATCAGTGATATTTTAGATGATGATGTGGCCCGCATCCCGGCGATGGGGCGGGAGAATCCGCTTAATTTGCCGTTCCCCGCGGCCGCGAAAACTGGCACTACCAATGATTTCCGTGATAACTGGACGATGGGGTACACCCCTGGTCTGGTGGTAGGGGTGTGGACGGGCAACAGTGACAACAGCCCCATGGTGGGAGTTAGCGGCCTGACCGGGGCTGCCCCCCTCTGGTCTACCTATATGCAGGCGGTCTACGCCAGCCCAGAACTGGTGACGGTGTTAGGGCACCAGGGGGCACAACCCCCAACTGAATTTATCCCACCCCCTGGGTTAGAGCAGCGGCCGCTATGTAATCTCAGCAGTGTCACCGCCGGGGCCACTGAATGTAGCCGCGCCGGGACAGAATGGTTCTTGACCCAATCCATCGCTGCTCCCCCCACCCCGGCTCCCGACCCGAACCGCCTGGCCTGGGAGCAGGTGGAGCCAGCCGTCTGGCGCATTCCGGCCGTCCCCCTACCCCCGACCCCATTGGAGCAGTTGCTTGGGCAGCCGGTGGATGAGAAGGCCCCACCGCCTCAGTTATATTGTCATTTTGCCCAGGGAATGGAAATAACGCTGCTGCCCCCGGACGCGGCCGCGACCCTCTTCCTCTCTCCCCCGCGCAACCCGGAAAGCCTCAAAGCCGCCCACGAATGGGCCCAGGCCAACGATGTTCTCATCCTGCCCACCACCCCTTGCAACGAAGAGCTGCTGGCCCTGGCCCACGACCCCAACATCTCGGCTGTCTGGCGCATTACCAGCCCGCGCCAGGGGGAGACCTTAAGCGGCATCCTACCCATCATCGGCACCGCCAACTTCGATCCACTACAGGTACAATTTTACAAAATAGAGTTAGGCATCCCAGCGGGTGAAGAGGTGCAGTGGGTGACATTGGGCGAAACCCATCATACCCCCGTGATCAACGGCACCTTAGAGATGCTCCACGCCGACGCCCTGCCGGCTGGCACCTACTACCTGCGCCTCATCGTCATCCAATGGGATGGCAACTACGTCGGCGAGCCACACACCATCACCATCTCCATCGGGCCAGCCTCATAAGCACCCTACAAGCCAGCTTCTCGGGTAAAAAAATATTTGCCACGAATGACCCGAAGTAACACGAAGCCAGAAAATTTCGGGTCAATTCGTGGCCAAGTCTCTCAGTCTCAGTAAGCCCACAATTTGATTTTTATCCGCAGATTTCGCGGATTAGCGCAGATTTTTCCAGGCCAATCGTAACTTCTCAATAGGTTGGGACTGTAGGGCAAGATTCTTTCTTGCCTGCACAAGTAAGAAACTTGTGCTACATGCCCGCCGCCAGTTTCTGAGAAGATACGGCCAATCCTTAAAATCTGCGTTAATCTGCGGATAATTTATCTGAGAATTTGGATTCAGTGCCCAGGCATTGAACCGGTACGCGGCCGCTAAAACAATAAAATCATTTCCGGCAATCCGCAAGGATGTTGACAATCACCCCCTTGTCCTGAATAATGGCTTTGCGGTGTAGCAATAGCGCAAAGGGCTTGGGGCGATTTAAGGGGTTTATAACTCGTATTGGTATCTTCTCAATAAGTTGGGGCGGGCCTTCGGATGGTTTCTATAGTGGACAAGCTCTTGGGTCAAACCTTCCGAAGGTTACACGTTTTACTAAATTGTTATTCATATTCCCTATAATGTGACCTGGCCGTGGTAATCGGGAGAGAAATGATGAAAGAAAGATTTTTTGGACGCTATGTGGTAACAGATCCAGAAATTTGTCATGGAAAGCCTACTTTTCGTGGAACACGCATTTTAGTTGCGGATGTTTTAGAACAAGTTGCTGATGGATTAGCCTGGGAAACAATCATTGAAGAATGGCGTAGCACTATTTCGTATGAGGCCATTGCTGAAGCCGTTAAATTATCAAGACGAGCATTTCTTGAGAATGCCGACAAATACGCTTTGGAGCCAGGCGCAGCGTGATTATTCTGGATGAAAATATTATAGACAATCAGCGTCTCCAATTGAATAGTTGGCGAATTTTTGCCCGCCAGATCGGCTATGAAGTAGGTCGAAAAGGGATGAAAGATCGTGAAATCATCCCTTTTTTGCATCAATTGAACCAGCCTACCTTTTTTACCCGCGATGATGATTTTTATGAGCGTCGTTTGTGCCATGCAGGGTATTGCCTGGTTTACCTTGACGTGAAGAAAGAAGAAGCAGCTGTTTTTATTCGTCGTGTTCTGCGGTAAACCACATTCAATACCAAAGTTAAACGTATGGGGAAGGTGATACGTGCTTCACATGTGAGTCTGGCGATATGGAATCTCCATGCGGAAAAAGAGGATTTTCTGGGCTGGGAGTGATGGCGTCCGTAAGTTGACTATCGTTATCTGCTCCTGAATAATGGCGATGAAGAGGTATTGGCATTTGCGCCAGTGAACAAAGGATTGTTCTGACAAGCAATGCCCAGGATTTTGTCCCCCTGCGGCTATAACAACTTTACCACCTGGGCGGCCAGGGCTTCGGCGGTGAGGCCGAGGTTCTGGTAAATGGTCTGGTACGGGGCAGACGCCCCAAACCGATCCAGGCCGAGAACAACCCCCGTTTCCCCTACAAACCGCTCCCACCCAAAAGTCGCGGCCGCTTCTATCGCCACCCGCACCTTGATTTTGGCCGGTAACACCGCTTCCTGGTAATCACGAGCCATCTCCCGAAACAGCTCCCAACTGGGCAAAGAGACAACCCGCGCCGCCACCCCCTGCTCATCTAATAACTTTTGGGCCGCCAGGGCAATATGCACCTCTGAGCCGGTCGCCAGGAGAATGGCCTGGGGCTGGGGGCGGTCAGACAAGATATACCCCCCATTGATCGCCCCAGCGGTCTGGGCCGGGTCTAGCAGCGGCAGCGACTGCCGGGTCAAGATGAGCGCGGTTGGCCCATGGCGTCGCTGGATAGCCGTCTGCCACCCCGCTACCGTCTCCCAGGCGTCGGCCGGCCGGAACACCACCAGATTGGGAATGGCTCGTAATGAGGCCAGATGTTCGATAGGCTGGTGGGTGGGGCCATCTTCTCCCAGCCCTACAGAATCATGGGTGAACACATAAACCACCCCCAGCCCCATCATCGCCGCCAGGCGGATGGCCGGCCGCATGTAGTCGGAGAAAACGAGGAAGGTGCCGCCGTAAGGGATGATTCCTCCATGAGCGGCCAATCCGTTCATCACCGCCCCCATGCCATGTTCACGGACGCCAAAACGGAGATAGCGGCCGCTAAAAGAGCCATCTTGCACATCAGCCATCTGGCTGGTACGAGTATTGTTGGATGGGGTCAAATCGGCGGAGCCACCTAGCAGGCCAGGCAGACGGGGAATAAGCTGCTCCAACAGTTTGCCAGAAGCAGCCCGGGTAGCTAAGGGTTTGCTGCCAAAATCGGGGGTGAAGGCGTCCCATTCGGCGGGCAGTTCTCCCCGGATCATCTGGTAGAACTGGGCGTGTAATTCGGGGTACGCGGCCGCATAATTCAGCATCATCGTCTCCCATTCCCCCTGGGCCACCTGTCCCTGGTGCGCGGCCGCTCTCAGAAGCTCTTGCGCTTCCGGTATGACCTGAAACGGCTCATCTACCGGCCACCCCATCCCCTCTTTGGTCAACCGCACCTCATCTACCCCCAGCGGCTCCCCATGCGCCTTCGAGGTCCCCTGCCGGTTGGGGCTGCCATAACCAATGATGGTGCGGCAGGCAATCAAGGTGGGGCGGGAGTCATCGGCCAGAGCTTGTTCGATAGCGGCCGCAACCTCGGCCCGGTTGTGCCCATCCACCCGCATCGTTTGCCAGTTGTACGCCTGGAAACGGCGCAAAACATCTTCAGTGAAGGTCAAATCAGTACCCCCGTCAATGGTAATCTGGTTATCGTCATACAGGACGATGAGCCGCCCCAGGTTGAGATGCCCGGCCAGGGCACACGCCTCATGGGAAACCCCTTCCATCAGGTCGCCATCACTGGCAATGACGAAGGTGTGATGATTGACCACCGGAAACTCTGGTCGGTTAAAGCGGGCTGCTAGCCACCGCTCGGCCAGGGCCAGACCGACGGCATTGCTGATCCCCTGCCCCAAGGGGCCGGTCGTCGTTTCCACCCCAGGAGTATGGCCGTATTCAGGATGGCCGGGGGTGTGGCTGCCCCATTGGCGGAAATTTTTCAACTGCTCCAGCGGTAAATCATAGCCGCTGAGGTGGAGCAGGCTGTACAGCAACATGCTGCCATGCCCAGCAGAGAGGACGAACCGATCCCGGTCAGGCCAGGCGGGGTCTTGGGGGTTAAATTTGAGGAAGGTGGACCAGAGGGTCGCGGCCGCGTCCGCCATCCCCAAAGGCATACCGGGATGGCCGCTGTTGGCCTGCTGCACCCCGTCCATCGCCAGGGCACGGATGTTATTTACCAATGGTTGTAAGGATAATATTTGCGTGGGCATGTGGACTCCTGGGGAAGGATAAATTATCAATTATAAATTATGAAGGATGAGGGATGAAAGGGTAAGTATCTTCTGCGGCACGCGCAAATTCGCTGCTCGCAAACTTACTTCACTTCTGAATGCGGCCGCGTACCACCTGTTGTATCTCGGCCTGGACAAGCTGTGGGGGGCGGTCAGCGTTGATCACCACCCACCGGGCCGGGTCAGCCTGGGCCAGGTGAAAATACCCCTGGCGCACCCGCTGATGAAACGCCACCGTCTCCCGATCCAGCCGGTTCATCTCCTGGCCGCCACGCTGCCGCCGGGCCAATCCCGCTTCCACATCCACATCCAGCAGCAACGTTAAATCCGGCTGCAAACCACCGGTGGCAAACCGGGTAATCTGGTGCAAATCGGCCAGGTTCAGCCCACGCCCATACCCCTGATACGCCAGAGTGCTGTCCGCATATCGGTCACACAAGATGATTTTGCCCACACTCAAAGCAGGGCGAATCAACTCGCCCACTAACTGGGCACGGGAAGCCGAGTAAAGGAGCAGTTCGGCCGCCGGGAGCATGGCCGTATTAGCCACATCATGTAAACAGGCCCGAATCTGGTCGCCGATGGGGGTGCCCCCCGGTTCACGGGTGGCGATAACCGAATACCCCTGGTCCTGTAAATAGCGGGTTAATAACTGAATTTGGGTTGTTTTGCCGCTGCCTTCAGGGCCTTCAAAAGTAATAAACATGGAGTGGCGGGTTAAGCGTTGCTGAATTTAGCCACGAATTTCACGAATGGACACGAATTTTTTCCCCTATTCGGGCTAATTCGTGAAATTCGTGGCCGAAACTTCATAAAATTCACGGCACAGCGGTGGTCTCTACAGCATTGCGGGGGGTGCTGAAGATACGGACATGCCGGTTTGGTTCACGGCCGTAGCTGTGTGACACCAGGTTGGCCTGCCGGGCCATCTGATGCTGATAACGGCGCAAGGATGGGTTGGCCGGGTTTAAATCTACACTGGGCTGCCCGGCATGGATCATCTCAATGGCCTGTTGGGCTTCGGCAATGGCCGCCTCAAACGGATCCTCGCTGGCGGTTACCTGATCCAGGTTAAAGGCATCGGCCAGGAAGCTGTCTATCTGGCTGTTGGTATTGGCCCGCAGGACATAGATGGAGATGCGCCGCCGCTCGGCATCGCTGATAAGCTGCCGCCGCTTGCGGTACAGGCTTTTTAAGGTGACGAGCATGGTCGCCTGGGACAGATCATCTACGATTTCCAGAGGGACGCGCAGACGGCGGGCGGCCTGGATGAGCCGGTTGCGGGCCACGCCATAGGGATATAGCTTTACTGGGGGGCGGTCTGAGCCGGATTCTCCTTTGCTGCTACTGGGCGCGACCGCAGCCGGGCGTCTATCCATCTCTCGGCCAGGGGGTGGGGGATAAGGGCGACCATTCCCCCCGTTGCCATTGCCTGTCCGTTCCCGGTCCCGCTGCCCACGAGATTCCCGGTTTTCCCGGCTTTCCCGGCGGCTGGTGGCCCCAGGCGTCCAGTAATATGCCTCTTGCTGCTCCACATGGATCTGACCTTCTTCATCCCGGTAACGAAGCTCAACCGAAAGCGGCCGCTGTCGCAGCATCTCATCCACTGCTCCGGCCACATCCCGGTGAACCACCAATTTTTGCCGGTCTTGAATCTCAATCAGGACATCAAAGGTGGGGGGAGACCGCCGCTCCAGCACTGTTTTCTGGGTACCACGCCGCCGCGCCTCTTCGTCGGAGAGGGTGACGCTTTCAATACCGCCGATCAAGTCGGACAGGGTAGGGTTGAGCAGGAGGTTTTCCAGGGTGCGGCCGTGAGCCGTGCCGATGAGTTGGACGCCCCGCTCGTTGATGGTTCGGGCTGCGGCCGCTTCCTTCTCCCGGCCAATCTCATCAATGACAATCACTTCCGGGTTATGGTTTTCCACCGCCTCAATCATCGTTTCATCCTGGTGAGATGGGCGGGGCACCTGCATCCGCCGGGCACGGCCTACCGCTGGATGGGGAATATCCCCATCGCCACCGATTTCATTGGAAGTGTCCACAATAACCACCCGCTTCTTTTCCGCCAGGATGCGGGCCATCTCCCGGAGCATGGTCGTTTTGCCTACCCCAGGGCGGCCTAGCAGGAGAATACTGTGCCCTTCTTCCACAATGTCGGCGATGATGTCTATGGTGCCATAGACGGCGCGGGCTACGCGGCAGGTCAGCCCTACCACATGCCCCTTCCGGTTGCGAATGCCCGAGATACGGTGCAAAGTGCGGGCGATACCGGCCCGGTTATCATCGTCAAAGTCGCCAATGTTGTTCACCACCTGCTCAATTTCGGTGGCGGTCACTTCTTCGGGGCGCAGGATTAGCTCCCCATCCACATAGCGGGCGGTGGGGGGGCGGCCATAATCCATGACGATTTCCAACAGATCATCTTCCCGGCCAAGCTGGCGGATGGCGGTTTGCATCGCTTCGGGCAAAACGGCTAATAAGGTTTGCAAATCTTCGTTCGCATGTTGCTGCGATAATTGTTGATGGTTTATGTGTGACATGATGTTAATTGGAATTGATGTGTGATGCGTGAGAAACTTTTGCTCACGTTTCACGCTTATTCATATCGTTGAATGATCGGGGCCGAACCGGTGACGGTTTTGGCTTTGACCAGGGTGGCTAAGTCGGGTTGGGCGGCCTGGATGCGGTGGACCGTATGTTTGACCATGACAGCCTGGTTGCTCCAGAAGCGGAACCCATTGACTTCTAACCCGTTTTGCAGCCAGCTTTGGTAACGGCGGACACAGCAGTAGATGGGATGATCGGGGTGGGGACGTTTAAGCCGGAGCGCGGCCGCGACGATGGCTTCCGTTTTGACATCCGCATTCGGGTGAACAAAAAAGCGCATCCAGGTAGCCGAGGGGCCATAATGGAGATGCACAAAGGCGGCTAACTCCTGCCCTTCCCGGAACACCCATCCTTCGCCCCGGTCCAACGGCGGCAGGGGTTCGACCAACTGCACCATTGGCGGCACGGTATGGGCATAAAGAAGTTGGATATCCCAATCATCTACAGATTGGCGCGGGCGGAATAAATCAGCATGGTCACTCTCTCCTGCCTGCTGGCTGATCCAGATATCTTGCCGGGTATAGACAGCAAACCCGGCCTGCCTCAGCCAAACCAGTTCATCACTACTTTCGTTGACTTCCGCGATGATGCTCTGCACCCCTCGGCTGCCTAACTCCATGATGAGTTGGTCTAGCAGATGGGGCCAGAGGATGGGCGCGGCCGCGTTCTCAGCCTGTAACGCCGCCCGGACAATGTGGGCATGAACCCCAGGCTCATCCAGGTACAATTGGATAAACCCTTCGGCGTCTCGTTCTTCAGCTTTCCATACATACGTGGGGAACTGTCCCCCAACCAACATACTGGTAATAGCCCCGCGCAAAGCATGGCGGTTGCTGGTTAGGGCAAACTCCGTATGGAGCGGAATGACCTGGTCGTTGAGCCGACGGATTAAAGCCAGATCGCGCAGATCAAAGGGTCTGATCATTTGAGGAAGTGTAACAAGAGGCAGGGGGGAAAGCAATAGCTTTTATGGATTTCAACCATCCCCGTCACCCATTCACCGGAACCAAAGAAACTCTGGGGGAATGGGAGATATTGCCATAAGTGGGGATGTTGAGGGGGGGTTTCATGTCACAAATATTTGCAGAGAAACAGCAAATTGGGGGAACTCTTTAAGAATCTGTTTATCCATAGAGACCAAAGGAATATCCATTTCTTGGGCCAGGGAGACAAACTCACAATCATAAGAAGAGCAACAACTGTCAGCAACCAATTGTAGGACCTCATCATGTAGAGGGTGATACTCACGCTCTTGCATGAATGTTAGGGCCTCTGCCATCAAAACTTGGGCTTGGGATACCGTGATAATCTCGCGGCGTATAAAACTGGCTAGAACATTACGAAACTCACTTCGCCATAGGTACGGAGCAATCCATTCGTCATCCTTTGCCAGGGCTTCGAGGGCTAATGGCTGAAAAGGGCCGGGCAAGTAAAGGTAAATGAGAAGATTGGTATCAGCCACGATCATGGCCGCCCCTCGTTGATGATCTCTTCTAGCTCTTCGGGGTTTAATGTGTAGGTAGGCAGCGTTTCCCCAATCGCTTTGACACGGGCGATGATTTGCTCAACATCACGGGGCTGACGGGGCAGCATCCGCTCCAACTGATAAATGACCTCGTTGTTGAGGCTGCGCCGATTGGCGGCCGCGGCCGCTTTCAGCCGTTCGTACAGTTCATCAGGGATATTTTTGATAGTCAGGCTGCTCATGGTATCTCTCCAATAAAAAACGGTTGCAGATAGCAACCATTTTGCAACCATTCTCTAAATTTGTCAAGGAGCAAAAATAAACTCACCCTTTTACATAAGATAGCTTCTCCGAAATCAAACCATTCTTAACGTGAAATACATCTACTCCACGGACATGGCCTTGTTGGCCGGCCGCATCTACCCAATTGTACCGCCAACGCATAACACAATGGGTCTTAAACCCAAATATCTCCTCAATTTCAATGTGGGCCTGAGGGGACTGGGCAAAGAACGTGTGCCAAAATTGGGTGACGGCTTCTTTCCCGGAATAGGTTGTACCATCGGGGGCGGGGGATGTGTTTTCGAAGATACAATCGTCGCTCATTAACTGCATCATCCCGGCTACATCGTGCCGGTTAAACGCTTCATTGAATTCAAAGACAACCCGGATTGCGGTTTCTATCTGGGCCATTTTCATGATGGTAGCATCCTTCAAGGGTTTAGTTTGTCGTGCAGAAGGTGGTTGTGTGCGGCCGCGGCCGCGTACTTCACCCCCGTTCTCCTGACCACCGGCCGCGCATCGCCAAAAAAGAGGGCGTGGGGCAGGTCAAAAAAGCGGGCCAGCCGGTCAATATGCGCCACCGTCAACTGACGATGCCCATTCAGCACGGCTGAGGCAATAGATTCCGTCTTAAAAATGGGCACCAGATCACGCTGGCGCAGGTCGCCCTCGACCATGAGCGCTTTTACCATGGCCACGCCGCGCAACTCCGGCATGGGGTCGTGATCAGCTTCGTATCGCTCAATCAGCATTCCCAGCAGGCTCAGATAATCCGCCTCATCCGCTGTCAGCTCCCCCTTACCCACCAACGCATCCACCCTGGCCTGGACCGCCGCATACGCTGCCTCAGTTTTGATAGGGCGGGGCGGGAAAGCCTGGAGCAAATTTGTATAAGTTTCATCAATACCAGGGATCATTTTTCCAACTCCCTTTGTCATATTCAGCATGAGTCAAAATTGCTCGGATATAAACTTCTTGACGTTCAAACTCAATCCGGGTTATAAGCCGGTAATTGTTTCCGCCGACATTGAATACCGTTAATCTTCCCACCTGATCCGCCGCTGGGAAGGTGTGCTTTTATTCAGCTAAATTCCGCCACCGGGCTAATTTGGTGCAGATGTACCACGTCTGCAAAGCAGGTTCGGCATCCCGGTGTTTTTGCCAGAATTCTTTGAGCCGTTTGTGGGAGATGATGGGCATAATGGCTCAGATTTAAAGAGAGTATTAGCAAATTGCGAAGTTTTTGACAAGAGGTTAATTTTTCATCCTGGCCAGCAGAGCCATCAGCTTTTCGTTGCCGCCGGCAGGCGGCCGCCACTCCACCTGCACCGCCTCAGCCCCCTGACCGATGAGGCTGTCATAGAAGGATTCGACACCGACATTCAAAGCGACCAAAGGTGAGGAAAGGGTGATTGGTGTATGGGGGTATTGGTTATGGATGGTGAGGTGACGGGTGATGTGGAGCAAGGCTTCGGTGGGGTGGCGGAAGAGGGTGGCGTTTGCGGCCGCGAACTGTTCCATCTGCTTATTCACATCTTGCGGGTCCCCGTCCGTGCCGATGATGAGTACCACTACGGCAAGGTCAGGTCGGTTTTGTTTAACAGCGGCGATGGCCGGGGCCAATTCATAGGCCGGGTCAGGATGTGCCCCTTCACCTAATACCACATCCAGGTAGATCAGACCGGTTTCCGGGTCGGCAGCTTCCTGGCGTAACCGGCGCAGGCGTAAATCATTGTCCATCATTGGGTGCAGTCGCCCCTGGGTAAAAATATCCTCGCCCAAATCAAGGATGGTGTGCCCCTGGCTGACCAATGGGTCGGCCAGTTTTTGCTCAGGGGTGATGGGCACATTGCTGAACAGCGGCGATAACACCGCCTGCAATCCTAGCACGGCTTCGTAGGCCAGGGTGCCGCCGGAGAAGAGGCCGCGCAAAAAACGAGGCTGGGGACTGGAGACTAAAGACTGGTTAGTTGCAAATCTCCAATCTTCAGTCCCCAGTCTCCTGGTCGCAACGGCCAATTCCGCCGCCTCCGCCAACGTCGTGGCAAAAAACAGATTGCCTAACTGCCGGGCGGGGGGTGGGTAGCCGATGAAGTTGATGATGACCGGTTTGTTGATTTGCTGTGCGGCCGCAACCAGCCCCGTCACTACCTGAGGGGCAGGCGGCTTGGAGATAAGCACAATCACCTCGGTGTCTGGGTCGTGGGCCAGAAACTGTAATCCCTGGTGGGTGGTGATGGCCCCTACTTCGGCCTTAAGATCGCGGCCGCCGGTGCCAAACGCCTGGGAGATGCCCCCACCCAGGTTGTGGATGTGGCTGCTGACCGCCTGGAGACCTGTTCCGGCGGCGGCAACCAGACCGATGCGGCCGCGGCGCACTCGATTGGCAAACCCTAACCCCACGCCGTTGATGATGGCTGTACCGCAATCCGGCCCCATCACCAACAGCCCCTTGTCGCGGGCGGTCTGTTTCAGTTGGATTTCGTCGGCCAGAGAGACGTTGTCGCTGTAGAGAAAAACATGTTTGCCCAGGTCTAGAGCGTCACGGGCGACCCCGGCAGCAAAACGGCCCGGTACGGAGACGAGTACCCATTGGGCCTGGGGGAGTTGTTTCGCGGCCGCGGCCAGACTTTTAGGGCGGAAGGTTTGGCTAGTACTGGTCCGGCGGCGTTGTAGGAGTTCATTGACTTGGGAGAGGGCATGAGCTGCGGCCGCGCTGTCTTCCCCTTTCACCACAATCAGCAAATCATCGGCTTTAGCCGTTTTAGCTTCTGGGGTGAGCAGACCACTGGCTTCCAAGAGTTCCAGGTTGGCGGGCGTGGCCATTACTACGCCAGCATCCAACACTCCCGGCAGACCAGCTAACGCCTTCTGCAATTGCATCAGCACCACCGAATCATAATACGCCCCCGCCCGAATCTCGCTTTGAGCTACCGTCATCAAGGGTTCTCCGTATGAGGCGATTGAACCAAATCGCAAAACAAATAGCCACGAATTTCACGAATTATTATGTCTTCGTTCGTACTAATTCGCTAAATTCGTGGCGGAAAAGTTTCTTAGTTCACCAACAAGCAATCTATCAGCCATAACCACCGGTGGTGATATAGTTCGTCAACTGGTCAATCATTTGATCTTTTTCGGTCAGCATCATTTTGACTACATCCCCAATAGAGATAACCCCTACCAGGCGACCCCCATCCATCACTGGCAAGTGGCGAATACGTTTTTCAGTCATCAAGGATATGCAATTTTCGACGGTGTGGCTGGGGGTGACAGCAAAAACACGGCTGGTCATAATCTCTTTAACGGGTGTGTTGGCTGAACTACGCCCCTGAAGGACCACTTTCCGGGCATAATCTCGCTCAGAAAGGATGCCTCGCACAAGCCCGTCTTCTAATACTAGCACCGCCCCAATCCCTTTTTCTGCCAGTAATTGAAGCGCACTCAGAACGGTATCTTCCGGGCTAACTGCCCACACATCTTGCCCTTTGCCTCGTAAAATATCGCTTACGGTTGCCATCATTCCTCCTGGTATTGTGGGTGGGTATTACGTAGGGGTACGAAATACATCCTGAAATGAGTGATGTAAGCTGATTGGCTGTGATGGAAAGTACGATGGACGCGGCCGCGAATCGGTGGCGGCATTATAACACATCCTATTGGCTTATTGTTTGCCTAATGGCTCAAGGCTTAACACCTTTTTAGCCTGGGGGGTGTAGTGAAGCCGGTAATTTAACCCTTCAACCAGAGCGTAATACGCCTGGACAGGCACAGTGAATTCAACTCCACGAACGACATAATAAACGATAGTACTGCGCCGGGGGCCGGCCGAAACCCGCAAAGTGACTTTCCCTTCCATCCGGCTGACAATCCCATGATGCGCGTCTTGTCCGTGAGCTTTGGCCTGCCACAGTAAATAGACTCCCATGCCACCCAGGATCAGGCTGAATATGATAATTGATCCGAGGGAGACATCTCCCCTGGTGAGCATGAAGGCCAACAGGGCCAGGATAATGAGACCCCCGGCCGCATAGAAAACCCCATCTCGGACCAACCGCTGCTTTTGTCGGGGGGAGAGTTTACGGGCGCGGTTTAGGGCCAGATCTTCTGGGGTAAAGTTAAACACACGAGCCAGCGCGGCCGCGACCGCCGCATGACCCACCAATTTATCTGGCACATCTCTACCTACCTGCCACTTCTCCGCGGAGATCAACAGGCGGCTTTGGGGTAAATAATAAAAGCGGTATGGGCCGGGCAGTAAATCAATTTTCGCCACAATCTGGAGAGGGCCAGCGGTCGTTTGGGGAATGTACCCTCTCTTGCCCGGGACAACTTCACCCAGGGTAGATGTGACTACCCCGGCGGCAATATCCCGCCGCCGTACCAGAGCTTGCCGCCACTGCCGCACCGATACTCCAACGGTAGCGGTACCGCCAAATGCCGTAATGATCAAGGCTGAGGTAGCTGTTTCCTGGGATGGGGTAGAGATGAGGGGTACAACGACCAGGCTTAACATGGCAAGCCATAACAGTGTTACCCATATAGGCCAGGGAGTGGCCTGATTCAAAATCGTCTGCTGATGGGGGGTTAATAGCCCGGTGCGATTCACCGCGATCATCGAAGCATTCGTGAGGGGCAAGGAAACAAAGCGCATGAAAGCAAGAGAAGAAGGTGTATTAGGGTATTGGTATATGAAAATCCCTAACCAATAGACCAATACACCAATATACTAATAACGCCCCTCCACAGGTTCAAGACTGACAATCTCTTTGGTGCGGGGGATGTAATAGACGTGGTAGGGCAGCTTTTCGATGAAACTGTGATAAGCGGTGTGTTTGACCTGGAACTCTTGGCCCTGGATGACATAGTAGCTGGTGGAAGAGCGGCCGCCGCGTATCTTAAACTGTATAGGGCCAGATAGGGTGGATACCTGCCCACTTAGGATGTCTATGAGGCGGGTAGCGATGTTCCACAGAGGATACCCAAAAGCAAAGAGGACAATGCCACCCAGACAAACGAATTGCCACACTTGGAACAGCCATGAGTCGGGAATTTCTGGCTCTGTCCACCCGAACCAGTATCCGGCTACGACCAATCCAGCAAAAAAGGTAACGGCGAGCAGCATCCCCAGATAGAGGAGAATATCCAGAAAGATGCGGCCGCGCTGCCGATTCGTCAACCCCCCGGCCCGGTTCTGAGCCAGGTCTGCTTCATTAAAACGAAATGTCTGCATTAAAGCGGGCAAGGCACGAGTCAGATCTGCGGGCAGGCGGGGGATGTTGAGGGCATTGGCAACCAGATCTGCCGCATTTTGTTCAATTGATTCAGCACTGAGCAAAAAGCGGCTGCGGGGCAGAAAATAAAAGCGGTAAGGGCCGGGCAGCAGGTTAAATTTTTGTACTGGGCTTTGCAGACGGCCATCAGGAATCAACACCTCAAATCGCTCTCCCCGGACGATCACTTCCCCATCAGCCCAAACCACCGGTCCCCTTTTGATCTCTTGCCGCTGCCGTAGACCCTTCCATATCTGCCAGCCAAACATGGCTGTTGTCAGCACGGCCCCGCCCCCAAAGATCAACACATAGAGAGGCATCATAAATGCAGGCAGCTGCTCTGAACCAGGCCACCAAAAAGGAAAGAGGATTAGCCCGGTAAGGATAAACCATACCAGGCAGCCCCAAAACGGCCAGGACACATAAAAAAGGAGAATTTCTTGTTGTTCAGGGGTTATGATCCCCTGCCGATTTGACGCGATCACATCAGGGTCGGTGAAAGGTAGGGTGGGATATTGGGACATGAAGCAAGAATTGCGTGTGTATTAAAAGAGCATAATGGCAAGCAAAACTATTTAAACTCTTCTATGACGAGAATGGGGTGCATTCACCCATATGCCACCTTCTTATCATGGCTATTTCACATAGATATTGGGTTTACCAGGGGGTGACTATCTGTTCGATCTCTTCACTCCAGTCGAGCAGGGCTTCATCGGTGTACCAGCGGCCGCAAAGCTGCAATCCCAGCGGCAGCCCTTCATAGTATCCAGCAGGGATAGTCAGAGTGGGCAGCCCGGCGTGGGTCCAAGGCAGGTTCATAATCGGATTGCCGGTACTTTCCAGGCCACGCGGGGCCGGGCCAGGTGCAGAGGGGGAGAGCCATAAATCCAGACCATAGGCATCCATGATCCTGGTTAGCTCAGCGCGAAGCCGAAATCGGCTCTGTAGCGCATCAGCCAACTGACCGACGGTTATGGTGCGGCCGCGTTCAATATGCTCCTTGGTCTTCTCCTGGTACAACGAGGCATATTCTCCATACCATTGGGCGTGGTGCTGGGCAATCTCCCCATCCACAATCAGGGCATGACGGGCGGCAATCGCCTCAAAATCAGGCATAGCCGGCACAATCTTAATGTTATAACCAGCACGTTCTAATTTATCCACGGTAGCCCAAAAATGGACTAACCCTTCAGACGAGGTGTGTTCCAGATAAGGACCATCAGGGATACCCAACACAGGCCGGTGCTTGTCTATGACCAGATGCCATTCGGCAATGAGGACGCTGGCGACGAGTTCGGCCCCAGCAACGGTGTTGGTGAACAAGCCAACATGGTCTAAAGAAGCAGAGAGGGGAATGATGCCAATGGTTGGCACTCGCCCATAACTGGGTTTAAAGCCAACGATGCCACAAAAAGCGGCTGGCCGGTTAATACTGCCAATCGTTTGGGTGCCCAGGGTGAGTGGGGCCAGGCCGGCGGCGACTGCGGCCGCGGAGCCGCTGCTGGAACCGCCGGGAGTATGATCCAGGTTGTGGGGGTTGCGGGTGGGGCCGGGACCAAAATAGGCAAACTCTGTGGTCACCGTTTTGCCCAAAATCAAAGCGCCTGCTTCTTTAAGCCGGGTGACACTGACAGCCTCTTTACCTTTTAATACCTCGGCGGGCACCTGACTGCCCGCCTGGGTAACAAATCCATCCACGTGGAAAATATCCTTAATACCAACAGGAATGCCAAAAAGAAGCGGCCGCGACAATGGTTCCGGAAAATGGCGCCGCAGAATGGCCGCTTCACGCCGCAGTCGAGCAAACCGCCCTTCTTCGGGCACAAACGCCAACACCTCTGGCTCGCGCTCGGCGAACATGGCTTCCAAGTGGTCTAGATACTCTTCAATGGCCAGATTTTCTGAACGCAGCCGGGCTGAAAGAGCAACTAGATTGTGGAGAGAGAAATGGTTCATTGCCTTAGAGTTTATAGTCATCAGCCAAACTACACAAATGACGGGAGTATTTCCATAAATCATAAGATATAGACCTGATAGGTTTCCAAATTTAACCATTAGGCAACAGTCGGTTGAGTTTAGAGCCAGGTCATTCAATTGCTATTACAGGTTATAAAACAGAAATCCGTACACGGCCATCGTTAGCACCCCATCTACCAGGCCAAAGAGAAGGATAAAGTAAAGGGGTGAGGCTATCTGTCGCTTTATGGTAAACCACCAGGCGGTGAACAAGCCGAGGAAAGTGACCAGCAGGGGGACACCCAAACGTAAAATCTCATTGAGCCACACGGGTAAAATGGGCACCCAATTGGCAAAGGGAATGATGACAAAAATATCTGGCAGGCTAAACAATTTAATTAACCAATAGACAGTTAGAGCCAGGATTATGCTAATAACCCCACCTGTCGTTACTCTATGTTCATCCTCCCCTCGACGGAAGAAGGAACTGATTCCGGTCACAAAAACTGGCCCTATGAGCCAAATAAAAACGACCAACGGTGACAAGGCGATTCCCGAGAGCATGCCGAACAAAATGGTGCCGCTGATTCGACTCACATCCTGTCCGGAAAGGCGATTAAGGGCGGTAACGGTTTCTGGGGCGGTGGATGTAAAGTAAATTTGGAAGCCGGAAGGTGCGGCCGCTTCCAGCCAGGTCACATACAGATGATTGGTTAAATCACTGGCTAAAAAGGGAGAATGGGCCGAACGGTTAGAGAAACTTAGCAGTTGGTAAGTCGTTGGCTCACCATGCTGCCAAAACAAGAGGGCAATTTGCCCCCGTGTTTGCCGATATTCATATTGTACCTCGGTATGATGAAAGACGATGGGGAGTTCATTGGCGGCCGCACGACCGCTGGCAATATGGTTTAGGGCGTCAGAAAAAGGGGGGCTGGTCTGGGCGAAGGGAACCCGTGACCCGGCGACAAACGTTCCCTCAGGCCAGGGCGTATAAGTCAGATCGGCTGAAGTTGGCGCTGTCAAGAGAAGGGGGGAAGATACATTTTCTGGCTGGCCTGGGGGAAAAGTAACATAACGGGTATTCACAACCCCGGCGGATGGCCCTGTTCGTATTTCGATACTCCAAAAAAGATAAACCAGGTTGTCGTCCAGGCCAATGGTTGGCCCACGTATGATAGAGGTAGAACTGATGGGGGTCTCAATGAGAGACTTGGCCTGGTCAGGTTGGTAGGCTGCGGCCGCGTACCCGGCATAAAAAATTGTCAAACGGCTGTCGCCTGGGGGGTGATGAATCCATACCGCATGTAAACTGTTTTGCGGATCGAGGCGCAAAACCGGGGCGATTCCGGCGGCATCAACCAGGGTGGCTGCGGCCGCGACCGTCCCTCTAACCAGGCGTAAGGCATACAAACCGGGTTCACGCCGGGGACCGGCAAACCAGATATGGGCTGTACCTTGTTGATCATAGGCCACCGCATAATACGCTACCCCCACCTGTCCCTTTGACAACGCTAGCGGCTCCCGCAAACTTTCCCCAGCTTCACTCAACCGGCTGTAATAAAGGATTTGTTCACTAAGCCAGTAAATATCCAGCCCCCCATCTTGCCAAAACAAGCTGGGTTTATCGGGCAGTTGGAGTGAGATAGGCAAAAAAAGCTCCCAGCGGAGCGTCATATCAGGGGTGTAGGAGAGCAGATGCGGCCGCGAGGACTCCCTATCCACGAGAAAAAAATAGCTGTTTCCCGCTTCATCGAGAGCGATGGGGGCAGGATCACCCACCTGTGTTATCCCAATAGGTTGGGCACGGCTCCATCCAGGGGCACGAACCCACTGAGACGCGGCCGCGTTCCCCCCACAGGCAACCAAAACCCACAGACCGATTAAGCCAAGCCAACCCCCTTTCTTCTGTGCCCACTTCATAACCATACGCAGCCAGACCACTGTTCAATAAAATATCACATCATGCGTGCAGATACCCATCCATTACGGCTCAGGCGTATTGGGGGGGGTAGGAGTCTCCGTAGGGATAATGATCTCTGGCGTGGGGGTATTGGTGGGGAAAACAACCGTCGGCACGGGCGAAGTCTCGGTGGCGGTGACAGTAGGGCTGGGGGTGGGTGTGAAGATAACCGTTTCGGTAGGCGTAGGGGTGCCCGTTGCGGCCGCGGTCGCGGTCCCCGTCGGTGTAGGCGTCGCCGTTTCCGTAGCCGTAGCGGTTGGTGTGGGAGTCCCTGTTGGTTGCAGCAGGGTCAGCCGCACGCGGGATTCCAGGGTTACCCGGTCTTCCTCTGGGGTATATGGATTGTCTGGCCCATAAATAAGCAGCCGAATAGTTAGCGGCCCACCCGGAATGGTGCTGGTATCCCAACTGGCTAACAGCCCATTATCCACCTGCACTGGCTGTAAACCGAGCAGCTCCCCCCAACCGCCAGGATCATGGCTCAGGCCATATTCCAGGCGGTAACCAACGTAATTCGGTCCTCTGGCATTGCCCCGAATCTCTATAATATCCCCCACCTCACTATCGGCCAGGGGAAAGGTGATATTTACCAGCGGCCGCGGTGTGTTGGGAGTACACGCTTCGGTGGGCGGTAAGCGCAGGGGTAGAGCAATGTTCCGTGCCCCAGCCCAGGCTTGTCCGGCGGCTGTTCCTTCAATCCAATTGCGGGCATTAAGCCGCTCCCGCTCCATGACATTGGGACGAACGGTGGCAATGGGGCTAAAGAAGCTGGCCTCAAAAACAGATTCAGCACAATTGGCATTGGCTAGCAGATTCGTCCATAGATCAACAGGCAATGTTTGTAGAAAATCTTGATCGGCCGGCAGAGGGGGTTGATCCCCGGCAAATAGTTCCGTCACTCGATTGGTGCAGCCAGCCCCTGGCTGGGTGCCAGAGTCGGCGCAAATGGTCATTTCGACAACCCCTGGCGGCCGCACAAAAGGAATTGGCTGCCGGTTGGTGTGATAAGCAGCCATAAACTCATTCCAGATAGGGGCAGCACTGTTGCCCCCGGTAGTCCCCTGAGTCATCGGCTCAGGGATGGTATTCCCCACCCAGACAGCGGTAACGACATGGGGGGTATAACCAATCGTCCAGCTATCCCGCACATCAAAGGCGGTGGAGCCAGAGGTACCTGTTTTGGCGGCCGCACTGTGTCCCGGCAAAATCAGCCAGTTGTTTAGCCCGAAGGCGGGTTGGCGGGCGGCATTATCGGCCAGGATGTGGGTAAGCAGATAGGCATGTTCTGGGCGCATCACCTGGGATGCGGCCGCGTCTGGTGGGGTGCGCTCATACAGACGAGCACCAGCCCGATTTTCAATTCGATCAATGGCATAGGGATCAGGCTGGCGGCCCAGATTCGCCATTGTAGCAAACGAGGTTGCCATTTCCAGGGCACTCACTTCCACCCCACCCAGAGCCACGGCTAACCCCACATTACGGGGCTGCCCTGTTTCTACACAGCCAGGGTCAATGGCGGTTCGCAGGCCATACGCCTGTGCCCGCTCCAGGAACGAGCAAACCCCAACATATTCTAGAGCTTTGACTGCCGGAATGTTGTAAGAGTTGCCCAAGGCATAACGCAGACGGATAGGGCCATGGAAACGGTCATCGTAATTTTTCGGAGTATACGGTGGATTAGCCCCATCCGGGAAGCTGGTTTCTACATCCCAGAACAGGGTGGCGGGGGTCATGCCTTGCTCAAATGCGGCCGCGTACACCAGTGGTTTAATACTCGAACCGGTCTGTCGCGGTTGTAAGGCCATATTCACCTGGCCGCTAATCGCCTCATTGCGAAAATCCACACTCCCCACCAGGGCCAAAATCTCCCCCGTATCTGGCTTAATGGCAACCAGAGCGGCATTGTTCGCTCCCACGCTGTTAATGGACGCTTGCCGACTGGCTAACGTCTGCTCGGCCAACTGCTGGGCAGCGGGATCAACGGTGGTAAAAATGCGTAAGCCTCCCCGATATATATTTTGTGAACCCAGAAGCCGCTCTGATTCCGTCAACACATAAAGGGTGAAATGGGGGTAACGAATGGTTACTTCTGGCCGTTTCATCTGGTTACGCACATATTCGGCTGATTCATTAAGGGCAACCTGGGCTTCAGTGGCGGTGATATATTGCTCCTGGCGCATGAGAAAAAGCACTTCGCTCTGGCGGCCCAGGGCCAACTCCGGGGCGGTGATGGGATCCCAGGCGGCTGGGGCCTGGGGCAAGCCAGCCAACAGAGATGCTTCTGCCAGGGTTAAATCAGCCGCTGATTTGCCGTAATAGGTTTGGGAAGCCGCTTCAATGCCATAGGCCCAGTTGCCGTAATAGATCTCATTCAGGTACAGCTCCAGAATTTCATCCTTCTCATAACGGCGGAAAATTTCGGCGGCCAGGATGATCTCCCGTACTTTTCGGTTAAAGGTACGCTGGGTACGCTCTTCTTCATCCAGGACAATGGCCCGGACCAGTTGTTGGGTAATGGTGCTGGCCCCAGAGACAAATTCCCCTTCGCGGGCGGCCTGGTAAACAGCGCGGGCAATGCCGATGGGGTCGAAGCCGGGATTGGTATAAAAACGGGAATCCTCTGTGGCGATGGTAGCCTGGATCAAATAGGGGCTGATTTGGGCCAGAGGGACATAGGTGCGATTGCCTTCGTTGGGGTCAGCCAGAGAGTACAGCAAATTGCCGTTGCGGTCATAAATTTGGGCTGTTTCAAACTGGCTGGCCTGAGCACGCAAATCGGCCAATTCGGGCAGATCGTTGGCGATACTGGCATAGGCGATGATGATCCCCATGCTGATCAGGGATAAGGTGATGACGCTCAGGACAAACCCCCATAGGAAGAGCCGTTTGATGGTTTGTGACCAGTTTCGTTTGGCTTTAGGTTTAGGCGGGCGGCGGCGGGGCGCGGCCGCTTCCTGGGGTGGGACGTAAACAGTAGGTCGCTCGTTGGGCAGATCACGTACGGGTTGCGCTGGTGTACCGGATTGGCCGGTTGGTCGGGCAGATGGTCTGGCTCCTGGCTGGTATGCCTGATCTCGCTTGATGACTTGGGTGGGGGGATAGGATGGCGAAGGGGAGGGTGTTTGCGGCCGCGCTTCTCCAGATCGCTCTGGGGGTAATGGCTGCCGGGGCTGTTGGATTACCTGTGTGGGTCGCTCATGGGCTGGGGGGGTAGGTGGTTCTAGCCGAGTTTGGCCAGGGAAGGCGATGCGTGGTTGGACGCGGGTTGCTCCCATGTCCTGGGCGGGCGGCGGCGGGGGAACAGGCAGATCATGGCGTGGTGGGGGTATCAGCGGCGGGGGCAGGCCCGGCGCTGTATCCGCATCGGCTGGCCCGGTCATGGTAGGGGCATTGCCTTCATCTCCTTCGGGGGGGACGGTTACAACCAGATGGGGCGGCGTAGGGGGAGATTGTTCTTTCCCCATTTCGTCCATCAAATCAAAAAGGGAGACGGTGTTTTTGCCCTTGTTTTCTGGTTTGCCTGGGGGCGATTGGGGGTCGCGGCCGCGATTTTGTTCATCACTCATAATAGTTACACCTGTTACCTTACGTTACGCTACCTTACTTTGCATCAACATTACCCATTCCCCCCGCTGCACAACTTCCTTCTTTTGATTAATAACACTCACCTTCATAGTAACGTTGCCGCCGCCCAGCCGACGAAACGCCTTCGTTTCCACTACTTCTAATTCTACATGAATGGTATCACCAATAAAGACGGGCAAACTAAATTTACAGGTTAATTCTCGGAAGGCCAGGACCGTATCTTCGATGACCCCAGTGCGAACAGCCAACCCGGTGGCGATGGATTGGATGAGTAGCCCATGAGCGACGCGCTGCCCAAAAGGGGCCGCGGCCGCATACGCCGCGTCGGTGTGGATGCGGTTAAAGTCTCCCGACACTCCGGCAAAAGTAACAATATCCGCTTCGGTAATGGTGCGCCCTACTGTCACCACCTTATCGCCAATGTTGAACTCCTCAAAATAACGGCCTCTATTCATAAGGATACCTCTCTGTGATTCACGATTGCGGCCGCAGTCCAGACGCAAAAGTTAAAACTTACTGGACTCTGGCGAAAATTAATTTCACCACTGGTAATAACCAATACACCAATACCGTAATGACCAGTGGTCAGCTCAAAAAACACCAGACTCCAGAACTTATCAAAGCTCACCCCACCTCTAAAGCGGCCAATTTGGCTGTTTGGTCAGCAATAGAGAGCGCGTCAATAAATGGCTCCAGGTTGCCTTCCATGACGCTTGCCAGATTATAACTGGTATACCCCACCCGGTGATCCGTAACCCGGTTTTGTGGGTAATTGTAGGTGCGGATTTTTTCGCTCCGTTCACCGCTGCCTACCTGCGCTTTGCGGTCAGCGGCAATGGCAGCACTTTGTTTAGCCTCTTCCATCTCCTGTAACCGGGCCTGCAAAATTTGCAGGGCCATGAGCTTGTTTTGGGTGAGGCTGCGCTGGGATTGAATGCGTATCATAATGCCGGTTGGTTTGTGCACCACACGGGCGGCAGTAGCATTTTTCTGCATGTGCTGCCCCCCAGGCCCGGCGGAGAAGGTATTGGTGATCTCCAAGTCTCGTTCATCCAGGGTAATATCTACTTCTTCTAGCTCTGGCATGACCGCTACGGTGACGGTGCTGGTGTGGATGCGCCCCTGGGATTCCGTGGCGGGTACCCGCTGTACCCGATGAACGCCGCTCTCATATTTAAGCTGAGAATACGCCCCTTTGCCTTTCACCTGGATGATCACTTCTTTGTACCCGCCCACCCCGGTACGGTTTTCGTCTATCAATTCTACCTTCCAACCCTGGGTTTCGGCGTAGCGAGTGTATAGGCGGAGTAAATCGGCGGCGAACAAGCCCGCCTCATCACCACCGGCCCCAGCCCGTATTTCGATGTAGACGTTTTTGTCATCACGGGGGTCTTTGGGGATAAGAAGCTGACGCATCACCCGTTCCAACTCCTCGATCTGTTGGTTGAGGGTGTCTACTTCTTCCTGGGCCATCTCTTGAAGGGCAGGGTCTTCTTCTTGCTCAACCATTTCTTGCGCGGCCGCAAGCTGGCGGCTGGCGGCCGCGTGGCTTTGATACGCCTGAACAATTGGTTCTAGATCGGACCTCTCCTGAGCTAATTCGTTTAATTTGTGGTAATCCGCCAGGATGGTTGGCTCAGTCATTTGCCGCTCCAACTCTTCATAACGGGCTACGATTTGGGCAATTTGGTTTAACATAACGATTCTATTATACCTTGTATGGGAAGGATAAGTGAAGCGGGAAACAGGAAAATCACGACTTACCCATCAGGTACCCTTACGTCTAAATAGACCAGTTTGCCAATACCATTCCAGGGTGGCTTTGGCGCCGATGGCAAAAGGGGTGGCCTGAAATCCTAATTCGCGCTCAGCTTTGTCTGCCGAGACAAGCCAGTCACCAAAAATATACGGCTCTAATCCCATCGGGTAGATTGGTTCGCGGCCTGTGTAACGGGAAAGTGCTGTCCAAACACGGGCCAACGGCACCATCAGCTGCCGGGGAGTGGATAGGCGAAAATGGCTGATACCGGCTAAATCGCTAACGATGGCATTCAGAGAGTTATGATCTAGCGATTGGCCGCAAATGTTATAAATCTCTCCAGCCTGCCCTTTGTTTAAGGCCAGAACAATCCCCTGGGCCACATCGGGCACAAAGGCGGGGAAGGTGATATGTTTGCCCCCATCTATCTTGGCTCGCCAACCACGTAAGGGCTCTTCAAAGAAGAGGCGGTTGAAAGCATAATGACCCCAGGGGCCATAAAACGCTCCTGGGCGCAAGACGATGACCGGCAGGTCGCGTTCTCGATGATAGGCTAAAGCCAGCCGTTCCCCTTCTAATTTGGTACGTTGGTATGGGCCAACCGGTTGGGGGGGGTAGGTTTCATCTATGATGCGCTCGCCAGCGGGATGACCGGCTACGGCGATGGTGGAGATGTGGATGAACCGCTGAATAGGAAAGTGCGCGGCCGCGTGCAGAACTGTCGCTGTTCCCCCTACATTAGTCTGCCAAAAATCGGCTGTGTTGCCCCAAAAGCGGAAATGACCAGCGGCATGAATGACCGCCCAACATCCTTCCATTGCTCGATAGATAGCCGGGGCATCGTTGATATCTTCAGCCACAGCCAGGTCTACCCCATGCTCTCGCAGAAAACGGGTCTCGCTTTGCGGCCGCACCAAAACACGTACCTGGTACCCCTGTGCGTGCAAGTATGGAATCAAGTTGTGGCCCAGGAAGCCAGTCCCGCCGGTGACGAGGATCATTTTGGGTACTGCCTGACAAAAAAAATGACCGTTTACAACGGTCAGACAAACAAAAGGGGGCTTTAGAGCTTGTAATTTTCTAGCAAGCTCTAAAGACCCAATAAATACCCCAGGAGGGAATCGAACCCCCAACCTGCGGATTAGAAGTCCGTTGCTCTATCCTTTGAGCTACTGGGGCAAGTTGGCAACTAATTCTAAACGCGGGATCGGTGGTCGTCAACTGCCACCAGATGATGGGGGGAAGAAGGCCAGCTTATCACCCGGTTGGAGAGGAGTATCTAAGGATGAGCTTTGGTTATTGATCGCGGCCGCGACCACCATCCCCTCGGCAATTCCCAGCCGCTCTATCACCATCAGCGGCGTATCCTCTGGGGTACAAACCAGGACAAACGGATGATGGGGTGCGCCGGGTTGGTCTGCGGGCCGATGCCGGCGCAAAAGACCATACAATTTAATCTCTATTTCCACGGTGGCTCCGGTGAGGAGTGAGTGAGTTCGCCCAATTCCCTTGATTAAACAACTTCACTCTTCATCAAAAACAGGGCGAATGCCGTGGTAAACCTGGCTGCCCCCAAACGTTTTCACGATCACCTGAGGATCTCGTCGTACTTTAGCTGCTATGGCTGCCCCACTCATGGGTTGATTGGCGTTTGCTAACAGCAGGCAAAATACAGCATCCACCAGCGAAGATCGGGCAATAAACTCATCCGTCAATTCGCTAAAATAGGTTTGCATCATAAACTGAAACCCATCTACTCGCTGAACTTCACCCGTTTGCGGATTTACCAGATCAACCTCGTTCATATCATTGGCTGTGAGGTTTTCATTTTGCAATTGCAAACGTGAAAGGATAAACCCTTTGAGGTCCATCCCAGCCGTATCCCACCAGTTGTAATCAATATAAAACCGGGTGTCTGGGGTGACAATATTCAATTTGGGTGTAGCAAATTTAGGACGTGGGTTGGTCATGGGTTTATGGGATAGTGAGAGACTAAAAAACTAAGAAACTAGAAATCAACAAGAATTGGGTTCATTAAAGGCAATGAAAAAGCAAGTTTGCGTGGGCAGCTTTTTCATAATTCATCCTTCATAATTCATCTTTGTTTAGTTAGAAGCGATGTGAGTTGAATTGCCAGTAATGGTCGCCGACAGGAACAAAGGCAGGGTGGCGTACCAGTTCAGAGAATAGTGGGCCAGGGGGAACCCGACGCAGCATGTTGATCGCACTGTAAAGGGTTTTGGCGTGGACCGTATTTTGGGGGTTAAGGCTGGCCAATTCTGGGAATAACTCGGCCAGGAGATCGGCCACAGATTGCTGGCGCGACTCTATGCGCCGGAATAAAGCATCTATAGCGGCCCCAAAATCAGTACCCACGATGAGCAGATCATCAAAACCACAGCTAATGTTTCGTTTGTTATGCTCAAATTTGATTCGGTTGTTGTCATCTACTGAAGCCAGGCGCACATATTCCCGCTGCGGCCGCCGCCGATCAAAATCCAGTAATATGGTGCCTGGTTCCTCACCTGGCTGCAAAGTAATGTACCCCCCAATAGGCAGGCTGTGTTCTTGAAACCACTCCCTAAAGCCGAAAATATACCGTCCTTCCTTAACAACCCAGCCAACAATTTTCTGCCCTGAACCTTGATCAATAAACTGTAACCGCTGCCTGGGAGTCTCCCCCAGCGGTAAAATCGCTTTTACCCGTGAGCTGAGCGGCAAGGTACCACAGGCACGATGGGGGTAAGTGAGGGTGAAAACAACCGGCTGCTGTGAGGGATACGAATCTAACTGAGACCATTCGTCATCTAGCTCTCTCTCTAAGAGGAGTAGTTGAGGGCTGAGCAGAGCGCGATCATAGGGAATAGAACGGTAACGTAACCGTTCAGGGGTTTTTTGCACATCTTCTGGTTCCATTTTACGCAGGAACCAGGCTACCTGGCCTTTTGGGGCTACTTCATCAAAGCGATCATCTTCCAACAATGCCTGGTTAAGGGCAAAAATGCCTACCTGGCTAGAACGTCCCAGGTCTAAATCTAAATGGGGCAGAATTTCTTCTGTTGGTAAGGGGCCGCCATCAAACATTTCTAAAACGGCGTGGGCCAGGTGAAGGTGACCGGTATCTATGGTTGGCAGCAAGGATCGGGCAAACCAATACCCGGCCAGACGAATAAACTCTTCTTGTTTTTGCAGGTGGGCGAAAATTTTGCCTTTGACGTTCTCCCCAAATTGGGCTGTCAATTGGTCTAGATCAATCTCGGCGGCGGGGTTCCAACCTTGACCATTTACCTGGTTAAGCAAATGATCGTTCCCTAATTCAGCGGCAAATTCACGGGTTTTCTGATTAATTTCAACCGTTATGACTTTGAAGGTACCATCCTGGGGATTGCTGCCTTCACGAATGGCCACGACTTTGCCATAAGCAAATTTTAAGGCTGGAAAGACCAGTTCTTCACCAATTTGATATGATTTGGCTGGTTGGTAGAGGATGCGGCCGCTTAACCGCCGCTCTATCTCATTTTTCTCTTCTGCCACCCGGTTGGATATAACATATCGGGTGATTTCGTCAAGGGCCAGGGGTGTCTCTTTTTCTAAAAAAAGATTATAGATTTGTTCAATGTCCGCTTCCGTCAGCGTAAACTGAGTACCCCAGTATTTTTCGGTCAGGGTCTGAGGCTGAATCACGAAGCACTCCTATAGTCTGCGGGGATAGTTTGTAATGAGGATGGGATTATACCAACCCCCTGGATGGTTGACAAAGACATGACTGCATTCCAGAGTATGATGACTCTTTTGCGCCATTCAAAAAGGGGCAGGGGTGCGGTACAGAAACAGAGAATCACCCATCACACCATACCGGAAACAGTTGCCAAAATATGAGAAAACACCTTTTTAATGGGTTGAGACATTATCTTCTGGCCCCTTTTTATCCTCATTATTATCTTGCCCTTCACGTAATCCTTCGCGGAAAGAGCGAATACCTCGGCCTAATTCACTGCCGATTTTACTGATTCGCCCAACCCCAAAAACAAGGATGACGATTACCAAAATGATCACCCATTCCCACCCACCTAAAGTTGCCATGATTAAATCTCCTTAAATGATAACTATCCCGTAGTTGGAAAGGCACACATCGGAATAGATAGTTCGTATCAATATCAGGTCTGTTGATTGCTAACCTGATACGAGCATTTTATAGCAATGTAGTTAGGAATGACAACTGATACTCATTATAGCAGCAGGGGTGTATAGTCACGTTTGACTTAATAATCTGACAAAGCTCTGCTACCTGGCGGGTCTGAGCCACGATTTATGGGTATACTCATCGCCGTCAGCAATTCTCAATTTAGAACCCATTGTGTGGTAGGGGTGGGACAGGCGGACACCATCTGAGTCGAGCGATTCAACCTTGTTCCCGCCTGTCTCACCCCTTTTGTCCCTGTTTTAGCCCAAGCGGGGCAAGACAGGTGGGAACGGAACGGTCTCGTTTGACCAAAACTGTAGCCCACCTGTCCCGCCCGCCTCTACATTCATTTCTGGGCAAATTGAGAATTGCTGTATCGCCGTGGATCCCGTTGCCCCGATGAGCTGGGTTTGTTAGAATGGCTATTGGTAATGGTTAAGGAGAGATCAATGAGGCAGGGATTGATGGAGCATGCCACCTCTGGTCGTGTAAGACAATCGGTCAGGTTGTTCCTGGTATTGGGAGCTTTTTGGGGATGGCTGCAAGGGTCAACCGGTGCGGCCGCGTTTCCTTCTTTGGCACAAGCGCATACCCATACGCAGCAAACTCAACCTAAAGAACAGATCCTCTCCCCCTTCTGGCCACCGTTGATTCAGCAGTGGGGTGAAGAGATTAAACCTTATGCTGATATTTATGGGCTAGACCCAGATTTAATCGCCGCTGTTATCAATGCCGAATCTAACGGTGTCCCTGATCTGGTAAGCCGGGCTGGGGCAGTGGGGTTGATGGGAGTCTTGCCTTCTGGCCCTGGCATGGAGTGGCGACCAACCCCAGAAGCGTTAAAAGACCCAATTGTGAACCTCAATTGGGGCGGGGCTATCCTGGCCGATATTATTCAGCAAGCTGGGGGAGACATTGCGGCCGCGTTGGCTGCTTATAGTGGTGGCTGGGACAATGCTACCCGCCGTGTTCCCCGTGAATATGCCATTCGGGTATTGCATGAATATGGTCAAGCCATTGCCGTTCGCGCCGGTATGTCTCCAGAAATCGCTTCCCATTGGACAATCGCTATCCAGACCAACAAAGGGCATATCGCTCCCGAAGGAATGCTTTTTGGACAGCAGCCTGTGTCAGGTATTTTCATGTTTGGTGAACATATTGCTTATCAGGCCGTGACCCCAGCCGGGAAATCTTTTTACGTCAGAGCGTATGCTGTTCCGGTGGTGTTGGTGGTGCCACAACATATCCCTCAGGCCGAGTTTAGTCACCAGTACAGCCTGGACCCTCATCTCATAGCCAGGGTAGGGTTGGCTGATGGCAAAGGGGCACCGCAAAATGCCTATCTCATTTTGGCCTGCCTGCCCAGCCTCAGACGCCTGCGCGGCCAATTAAGTACCCGCTGGTTTGCCCCGTCTGGCTGCCCAACGTGGTACCGGCAGACAGTGAGTAGTGAGCAATAAGCAGTCAGTAGTTGGCCATCAGCACACCCCCGCCCCTCGTGTCTTCCAATCTCCAGGCTTTTAATCTCTCATTCTCATGCCAACCCCGTTTATGCACTTACAGATGGCCGAATGGATTCGTGAAGATGGACGACTTCGCGGCCGCGCCCGTACCCTGGTAGAACAAGAGTGGCCGGCTTTCTACCTGGGCAACATCGCCCCGGATGTCAACGCCATCGCTCCAGAGATCAGCCGGCGTACCACCCATTTTTACAACATTCCGCCGGCCCCAGATGAGTGGGGCTACCCCGATATGTTCCACGCTTACCCCCACCTGGCCGATACCCGCCGCCTTTCGGCCGCACAGGCTGTATTTATAGCGGCTTATAGCATTCATTTGCTGCTGGATGTGCGCTGGTTTCGGGAAATTTTGCGCCCTTACTTTTTTGAACAGGGGGAGTGGGTAGATAATAAGGAGCGTTTTTTAATTCATAACCTGCTGCTGACTTATCTGGATGGTTTGGCTTTTACTGCTTTGCCAAAGGAAGCCGGGGTGACACTCGCGGCCGCGACTCCCCACCATTGGCTCCCCTTTGCCCCAGATAAATCGCTCATTGATTGGCAGGAGATGGTCGCCCCACAGCTTTTGCCTGGGGGCAGCAGCCGGACAGTAGAGATTTACAGCGGCCGCATGAAAATGACCCCTGGCGAGTTTGTCGCCCACCTGGAAGATGCCGATTGGATGACCGTTCACCTGTTCCAACGGGTGCCTGTACCGCAGGTGCAGGCGATGCTCCGCGACGCTGTGGGGCAAAGTATTGAGGTAATCACCACCTTTTTGTAATCAGTGAGCAGTCATTAGTTAGCCGTAAGCCGTAGACCGCCCACCGCCCACTGACTACTATACTGCCAACGGTCATAAACTGACATTTTCAGTGAAAGTAGAGACTCGAGATTAACCAGTCTCCAGTCTCTACTTTCCAACTGGGATGTTCCTTTATGACCACGCTGCGTATAACTGCCAACTTCTAACTGCTAACCATGTCCATTACCCCCGCCTCTCCCCGCCAGACTGTCCAGATTCGTTTGCCTGATGGCCGGGCGTTTGATGGTCCGGTGGGGGCGACAATTGAACAGTTTATGCTCGCGGCCGCCCCTTTTCCTGGCGGCCGCATCATGGCCGCTTTGGTCAACTATAAGCTGCGGGAACTATCCCGCCCTCTCACTCAGGATGCCGAACTCATCCCTATTACCACGAGCGATTCAGATGGGATGCGAATTTACCGCCGCTCCTTGAGTTTTTTGATGATCGCGGCCGCACACGAATGTTTCCCCGATCACCATATCACTGTAGAGCACTCCCTTCCTTTTGGCGGCTACTACTGTGAGGTCAACAACGGCGCTTCATTTAGCACAACAGACCTGGCTCGCCTGGACAACCGGATGCGTGAGTTAGTCGCCGCCGATCTGCCCATTCAGCAGGTACAGGTACCGCTAGATGAAGCCCTGTCTCTCTTTCGTAACTGGCAAGATATGGAAAAGGCTGATCTCTTTGCTAAACGGCGCAAAGATTACCTGACCCTGTATGAGCTAAACGGGGTGCGGGATTATTTTCATGGTTTTATGGTGCCTCGTACCAGCTACCTTGATCTGTTTGCCCTGCGCCGGTATAGCAAAGGGTTCATCTTGCAATACCCGCGCCGCTCTGATCCCACCCGATTGCAGCCGTTTGAAGATGAACCTCGGCTGGCTCAGGTGTTCCAGGAGTACAACAGTTGGTTGAGCATCATTGGGGTGCCCAGTGTGGCTGCCTTAAACCGGGCGATTAGCAGCGGCCGCAGCCAGGAAGTCGTCCTCATTGCCGAAGCCCTGCATGATCGCCAATTAGCCAACATCGCCAACCAGATCGCCGACCGCCGGGCCAGGGTAGTGTTGATCTCTGGCCCCACTTCTGCGGGGAAAACTACTTTTAGCAAACGGTTGGCGGTGCAGCTCATGACGCACGGCTTGCAGCCCGTTGCCATTGGCATGGATGACTATTTCATCAACCGGGAATTGACCCCTCGTGATGAAAAGGGAAATTATGATTTTGAAACCATCGCTGCTCTTGATTTGCCCTTGTTCCAAACCCATTTGGGGCAGCTTCTCACTGGAGAGACGATTATCCAACCCCGATATAATTTCCACACCGGGCAGCGGGAATGGGGTGGCTCATTAAACATTGGCCCAGAGCATGTACTGCTTATTGAAGGGATTCACGGGCTGAACCCGCTGCTAGTGGGAGATATGCCCCAGCGGCAAGTGATGTACCGCATCTTTATCTCTGCCTTTACCCAGCTTAATCTGGATCGGCATAACCGCATCCCCACCACCGACACCCGGCTGCTGCGCCGGATTGTCCGGGATGCGGCTCACCGGGGGTATAGTGCTACCGATACCATCCGTCGCTGGCCCAGTGTGCGCCGGGGGGAAAAGCGGCACATTTTCCCTAACCAAAACAACGCCGATCTCTTTTTTAATTCGGCTTTGGTATATGAATTATCGGTGTTGAAATCGCTGGCTGAACCTTTGCTGCTCCAGGTGGAGTCAGGGACGTTGGAACGGGTGGAAGCGAACCGGCTGATGGCTTTTTTACAATGGTTTGATCCGTTGTCGCTTGATTATGTGCCTAATGATTCGATTTTGCGGGAGTTTGCCGGGGGGTCTATTATGGAAGCGTTTAAACCATGGCGGATTAAGACAACAACGGATTAAGAAGGCAGCGGATTAAGAAAGCAATGGATTAAGAAAGCAACGGATTTTATCCGTTCATTTCCCAATCCGTTGTTGTCAATCCTCAATCACCTGAGGCGAATAGCGATGTTTTTGACCTGGGTGTAGTTGTGCAGGGCATCTAACCCTTTTTCCCGGCCGAAACCGCTCTGTTTGTACCCCCCAAACGGCGTTTCTTCCCCCCCGGCAAAATATTCGTTGATGTAAATTTGCCCGGCTTTGATGCGGGTAGCTAGCCGCAGGGCGTGGTTGATGTTGTTGGTGAAGATGCCCGCTACCAGCCCGTAGTTGACCCCATTGGCGATATGTAACGCTTCTTCTTCATCCTCAAAGGTGAGAACGGTCAGCACCGGGCCAAATATCTCTTCTTGAGCCACACGGGTTTGCGGCCGCACCCCATCTAAAATCGTCGGGGCAATAAAATAGCCTCGCTCAAACTGGGCCGGCCGCTGTCCCCCCGTAACCAAAGCGGCCCCTTCCTGCTGCCCAATCTGAATATAATCCAGCACCCGCTCATACTGCTCCTGCGATACAACTGGCCCCATATCTGGACTGTCCAGACCAGGGCCAACCCGCATCTGGGCGGCCCGCTGACTTAAGCGGGCTACAAACTCCTCTTTCACCCGCTTCTCCACCAGCAGCCGTGACCCGGCGGAGCAAATCTGGCCGCTGTTGGCGTAAATCCCTTTGGCCGCCTCGGCCACGGCGATTTCCAGGTCAGCGTCGGCGAAGATGATGTTGGGGGATTTGCCCCCTAGCTCCAAGACGACTGGTTTGATGTGGGTCGCGGCCGCGTGCATAATCCGCCGCCCCGTTTCCACCGACCCGGTAAAAGTGATACTGTCAATATCCGGGTGAGTTGAGAGGGTGCCCCCTGCTTCTTCCCCGTAACCCGTCACCACATTGTACACTCCCGCCGGGAATCCCAGATCATTCATCATATCAGCCAGATAAAGAGCAGTGAGCGGGGTCTGTTCCGCCGGTTTGACGACGGCGGTATTGCCGGTGGCTAAAGCTGGGGCCACACTGCGGCCGATCATGTTGAGCGGCATATTCCAGGGGACGATATGGGCTGTTACCCCGACCGGCTCGCGCAAGGTGAAATCCACATAATCTGGCCCCAGGGGAATAGAGTCGCCATGAAATTTATCGGCGGCCCCGGCATAATATTCAAAGTAGCGGGCGGTGCTTAACACCTCTTTGCGGGCCAGGGGGAGCGGTTTACCGCTGTCTAAAGTTTCCAGATGGGCCAATGGCTCGATCTGCTGCTCAATGGCGCGGGCCAGGTCAAAGAGCAGCCGTGCCCGCTCCTTTGGTTTAAGTTGTGACCAGGGGCCGGTGAACGCTTGACGTGCGGCCGCGACCGCCTCATGCACATCATCCTTATTCCCCCTGGCAATCTGGGCCAGTACCTCTTCCGTTGCCGGGTTGACCGTCTCAAACCACTGCCCGGAGCGGCTCGGCACCCACTCCCCGTTGATAAATAGCTGGTACGATTGTTTAAGCATACGGCATTCCTGGTTGATTAAAGAAACTGGGCAAAGCGGTTCTCTCCCTGAGCCATTGCTTCGACTTTGCTATTCCCAATAGGTATCTTCTCAATAGGTTGGGGCGATCTTTCAGGGGGTATGAAATTGCAGCGCCGGGTCGCCAAGTAGGTTGTAGCTGTAGATCACATCACGGATGCTGTGATTATCGGCGTTTTCTTGTTTGCCGATTTGCAGGGCCTCACCCAATGTAGCGGCCTCACCGGTCAACAAATAGGCGAAGAAGACATCAGCTACCTGGAACTGCTGGTGCGTGGTAGTACGGCTGGATGGAGCCACGGCGGCCACGATGCCCCCATTAGGGGCGGTGAGCAAGGTTTCAGCCAGGGCGTCTACATCTGGGTGGTTAAAGTAGCCGTTGAGACAGGTGAAGGTGGTAAAGATGGGAAAGCGGCCGCGATTTCGCAAAGTTGTCGCATCAGCCGCGGTCAAAACCCGTTCTGCCCCCCACACTTCCACGCTGCCATGCCCCACGTAATTGACCAGCCCTACCCCATCGTTAATCGCCGTCAGAATCCCTTCCCGTATATTCTCCTGCTGGGTCATGTACAACTTGTGGGGATCAAAGCCTGATTCTACCAAAGCATCGGCCAATTTATCGGAACTGGTGTCAAAATACGGCTCATTATCAGACACCAAAAGAGCGCGGCCGGCCCAGGAAAGATCACGATCACGCTCATAAATAAGGGTTTTGGCGACCATCGTTTCTAATTGGGTTGCCGTCTGGGCGGGAAAACGGCCTAATGCGGTTTGAGGGGCGAGGGGGCCATCCGGGGGAATGACGTACCAGGCATCGCTGGCAACGTACCCCATAAAATCGGTGAACACAAGCGGACTGGGGAGCAAATCCTGGTTTTTGCCGCCGGTGAAATTGTGGAAATCATACGAGGAATCTCCCACCAGCAAAACAAAACGGGGGGCGGGGTTCCAGTTCGCAGCCGCGTACAAGAGAAACTCCCGAATCCCATCTGGGGTAGGTCGGCCAAAACTGAACTCATCATACACTTGGGAAACATCCACCGCCAGCACCGTCAACGCCTGGTTTTGCCGATGGTCCAGCAAGGGCTGCAACGCCTGGCGGAACCCCGGTTCAGGGGCATAAATCACCAGGTAATCCACGCCTGCGGCCGCATCGGTCAGCGACAATTCCCAACGGGGGGCAAGGGTAATCTGGGGGCGGATAGCCTGAGCGGGATTCGCGGCCGCATATCGGGCATTCCTCTCATGGGCAAACAAAACCGCGCTATCCTGTATGGTCAAGTCAGTGAGCAAGACGGGTTGGTCACTATGGGAAATATCCAAGATGACCGTCTCCCCATCTGCCTGGGTCAACTGCACCGAACTCCCCTGCGGCGTAAATAGCAGCGGGCCATCGGTCAGATCAAGCGGCTGCGTATATTCCAGCCGCACCCAATCAAGGTAAACTTGTTCCCCCAACGCGCCCGTGTCGCCGGGGACATCTATCGTTACCCGGTTATCCGTTGGGCGCAGCAGAGTGCCCGCCACTGTAACCGAAATCGTCTCCTGAGATTTGCCATCCCAATAATGTTCCCCCACCTGCTCCCCATTAAAATAAAGCAGCAGATGGTGATCCGGGTTGACATTCGATTCATTGTTCGACCAGACCCGCACCGTCAGCACAGCATCTTCGGCCAGGGGGCGGATGCCGGTCAGAGTAACCTCAGCCGTCTCTCCAGCATTGATCAGCCGGGCAAACCAGACATCCTCAGAACGGGCCAGGCTGACAAAAACATTGTTTTCTTCCCACAGATAGGTGACGCGGCCGCGACCTTCCCCTTCCCCCTCAGTTTTGGCCGAGCGGGTCGCCATCACTGTCCCTTCCCCAGTTGTGAGCCAATAGACGGCAGGCATTTCCAGGGTCTGGGTAATGGCCTGGGCGTAGAAGTAAAGGGCCTCACCCTGAAGCCAATATGGCACTGGCTGCCCATCACGCATCAGGTTAAGTTTATCCGTTTGTAGAGAGCCAGTGAGCAGGTTCGCGGCCGCTAACTGTTCGGCAGTGACAACGGCAATACCGGATTCCCGCACCATCAAGCGCAGGGCCTGGGGGGCCATGCCATCTGGCAAAGGGGTGATAGCCGACGATTCTGAAGAGTTGGTACGGCTAATAAAGAAGATGAGAGCGGCGATAAAGAGAAGAAGAAAGCCGACTGCGGCCGCGATCAGCAATAAGGTACGTCGGCCATTGAGCCGTAATTTTTGGCGATAGGCAACCATAAGCAACAATACTCTTGAACCATGAATACCCAAATAATGGTTCATCATAACCAGCAAAACGGTTATGACAAACCAAATGTGAGCAGCAAAAAGCTATTTATCCTTTTTAACCAACAAAAATGCAGTCGTAATCATTCCCCCCAGCGTAAACACCCCCGCGACCAACAGCCCCATCAACAAAAGTGGGGATGAAGTTCGCCGGGCCGGGGTGGGTGTCCGTGATTCGCTGCCTGGAGGTGGCGGCAGAACCTCCGCTGAAGCAGCCAGCGGACGAATAACATTATCTCCCCCCAAAACCGCTATCTCTTGAACCGGGGTGGCGGTAGCACTCAACTCCGAGACAGTTCCCCCTGGGACAGGTTGCCCAGATAGGCTGTCAGAAGGGGGCGGCAAAACGGGTTCGCTGCCAGGATCAGGTGGGGTCAGACTCCCCTCTGAGGATGAACCGGTGTCAATAGAACCACCCGTCTCAACACTGGTGACAGCCGGTGTGGCGGGTATGCCGGCATCCGGCGTGCTGGAAAAGGCAAAGCGAGTCGGCGTTGGGGGCTGGGGAAAAGTGCCCCCTGGTATAGCGGTAGGGGCTTGCTGGCTTGTTGTAGTTGGTTGAGGGGATGGGGTGGTTGTGGCCGCGCTTCCATTGCCACTTGTAGGCATCGGTGTCACCGTAAACGTGGGCGAACCCGGCACAGAGGTATAAGTTGGCGTAGGTGAGGCCTGACCTGGAGTTGTAGGCACTGGGGTATTGATGGTCGTCCCACCGCTGGTGCTGATAATTACCGGTCCTTCATATTCACCGGGAACGTTTTGATTTAGATCAACCTGGCCCAACCAATAATAATAGATAACCCCTTCGGTAACAGTTGTATCCATATATTGATAATCAGCCCCACCTGTGGGGGGCTGCCCTTGTGCCGGAATAAACGGGCCAATTTGTGTCGCCTGAGACAGATTATCTGTCAGGCCACGATAAAGGAGAAACCCAGCAAAATCTATCTCTGCTTCCGTTCGCCATTCCAGGCGGATAAAATCGAGGCCGCCCACGCCCCGGAAGTACACGATACCCACTGATGCCCGAAGAATCGTTGGTATGAGTATGCCCATCAGGGAAATCAGCAGCAGCCAGAGCCAAAACAATCGTCGTTTAATGGGTTGGTCATTCATAAACTTATCCTACCACCTTACGAACGGTACAACTTGCTTGCCAGGGCAACAACCAATGTTACCCAAAGGTAAATGAGGCGTCGAATTTGAGTGATGACAAAAGAGAGCAGCGGCAGGCGGGGCTTATGGTAGCCAGGAGTATCGGCCGATTGATACCAGGGGGAGAAAAGGCGGCCTTCAGCGGCCGCGATCCGCGCCACATAACGCCCTACCCAGACTTCCTTTCCCTGCCGCAGGTGTAGAACCTGCCGCTGCCGCCGCCGAGCTAAAACGCGCCCCACCAGGTGGGTTGGTGCCCACGGCGAATCAGGCAGTAAAAAGCGATCCCCCCGGGTTACCATAAACCGCTGCCCCTCTTTATCCACCCATCCCCAAAAGCGATGGGTTAGTAAAGCGGCCGGGGCAGCAATGGTAATGATGTCTCCTTCGTTTAAATCAGCCAGCGTGACCGGTTCAAGTTGCACTTCATCGCCAACGTGGAGAAGCGGCCGCATACTTCCACTGGTAATTGTTAGATACGGTTTTTGCCCCTGAGCCATACTATCCCGGAGCAAATCGGCCACAACCGATGGGGGCAACCGCTGCGTTCCTTCAGCCATAAAAGAGATTATCTTAGCACAACCGGCAGCGAGACACTGCTGCTGTAGCGCCATATTCTTAGCTTCATAGCTGGATCACCTAACAACATAAAGGTATCGTGGAGATCCTGCAAATTTTGGTTGCCAGAGTTATACAAGCTAATCTTGGCATTCATTACCCCCTGACCGATACGCTCATTATTCAAGTTAAACACCCCGTGATAAAAACCACTCAGGAGAAACTTATGACCAGTTTGGACTTGAAGACCGGTTGGTGCATAACTGGCGACGGCCCCACCTCCACTGTGCTTCAGCATCGTCTCCGAAAAACCATCTCTATCTGGATCATGGGTTCGCCCTTCCAAACAGGTCATCGGCAACATAATCGGCGTTCGATTCCCATTAGTCAAAGCATGGATATTACTGGCTGTTATCAGGGTAGGGCCACCACCCCAAAAATCAACACCGCTATGGCCGGTGTAAATAACAAAGTTTTGCCCTCGGTTGAGCATATCGGAGAAGCGAATCTGCACTTCCAGGGCACTGGGAGCATAATGGCCTGGGCGAGGAGGTGGGTAACATTGGGTGGGGGCGTAAAAGATACGATTGGCAAATTGCCCAGTGGGAAACTCATTCTGGATAAACTGTTCTACTGTTTGGAAAAAGTTACCTGCCGGATCAATGGTGCATTGACCGGTGCCACTGTTATATACCAGCCCATTGTCTGTTACGAATAGGTGACTGCCAAACCAGGATGGCACCAGGGAGGCCGTCTCATAGGCGATGATTTTGTTCACCATAACAGTTAATTCGGCCGGGGTTTTGGCTGGCAGGCGGCCTAACATCATATCGGCCACGTTATCCCCATCAAAATCTACATATTGATTATCGGCAGCGGTTTCACCCAGAAAATAATCAATACCTGAACGGAGATAAACGGGCATCAAATTACCCGTAGCCCCGTTGTCTCCCATTAGATCACGATGATCAAAGCTGCCTTCACCTACAAGAAGAACATAGGTAGGAGCGGGAGATGCCCATTGGGTATAGGTGTAATCCAAAAAGCGGCGGATCGCTTCGGTATCATAAAACCCATAGCCAAACTCATCAAAAATATCTTGCACATACACGATACGCACCGCCAGACCATCTGTGGCTGTACGGCGGTTGACCAGGGGGGTAAGGGCATTATTAAACGAGGGATCGGTGATAATCAAGTAATCTACCCGGTTACTGGTAGCTTGTAGACGGGGGTTGGGGAAACTATCTTTGGTGATGCTGGTGACGTTGTGGCGTGCGGCCGCGGTACTGAGGGTGAAGGTTGCCGGGCTTGCGCTGGTTCGTTCAAAAAGAACGGTCGAGCTGCCCGCAGCCCCGGTGATTCTGATGGGAACCGATGGATTGGTGACTTCAAAAATATCCGGGGTGGTGGCAAAGCTGCCCACCGAATAACGCCATGCTCCTGGGGTTGTCTGTTTGAAAATGATGCGGTCATTCTGGTCTACAAACTGGCGGCGATAATCTACCTGGAACCAGTTAACAACCATTTTATGCCGGGGATCAGCGCTGCCATCGGGTAAAGCTTCAATCCGCAAGGTATTGTTGCCGTTAAGCAAAAAGGTAGAAGCAACCTGTACCTCAAAAAGGTGGCTGGTATCACGGCCGGAGCCAAAGAAATATTGGTCAGGGCCAACTTGTTGACCATTGAGCAGAATACGGTAACGATGATGATCAGCAATGCTAAATCCCCACACTTCCGCCCGAACGGTGATCATATAAGCAGATGGTTCCAGGTTATTAACCGTGAAAGGAGCATCGAGGGTCGCCGGAACATCTAGTTGATAGGAGATGGCGCCCCAATACCAATGATCATTGAGATCGGCCATAGGGATGTCACTGAAATAACGGATATCTTCTTCCAGGTGAATGGTTTCTTCGTAATTGGCCGCAATGGCCGCTGAGCCGGGGGCCCCGCTTTGGGATTGCACACGCAGCCCAGTGGCCACCGGGTCAACAGTGAGCCAATAAATATTGGTTTCGGTTTCCTGGGTTTTAATGGTCTGCCCATAAAAGACAATGCGGTCGCCAGCACCAAAAACGCCATCGCCACCATCTTCGACTATAATGGCGATTTCCTGGTTGAGATAACACATTTGGATGCGATTAGAGTTGACAGTCCCAGAAAGGCCCGCAGTCACGAGTTCGGCATGGGTTATCTGGTGAATACCGTTGTTTTTGACGGCAATGCGGAAACTGTTGGCATTCCAATTGGCCAGGCAGGGGGATGTTTGTGGAGGAGCGGCATTGGCTTCGCGGCCGCGCCATTGGGTAGCCTGCTCATAATTAAGCAGATTAGTCCGTAAAATATCTTCATAATCAGGGCTTTCCGGGCGCGGGTCGGCTGCGGCCGTGGGGCCATCGGGAAAAGTGAACCGCACCTCAAGCACCAGGCGGGTATTCACCACCGCCGTTTGCTCAACAGGATTGACCTGTACTGGCTGCACCATTACCGAGACCACCCGTTGATCTCGTAACCAGAACGGTTCACCCAGGGTTGCGGCCGCGGCTGGATACAACGCGGAAACCTCATAAACCTCTGGGTCAAACAATATCCTTTCCTCAAATTCTGGGGCCTCTTCTGAGTCCAAACCATCCCAACGCACCAGATCGTGTTGACTTACTGGGGCAGGCATCACATCCAGCAATATATCCTGCTCCTGTTCCAGTAAAGAAAGTACCGGTACAGCTCCCGGCGGCAAAGCCACCACAAACGCCGTATGTGGCAAATCCGGCTGCCCCGGAACACGGAGTTGATCATACCCTTCCATGACTACCTGCTCATAAACCGTGCCATTAATTTCTACCGGCACGAGACCAGGATCGGGGGATGTCACCGCAAAAAGCACCCTTTCATCATCAGATGCCAATATCGTGACATTAGTAGTCCCAGGTTCTGAAGCTGGGGCTACCTCTACCGCTCCCTGCACTGGAGTTTGCAGCAGCAAAACTAACCCCACCAACCCGACCAGAGCCAGCCAGCCCAACCGCCAGGATGTACTAATTGTTGACCAGATACGAAACATATATGCAACTCCCAATATAAGTTAAAGCAACCATTCAACCCCATGGGCTTTTGGGCTATAACCAATCTCTGACCGTGCCACCTCTGGCAAAAATGTCAGCAAACCACTTACACCAGTTCAATTATCACCATGAAACTCATCTATGGGCCTACACAACGGTATGTAAAGTACCCCAACTTGGCGAAATCGCCACCCTTCTTCACAAAACATTCAACTTTTTCTCACTCTTAGCCCAGTCAGGAATTCTCATTTTAGCCCGCTCCGTTTCAGCCAAAGCAAGGCAAGACGGTTGGAAATCGAGTGACCCCGCCTGGCTAAAATCAAACAACAAAAAAGGCCAGATTAATCAATCTGGCCTTTACCTGAACACTGTTTTTTACCGGGCATCCAATCTGTCACATTATATTTTCAAAAATTGAGCCAACAAAAAAAGCCCTGCATAGGGCTGCTTAAACGTAATGAATAAAACTGAAGGCTTTTGTAGAAACTATTTGTCTCTAACAGGAATAGCTGCCACAAAAGCCTTCCAAACCTTGACCTATTACTAAAAATAAGAGCAATAGGTTAGCTGGAGATCACCTGGCAAGCTGTATCAGCTTTACCATTGATACCATTGGTAATCTGGCAAGCACCAGCAATGGTTTCCATAACCTGGCGATGAATCACAGCCGGTTTTTCGTAAGCTTTCTTCTGAGTCATGACTTTCTTCATTGTTGTTATCCTCCTAACTTTGCTAAATTTTCGTTGTACGCTTGCCGTCGCAAACGTGCCTCCCGATAAGCTACTGAGGAACAGCCAAGCATGTCCCCATCTTCGAACGCCGCCGTACCATGACATCGAACACAGTATTGACGTAATTCACATGTAGAGCATACCGGTAATTTTGAGATTGTCAAGTTTCCCGTCTCTTCCCATACGGGCGATTCATGCCATATTGATTTGAGCGGAGTTGTACGAACATTACCGGCTGAAACTCTAGCCCCCACACAGGTGTAAATTTCCCCATAAGGGCTAATGGTTAAACTACTTAAACCTATCCCACAGAACCGATGATCATCTTGTAATGTATATAAGGTCCATGTGTCTGGATTGGTGCGTCTACGTAAGAAGGTCAAAAGTTGATCGTCAGATGGGCGGTGTTGAAGTGGGGAAACATCTCCCGTGTGCTTAGGCACAATGGTCAAATCATATTGAAACCCAATATTGAGCTTGCTGGCCTGAGCATGGATTTCGTCAATTTGCTCAATATTTTCTTTCATCACCGGGGTTTTGATAATGCAGCGAATACCACGTTCCAATAAAAGTTTAATCGCTCGCATGGTCAAATCATATGATCCGGGAACTTGCGTGATCAAATCATGGGTTTCGGCATTGCTGCCATATACGCTTAGCTCAACCACAATGGGTTTAATAGCCGCAATTTTATCGGCCATTTCTGGTTTGATTAAAATACCGTTGGTGAAAAAACGGATGGCAAACCCTTTCCGGCGAGCATAGGCCGCTATCTCAAAAATGTCAGGGCGCACGAAGATTTCCCCACCCGAAAAGGTGATAGTTAAACCACCTAACCGTTCTAATTCATCAACCAGTTGTTTGGCCTCTTCGGTTGTCAATTCACCGGGCACTTTGGCACTAGGGGGCATGACATCAAGATAACAATGGGTGCAACGTTCATTACAGCGATAGGTTAATTCCCATTGGATGGACAAAAGGCGATGGGTGCGGCTGGCCTTGCGCGTAATGGTTTCATAGGTGGTGGTGGCTTGCTGACCTGTATTTACATCCATAAATTGTTCTGACATGTTTACTCCCCTGCTTGTTCGGCAAGAATCAAAATCTGTTGTTTAACCAATTTATGTACAAATTCGAGTACGTCTCCTTCAATTTGCTGGGCAGGAGCATCGTACTCGTCACTAATGATCTGTACAATTTCGTTTATGGTATGTGTACCATCCGCCAGCTCAAAAATACGTGCACCAACTTCGTTTAAGACGTTGATTTCACTAACTTCAGAGAGCATAAGAACGGCCTCGCCGTCTATAACTCTACCGGCTGTTTGCGAATGTGGTTTAGGGTACAGGTGCGTAAAGCTCATCAATAACCTTCCAGAACCCATCATCCCGGCGGAAATGCAACTGCTGAATAGGGACAGCTTTGGCAACATGGTTACATGTCATAAGGAGTTTGCCGTTTAGGGTTGGTATGTTGTTTATAAAGGGGGCCGAACCGGCCATTTCAGCCACGGCGATGATCCGCGACATAGGTTCAATATAATGACGCACATCCTGGCGCAGCCGGAATATGCCTTGCAAAGGAGCGGCCTGGTTGACACGGGGGGCTTCGCTCATTTCCCCTTTGAAGGGTACACCATAGAGGTAATATTGCTCTCCCTGATGACGAATGATAACCAGGTCATCACTGAGGATGGTGGCTTGCCGAATGGAAAGGCGTGAGGTAGTCGTTTTGCCGGAACCGCTTGGACCAAAGAAAACGTACCCCAAACCATTGCGTATGACGCCAGAGGCGTGCATAAGTAGGCTTTCATGCTTGAGGCATAACCAGGCATAAATGACCCGAAGGTAATTTTCTACGTAGGCGTCTGGAGCCATTTCTATATACCCCTGGCCTGTTAGTAAGTTTAGTTCGCCATATTCCTGATATGACTTAAAGAGCAGCCGCTCACGATCGTAGTGAGATTCGATGATCCAGTTGCCCGGCTGAGGATCAATGTACAATGCCCCTGGCTTGACTTCAATGGAAATGGTGATCAAGGGGGTGGCTTGGGGGTTGAGAAAATCGTGATAGGTGTGCTTAATTCGTTGGGCCATGTCTAAATCAGTGACGGACATGGCAACAGCCATATTGGCGATTTCGACAACAATTGTCTCAGTTGAATGGGTAAAACCAGGCAAAATATCCTCTTGGCAGGGCGGGTTTAGTAATCACCAGATCAGGTAGCTACCGGCGGGCATATTACCACAGTGAAAATGATGTGTCAAAGGTGGGCAGGAACTATTAAGGATTGGTGTAGGATGGAAAGTGGGGAAGCGTAACTCGGCCTTTGGACTGCCATCTTGTTTCTAAGGGATAGGTATTGGAGGGGTGCGGGATTTGATGTTGCCGCTGCGATCTATGGTTTCTAAAATGTAGTAGTAGGTGCGGCCGCGTACCCGGCCCTCATCACGGTAAATGTGTTCATGGCTTACCAGAGGATCTAGCGCGGGGTTAATTAATCGGTCATTGATCTGTTCAAATTCCCCATCCGGTGTATCTGCCCGGTACAGGTTGTATCCCAGGACATCTATCTCATTTTCCGTGGTCCAGCGAATAACCAACGTGGTGTAACGGAGTTGGTCTACCAGCCCGGTCAGGTAGGCCAGGGCGACGGTGATGATGATTCCGGGTATAAGCAGAAGGGTGAAGATGAATTTGCGGCCGCGTAAAGGTTTTGCTTTTTCCATAGAGTGATTTTACGAAATGGGGTTACTCCCAGGCAAGTTGACGTAATGTTACTTTTGGCGGTAAACTCTTTTGAATGATGAATTATGGGGGATGAAGGATGAATTTCATTCCTCGTGATATACCGTTATCCTTGATAAAAATGGGGAACAAAACCGTGTTTTGTTCAGAAGACAATCTTTCACCCTACAAGCAAGATTAATTGCTGGAGGCTTATTATGCACGTTCGCTGCTCGTATTGTTTTCACAGCTTTAATTTAGGTCGAGATTATATCGCGGCCGCGCTCCCAGAAGCGTTAGCTCAAAAGCATAAAACCCATCTGATGGAATGCCCGAACTGTCGCAAACGGATCAAAATTCCTGTCACCCAGATGAAACGGTTTGCGCCCCCGCCCGTGGCGGAAGCCCCAGGCACAGATGAACCACCCTCTCAGGGGGAGGATGCATCATAAAAGGTATTGGGCCGGCTATCTTCCCTACAGTTGATAAAGAGCGTGGTGGATTATATATTCTTGGACGGTTTCAGGAATGAGGTAACGTAAGGAACGGTTGGCGGCCGCGAATTCTCGTACCATGGTCGCTGAAACTTTCACCAGGGGACCATCGAGCCAATCTACCTGAGCTGCCAGATCGGGCAACAGCTGCTGCAACTGCTCCCGCTCCAAAGCCACACCAGGCCGCTCCAATACAGCCAGGCGGCATTGCTTGAGCAGCCGTTCGGGCCGCTGCCATTGGGGCAAATCGGCTAGAGAATCGGAACCAAGAAGAAACCATAAGGCAGCTTGGGGATATTTCGCCTGGATGATGGGGAGCAAGGTATAGCTGAAATGAGGGGGAGGGCGATCTACATCACTGGTATCTACGGCAAAGTAAGGGTTCCCAGCAATGGCCAGGCGGGTCATAGCAAGCCGATGAGCGGCCGCGTTGATCCCTCGATCATTTTTGTGGGGGGGATCGCCTACGGGGAGAAACAACACCTGGTCCAAATCAAGGCTGATCCGGGCCGTCTCTGCCAGCAGCAGATGACCAATATGGGGGGGATCAAAAGTTCCCCCTAACAACCCCAACCGCTTCACTGATCCTGCCACTCCAATGTCTCATCCCCAATCAGCACGGTGTCTCCATCTTGTACCCCAGCCTGACGTAACGCATTGCTAATACCCATATCTTCTAAAATCGTTTGGAAACGGCGGGCGGTGGTTTCAAATTCAAAATAAGTCATGGCCGCAATCCGTTCGATGCGGATGCCATGCACCCGCCAGGCCGGCCCCTCCCGTTCAATAAAGAAGTCGTTCTCATCAACCTCTGGGCGGATAATTGGTTCCTCATCAGAGATGAAGGTAATAGGGGGTAAATCCTGGAGCATCTGCCACACCTGGTGCAGCATCGGCCGAATGTTTTGCCCGGTGACGGCCGAGATGGCGGCAAATTCGTACCCTTCAGCCTCAATTCGCTCTCGAATGAGCGGCTCCCAGGCTACAGCGTCAGGTAAATCCATTTTGTTGAGGACAACCAATTGGGGTTTGTTGAGTAAGGCGGGATCGTAAAGGGAAAGTTCCTGATTAATAATGGCCCAATCTTCTAAGGGTTCTGCGGCCGCGCCATCCAACAAATGGATCAGCACCCGTGTTCGTTCAATGTGACGTAAGAACTCATGCCCCAGCCCCACCCCCTGGGCCGCCCCTTCGATAAGGCCAGGTATATCGGCCACAACCATCGTTTGTGATGATTCAAGCTGGACAACCCCTAACTGCGGCTCCAGGGTGGTAAATGGATAAGGGGCGATTTTCGGTTTGGCCGCGCTGATGACCGAGAGTAAGGTAGATTTACCGGCATTAGGTACACCCACCAACCCCACATCGGCGATAAGTTTGAGTTCTAAGGTTACCCATTGGGATTGACCGGGTTCACCCCGTTCGGCCAGGCGAGGGGTCTGGTTAACGCTGGTGGCGTAACGAGCATTGCCTTTACCACCACGGCCGCCGGGCAGCAAAACTATTTCCTGTTCAGGGTGAACCAGATCGGCCAGCAGTTGTTCCGTCTCAGCATCGCGGATGAGGGTGCCGGGGGGGACTTCCAGGTGTAAGGTTTTACCCCTACCCCCGGTGCGATCACTGCGGCCGCCATGTTTACCATTATCAGCCTCAAAATGAACCTGCCGGTGGAAGCGGACCAGGGTGTTGATTTTAGGGTTGACAACAAAAACGATGGCCCCCCCATCACCACCATCGCCACCATCTGGCCCGCCACGAGGCACAAATTTCTCACGGCGAAAGCTGATCATGCCATCACCGCCGTCACCACTTTTGATAAAAATTCGGGCTGAATCGTAAAACATAATTAGTTAAGCAGACCACGTAGGGCAACGAGACGGGGATCGCCAATCTCATCCTGGCAACCACAATCTCCTTCGTTGAGATTTTGCCCACATTCTAAGCAAAATCCCAGGCAGTCCGGTTTACAAAGCGGCTGCATAGGGATGGTTAGCAGCCCCATCTCCCGCACCAGGGAAGATAAATCTAGCAAAGCGGTCACGGGAATGCTGTACTCTCCTTCAGGGGCAGTATGGGGAGGAAAGTAGTAGAGATCGTTTAGCTCAATGGTTATGGGTACAGATATAGGCGTGAGACAACGAGAACATTCGGTAGTTATGTTGGTGATGAGCTGCCCTTCAACATAAATGCCACGAGAATTCCGGGAGAAGATGACCTCACCTTGCAGCGGCCGCAGCATCACATCATCCAACGTCACCGAAGGATAATCAAGTTGATACACCCGCTTTTCGCCCAGGTTTGCTTCCAACAAAAAACCAATATTGAAACGCAACGGGGCATTTTTCTTTTGACTCACAATGATCTTCCTCCAGATTAGCGATTAAAGGAAAGCGTTCAGACTTGACGGGTTTATAACCAGAGAGATTGACCACCACTTAGGTGCAAAAACCTGTCTACTCTCCAGAGGAACTGAACGTTTACAATTAAGGAAAGGGAGTTTAGCATACTCTGATCACCCTTGCCATGCTCATTGCGGCGACAAACGAGAAAAACGGGTGCATCTGCCTGGCCTCTTGGAGAGGAATCCCCCATTGTGTAGGGCAATCGCATATTAAATTTCACAGGAGAGGTAACTTGATGTATCCTTCCC
>JAHDWJ010000013.1:0-55965 GCA_023384415.1 Anaerolineae bacterium
GTAATCCAAGTGGGTTAATTTGCTCATTCACCCATTATCACAAATTCTCACTGGACTGCGTAAGTCCTAATGATGAAAGTTCAGCAGAAAATATCAGGCTGTTTTCGCAGTTGGGAAAGCGCACAGCAATTCTGTCGGCTGCGCAGCTACATCTCAACGATCCGCAAATAAGGTCTCAATGTGTGGGAGGCTTTAGGGTCCCTCTTTGAAGGCGATCTCCTCATGCCGGACCTCACACCTGGATAGTTACGGTAAAAGTACGCATATCGGATCGAACCAGGTCGGTCACATCCGGGGTGAAGGACAATTCAGGATGGACATCATCAGCAAATAAACTGTGTTGCCTGGGCATAGATACAGCATTGTTAGGGAGCAAATTTTCCACAGGATTATGCAGACGAGTAACTAACAAGATGAGAGCTGCGGTTGCTTCCCCAACCCCATCAATACAGATGAGTTCATCAGCAGTGGCCTGGAACAGTTTTTCAAGGGAGCCAAAATGGGCCAGCAACTGCTCTCTGGGCAAGATCACCAAAAACCAAAAAGCTCTCGTGTTATACGAGAGCTTTTTGGCTACGGGAGCGACGGGGATCGAACCCGCGATCTTCGGCTTGACAGGCCGACGTGTTAACCGCTACACCACGCCCCCTTTTTCTTACCCGTAAGCAGGTGCGAATAATAACAAAGAGCCTGCTCCCTGTCAAATTTCAATAGCCTTGAAAAATCTTGAAGATTTGTCAATTCTAAAAAACGTCTCCGCTTTAATGGTGACGTGAGGAGAGGAGTTGATCCGCGGCCGCAGCCACCTCCCTCACCGACAGCATCCCCTCCCAACTAAACGGCGCCACTAGCTGCGGCGGGGCCAATACCGTCACCTGGCGGCCACGTGGCCCCGAAACCGCTGGATCACTTGGTCCAAACAGGGCCAATGTGGGACAGCCCACCGCGGCCGCGACATGGGTCGGTCCCGTGTCATTGCCCACATACAAATCCGCCACCTCACCCAACGCCCCCAACTCCCCTAACGTGAGCTGTCCCGCTAAGTTCACCACTTTAGCCGACATCATGCCATCAATAGTATGGGCTAACGCGGCATCTGCGGCCGCGCCCACCAGTAAAATACGAGCCTTATGCTGCCGTACCAGATGGTTCCCCAACAAAGCAAACCGCTCCACCGGCCACCGCTTCTCCGGCATTCCCTGACGCGGGTTGCTCCCCCCACCCGGATGGAGCAGCACCAGAGGCACATCGCCCAACCAATCAATCTCATCCACCAGCCGCCGGGTAATAGTCGTCCGATCCCGATCCGTGGGGTAAAAAGAGGGGGTGGGTTGGGTGGGCAGCCCGGCAGCCATAGCCAGAGCCAGGTACCGGTCTACCTCATGCTGTGCTCGCGGCCGCACCCGCATTGTGTGAGCAAACCCTCGTCCCTGCACATACAAACCCACCCGTTGAGGAATTCCCGCTAACCAGGCGATGAGGGATAACAAAGCGGAACGGCTGGGGATAAAACAGGTGTCATACCGCTCCTGACGCAGTCGGGCCACCAGCCGGGTCACATCCGCCCAGGCGATGGTGGGTAAACCGATGGAGTCAGTAGGGATAATTTTGCTCAGGGCCGGGTGGGCCGCGATAGCTGGCCGCGCCCATTCATGGACAGCCCAGTCAAAACGAGCTTCGGGATATGCCTCATGGAGTGAAGTCAGCAGGGGAGTTGCCAGCAAAACCTGAGTCAGGCAGCATGGTTTAAGAATGAGGGCACGGCGGGGCGCCTGGAGAGTCGTTTGCTGGACCAGGGAAAAAGGTAAACCTGCCAGACGTGCGGCCGCGGTCGTTAAATTGGTTTCACGCCAGCGCAAGGTTAAGGCTCCCCGACCGTAATAAACTCTTTGATCTCGTTAAACCGCCCCGTGCCAATGCCCGATACTTGCATAATATCTTCAATCGCTGCAAATGGGCCATTCTGGGTCCGATGGGCAATGATATTCTGCGCCGTTGCCGGGCCAATGCCGGGCAATGTCACCAACTCCGCCTCTGTCGCCGTATTAAGATTAATTTTGCCCCCACTCGCCAGGTCACCTGCGGGGTTAGGCGAAACCATTGAACTGGCCGATCCACTCCCCTGGGCGACGGGTGGCGGTGTAGGTAAAGTGACCGTTTCGCCCACAGCAGGCACAAATATCTGCAACCCATCAAAAAGGCGTACCGCCAGATTAACCCGGTTCACATCCGCCTGGGCCGTAAATCCCCCCGCCAACCGAATAGCATCCTCGATGATCATGCCCGGTGTGGCCCGATAAACCCCAGGAGCATTCACTTCACCGCTCACATACACATTCCAGGGGAGCGGGGTTGGCGTGGGTGGGGCCGGTTCGATATAGATGGGTGCTGGCCGCGTTCCCCGCATTAAGGCCAACGCCCCAGCCCCCAAAGCAACCCCTAACAACAAAAAAATTAAACGCTGTATCACCTGGCTGGCATCTAACTTCATGCCCCACCTCTTGAGGAATAGTTAGCCGTGAGCAGTGAGTAGTGACTACCGTACTTGATAAAAGGCCGCGCTGGCCGCCAGAGCAACATAAACAGCCCGCCAAAAAAAGTTAAATGAGCTTAAAAAACTCATTTCACCGGTAAATGTGACCAACAGCAGGGAAAGCAAAAAAGCCAATACACCTGGCATGAGACCCCCGACAACGACCGCGGCCGCGACCGTGTGGGGCAGGTAGCGGCCGCGTCGGCGCCCAGTCAGCCGAAAAGCGACGCGGCCAATAATGGAACCAATTCCGGCCGCCAGAAAAATAGTAAAAAAGCCAACAATCGGGACGATGAACCCGCCAATCCCGGCAATAAAGGTACTGGCGAAGAATGCCAGAAGGTAATGAGCGGTCTCAGCATTAAAATAGACCTCTTGGGCCTCATGGATACAGGTATTGCAGCGCCAACCAACCGGCGTATGGCGAGAGCAGCGGCTGCAAATCAACTTGCCGCAGCTATAGCAGCGCAAATTGGTCCGCACCGAAGGATGGGTAGCACAGTAGAAGATCAACTCTTCATCATCTGCTGCCTGGGGCATCGGTTCCAGGGTACCGAATGGGATAGGAGCTGGGGGCAGATCTCCCCCATCTGAGGAAGGGGCATCGGCCTGTTCAACGAGAATGGGCGAGCGATTCTCATTTTCCAGGGCTGGGGGATCAGCTTCGGGGTGATCAAGCAGGTAAAGCTGCTGCTGGGCTTCACGATGCTCCGGTTCCAGAGTCAGGGCATGTTCCAGAACACGCCGCTTTTCACTTTCATCCCCGATCACTTCGGCCAGGCCAACCCACCCATCAGCAACTTGGGGAAATTCGCGGATGATCTGGCGGTATAACTGTTCAGCGGCCGCACGCTTATTAGCGGCCGCGGTTTGGGCTGCCTGGCGCAACAAGGTTCGGGCACGGGGGGGGATCACTACCATCTTTCAATACTCCGTTATTCTTTGCTTAGACCTAACCGCTGCATGAGACGGTCATAAAAATAACCCGAACTGCCAACACGGGCAAAATGGGTTTGTAAATGGTGCTTTTGGATAAGAATACGATCGCCATCTTGTAAAGCAATAGTATCCTGACCATCAGCGGTGAGGTTGGCCTCATGATCCATCTGCACCTCAATGGTCACAGCCGCATTTTCTGGCAAAATCAGCGCCCGGTTTAATCCTAAATGGGGGGCCACCGGAATAACCAGGTAATTAGGCAGTTGTGGGGGCAAAATAGGGCCACCGGCGGCCATCGCATAGGCGGTAGAGCCGGTGGGGGTGGCAATAATTAACCCATCGGCGGCATACCGGGTCACATAGTCTCCATCCACATACATTTTCAGGTAAATCACTCGCGCCTGATGCCCCCGGCCAATGACAAACTCATTGAGAGCCATCTGTTGGCCAATGGGTTGACCGTCCCGCTGCCAAATCGCCTGGAGCATCAGCCGAGGCTCTAGCCAATAATCACCGTCTAAAATCTGGCTTAATTTATTTGGCCATTCATCCGGGCTAACTTCACTGAGGAACCCCAGTTTACCCAGGTTGATACTAAAAAGAGGGATGCCACACGCGGCCGCGTACCGGGCTGCCCGCAAAATCGAACCATCCCCTCCCAAAACAACCAGCCAATCTGTGTCCTGGCTTAACCGCTCTTGAACCTGACCATCCCAGGTAGACCCCATCCAGGTATTCACCTGCCGCTCCCGCAGCCACGCCTCAATGGCCAACGCCAACGGCTGGGAACGAGGAATGAGTGGATGGTACAAAATGGCGATAGTAGGCATGGAAAAGAGTGAGCGGTGAGCAGCGAGCAGTAAGCAGTGAGGCGCGAAACTCAAAACTCGAAACCAGGAACTCAAAACTCGAAACTCGAAACCACCCCCACAACCTCGCTCAAGGCAACAAATGTCTGTTCGCCACCGGTCAGCGGCCGCAAGGCGACTTTCCCTTCAGCTAATTCTGATTCACCGACGATAATGACGGTTTGGATTTGCTGTTTATTGGCTTCACGGAGCTGACTTTTCAGGCTGCGCCGTTCGCGGGCAAAGGCCAGCCGGGTAGCTATGCCAGCCTGGCGCAGGGTGTAGGTTAATTTCACCGCCTCTTCTTTGGTGCGGCCGCCAAAATGAACCAGCATCACCGAGGGCACCGGCGGTAATGGGGGGTGTACCCCGTTTTCTTTGAGGGCGCGAATAATCCGCTCAATACCACTGCCAAACCCTACCCCTGGCGTAGGGGGCCCGCCTAGAGCTTCAGCCAAAATATCATAGCGGCCGCCGCCACAAACGGCTGCCTGTGCCCCAATCCCCTCAGCCCACACCTCAAACACCGTCTTGGTGTAATAATCAATCCCCCGCACCAGCCGGAAGTTAATGGTATACGATTGCTCCAGCGCATCCAACAGGCCGCGTAGATCGGCAAAATGGGATTCACAATCGGCGCATAAATAGTTTAGGATGTGGGGGGCATCGGCCAGCAGTTCATCCATCCCCTTCTCTTTGCTGTCTAAAATACGCAGGGGATTGCGTCGCAGCCGTTCCTGATCCAACGGAGACAATTTCTCCAGATGATCTTGGAGAAAAGTTTTCAGGGCCTCAATATAAGTTGGTTTGCAGGCCGGGCAGCCGGTACTGTTAAGTTGAAAGGTAAGACCAGCAAACCCCAACTCCCGGTACAGGCTCATCGCCAACATCATCACTTCCAGGTCAGCGGCAGGGTCTGATTCACCGATAATTTCAGCGTTGAACTGGGAATGCTGCCGAAAGCGGCCGGCTTGCGGCCGCTCACGTCTGAATGCCGGGCCGATGGTGTACAACTTCACTGGCTGCACCCAATTACTTAACCCATTCTCCAGATACGCCCGCATAAACCCCGCTGTAAACTCCGGCCGCAGGGTGATGCTTTCCCCATCCCCCTCTTCAATGGTGTACATCTCCTTCTGCACAAAAAAGTCAGAGCCAGTACCAACACCCCGTTGGTACAGATCACTGTTTTCGATGATGGGAATGTCCAGTCGTTGAAAACCAAACCTCTCGGCCAACAATCGCGCCTGGCGGCCGATCAAGTCCCAATACGGCTGCTCATCTGGCAGCACATCCTGAAAGCCTTGTAAACGCTGTATGGTATTCAAAAACAACTCCTTTGGAAGAGATTGAGAGATTGGAGACTGGTCATTGGGGCTGCCCACAGCCTACTGCTCACTGCCCCATTATACCCTTGTGATCGAGATTGGTTCAATCTTGCTAGAATTGGCACAGCCATTCTCAATTTAGAACCCGTTGTGTGGTAGTACGGGTTTTCAATTGAGAATTACTGATTTGTCAATTCTAAACAAGACCCATTAGTACAGTTGGGGTACAATGATGCAGTCAAACGCAAAAACATCGTCGCAGCAAGTTTGTGCGGGAGACCTCTTCATCACTCATAATTCTTAATTCACCCTTATTTTCACGTATCGAACTGGAAGTTCAATTTACACAGGAGTTCAATAAATGAGTCAACCGCCCAACCCTGGGACACCGCCTGGCCCCCAGAATAAAAAAATCGCTATTGAAATTCCCGGCAATTTGCCGGCCACCTATGCCAACGTGGCCTTCATTACCCACACCATGTCGGAAGTGGTCCTGGATTTTGCCCAAATCTTGCCCCGAATGCCTAAAGGGATGGTAAATGCTCGCATTATTATGTCACCGCTCCATGCCAAACAGTTACAATTAGCCCTGGCCCAAAGCATCACCACCTTCGAGCAGCAGTTCGGCGAGATTAAAATGCCCAAACTGCCCCACATTGCCGATTATCTCTTCCCCCCACCTGCCCCAGGCACAGATGAACAGTCAGGGCAGTAGGTAGTAAACAGTAAGCCGTGAGCAGTTGGCACCCCCTTACTCCTCTTACCTCTTACCTCATACCATGGATCAACTCGAAACAATCAGCGAAGAAATCAGGCGGCATTTTGAAGAAGTTAATGCAGCGCGGGATCAGGCGTATCAGCGGTCGAGGGAGCTGGTCAGCCTTTGCTCGCGGGCTATCCGGGCGGTTCACCGGGCCGAGTGGGGGCCGGCCGCCACCTTGATGACGGAAGCCCAGGCGGCCGCGCACCAACTTATCGCTGGAGTCTCTGCTTACCCTGACCTGTACCACGCTGGCTACACCCAGGATTCCCTGAAAGAGTATGTCGAAGCGTACCTTACTTATGCCATTATCCGGGAGCTGCCCTGGCCCACACCTACCGAACTGGGGGTGGAGTACAATACCTGGCTCAATGGATTGGCTGAAGCCACTACCGAACTGCGCCGCACCATTTTGGACTTAATCCGGCACGGCCACTCTAATGAGGTCGAGCGGCTGCTGACGGTCATGGAAGAGGTGTACAGTATCCTGGTGGTGATGGATTTTAATGACGCTATCACCGGAGGGCTGCGTCGCCGAACGGATGCAGTGCGAGCGGTGCTGGAACGGACGCGGGCGGATGTCACTACCAGCCTGCGTCAGGCAGAGTTGGAAAAGGCATTGGCCCGGCTGGAAGAGAGGTTGAGAGATGAGGGTTGAGGGGTGAGGGGTGAGCCTTGTACGATGGCTGTTTTTAGATCAGCCGTCGGCGGTCAGCGGTCACTGGTCATTCATCCCTATATAGAGTGCAGCCAAACCGAGGCCGATGAGGCCGCCAACGAGGGACCACAAGGGTAGCTGCCCCCAAACCCAGGCGATTTCAGTAGGGGTGAATTCGGGGCCGTGGGCGTGTAAGCCGGTTTTAAGGGCCATGTAGGCCAGGGTAGCCACCACACTGCCCGCCCCGATGAGCAGCCCCATCAGTCCCAGGCTCAACAGCCAGAGCAACCGAGACAGAACGCGGCCGCGCCCCACTTTTTCTATCAGCCGTGCGGCCGCAGTCACACAACTTGCTACCCCCAGCAGCACCGTTTGACCCAAATCCCCCTCTAATACTATCCACACGACAAAATACGCCGCCAATAAAATGGTCAGCCACCGTAGGCCAGGTATTTTTTCTGGTAGACCAATCATAAAAGCTCTATTCGACCGAAGCAAAGTTGACCGAAGCAAAGAAATTCAGATAATCCGCTGTATGGGTAAACGACGCAAACGACCGGAAACTTTTCCCCCGGCTACCTGGCGGTTACTAGAGAGTGGCCCGCTGGATGGCCCGACTAACCTGGCTTTGGATGAAGCCATTTTGACTGCCGTGGCCAGCGGCGAAAGCCCTCCCACGCTGCGTATCTTCAACTTTACCTCTACAACCATTTCTTTAGGGTATGAGCAAGATTGGGATGGGCTGGATTGGGATATTTGTGAGCAGGAAGGCTGGCACATTGTGCGCCGGGCCAGTGATGGCCGGGCGATTATGCATCTTGATGATTGGAATTATGCCCTCTATCTGCCGTTATTTGATCCCAGGGCACAAGGGGACGCGGCCGCAATCGCTCGCCGTTTTAATCTGGGGTTAGAATACGGCCTCATCACCCTGGGGTTAGACCCAACCCGGATGCAACCATTTTACCATGATACGGGACCGCCTGGTTTTGGCAGTTTTGATGGCCCTTCCCTTTACAACATCGTCGTCGGACAGCAAGCCCTGGTGTCTGGAGCCCAATGGCGTTTAGAAACCGCCCTACTCTACCAGGGTACTCTCCCCCTCAGTAGTGATGTCACCCTGTTAAGCCAGGCCATGCTCTTTGATCTACCCGGTCAGCGCATTGCGGCCCAACTGCGTCTGGGGCGGCGAGCTATCAACCTCAACACCTGTTTGGGACAAAGCAAACCAGTGACCGAAATTACGGCCGCCATGGTAGCCGGGTTAGGTGATGGTTTAGATTTAACCTTTGTGCCTGACAATTTGACCCCGACCGAGCAAATCCAGACCACCCAACTACGCCCTAAATATGCTGCGGAAGCGTGGACAAAGCGGGTTTGATGGGCTGGAGATTGAGAGACAAGGAGAGGGGGAGACACGGGGGCTACCCACTCGCATACTCCCATACTCGCTCCCGGCTCACTGCCCCGGCACAGGGGTCACAGTCACGACAACATACCCTTTGGGGACGGTGGGTACATAAGGTGGAGCGGGTGGGGGTGGGCCATCGGTAAAGATGACTTCGGTAAACCCCAGATTGGCCATAAAAGTACGCATATAAGCTTCAGCGTTTTGTTGGGCCAGAGCCACGATACCAGCTTCGTGAGCGGCCGCGATAATTTCCACCTCAGCCGCCTGCCGTATTTGGGTTTCCAACTGGGGATCAGCACGAGTAAACAGGCCGGTATTCCGGTCGGCCACATAAGAACGGCTGTTGTCTAGCACCGGCAGCGGGAACACGTGGGCTGGGGGCAGATAAACCATAATCGTATCCGGATCAACTACCACCACATGGTGCGGCCGCATTTCTGCCAAATCAACCCCAGCGACAACTGTGCCATGAGCCACAAACAGCACCTTTTCACCAAAAGCCCCCCAGAGAATGTCTGAATTGCGTTCGGCGGTGATAATTTTGTCAAAAGACATAGAGACCGTCTCTAGCCGGGCCAGAGTATTCACCTGGGTAACAATCGTTACCGGGTCAGGCAGGATGACCGGAGTGGCAACGACAAATAACCCTTGCACCAGCTCATTAATCGGCTGCATGATTGTTTCACTGGTCTTGTTGACTCCTGAAACAACGGTATAAACGGCAGCAGCGGCTACCACAAAAAAGATGATTAGAACGACATATAGCAGGTTACGCATGAACGGTTACTCCTTGTTCTTCAAGATTGGTTCACCAAATTGGGCAATTTGTAAGAATTGAACCAACCTGGTGTCACTTATTTTGCGTCTTCTTTTAATTGAACCAATCTCTAATCAAATTGTCTAACTCCGATTCTCCCATTATCATACGCCGTGATCAGACATCAGTTGCATTGGCGGCTTAGCCTTTCCAGACTGCGTACCTGAAATGATAACGACTTATTTAAGCAGACAGTCAATTGTGAGCCGGGTCACATTGGCAGCATAAAAAATGAATAAGAGATGAAAGTTGCTACTTGTGTCATACAATTAAGTTTAGAAGGTGTTTTTTCATTGAAGGATAAGCGACGAATCGTGAAATCTATTCTGGCACGGCTGCCGCAACATTTCAACGTCGCGGCCGCAGAGGTAGATCATCACGACACCTGGCATATTGCTGGGATTGGTCTGGCGGCCATCGGCACTGACGCAGGCTACTTACACGGCCTATTAGAAAAAGCGGTCACCTGGATTGAAACCACCCGCCCTGACGTGCCTGTGATTGATTATGAGATTGAGATTTTTTGATTGGTGTTTGGCTGCGAATATTACGAATTAACACGAATTTTTTGTGGCCGGGGCCAATGGTTCCACGAGAAAGGCACAAATCGTTTAAGAATCGTACTGTAGGCGGATTGCCAACGATGGCCGGGTTGAAGTATGGTAAAGGGAACTTTTACCGCGCCTGGAACGTACTTACTCATAATTCAGTGCGCTTTCGATGATGGCAGGAAAGAATAATGAAACGAATATCAGCCGTACCCCTTACCCTTTTGTTGTTTTTACTGCTCACTCTGGCCCCGCTCGCGGCCGCGCAAGATGATCCTCTTCCCCCTGGCCTCAGCCTGAGCGTTACCGCCGGGATGGATAGCTTCTACAAAGAAGAACATTGGCTGCCCGTCCATATCAACGTCGCCAACAACGGCCCTTCATTTGAAGGCACCCTGCTCATCCACCTGGGTAGCAGTAACAATGAACAAAATTACACCGCCCCCGTCTCCTTGCCTAACCAATCCAATAAACGAGTGACCCTTTACATCTCTACCCCTGGTCTGAGCAATCGGTTTACCATCCACTTGTTGAATGATAAAGGGGATCAAATCGCCCACACACAAACCCAAACCTTACGCCGGGTAGCCGCCAATGATCTGTTATACGGCGTTCTTAGCCCCAATGGTGACAAATTGAGCTTTTTAGAGCGGGTGAAAGGCGGCCGCAGCGAAGCTAAGGTTGCCTTGTTAACCTTAGCCAATCTACCCGACACGGCCGTCGGCTGGGAAATGTTAGACATTCTCATCGTTCACGATACTGATTTGAGCCAGATGACTGCCGCCCAACAAGAAGCCCTGGACATCTGGATCAGTCAGGGGGGGCAGTTGGTCGTCGCTGGAGGCACAGGTTGGCAAAAAACCGTGACCCCCCTGGCGGATTATTTGCCGGTCACGGTAAACAGCAGCCAATCTATCAATGATTTACCAGGATTAGCCGCCCGCGCCGGTGAACCGTTCCGTGACCCTGGTCCTTATTTGCTCACCACCAGCAGCTTACGCAGCGGCGAGCTTTTGTGGCATGAAGATGGGATGCCTTTATTAGCCCGGCGAGAGTGGGGGCGCGGCCGCGTTTACTTCCTGGCCCTGGATCCCACTCTGGCTCCCCTGGTAGATTGGGCTGGGTCCCCTCTCATTTGGGATAACATAGCCGCCCAGGTGCCGCGCCTGCCCTTCTGGGCCGCTGGCTTTGGCAACAGCTACGCGGCCAGCAGAGCCGTCAAAAACATTCCCACCCTTACCCTACCATCCGCCTTTTTACTTCTCTGCTTCATGGGATTTTATGTTTTACTCATCGGGCCAGTCAATTATTTGACCCTCAAACGACTCAAACGGCGAGAATGGGCCTGGATCAGCATCCCGGCCCTGATCATCTTGTTCACTGGCTGCGCTTACATCACCGGATTTGGTCTCAAGGGAAACAAAATCATTTTGCACCAAATGAATGTAGCTTATGGCCAGGCCAACAGCCCGGCTTTGCGCGTCAACTCCCTGGTTGCCCTCTATTCTCCCCGGCGAGCCAGCTATGATCTCCGTTTGCCTGGAGAAACAATGGTGCTGCCATTTACTCAAGGATTTAACCCTACCGGTATCGGCAGTGGTTGGAACGTCCAGGCGGTTGAGCGGGGAGTAGATCTCATTGTGCGTGGGGTGCGGGTAGATGTCAGTGATAGTGAGACCTTCATGGTTAAAAGTTATCAACCCTCGCCCCAAATTACCAGCAATGTTCAACTGATCCTGCGTGACGGTCAATATGAACTGGTTGTCACCTTGCGCAATGATGGTCAGACCACGCTGAAAAATGCAGCTCTGCTCTACGGGAGTACTGTCCGTGGGTTGGGTGATTTGGCCCCAGGCCAGGAGAAAAGTTGGACCAGCCGACTCACGGCTAGCCAGGCCACCGCGGCTGGGGCAACCAGTTTCTCAGGCTATAGCTCCCCCATTCTGAATAATAATCAGGTTATTTTGGGCACCAACAACGTCAATAATGATCCGGTAGCTTACTCGCGGCGGCAGTTATTAGAAGCAATGCACCGCGATATTTACGGCAGCACGGGTTCAGTTAATCGAAACGTCCCTCTGGGGGTAGTGACGTTGATGGGATGGAGTGAGGAGCCACTGCTTAATCTGGCTGTATTGTCCCGGCGAGGGCAAGAGCAGGTGGCTTCTACCCTATACTTTTTGGAGCTGCCCATGAATCAAGTGCAGGTTAGCGGCCGTGACATCACCGTTCCCCTGTCTATGTTGTCCTGGGAAATTATCGGTAACTCCGGGCAATATGGGTGGGACAACACCGGCATAGAGAATTTCACATTGCGTAATGGTTATATTGAATACGAGTTCCAACCGGCGCCTACCTTCACGGGTCTAAATGTTCATACCGTGCAGCTAACCCTTACCCGACAAGGTTCCTCTGGCAACATCCCCATCGTCAACGCCTGGAATTGGGAGCGTGAACAGTGGCAAGCATTAGCCATTGATAGTTGGGGAACCTTTGACATCGTGAACCCCGAACGATTCCTCGGTCCTGGCAACCGTATTCGTCTCCGCCTGGAAACAAGTAGTTTCGATATAGGCATTCGCCTGTTTCATCCTATCATCATAGGGAACATGGACTAAGTATGGCCACCATCATTGAAATCAACGGTCTAACCAAACGGTATGGCAAATTAACCGCCCTGAACAATCTTAACCTGAAAGTGGAAGAAGGGGCGGTAGTAGGGTTTATTGGCCCCAATGGGGCGGGCAAAACAACGACCATGCGGATCCTCACCACCCTACTCCGTCCCACTAGCGGTGAGGCATACGTGGCTGGCTACTCTGTAGCCAAACAGCCCGACCAGGTACGCCGGGTCATCGGCTATATGCCCGACTTTTTCGGCGTGTATGAAGATATGAAAGTTTGGGAATATCTTGACTTTTTTGCCGCCTGTTACGGTGTTCCCACCCAGCAACGGGTGGGCATGATTGATGATTTGCTCTCATTGGTTGATTTGAACCATAAAAAAGAGGATTTTGTCGAAAGCCTGAGCCGAGGGATGAAGCAGCGGCTCTGCCTGGCCCGTACCCTGGCCCATGATCCCCAGGTGCTAATCCTGGATGAGCCAGCCAGCGGTCTGGACCCCCGTGCCCGAATTGAGATGCGGGAGCTGCTACGGGAATTGAAAACGCTGGGCAAAACCATCTTTTTCTCTTCCCACATCCTCTCCGAAGTGGCCGATATTTGCAGCAGTATCGCCATTTTAGAGGCAGGTAAACTTATCGCCCACGGCGATATTGAGGAAATGAAGAAACGACTGCGCTCCCATCGGCTGATTCAACTGCGGGTATTGGGGGAGACGGAACTGGTGCAAAAAATGTTGGTGGAATCGGGGCTGGTGCTGCAAATGATGGCGGGCAAGGAGTATGATTTACCGGAAGGAACGGTACGGTTTGATTTTAGCGGCAATGATCAGGAGTTAAGTCAGCTTCTTGGCCAGATGATGAAGGCGGATATCCCGATTGTCAGTTTTAGTGAAGAAACGGGCGACCTGGAAGATGTGTTTTTGCATGTGACTCAGGGGATTGTGCAGTGAGGGGAGAGTGATGAGGACTGAGGTATGAGGACTGAGGTATGCAACGAAGCCTGTCTGTTCACATAGTTGCTTGAATTGTTACAGTGTCTATAGGCGTTTTATGAGTGAATCTTCTATTAAACCAGGCAGAATTGAGAAAGTTCGCGGCCGCGTCCGGCGATTCATCCAAAATCCGGTCATGATCAAAGAGTTACGTAGCCGGATGCGAGGCAATCGCGCCTTCACCATTTTAACCCTTTACCTGTTCGGTATGGTAGCTTTGATCAATGCCATTTATCTGCCCCTCTCCTACAGCATCCGTACCAGCGGTGGGGGCACCGCCGAGCAGAGCATTTTAGGGAAAGTCATCTTTGGCTTGATTGTGTTGGTACAGCTTGTCCTGGTCACCTTCATAGCCCCAGCCTTCACGGCCGGGGCCATCAGCAGCGAAAAGCAGAACCAGAGCTTTGATCTACTCCGCACCACCCTGCTCACTCCCCGTCAGTTGATTATCGGCAAGCTGGCTTCGGCGTTGAGCTATATCCTGCTGCTAATTCTGGCAGCCGTGCCTTTACAAAGTCTAGCCTTTGTTTTAGGTGGGGTTGCCATTTGGGAACTGCTTATAGCTGAGATGCTGATTATCGTCTCGGCAGTGGCTTTTGCCCTTATTGGCCTCTTTTTTTCTACCATTATGCGAACGACAGTTGGGGCAACAGTAGGTACGTATGCGGCCGCGCTCTTTCTCACCATCGGCATCCCGTTTATCATGCTCCTCTTCTCCATCATTCAATCCAGCTTCTATGGCTACAGAAGCAGTGCTGCTGGGCAAATAATCAATCAATATGGGCTAATGGCTCTAGTATCCTGGAACTTACCTGCCACGTTGATTATGAGCGAAGTCACTCTGCTAGAACATACCTCTTACTGGGGATTTTCTACCACTGTCTCTGTCTATGCCAGCGGGGTACCCGTCACCATTTGGTTGCCCTCGCCCTGGTATATCTACCTTATCTGGTATACTTTACTGGCGGTGATCTTATATTTCGTTACTATCCACCGCATCGCCCGCGTACCAGAGCGTTAGGGTCGTTAATAGTCTCCTGTCTCCAGTACAGCTTTACAGAAGTTCGAAATATGTTTTTATGTACGCTGCCGCTGAAGAGTCCTACTGCTAACTGCCCACTGATTACTGTTTACTGGTACCAGTCCCAATCTCTCAATCCCTCATGTCCACAACCACAACTTCCCCACGCTTTACCTGGCTGAGACAGCTTGGGCAAAACCCGATGACCATTAAAGAGCTACGGGGACGGATGCGCGGCCGCCGGGCGTTTGTCGTCCTCACCGTTTATTTACTCCTGGTATGTGGCCTGGTTGCCGTGTTGTATGCCGGATTCGCTCTAGGCAGCAATAATCGCAGCACCCAGATGGCGGCCACCGGTAAATCAATTTTCGTGTCCATTCTCACCATGCAATCATTTCTGGCCGTCTTTCTAAGCCCGGCCTTTACGGCAGCCAGCATCACCAGCGAAAAAGAACGGCAAACATATGATTTACTTCGCACCACCCTGCTCTCTCCCCGTGCCTTGATCACCGGCAAACTTGTATCTGCCTTAAGTTATATTTTCCTGCTCATATTAGCCACCGTTCCCTTACAAAGCCTCGCCTTTCTTCTTGGTGGCGTCGCTTTCATTGAGTTGTTCGTTTCCCAACTACTCCTTTTCATCTCCGCTCTGGCCTTTGGCCTGTTAGGGTTGTTTCTTTCCAGCCTGATGCGAACAACCGTCGCCGCTACCGTGAGCAGCTATGCCCTGGTTTTGTTCCTGGTTGTGGGGATACCGTTGCTGGCCCTTTTCACCTTGCCTTTTATCTCCATGATGATGTTCACCTCAGCAACTTCCCCACCAGGCTGGGTGGCGGTTGTTTTAGTCTATGTGGCTCTGGCAATTGGCTCGCTCAATTTGCCGGCAACCCTCATTGCCAGCGACGTTTTCTTGACGGAATATGATGCGATTTTTTATTATGTAGATACCATTGACCGGTACCGGGTCGTCATTTTCTCCCCCTGGTGGATCTACCTTCTGATCTACTTTACCTTTTCTTTGCTGCTTTATTGGGCTACCATCCGTCAGGTGAAACGGATTCCGAATGTGTAGAATATGGTCGTTGAAAGGTTAGTCTGCACCAGAAGTCCAATTTATCAGAGAAGTTAGACTTCTGAAGAGATGCGTTTATGGAAGAACAATTTTCGCTCCTGCAACAACAGTTAGGCCGCTGGGAGCTGCGCCGCCGGCTGGCCCAAGGGTTGGTCTGGGGCCCGCGTGGGGTATTGGCCGGGCTGCTCCTGGCGGTCCTGGTAGCAGTGTTGGCCCGGTCGCGGCCGCTGCTGACCAACAATGAGCTAGGATTGCTCGCCATTGGCCTGGCCGGGTTAGGGGGTGCGGCCGCCCTCTTTTATCTGCTCCTTCAACGCCCCACCCTGCTGGAACAGGCCCGCTTCGCCGATGCCCAATTTGCTCTCAAAGAGCGGGCTAGTACCGCCATCGAGTTCTACAGCGGCCGCTTCCCCCAGGCCACCCTTTTCCAGGAGAGGCAGCTTAAAGATACGGTGCAAGCCATTAGCCAGGTCAACAGCCAACAGATGCTTCCCTTGCGCCTCATCCGGCAGGATTGGCTCATCATCGGGCTGGCCAGCTTGCTGCTAGGATTGGCCGTCTGGCTGCCTAACCCTCAGGAAGCTATCCTGCTGGGCCAACGAGCGGTCCAAGAGACGATTGAAGCCCAAATCGAGGCGTTAGAGCTGTTACAAGAAGAGATCAAACAAAACCCAGACCTCACTGACGCCCAAAAAGAGGAGCTGCTGGAACCGGTCGAGTCAGCCATTCAGCAGCTGCAAGCTGGGGGTCTCAGTCAGGAGCAGGCCGTAGCCGTCCTCTCCGAAGCTGAGGCAGACCTGCGGGCCCTGGAAGCCAGCAACAGCACCACCCAATTGCAACAAATGTTAGAAGCTGCGGGTCAACCGCTGGCCAACAACCCAAACAGTCAATCATTAGGCCAGGCGTTGCAAAATGGGAACCTTTCTGGCGCGGCCGCGGCCGCCGCCCAATTAGCCGATACCCTCTCTACCCTCACCCCCGAAGAGCAGGCCGCTCTGGCTGAAGATTTGGCCGCCGCCGCCCAGGCTCTGGCTCAGGCTGATCCAGAGTTGGCCGCCGAATTGAACGCGGCCGCCCAGGCCCTACAAAATGGAGATATCGCGGCCGCGCAGCAAGCCCTCCGTGAAGCCAGCGGCACCCTCCAGGAGCGGGCCCAACAGCAAGCCGCGGCCCAACAAGCGGGCGCGGCCGCAGGGCAAGTAGGCCAGGGCCGCCAGGAAGTCGCCCAAGGGGGACAGGCCAATCAAGGCGGCCAATCTGGGCAAGAGCAAGGGCAAGGTGAAGGCCAGGGGCAAGGCCAGGGTCAGGGACAAGGCCAGGGCCAGGGACAAGGCCAGGGCAATGGAGAAGGCCAGGGCAATGGAGAAGGCCAGGGCAATGGAGATGGTTCCGGCCAGGGGCAAGGAGCAGGCAGTGAGCAAGGGCAAGGGCAGGGCGGTCCTGGCCCTGGGGGCGGGCATGTAGAAAACATCTACGTCCCCCCTTACCAACCCCTCACCGACCCTGGGGTAGAGATTGAACTCCCGGCGGAATGTCTGGCCAATCCGGCCAACTGTGGCGGCCTGCTCAGCGAAAACCCCACAGCGTTTGGCGACCAGGGCAGCTCTGTCCCATACAGCCAGGTGTACGGCGATTACCGCCGCGCTGCCAATCAAGCCCTGGCCAATGATTACATCCCCCTGGGATACAAATCATACATCCGTGATTATTTTGCCTCATTAGAACCGTAAGTTAAAGGATGAATTATGAAGGATGAATGATGAAGGCCTTCATCATTCATCCTTCATAATTCATAATTCCAAACATGACAGATACTCAACCCTCTCTCCTCACCGTAGATGGCTTTCGTGACAGCGCGGCCGCCATAGAAGCTGAAATCGGGCAATTTATCGTCGGCCAAAAAGAAGTGGTGCGGGCCACCCTCGTCGCCATCGTTGCCGGGGGGCACACCCTGCTCGAAGGAGTGCCTGGCCTGGGCAAAACGATGCTCATCCGCACTCTGGGGCAGGTGCTAGATTTACAGTTCAGCCGCATCCAGTTCACCCCTGACCTGATGCCCGCCGACATCACCGGCACGGAAATCATGGAAGAAGGAGCGAACGGCCACCGTGCCTTCCGCTTCCAACATGGCCCCATCTTCGCCAACCTGGTGCTGGCCGATGAGATCAACCGGGCCACTCCCAAAACCCAATCCGCTCTGTTGGAAGCGATGCAGGAGAAAACCGTCACCGTCGCCAACCACACCTACCCCCTGCCTGAACCATTTTTTGTCCTGGCCACGCAAAACCCCCTGGAGATGGAAGGCACTTACCCCTTGCCTGAGGCCCAGCTAGACCGGTTTCTCTTTAAGGTCAATGTCCCCTTCCCCACAGCCGCGGAGTTAGATGAAATTTTGGCCCGCACCACAGGAGAAAAAGGGGTAACAATTCAATCGGTAGCCGATGGGGAGCGGATTACGGCGATGCAAAAGATGGCCCGGCAAGTGCCTGTTCCCAGCCATGTGAGCAGCTATATCAGCCGCCTCATCGTGGCAACCCACCCCAATAACTCACCTGCCCCATTGGTGCAGCAGTTTGTCCGCTACGGGGCCAGCCCCCGGGGGGCGCAGGCTCTTATCCTGGGAGGCAAGATTACCGCTTTGCTGGCCGGCCGCTATAATGTCAGCTTTGAGGATGTCCAGGCAGTGGCTGCGGCCGCGCTGCGCCATCGTCTCATCCTCAACTTCGAAGCCCAGGCCCAGGGCATTACCACAGATGTAGTGGTTCAAGATTTATTGGGGGCTGTGGCCAGGGAATAACACCCCTCACCCAGCCCTCTCCCCAGGGAGAGGGAACTTCCCCCCTCCCCCTCTGGGAGAGGGCTGGTGACGCGGGCAAGGACAACCATAAATGATCGGTATCACCCAAGAAAAACTACCCCAGGAACAGCTGTACCAACCCCCACCTCAAGGGACCTGGACGTATGCTGATTATGCCCGGCTGCCTGATAATGGCATGCGCTACGAAGTCATCAAGGGAGAGCTATATACGTCACCTGCCCCCAGAGCCATTCACCAAGAAATGATTTCCCATATTGCCCTGGAGATAGGGCTATTTTTGCGTCAACATAAGGTTGGGAAAATATACTTTGCCCCAATTGAGGTGGTAATGGGAAATGCGGCCGCGCCGGTCCAGCCCGATATTATTTTTATCCGCCAGGAGCGATTAGCCATTGTTCAGGATAACATTGAGGGAGTGCCCGATCTAATCGTGGAAGTGTTATCTCCCGGTAGCATAGGGCATGACCGGCGGCGCAAGTTTAGCCTCTACGCCGAAGTCGGGGTGCCTAAATATTGGTTGGCTGACCCGGATGAATGTCTGGTTGAGGTATATGTTTTGCGGGGGCAGGCGTATGCCCTGCTGGGCCAATTCGTGGGTGAAGATAGTATCCATTCTGAGGTATTACCCGACTTACACTTACCGGTTCACACGATTTGCCCGGCTTAAAGCCAGGGTTACCCAGGCTCAAGGCGCACGATGGAACTATTCAATGAAGCAACATTGCGAAAGCTGGAGCAGTTGACGCTGGTGGCGACGCAGGTGCGGGTAGGGATGATGAAGGGGGATCGCCGCAGCCAGAAGCGGGGAAGTTCGATTGAGTTTGCCGATTATCGTAATTATGTGCGCGGCGATGATTTAAGGCGGTTGGATTGGAATGTGTTTGCCCGGCTGGAGCGGCCATTCATTAAGCTGCTAGAAGAAGAAGAAGATTTGGCCGTGCATATTTTGGTAGATGGCAGTGCCAGTATGGCCTGGCCGGATGAACAGAGTGAGGAGCAAAAGTATCGTTATGCTTTGCAATTGGCAGGAGCGTTGGGGCATATCGCTCTGGCCAGCAATGATTTGACCCAGGTGACGCTGCTGCAAAGCGGTGGTAATCAGCGGTGGGGGCCGTACCGGGGGCAGCAAAACAGCCTGCGCCTGTTCCAATTTTTAGCCAGCAGCGCGGCCGCCGGCATCACCGACCTCAACCAATCCTTACAAAATTACGCCTTACGCGGCCGCAAACCTGGCCTGCTCCTGCTCATCACCGATCTCCTCTCCCCATCAGGCTACCAGGAGGGGGTGGCCGCCCTGCAAGCTCGTGGCTACGAAGTCGGCATCATTCACACCCTCAGCCCCGACGAGGCAGACCCCCCTCTGGCTGGAGATGTTAAACTGGTAGATATGGAGACCGGGCAAGAGGCCGAAATCACCCTGGACGCTACCACCCAGGCCCATTACATGGCCCGGTTACAGGAGTGGCGGCGGGAGATAGAGCTGTTTTGTCGCGGCCGCAACATCCATTACATCCCCCTCACTACCGATTACCCCTGGGACAAATTAATCTTACAAACCTTGCGTATCGAACGGTTAGTGAAATAATTAACCGGACTTTGGCAGCAACTGGTTGTACACACAGCTACAACCAATGCACCAATACACCCATAACCATTCGTGATAACTATTTCCCAAACCATCACCCAGATATTCACCCATGCTAACCGAACTCACCATCCGTGACTTCGCCATCATTGACGAACTACAACTCAAAATTGCCCCTGGCTTCAACGTCCTTACCGGGGAAACGGGGGCTGGCAAATCTATTATCCTCGATGCTATGACTCTGATTCTAGGCGGCCGCGCCGATACCAGCATGGTGCGGACCGGGGCCGAGCAGGCGTATGTCGAGGCCCGTTTTCACCTGGAAAACCATGTCCAGACCGCCATTCTCCCCCTGCTTACCGAAGAAGGGTTAGAGGGAGAAAGTGACGATGATCTGCTGGTAGCCCGTGAACTACGGCAGAATGGACGCAACATTTGCCGGGTCAACGGCCGCGCCGTCTCCCTCACTCTACTCAAACAGATCGGCGAAAACCTGATTGACATTCACGGCCAGGGGGAACACCTCTCCCTATTGAAGCCTAAAGCCCATCTTCCTCTGCTTGATGCCTACGCGAATTTAATCCCAGAACAGCGCACCCTGGCCGCTGAGGTCAGCGCGTACCGCAAAATTCAGCGCGAATTGGCCGAACTGCGCCGCAATGAACAACTACTGGCCCAGCGGATGGATATGCTCAAATTCCAGATTGAGGAGATTGATGCGGCCAATCTGGTGGATGGGGAAGAAGAGTCGCTCAAAGGGGAGCGGAAGCGGCTGGGCAATATGGAGCAGCTCAACCAGGTGGCCGCCGAACTCCTGGCCATCTTCTTGGGAGCAGATGTGGATGCTCCCTCAGTGACCGATCTGCTGAGCCAGGCAGAACGAGCAATGGGGCAATTGGTTCGGCTGGATGAGGCCCAGGCCGGGCTACTTCCTCGCCTGCAAGGGCTGATTTCGGAATTTCAGGATATGGCCCGTGATCTACAACATTACCAGGGGGAGCTGGAGTTTGACCCAGAACGGGCTATTTTCGTTGAGGAGCGGCTGGAACTGCTCAACCGGCTTAAGCGGAAATATGGGGATAGTGTGGCCGCCATTTTGCAGACCCGGGACGCAGCCGCCGCTGAACTCGATAAGCTGACCCACAGTGAGGAGCGCATCGCCGAGTTAGAGCAAGAGCAAGAAAATTATTTGCACCGCATCGGGCAGATGGCCGAACAGTTATCCCAGAAACGGCAAGCGGCCGCCCAAACTTTAGCCCAGGGGGTTGTCGCCGAATTGGCCGATCTGCAAATGGAAGGGGCCAAATTTGAGGTCAACTTCCAACGCACCCCAGACAGCCAGGGGGCGTATGTTGGCACGGAGCGGCTGGCTTTTGATGAGAGCGGCATAGACCAGGCGGAATTTTTCGTCTCGGCCAACCCTGGGGAGCCGGTGAAGCCGATGGTGAAAGTTGCCAGCGGTGGGGAGACGGCCCGGCTGATGCTGGCGCTGAAAACGGTGTTAGCCCAGGTAGACAGCACCCCAACTCTTATTTTTGATGAGATTGACCAGGGAATTGGCGGCCGCGTTGGTGATACCGTTGGCTATAAATTATGGGGGCTGGCTTCCCAGGGGGGGCATCAGGTCATCGTTGTGACCCACCTGCCCCAACTGGCCGGGTATGGGGATGTGCATTTCCACGTTAGCAAAGGGCAAAGCAGCGGCCGCACCATCACCCATGTGCGCCAACTCAGCCGCTCTGACCGGGTTGAGGAGTTAGCTGCTATGCTGGGTACCCACGGCCAACACGCCCGCAGTGGGGCCATGTCTATTTTGGCTCATGCGAATAGTAAGAAGGGGAGGGAGAGTGAGAGGGGGAGAGAGTGAGACTCGCCCATTCACGCACTCGCCTACCCGCGCATTCGCCCACTCGCTACATACACCACCCCATCCCGCTCTTCAACTGGATATTTATGCAGGCGGTAATGTTCATCTTCGGGCCAGGTGATGCGGCCGCTGCGAATATCAAACACGTACCCATGTTCGGGGCAATCTACCCGCCCTTTGCCAGAGATGGTGCTGCCCGATAAATCGCCGGAAGCATGGGGGCAGCGCCCGCTGAAAGCGTGTACCTGCCCATCCAGCCGGGTCAAAATCAGGCAGTGCCCACCCACCTGGCAAACCGTTGCCTGCTGCGGCCGCACCTCAGCCGAGGGAACGGTAAGGCAAAACTCATCGGGCATGGTCAAGTCAACGCGGCCGCTTGCTCCGGCCAGGTGGTGGGGTCAATGAGGCGGTACCGTGCCCCGGCCTGTTCCAGAATCGCTTGCAGCTGGCTGATCGGCGTCTGGGCCAGTTGGGTGTAGGTGTGAATGCCGCTGGCCTGGAGCAAAGAAGCTACCTTTGGCCCAATGCCGTTGAGACGGGTGAGATCATCGGGGGGCGCGGCCGCCAGCATGATCTCCTCAACCTCATCCTGCTCCTCTGGCCCGGCCGATAGCTCCACCACTGTTGGTTTCGCCAAAGTTGGTTTCGTCCCTTGCTTAAACTCCCCTGTGCGCCGTTCAACAATCAGCGAATATTCAAACACAATCGCGCCCAACAGTGGGATAGCTGTCCACGGGCCAAGCAGCAAGATACCGGCTACCCCGGCATACACAGGAATATCCAACACCTTCTTGCCATCCCGCCGCAGCACCGTCACCCGCCGCACTGTCACATCATGGAGCAAATTTTGGATCGTTTCCCACACCTGCTCCCCACGCACCACCAACTTATCCAGGTGGCCTTCCTTCAGTTTTTCATCATCTTCAACTATTTCAATGACATGTTCACTCATCATCTTTTTCCTATTTGCATTAGCCCGTAGGGAAAGTTGATTTCCCCACTGTTAATAACCAATACCCTAATAACCAGTAGTCAGATCAAAAAACGCCAGGCTCCCCTTTATAACTTCAACTCACCAACTGTCGCCAGCTTTCCGGCACCCGGCGGGCACGCCCTTCCCGGTCAGTACAAATATGTCGGGTATACCCCTGAGCCAACAGTTGGCCTGATTGGGACTCAATCACCTCAGCCATAAACGTCATCGCTCGTGATTTTACCTCACTAACCCAGACACGAACCGTAATAAGCTGATTATACCGGGCTGGGGCGCGGTAGGTCACCTGGGCTTCTACAACCGGCAAATAAATACCATCAGCCACAAATTGATCATAACCCGAACCCAGGGCGCGGAGAAAGCTGCTTCGCCCCTCTTCAAACCAGACCAGGTAGGTGGAATGGTGGACAACGCCAGACTCATCCGTTTCAGCATAGCGGACATGAAAGCTAGTTTCGTGAATAAATGGCATGGTGATTACGGCTGATGGTTGCTCTTTACTTTCAGCTATCTGGGAGCTTGACAAAAGCAAAAAAGAACAACCAAAGTTTTCCTTTAGTCCTATGAACTTTAACAATATGGGTAAAAACGGTCAAGAACAGGTCATTCAACCCATTTTTCGCCTCGCTGGGCTTCAATCCCCTTAGGATTCGAAGGCGACACACTCATTACGCCCCCGGTTGCGTACAAAAGAGCCAGTCACTACAGCCGACATCAATTATAAAAGTGCCGGGTTGGTGCCCACCGTGGTTACCTGGACAATTTTGGTTAGCACTTGTATAGTTTCTGCGGTTGATGGGGATTTACCGCTATGATTCCCCATCACCATTAAACATACAAGTTATTTTAGAAGCGCTTGACATAGTTCTTCTTTACAGTTTCGCTCAAACACAACACTGTAATTTTGGAAAATCACGCTACAAATTTTCATTCATCCTTCGCTTGAACCAGTATGAATATCTGTACAACCGAACGACTTACTCTGCGCCAGTTTACCCTCGATGATGCTCCATTTATCCTGGAACTACTGAATGACCCCGCGTATATCCAAAATATTAGCGATAAAGGTGTAAGAACGATAGAGGACGCCCGTGGTTACATACACAACGGACCTATCGCCAGCTACCAACGGTTTGGCTTTGGGCTGTATCTGGTACTGTTGAGGGAAACGGGGGTTTCTTTGGGGATGTGTGGGCTGATTAAGCGCGACACCCTGCCCGATGTGGATATAGGGTTTGCCTTTTTGCCCCAATACCGGGCCAATGGGTATGCTTTTGAAGCCGCTTCAGCAGTTATGGCCTACGGACGTGATGTTCTCAAGCTAGAACGGATCATCGCCATCGTCTCCCCAAATAACAATGACTCTATCAAGCTTCTGCTAAAACTGGGTCTCAAATTTGACCGGATGATTCAATGGGCGGACGATGGCTCAGAGTTAAAGTTGTTTGTTTCCCCAGCCCCTCACTCCTCATTCCTCAACATTTAGCCCTATTTAAGAGTATAATTCGCCTATGATTACTGCTCAAGAAGCTCTACAACGGCTGCGTGAAGGCAACCAACGGTTTGTTTCTGATAGCCGCGGCCGCGCCCCTCATACTAGCCCATCCCGCCGTCTCGCTTTGGCCGAAGGGCAAGAGCCATTCGCCATCATTCTTGGCTGCTCCGACTCCCGCGTACCGGCCGAAATTATCTTCGACCAGGGGTTAGGGGATCTCTTTGTTATTCGCGTCGCTGGGAACATCGTGGCCCCGTCCCAGGTGGGCAGCGTCGAATTTGCTGCCGAACGGTTTGGCACCGAACTTGTGGTGGTGTTGGGTCACACCTTATGCGGGGCCATTGCGGCCACCGTAGAACAGCTCAGCCGCCCCCGAGAACTCCAATCCCCCAATCTTAGCTCCATTGTCGAACGCATCCGCCCGGCGGTAGCTCCGTTATTTGCCACTGAATTAAAGAACAATCCCCAGGCACTGTTAGCCAAAGCCACCCGGGCCAACATTCGGGCCTCAGCTAACCATCTTCGCTATGGTTCACAGATTTTGGAACAGTTGGGGCAGAAAAATCAGCTTGTGGTGGTGGGGGCTGAGTATGATTTAGCCAGCGGGGTGGTCGAGTTTTTTGATGGCTTGCCGGAAGGTTTTTAAGTAGAGGTACCAACAACGCGATCGCGAAGCTGTCCACACCCAGCCTGAATATCAATCCCCCGGCGTACCCGCACGGTACTGGTGACGCCAAACCGGGCCAACTCTTCCTGAAACATCTGCACCCGCATTGGGTCTGATGGTCGGCCACCATATCCTTTGGTTGGGTTCAAGGGAATCAGGTTGACATGGCATAACATCCCCCGCACCAGCCCCCCCAACGCCCGCGCCTGCTCCACTGTGTCATTTTCCCCGGCGATCAAGGCCCATTCAAAAGTCAGCCGCCGCCCCGTCTTCTCTATGTAATAGCGACACGCTTCGATCAGTTCGGCAATGGGCCATTTACGATTGACCGGGATAAGCCGGTTGCGCTCCTCATCGGTGGCGGCATGGAGGGAGATAGCCAGGGGGGTTTGCCGCTGCTCATCAGCATAGCGGCGAATGGCTGGCACCAGGCCAACGGTGGAGATGGTGATTTTCCGTGCCCCCAGGTTGAAAGCGTCGGCGGCTGTCAGCCGATCTATGGCGGTCATGGTATGGTCATAATTGTGCAGGGGTTCTCCCATGCCCATCATCACAATATTGGTGACATGCTCTCCTGTCTGGGCCAGTTCACGAGCGAAGTAGGTCACTTGCTGGATGATTTCGCCGCTGCTGAGGTGGCGCAGGAATCCCATTTGCCCGGTAGCACAAAAGACACACCCCATGGCGCAGCCCGCCTGGGTGCTGATGCACAGGGTGCGCCGTCTGTCATAACGCATGAGGACGGTTTCAATATATTTGCCATCGGGCAGACGGTAGAGGAGTTTGGTGGTCTGGCCGTCGCGGGAATATTCGCGGGCAGCGATGGTGTAATCGTGTAAGGTGACCCGTTCGGCCAGGGCATCACGCAGGGTTTGGGGCAGGTTGCTCATTTCGGCGATGGTGGCGGGGTATTTTTGATACAGCCACTGCCACACCTGTTTGGCGCGAAAAGCGGGCTGACCCAGGTTAGCCAGAAGTTGGCTCAGTTGAGGAAAATCGAGATCGTAGAGGTTGAACATGGATGGGTTTAGCCACGGATGGAAGGAATACGGATGGGAAGGAGTTTGGTTGAATCAAGGGTGTGGTTGGACATGGATGGGTTTAGCCACTGAGGAAAGGAACATGGATGGGAAGGAGTTTGGATGAATTAAAGGGGAAATCTGGGTGAATCTGTGTCATCTGTGGTTTAAGGGTTTTTGTAATTACTAAGGCACACAAGAATTTCACCGCGAAGACGCCAAGATCAGTAAGAGTTGCTTGAGGAGCTTTGTGTTGTTTGGGGCTTTGCGGTTAGTAGCTACGGGTTTTTATAATAAAGTATGGCCCAGGGCGGTGATGTCGTGGAAGATGAAGTCAGGTCGGATGCCAGTGCGGGTGATGTCGTCGCGGCCGCTAATGCCCGACAGCACCAATATTGTCTGTAACCCAACGGCCTGGCCCCCGGCAATGTCTGTCTCCAGCCGGTCGCCTACCATGGCTGTCTGGGCCGGGTCAGCGTTCAGACGGCGCAGGGCTTCGTGGAACAGGGCCGGGCCAGGTTTGCCGATGAGGGTGGGCTGGATACCGGTCGCGGCCGCGACAAAAGCAATGACCGCCCCCGCTCCCGGCAAGTTCCCTACCTCACTGGGATAAGTCACATCCGGGTTGGTACCGATAAAAAGTGCCCCCCGCTCAATCAACAAGGTGGCACAGGCTAACTGATTATACGTCACCTGTCGGGTCAGCCCCACAATAACCGCCGGAATCTCCCCATTGAGCTGGGTGTAATCCGGGTCGGTGTTGACGACGAACCCCTGAGCGGCTACCGCCTGCTGCAACCCGGCTTCTCCCACCACATAAATGGGTGTGCCAGGGGGGAACAAGGAGCGTAAATAGGCTGCGGCCGCTTCCGCTGAGGTTACAATCTGCTCTGGGGCCACGTCTACGTCAAACTGGGTTAACTTTTGCACATATTGCCCGGCCGTACGGGTAGCATTGTTGGTCGCCAGGGCAAAACCGATCTCTCGTTGGCGTAAAATGGCAAAAAAATCGGCGAGACCGGGCATGGGTGTTTCGCCGTGCCAGAGAACACCGTCCATGTCCAAGATAAGGTGGGAAAAGCGAGGGAAGTTCATAAGGGCAGCTTGAGTGGAGACAAAGTGACACAGCAACGGGGCGAAAAAATGTCGGATTTTGTCTGTTGGCCGTATAACTGCTTATAACTTTACGGTAGCCAGGTAGGCTGAATCCCCAAAGGAGCGATTTCCTGGACTTCACCCGTGGCAATGTTGAGGAGCCAGATACCGGGGTCGCCCGCAGCCGCGAGCTTGTATTGTTGAAACAAAAGAGATTGCCCATCTGGGGACCAGCGCGGGGGGCCATAATGGATAGTCGGTTCTTGGGTCAGCGGCCGCGCCTCACTGCCATCGGGCCGCATCAGCCAGATCTGTTTACCCGAAGCCTCATTGGGGGCTTTGCGGTTAAAAGCAATCCACTGCCCATCTGGAGAAAGGGCCGGCCAACCATCGGTATAGGGAATATCCCCACTCAGGCGGACAATTTCCCCCGTCGCCAACGAGGCCCGGTAAATAATCACGGAGAAGCTGTCAGGCAATACTTCGGCTTCCGTGAAGAGCAGGTCTGTACTGTCAGAACTCCAGGCCCCCGGCTCGCCGGTGCGGCTTTGGATGAGGAATGTCTGACCTGTTTCCAGATGATACGCCTGTAGTTCTTGGGCCAGGGGGGAAACATAACTAAGCCACTGTCCATCTGGGGAAAAGGTTGCCAGCAACCCTAACCATTGGCTGTCCTCAAACACCGAAACAGTCGCCACTGTAGCCACATCGAGCCACCAGAGGCGCGGGGGGCCAGGGGGGGCTCCCAGGCTGAGGACATTGCGCCGCTCATACACCAGGCGGCGGCTGTCTGGATGCCAGACAGGGTGGCTGCACGCCGAGCCACCACAATCAAGCAGCTGCTGCCGGTTTTGCCCATCAGTGCCAATTTGCCACAAATCAGAGCCGTTATCCGCCCGGCGCACCGTATACGCTATGGAGAGGCCATTGGGGGCAATGGCGTAATCGAGAACATCAAACGTTTCGCGAGTGAGCATCTGTGGGGCTTGTCCGGGGGTAACGATGGCGAGTTGGGTGCTGTCATCATCACTATAAGCCAGGTAGACAACCCGCGGCCGCGACGTGGTAAATTGCCAGCGCACCGGCCGCAAGAGAACCCGCCCCTGCTGACTGGAGAGGCCGGGAGACAATTCGACGGTGTAGGTTGTTTCCGCATTCAGGGGGACATCAGGCACAAACAGTAAGGAGCGGCCTTCCCAGCGAGTCACGCCCTTAACTGGGGGGTTGATGCTGATTTGGGGGACGACATTGGCTACCATGTCCTGGGCAAAGGTAAGACGAATGGTCGCCTGGGTAGAGATCGCGGCCGCGCCATCAGCGGGCAACAGTTGGGCTACCCGCACCCCTACCCTATCCCCTCGCCAGATGAGGACCAGGGTCAACAAGAACGCGGCCGCCAGGGTGCTGATGACAATTTTATCAAAGCGGGTGAGGGTGAAAGGTGGGGCAGAAGCAGAGGCTTGCATTATGATGAGTCGGTTAAAGTTTCCAGGGCCTGTACAAATTCAGCGATGTTATCCACGGTAGCCGCCCGGCGCACCAGCAGGCTTAATAGTTGCAAATCGGTAATGGCTTCAATGCGGCCGCGTAATTCTGGTGTTGGGGATTGCAGACGATCTTCCAGTAATTCAAGCACATTCTGCTGCATAAGGCGCAACCCTTGTTGCAACCCTTCCTGCCGACCTTCCTGCAACCCTTTTTGCCGACCTTCTTCTAACCATTGTTGGGCTAAAGTAGCCATCTGTTTATCTCCTTCGTACCGCAGAACCGGGGCCAGGGCTTCACGCATCTGCTCTGGCGTCACCCATTCCGCAGCTACCGCCAGATACCGTAACACTGTTGCTAATGATTGTAATGCCTTCGTTTGATTTTTCAACTCCTCAAACAAGGCAAAGATGTCTGGTAGTTTCTTTACTAGCTGCCCGTCAAAAACGTGGCGAATGAGTTGCAGCGCAATTTGGGTTGCCGCCTCTCCCCGAATTTCTTCCTCGCTCAGGTAAGAGAAATCGTATAAAAGGTAGGTAGTTTTGCAGAAAGTCACGGGTAACTTCCAGTTGACTGAATGTCTCTTTGAAAAATTTATCATGGGGGTTTGTGATTTCGCTCATTCTGCTAGCCGTATAAATATGGATTTGATGGAGCCGGGATTGGTTTGACCTCATCAGCAATCAAGATAGGAATTTCTAAACCCTCAAACAAACCAACCTCAAAATGGCCCCGTACTTCAACCCATTGATCCTGGGGTAATTCTAAGGATTCAGGCCACTGGACAACCAGCCCCACAGGCGAGGCATCGGCTACGCAGCAACTTAGAATGAAACGGGCCACCAAAAAACGTTCGTCGCCGAATCGCTCATCACGGTAAACGAAACCGGTGACAATCGCTTTTTCGCCGTTAAATTGGGTTGGCTCTCGGCGTTGAAACTCTACCAGCCAATCAACAATGGTTTTCTCACCAACCTGTAAGTTGATGCGTCCCTGGCTTTGCGGCGCGGTGACAGAGGTAACGGAGCTGATATTGATTTCCCGGTTGCCGACCGCGGCCGCGCCCAGCGGCTGTGGCTGCACCAACAAACCAAAAATAACGGGAATGGCCACAATCAGCCAACCCAGCCAGGTGAGATTGCCATGCTCATGATCCCCGTGATCCCCATGATCATGGTCGTGGTCGTGCATGGCCCGCCGGTAATAGCTGACAGCCACGATGATAAAACCGATAGCGGCCGCGACCGTCAAGGTAATAAATCGCTGGTTAATATAAAACAGAATCGAATTATTCAGCACCCGGCTGTATAAAAACAGGCCCGTGGCAATCAAAATCAGCGTCTTCGATATCGTTGGCATCATAACAATACTCCAGGAGTAGGGTTACAAGCTTCAAGTTGAAGGGTTCAAGTTTTTTAACCATACCTTGAAACCTGGACCTTGAAACCTAATTACCACCCCAAATTCAGGTTGACAAAAACGGTAATCAACAGGGTCAGTGTCAGCGGCAGTAGGATAAGGTAAAGAACAACCCGACGGCGCATGACCCCCAGGAACATGAGGGCACTCTTAATATCCACCATTGGGCCAAAGACCAGGAAGGCCAGAATGGAGCCGGTGGTAAAGCTCCCAGCAAAGGAGAGAGCCACAAACGCATCTACGGTCGAACAGATGGAAAGAACGAAAGCCAGGGCCATCAGGGCGACGATGGAGATGATGGGGCCGCTGCCCAGGGCTAACAAGGTAGATTGAGGGACAAAGGTTTGCATTGCGGCCGCAATCATCGAGCCTAAAATCAGATAGCGAGACATATCTAACAAATCATCCCCGCCAATGGCCAGGGCATTCCACACCCGGTCTATCAGAGAATGGGAATGGCTGTGCTGATGATCGTGATGGGGCTGCTCCTGAGTGCCCGGTAACAAAACATCTTGCGGCCGCGCAAAGCTAAACAATAACCCTACAGCAAAAGCAATCAACACGGTAAAAGCAAACCGACCATACAACACCGGCCCAGCCCCAAAAGCCACATAGGTGCTAATCAAAACCACCGGATTCACCACCGGGGCCGCCAGCAAAAAAGCGATCCCCACTGAGAGGGGCATCCCCTTTTGATAGAGGCGGCGCGTCACCGGTACCACCCCACATTCACACACCGGGAAGATAAACCCTAGCAAAGAGCCTACAAACGCGGCCGGTATCGCCCGGCGGGGCACTAATTTAGCCAGGGAGTTTTTATCTACAAACTCCTCTAGCAAGCCAGATACCACCGAGCCGATGAGGAGAAAGGGGATTGCTTCAATGAAAATCCCCAGAAAAATGGTGACAAAGGTCTGAAAACGGCCGCTGATCGGGGTTTCGGTTAACCGGGGTAGAAACAGGGAGATACCCACCAGAAGGGCCGTCCCAATCAACAGCCAGGTCATATCTCGGCGGGGTAACTGCCCTTTGGCGGCCGCAGCTTCTTTTCCTTCCGTTAATGGTTCCGTTGTCCGCATAAATGAGTGTTCTCCGACCTGATTTTCTTGGCCCCGTTGATTTTAGACTATTTTGCCTCTACTGCTCCTTATTTTAGACCATTCCATTATTTGATACAAAGTATCAATCAGTTATAATTGATATTAAGTATCAATAAAGCCCACTCAAGAAGCTCAACTTTGTAAAGAAACGACTCTTTCTGTGGGGGCAGCTTTTCTCAGGAACTACAAAACGAAGGCCAAAACGGCCTTCATCCCTTACCCTTCATAATTCATAACTGTACAAGGAGATCCTAGATGAAATGGTTTAAGCGTGTACCTGCAAGATTGTTCTTTTACGCCTGGTTGATTTTAATGGTGACTGGATGCCGCGGCCGCGACGCGGCCGCAGACGAAACCGGTCGTATTCAGGTGGTGGCAACCACCACCCTGGTAGGCGATGTTGTGCGCGTGATCGGTGGCGAGCATATCTCCCTAACTGTGTTGCTGCCGGTGGGTGGGGACCCCCATGGGTTTAACCCAACCCCCCAGGATGTTACCAAAGTTGCTTCGGCCGATGTAATCTTTATCAATGGGCTGGGGTTGGAGCAATTTATGACAACTATATTAGAAAATGCGGCCCGGGAGCTAAACATTGTTGATTTATCAGCTCATTTGGAAGGGATACCATCGGATCATGCCCATGACGGTGATGAAGACGATCACGAGCATGAGAAAATTGATCCGCATGTGTGGTGGAATCCGTTGAATGTGGCTAAATGGGCCGAGGAGATTGCTGAAGCGTTAGCGGAGATAGACCCGGAAAATGGGACCGCTTATGCCGCCAACGCGGCCGCGTACAAGCAGCAGTTAACCGAACTAGACCAATGGATACAGGAGCAGGTGGCCCAAATACCGGCAGCCAACCGCACCCTCATCACCGACCATGATTCATTAGGGTACTTTGTGGAGCAGTATGGGTTTGAGCTGGTGGGCACGGTGTTTCCTGGCCTCAGCAGCCAAAGTGAACCGTCAGCCCAAGAGTTGGCAGAACTAACAGCAATCATTCGCTCTTATGGTGTACCGGCCATCTTTGTTGGCACCACCGTCAATCAACGGTTAACCACCCAGGTAGCCCATGAAACGGGCACCAAAGTTGTCCCCATTTATACCGATTCTCTTAGTGAGGCTGGGGGCGCGGCCGCGACTTACCTCGATTTTATGCGCCACAATGTCAATGAGATCGCGGCCGCCCTGAGATAATCAGATAGCCTATCCCAAAAGGGAGTTTCACCCTTCCAAAGGTGTCGGCAACGATGCTTTTCCCAGAAACACAAACCTTCGAAAAGGTTGAATGGACACATCACTAAAACAACTTTAATAATTGCTTAATTTATATTATTTTATGGCTGTATAGGAGCTATGTAACAGTCGTTTTTGCAACAACATGCGCTATAATATTCACTAGGCATAGAAAAATGCCTCTCCGAGTGACGATCAGGCCAGCCGTTGGACTCTCCCACGGAAACGTATCAACTCAAAAACTGAACGTAAACCCGAGGTGAACCTTATGCATTCTCTACTAAAACAACAATTGGCCCAGTTGCAACTTGATCTTACTACCCTTCCATCTGCCTGGCAGCCATTCATCACCCAGGTCAACCAAACTTATACCCGGTTAAATCTCAATGGCTCTGCCGAACAAAATTATCCGCAAACACTCCCCCTTCAAGTGATGCTTAACGCTTTGCCCGATCTCTTTTTTCGTCTGGATGAGCAAGGCACAGTTTTGGATTATAAAGATGGGAGCAACACATCCTTAGGCATACCCCCGGAGCAATTCCTGGGGCAGCGGTTGAATCAATTTTTCCCTGCCGATTTGGCCAATCAGTGCCAAAAAATTCTGGAACGGGCAGCGCGACAGCAAGAAATTACCACTTGGGAATATAGCTGGCCTGGCGATAAAGAGCGTTTCTATGAAATGCGGGCCATTCCTCTAAAACCCAAAGAGATAATCGTCATAGTGCGAGATATTACCCGTCGCATTCAGGCTGAACAGGCTTTACAAAAGCAAAAAAGCCTGCTAGAAAACCTGGTACGCATTGCCCGTATTACCACTTCCCAACCAGATTTAGAGGCAACCTTACAAAATGTTTTAGAAGTAGCTGCGTCGTTGACTCAAGCAGCCCAGGGGAATTTGATCTTGCTTAACAGCACCGGACAGCCCACTCATGCCATTAGAACAGGGCGAAATCCCCCAACCAGAGACCCTCTTTATAACACCAGTCAGGTCTTGCAAAGTGGGGTGGCTGGTTGGGTCAAGCAGCAGCAAAAGTCGGTTCTTATTGGTGATGCTCAGCAAGATGAGCGGTGGATCAATGTGACCGAAGCCGGCACCTCGATCCGTTCGGTGTTATGCCTGCCCATTCTCCATGCCAACCAACTATTGGGCATTTTGACTTTGCTGCACCAGGAACCTGACTTTTTCACTCAAGAACATTTACAGATGTTGGAAGCGGCCGCAGACCAAATATCCTTGGCTCTACGCAACGCTCAAATCTATGACGCGCAACGGCAAATGACCACCCGGCAGTTTACCCTGTACGAACTGCTCCGCATTGCCGGCGAACAGCTTGATCCGGACCCCGTTATGACCCTGGCCGTCAAAGCTATCGCCCGGCTCACCCCCTGGTTCAATATCAGCCTCTCCACCCCCATTCCTAATCAAGAGCAGTGGGTCATTCGTGCCGCCACCGGGAACCTGGTGAACCGCATTGGTGTAACCTACCAGTTCCGGCAAGGGATCATTGGCCGGGCCATGCATACCCGGCAAATCCAGCTTGTGTCTGATGTTACCACTGATGCTGATTTTGTTCGTGGTCCAGCCGATACCCGCAGTGAATTGGCCGTGCCCCTTTTACGCGGAGATAGATTGCTGGGGGTGTTGGATATTCAGAGCAATCAGTTAGATGGCTTTGCCCACGATGATCTGCTTTTAGCTGAATCATTGGCTGGAGCAGTCGCTTTGGCCCTGGATAATGCCCGCCTATATAGTGATGTGGAAGCCCACCTGAATGAAATCAGCGTTCTGTACACGGTGGCCCAAATGAGTACCCGCTCCCTAATTATGGAGGATGTGCTTCAAGAAGCCCTGTTCTCTTCCGTCACTTCTCTAGGCTTTAGCGGGGGCATGATTCTTTTGTTAGAACCCGAAAGTGGGCAGTTAGCACTGGCGGCCGCGCACAATCTCCCCGATGCCGTTACCACCTACCTCCAGAGCTGCCTGCCGGAACAAAACTGGCTGGCCTATGCCCATTACCAGCAGCGAGTAGTCATGCTATTGGATTGGGCAGCTGATGTCCCTCAAGTTCCTTCCAGCCTGATGCAAACATTAGCCGAACTGGGATGGCAAAGTTACGCTGCTGCCCCGCTGCTGCACCATGCCGAATCCCTGGGTGTCCTCTGCCTCTGGGACAAATTGCCTCAAACAAAGGGGCAATTAACATCTGCCTTTATGGCTGCTATGGGGCATCAGATAGCTATCGCCATTGCCAATGCCCGGCTGCATCAAACCGTCGCTCACAAACAGAGCCAGTTACAGACGGTCTTAGATGCCAGCCGGGATGGGATTATTTTGCTAACAGAAGCAGGGCAAATACCAGTTTTGAACGCGGCCGCGCAGGAGCTGTTCAACCTGGCTGGCCCATTAGCATCCTGGAGCAACCAATCTCTCAGTTCCCGCCTCATGCGCCTGCGTCACACCTTACCCGCTGTCGTCAAAATCATCATCGCCGAACTGCGCCGCGCCCGGCAAGGCGAGGCGGCCGCTAATGAGGGAGAGTGGGAACTAGCCAACCGGGTCATCCACTGGCTTAATCTTCCCGTGGCCAATCGGGCGGGGTCTCTGGAACGGCTCTTTGTTTTGCGGGACATAACCCAAGAGCGGCAGTTAGAGCGGCTGCGCGAAGATTTAATCCAGACAATGGTTCACGATTTGCGTAATCCGCTAAACGCCATCAGCGGGGCTGTTGAGCTAATACGGTACGATGAAGAAGCTAACTTCTCATCTGATTCCCGACAGATGGTGGATTTGATCGAACAAAGTGCCCACAAAATATTAGACCTGGTGAATACCATCATGGACATCAGTCGGCTAGAAAGCCAACAGATGCCCTTGCAGTGGGCCGCTTTCCGGGTAAAAGATCTATTTGTTGAAAGCGAATATATGCAGCGATCTCTGGCAGAGAGGAAACGGGTAACCGTTCATTATCAGGCAGCTAATGATCTTCCGCTCGCCTGGGCTGACAGTGGCCTGATAGCCCGTGTGTTACAAAATCTATTAGATAATGCCCTTAAATTTACCCCATCTGGCGGCACCGTTCGGTTAGAAGCCCACCTCCATCAGCCAGAAAGCGAATCTCCAGCTATAATTATCTCCGTGCAAGACAGCGGCCCTGGCATCAGCCCTGAAATTCAAGACCGACTGTTTGAAAAGTTTGTTACCGGACGACAAAGGGGGAGTGGCAGCGGGATTGGTTTGGCTTTTTGCCAGTTAGCGGTCGAGGCCCATAGCGGCCGCATCTGGGTTGACTCCGTGCCAGGCCAGGGGGCTGTTTTCTACTTCACCATCCCCATTTATCAGCCATAATTTAGTTCAGAGGAATCAATGAGTAAACAATTACGTACCTTTTTAGAGTTTGCTACGGAAACAGCTTACCTGGCCGGGCGGCTAACGTTGGGCCATTTTCAGACGGATGTGCCTACAGAGTATAAGGGGGATGACACCCCAGTAACCGTAGCCGATAAGGCGTGTGAAGCATTTATTCGCGGCCGCATCGAAGCCGCTTTCCCCACCCACGCTATCCTGGGCGAAGAGTATGGCGACAGCCAGACTGGGGCCAGCCATCGTTGGGTCATTGATCCCATTGATGGCACCAAATCTTTTATGCGCGGGGTCCCCCTGTATGGAGTTTTGTTGGGGCTGGAGATAGAGGGGCAAATAGAGGTGGGGGTAGCCCATTTTCCGGCGATGGGGGAGATGGTCGCGGCCGCAACCGGTTTGGGCTGTTGGTGGAATGGGCGGCCGGCCTACGTAAGCCAGACCAAAAACCTGAGCCGGGCCTACGTTGGCTTTACCGACCCCGCCGTGTTTGCTCGTTATGGGCGGGCGGCCGCCTGGGAGCGGCTGCAAAAAGCGGTTTACTACCGGGTCGGTTGGAGCGACTCCTACGGCCAGATCCTCGCCGCCACTGGCCGCCTCGACATCATGCTCGAACCCATCATGGCCCCCTGGGATTGCGGCCCCTTCCCTGTCATCTTCCGCGAAGCCGGGGGATATTTTGGCGATTGGCAAGGCAACAGCACCATCTACGCCGACGCCACCGTCAGCACCAGCCAGACCCTACTCCCCCAGGTGCTAGAAATCCTCAACGGCTAACCGAAAGATATTTTTGCCACGAATGCCACGAATTGACACGAATTATTTGTAACCGTCCATCCCAATAACTAACCTGCTAGAGAAAGCCCAGATAAAAAAAACACGGATAGAGCCAATGGGTCTATCCGTGTTTTTTTATTCTGAGCTAATCAGGCTCAGCGAGATTTTGGCCACGGATTTCACGAATGACTCCACTGAAAAAAAGTCGCGCAGAGACGCGAAGGCGCAAAGTTACCAAAGAAAAATTCGTGTTAATTCGTGAAATTCGCGGCTTCTTTCAGTGGACTCACGAATGAACCCGAATTTTCGGGAAATCCGTGACGACAATACAACTTTTTATGGCCTGATCACCACCGGCAGATACACATCTACCCCAGGAATCGTTGGCGGGTTCACCTGGGTTGAGGCGGAAGCCTGGTTATTGCTAATATCCGGATCCCCTGTGCCCCCAGCGGCAAAAACAGCCGCCTGGTTGTGAACCGCCCCCAGGGAGCCTGGTGTCACCACAATCTGCACCGTCGCTGAGGCTGCATTTGCCAGGCTGCCCAGCTCACATACCACCAAAAGGCCGTTTTGGTTACAACTTCCCTGGGATGGGGTGATGGAATTAACCGTAACCGCCGTAGACAGGTTATTGATCAGGGTGATACCAGTGGCTGTCACTGGTCCATCGTTGCTCACCGTCAAGGTATAGGTAATTGGCTCGTTGATCAACACAGGATCAGGGGCATCAGTTATGCCCAGTTCCAGATCAGCAACCTGATCGGTGCAGCCCCAATTGACGGCATTGCCAACACCAGGGGTATACCGAACAGCGCGGCCGGCCACCAGATTGGCTGAGTTGGCATAGGAATACATCTTACCCACCGTCCCCGTATCATTCTCCAGACCAACGGTCACAAAGTCAGGCCAGCTAACGGTGTGGTATTGGAAGGTAATTTCCCCGGTAGCCAGATTCAGAATCGTCTCAAACGTCTCAGGAAAGCCGCTGGCCCAATGCTGTACCTGATCGAATTGAATGACAAACAGGTTGCCGACCGCCAGAGTATAAATCTTCCCTTGGGTGCCATTTTCTGGGTTCAAATCTTCGCCAAAGGCCATGATGTCATTGTTGGGACGCCCCTCAAAGGGGAGTACCATGTGAGCAACCGTGTAATTGGTGGGACCGAAGAAAATGTACCCATTGGAATTGATACGGAAGGTGGAGTATTCTGTACCAAAGTAGTTAAAGGGCTGGGGCAGGGTAATAAACCCACTGCTGGCATCATCCCCCAGGTTGTAGACAGTGCCACTGGTGGCATCAATCCAGTTATAAAGGGGATAACCTGCCGTGTTATCAAAGCAGTTGTAATTGATGCGGGGTACCAGGTTGAAGTTTTGACTCTGGTTGCCAGCGATAGTGACGTTCTGATTACCGGTGTTAAACCCAGGATGTTCAGCGCGAATGGTGTGGGTACCCACAGGCAAGGTCATGGTGTAATGGCCGCTGCTGGTGGCCATCACCGGGGTCACCGCATCCACACCAACCACAGAAACTTTTGCGGCCACCCCAACTCCCAGAACGCTGTCACTGATGGTTCCGGTGAGGGTATGGGTCGCCAGGGCGGTCAGGGTGAAGTTTTGGATGGTGGTGTTGCCCATGGTCACACTGACGGATGGGGCGGTGACGGTCTGGTAGCCGAACGCGGCCGCGCTCATGCTCCAGGTGCCCGCTCCAGCCACTACCTCATATTGACCATTGCTGTCCGTCGTTGTCGTCAGAGTGTACCCCAGGCGGGAGAAGGTGATGGTTACATTAGCCAGGGGGTTGCTGTTGGCTGTGACGGTACCAGAGATAACCCCAGCCTGGTACATCATGTCTGCGGCCGCTTTCACATCAAGCCGCCCCCAGCCATATACATTGTTAGGAATCTCACTGCCCGGCACCCCGCCACAGGTCTGGCTGCTGGTGCGAGGGACGGCCGTTCTCCGCAGCAGCTCTTCGATCAGATCAACCTCCCCCCGCAGCTGCGGCTCCAGAGAGATAAGCAGAGCTACCGCCCCGGCCACATGGGGAGAAGCCATGGATGTACCATTAAAGGTGGCGTAAGCGGTATTGCTGCCAGCGGTACTGGAACGTACGGCTACCCCAGGGGCAGAGACATGCGGGCCAGTAGCCCCAGTGAATGGATTTGGGCCACGGGAGGAAAAAGTACCAATATTATCATTGGTATCAGTAGCCCCCACATTGAAAGAAGACGGGTTATCCCCAGGGGACCCGAGGCGGCCGCACCCATCTGCGGCCGCGCTGCCACTATTCCCCGCCGAAAAAGCGGTAAAAATACCTGAAGCCCGCATCGCCGCCGTCACCCCTTCAAAAATCTGACTGCCCCCGGGGCCACCCCAGGAGTTGTTCATCACATCCGGGCGCAAAGATGGATTGGGATTGTTTCCTGCCAGATCAGTGGGAGCAACCATAAATTGCAGCGCTTCAAAAAGAGCTTCATTACTGGGGCAGCAGCCAAACGCGGCAATCCATTTAGCCCCAGGAGCTACCCCAATCTGATTCGTGCCCCCATCATCACCCACTTCCGTCCCCATCACATGGGTTCCATGGTTGTTACCATCCGCCGGTGCGCTCATGGTAAAGGTGGGATCAAACCAGTTGTAATTGTGGTTAAAAATACCTCCCCCTAAATTACCCCGATATTGATTGACCAGGGCGTTGTGGGTATACCGAACTCCGGTATCCACATTAGCCGCCACTGCGCCAACACCAGTCACGCCATAAGTGGTCCATACCTCTGGGGCACGAATTTTTGTCACCCCCCACTCAACCACTTCGGGGGATTCAATCCCTTCAACCTCAACAATTTCGGGAACTTCCAGCTTCATCTGAGGCATGATGGTGGCGATTTCAGGCCGGGCAGCCAATGCCCATAAACCAACTTCATCCAGCTCTACCACCACCAGATTGACAATCCAGATAGATTTGACATGGGTCACATGTCCTTCACTCTGGAGCGAACTTAGTTCGGCTAGTAAACCGGCCTGGGTGCGATCAGCGGTCTCTTTAAGGGTGTTATAAACGGCCCACCCTCGCATATCCCAATCCCGAATTTGGGACGCGGCCGTTAAATCGGCCTGTTCATGCAGCAGGGCCAGCACTTTCACTCGACCATCAGCGGCCGCTTGCAGCTCTTTCCAAACCGCCGTCTCAACTTTTTGGGCGTACACGGTAGATGGATTCACCGAACCAGCTACATCTGGCTGAGATGGCTGGGAACCAGCCCGGAACAGCCCCAACACCAACAAGCTAACAACTGCTAACAAAGCGTAAAACCATTGACTTTTCATTTTCACGGGAACACCTCCAGAAACAAGGGAACAAAGCGTAGAGCCTGGCAAAATCAAGATTGCCTTCAGGTATGTTGGGCAATTGCCCGACACCGGGAAATCAAAAAAAGCCAAAATCCAGCCAAAATTAGATCGAGAGTATACCAACAATGGAAGCTGTCCAAAAATGATGGTAACATTAAGTCACGCACTCCTCATCACTCAAGCCTCAACCCTTATTGGAGTCATTATGAGCTTGCATCCATTGGCCGGCCGCCCTGCCCCATCCCATCTTTTAACCAACATTCCCGCCCTGGTAGCATCCTATTACACCACTCAACCCGACCCGGATGATCCGGCCCAACTTGTCGCCTTTGGCACATCTGGGCACCGTGGCTCATCCATTCAAGGGAAGTTCAATGAAGGGCATATTTTGGCTGTTAGCCAGGCGGTGGCAGAGTGGCGGCAGCAGGCAGGCATAACCGGACCGCTTTACCTGGGCATGGATAGCCACGCCTTATCCGAACCGGCCCAACGGACAGCGATTGAGGTGCTGGCAGCCAATGGGGTCAACCTGTTTGTCCAGGCCGGTGGGGGGTATACCCCTACCCCGGTTATTTCTCACGCTATTTTGAGCTACAACCGCGGCCGCGTCACTGGCCTGGCGGATGGCATCGTCATTACCCCCTCCCACAACCCCCCAGATGATGGCGGCTTCAAATACAACCCCCCAGCGGGTGGGCCAGCCGACACCAGCATCACCCACTGGATCGAAAAGCGGGCCAATGAGCTGCTCCAGGCCGGGTTAAAAGGGGTACACCGTCTGCCGTTAGCCAAAGCGCTGGGCCAGGAGAGTACCCACCGGGTTGATTTTGTGACCCCCTACATCAACGATCTCGATCAGGTAATAGATATGGGGGCGATTGCGGCCGCGGGGATCAAAATAGGGGTAGACCCGATGGGTGGGGCTGGGGGGGCTTATTGGCAGCCCATCGCCGAGCGGTATGGGTTGAACCTCCAGGTGGTCAACCCGGAAGTTGATCCCACCTTCCGCTTTATGACGTTAGACAAGGACGGCAAAATCCGCATGGATTGCTCCTCACCCTACGCTATGGCCAGTCTGATCGGGCTGAAAGAGCAGTTTGACATCGCCTTTGGTAATGACCCAGATGCCGACCGGCACGGTATCGTTACCCGCAGCGTAGGGCTGATGAACCCCAACCATTATCTGGCGGTGGCCATTGATTACCTGTTCACTCACCGTCCAGGGTGGCCCCAGGCGGCGGCTATCGGCAAGACGCTGGTCTCTAGCTCGATGATTGATCGGGTCGCGGCCGCGCAGAAACGAACATTGGCCGAAGTGCCGGTCGGGTTCAAATATTTCGTGGCCGGGCTGCTGGATGGCAGCTATGGATTTGGCGGCGAAGAGAGTGCGGGAGCCTCTTTCCTGCGGCGGGATGGCACAGTCTGGACAACGGATAAAGATGGTCTGATTTTAGGATTGTTGGCAGCCGAGATCACGGCCATTACCGGCCAGGACCCCGGCCAACATTACCTGGCGTTAGAAGCTCAGTTTGGTTCACCAGTGTATGAACGGATGGATGCTCCAGCGACAACGGCGCAAAAGGTGGTGCTGCAAACTCTTTCTCCAGAGCAGATTACGGCCACCACCCTGGCCGGGGAGCCAATCCTGGCTAAGTTGACCCATGCCCCAGCCAACGGGGAAGCGATTGGCGGGTTAAAGGTGGTAACGGCAAATGGCTGGTTTGCGGCCCGCCCATCGGGCACGGAGGAGATTTACAAAATTTATGCGGAAAGTTTTCGCGGCCGCGACCATCTACACCAGCTTCAACAAGAGGCTCAAGAGATGGTTGCGGCCGCCTTCAAGGCAGTTTGATCTGGTCGTTAGTTCCCATTTCTGGCTGGCTGCCGCTGCTTCCGGTCCAGCTTCATCGGCAGGGTATACCGTTTGACATGATCAAACTGGTACAACGCCCCGGCAACCGCTCCCGCCGTTGGTACCAGGCCAATTTCCCCCACCCCTTTGGCCCCATACGGCCCATGGGGGTCCGGCACTTCCACCCCGATAATCTCCATGTCAGGCATCTCTTTAGCCCGGAGAATCCCGATATTACGCAGGCGGGTGCTTTTAGGGCGGCCACCTTCCAGCAGCAGCTCCTCGCTGATGGCATACCCCAACCCCATGTGCAGCGACCCCTCTAGCTGCCCCTCAAACAAGGTAGGGTTAAAAATTTTGCCCGCATCATGGGCGGCGATGATTTTTTGGATTTGCCCCTGCTCATTTAAGATCACCACCTGGGTGGCGTAGCTGTAAGAATAGTGGGTGTAAATGTTCTCTACTTGCGCTCCCGGTTTGGTTGTCCAGTCACAAATCCATTCACCGTGATACACCTTACCCACCAGATCAGCCAGGGAATGGTTTTGCAGGTCGGTTCGTAACGCCCTGGCGGCGTCAATAATGGCGTTACCCACCAGCGAAGTGGCCCGCGAGGCGGTTGTCATGCCGCTGTATGCCCCTTCGACCGTGTTCACCCGCACCTCAATAATGTCCGGGGGCAAATCGGTCTCCTGGCATAACGCCTGCACGGCCATCGTATGCACTCCCTGCCCCATCTCTGTCCAGCCGTGATCAATGATCAGGTGGTCTGGCCCGGCAACGGTGATTTTTACTTTAGCCGAGTCGGGCATCCCATTGCCGATGCCAGTGTTTTTAATGCCACAGGCGATTCCGGCATATTTGGCCCCATAAAACGCCTCTTTCACTGCCATGAGCGTCTCCCGTACCCCTACCCCCCCGTCTAGCACCTGCCCGGTTGAAGTCGCCAGCCCATCGGCCAGGGCGTTATCATAGCGGAACTGCCACCGATCAAATCCCCCTTGCTCACACAAATCATCAACGCATCCTTCTATGGCAAAGGCGGATTGGTTGACGCCAAAGCCGCGCATGGCTCCGTTGGGGATGTTGTTGGTATAGACGGCGGTGCTGACCACATCTACCGCTGGCACGTAATAAGCACCGGTGGCGTGGCCGGCCGCCCGCTCCAGCACCTTCATCCCCACTGAGGCATACGCCCCGGTATCGCCCAGGATGTTGGCTTTGAGGTAGGTGAGTTTGCCCTGAGCGTCACAGCCCAGTTCATAATCCATCCAGAGGGGATGACGCTTGGGGTGCATGAGGATAGATTCATCACGGGTGAGCAGTACGCGCACCGGCCGCTGCAAATGGTAGGCATAGAGGGCGGCGTGTCCCTGCACCGATAAATCTTCTTTGCCGCCAAAGCCACCGCCGTTGGGTACCAGTTCGACTTTGACTTTCTCTTTGGGCAGCCCCAACAGTTTGGCGACCTGGATTTGATCTTCAAAGACGCCCTGGGATTGGGAGTAGAGGTAAATCCCATCTTCATCAGGCAGAGCAATGGCGCATTCTGGCTCCATGTACCCGTGTTCGATGGTTTGGGTCTGGTAAATGCCTCGGGAGATGTAGGCGGTTTGTTGGTGCGCGGCCGCGAAATCTCCTCTTTGTACCACTGTTTGCGACAGTTGGTTTCCCTGGTGAATTTCGGGCGGATGAACTGCCGGGGCGTCTGGCTTGAGGGCCAGGTGCATATCAACCAGCGGCTCTAATACGTCGTACTCTACTTGAATGAGGGCAATGGCCTGCCGGGCAATTGCTTCACTCTCGGCCACCACCCCGGCCAGCACATCACCAACGTAGCGGGTGGTTTCTCCCACCTGGAGCATGAGGGGCCAATCTTGTTTGATGAGGCCGATAAACCGGCTGCCGGGGACATCGTTGGCGGTGAAGATGCGGATGACCCCGGGTAGGGACGCGGCCGCGTTCACCTCTATCGCTTTGATCACAGCCCGGGGGTGGTCGCTAAATTTTAACGCCCCAAACACCATGCCGGGAAGCTTCATATCGGCTACGGAGGGCCGTTGGCCCAGCACCAACCGGTAAGCGTCATATTTGGGCTGGCGTGACCCGACCTTACCGTCCGTTCGCGGCCGCGGCACCTCTTCCTCATGGCGAATGGCGTGGGCTGCAACCTCAATGGCATCTACGATTTTCTTGTAGCCGGTACAGCGGCACAGATGGGGGGTCAACGCTTTTTCGATCTCTGCCCGGCCTGGTTCAGGGTTTTGCTCAATCAGAGCATTGGCCTGCATGACAATACCAGGAATACAGAACCCACACTGCACCCCTCCCTCAGCCACAAAAGCATTGGCGAACACATTCTGCCGGTATTCTCCTAACCCCTCAGTTGTCGTGACCTGCCCCGCAGCAACCTTACTCATGGGGGTCACGCAGCTTAACACCGCCTTATGGTTCAATTGAACCACACAGCAGCCACAAGCCGCCTGGGGGGCACAACCATCTTTGGGTGAAATAAGGCCGACAATATCACGCAGGTAACTCAACAACGGCAGTTCCGGGTCACCATCATAACAATGGGCTTGGCCGTTGAGATCAAAAGTAATCATGCGTTTATCCTTTGGGCGATAATCCAGGCAATAGCATTTACGATTGACAATTGTAGATTTACGATTGGCGACACTCTGGATAACGCCTCGTGAATCCCCCAATCCTTTTCGGAAAAACTATAGCCCTGAGCATCATCTGACATTCTTCGCCCTCTCATTTTGTCGCTGCGTCAGGTAGTTCACCCTGCCCATTTTTTTCTTTCTTCTGCTGCTTCAACTTCCGTAGATACGCCTCAATCTCTTCAGCCGAAAGCCCTGCTAATCGGTCTTCTGGCCGCAAGCCAGCCAAACGATCTTCCGGCCGCAAACCAGCCAAACGATCCTCTAATGAATAATATGAAAGTATTTCATCAGGGGGTAGAACCTTTAGAGTGAACTCTAGCCATTCTCTACCAAGTGTCTTTATTTTTTCAGGAGTCAATTCGATTGTACTCATTTCTATCCCTCGTTCAAGCGACCAATAGCGCAACAGACCAGATAAGTAATACGCTATAGGATCGGACAATTGGTGTGACTGATATTCCTCTTGCAAAATGGTAAACGCTCGTTCTTTGGCCTGCTCCTGGGTAGCAAATATTTTGATGAAAGCGTTGTGGGGTGTATCAGCCAGTTCATTCAGAGAGAGCAGCAGGATGCCGCTTAAGAGTGGGTTGCGGCTGCGATAAACACCGGGTGTTTTGGTTGCGGTATAGTGGAACTCCTTTAACATCGCTTTGCGCGGCTGCCGGGCACTGATTAAGAAGGTGGCAATGGCTTCATCGGGCAGCTTTTGGCTCTGGCGATAAAGATGGTCGTTGCTAATTGCCTGACGAAAGGCGATCAGGTTGATGGATTGGGTGTATTTGAACTCTAGCAAAACATGGGTGGCCTGGGTATCCCGAAGGCCATCGGCCAGGCGGGCTCGTTGGGCTTCTGTCCATTGTTCCCCTTGCCGACGCAGAAGCAAAATATCGCCGAGTGGGGGGCTGCTCAAAAGAGGCACCTCGGTTTGCACGGTGATGTTTACCGGTGTTAGCAGCTCCTCAAGCAGCCCGGCAAAGAGGCGATGCCATTGGGTCAGCGGCCGCGTCGTCATACGCTTATTTTAGCACAAACTGGACTATTGTTGCTGAAACCGCTCCCATACTTTGGCCGCACAGGCTCGGGACGCGGCCGCGATCTCCGCCTCATCCACTCCCAACACCACCTTATTTTGCATCACCACCCGGCCATTGATCAGCACCGTATCCACTGGCGCATCTACCAGCCCATACAGGAAATGGCCCCACCCATTCTCCCCAGTCAGCGGCGTGGGGGGATAATAATCTACCAGAATCATATCAGCCAGGAAGCCAGGGGTGATTTGCCCTACCGGTTGTCCGGTAAGACGGCGGACAATGGTTGGGTTGTTATGCAGCAAAATATCATGCCACTCTTGCCAGCCTACATTGCTGTTGTGCAGGGCGTATTTATGGAGCAGGTAGCCGGTGCGTGTTTCGGCCTTAATGTCAGGTGTCATGCCATCTGTGCCCAGGCCAACTAAAATCCCCTTTTCCCGCATGTGGAAAATATCAGCCCGGCCAACGGCGTTGTTCATATTAGATTGGGGCTGGTGGGTGACATTGGTCTGGGTATGCTCTAACAGGCGTAAATCCACATCGTCGCTGTGAATAACGTGGGCGCAGATGGTGCGGGGGCCGAGCAGGTTATGTTTGTACAGCCGGGCCAATGGCCCATGCCCATACCGCTCTTCGGACAGGTCGTTATCTACCCAATCTTCCTGGACGTGAATGTGGACGCCCCGCTCAAGGGATTGGCAGAGCGCGGCCGCACTCGCCAACGTCTCATCATCTACCGTAAACGAGGCGTGCAGCCCCACCAATCCATCAAACAGGTGAGCCGGGTCCGCGCCCCGCGCAGCCCGGCATTTCTGGATATACCGCTCATTCTCTTGCAGCCCTGCCTGCCGCACCGCCTTGCCATCCCGGTCTGAGACCTCATAGCAAAGGATGCCGCGCAATCCCACCTGGGCCATGGCCGCTTCGATCTGATCCAGGCTGCCATCAATGGCGTTGGGGCTGGCATGGTGATCAATAACGGTGGTAACGCCATGCTTGATAGAAGCGATAGCTGGTACCAGGGCGTTGTAATAAACCGCCGCTTCATCCAGCGATTTATCTAAGGCCCACCAGAGGTATTGCAAAATTTCATGGAAGTTAGACATGGGGCGGGTGAGGGCCAGCCCCCGGGCATAGAGGCCGTAAAAATGGTTGTGGGCGTTGATGAGGCCAGGCATGAGAACGCGGCCGCGGCCATCCAAAACGGTAAAATCAGCCAACTGCTGGCGCAGCTCCGCTTCCGGCCCCACTGCCTTGATCCACGCCCCCTCAATCGCTACCGCCTGACCAGTGAGGACCCGGTTCGGCGTTTCCTGGGTAATGATCTGGACATTGGTAATGAGGGTATTCATGGTTGTACCTCCTGACAAACTCAAATCGTGAAACGTGGTACGTGAAACGTGAGGGGCCCCACCCATCGCGCCTCACGATCTATATCCGTCGCGGAAAATCTCAATCATCAGCCGGGCATCGCCCAGGGGGTAGAGGATGGGACAGGTGGCCCCATGATCAATATATTCTCGTACTTTGGCCTTGACCTCGGCCGGGGAGCCGCTGGCGGTACACATCTGCACCACCTCATCAGGCACCAGGTGCATGGCACTCTCGATCTGCTCCTCGGTGGCCGGCCAGGTCAACACCTGGTGAATCTCATCCAATAGCTCCTGCTTCACCCCGCTGGCTTTCATCAGATGGGGCTGTTGTCCCAGATATTGGGTAATCATCTTGCGAGCGGCATCCAACGCCTTTTTACGGTCTTCTCCGACGGAGCAGATGACCAACTGGGGGCGGTCAATCTCATCAAGGGTGCGGCCGGCCCGTTTGGCTCCCCGCTCTAGGGCATCCATCGCTTCCAGGTTGTATTTAGGGCTGACCAGATAGTTCAGGCAGGCCCCATCGGCAATTTCTCCGGTTAGCTCCATCATTTTCATCCCCGTAGCCCCGATGTAGATGGGTACGTGACGCGGTGTTTTGCGCCCATGAACCACATCCAGTTGAATCCCATCTACATAATGAAACTCCCCATGATAGGTGACATTTTCCATATTGAGCAGACGGCGCAGCACCTCAATCGTTTCGCGCATGGCCTGGAGCGGTTTGTGCCGGGTGATACCGACTTTTTGGGCCAGCGGATCCCACCACGCCCCGATGCCACAGATGATCCGGTCGGGGGCTAAATCATCCAGGGTGAGGAAGGTGGCCGCCAACAGGCCAATATTGCGTGTCCAGTTGTTAATGACACCGCTGGCAACTTTGAGCCGGGCGGTGTGGGCAGCAAAGGCGGCCATTGGCACGATAGCATCACGCACCAGGCGGCTTTCGGCCTGCCAGACGGCTTCAAAATGGTTGGCTTCAGCATATTTGACTAATTCAATACCTTCGCTGAGGTCGTGGGCATCTTGTAAATAGAGGGCAACACGGTCTTGGGGCATGGGATTCCTCCTGAGGGTATAAGGGTGAAGGATGAATTATGAAGGATGAAAAAGGGCCAGGTTGTTTGGGTATTATACCGCCGGATTGGTTTTAGTTCACTGGTAGTTTAGCCAATGAGGAGCAAAAAACTGTTTTGTTTTCCGGTTGTGTGCTTCCCATAACTTTTACAACCATAACACGACTTATTGAATGATAGTGATTTCAGCTTCATTTCTTAAAGGTCGTTTCATGGTGTCATCCAACTTATCTCAACAGCACTTTGCCCGGCAGGAAAAGGGCCGGGTTTGGCCGTTAGACCTGGCTTATTGGCCCAGTTGGGCGGCTTTTCTGCTGCCCCTCTTTTTGTATGGGCTGACGCTGGCCCCCACGATTTATAACCTGGATAGTGCCGAACTAACGACCGCGGCCGCGACCGGGGGCCTCATTCGGGCTACCGGCTATCCCCTTTACCTTATCCTGGGCGGTTTGTGGAGCCATCTCCCAGTTGGAGATGTGGGGTTCCGTCTCAACCTCATGTCCGCCCTGGCCGGAGCGTTCACCCTGCTCCTGAGCGAGCGGATTCTATGTCATCTTAACATCTCAGCCTGGGCGCGGCTGGCGGCTTTGGGGTTGCTGGCAACGGCTCCTTATTTCTGGACACTTTCTCTCATTGCCGAAGTGTATACCCTGCACACGGCGTTGATGGCTGGGGTGATTCTGGTCTTGCTGGCCTGGCGGGAAAAACCAACCCCCTGGCGTCTGGCTCTGGCGGTGGGGCTGATGGCGGTAAGCCTGGGTAATCACCTGGCAACGGTGCTGCTGGTCCCGGGAGCGGTGCTGTTTATGCTGATGGTGGGGGGAAAAGAGGTGCTGCGGCCGCGTACCCTCATCCCCTTATCCCTGGCCTTACTCCTCGGCCTCTCCCTTTACCTCTATCTTCCCTGGCGCTACGGGACCAATCCAACTTTTAATTATGCGGGTACTTATGATGCCGAAGGCGTTTTTCACCCCGTCAACTTACAAACCTTCTCCGGTTTTTGGTGGCTCGTTTCCGGCAAAGCGTTTGCCACACAGATGGGGGGGTACACCCTGACGGAGTTCGGCTATGAATTGGGCCAGTTTGGTCAACAGTTATGGCGGGCGTTTTTAGGAGTGGGCATCGGCCCGGCCATGTTGGGAATGTTAGTATTAGCCCGGCGGGATAAGCCGGTTGCCCTCTTGTTTACCTTACTGTTTGCTGCCAACGCTTTTTTTTATGTCAACTATCGGGTGATTGACAAAAACACCATGTTTTTACCTACCTATCTGGTGTGGGCGTTGTGGCTGGGGGTGGGGTACCAGGCGATTTTAGATTGGGTCGCGGCCGCAGACGGTTCATCTTCACGGTCGCTTTGGTTGTGGCGGGGGGCGATGCTGGTAGCGGCAGTTGCGGCCGCGGTAGTCACCTATCCCCAAGTTTCCCAGGCCGATGATTGGAGTACGCGGGAGCGGAGTGAAGATATTTTAGCCCTGGTAGAGCCGAATGCCCTGCTCTTGGGGTGGTGGGATGTGGTGCCTGGGGTGCAATATTTGCAACTGGTCGAAGGGCAGCGGCCCGATGTGTTAGCCATTAATCGGTTTTTGATCAGCGGGGATGATATGGTGCAGCTGATCAACCAGGCCGTTCACGAGCGGCCCGTTTATATCAACAACCCCCCGGTTGAGCTGCTAAAAACGATGCGCGTTGCGCCTGTTGGCCCTATCTATCGGCTGTTTCCCCCGTAAAACGTGAAGCGTGATACGTAAACATTCTTGTTCTTTCCAATCCACTTAGTTCAGCCAAAGGAGTTTCTTATGTCAACCAAACGATGGGAGGTTTTTAGCCGTTCGGTTTTGGCCCTGGTTCTTTTATTGGTCGGGGTAGCCATGGCCCCTTTTGTAGATTTGCCCCAGATGCACCTGGGGTGGCAGCAGTTTGCCGGGGTGTATGAGGGGCAGCTAGATGTCAATTATGATGATGGTCGGCCAGGCAGTTACTTCCGATTCACCGGCAGCAACTTTCCCCCCAACCAGATGGCAACGATTCTGCGGAATGGGGAAGCTATAGGCAGCATGATGACCAATGGAAATGGGCAGTTGGCTTTCAACCTATCTACCAACCAGGCGGCCGCAGGAGTGTATACCATCACGGCGGCGGTGGGGGCTAATGCCGCCGGGTCTGATAGTTTCACCCTGGCGAATAATGCCCCACTGCGGCCGCTGGAAGGAGATGGCCCCATATTCTCGCTAGTCGAGTTAATTTACCTGCCCCTTATTATTCGCTAACAAATCGGGGATATGGATTAGCCGGATTAACGGATTGAGTGGCACATACAATCCGTTAATCCCGCCAATCCGCCGTTCATGTTTCAGGAATCTCTTATGGTTACATCGGCCCATGCCCATAAAGAAGCCAGAAAAAGCTGGGTGGGTTCGCTGGCGGCCGCACGCTGGTTTTGGCTGCCGCTCCTGATATTTACCCTTACCCGGGTGGGTATCGTTTTCGTCGCTTACCTGGCTATGCCCCTCATCCCCGATGCCAGCGATACGATTTATCACCTGCGCGGCCAGGAAAACTTCTTCATAGATGGGTTCGGCAGCCGTTGGGACACCGGCTTTTACGTCAGCATTGCTGAAGAAGGGTACATCGCCAAGGGGGTGCGTTTTCCTAACGTTCCCTTTTTCCCCCTGCTGCCGCTGATGATGCGGGTTATCAGCCCATTAGTAGGCGATGCAGTTGTGGCTGGGCTGCTCATTAGCAACCTGGCTTTGTTGGGAGCATCTATCTGCTTCTATGGGCTGGTGGAGAAAGAATGGGGCGAAGCGGTAGCCGGCCGCGCCCTGTTTTACGCCCTTATTTTCCCGGCAGCTTTCTTCGGCACGGCGTTATACAGCGAATCGTTGTTCCTCTTTTGTGCCCTGGCGGCCCTGTACCTGGCCCGGCGAGGGTACTGGGAAAGTGCGGCTTTGTTAGGGTTTGCGGCCGCGCTTACCCGTCTCATGGGGGTTACGGTCATTATCCTGCTCCTGTGGGAATGGTGGCAGCAGCGGCGGCAAACGGGGCGAGCAAATTGGCTGGGGTTCGCGGCCGCGCTTTCACCACTCCTGGGCAGTGCGAGCTTTTTATTCTACTTATATCGAGCCTTTGGCGATCCCTTCATCTTTGCCCACGCCTCCGCCGAAGCGTGGGGACGTACCCCCCTATCCCCCCTGGCGGTCATCCAATCGTTGTTCACCCGGCCAGCGCAGGGTTGGTCGGCGGCTTTTTTCGCCGGCCAGCTCCCGCTCAACGATTGGCTCGATTTTGGATTTGTGCTGTTATTTCTGGCCTTTGCCCTGATTTTGCTCTACCGCCGCCAGTGGGGAGAAGGGGCATTTGTTCTGGTCGGGGTACTCATCCCGTTCAGTTCTGGCCTGCTGATGAGCCAACGACGGTATATGTGGGTACTCTTTCCCGCCTTTATCCTGCTGGCCCGCTGGGGAGCCAATCTCTGGGTAGACCGACTCATCACAACCCTCTCTCTCATTGGTCTGACACTCTTTACCGCCTTGTTTGTGAATGGGTATTGGGTGGGGTAGGTTTCAGGTTTCAGTTCAGGTTAATGTATTCGCAATCGTTATCATAATCATTGTCGCATTCGGAATCGTACTTATACTATCAATGGGGATAATCTGACATTTTTTCGCCCTGGCACCCTACCGCTTTGTCGCTGTGTCGGGTATACATCCAACCCATTTGCCGCCTCGTTCATCCACCTGACCCGCCCGGACGTAAACATCCGGGCTAAAAATACAAAGGCCGTTGGCCTCACCTCGGCAGCCCGGTAGGGCTTCGTATTTTTAGCCCGGCGGTTTGACCGCCGGGCCGCTTGACCCCCGGCCGCTTGACCGCCAAGCCGCCGGGTAATCCCATTGAACAATCCTGCCTCGCCACCTCGCCTACTCCCCCCTTCTTCGGACGAATTTCGGACGGCAGTCCCCTATGATGGCAACACCTTTGTAGATGAGGCAGCCCATCATGGATTTTGTGCAGATAGCCCTGGTGCAAGAAAGCTGGTATAAATTAACCGGTCGGTTGGATACATTAGGCACCCTATTTTACTGGCGATTGTTTGACCTGGACCCATCATTGCGGCCGCTGTTCAGTCAAAATTTGCACCGGCAGCAGCAAAAATTCACCAACACCCTCAGCTTTATTGTCACTCATTTGGACCAACCGCAGCAATTTTTTCACTCAACCAAACTATTGGGACGGCACCACGCCAGCAAAGGGGTGCAGCCAGCCCATTACCATACCGTCGCCCAGGCCCTGCTTTGGTCACTCCAGCAGCTTTTAGGGGACCAATTCACCCCCGCCCATTGCACCGCCTGGGAAACCGCCTATTATTTGATTGCTGGATTGATGAAGGAAGCGGCCGCGAGTCAGTGAAGAGTGAACAGTGAACAGTGAGCACCGACACTGCTCACTGGTTCATAATTCATAATTCATCCTTCATCCTTCATCCTTCCTAATTCCAGGAGCGTGTTATGGCTACAACTTTTGAATGTCCTAACTGCCACGCCGGGCTTGATTACGAAACAAGCAGCCAGGCAGTAACGGTGCGTTGTGATTTCTGTCGCAGCACAGTCATTGTCCCTGAAACATTACGTACCCCCGGGCCAGGGGGGTATGGCAAAGGTATTCCCGACACCCCTATGTTAGACCCAATGACCCAGGGCATACGGCTGCGGGAAATATTAGAAATGGTACGCAGCGGCCGCAAAAGTGAAGCCATCCGTCTGTTCCAGGAAACTTTCCACGTAAACGCGCGTGAGGCCCAAAATGTGATTGAACAGTTAGAGCGCAACGAAGCAGTCCGTATCGGTACAACCAGCGTCCAAACATTCAGCAGCGGCAGCAGTTTCAATCCTGTCCTCACCGACTCGTTGGGGCGTCCCATCGGCAGCCAATCCCGCGCCGGCCGCACCATCGGCTGCCTGATTGGTTTCATCCTCATTTTCACCGCCCTGGCTGTGGTTGTTCCCTTACTCATCGGTGGGGGAGCGGCTTTCTGGGGGTTGGGAGAAGCAGGGAACATTATGGCAACCATTGAGTCCGGCTTTTCCGAGATTGCCACCCTGGCCCCACCGATGAACGGCACCGCGGCCGCCACCCCCATCCCGGCCACCCCCACCCCCGGATTTGCCACCCTGAGCCAACAGTTTGGCGGACAGGAAGGTACAGGTCCCGGCTTTTTTAAGGATACCCGCCAAATCGGCGTAGATGGGCAGGGCAATATTTATACGGGGGATTACCAGGGCGGCCGCGTTCAGGTTTTCTCCCCCACCGGCCAATTTTTAGCCACCTGGACCGCCGACGTGGAATATATGATCGGCATGGCCGTAGACCGGCAGGGGGTAGTCTATTTTCCTGGCACCCGCCAACTACTCCGCTATGACGGCATGACCGGTGAAGCACTTCCCCCATTCAGCTACAATGGGGCTGTGACCTTTAGAGGGGTCGCCGCCATGCCCGATGGGGCCATCATCGCCACTTCGTCTACCAACATTGTCCGGTTCAACAACCAGGGCAGCGTCACCCTCGACCTGACCAGCCCATTTGCCGTCTCCAATCCTGACGGCACATCCCCCACCCCCGAATCGGTGGCTGTAGATGGCGGCGGCAACCTTTATTTCATCAACACCGACGAAATTCTCATCTTTGATAACCAGGGAAACTTCCGTACCCGCTTTGGCGGCCGCGGCGATGCTCCCGATCAGTTCCAGGGCAGCGTTACAGCCATCGCCGTAGATGGGCAAGGGCGCATCTACGTCCAACATTTTCGCGGCATCTCCGTTTTTGATGGCAGCGGCCGCTTCATCGAAATGTTCCGCGCCCCCGGCATCGCCTTTGACATGGTGTTCAACGACCAAAACGAACTCGTCCGTATGGACCGCAATGGCAACCAGATAACCATCTTCACCATAAATTAAGGCGTGAAACGTGATGCGTGATTGGATCTCACGTATCACGTTTCACCTTTCGTCTTCACCCTATGAAACGATTACTCCCCCTTCTCCTGCTGCTTCTTCTCGGCCATCACCCTGGGGTAGATGCTACACCCCAGGGTGTCATTCCCGCCCCGGTACTGAAATGGCAGCGGGGCGGCTGCTTCAGCTCCTGGTGCCAGACCGGTTGGTACAGCTCCCCCGCCGTCGCTGATATTGACAATGACGGCCAGATGGAAGTCATTTGGGGGTCTTATGATCTGGTGGCCCTCAATGGCAGCACCGGGGCGTTAAAATGGCGTGCCCCCAGCGGCGGCCGCGTCTGGCCCGACATCGCCCTGGCTGACCTCACCGGGGATGGTGACCTGGAGATTATCGTAGGGCGGGGAAGTGACAGCCTCACCGTTTACAACCACCTGGGCGCGGTTGAATGGCAGCGCAACCCATTCGGCAGCGGCGAAATTCGTACCCTGGCCGTGACCGATCTAGATGGGAATGGGCAAATGGAAATTATCGTTGGCCGGGCCAGTGGTGGGGCCACCAAACAAGTCAATGTGTACAACGCCAATGGCACCGTCCGCTCTGGCTGGCCCGCCCGCCGGGATGGGGAGCCAGGGTACGGCTGGGGGATGTACAACCAAAACATCGCCATCGCCGATATGAATGGGAATGGGGTAAAAGAGATTTTCGCCCCTACCGACACCCATTACATCACCGCCCTGGATGATCATGGCAACCAACTTACGGTGAACCCAATTTTCACCGGCCGCCAATATTGGTCTCAGGTGGGAGTGCATGTAGATCACGTGGCCGATGTGCGAGGGTACGCCAACTGCGGCACGGAGCATCGGCCTAACTTCGCCAACGCCGCCCCAGCCATCGCCGATGTCAACAATGATGGCATCCTGGAACTAATCGTGGTGGGGGATGTGTACAACTGCGCCATCGGCGACCCGGCGGGGGATTTGTACTATTTGCCCTGGATTTTTAAGCTGGACCGTACCCGCTGGAGCGGCAATGGGTATAACTGGACAGTCATCCCTAACCCCAGCCCCAACAGCGGCCCCCTCTCGCAAAATTACAGTGTGATCGAAAACAGCGTCACCAACGCCGTCGTGGTTGACCTGGATAATGATGGGTTGAAGGAAATTCTCTATTCTTCTTACGATGGGCAGGTTCACGCTTATTGGCTGGACAAGACGGAGCATGGCAACTGGCCATACAAAGTGCCGGGCAGCGGCATCCGCTTTGCCAGTGAACCGGTGGTGCTAGATTGGGACAATGACGGGTACGCTGAGGTTATTTTTACCTCATGGCCGGAGAAGCGAGATAATTTGGTGGGGCAGCTTCATGTCCTGGATTATCTGGGCAACCCGCTGCACGTCATTAACCTGCCACCGCCGTTTAGCGGTAACTGGAATGGCGGTCTGGGAGCCCCGACGATTGCCAATATTGATGGGGATGCAGACCTGGAGTTGGTAATCGGTACGAGCCACAGCGGGGTGGTAGCGTTTGATTTGCCCGGCAGTGCTGGGGCGCGGGTGCTGTGGGGAACGGGGCGGGGCAGTTATGAGCGGACTGGGGTCGCGGCCGCCGGTTTACCCCCGCTCGCCCTGAATATTATCCCCCCGGCCCAGGCCATTCAGCCCGCCCAGGCAGCCCAGTTTACCCTGGATCTGTTCGGTACGATCAATGACCCCATTGCCCTACAAGTGACCGCCAACCCCATCTTCACGGTGCAGCTATCAGGCAACAACGTCCCCCTGCCGGCCACTGTGACCCTCACTCTGACCGATACGCGGCCGCCTGGCCCCCTCATGCCGGGCCTCTGGTACACCATCACCATCCAGGCCAGCGGCGGTGGGGAACAGGTGGTAGAAACGGCCCGGCTGCTCGTGGGGGGCAGCCGGGTGTTTACCCCATTGGTTAGGAAGTAACACCAGCAATTCTCAATTTATAACCTGTGGTAGGGGTGGCACAGGCGGACGACCACCTGGGTCAACTGGTTCAACCAACCTTATTCCCGCCTGTCTCACTCCCCTTTGCCCCCTTCGTTTCAGCCAGGGCAAATTGAGAACTGCTATCAAGAGAAAACCTTTCTTGATTAACGCCAAACGTACATACAACAGCTTCTAACCAACATCTAAAAGCTCTTAACGGATG
>JAHDWJ010000013.1:56065-175427 GCA_023384415.1 Anaerolineae bacterium
TCCATTTGTTCTTGACGGATATCCGTTTGCTCTTGGTGGATGTCCATTTGTTCTTAGTGGATGTCCATTTGTTCTTGACGGATATCCGTTTGCTCTTGGTGGATGTCCATTTGTTCTTGGTGGATGTAAAAAATCGCCAAACTTAAAGAACCAGATTTCTAAATCATTAGCAGTTGATACACATATTGGTCTGATACATAGGTTTAATTTTTGCTTTTTAGTATTATTAGTTCATGTATACTTATTGAATAATATGCAAAGGAGATAGCAGCATGATGCGACAACTTCAAAGTTCTGTACTAAGTTTGAAATATCTACGATTTGTTTTATTGATGCTCTTTGTTTTTTATGAATCAATACGAAGCTCATTTGTAATCGATAAAGAAATTGTCAAAATGGGAACTGTTGGTGAATCTAATGAAAACCCTGAAATCGTGTGTAATTTTGCCTGTGATGTAAAAGAAGATAAAGTGTTCCGTTTAACGTAAGTTTTGTGCAATTGGCGACGGAATCGTAAAAAATCGCCAAAAATAAAAGTCGAACCTTTACAATCTGCTCAATTATGGCAGGCTCATAGCGATTTTCTTACCCGAGGTCGCCATGAGTCAAAACCAAACATCACCAGAACAGTCACAGCAACTGACACAACATGCCATGCTGGTTATTTGGGGTCTGTATGCCCAACGCATGGGCTTGGTTCAAGCCATTGAAAAGGTCAAACTGAAACAAAAGAACCGAACGCACAGCCCACAAACCAAAGTGCTGGAATTCTTAGTCGCTATTCTAGCGGGCTTACCCCATCTTCAGGACATCAGTCGGTCAGCCCATCCGCTCGACCAAGATCAGGTGGTGGCTCAAGCCTGGGGTCAACCAGCCTGGGCCGATTACAGTGGGGTCAGCCGTACCCTGCAAGGCCTGACAGCCGCCGAAGCAGATGAACTGATTGCCACCATGGATAGCCTTAGCCAATGGTTTATAGACCGGGAAGTTGAGTTAGCCTGGGAAAAGAAGGGCGAGTTGGTTTATGATGCCGACTTAACCGGCCGACCCATATCGGCCACCAGTACCAGCTATCCCGACACCGCCTTCGGTCACATGGGAGACACCATAGAACTGGGCTATCAGGCAGCCGTCGTTAGTTTCCACAGTCCCACTTATGGCCGACTCTGGCTCGCCAACCAATTACATCCAGGCGATACGGTTAGCATGACGCGCACCGAGGCCTTGGTCAGAGCGGCAGAATCTAGAACCGGTCGTCGTCCCCTGCGACGCACTGACCTGCTCATAACTCGTCTGACTCAAGCCAAAACGGATGCGGAAACAGCGGCGGCGCAAATGGAAGACAGTTACCAGCGTCATCGGGAAGCTCAGGGTAAAGTGCAGGAGACAAAACGGGAACTCCAGCAGTGGACGCAGGAAGTTCATCGCCTGATTAGTGAGTATGAACGGCAAAACCGACAGCCCACAGCGCATTGTCAGTTAACCCGAGCACAACAGAAGGTCGCTACCTATAGGGAACGATTGCCCCGTTGCCAGAAGGCGTTGGGAGTCGCGGAACGTCGCCTGGCTCGCCATGATGCTCATTATGAGACAACCCTAGCAGAAGTGAAGCGTTTGCAAACCCATTATGAACAACTGCTGGCTGACAATACGACCAACCCCAACCCCATTCGCGCCACGTTTCGTCTCGATGGTGGTTTCACCAGTCGGGAGAACCTCTACTGGTTGATTGAAATGGGCTATGATGTGTATACCCGAGGCCGGTTCCCGACGGTGCGTGATACCTTGAGTGCCGCGGTTACACCAAAAACAAAGTGGGAGCAGGTTGGCCGCAATGCCTTGATGACAGCCTGGGCAGATACCACAGTTGATGGTTATTTTGCCTATCCGCTAGATGTCAGTTTGCTCCATTATCAGACAAAGGACAGCACACAACGAGCGACTCTGCTTCATTATGGACAGAGGGAAGTCACACATGACCTGGATGGTTGGTTCCACACCTACAATGGTCGCCAAACTATCGAGGCGGGTATCAAAGAGGGTAAAAATGTCTTTCAGATGCACCATTTGAAGGTCAGGTCACAGGAAGCGTTGCTGTTACAAGAGCACATGGCTTGTTTTGCGGCTAATTTTGTCCGCTTTGCCGCCTTTGAACTGCTGAGGGAATCACCACCCAAGCCGTTCTTAACCCCATCGGCTAAACAGATGGTCACAGTTGCGGCCCACACGTCAGCCTGGGTGCAAAGACAAGGTGATGTTTGGTTGTTAACGTTCACGGAGCAGAGTTGTTATGCTGGGCATTCTCTGCGTTGGGGTGGTGGCGTGATTCAATTGCCACTACCGCTCTTCAAAGATATTCATTTTTCGCATTTTTGAGCCATTTTGGCTCTGATTGCACAAAAGTTACGTAATAACAAAAGGAGAAAATTATGAAAATGCACAACCTTGGTATTAGCCTTTTTGTTGGTATTGTCTTGGGCATTTTGCTCATTCAATCTGGTTTGCCAACCGTATTGTGGGCGACCAATGATGATAATGAACACAGGGAAACTGTCCCTGTCACTGTAACAGATAGCGATTCCTTTTCCTGGTTGGTGAAGGAATTAATGTTAAATAGTCATAGTCGTTGGCGCACTATTCAGGCAGAAGCAATCACAACGTGGTACCCGCCAGGGCAGGATCAATTTCAAGTGTTTACCAATATCTACATTGAGGGGAACAGCCGAGTTCGCATTGAGGATATTGAAAGTAATCAGGAGCGGCCACATTTATGGGTGATGAATGAATCAGGTATTTATGCCAATAATTACCATCCGTCGCCGGAACTAGCCAGACTGCCCATAGTTATCAGCGATCATTATCAGCAATTGCCACGTGATGTGGCCAGTATCAACACCCAGGTTATTTATCGGCATCCAATAGCTGGGGCATTAACAACGCCTGTGAGTGATTATCTTTATCCAGTTGGTTTTGCCCAACGAGCCAACGGTTTTGCCTTAAAGGGAGAAGACGAAATCGCGGGAAGATCTACATGGATTGTTGAATGGATTGAGTCGGAGCCAGCTTCGTTAAAGCAGCTCTTCTGGGTAGATCAAGAGATGGGTATAATCCTCAAAGCATTATGGTATATTGGTGAAGACCTGGACAAGTTATATTCGGAAACGATATTTACGCAAATCGTTTTCAATGACCCTATTCCCGTATCTGTTTTTGAGGTGATTTTGGATGATGAGTAAAGGCTAACGGCAAGTTTAGATTTAGGATTTTTGTCAAGGAGAAAATTTGTGAGAACTTTTTACCGTTCACTCTTATCCCTGGTAATTGCTTTGACACTGATGCTTGTTATTGACCAATCTCCATCAAGTTAATTCCTAACGACTACTAAGGTGTCTCCCCGGCCAACGGCAAAAAGGTAATCTCTAGCACCCCATCCACCAGGCGGCCGCCGGCCGCTTTACGCCGGGCCAACACCGTCGGCAAAATCATCTCCCGCTTAAAATTACCGACCGTCACAAACATCTCATCCCCCCGCTTACGCAGCCGGACATCCCCCCCGGTTACAAACGGGAGCGGCAGCCGCAGCTTGAACCCCCCATCTTCCATCTCGCTGATCTCTTGCAAAATCCCCTGGTAAAACACCTGGGTGGGGTCTTGCTCGCCAAAACAGTCCAAAGCCAGTTGGGATAACGCCTCTAAACCAACCACTTCATGGGCATAATACGGGGCACGGAACAGGGGCAAGGGGCGAAAGTTGTCCTCAATCATCTGCAAATATTTGGCCTGGATTTCCCGCCGCTGCTCGTAGAATGGCCCTTCCGCGGCCGCGTCCGGCAATATCCGGTTAATCACCACCGCATCTACCGGGTAATTAAACAGCCCCAGGTAACTGACAGCCCGCTCCGCTTCCCGCACCACCATTTTTTCCGGCTGTAATACCACCCGGTAGCTGGAAATGGCCGGGTTGCTCAATGTCTCCCGCAGTTCTGCTGTGGCCGCGTCCAATTTGGCGACCGCTTCCATAATTTCGGCCGGCCCCTTGAGCAGACGGCCGGCAAACGGCTTTAACACCTTCACCATCCCCCCCTCGAAGCGGGAAAGGTGGCCGGCATACCAGCGGAAGGTATCGGGCATGGTTAGCAGGCGAATCGTTTCCCCGGTAGGGGCGGCATCAATAATCACCCGGTCAAAGTTGCGCTCTTTAGCCTGCCTGTTGATGTGCAGCAGGCTGACAATCTCATCCATACCAGGGAAAGCGGACAGCTCATCGGCGACAATCTTGTTAATCCCCTGCCCTTTGATCATGCCGGAGACAAACCCTTGCAGCACATCCCAATAGTTGTGAATATCGGCGATGACGCTGATCTCCTGTGCCCACAGGTTGGGGGCCACTTCGATAGGTTTGTCCCCCAGGGGAGCATCCAGGGAATCAGCCAGGCTGTGGGCGATGTCGGTGCTGGCAACGAGGGTTTTGTGGCCTAATTGAGCTGAACGCAGGGCGGTTGCGGCCGCGACGGTCGTCTTACCTACCCCCCCTTTGCCAAGATACAAAATGATACGCATAGGTTCTCCGGTTAGAATAAGGGTGAATGATGAATTAGGAAGGATGAAGAAGTCTCACCCATAGGCCCATAGAGGGCTGCATCATTACGCTGGCTGTACGAACTTCACCCCTTGATGTTGCAGGTACAGGATAAGAGGGAAACAACATCCGTGTTTCCTTCTTATCCGTGTTCAGCCCCATACCCTGGCTTATTTCTGCCGACCAAACCGGTCTTCCAATAACTGGTGCAGTGTCGGCTGGCCGATCTCTTGCAGTTCATAGCGCACCCGCTGGCTGGGGTGACGAATGTTGATGATGCGGCCCAGATCAATGGGGGTCGCAATGATGACCAGATCAACCGGGGTGTTGTTGATCGTCTCCTCTAAATCGGACATTTGATCACCGCCGTACCCCATGGCTGGGAGTACCTTGCCGGTAGTGGGATATTTCTCGTAAGTTGCCAGGATAGAACGCACCGCATACGGGCGGGGATCAACAACCTCAGCAGCATCAAAATAGCTGGCGGCCACCACCCCTGCCCCGTAGGCCATCTCTCCATGAGTCAGGGTAGGGCCATCCTCAACCACCAACACCCGCTTGCCGCGAATGGCCGCCGGGTCATCTACAAAGATGGGAGAAGCGGCTTTGACGAGAACGGCGTTGGGGTTGACGGAGCGGACATTTTGCTGCACTGTAACGATGTTATGGTGATCGGCGGTATCTACCTTGTTGATGACGACTGCGGCCGCGAGCCGTAAATTGGTCTCCCCTGGATGATAACGCAGTTCATGGCCGGGTCGGTGCGGGTCTACCACCACAATGTGGTAGTTGGACAAATAAAACGGCACATCATTATTCCCCCCATCCCAGACAATAATATCCGCTTCTGCTTCTGCCTGGCGCAAAATCGCCTCATAATCTACCCCGGCATAAATAACCGCCCCCCGCTCCACATAAGGCTCATACTCTTCCCGCTCCTCAATGGTGCATTCATGCTTCTCCATATCCTCATAGCTGGCAAATCGCTGCACCTTCTGAGCGATCAAATTGCCATAGGGCATGGGATGGCGCACCGCTACCACCCGCGCATACCCCAGCTCCTGCAAAATTTGTACTACCCGGCGGGATGTCTGGCTCTTGCCGCTGCCCGTTCGTACCGCCCCAATCGAAACCACCGGCTTACTGGATTTAAGCATCGTGCGGCGGGGGCTGAGCAGCTCATAACTGGCCCCGGCGGCCAACACTCGTGATCCCAAGTGCATCACATATTCATGGGATACATCACTATAGGAAAATATGACCCGATCAATTTGATGCTGCCGAATCAGCGATTCAAGGTCACTCTCTGGGTAAATGGGAATTCCCTGAGGGTACAACGTCCCGGCCAGTTCGGCCGGGTATTGTCGCCCTTCGATATTGGGAATTTGGGTGGCCGTAAAGCCAACAACCTGGTAAGCCGGGTTATCCCGGAAACAGGTATTAAAATCATGGAAGTCGCGGCCGGCTGCCCCGGCAATTAAAACTTTTTCAGCTTTGCTCATGGGAAAAACTCCTTTTGGTCAGAAATTTACGGCTTTTGGGTGAAAAGCGTGAAGCATGAAAGGTGAATAAGCTTGATACACCCATCACGCCTCACACCCTGCAAAGAGCCGTAAATAATAAAAGTGGGCTGCGGGGATCATACCAGTAAGTGGGACAGGTGTCATATACATTCACCCGCCGCTTTATATCACTACACGCAGTTTTTGTTGAACCTCACCCAAGATTATGTTGACTGAATATTGATCTTATGAAAACTCTTGTTATAATGACCAGTAGAGTTGGTGACATAATCTCAAAACATAAAATTTATTCCGGTTTAGATTAAAGATGGCAGACTTTATTCTACCCGGTTGAGGCAAGTCACCCATTCACTGGCAGAGAATTGACCGCTATACGCAGAAATAGCGATTATTTGGTTATGGGCTGTCTTAACCAGGAGTAGAGAGGATGGATGAGCAACTTGATGCTTTTCTGGCCTACTTACAGGCAGAAAAGAATTATTCCCACAATACCCTTGTCGCTTATCGGAACGATTTAAGTCAACTGATCCAATTTTTGCCCCAATACCCTGGTGCAGAAACATGGGAGGACGTTGATGAAATGATCGTTGACGCCTATGTGGCAACTATGAAGCAAGGGGAGTATGCAGCTTCTTCGGTTGCCCGTAAAGTAGCCGCCCTGAAATCGTTTTTTCATTTCATGTTTGATCGGGAAGTCATTACCCATGACCCGACAACCAATATTGATTCCCCCAAAGTTAAAAAGCGGCTGCCCAAAACGCTCACCTTTGATGATGTAGACCGGCTGCTCCACGCCCCCAGACAACAAAAGAAAACGCCTAAAAATTTGCGCGATACGGCTCTATTGGCTTTGCTCTACGCTACTGGAATGCGGGTCACAGAGTTGGTCTCGCTGCAAATTGGCGATATTTATTTGAGCGAAGGGGTATTGCTCTGCCCTGGTAAGGATGAAACGAAACGGTCACTGCCGATCAATGAAGAGACACAGCAGATGCTTGCGGCTTACCTGAGTGCTGGCCGGCCCCATTTGGTGAAAGATCGGTCAGAAAAATCATTGTTTCTAAATCATCGGGGGCAGCAGTTGACCCGGCAAGGCTTGTGGCTCATTATTAAAACATATGCCCGGCAAGCCCAACTGAGTGCGGCCGTGACGCCACATACCTTACGCCACAGCTTTGCGGCCCATAAGTTGAAAAATGGCTCAGGGTTGAACGAGATTCAACAACTGCTGGGTCATGCCAATATCTCTACCACCCAGATTTATACGCAGCTTTCGTCCCAGGGTGAATTGGTGAATGGTTGAATGATTACATGGTTATGATAGAACAATTTACGGTTGCACAGATTGACGCGGCCGCTAACGCTATTCGCGGCCGCACCCGGCAGCATCCCACCATCGGCCTCATCCTCGGCTCAGGGCTGAGCAGCCTGGGAGACAACCTGCCCCACCCAGACATCATCCCCTACCACGACATTCCCCATTGGCCTACCTCGACTGTCTCCGGTCATAGCGGGCAGTTGATCATTGGGGCGTTGGAGGGGCACACCGTTCTCATTTTGCAGGGGCGGGCCCATTTTTACGAAGGATACACGCCCCAACAAATTACCCTGCCGGTGCGGGTGATGCAGCGGCTGGGCATCCAAACCCTCATTATCACCAATGCCGCCGGGGGAATGAACCCTGCTTTCCAGCCAGGAGATTTGATGTTGATACGGGATCATATCAACCTGCCAGGTATGGCGGGGCACACGCCTCTGCGCGGCCGCAACGAAGATCAGCTTGGCCCCCGTTTCCCGGATATGACGGTGCCATACTCAGCCCATTTACGCCACCTGGCCCAGGAAGCGGCCGCAGCCCACAACATTCCGCTCCATGAAGGGGTATATACCTGCGTGGCCGGCCCCAGCTACGAAACCCCCGCCGAACTACGCTTCTTACAGCGGATTGGCGGCGATGCGGTAGGCATGTCTACTGCCCCAGAAGTGGTCGTGGCCCGCCACGCCGGAATGGCCGTTCTGGGCATCTCCACCATCACCAACCTGGCCCTGCCCGATCCCCCTCCTGGCACAATCCTCTCCCACACCGAAGTCATTGAAATGGGCAAGTTGGTCATCCCCCGCCTGACAACCCTACTGCATGCCATTTTGCGCCGACTGCCCCATGAGTGAGTCCTCAAAAGAAAGAGATATTTTCACCGCCAAGACGCAAAGATACGAAGCGTTTCATGGGAATTATTCTTTGCGCTCTTGGCGTCTTTGCAGTTCCTGACTATAGTTGATCGCTATGGCTCGCCTCTACGTTTTCCTCATCGAAAATCGCATTGGTATCTATATTTTTTGTGCCCTGGGGCTGTTCTGGTTTGCCAGCAGTTTGTGGCGGGCACGCAGTCGGCTGCGTGTGGCGGTCTTTTCCATTGAACGAGAAAGTGCTGCCCGTCAACAGAACAATGCCCTTATTGTACTTTTGCTCCTGTTGGCTGTTGTGGGCATGGTGATCTATGTCAACGCGGCCATCCGTCCTACTCTTCCCCCGGAGATGCTGGTACCCCCCACCTTCACCCCGGATATTTTTGCCACGCCTCTGGCTTCACCGACGCCCTTAATTACCCCCCTCTCCGTAGGGGCCAGCCCTACCCCATTTTTGGTAGCCACAGCAACGCTTCCCCCTGGCATTTTGCCGGCAACGGGTGGCTCTGTGCAGACGCGGCCGCCGCAAGCCACCCCTTCTGCCAATAACACCCCGGCCCCTAACCCTGGCGGCAATCAAGGGGATGATAATAACGCGGCCGCACCCCCACCCCCTCCCATTTCCGGCTGCGGGTCCGGTATAAACATCAGCAGCCCCACCACCGGCAGCACTATTCAAGGGGTAATCACCATCAGCGGCAGCGCGGATGCACCCGATTTCTTTTTTTACAAATTGGAGATCAACGGGCCAGAAACGGGGGGCGTTTGGGCGTCACTGCTCAATGCTGTCGTCCAGCAACCGGTGAATAGTGGCTCATTAGCGGTCGCCAATTTAGGGGGATGGACTGGTGGCACTTATCTCATCCGGTTGACGGTCGTAGATTTGACTAGTAATGAGGTAGGAAGCTGCGCCGTCCAGGTGACAATCGCTGAATAAGATTTTTAACCGTAACTACTAAGCCTTCCGAAGATTTTCCCACCGGGGATCATTGGCAACAAAGCCTTCGGAAGGTTATATCACCAGAGAGGGTTAGCAGTTACTTTTAGCCACGAATTGGGCGAATCGCGGCAAAACCAGTTCAGGCATTGAGGTCGTAATAGCACAGCATGGCATCCCCATAACGGCGTTGGTCAGTGAGGAGCAGGCCGGTGAGGGGGAGAGGTTCATATTCGCGGGGATCAATTTGCACGACAACCAATCCCCCTTCGTTGAGATATTCTCGCGGCCGCGTATCTATAATCTGCATGACCTCAAGCCAGATCCCTTTGTACTGGGGAGGCGCTACAAAAATTAAATCAAATTTTTCTGCCGGGGGATGGCGCAAATAGGCCAGGGCATCCATACGCATCACTTTGGCCCCCGCTTCCAAACCGGTATGACGCAAATTGTCATGGATCACCCGGATGGCCGCCTGGGCCGTATCAATAAAAACCACCTGGCTGGCATCCCGGCTCAACGCCTCAATTCCCACCTGCCCCGTACCAGCAAACAAATCCAACCAACGACTGCCGGGTACAAAATCGCCCAGGACGTTGAACAGGCTGGCTTTGACTTTCTCCGGGATGGGCCGGGTACTGTTGCCGGGAACTATTTTCAGTTTGCGCCCTTTGGCGCGGCCGCTAATGACACGCATAGAGAGATGTTTTTACCGCGAAGACGCCAAGAGCGCAAAAATTTTGCGCGGCGTATAGTCCCACGCTCTTTTTAATATCACTTTCACCTCAACCGTTTCTATTTTCAAAGGAGCGAAGTTATGAAAGTTATCATCATTGGCAGTGGCGTGATTGGGTTGACAAGTGGGGTAGTGCTGCAAGAGGCGGGTTGGCCGGTGCGTATCATCAGCCGGGAAATGGCCGCCCAAACGACATCTGCGGCCGCGGCCGCCATCTGGTACCCTTACAAAGCATATCCGCCGGAACGGGTGCTGGCCTGGAGCAAACGCTCCTACCAGGCATACCAAACCCTTAGCCACCACCCGGCGGCCGGGGTCACTCTAGTACGCCTGCATGAGCTGCTCCCGTACCCGGCCGGTGAGCCGTGGTGGCAGGCTGCCGTACCTGAATATCGTCACCTGGCGGCCGCAGAGTTACCCCCAGGGTATGCCGCCGGTTATGAACTGACCGTCCCGCTCATGGAAACCCCCATTTACTTGGGCTATTTGCAGGAGCGATTTCGGGCAGGTGGGGGGCAGATAGAGCAGCAAGAGGTGAAGGAGCTAAAGGAGTGGGCGCGGCCGCAAACAATCATCATCAACTGCACTGGCTTAGGAGCGCGAGAGCTGGTCAACGACAACCAGCTTTACCCCATACGGGGGCAAATCAGCCGGGTTATCACCCCTGGATTTATCCCCACTATTCTGGATGAACATAACCTGGCCGGCCTCACCTACATCATTCCCCGGCGTGATGGAGTCATCATTGGCGGGACGGCCCAAGAAAAAGATGCGCGGCCGCAGCCAGATGAACATGACAGCCAGGGCATCTGGCAGCGGGCCGTGCAGTTAGTCCCCCAATTGGCCTTTGGTGAAATAGCTGAACAGCGGGTGGGGTTGCGCCCTGGCCGGGCTGCCGTCCGCCTGGAACAGCAGTGGCTCACTCCCGAGTGCCCCATCATCCACAATTACGGGCACGGCGGGGCCGGGTTCACCCTCTCTTGGGGGTGTGCCTATGAACTGTTAACCTTATGTCAAGCGTTGAAAAGTTGATAGCCGCCATTTTCATGGCAGACAAAAGACAGCCTTACACCAACCATCCACCCTTCGCCAACCGCCTTAAAACAAAAAAGCACCCAATTGGGTGCCTCTTTTTAGTAGCGGGGACAGGATTCGAACCTATGACCTTCGGGTTATGAGCCCGACGAGCTGCCACTGCTCCACCCCGCAACAACAAGAGAGGATTATATCACCCTTTATGCATCTGTCAAAAATTTCACAAACTCGTTTTGACGTTACACCGCTCTTTTGTTACACTTCGGCCACATTATTCTCCAACATATTCCTGGTGTCTTCTGCCCCGGATGGCAAGACATAATGGCGAAACCGGTGTGAGTCCGGTACTGTCCCCGCAACTGTAAGGGGGTATTCCCCAAGTCAGGTCGCCCACCAGGAATGTTGTTTTCTAATCCTCGTGGGCAAGGGTTGGGAACAGTCCATTGGCTCCCCCAGTGACTCTTCCTCAACCCGATGCGCTAACGCATCGGGTTTTTTGATCCCCATGAGGGCTGTTCACCTTTGAGGAGTAGACATGCCCTACAAAATTCGTTCCTTGTGGTTCTTTATCCTATTGTTGTTTCTTATCGGCTGGGGGCGAACCAGCGCGGCCGCGTCCAGCCAACCCCCATTTCCCAACCAGATACAAGCCGTCAGTGCGGCCGCGCACTGGCTCGTTACTACCCATCAAAACAGTGACGGTGGCTACAGCAGTTTCAGCACCGGGGCCAATATCGCTCCCTCAGATATAAGCGGGACCTTAGACGCCATTCTCGCCTTAGGTAGTGCCGGGTACGATGTACGTCTCCCATACCCTGGTCACACCGCCAGCCCGGTTGATTTTCTGGCCGCCAACAGGGACGCTTTATTAACCTATGCCCAACAAGATGGCAGTTCCGCTGGAAAGCTGATTTTGGGTCTTCTAGCCACCCATCAAGACCCTCGCACCTTCGCCGGGCATGATTTTGTGGCCTTGCTAGAGGAGCAGCTAGACAGCCAGGGTTCTTATAACAGCAGCACCCCATACCAACAAGCGTTAGCTATCCTCGGCTTAAGCGGGGCTAAAGTGACCATTCCCGACACCGCTCTGTTGTGGCTGGCGGATCGTCAAAGTCAGGAAAATGGGCTGGCTGGCTCCTGGGATGATGGGTTTGGCACCAACGGCAACAGTGACGCTACGGCTCTGAGTATCATGGCCCTCATCGCCGGGGGAATGCCCAGCGATGATCCGATCATCGAAGACGCCCTGGCTTTTTTGGCGGCCACCCAAACAGAAAGCGGCGGCTGGGAATATGGGCCAGGATTTGGGGCCAACGCTAACAGCACCGGGCTGGTTATTCAGGCGTTACACGCTGCCGGGCTGCGTTTTACCGATCCGGCAGGGGCATGGCGTCCGGCGGACATCTCCCCCCTGGATTATCTGCTGAACAGTCAGAGCGGGAGTGGTGCTTTTACCATTGATTTTGGCAGCGGGCCGGTAGATGATTTTTATGCCACCGTGCAGGCCCTACCGGCTCTGGCCGGACAAAGCTGGCCGCTTAAGAGCCATCGCCTGGCCGTGCAGATGGCCGTCTCCTGTCTGCAAACCTTACAAGACCCGGCAACTGGGGGGTGGGAAAGTTTTGCCGGGTTTGGGGTAGATGCTGGAGGCACCTCACGAGCGATTCAAGCTCTGGCGGCCGCCGGGGAAAACCCTACTGATTATGTGGTGAATGGGATCAATGCGGTGCAGGCGTTAGAGAATTTGACCCCGGATTATGTGGCCGCAGGGCGCGGCGGCCGCGTCGGAACGATTATGCAGGGCGTGGCGGCCGCAGGCGGAAACATCACCGATTTCGCCGGGCTAGACCTGTACCTCACCCTCACCAGCCACATTTCCCCTACTGGGGAGTTAGATGACACCTCTTTTGGTGTCTTCAGCCACAGCCGCGCCCTGCTGGGGGCCATCGCCGCCGGATATGGAGACGAGGCCGCCCTGGAACCGGCGATTGGGTTTTTACTGGCAGCCGCTGTTGATTACGATTGGGGTGGGGCTGACAGTAACGGGATTGCCCTCCAGGTGCTGGGGCCACTAAACCTGGCCCAGCCAGAGATGCTCAAACCAATCCGGGCCAGCCAGTTGGCTGATGGCGGCTGGGGGTATGATGTGACCAGCCCCAGTTCTACCGCTGAGGTGGTGCGCGGCCTCATCGCTGTTGGCGAAAACCCGTTTACTCCGGCCTGGAGTGTAATCATGGATGGCCGATTGGTGAATCCGGCGCAGGCGGTGTTAGCCGCGCAAGGAGAAAATGGGTGCTGGCCTAATTTATATGGCCCCGGAGATGATCCCTTTGCCACGACGGATGGGATTTTGCTGCTAACATCTCAACCACGAGTCTGGGGCGCGGCCGCGCCCACCGCAATCGAACCAATATCCGCTGAAGCCACCCCGCTGCCGACAGCCACCGCTGAAACCATCGCCGAAACAGCCCCAACAACCGTTCCCGAAGCGACCGCGCCCACTACCATCACCACAACTGAACCTGCGCCAGGCCGCCCCACACCCACCCCGGTATCCGATGACGTGGCGGCTGAGGCAGGCAGCGGCCGCAGCCGCACCTGGATCATTGTCCTGGTTGTTTTCCTGGCTGCCGGGGGAGTGGGGGCTTATCTAGCTTACAATCGGAAATAAGTAACATCTCCATAAAATGTGTAACCTTCGGAAGGTTTGACCCAAGAGCTTGCCCATTACAGAAACCTTCCGAAGCTTCACCCCAACTTATTGAGGAGATACGGAAATAAGAACGAAGACCGAGGGATGTATTTTGCCACGAATTAGAACGAATTCAACGTCTTTTTATCCACCCATGACCCAGAGTAACATGCCACTCCATCGCTCCTTTGCTTTGTCGCCACGTCGGGTAATTATCCTCATCCTTTTGCTTGGTCTGCTCTTGCCGACGCGGCTAGCGGCTCAGGATGAAAACCGGGCGGGCATCGTTGTCTGGCATGAGGAAGATTGGGTACAAACCGCCTGTGTCACCTTTAGCGAGGAGAGTATCAGCGGGGTTGAACTGCTCAACCGCTCGCGGCTGCAAGTGGAGCGGCAGGTTAGTGGGCTGGGGGAGATGGTGTGCCGCATCGGCCAGACCGGCTGCCCACCTACAGACTGCCTGTGCCAATGTAAAGGGGGTGCAGAGTGTACTTACTGGTCTTATTGGCATCTGATTGAAGGGGAGTGGCAATATTCTCAGGTTGGGGCTGGGGTGTACCAGATACGGGATGGGATGATTGATGGCTGGGTGTGGGGGGCTGGCCGCTCTGGAGAAGCCCCTCAACCTCTGCCTACCACCCTGGATGACATTTGTTATATGCCGACACCCACTCCCCCAGCGGCAACGGCTTTGGCAATGGCTCAGGGGACGGTAACGGCGGCCGCACCTTTTGTCACCCCCACTCCAGCAGGAACAACCGCTGCGGCCGCGTCCCCACTGCCAACGATTGCCTTTGCCGCTTTAGCCGGGGGGCTGCTTGGTTTTCTACTCCTCTCCAGAGGGAAAAGGCGAGGGTAAATGAATATTACCAATGCCCGCCTGTCTACCTATTTGCGCTCACCCGTCTGGTGGCCCCAGATCAATTGGGGCCGCTGGCTTTCGGCGGGAATTTATGGGTTGAGTGGCCTCATTGGCGCGGCCGCGTTCGCCTACCCTTTCCTGCTGCGGCTGCGGGGGGAAGGGTTCAACAGCGGCCTGACCCTGGTGCTGACTACCGGGCTGCTCATGCTTTGCCTGTTAGTACTGCTGCTAGAAGTACAGGGGCAGGTAATCAGTGCTAAAGTGGTGGCCGCGTTGGGACTGCTGGTGGCGGTGACGGCGATTTTACGCTTTGTAGACAACGCCCTGCCCATCCCCGGTGGTTTTAGCCCCATCTTTGCCCCGATCATTATTGCCGGGTATGTGTTTGGGGCGCGGTTTGGCTTTTTGTTGGGGGTTTTATCGCTGTTGGTCTCCGCCTTTGTCACCGGGGGGGTTGGCCCCTGGCTGCCTTACCAGATGTTTACGACGGGCTGGGTAGGCTTAACAGCAGGGTGGCTGCCTCATCCGGCGCGGCCGCGAATCACCCTTAGCATGTTGGCCTTATTCGGTCTGATCTGGGGGTTCCTCTTTGGGGCCATTATGAATCTGTACTCCTGGCCCTTTTGGGTGGGGGATGCGGCTCTAAGCTGGCTGCCTGGCTCTGATTTACGGACAACGCTCCATCATTACCTCACTTTTTATCTGGTCACTTCCCTCTGGTGGGATCTGATCGGGGCGGTGGGCAATCTCACCCTTATCCTGGTTCTTGGCCAGCCCACCATCCACGCCCTGGAGCGGTTCCGTCAGCGGTTCCACTTTGTGCAGCAGAGGCAGGGGTAGGGGTATGGGAAGCGAGGAGACTCCAGAGGAACTCCAGGCCATTGCAGGGAACTCAGCCCTGACTGCTCACGCCTGGCTGATCTGGCTGCTCGCGGCCGCGACTTTCACCATTCTCTCGCGCAACCCACTGTACACGACGCTTATTCTATTGGTCGTGGCGGTGGTGTATCATCGGGTGCGGCCGCGGGGGGCGGTCTTTCCCTTCTCCTGGCTGCGGTTAGGCGGGTTCATGCTCCTGATCCCGGCCCTCTTTTACGCCCTCTCCCTCTCCAGCGGCAACACTATCCTGGCCCGGCTGCCAGCCCAATGGCCGCTCATTGGTGGACCAATCACTCTGGAAGCGATGGTGTTGGGGGCCAGCAATGGACTGCTGCTCTTTACCTTGCTGCTTCTGTTCGCCACCTTCAACCGGGCCTTACCAGCCAGTGAACTGATCCGGCTTACCCCGCGGGCCTTACACCACCTGGGTATCGTCGTCCTCATCGCCCTCACTTATATCCCGGAGACCCTGGCCCAGGGGCAGCGGATTCGGGAAGCGCAGGCGATTCGAGGGTATGAACTCAAGGGGTGGCGGGGTTGGCGGCCGCTGCTGCTGCCCTTGCTCATCAGCGGCCTGGAGCGGGCAATGGAGGTAGCTGAAGCGATGGTGGCCCGGGGATATGGCAGTACCGGGGAACAGCCCCACTCCACACGGCGGCAAATGGGGATGTTGGTGGGGTTAGCGGCCGCGTTCCTGGGCTGGCTCCTTATCCTGGTTGGGATTGTCTGGGGGTGGGGGGCATTGGTAGGGGGGATTTTGTGGCTCTTATGGCTGGTATGGCGGGCTGGCCGGCAGGTCACCTTCAGCCGCTACCAGCAGCAAACATGGCAACCATGGGATGGTGTCGTCATCATCGCCAGCCTGGTTCCCCTGCCGCTTTTGCTCTGGCTTACTCCGGCGACCCTGCTCTATATCCCCTTCCCCCGGCTCACGCTGCCCCCATTTGAGCCGCTCTGGGGAGCCGCTCTGCTTGCTTTGCTAACACCAGGGCTGAGGACTGAGGAGTGAGTTGCCTCAGGTACCACTTGCCCCTTCTTCGGCCAATGTCAATAACTGCACACCTGGCTGAACAGCTTCACCAGGGGTGCAGTGGATGGCCTGGACCGTACCGGCGTAGGGAGCCTGGATGGGGATGACCATTTTCATAGATTCCAACAAAATCAACCTGTCCCCACTTTGCACCACATCGCCAACTTGAACCAACACCTGGGAGACAATGGCGGGGATGGTCGCGGCCAGGGAACCATCCTCGTGGCTGTCACGGGTTTGCCCTTGCTCGCGCAGCCGTTGGTAGGTGAAGGTTTGCCCATTGAACCATAACTGCCGTTCCTGCCCCTGGGCATGAAGAGCAAAACGGAGCTGCGGCCGCGCCCCATCCTCTTGTTCCATCTCTACGATCAGAAACGGGCCATCCTGCTGCAACAGCCGCAGCGGCGTGACCCGGCCCGCCTGCGTGACCCACACCTGCTCCCCCTGGCGGGTCACTTCTAACTCTTGCTCTTCTCCGTTTAATTGAACCTTAAATTTCATAGGGCAAACTCTAATTATGATTGTTGTGCTTACAGACAGATGGTTACGACGCCATCACCAAAGGCAGGGCAAAATCAAACTTACTCCCTTTCCCTACCACACTTTCGACCCAAATGCGGCCGTTGTGCAGCGTGAGCAGCTCTTTGGCCAGAGAAAGACCCAACCCCAATCCCCCGGCCTGCCGCCGCATAAAATGCTCTACCTGATAAAAGCGATCAAAAATGCGATCTAACTTGTCTAAAGGAATACCTACCCCATTATCCCGCACGGAACACCACAGTTCATGTCCATGCCGCTCTATAATAACCGCAACGATCCCTTGTCGTGAGGTAAATTTGATGGCATTATCCAATAGATTCCCCAAAACGACTTCAATCATATTTCGATCCGCGGCGACGGGTAACGGTTCATTGGGGGTCCTGACGGTAAGAGTGCGTTCCATGGTGGCGGTGGCTATATAGCGGGCGGTTACCTCTTGGGCCAGGATCGAAAAATCAAATATCTCCAAATCTAATTTTAGCCGCCCCGTATCCACAAATTGTAGATTAAACATGTTTTGCATGATGCTCCGCAGCTGCACAGCTGCGTCCATTACCGCATCCATCTGATTTGCCAGCTCTGGGTCTATGCTCTCGCGCAAGAAAGAGACGTATCCCAAGATGACCGAAAGGGGGGTTCGCAGCTCGTGGGAAGCAATGGCAATAAAGCCACTTTTTAGTTCATCTAGTTCATTGAGTTTACGGTTGGCCTGGGTAAGCTGAGTGATGAGGCGGGCTTTTTCTACGGCTACCCCAGCCAAATCGGCTAAAGCGGACAAGGTTTCACTATCCTGGAAAGAGAAAGTGCCTTGTTGTTTATTGACCGACTCTAAAACGCCGACGGTGCGCTCACCATCATGCATGGGGACGCCCAAAATAGAGCGGGTTTTGAATTGGATGGCCTGAGACACTTTGGGATTCCAGCGAGCATCCTGGGTCACATCATCTATAATGAGGGGCTGGTTGCTGGTTAAGATAGCCCCAGCAATGCTGTTTTCTATAGGAACCGGGAAATCAAGTAATTTTGGGGCGTGTGACCCAGAGGTAGCTTTGAAGCGAAGTTGGCGGGTGGCCGGGTCGAGGAGAAGGATGGAGGCACTTTCACTGCCGGTAAGCGCGGCCGCTTCCGTAATAATAAACCGGAGCAAATCATCCAGGTTGGTAGTGGAGTTCAGGACACGACTGATTTCTACCATCCGGGCCAGGCGGGCCGGGCCTAAATCTTCCAGGTTGGCGGCAAATGCATCCATCATCATTTTCTCCGATCACGCCTCACGCGTTCCCTTCTTTTCCTGCTGCTGCACATAATAAACGTACCCAATAGCCAACATTATAGCAAAACTAAACCATTGTAAGGCATAACTAAGGTGTGAACCTTCGGAGAGGTCTATTTCCTGGGGCAGACGGTAAGGCAGGGTTGGCTCACCGCCAGTGGGGGTTTGTTGAATGTAAACGGGTAGTAAGGTGTAGGGCAGCTGCGCCTGCATCAATTCTATCTCAATACGATATTGTTCGGGCTGGAAGGTTTGGCTTGGTTCGGCTGCACTCCCATACCGCGCCACCTGAGAAAGTTGAATGACACCTTCGACAAGAGCGGGATTGGCCTGATCATATTGCCGCGCATTAACCGCTTCTCTCTGGGGCAGCCATCCCCGATTAACTAGAATGGCACTGTTTTCATCTAGCAGGAGGGGTGTGACCAGGTAAACCCCGGTCTGACCTTCCCAGGGCTGCAACAGAATGAGGTATTGATGGTCGTAATCGAATTGACCCGCGGCCGCGACCTGCCGATCAGCCATGGCCAACAACAGGGCCGGATCTTCCTGCCCTGTTAGCGGTAGTGGGGGCTGGGCTAATTGGGCGGCCAGCAGATCATTGCTGGCTCGCCGCTCTTGCAGCCTGTACAGCTGCCATACCCCCAAACGGAGCAAAAGAGCCACCCCCAGAAGAACAATGAAAGTTACCCAACGCCAACGACGACTCCCCAGCGGCCGCAGCCACCGCCCCCATATCGTCTCATTCATCTTTTCTCCGCCGGCCCCTTTGCCATAGCCCCAACCCAACCAGGGCAGCCACCCCTGCGCCGGCCCCTACCCAAACAGCCCAGCTAACCCCCAGGCCAGCGACTACAGGCAAGGAAAATCCCACCTGACCATGACACCCCCAGGTATCATCTTGTACGTCTACCGTAATATCATACATGCCCGCTTCCCGCAGCCGCACTTTGGTTTCATAGAAAAATTTCACGTCCGCCTGCTCATGGGTTGCCGGGGCCGTCACGACCCGCCCCTCAGCCAGGGGGGTGAAGGTGACCTTAACCGCCGAATTAAGGATGATCGCCCCGGTTGTGCCGGGTTCTGTTTTTTCGGCCAACAAAGCAGCAATATGCACCTCGCGCCCTGTCAGCAACGGATCCGGCCAGGTCCACACCGAGACCAGGCAGTTATCCAGTTCAACCGCAATCAGTTGAGCTATCCCTTCGCTGTGGGCCTGGGTAACAATCGGGGGCAAAAGTAAAACGATACAGGTAAAGATGAGAATGAAAAAACGGTTCATAAATTATCGCACCACCTTTTGCTCTTCCTGCTTCATCCGCACAAACAACATCACCAAAGCAGCCAAAATGTACATCATGCTGCCGGGAATCCACATAATCAGGCCGCTCAGGGCTTGATCTTCTAAAACCGAAAAACGGGTGATCCGGGGCATATTTTCATAAAAGCTGTACATGGGAGTTGATGAAAAGGCCAGAAAAACCCCCAAAATCATATTGGGAGGAACACCAGCGATGGCTAAGCCGGCCCGGCCTAATAACGGGAGTGGTTGATGGAGCTTGGGGCCGGCTCCGGTGATGCGCCACCAGAAGAGCATCGCCGTCGTGAAAAAGGTGAGATGCTCCAAATTATGCACCCACTCATATTGCAAAGCAGCGTTATACAAGAACGGATCATGCCACCCCCACAAGACGATGACAAAAAGCATCCAGGTCACGCCAGGGGATAAGAGGGAGCGGACCCAGCGGCGGCCGGCCGCTTCCCGCCCGATCACCTTATTGAGTAACCGGCCAGCCTGAACGCGGCCGCGATCCGGCAATCCCCAAAGCAAAAAGGGCAGCGGGTTGGCTATCATCAGCAAAGGGGGGGCAAACATCACCATAAAGAGATGCTGCACCATGTGCATAAAAAAGAGGAAACTACTGAGAGTATCAATGGGGGAAAGCAGGGAAAGGGCCAACAGGAGCAGGCCAACCCAATAGGCCGCCAACCGCCATACCGTAACCAGGCCACCTTCAAGGCGGCCGCGGCCGCGCAGCACCCACCACCCCCGGCTATACAACCCGGCCAAAAGCAGCAGCGGGATAATCACCTCCCATCGCCACGACCAGGATCGCAAGGCCGCTTGCAACAACGGATTCATAACCAACAACTCTTTAGAGAAAAAAGAGACCACGAACCCCACTCAGGGGAAATTCGTGGCCTCCTGTGGGCAGTTCACCGTACTCAGTGAGCCATGAGCAGCGACAATGACTACTCACGGCCCCTGGTTGACTGACAACTATCAGCTTCAGAATGACAACAACGGATAATACCCTTCTCTGAAAAAATCCGTTCCTTTTTCAATCCGTTGTTGTCATTACGGCAAAAGATTAATTTTGGCAATCAATCAGCTCGCGGCCCATTGATTAGGACTGCCTAATGAACCGGCGTACCGATCAAATACAAAATCGGGTAGAAGAACACCCACACCACATCCACATAATGCCAATAAATGGCACACGCTTCCACCCCCCAATGCCGCTCTGTCGAATATCCCCCCCGGCGACCATTGATGTACACCATCAAAATCAAAAACAGACCTGAAACCACATGCAGGGCATGAATACCCGTCATGCCAAAGAAGACCGCCCCAAATGCGCCATCCGTTGGTTTGAGCAGTTCATGATCGCCAAAGGTGATACCAAACAAACCCCACTCAAACCCAACCACCCCAACCAGGAACAGAACCCCCAGGACAAACGTCACCAGCAAACTGTTGAGGAATTTATCCCGGTCGCCGTGGGCAATGGCTACTTCCGCCCGCACCATAAAATAGCTGCTGATCAACAAAACAGAGGTCGTCGCCAACCCTAACGCCTGATCCAACTCCGGGCGCGTATTACCCCAAAGGGCAAAACGAACCACAATGAGGGCCACAAAGAGAAAAACTTCCGAAATACAGAAAAGCCACAAACCTAAACGGTTAGCCCGCAGCGTTTCCAGATACGTCGGGACATGGGCGTGTCCATGTTCGTCGGCGTGATCGTGTGCCTGATCGTGATGGGTAGCAGCAGCACTCATTAATGACTCTCCTCACGCCACAACCGATAGACGTGCATGAAATAGTTGACAATCAGCCCTGCTTTCAGAAAAGCGATGAGCAGCAGCAAAATCATAGAATCCAGGTATTGGCTCACCAGGTATTCCACCAGGGTTAAAAAGGCCAATACCAGAAAGATGGTAAAAATAAGTTGGTAAGCCTGACTTTTTTTCTCTTCCACGTTTGCTTCTCCTAAACCGTGCCCGTGCCCATAATTTAATCACCTGCAGCCGGCACATCCCGCACATAAACCGAACCAGGAACGCCGTAATCATACGGTTCACCGACCACCTCAAACGGGCGGTAATAGTTAAACTCTGGCAGAGGTGAGGGCACCTGCCACTCTGGCGAGCGCGACCCCCACGGATTAATGGCCGCCACCCGCTCCGTTCGGGAACTGGTGATCAGGTTATAAATCATAATCAACACCGACCAGCCAATAATCAGCGCGGACAGGGTGATCAAGGCGTGGGTAAACTCAATACCCAGAGCAGGATCATAATCATAAATACGCCGACGCATCCCCCAAATCCCTACCTGCATCTGCCCCAAACTCATCAGCCAAAACCCTGGGGTCATCAGCCAGAAATGAATCTTACCCAGCCGCTCGTTGTACATGTGGCCGGTAATTTTGGGATACCAGTAATAGATAGCGGCAAAGAACGGGAAGACGAAGCCACCAAACATGGTGGCATGGAAATGGCCCACCACCCAATAACTATCATGTAAATGCAAATCGGTGGGAATGGTGCCTAGAATAGGGCCAGTTAATCCGCCGATGAGAAAGACGGAAATCGCTCCTAATACAAACAACATCGGCGTCTCGAAGGTTACTTTCCCACCCCAAATGGTGCCTACCCAACTGAAGAATTTGACCCCGGTGGGGATAGCTACCAGCAAAGTGGCTAACATGAAGGGAATCCGCAGCACGTCGGCCATGCCTGAGGTGAACATGTGATGGGCCCAAACGAGAAACCCAACCAGGGCAATCCCCAGGCTGGAGAGGGCAACCCATTTGTAGCCAAAGAGGGGTTTACGGGAGTAAACTGGCAGCAGCTCGCTGATGATCCCCAGGCCCGGCAAAACAAAAACGTAAACAACGGGATGGGAGTAGAACCAGAAAAGATGCTGATAAAGGATAGGATCTCCGGCCGGCCACCCCAGGCCGTTGCTAAAAGTGGGGTCGAAAAAGCCTAATTTCAGCACCCGCTGGGTAGTTACCATAAGCTGGGCCGCGCCAACGGTTTGGGTAGCCGTAAATTGAATTAAACTGGTAGCGATGGCCGCCCAGACAAAAATCGGCATCCGCCAGAGAGACATCCCTTTAGCCCGCATGATCATCACTGTGACCAGCAGGTTGATGGCCCCGGCGATGGATGAAAAGCCGTTGAAATAAAAGCCTAGAATAAACAATTGGGTGCCCAGGGGAGAGCCATCTATGGTGCTGAGAGGGGGATACCCTACCCAGCCAGTCTCCCAGCCGTCGCCAATGACCATCCCAGCCATAATGAGAATGGCGGAAGGGATAGCAATCCAGTAACTAAAGGCATTCAGACGAGGGAAGGCCATATCGCTGGCCCCGATCATCATCGGCACCAGGTAGTTGACCATCGCCCCAACCCCTAGCAAGATGGAAGCGATCATGATGATGCCATGGGCACTAAAAATGGTGTTGTAGCTTTCCGGGGTGAGGAACTGCTCACCCGGCCACGAGAGTTCCAGCCGGAAGATGATCGCAAGGATCCCCCCCACCAATAAGACGATGATACTGGTGACGCCATATTGAATGCCGATGACTTTGTGATTGTAATCTACGGAAAAGTAGCGTGTCCAGGCGGGTAGGCCATCGGGGTCGCCGTGGCGCAGGGGAGTTTCAATGCCGACACACCATTTCAGCCAATCGGTGAGGACGCCACTGAAGAGCAGGGAGCCAAAAACGCTGAACATGGCCGCGATGACCAGTTCGGCTTCGGCACTGGGGGGGAGGTTGGCGGCCGCACGAATGGCTCGTACCAGGAATAACCCTGCGGCCGCGCCTGCCGCCTGCCCGATCAAGGCCCAAACAATGCCTAGAGAAAATAAAATACGTAATTGCCTCATAGATTAAACTCCCTATTTTGCTGAGTCTGGGTAATTGGGCATGGCCTCATATTGGCAGCTTGCATCCGCTTCCGCCAGGGGGAGCTGTTGCACCACCAATTGGTCAAAACACGCCTCAGAAACAACCCGCACCGTAGCCATCATGTAAGCATGGCGGCCGCCGCAAATTTCGGCACAGCCTAATTTATAATTGCCGACAGCCGTTGGCGTAAAGCGGAGATAAGTCGTCTGACCCGGTACCAAATCCTGTTTCACCCGGAATTCTGGCACCCAAAAAGAATGGAGGACATCTATGGACACCATCTCCAGAACAATGGGGCGATTTACCGGCAAAATCAGGTCTATATTGTTGCTGTCATTGGGATCATCAACCTCACGGACCATGGCCCGCTCATTGGCGGGAGCATTCACTCCCAATTCGGGATAGCTGAAATTCCAACTCCAGCGCTGACCTTGTACATGCACCAGCAGTTGATTCGGCTTCGCTTCGGCATCGGTCAACTCGTTGAGCAAATTGACCCCCCAAATGCCAAAGCCGATGACCAAAATCAACGGCACGACGGTCCACAAAATTTCCAGGGTGGTATTGCCGTGAATATGATCCCCATCCCCATCATCCCCTTCCCGGCGGCGAAAAACCACCAACCCATACAGCATTAACACCGCCACCAGGGAAAAAAGGAAGGCGATGAGAACAAAATGGGCTTGCATCATCACATCTATTTTTACCGCCTCTGCACTTCCCTGAAAGGGCAGCTTATAGCTGATGGCAATGAGGAAATAGGCGATAACCGTAACCGGAACAACAAGGGCAGAAGCAATAACTAAATGGCGCTTATAATTCATGTGACTTTTCCTGCCAGAACTAATTTAGGGGTTCCCCGGTGAAACAGTAAGGATTTTGCCGCCACTCATCCCCTCTGGGTGGGCAGCAAGCCTGATTTCTCCCATGGAGTTTGAACTTTCCCCCAAAGATAAACCATACCAGGTTGTGTAGTTTACAGGACACAAGGGACATGGGCGTCTGTAAATTTTATCACAAGGCAAATTTTAGCATAGGGGTTGGGGGTGGGCAAAAGAGGGTTGGGCTGTTTATCCACAGATGTCACAGAACCATCCAGATTTCCAACCCATCTGTGAAAATCTGTGCCATCTGTGGATCACTTCTTTTTTAGGTGATTACTCAAGCATCGGGGATGGCAATGACGCCGAGGGCACCAGGGCCGAGGTTGATGGCAACCGGCAGGGTTAAATCTACGAACCAGCTTTCACTGGCATTGAACATCCCGGTAGCGCTGTTGAGCAAATCTTGGGCTTCCGCGGGGGCATTGGCGTGAACCACCGCCAACTTAACGGAACGATCGCCAATGCGGGATTTTACCGAGTTGAGCAGTTCCCCCAGGGCTTTCTTTTTGGTACGTACTTTGCTGGCGGGCACGATCAAGCCATCGGCCAGCTTCATAATGGGTTTGATGTTGAGCAGGGAGGCTACCGCAGATTGCAGAGAACTGACGCGGCCGCCCTTTACCGCATATTCCAGGTTATCAATCATCAAATAGATGACCTGCTCCTGCCGCATTTGCTCTAAACGGCGCATAATATCTTCCGCTTTAGCCCCGGCCTGGGCCATCCGGGCCGCTTCTAACGCCTGGAATCCTTGCCCCGCTGACCCAGATTGGGAATCATGGAGAAAAAAGCGGCCGCGACCTTCTAACTCTTTAGCCGCCTGGGCCGCCGAGTCATACGTTTTGCTCAACTTCTCACTAATCACCACCGTCAAAATTTCCTCTTCCCCCTCAGCCAAAATAGACTCATACAGTTCTCGGAACTGGTAAGGGTTTGGCTGTGAGGTTTTAGGGAAATTATGTGCTCCAACCGTTTTGGTTTTGGCATAAAATTCGGCGTGAGAGAGGTTCACCCCAGAAAGATACTCCTCTGTTCCAAAATGAATGTTGACCGGTACAATGTGAATGTTGTACTTCTGTACCAGATCACGGGGAATATCCCCTGCATTATCCATGACGATACGCATATCTCCTCCTTAAATTTAGGTACACGGATTACAAAAACAGTCGTCTGGCCTTCGTCTGCCATCCTCTAACGACGCCAGGGTAAACGGAACCGGGAGCGGCGTTCCTCTGGTTGAGGATGCTCCGCTTGCAGTTCCGTGCTAATCTCTTCTCGCAAGGTCAACAGGGTACGATGGTACAGCGATTTGATCGCCCCTTCACTGCGCTCTAAAATTTCGCCGATTTCGGCGTTAGAAAGACGATCAACAAATTTTAGGATGAGTAATTCTTGCCTATCTCTAGGCAAACGGCGAATCGCCTGATAAAGTGACTCTTTGTGTTCGGCCCATTCCAGAGCTAATTCTGGGCTTTCTTCACGAAAATGCCACTGACTCATATCATCCAGAGAGATGATTTGGCGGCGATTTTGATCCCGGTGCCAGTTGGCTACCAGGTTACGGGCAATACGGTATAACCAGGCCGAAAAGGGAACTCCCTGATGCTCATATTGGCCAATATGGTGCATGGCCCGCATGAAGACACGGGTGGTTAAATCTTCGGCATCGTGGGCATTGCTGACGCGGTAATAGATGTAGCTGTAAATTTGTTTATAATATTTTTCATAAAGCTGACCAAACGCCTCTTTATCCGTTTTGGCTTGCTCGATGAGTTGAAGTTCTTCCACGTCAGAACCTTATACCTATACCACCACTGGTAATAACCCAGTAGGCAGGGAGTGGTTGCGATGTTGCTGGTTGCCAGGTAGAGAAATCGTTGGGAAAACAATGTTCAGCCGCTTAGTATAACGCCTGTCTGTTACTCTGCCAGTTTGTACAATTGATTTCGTATCTATAAACTCTCTCTACAGGGAAGAACCTTCCGAAGGTTTCGCCCAAAGTCTATACCCGTGGAATAAACCTTCGGAAGGCTGAATAGTTGCTTAATTTCTATGATAGATGACGATTTACCCCGTACCCATTTTGATCCCATTACCCTGGCGGGTGTGCTGGGGCTGTTTTTTTTCGCCATCATTATTTTGGTAAATATGCTGGATGTTCGTGAAACACGAGCAGAGAGTGGGGCAACCCCGACCGCGGCCGCGTTCCAGCCTACCTTCACCCTGGACCCTTTCCCCACCAGCACCTACACCCATACCCCCCTGCCACCGACCTGGACCATCACCCCCACCTACACCTTTACCCCATTTCCCACCGCCACAGCTACCGACACCCCTTCCCCGTCGCCAACTTTACACCCATCCATCACCCCCACCATCACCGATACTCCAGCCCCTACGGCGACACCGACCCTGATGCCCCTGCCTACCCCTCACCAGGTGATTAGCTGGACGCTCCAGGTGCCGATTTTGATGTACCATTACATTAGCACCCCCCCGGATGATGCTGATATTTACCGGGTAGATTTATCGGTAGAGCCAGCTATGTTCCGGGCACAGATGCAATACCTGGTCGAAAATGGGTACAGCACGATTGATCTGTATGATCTCTCTCTGGCGATTACCAACAAGATTGAACTGCCACCTAAACCGGTCATCATTACCCTGGATGATGGGTATGTGGATAATTATTGGTATGCTTTCCCCATCCTTCAGGAGTTTGGCCTGAAAGCTACTTTTTTTGTTATTACGGAGTTTGTGGATAACAATTATGCTTCGTATATGAGTTGGGAGATGATTGAGGCGATGGCGGCCGCAGGGATGCGGATTGAACCCCACAGTAAAACCCACCCCGATTTGAGCGGCCGCGACCGGGATTATCTCATCTACCAGATCCTTGGCTCCCAGGAGACCATCGCCGCCCACATTGGCTACACCCCCCGCTACTTTGCTTACCCCGGCGGCCGCTACGATGAGCTGACCATGCAAATTTTGCACGAACTCCACTTCTGGGGGGCCGTCACCACCCAGGGGGGGAAATGGCACAACTTTGACAGCCGGTACGAATGGCCCCGCGTCCGCATCCGCTACACCACTCCCCTGGCCGAATTTGCCGGCCTGGTGGCTGCCCCTGGGACGGTGGGGGGGAAACCATCGGGAAACTAACGCAATCCCAAAGACCCGGGCTTGTTCTTTTTTCTCGCGTCTCTGCGGTTTGGCGTGATTGTCTCTTTTTACCTCGCGCTGAGCCGCCAAGGCGCAGAGGTTTTTCTTTACTTCCTCTCTCCGCGTCTCCGCGGCTCTGCGCGATGATCTCTTTTTACCTCTTGAGAAGTTACGCTCATAGCCTAAAAAATCAGTCTGACAATCTATATTATGTCGTTTTGGGGATGTTTCCTACGAAAGGGGTAGGATTGCGGCCGCGTTTAACTCCCCTTCTCAGTTTGTAGGGAGCGTTTATGAAATATTATAACCATCTTCCCCCTTCTCCACCCCGTTTTCCTTAAACTTGGTAGAATAGCACGATGGAGAAATTAAAACCCACGTTTTGGGTACGTGATGTGCCCGTCTATGGCGATGTGATTTTGTCACCCATGGCTGGTTATTCCGATGTCCCCTATCGGGCCATTTGTCGCGCCTTCGGTTCAGCCATGCAATACACCGAATTTGTGCCGGTAGAGATGCTCCTGGGCCGCCCTAACCCCATCTGGCGGGCCCTGGATAAGCAGCCCGATGAATACCCGATGGTGTTCCAGATTTTTGGCAATGATGCCCACCTGATTCTCCGGGCGGCGCAAAAAATTGAAGCGTGGGGGCCGGATATTATTGATATCAATATGGGCTGCTCGACAAGGCGGGTAAGCGGCCGCGGTGCCGGTGTGGGCATGATGCCTCAGCCAGAGTTAGTGGCCCAAACATTCAGCTTGTTGAGCCAACATTTGCGCGTACCGGTCAGCGGCAAAATACGCCTGGGGTGGGATGAACGGCAGAATTATCTGGAGATTGGCCGCATCATGGCCGATAATGGCGCGTCGCTGATCGCCCTTCACGGCCGCACCAAAGAGCAAAAGTATGACGGGCAGGCCAATTGGCAAGCGATTGCCCGGCTCAAACAGGCGGTCAACATACCAGTCATCGGCAGCGGTGATGTCACCACCCCGGATGATATTGAGCAAATGAAGGCCGAAACAGGTTGTGATGGGGTGATGGTAGGTCGAGGGGCGATTGGCAACCCCTGGATTTTTGCCCGTCGCAATTGTGAAGATTTAACCGCAGAGGAATGGGCGGACACTATCCGGTGGCATGGGCAGGAGATGGTGGCCTATCATGGAGAAAAGGTGGGGATGACCTTATTTCGTAAACATCTGAAGAAATATGTGGCCGGACGGCCACACCTGGCTCCCTATGAACCCCAACTGATGCAAATAACCCAGATGATCCACCTAAACCATTTACTCGATGAGATGGTTACAACAAACCCAAAATCTTTTTCGGGAAAGCTATAGTTCCCGGGGGGTGATTGGCAGCCAGACAGTAAAGACACACCCTTCGCCGGGAACACCAGAACTAGCTGCTTCTACGCGGCCGCGATGCCGCAGCATAATCTCCTGAGCCAGAGCCAATCCCAACCCCGTCCCCGGCACCCCCATTTCCAGGGCCAAATGACCCCGATAAAATCGCTCAAAAAGCCGTTCTTGCTCTTCAAGGGGAATGCCTGGGCCAGTATCGGTGACGGAAAAACCGACCCATGGAGCCTCACCCTCTTCCCGTAAATAAGTCCTCACATCTACGCGGCCGCCGGCTGGCGTATAGTTTAGGGCATTGGTCAACAAGATGCTTAATACCTGCCCCAACAACGCTTCATCCCCTTCCACCTGGGGCAGGTTGAGCCGTTGACCCAAAGTCAAAGTCAGTCCCAGACTTTGGGCCAGGGGCAGCCGGTCAGCTACATATTGAGCCACCAGGTTATTGAGATCAAACGGGGCAAAGTTCATATCTACGCGGCCGCGATCCAATCGTGACAACTGCAGCAAATCCTCAATAATCCGGTTCAGCCGCTGCGTCTCCCGGCGCATCACATCCAGATGTTTCTCCCGCTTTTCGGGCATCTTCTCTAACAACGCCTGCCGCAGCATGAGATTCGTAATCGGGGTACGTAATTCGTGAGACACATTGGCCACAAATTGATCTTTCACCTGGGCCAGGGCACGAAGCTCCTCATTAGCCTGGGCCAAAGCCGCCGTGCGCTCCATCACCTTTTGCTCCAATGTTTCCGCATAACGCCCGGCTTGCTCATAAAGACGGGCATTATACAAAGCCACCGCTACCTGATTGGCAAATGCCTGCAACTGCTCCGCCTGGGCCGAAACAAACGCATGGGACCGAGAGCTATCTACATGTAAGAAGCCCAAAACTTCATCCTCAACCACTAGAGGGGCACCCATATGAGAGCGAATCGTCTCCGTCTCTGGAGATGTCACCCAGTTGGGGTCATTATGGGTATCCGTAACCAGGTAAGTACGGCGTTCTACCTGCATCGTATGCAGCGTGTGCCATTCATTAACGGGGAAAGGGAAATCAGCCATCCAGGTCATAGAGTCCGGTGGGTACCCCCAGTAGCGGACGGCCCGACCAATCCCACTTTCAATCAACATAATATTGCCCGAATCATGGGGGATCACTCGGCCCACATTAACTTGTACCCGGTCTAACACATCTTCAATATCACGGGTACGATTAAGAGCCATCGCCGTATCTAACAATGCTTCCGCCAAAGATCGCTGCTCTCTTTCCGCCACAAAAAGCTGATCCGCATAACGGGTTCGAGCCTCAATACGTTCTTCTAATTCACCCCTTATCTGACGTAAATCATCACTTACCCTGGATAAATGTTCACGCTCTTGCTGCAAAATAGCCAAATCCTGCCGCCGCAAGTTGACAAAAAGAAGCAGCATAAGACTAATGCTGCCTAAATTAAGTGCAGTCAAAAAAGAGAAATACCAACTGATATTGAGGACGTATAAGGGGAGCAGCAACACTAAAAAGAGATGGAGAACAATTGAAATCAGGCTAATGCGCCAGGGCAGCAAAAGGGTGCCTAATACGATGGGCAGGGCTAACCAAAATATGGTTTCATCGTATTGTGGCCCCTGGAGTACAGCATAAAAAATAAGCCCGGAAAGAAAAACAATGAACCCCAGGATACCAAAGTGAACATACCGGGTGCGGCTAACAAAATAGATAATCCAGCAACCGATGTTAGCGATAATAATGATAGTTAGCGATGGCTCTGATAAAGTCTGGTCCAACTCACGGCGCGAATAAATGATCAGAAAAAGAGCGGCCGCGCACGGAATAAACAGCACCATAAGCGCGGAAAACAGCCTGGCCTGACGACGTATCTCCGGTTCCACAATATCGGGCGAGGCCCTGGTCAATTTATTCCACATGGTCATAGATGAGTCACTTTAATTTTGGGGCTTAAAACCCTCTCCGACAAATGATTTCAGCACCGTCATATAATTTGCCCGCTCAAAAGCAGCCGGGTCACTTTGATATTGTAAACTCATCTGCCCCCGGATCATCTCTAAATTAGATAAGTGGTGGGTTTCTAACCAGTTATGCAGCTCATTTTGTAACGTTGTTAAATGACCAAATCCCTGCTGCAACAGGGCTGATGTCAACATCACAGCATTGGCCCCAGCCATTATTCCTTTAATGACATCTTCAACTGAATGAACCCCCCCGGTAATCGCCAAATCGGCCTGGATAAAGGAGCGAAGGATCGCAGCCCAGCGCAGCCGCAGCCGTAGTTCACCGGGCTGGCTTAGCTCCAGGCTGGGGGTAACTGCCCGCTCTTCGATGACAAAATCAGGTTGATAAAACCGGTTAAAGATAACCAACCCATTGGCGCCTGCCTGGTCCAGCCGATAGGCCAGGTTGGCCAGAGCGGTGAAGTAAGGGCTTAATTTAACGGCGACAGGTATTTTTAATTGTTGGTGCAGTGCTTGTACTAAATTCACCATGCGATCTTCTATTTCGCTGGCGGTCACACTGGGGCGAGCGGCTAAGAAATAAATGTTTAACTCCAGAGCATCGGCCCCGGCGGCTTGTAATAATTTGGCGCTGGGCAGCCAATCACTATCGAAATCCCCATTTAAACTGGCAATAACAGGTATCTGGACGGCGGTTTTGGCCTCATGGAGGTAAGCCAGATAGCCACCAACCCCTTTATTATACCCTTCCATAGCAGGAACATGTTTGAGGGCTTCGGGCAGCATTTCCCGCTGGCCTATCAGGTAATATTCCATTCCCAGGCTTTGGATTTTGATTTGTTCAGTAAAGAGGGAAGGCAGAACAATCGCGGCCGCGCCTGCCCCCTCTAACTGGCGAATTTGCTCTATGCTGGCGGTCAATGGGCTGGCTGAAACAATCAGTGGGTTTTTTAAGGTAAAGCCTAAATAACGAGTAGAAAGATCAGGCATGATGGCTCCCAGGCGGTTGGTAGTGATCAGTGAATAGGTGAGTTTTGGGCAATCGTAAATTAAAATTCAAATCGTAACTGCTAACCAAATCTTAAAAATGTTACCTGACACCGGGTAAAACTGCCAATGAGGTTCAGGTAAGATAAAATAGAGGGTAGCTCCGGCTGAATAAAAAACCGTGGAATTTGGGGAACTCACTCAGTCACCTCGGCGGATATAGTTCATAATATACTTGCAGCAGATTCGGTGTGGTTTTTTACATTTCCTACATCGGTTTTGCTTACATTCGTGGTTACCTTAGAAGAGGTGTATCATGACCGCAAAAAAAATAACCCTGCTTGAATTACAGAATAAAAAGAAGCAGCAGGAGCCGATTGTTATGGTAACTGCTTATGAATATGCGGCCGCACGCCTGGCAGAAGCGGCCGCGATAGATGTGATCCTGGTAGGTGATTCTCTGGGCATGGTGATGCTGGGGCATGAGACCACCATCCCCGTCACTATGGAGATGATGCTCCATCATTGTCAGGCTGTCGCCCGTGGCCGGCAAAACAGCTTCCTGGTGGGGGATATGCCCTTTGGCAGTTATGAAACCAGCCCCCAAGATGCCGTTAAGAACGCAGTCCGTTTCTTGCAAGAAGGGGGCGTGGATGCCGTGAAGTTAGAGGGTGGCCGCGAAATGCTCCCCTCTATCCAGGCCATCCTCAATGCCGGGATCCCCGTGATGGGCCATTTGGGACTAACCCCCCAATCTGTCTCTAAGTTAGGCGGCTTCCGGGTGCAAGGCAAAACGGCCACCTCTGCTTATGCCATGCTTGAAGATGCCCTGGCTTTACAGGCCGCGGGCTGCTTCTCTCTGGTGCTAGAAGCGATTCCGGCAGCGGTCGCGGCCGCCATCAGCCAGCGGCTCACCATCCCCACCATCGGCATTGGGGCCGGAGTTGGCTGCGATGGGCAGGTGTTGGTGTACCACGATCTGCTGGGGCTAACTTTCCGCCCGTATGCCCGCTTTGTGCGCCAATATGCCAACCTCACCCAAACCATCACCACCGCCCTGACCAGTTTTCGAGATGAGGTCCACTCAGGTCAATTCCCAGCCCCGGAACATGGTTACGGAATGGATGCGAACGAGCTGGCCCAATTTGAAGCAATGCTGCGTGAAACGTGATGCGTTTCAGGTGATCTTCACCTATACGTATCTTCTATTCAATTATGCAAATTTGTATTGTTGGGGTGGGAGCGATGGCCTGTCTCATGGCCGCCCGGCTGTATGGGCAGGCGGAAGTGTGGCTGGTAGGGCATTGGCCAGCCCAAATTGCCGCGCTCCAGGCAGGTGGGCTAACCTGGTTAGAAATGGAATCTGCCCCACAACAAAGCCGTACTATTCCTGTCACCCTGTTCGCGGCCGCGCCTGATACCCCGCTCCCCCCCGCTGACCTGGCCCTGGTGTTGGTTAAAAGTACCCAAACGGACGCCGCGGCCGCGACCCTGGCCCGCTGTCTGACCCCCAATGGGTTGGCCGTCACCTTGCAAAATGGGCTGGGCAATGTTGCCAGATTAGCCGCCGTCCTGGGCCAGGAGCGAGTTACTGGGGGCAGCAGTACCCAGGGGGCGATCATCGTGCGCCCTGGAGTGGCCCAACATACCGGCAATGGGCCCACCTATTTACCTGATCAAACAGGAACGCGGCCGCTGGCCGCCTTATTCAATCAGGCCGGTATGCCGACTTATTTACAAGAGAACCTGGACAGCCTGATTTGGGGCAAACTGATCATCAATGCCGGGATCAACCCATTGACCGCTCTGCTGCGCCAGCCTAACGGATTCCTGGCTCACAATGATACCGCTCGCCTGCTTCTGGCTCGTGTGGTCACAGAAGCAGCCGCCGTCGCCCAGGCCAACGGCATCCCCTTGCCCTACCCAGACCCCATCGCCCAGACGCTAGAGGTGGCACGGGTTACAGCCGCCAACTATTCCTCAATGCTTCAAGATGTACAGCGCGGGGCCACAACGGAGATCGAAGCAATCACGGGGGCGATTATTTATCACGGCCAGCGCAGCCAGACCCTCACCCCCCTTAATACTATTCTTTACCAGTTAATCCAGAATGGGGCGCGGCCGCTGACGGTGGAAGCGTTGGCCAAGAGATTGGGATATTACGAGGCAGGATGATAACATTTCCGGCAGAAGATTCCCCCATAAAACGGGTGGGACAATATAGACAAACCTGCCTATGATAGGCTGCCCTATCATTATGATTAAAAGTGGGATTATGAAAGTCACAAATTCAATATCAGAATTACGACGGTGGCGTGGGCAAGAGGGGGCTGTTAGCTGGGGGCTGGTACCAACCATGGGGTTTCTCCATGAAGGGCATCTCTCCCTGGTGCGCCAGGCACGGGTAGAAAATGATCGGGTAGCGGTCTCTATTTTCGTCAACCCAACCCAGTTCGCCCCTCACGAAGATTTGGCGACCTATCCCCGTAACCTGGAGCGGGACCTGGCTTTGTTGCAAGCAGAACAGGTGGACTTGATCTTTACTCCTGACGCGGCCGCGATCTATCCCTCTGGCTTCCAAACATACATCACCGTTGAGGAGTTGAGCCAACGGCTAGAAGGAGCTTCCCGTCCCGCCCATTTTCGCGGCGTAGCCACAGTGGTAGCCAAGCTGTTCAACATTTTCCAGCCATCCCGCGCTTATTTCGGCCAAAAAGATGCCCAGCAAACGGTCATCATTCGGCAAATGGTGCGTGATCTCAACTTCAATGTAGAAGTTGTGATTGGGCCAACGGTGCGGGAAGCGGATGGGCTGGCCCTGAGTTCTCGCAATCAATATCTGAACCTGGCCGAACGTGCGGCCGCGACCATTCTTTACCGTGCCCTGATGAAAGCCCAACACCGTTATAACCAGGGAGAACGGCAAGCTGCTGCCCTACGCCAGCTCATTTACGATACCATCGCTCAGGAGCCATTGGCCAGGCTGGATTACGCCAGCGTCGCCGCCCAGGATAGTTTGCTAGAGTTAGAAACGGTCAATCAACCGGCACTGATCTCCCTGGCAGTGTTTATCGGGCGCACCCGGCTCATTGACAATATCCTGATTAATAGTTAATTGATGAACTGGTGAATGGGTAAATGGTTAATGAACCATTCAACAGTTCACCAACTCACCCCTATTCAATTATGAATGAAATCATCATCCCTTTACAGGCCCGAAAACGGATTACCCTGGTGGCCCACGACAATATGAAAGACGAGATGTTGCAGTGGAGCCACTTTAACCTGGGCAGCTTACAGCAGCACATTCTCTACGCCACCGGTACGACCGGCACCGTTTTAGAACGAGAGTTGGGGCTAACCATTCACAAACTGTTGAGCGGCCCCCTGGGGGGGGATCAGCAAATTGGGGCCAAGATTGCCGAGGGGGAAATTGACTGCCTCATCTTTTTTTGGGATCCGCTAGAAGCCCAGCCACATGATCCTGATGTGAAAGCATTGCTCCGGTTGGCGGCGGTGTGGAATATCCCTGTTGCCACCAACCGGGCCACCGCCGACTTCCTCATCTCATCGCCGCTGATGGGAATGGTTTATGAGCGCATTGTGCCCGATTACACCAGTTACCGGCAGCGGTCTATTTCCGTGAGCCGTCAGCGGTAAACAACGAGCCGTGTCTAAAGCAGCTCTTCCACCACTGGCACCAGGGCAGGCTGGCGGCGGCGGTGGGGGTTTTGGGCGATGGCTTTCTCCACCTCTTCCATCCAGATACGGGGAAAGGTTTTAATGGCATCTGCCTGGGCAGACTGCACTTTCCACAGCATATCTTTTTCTTTGAGAATATCATCAAGTTGAATTTGGAGTTGGTGAAGCGTTTCCTGCACCTCTTTATCCTTGCGTGCGGCCGCGTTCCAATGCTGTTCCCCGTCCACTTCGGAATTTTTCCACCGTTTCTCATTATCTACCAGGAAATTATCCCAGCGGGTTTGCATCCGCCCCAGCTCTACACGGGCCAACTCCGTCGTTTCCCGCTGCTGCTGCTCAATCTGCTTCTGCCAGGGGGAAAGGGACTGTACGGCCATGCGGGCTTCTTTGTATTGATCGGAAAACTTAATCCATTCGGCTCTGAATTGGTCTATCTGCGTTTTCTGGTCTTGCAGCATCCGCTGCCACGCTTCTAATTTTTGATTTCGCTCATATTCACCCAACTGCACCTGTTCTGTCCACGTTTTTAACGATTGACGCATCTCTTCTTGTGTTTTAGCAAACCCTTCCACAGCTAATTCCGTCCGTTTTACCCCGCCCGCAGAGACATCCAGGCGGCTGTTAATGTCTTCAAAACGGCGTGTTACTTCATGGATGGAAGTTTGTAACGTAGCAATGGTGCGGGCATTTTGCCGTTCGGTTTCTTCCAAATAAGTAACTGTGCGAGGGAAAGCTTCCATGCGGCCGCTTAGTTCCGTTACCCGGTTTTGCAGCACCCCAATCAGGTGGGCCAACCGCTCCTCTTCCGCCTCACGCAGCTGCATACTCTCCTTCAACCGGCTAATAGCCGCTATATCCTTGTTAATTTGGGCGATCTCGCGCACCTGCATCTCATTTTCCACCCGGTGCATCCGCTCCATCTCTTCCAGGGCGGCAATTCGTTTCTTATCATATTGCTCAATCAGCCGCACCGTTTCATCGCGGAACTGTTGCAGCTTGGTATCTACCTGGGGCATACGGGCCAACTGGGCCACCAGCGTTGCCACCTGCCGCTCCAACTCCTGAATCCGCAAATCACGCCCTTGCAGATCTCTTTCTTGTAACAGCAGCCGTTGTTCTAATTCAGCAACCTTTTTGGCCCCATCACGTCGTTCCTGATCCAGCCAATCCAACCGGCTGATAATTTCACCGAGTTCTACCGCCTTCACGTTGTTATTGCGGTTTGTCATCACAACCTCCTACCAAAATTATGAAGGATGAATTAGGAATTATGAGTTTCATCCCCCGTGAGTCTGTCTTGAGTTTACCAGGGCGTCTGGGTAAATTCTCCGCAATTCTCCAGATTTTGTAGTTTACCCAGATAGTCAACCAATCCCCTGAGTCTGCAAAATTTGGGGATAGAGGGTCTGGCTTTGTCGAAAAAGATCGGCCAGGACGGTGGCTTTCCACACGGGGCCTTTGACGGTTAATTTGCCGCTGCCTAACGCCTTGGTCAAGGTTAGTTGCCCTAACAGAATGGCGTGTAGGCTATCCATAGTTAGGGCAATATCAATATCTGGTTTCAGGCTGTTACGGCCAAAATGGGTCTCTACCGGCGCCTGCCGGCCATTGATGATCAATTCCCCGGCTGGTTGGGTCAATTGTAAGCGAATGATGAGACGGGATTTGAGCAAGGGCGCGGCCGCGTTCGGGTCTTTCTGTTCAATTGCCGCAAACAACTGCCGGACACAGGCATAAAATTGGTCTATATCACGGTAAACAGGCATGAGCATATCCTTCAATCCAGACAATGATAAGGCGATTATATCCTTAACTAGAGTGACAACAACGGACTGCCGAATAAAAAACGTCTTGACGCTCATAACGCATCGCGTTACAATGCCCTGTCACTTGGCAACGCTGCAACTTTGCAACTTTTCTCGAGGAACCAATTATGGACGATGTAACCATTGAAATTCAGGATGAAACAAATGAAAGCGGCCGCAACCAGATGGTTGATCTAGCCCGCAAATTACTTCTAGCCGGGGTGGGTGCGGTAGCTCTGGCCCAAGATGAGGTAGAAGCGTTTGTCAACCGGCTTATTGAACGGGGTGAAATTGCCGAAAAAGATGGGCGCAAATTGATCACTGAAGTAATGGATCGACGGCGCAAACAGGTAGAAGAAGCCCAGACCGCGGCTAAAGAAGGGGTAGACAGCCGCCTCGAAGCCATTTTGCACCGGATGAACATCCCCACCAAATCCGATGTTACCGCCCTCAGCAACAAAATCGCAGCTTTGGCGCAGAAGGTTGACCAGATGCGTAAGTAAGGATGAAGGATATTCTTCATCCTTCATAATTCATCCTTCATCCCTCCATGCGTATCCTCCATCTCCTGCATCAATATTTGCCTGAATATGTGGGGGGGACGGAGTTATATACGCAAACAGTCGCGGCCGCGCTCCAAACTAACCATTCTAACGCCATCTTTTACCGCCTCAGCCGAAACGGAGCAGGGCTGCACCAGCGGCAAGACCCAGACGGCCTCACCGTCTGGGCGGCCTGGCATGGGCGGGTCTCTCCAACCAGCCGCTTCCGGGCCACCTTCCGAGACCCGGCCATCCATCACGCTTTTACCCAGGTTTTAGATGATTTTCAGCCGGATGTTGTCCACGTGCAGCATCTCATGGGGCTGCCAGCGAGCCTGCTGAACGCCCTGCGCCAGCGGCGCATTCCCTATCTAGTTACGCTCCATGATTATTGGTGGTTGTGTGCCAACGCCCAACTGCTGACCAATTATGATGAAACGGTGTGTGCGGGGCCACATTACTGGCTAAACTGCGGCCGCTGCGCCCTGGCTCGTGCTGGTAAAGGGGATTCCCGCCTGCTGGGGGCCGGGTTGGCCCCACTGTTAGCTGCCAGAGAACGGTTACTGCGGCCGCATCTCCACCACGCCCATACCCTCATTGCCCCTACCCGGTTTGTGCAAACCATCTACCAACAAATGGGGCTGTCCCCAGAGCAGATCACGGTGCTGCCCCATGGAATTGAGTTACCGGTGGGCAGTGGGCAGTTAATCGTGAGTAGTGAGCAGTCTCCAGTCTCCCCTTCTCTGCGCCTCTGTTACATTGGCGGGATAGCTCCACAGAAAGGCGTACATGTCCTGATTGAAGCGGTAAATGGGCTGCCGGAGGGGGTGGCATTGACGATTGGTGGGGATATGGAAACGTTTCCTGAGTACGCGGCCGCGCTCCGTACCCAGGCCACCCACCCCGGCATCACCTTTTTGGGCCGTCTGAGCCGGGAGCAGGTGTGGCCGCAGCTGCGCCAGAGCGACGCCCTGGTTGTACCTACGTTGTGGTATGAAACGGCTTCCCTCATTGTGCAGGAAGCATTTGCCGTGGGCACACCGGTCATCGCTTCCCGGATAGGGGTCATGCCCGAACGTATTCAGGATGGGGTGGATGGGCGTTTATTTCCCGCAGGGGACGCGGCCGCGCTCCGGGCCATTCTTCTGGAGATGCTACACTCCCCCCACCATCTCCACACCCTGCGCCAGGGGATTCAACCCGTTTTCACCGTCAGCGAGCATCTAACGGGGCTGGAGCGGGTGTATCAGTTAGCCGTGAGCAGTAGGCAGCCAACTGCTCACTGATGACTAAAGCCAGCCCAACGTCCGTATATCCTCACGGGGTTCGTCGAAGCTGCAGCTGCCAAAGGAGATGAGGGCAGATTGGCGGGCGGCCGCGATCTGTTCCGCCTTCACCTCATACACCTGCCAATGGAATCCCCGGGCGTCAAAGCAAAAATTTTCTGGCCGCTCATCTTGCAAAATAAGCTGGACGTGGGCCGAACGCAAACGAAGCGCATGAGCCAAAATACCCGCCCCAAACAGGTTGACAAAGCCGTGCATCTTCGTACTGACTTCTTCCCGGTATTGGCGGATGGGATGGTGTAAGCCAGCCGTACATTTAAGCGGGACACCAGCATCCCGGCAGGCAATCAGCACGGCGGCTACCTGAGACACGGTAGGAAACTGTTCTGGAGTAACCCCACCAGTACGCAGTTTTAACCCCACACCTTCACCGGCAGCCGCTAATCCAGCCGTCGTCAAGGCCAGATTCTCCGGCCACTGGTGATCTAGTCGCAGTTCATAAAAAGCGGGCAGCTTCAGGACAGATTGAGCATCGTGGATCAGTTGGGTCAGCGCGGCCGCGTCCGGCAGCGGCGGCAGCTTTAACTCCACCTGGGCTACCTGGGCCTGCTCACCATGTGTATCGTTAAAGGTCTGGATAGCGGCCGCATCTGTCTCCCAATTTGCCAGAAACTGCTCCGGCGACTCTCCCCCCTGCCCTACTACGGCTAACGTAAGGGGGCGGCCGCTCAGAAGATGGGGATGTTCGGCCAGAAGGGTAGTTAAATCAGCCAGGCGGCCGGCCCCAATCACAAAATGACCTAACATCCAGCTATCCAGAGAATGCAGATAATGGTGATATTGGCTAATTGCCTCTGTCAAAGAGAGATTCGCGGGAGGGTACAGGCCCGCGTAATCAATCAGGCCAGCTAAAAAAGCAGTTAAGGAAGGGGGGGCAATTGGTTTGGGTTGCATAGCATCACTCCTACAAAAATAATTACAGAGACAAGGAATACAGATGGACAAAGAGAAGTTGCATTGAACTTGCCAGATCATCTACCTAACCTGGACAAGCCAGAAAAGATTTATCCACAGATGTTACAGACACACAGATTTTTAAGCCAAGGGATACATATAGTGTACCAGCAATCATCAGGATTGTAGTCAGGGAAATGGATATGATTTTCTTCACCTTTTTCAGAGGCCAATGGGGCGAGCGATAAGGACGACAGAAGAGCGGGGTTGAGCGGTGTAGGTGAAAGCGGGATGGGGCGCGGCCGCGTCTGGGGTTACATAATCATCAGGAGACGGTAAAAAACTGTCCACCACCCGGTGCCACTGCTCTTGCGGGGATAGGGGGGGCAGTTCAAATTGGAGTGGCTGCCAATACGCATTTAGGAGAATATGAATCATCTCCCCACGCAGGGTATGGCGCAAAGTAAACGCCAGACTGCGGGAATCATCCCCCCAATCTGGCCGATATAAATGAATGCCATGCCACTCCACATACGGCTCATCCCACTCCCGCTGCTGCAACAAATATTGCACCTGATGGAAAATCTCATACCGTTTATGGAAATCAATCAACCCGCGCACAAAACGCAGCAATCCAGCCTCTCGTTCAAGCAGCCGCCAATCAAACCAACTCAGCTCATTGTCCTGGCAATAGGCATTGTTATTCCCCTGCTGTGAGCGGCGCACCTCATCCCCCATCAGCAGCATCGGCGTACCCTGAGAGACAAACAGAATGGTCAGAAAATTTTTAATCTGGCGCAGACGCAGAGCCGCAACAGCAGGATCATCTGTCTCCCCTTCAATACCACAGTTCCAACTAAGGTTGTCGTTATGACCATCCCGGTTCCCTTCCCGGTTGTCCTGGTTATGTTTCTCATTGTAAGAAACCAGATCATTCAGGGTAAACCCATCATGACAGGTGACAAACTGCACACTTCGCTTGGTGTGCCGGTCAGGTTGGCGGTAAATATCCGGGCTGCCAAGAAGGCGCATCTTCAAGCGGTTGACAATCCCAGGATCACTTTTGACAAAGCGGCGCACATCATCCCGGTACTGCCCATTCCACTCACGAAATCGGTCGCCAATAAAAGAACCGACCTGGTACAACCCACCCGCATCCCACGCTTCGGCAATAATATCGCTGCCCGCCAATATCGGGTCTGATTCAATAGACCAGAGGATGGGGGGGCTGGCTAATGGTTCACCAAACTCACCTCGGGCCATTGTAGAGGCCAGGTCAAAACGGAAGCCATCTACATGCATCTCTGTGACCCAATATTGCAAACATTGGCTGATGAGGCGGCGGACGATGGAATGGTTGGCGTTGAGGGTGTTGCCGCAGCCACTGTAGTTGAGATAGCGGCCGCGCTTATTTGGGTCTAAGATGTAATACCCCTCATTTTCCAGACCACGAAAGGAAAGAGTGGGCCCTTTTTCATCCACCTCAGCCGTATGGTTAAAGACCACATCCAAAATGACCCGAATCCCGGCCTGGTGCAGGGCCTTGACCATATCACGAAACTCATCCACCGGGCCAAGGGGATCACGACGGCTGCTGTACCCACTGTGGGGAGCAAAAAAAGCGATGGGGCTGTATCCCCAATAGTTGGTGAGGCCGCCATAGGCATCTTGTTCATCAAACTCATGGATGGGCAGCAGCTCAACGGTGGTGATGCCTAAACTTTGCAGGTAAGGGATTTTTTCGATGAGGCCGGCATAGGTGCCTCGTTGCTCTGGGGGCAGCCCGGAGCTGGGATGCCGGGTAAAACCGCCGACGTGCATTTCGTAAATGATCGCCTCACCCCCGTTGCCCAAAGGTTTATCCCCGTGCCAATCATATGGGCGGGTGTCTACCACGACCCCTTTGAGGGCGGTGGTGCAGTTATCTCCTGGGACCGCGGCCGCGGCCCGATCATATTGTTCCCGCCCAACCACCGCCCTGGCGTAAGGGTCTAGCAATACCTTTTTGCCATCATACCAATACCCCTGCTCTGGGGCATACCGGCCATGAGCGCGGTAAGCATAAATTTGCCCTGCCCTAAGGCCAGACACAAAAACATGCCAGTAATAGAATGTTTTGTTTTTCAGCGGATCCAGGGGGATGATACGTGTTGGTCGGGTGAGATCATTATCGGCAAAGAGGAGCAGTTCGATAGCGGCCGCGTGCTGGCTAAACAGGGCAAAATTAACCCCACCTTCCACCACCGTCGCCCCTAAAGGGTAACTTCGTCCGGGCAAAAAATCATTCATCATCAATTAGCGATCTTCGTGTCTTAGTGATAAAAAATCTCTTTACTTACTGGGCAAAGATCGTCGCACTCGTCCGCACCAGCCCATGAGCCAAATGAAACGTCCGGCCCTGGGGCATCCGGTGATGGCTTACCTCAATATCATATAAAGAGGTAAACACATCCCGATTCACATCCATAAATTGGCGCAGGGTAGACGTTGTAGCCAGGCGTAAATATCCTCTCACTTGGAGCAGGCCAACAGTAGCAATAACCGTCTCCATTTTCCGATTTGGCTCCTGGGGATCATAAAATAGCTGCTCTTTGACATTGGGCATGGGGTGAAAAGCGGTGACCAGGCCAATTGGGATGGCGATGTGATTGTAGGCGGCCGGCCGCTCCGGGCCATCATTCCACAAGCTCAAGCTGTGGGCCGCATACACATTCACAATGCCGGGGGCCATATCTGTCCTAAACCAGATACCGATTCGGATCGCTTTGGGGGTAACGACATCGCCCCAAATCATCTCATTTTGCGTATAAACCATGACTGGGGTGGCTTTATCATCTTCGCTGAGGGTGTATGGTTTGTTCATGGGCAGTCATCCTTTTAGGTGAGCGGAGGGGACAATGTATCTTCTCAATAAGTTGGGCAACCCTTCGGAAGGTTATTCTAATGGACAAACTCTTGGGTTAAGCCTTCCGCAGGTTCCACCTTTTATGGAGATGATACTGGGCAATTTACAAAATTGCCCGACAAAGGTGTATTTGGGTATAAATGGTAACTATCACTCTGCCAGTCATAAGCATACAAAGGCTGGCTAAATGTGCAAGATGAAAGAGGTCATAATGAGTCAAGTTGAACAAACGAACCAACCAGGCGAAACTGCCATGTCGGGGTTTATTCGCGGGGCCGGCACTATTTTAGCGATTTCCTACCCCGTATTGGCCCTTTCCACCGGTGTCAGGGCGGTGTACCAGGGGTTTTTTAAGGAAGATGTGGTCGCTTATTTAGGGGTAACCTTGAGTGGGGTAGCGGCTCTTTGTTATCTTATCGCCACTATCGGCTTTGCCGTGCGTCGTCACTGGGCCTGGCGGCTGTCGGTGGGGGTACTCATCTTTGAGACCATCCTGACCTTTGTGGTGGGAGGGTTGAGCTTAATGCCTGAGTACGCGGCCGCAATCGGCAGCACGGTCTGGCGTCATTTTGGGGCTGATTATGGGTATTTCCCTCTGATACAACCGTTATTGGGACTGCTCTGGCTGTTTCACCCTCAAACCCTGGCCGCCTATTGGGGTGAAGCAAACAAGCCATAGTCAGACGATTCATGTAGGGGATGGTTTTTGTGAGCAACCTGCTTTCGCAGCTTCAGGGCAGGTTTTGAGCCATACTCTGGCCATTCCGGCCCAATTGTGTCTGGCGAAAACGGTGAACCCGCGCTTCACCCTGCGGCGTCAGCAAAACCAGCCCCTTTTCAAACCGCACCAGATATGAAGAGCGCAGCCGCGCCAATACCCGGGCCATCTTGCGGGGGGACCAGCGAAAGTGGTGATGGAGGGTCAGAATAATCAACTCCTCATGTTCAGCCACCTGCCCCTGGTGATGGTAGATATGCCCCATCACAACCTGATCGGCAAAATGACGTCGCTGGGCCGCTCGCCTTACCAGGGTGGAAACCAGCCCATACCGGGGTGAAAAGACCCAGGCGACCAGGAAGAGGAAGAAGATCATCAACACCATTGAAGCAGAAATGGACGAGTTCCACTGCTCCGACAACCCCAACCCGAATAGGCGGTTTAGCCCGGCTAACAGGCCGCCCATTTCTAGCCAGAGAAAACGGCCGCGAGCCAGATCATAACCAAAATAGACCCCTACCGCGCCAATGACCGCACTCAACAACAGCATCCAGGAAAGCCGATCCGTAAGCAAGTACGCGGCCGCGGGCGGAATAATAAAAAAAGCGATCACCAAAATCGAACCGACCGCATCAAACGCCCCCACTACCACCAGACTCACCACGACCATAAGGGCATAATTGAGCAGCGCCGGCCGAAACCCCAACGCGGCCGCTAAAGCCGGATCAAACGTAGAGAGTTTCAACTCCTTATAAAACAGCCCCACAAACCCTATGGTGAGCAGAGTAATCAAAGCCAGAACGGTAATTGATTTAGGCCAGAACAGCAGCACCGGCTGCGTAGCAATCAACCCGGCCTGCCACGCCTGCCCTGGGCTATACACCCCACAATTGGTACATATATCAGCAAACTGCGCCCCCTCATCCCGGGGACTAATGCCCAGGGTACGGCAGTTGGTGCATTGACGATTGATCTGGGCACGTGGGTCATCAGGAGTAATGCTCACTGATTCACAATTTTCCAGGCAGTGGCTGTTGCTGTTGGCCCAGGCCAGACCAATCTCCCCCATCATCACTGCATCCACATCCAGATGAACGTTCTCCACCTTGCGGGCAATTAAGATGACTGCCAGGGCAAAGAGTAGGGGAAAAGCCAGCCCTAAGGCCGCATCTTGTTTGACCAACCCGGAACGGTGCAGAGCTTCGGTCAATATCACCGTAGCAACCCCAGCCGCGGCCGCGCCCAGAATCAGCCAGGGAGACGACAAATCTGGGGCCTGCCCCTGCACCGCTAATAGCACCAGGAAGGCCACCACAATCCCCAATAAAACGGTATGGCTGATGGCATCGCTGGTCAAAGCCATACCTCGCAGCAGCAAAAAGCTCCCCAATAACGCCCCGGAAACGGCGATCAAGGTGCCGATAATAATGGCCGTGTGACGCGGATCCCGCAAAAAGCTGTTGACCGCCTCAGGGGAGACAAAATAAAGCAAAAATTGGATGAACCACTGCTCTAATTGAAACATCAGCCGAGCCTCCCCGCCAATTTTTCTTCCAACCGGGCCACCGCTTCTGCTGACAACAGGTGGCGAATATCCTGCTGGCGATCTTCGGCCACCAGGGGCAGCCCTAACTCATCGCCAAATTGGCGGTAAATGTCCCACAGCAGCACGTTTTGCACCGTATGGGAGGCCGCTTTGATTCCCTCTGGGGTCAACTGCCATTTGGCCCCCTCCGGCTGTACCAACCCTTGTTCTCGCAGCCGACGTAACCCTAACGCGGCCGCAGGGCCACCCACCCCTAAAATGAACTTTTCCGGCACGGGGGTCATCAGCGAGCCGTGATCATAGGCGTAATGAAACAGCTCTCGCAAGACCGTTTGGGCCGCAAACTGCTGCCGGTCTCGCCGCAAACGCACCCATTTCCAAACCAGCCCCCGCCCTGGGGCCAGGGCGATAGAAAGGAGTACCAGAACAAAAGAAACAACAATGATCATTGGGCCGGTAGGCAAATCTTTGTCCACGGCACTAAGGATAGCCCCGGTTCCCCCGGCAAAAGCCCCAAAAATGGCCGCCAAAATCACCATTTGCCCCAACTGATTGGTCCATTGTCGGGCAGCAATACCCGGGGCAATTAACATCCCCACCATTAAAATAACCCCAGCCAATTGCAGCCCCATGACGATGGCCGCCACAATCAGGGTAGAGAGCAGCATCTGGAGCAGATAAACGCGAAAGCCGTTGGCCCCGGCAAATTCCGGGTCAAAGGTGACTAGCTTAAACTCTTTCCACAACAGCCCCAGAATGAGGAAGGCCACTCCCCCGACCAGGGCAATTAACTGGACATCCTGGCGAGAGATAGCGGCCGCCTGTCCAAAAATAAATGTTTTCAATCCGGCCTGGCTGGCATCGGAGCGGCTCTGGATGTAGGTCAGCAGCACCAGGCCGGCCGCAAACCAGGCCGCCAAAACAATGCCCATGGTGGCATCCTGTTTCAGGCGGGTTGAGCGGGTGACGGCGTGGATGAAGTAGACCCCTAACCAACTGGCCGCGGCCGCGCCCATAAGCAGCCAGGGAAGCTGCCGCCCAGCCAATAAAAAAGCCATCGCCACCCCTGGCAGGGCCGCATGGGATAAAGCATCTCCCAGCAAACTCTCCTGGCGCAAAATGGCAAAACTGCCCAGCACCCCACTCACTACCCCCAGCAGCGCTCCCCCCAGGGCAACGGTACGCAAGGTGTAATCATAAGTGACATTGAGAAATAGCTGGCTAAAAGGGATAAACAGCAAAGCCAGCAAGGAGATCCCCCCAATCAGCAGCCAGACTCGTCTATCCTCAGCGGTGAGCTGCATCATCAATCCCCTGTAGCTAACGCGGCCGCGCCATCTTGCAAGAAGGAAACGCGGCCGCCATAAGTCTGACGCAAATTGTCTGGGGTAAAAGTTGTTGCCACCGGCCCGCTAGCCACAATTTCCACATTAAGCAGCGTCACCCAATCAAAATATTCAGCCACCGTCTGCAAATCATGGTGGACCACAACCACCGTCTTCCCCCTGGCCCGCAGCTCCCGCAAAATCGCTACAATCGCCCGCTCCGTCACCGCATCCACCGCCGCAAATGGTTCATCCATAAAATAGACACGGGCATCTTGCACCAGAGCGCGGGCCAGAAAAGTGCGCTGCTGCTGCCCCCCGGAAAGCTGACTGATCTGCCGCCCGGCAAAATCGGCCAGCTCTACCTGCTCCAGAGCGTACATCCCCAGCTCCCGCTCCCGGCGGCCGGGGCGTCGAAACCAGCCCAGGCGGCCGTACAGCCCCATCATCACCACATCAATCACCGTCGTGGGGAAATCCCAATCTACGCTGCCCCGCTGCGGCACATACCCCACAAAGCTGCGGGCCTTCTCATACGGCAGCCCATAAAAACGCACCGTGCCCGCCGAACGGGGAATCAGCTTGAGGGCGGCTTTGATGAGGGTACTCTTGCCGGCCCCATTCGGCCCCACAATCGCCATCAGCACCCCTTCCGGCAGCTCCAGGTCAACATCCCAGATGGCCGGTTTGCTGTCATAAGCGACGGTTAAATCATCAATAACCAGGGCTTTCTTATCCATATCGTCGTGGGGAGAGTGTTCGTTGTCTGGCATAGGTTTTTAGGGAAATAAGAGATTGAGAGATTGAGAGATTAGAGGCTGGAGACTGGATGCACAGTAGATCCAAAATTTGATTACTATCCGCTTATCCGTGTTCCTTCCATCCGTGGCTATCTTAAACCGTCACTGTTCCTTTCTTCCAAGAACGCGGATGACCAGGATGAACAGATTGGGGACCCGCTTATCCGTGTTCCTTCCATCCGTGGCTATCTTCAACCGTCACTGTTCCTCTCTTCCAAGAACACGGATGACCAGGATGAACAGGATGAACAGATTGGGCCCCGCTTATCCGCCAATCCCGCTTATCCGTGTTCCTTCCATCTGTGGCTATCTTCAACCGTCACTGTTCCTCTCTTCCAAGAACGCGGATGACCAGGATGAACAGATTGGTCCCCGCTTATCCGCCAATCCTGCTTATCCGTGTTCCTTCCATCCGTGGCTATCTTCAACCGTCACTGTTCCTCTCTTCCAAGAACACGGATGACCAGGATGAACAGATTGGGGCCCCGCTTATCCGTGTTCCTTCCATCCGTGGCTATCTTCAACCGTCACTGTTCCTCTCTTCCAAGAACACGGATGAACAGGATGAACAGATTGGGTCCCCGCTTATCCGTGTTCCTTCCATCCATGGCTATCTTCAACCGTCACTGTTCCTCTCTTCCAAGAACACGGATGACCAAGATGAACAGGATGAACAGATTGGTCCCCGGTTATCCGCTAATCCCGCTTATCCGTGTTCCTTCCATCCGTGGCTACCTTTACCCCATTTAACAGGTGACGCTACTCATCTGCACGGGGGGTACAGGGGTTAAGCTAGCCGGCCAGGCGGGGATAGTCACAGCAACTCCGGCACATTGATAAGATTGCAGGATGGTCAGCACATTGGCGGCGATCATGCCAATGTAGGTGCCACCAAACGTGCCCGGTTCCCCCATCGCGTCAGAATAAAGCTCGCGCACACCGAGGCGCACCTGCCCCCCCCTGGCCGCAATGGCTGACTGCACCGCCTGAATGGTGTTGGGGGAAATGCTGCTCTCAACAAATAAGACGGGTATCTGGTTATCAATGACAAAGTTGACTGTTCCCTGGATGTCTCCCACCCCAGCCTCGGCTTCGGTGCTGATCCCCTGGATGGCCGCCATGCGCCAACCAAAAGCAGCCCCAAAATATTGGAAAGCATCGTGGGAGGTGACCAGATACCGCTGCCCTTCTGGCACCGTCCGCATCCCTTCATTGGCCCAGGTATACAGCAGTTGTAATTGGGCGGTGTACGCGGCCGCGTTCCCCTCATACACCTCCCCATTATCCGGGTCCATCGCCGCCAACGCGGCCGCCAGGTCCAGAGTCGTAACTTCCCAGTTCCGAGGATCAAACCAGAAATGGGGGTCATCCGCTCCCAGCAGCGCGCCAGTCGCCTCAAACGCCCCAATAATAAACCCGGCCTCTTTAACCGGCTGTCCCAGGCTGTAAACCCGAACCCCCTGCTCCCGCAAAGCGGCAAAAACCGCATCAAACTGCCCTTCCAAATGGAGACCACTGTAAATCACCATGTCAGCCCGGTTCATAGCAGCAATGTCGGCTTCGGTGGGCTGGTACAGGTGAGGGTCTACCCCAGCCCCCATCAACGGGGTAATCTCCAGATCGGACACTCCCTGGGTTAAAATTTTGGTCAGGTCGGTAGCCTGGGTGGTGGTGGTGACAATACGGAACAGGCCATCCTGGCGTGCGGCCGCGTCCGGGACTGTAGCTGGTTCATTTTCTGTGGCCTGGGCGGCCGCGGGGTTGTTCATTTGGCGGCCGCATCCCATTATCAGCCAGGGAACAGCCAGGAGCAGGCTGATAAGCCAGAAAAAGTGTCGGTTATTCATTTAATTTTCTCCAATTTTTAGGCATACCTAAATTATGAAGAAAATATAGCGCAACCAGGCCTTGTTGTCAAGCAGCAAACAGATCAAGAAACCGTTCGCCCTTTCCACTGTCCGCGGCCGCGCCACCGCCACCAGACCGACTGCCCGGCAATCCAGGTCATCAACAGCACTGAAATGGGCATAAACAGGGCATCCTTCACCCTCTGCCGGGTAAACCAGGCGGTAGAGCCGCGCAGCAGCAGCCCAACCAGGAGCAAGCTAAACGGCCAGAGGCCCCCTCCAGCCAGCCACCACCCCCAGGGAACAAGGAAAATAAGCCAATGAAACAGGGTGGAGACAGCCAGAAAGGACAAGCTGCGACCGTGCCCCGCCAGGATATTTTTAGCAAACCCATCTCGCACCTGCCCCCAATTTTGGTACATGCGGCACAAAATCAGCCCAGCTCCATCAGCCATCCGCAGGCGAAAGCTATGCTGCTTAACCAGCCGGGCCAGGGCCACATCTTCTACCACATTGTTCCGCACCGCCTCGTGCCCACCAATGGCCTGGTAAACAGGGCGGCGCAAAGCCAGGCATTGCCCATTAGCGGCCGCAAACGCCGGCCACCTGGTGTAATGAACCCCCATCACGGGCAGGTAAGCCAGAATCGCCCAGGCCATAAGGGGGACCACCAACCGCTCCCCCCAGGTGATGGTGATTTGGGTAGGCCAGACGGTTGCGGCCGCCGCCAGCTCATTTTCCATAAAATCTACCAGCGCGGTCACAGCCGTAGGTTGGCACTGCACATCCGCATCCAGAAAGAGCAAAATCTCTCCCTGGGCCAGTTGAGACAGTTGGTGGCAGGCCCAATTTTTGCCCAACCAGCCAGAGGGAAGGGGCCGGCCGTGATGGAGATGGAACCGGGGATCGTGAGCGGCCACGGCCGTGGCTATCTCCCCCGTCCCATCATCCGATTGGTCATCTAGCAGGTGAATCTCCAGGTGAGGATAATCCTGGGCCAATAGTTGGCTGATGGTGCGGCCAATCACCCCGGCCTCATTACGGGCAGGGAGAAGAACAGCCACCGTCGGCATCAGAGGAAGGCGGGGGGCATCAAGCGGGGAACCAGCCGGGGGGCGCAGAGCTGGCCGCCGCCCAACTTGTAAACGAGGGAAAAAAAGCCAATTGCTGGCTATCGTCAGGGCCAGGACCAACAGCGAGAAGGAGATGAACAGGCCAGGCCAAACCATTTCTACCGTCCAACTCTCAGGCGCGGCCGCAGCCGGAGTTCTTCCCTCTGTTTCAGCAGCAGCAAGGCCATTTGCGCGGCCATCACCCCTACCAACACCCCATCCCCCAGCCACAACCAGATGATGGGCAGCAGTAACCCCAGGGTGATCACCACCGCCCAGCCCGACGGTTTGATGAGCAAACTCCAAAAAATGAGCAGCAGCATGGAAACCAGGGGTACCTGCCACAAAGTCAGGCCAATCCAGGTGCCGAACGCGGCCGCAATCGCCTTCCCTCCCTTCCCTTGCAAAAAGGGAGAAAACGCATGACCCGCCACCGGGGCCAGGGCAATGGGAATCGCTTCCCACCCCTGCCAGCCATAAATTTGATAGGCCAGCCCCACCGGCACCGCCCCTTTGCTAATATCTAAGGCCAGGGCCAGACTAAACCAACCTACACCTCCCGCCCGCAGCACATTGGTCGCCCCCGGGTTTTTATCCCCAAAACGGGTAATATCCTGCCCCAGCACCAGGCGGCCCACCAGCGGCGAAAACGGTATCGCCCCCAGGCCAAACCCGAATAACAGCCAGAAAATTACCGCCACCATCCACCTCCCCAATGAATGACCCGCAGCTATCATTTGCGCTGCCTGAGCCGACCTGTTTATGAGGAACTATTAGCCACAAATTGGATAGTTAGCTCTACCTCATCAGAAACATCAGCGACGCTGGGAACATTGGGAATCCGCAAATCAAAATCGGCCCGGCTCACGGTAGCCGTAGCCGTCCCCGAAATTTGGTCAGCCGTAACGGCTTTGGCGGTCACCGTAAAAACCACCGGCTCACTGATCTCTCTGATAGTAATATCCCCGGAAATGGTAAAAGTAATCTCCTGACCAATTTCTATGGCATCCGGCAGCCCATTGACCAGTGTGGGGGTGAAGGTAATGGTTGGATGGCGGCTTGTCTCTAAAATTTGGCTGTGAATGGCCCGATTACGCATATTGTTGTCTGTGGCAAACCCTCGGGCATCAATCTGGATAGGGCCAAGCTGCAACGTAGAAAGATCTTCCAGATTGACCGCGATCTGGCCGCTTACCAGATTGGTGCTGCCGATAACCGTAGTCGGCTGCCCCATGAGCATCTCACTCAGGGTGAAGCTGACGGTTGAGTCGGCCTGGCTGATTTGGTAGATGCGCCCCTCGCTGCCGATGACAACCACCGGCACCGCTTCAAGAGTACTGCTGGGGCTGCCGGATTGACCAGAACCACCACATGCTGAAAGCAGGATAAGCAGTAAAAAAAATAAGAGAAGGTTTTTGGTCACTGTTTTCATTGTTGGTTTCCTCGTGTAGATCGTGCGGCTAGATAGGCGGCCGCAGCTTCATATTAAAAGTACAGTAACGCAGCACCAAAAAAATGGCAAGCCAGTCAAAAGCAACGCTTAAGTTGCTGCGGGTCAACAAACCCATTACCAAATGGTCATTTACCCTTTTCTGGCGGCCGCATAAGCCATCAAGGTACGTTCTCGGGTTTGCTGACGGTCTATGAGAGGAGCAGGGTAAGTGTGGCCGATGAGGCAGCCGGCCGCCTGCTGTTCCAGGGGGGTCATGGCCCAGGGGGCATGGATCCGTTCACGGGGAACACGCGCCAGTTCGGGCAGCCAGCGGCGGATGTACTCCCCCTCGGGATCAAACCGCTGGCTCTGGCTGACGGGGCTGAAGATACGGAAATAAGGAGCGGCATCTGTGCCGGTTCCGGCCGTCCACTGCCATCCCCCATTGTTGGCCGCCGGATCACCGTCTATCAACTGCTGCATAAAATAAGTTTCCCCCCACCGCCAATCAATGAGCAAATCTTTGACCAAAAATGAGGCCACTATCATGCGGGCGCGGTTAGGCATCCAGCCGATGTGCTGCAGATGACGCATCGCCGCATCTACCACAGGGAAACCAGTTTGCCCGGCCTGCCAGGCGTGGAACTGGCTCACATCATTCAACCATTGTATCTGATCATATTCTGGGCGGAAGCTGCCCCGGCGGACATGGGGAAAATGGTACAGGATATGGATATAAAATTCCCGCCACAGCAGCTCATTCAGCCATACCTCAGCCCCCCGTTGAGCGTCCTGATCGCCAACACGCGGCGCGGCCGCGATACAGGCCCGCGCCGACACCACCGCCTGCCGAATAGAGACCATGCCCAGCCGCAAATAAGGGGACAGGGTGGCCGTACCCTCTAAATCCAGCCGGTCGCGCCGGTCGGCATAATGGCGAATGGGGGCCATCCACTGCCCGGCAAACGCGGTCAGCCGCCGCTGCCCTTCCTGCTCCCCGGCTGGAAATAAGCCGGAAGACGGGGTGGGCGACTCAGGGATGGCCAGGGAATGAACCCCATTGACCGGAGGCAAGGTTGAGGGGGCCGGGCACAAATCCGCGGCCGCGGGCTGAGGAAACTGCTTACACGCCTGGCTAAACGGGGTGAACACCACATAAGGTGAGCCATCTTTTTTCACGATCTCCCCTGGAGTAAAGAGAGAGACACCGGGCAGCAAAGTCAGCGGAAGCGCGGCCGCGACCTGAGCATCTCGCCGCCGGGCATAGGGAGAATAATCAGCTTCGGCATAAATCGCGGCCGCGCCCGTCTCCTGAACCAGGCGGTGCAGCTCCTCTACCGGATGACCCAACCGGACAATGAGGCGGCTTCCCCGTGCCTGGAGCAATTGATCTAACTGGCGCAACCCTTCCAGAAGAAACGCCTGCCGCTGCTCCCCCACCCAGGGAGATGACCAAAGGGTATTGTCCAGGATGTAGAGGGGGATAACCCGCTGATGCCGGACTGCGGCCGCGAGGGGTTGATTGTCCGCCAGGCGCAAATCTCGCCGTATCCACCAGATAGCTGTTGACATAATTATCCCGGAAAGAGGCGTGAGAGCTGAAGAGTGTGGACTGAGTGAGCCACCCAATCAACTTACCGGCGTACAGCAAATGACGATAAGGGGAAGGGCTGGCTCTTTTCATCCTCGCTCGTTTGTCTTTCGTCAATCATTGATAAAACATCGGTGGCTACGCGAAGGCCACCCAGGGCGACAGCGGCGGTGGACTGGCCGGGGAAAATAGTGTCGCCAACCAGCCACAAGCCTGGAGCCAGCCGCGGCCCCCACAGTTGGAACAGGCTGGTCTGGGGAAAGCCGCCCACCCACCCCCAGGCCCGCCGGGTAAACCGTTGGAAGGTGATAGGGGTGCCGGGCAAGATGAGTGCGGCCGCGTCCCGCAAACCGGGTATCACTTTCTCCACTGAGGCCAAAATTCGGTTGAGGTAAGCCTGCTTCCTGGCCTCATAAGCCGCCTGATCCTGGTGAAACAGTTCCCACCAGGGAGCCAGGTCAGTGTGGGTACTGATGGTGAGAGCGCGATGACCAATGGGAGCGCGGCCGCGATCCCACCCTGGACTCAATGAAAGGAACAGGCTGTTCCCTTCCCCCAGCGGTTCACCCATAATCAGTTGGTGGTGCAGAGGAAAATCGGCGGGGATGATTCCCCCATCCAGCCCCACATACACCATAAACGCCCCCCAGCCAGATGGGGGCCGGGGAGGTAAATGGCGCAGCCGCCCTGGCAAATTATCCCCTAGCAGCGCGGCCGCGTTCCAGGGGGGGAGATTGGCGATCACCAGATCCGCCGGGAAGCTATCCCCACGTTTCGTCTCTACCGCTGCCGGGCGGCCGCGCTCTCGCCGAATGTGGCTAACTTCCTGCCGGTACAACACCTCGCCCCCATATTGGCGCACCGCCTGAGCCAACGCCTGGGCAATCCCCCCTATTCCCCCCTCCAGATGAACCACCCCCCGCCGGGGCAAATCTAAGGCCGACGCCCCATACAAAGCGTTGGCGTACTGGCTGGTAGTCTGGGCGGCAATTTGCAGCTGCCCATCCACAAAAAGGCGTAAATTGTCTGGGGCGTGGCGCAAATGGGCGGCCACCGGGCGCAAGGCATCCGCCACCAGCCCAGGGTGGAGATGGCGCGGCCAATCAGCAGCCAGCCAGCGCAGCCCGGTGTGGGCCAGGGCAAACAGATCAGATGGTGATTGGGGGGGCCAGGGGGGTGTTCGTTGGGCAAAATTCCACAGGGCGTCGGCGGTGCGCTCTTGCCAGGCAAAAAAACGCTCCCCGGCCAGGCCAAAAGCCCGGCGATGTTCGTCAAAGCGCCGGGCATCTCCCCACCGGATAATCTGTTGACCATCGGGCAAATGGGCTACCAGGGCCAACTCAGCCGGGTGAACCGGCCACTGGTCAATACCAACCGCTTCCCCCACCTGGGCCATGATCCCTCCCGGATCAAACCCCCCTGCCAGAGTAGCCCCCGCCTCAAAACGGTATTTCTGGTGGTAAAATGTGCCGGCACACCCCCCAGGATAAACGTGGGCCTCTAGCACCGTAACCGGCACTCCCGAACGGGCCAGGGCCGCGGCCACCGTCAGACCACCCACCCCCGCCCCAATCACCACAACCCGCTTCATAACCCCACTCCCCATTCCCTAATACACCAATACACCAGTTACAACTATTCCGCCTGCTGGGCCAGCAGTTCACTCAACCATTTTAGAATCGGCCGTCCCTGGCCGTTGATCTCTTTGTTAATCGCTTCCCCATAAGCCACCAGGTATCGGCTCAGCCACTCATGGGGAATCTCATAGTTAAAAAGGAGATCAGACAGCCAGCCTAAATCGTTGCTGATGAAGTTAAGATCACCCAGTTTTAAGGCTGCCTTGATATGTTTAGCCATGTTTTGATTAGCCTGAACCAGTTCCCCCTGGGGCATACCCATCTCTACGGCTGTGTGCCACAGATGGGCCTCGATAAGTGGCTGATGGCGAGTAAATTGGACCAACGCTCGTTGATAATCCTCATCTACGGGTATCACCGCCGGGGGAAGCGGACGGCCATTAAGCAGACGAGAAATCACCTGGGGGATTTTGTCCATCTCTTGGCCAAGAAAATGGCCGGGGATGCGCTCACGCAGGGCGGGGATATGGTTAAAGATGCGGCCGCCATAAGCCAAAGGGATACGCCGCGGCCGCAGCATCTGGGCCATATCCAGCAAATTGGCGGCCGTGCCCAACATCTGGGCCGACATCACCACCAGATCAGGGTGGGTTGTTTCAATGGTACGCTCCATTTGGGCTACCGGCACATTGGCCCCCAGGTAAAGGGCATCCCACCCCTGCCGCCGCAGCAAGAAGGCGATTAGCAATGGGCTGAAGGTGTGATCATCTTCTGGAGCACACCCTACCAAAATCCGCTCCGGGCGAGTAGGCGGTGGTGAGGCCAAAAGCAACGCTTGTAATCGCTGCAAAGCCAGGGCGGAAGCAAAATGCTCTTGCTGCACCGTGATTTGCCCTCGAAACCACCCTTCCCCAATTTCATGCAGCCCGGTCTGCAAAATAGCAAAACAGACATGCTCTGGTGAGTAAAGGGCAAACGCCTGGTTGAGAATATCCCTGGCTCGTTTCTCATCAAAGGCCATACATGCCTGTACCCACTGCTCCCGGAGTTGGCTCAACACATCACCAGTCAAGGAGATAGGGGTAAACCGCTCCTCTTCAACCCCACTATCAAAGGTGAGGTGCTCCAGGAGTGGATCTTTCCCTTCAGCTTCTAAAGATTGCCATAAATTGACCGCCCGGCTGATGCTCACTCCTTCATCTTGACGGGCCATGAGCCACTTCAACATCTCAATATCCCGGCGTGAATAGAGGCGATGCCCCCCCTCAGTCCGCTGTGGATCGGGCAGGCCATAACGGCGCTCCCAGGCCCGTAATGTGTCTGGCTTTAGACCAGTCTCACGGATAACTAATTTGAGGTTGAAAGTTGGCTCGTTGCTTGCGCTCATACTATGTTCCTTTCCTGCAAATGGCTAAATGTTATCGCCGTATGATAGCGCATTTGTTTATATTTTGTCCATATTTTTGACAATCTTGTTTTATGACCGGGCGATATGGCGCAGGAAATCTTCCTTCTGGTTCTGGTCAGTGCGGAAGAGGCCGCGCAGGGTGGTGGTGGTCATGGAAGCGTCCGCTTTTTTGACCCCACGCATCATGCCGCAAAGGTGAGACCCATCAACAACAACGGCGACTCCCTGGGGTTGCAGCAGCTCTTCGATGAAATCGGCAATCTGGGTGGTCATCCGTTCCTGGACTTGTAAACGGCGGGCAAACATTTCGACAATGCGGGGGATTTTGCTCAGGCCAAGCACTTTGTGGCTGGGGATATAAGCGACATGGGCTTTACCGAAGAAAGGGAGCATGTGATGTTCACACAGGCTGTAGAATTCAATATCTTTGACGATAACCATTTCGCTGTAATCAACGTCAAACAAAGCCCCATTGATCAATTTTACCGGGTCGGTGTTATAACCGGCGGTTATCTCGTTATACATCCGGGCGACCCGCTCTGGGGTTTTGAGCAAGCCATCCCGGTCAGGGTCTTCACCGATAGCGAAGAGAATATCGCGCACGGCGGCTTCGGTGGTGCGCTGACCGATTTCGTTGCCGTTGTTGGCTAAAAGCACGGTGACATCCGGCACAACTGGTTGTAGCTGGTCAAGATAGTAACTGGTTGACATGGTTTACCCCTTTGGAATAAGGATGAATTAGGAATTAAGAATTCGGAAAAGGTCTCACGCACCAACTCGCAAACTCGCTACGGTCTGGCGAAGAGCGGCCGCAGCGGGGTTGGTTGGACCCAGGCGGTGAGGATTAAAAGGGTGACAAGCAAGGCGGCCGCGGCCGCACCCCCGGCAACCATAGGGAAGGTACTCTGTTTAACGGCAATGCCGGCAAAGGCCCATGCCAACACCCCCAGGTAGACAACATCACGGTGGCGGAAGCTAATTGCGGCCGCGATCCCCACCCCAACAATAAGCAGCATAACGGTCCAGGCCACTGGGGATATCCCCCAACCACCCCAGTTAGCAAACTCCAGGTAGGTGGTCACATTGGCGATGGTGGCCACCGTGATCCAGCCCAGGTATAGGCTAAAGGGAGCTGCCAGGAGCCACCGTTCAGTCGGTATAAACTGGGTGCGGCCAATGCCCAGGCGCAGGTAGATGGCTATCAAACTGATGAGCAGCCCCACCATTACCAATACCGTCAGAGCAAAAAGCTCATAGTGCCAAAGGAAAATCCAGGCGGTGTTGGCGACATTGCTCAGGGCAAAGAGCCAGCCAATACGCGCCAGGCGGGGGTTAGCGGCCTGTCCGGGCAAGGCCTGATAAACCACAAAAGCGGCCAAAGCCAGGTAAATCAATCCCCAGATGGCAAACACATAGTTGGCGGGAACAAATAGCACCGGAAACCGGTTGGAGATTTCCCCCGTCTGTTGGCCGTTGATAGGCAAAATATTGGCCAGGGCATTGACCGTGACAGTCATGCCGAAGGCAATGAGGTTGATAAAGGGTAAAAATCGCAGCATAGCCGTTTCTCCAAATAAGGCCATAAAGAGGCAGGGGAGCAAAGTTAGTTTAATTATAAACAATTGTTCGATATTCTGTCAAGTTTTTGCACAGTTTCAGGCCACTCTCAACAGGTCACTCGTTTGTTGATTCTCCTACTCCCACATAAAATTCAAGGTCATGCGGCCGCGAATTTGCAACTTTGCACGAGTGACCTCTTTCATAATTCCTAATTCCTAATTCATCCTTACTCTCACAGGAGTACCCCATGCAGCAGCGTTTACCTCTACCTTTTCGTCTGGCCTTCTTTTTGTTAGTTGGGTTGGCCCTCATCTTGTTGACCATCATCATTCGCAACCGCATGGGGCCAAGCAGTGTACCCCCGGCACTGGTGATTATCAATCAGCCAGCCCCCACCCCGGTAGATGTGAGCAGCGGTGAACTAATTTTGCGGGATGATTTCAGCGGGACACAAGGGGCCTGGGTGTTGAGTCAAACGGGGCAGGCATTTTATGCTGATGGGGTGATGGTGCTGCATGATCGCCACTTTACGGGCTATGGTTGGGCGCGGCCGCATCTCCGCTTTGCCGATTTTGTCCTGGATGTGGATACCTGGTGGCAAGGGGGTGCATTAGGGGGCCGCTATGGGGTGCAGTTCAGCTACCAGGATGAGGCCAACTATTACGCCTTTATGATCAGCAACGATGGCCTGTACAGTATCAGCCGCCAGGTCAATGGGCAGAGCCAACTGCTGGCCGAAGAATTCACCACCGCCATTCGTCCCGCGGGGCAGATCAACCGGCTGCGGCTAGAAACACACGGACAGATGGCCCGCTTTTTTATCAATGATGTCTACCTATTGGATATCACCCAGGCGCAAATTGAACGGGGGGATATTGTCCTGGTGGCTCAAAAAGCCACCGGGGCCGACTCCTTCCGCGTCGCTTTTGATAATCTAACCATTCACGTTCACCCAAATCGGTAGATTGAGACCAGGCTGGAGCAAAATGACATGGTCCAAAGCCACCTTCTTCAGCGTTACTCCCCGCTCCTTACCCAACCCGACCTTGACCCTGGGGCTGGGGTTGGTAACGTTGGAGGCAATTAAGGGGGAAAAGTGGGTGATGCAGTGGCGTGGCTAGAAGGTGTATTGTTTAACTTGTCTGGTTACTGCCCTGTGAAGCAGTTAGGGGGTGATTGGCACGGTTCGTACCAAATGAGGAGTCGGGCGGAAAATTGACCATTGGGATCCCCCCGTTCATAAGCCATAACGCGACGATAATACGGTTGGGGTGTATTAGCAGGTAAATTAGCAAACGGTTGCGGCCGCGCCAGCAAAACAATATCCGAAACACCCGGATTCCACGTATTCATCGCGACAACCTCTTGCACTATATTTCTTAAATCTGGACTGTAACGTACCCCAGGAGGGGTATTAGGTGGGTTATACCATACATCACTGGCCGGAATAGCCTAATCAGCAAAGCTATAGGTTAAAGGCCGTGAATGGGGTGGGTTAATCGTGCTAAAAGGCAAGGGATAGGTAGAAAATTCACCGAAAAAGCGCATTGCCAGTGGATTACTATAAGTGCCATCAATCCTAAACTCAAGATGTGCTGCTAAAATCACCGCATCCACTGGTAATGGGACATTCTCAAACCGAAACCCGCTAACCATTGGCTGCCTGTTTGGGCAATGACCAAAATATATCTCATTGTGTGTAGGAGCGACAATTTGATGACAGTCACCAAAATCCCCTCTGGGGCTGGCATCATTAGCCCCATCAATAATGGTAAGGATTGGGTTAGGTATATTAGCGGGAACAAAAGCCAACGCATCAGCAGCTGATGCCGGTCATGGGTATCCCCCTATATGGCATCCCGATGGACAAACCATCACCTACGTTCATCGAGAAAATCCTGATGATCTCCGCGCCAATAATTGGCCGGGAGCTTTACATAGCAACCTATATCAGATTCATCTTCCCCAGGGAGACATTACACCGCTAACCCAATTCAACCAGAAATGGGTTTACGATCCAGTCTGGTCTCCCGATGGGACATGGCTGGTCTTTACCGCCGATGACACCGTTTGGCTGCTGGCTCCTGGCCAGTCAACCCAACCGATTCCTTACCCCGGTATCACCCGCCGCCCCGCCTGGCTGACCACCGATTAAGCACTCTGACGCAAGGTACAGTTCACCCCTAACGGCTCACTAACGGAGATGCTCTATGAAACAATCATTATTCCTGTTACTTGCCTTATTTCTGGCAGCCTGTACAGCAAGGGAAACAACTATAAACATTCCATCCACCCCCGAGACGGCTACTCTTGCCCTGGCAACAACCGCTGTCCCGCTGGTGGAAATCACTGCCATAGCCCAACCTATCCAAATAACACCCACCCCTATACCAACTTCTGCCCCCACAGAAACGCCACAGCTTACCCCAACCCCCATCCCCCCACCAACAGGTCACATTTATTTTTTATGGGATCCGGAACCATTACCAATCACGGGGTTCGGTAATCCAGTGCAAAATCTATATCAAGCAACTTATGATAAAGTTTCTGGCATGTGGAATATTGAAACAGTCATAGAAAATCTAATAGGTTGGCCTGCCTCTATTTTATCGCCAAGTAAGAGTATGGTTGCTTTAACTCCCCTGGAAGATAGAAACAAAGATGGGTTTGTAAGTCAAGAGGGTTATAACAGAGGTTTTGATGCTCCAAACCTGTATGCCTTTGATTTAATCAGCAAGGTTCTAAATCCTGTGACAACTAATTTCCCTGAAATAAACGAACATCAAATTCATTGGCTAATTGATAATCAAACTATCATGATTGTTTCAGCATATACAATCTCACTTACATCCCTGACTCACCAAAATACACAACAAGTTGGCCCTACCTTTTCATCGCACATTATTTGGGCTGATCTTTCGCCAAGTACCCAAACTGTTGTTGTGAATACGAGTTCAGATGGAATTTTTTTCTTAGACATTGCTACAGGTATGATAATACTTAACCTGGAACAAATAGGGGGCAATGGAGTGTATGGAGGTTGGGCACCAAATGGTAAGTGGGTTGCTCTAAAATACCCATCTGCTCATGAGTTTCTTTTTATAAATAGTGAAACATTGGCTGTAGAATCTATCTTTTTAGAGGGTCTGATTAACCAATTAGTCTGGAACCCTATTGATGCTGTTCTATTGTTACATGAATACACAGAGGTCAGATCAAGGATACTACTGTTTGATCCAGAACTGTCTGTGTTTGAACTGGTTTCTGAATTACCCACTGATGTTACAGTAGATTATTTAGGTTGGTCGCCTGATGGTGAGACAATCACATATCTCTTTAAAAAAGGAAAAGTTGCTAGTTTATATTCATTAGCGAGAGAGGCGGAAATTGCTCAAAAGATTTGGCAAAGTGAGGATGTAGGCAGATTTAATTTCTCTGGTTGGTCCCCTGATTATCAATGGATACTTATATTTTCAGGCCAACAGGACATGTATACACATGATGAACATGCCACCATTGAAGTTGTACATAAAGATGGCAGGGCTACTTATGAACTTTACGAAACCACAGGATTTCATGATCCATATGGCTTTTTCTGGTTGCCATGATTGAGAAAAAATCAAAATCATACTATTGTTTCCCACGCGTTTCCTGTAATTGGGATGTCTAACTAGGGCGATTGCATACTCGGTTTCATCGGCTTAACACAAAGCGTTGAAATGCCTTGCTGATAACGAAAACACGTTAAAACGTATTAACGGAACGGTTTTAAGTGCGCTTGAACGCACTTTTCTATCAGATGTGGATTTCAATCCATGTCCTGGGCGGCAAAAATTTAGTATGCAATCGCCCTAGGTGTGGGGGCACATCTGGCCATCCTTATTTCACCTGTGGTTAGGAGAAAATTCATTATTTCTTAAATAATCGCGACTAGAAGTAAACGAACCCCATTCCCTTGTCCTTAAAACAGGTTACAATTCAGATAATTATTCATCCCCACCCCCTGAGCATTATGATCCATCTCCCCATCTCCCCCACCGAATGGCATCGTTTAACCGTCGCGGCCGCACTCCAGCAGTTGGCCGTTGACCCAGAGAGTGGCCTCTCCCCCGAAGAAGTCAAACAGCGGCAAGCCCAATTTGGCCCCAATGAGTTAGAAGAAAAAGGGGGCAAACCGGCCTGGCGCATCCTCTGGGAGCAGATCAGCAGCACAATGGTACTGATTTTGATCGCGGCCGCTATCATCTCCGGCTTCCTGGGCAAAGTGACTGAAACGGCGGCCATCGCCGCCATCGTCGTCTTGTTCGCCCTGCTTGGCTTCTTTCAAGAATACCGGGCTGAACAGGCCATGGCCGCCCTGAAAAAATTAGCCACCCCCATCGTGCGTGCCCGGCGGGGGGGGCAAGTTGTTGAGGTTTCCGCCCGTGACCTGGTGCCGGGGGATATCATCTTGCTGGAAGCAGGCAGTGCCGTGCCCGCCGATATTCGCCTCATTGAGGCAGTCAACTTACGCCTGCAAGAAGCGGCCCTCACCGGTGAATCAGAGCCGGTAGATAAACAGATTGAGCCTATTGCGCGGGACAACACCCCCCTGGGCGACCGGCGCAACATGGGGTACATGGGCACCGCCGCCACCTATGGGCGCGGGGTCGCCGTCGTTGTTGAGACAGGCATGAAAACGGAGTTGGGCAAAATCGCTACCCTCATCCAGGATGTCAGCGAAGGAATGACCCCGCTGCAAAAAAATCTGGACAGGGTGGGCAAACAGTTGGCCATCGGCGGGATTGCTGTGGCGGCCTTTATCTTTGTTCTGGGGTTGGGACGGGGGGAGAGTATCAGCGATATGTTCCTGATCGCCGTCAGTGTGGCCGTGGCCGTGGTACCGGAAGGGCTGCCCGCCGTCGTCACCGTCACCCTGGCCCTGGGGGCCCAACGAATGCTGCGCCGCCGTGCCCTCATCCGTAAGCTGCCCGCTGTCGAGACCCTGGGATCAGTCACGGTAATCTGCTCAGACAAGACGGGTACGCTGACAGTCAACCGGATGACGGTAACGGTGGTGGATGTGGCGGGTCATTATTTGGAACTGCAAGGCACCGGCCATCACCCCGTGCCCGCCTTACGCACCGCTGAAAGTGACCCAGACCTGTTCCGTAACCAACCCCAGGCGATTAATTTGACTCTGGCTGGGGGGGCTATGTGCAATGATGCCTCGCTCCAGCCGGACCGGGAAACGGGGCGGTATCAGGCGGTGGGAGACCCAACCGAAGGGGCGCTGCTGGTCGCGGCCGCGCAAGCTGGTCTCCCCAAATCGGAACTGCGCCAGGCAGCCCCCCGCGTCGCCGAATGGCCGTTTGATTCAGACCGCAAACGGATGAGTACCGTTCACCAACTACCGGCCGATGCCGCCCAATTGCCGGTGACCCTCCAGGCGTTACACACCAATGCCCCCCCCTATATCGCCATCACCAAAGGGTCTACTGATGGGCTGTTGGCTTTGTGTACACGGGTTTGGGTGGTAGATGGGCCGGTACCGCTGGATGAGGAATGGCGCGGCCGCATCCAGGCCGCCAACGATCAAATGGCCCAAAATGGGATGCGTGTCCTGGGGGTAGCCGTGCAGCCCCTGGCCGCCATCCCCACCAATATCGAAGCCGAATTGGAACAAAATTTAACCTTCGTGGGCATGGTTGGCATGATCGATCCCCCTCGCCCGGAAGTCAAAAACGCGGTGCAAACGGCCAAAACGGCCGGCATTCGCCCCATCATGATCACCGGCGACCACCCCTTAACCGCCCGCTTTATCGCCTATGACCTGGGCATTACCGAAAATGGGCGGGTGAAAACAGGGCAGGATTTGAGCCGCATGACCGCGGAAGAATTAGATGCAGCCGTGCGTGATGTCTCCGTCTTTGCCCGCGTCTCCCCAGAACATAAGCTCCGCATCGTGGAAGCACTCCAGCGGCAAGGGGAAATCGCGGCCATGACCGGCGATGGGGTGAACGATTCCCCGGCTCTCAAAAAAGCGGATATTGGTATTGCTATGGGGATCACCGGCACCGATGTTTCTAAAGAGGCATCTAAAATGGTGCTGCTAGATGACAATTTCGCCACCATCGTGGCCGCCATCGAAGAGGGACGAGTCATCTATGATAACATCCGCCGCTTCGTTAAATTTTCTATTGCCGGCAATATCGGCAAGGTATTGGTGATGCTGGTGGCCCCATTCCTGGGCATGACGGTGGCCCTGCTGCCCTTGCAGCTGCTCTGGCTTAACCTGATGACGGATGGGTTGTTAGGGTTGGGGCTGGGGGTGGAAGCGGCCGAACCAGGCACGATGAAGAAGCGGCCGCGTGACCCCAAAGCCAGCTTATTCAGTGAGGGGATGGGCTTCCATGTCCTGTGGGTTGGTATCTTGATCGGCCTGGTCGCCCTGGGGTTAGGATACTCCTATTACGACCCGGCCAACCCCGCCGACACCACCTGGCAGACGATGATGTTCTCGGTATTGGCCTTTTTGCAGATTGGACAGGCATTGGCCTCTCGCTCCACTCAGGCGTCTCTATTCCAACTGGGGCTGCGCTCCAACCCGGTCATATTAGGGCTGGCGGGGCTGGTATTGGCGTTGCAACTGCTGGTCATCTACCTGCCCGGTTTAGATACCTTTTTTGGCATCACCCCCCTCTCCCTGCCTGACCTGCTCCTGGCCCTGGGGCTGGGGTTAGTGACCCTGGTAGCCATTGAGACGGAAAAATGGTTCCTGCGGCGGCGTGGCTAGTGGGTGTATTTTTGACTTTTCTGGTTACGGCCCTGTCTTTTCGGCCAAAAGGGAATAATGATGAAAAAAGATAGGCGGCTCTGGCTGGTAATCCCGTTTACTTTTCTGCTGGTTATCACTGGTTTATGGCTGCGGCCGCACCCTACCCACGCCACTGCTCCCCACCTGGGATACGGGGCCAATGTTGCCGCCTGGGACACCGCCCTACTCAGCAGTATGGGGTTCAACTGGATCAAGGTGTTCAACGCCCCTGGCTCTCCCCTGCCCCAGCATGTGCTGATCCGGGTAGATGCTGATTACACTCACCTGGGAGATGTCACCGCCTTTGGCCATGGGGTGCAGGCGTTGGCCCAACAGAGCGGGAACTATATTGACGCCTACGAAATTGGCAATGAAGTCAATCTGGACGCCAGCTACGGCTGGGGCAGTTCCCCTATCGCCACCGATTATGCCGTCTTGTTATGTGAGGCGTACAGCCGGATTAAACTGGTAGACCCCACAGCCATCGTCGTTTCGGCCGGGCTGGCTCCCACCGGGCGCGTCCAGGGCAATTGGAACGGCCACCCCGGCCATAATGGGCTGTACCAGGATGAGCGGGAATATTTGCGCGAACTGCTGGATGCTGGCGCCGGAAACTGTTTTGATGCCCTGGGCTATCATCCCTATGGGTACAGTGCCGATTTTGACGCCCCCCCCGATGTGGGTTCGGCTAATCCGGCCCAAAATTGCACCAATGGATTTTGCTTTCGTGGGGTAGAGAAAATTTATGAGATTATGGACACGGAGTATAGTCTGGGACACAAATCTGTTTGGGCGACGGAGTTTGGTTGGATTGTGGAACCCCCGGCCCACTGCCTCAATGATCCCGGCTGGAGCGGCCGCGCCTGGCAAATTGTCACCCTGGAAAAACAAGCCTCTAATCTGGCCGGAGCCTACCAATACGCCGATGCCCATTATCCCTGGATGGGGGGGATGTTCCTCTTTAACCTGAACTTCAACACCGCCCCCCATTACCCGGAATGTGAGCAGATGCGCTTTTATGGGGTGCAAGGGCGGCCGGCCCAGGCGTCTTTAACAGCCATGCCCAAAAACCCGGCCACTTGGGGCACATCCCTGTATGTGCCGGTGAGTGCAGTCTCTTTTATGATCGCGGCCGCGGAGCAGCCCATTACTCTCCCCTTTTCTATCCCGGTAGGCAACCAGGGCATGGTGGGCACAATGGTGTATACGGCGACGGTGAATGGCGCGGCCGTGGTCGTGCCCACCCTCATCAACCCCACCGGCACAGTAGGCCCAGGAGGAACGGTGGCCTTGAACGGGGAAGTAGAGAATGTAGCGCGGCCGCTGGGCCAACATAGCGGGGCCATCACCATCCAGGCCAACCCTGGCACCACCAACAGCCCCATCACTCTACCCGTACAGGTGTGGGTTGTCGAGCAAGTTCACCGAACCTATCTCCCCTTCACGCGGCGATAGATGATATTCCTTACCGGGCTCCAGCGAAAATTGATTTCACCAGTGGCAATAACCAATACACCAATACACTAATACAGTAATAACCACTGTTCAGACAGGCATAACGTGCCCGATAAAAGATTAACCCGGCTTTTTTTTTCATCCCTATCCCTGCTGCTCTTATTCCTTCTCTTTTGGGCCATTTCTCTGACCCCTGTAAAACAGCCCACAGCACCAGGAGCCAGGGCCAAAACCAAAACACCCTTATGCCCCTATAAGCAAAAAGGAGAGACGATGCCCCGTTTTTTAGCCTTAGGTGATTCTTATACGATTGGGGAAAGTGTGAGCGAGGTAGAGCGGTGGCCAATGCGGTTGGCGGCGATGCTGGAAGCAGTAGGTTCACCAGTCACCGTAACTATCATCGCCCAGACTGGCTGGACAACGGATGAGCTGGCGGCGGCCATCGAACAGGCCGCCCCCCAGGGAGCCTACGACCTGGTATCGCTGCTGATCGGGGTAAACAATCAATATCGCGGCCGCGACCCATCCCAATATCAGCTCGAATTTCGCCAATTGTTAGCCAAAGCCATCACCTTTGCCGGGGGAGAGCCAGGGCGGGTCATCGTCCTGTCTATCCCTGATTGGGGCGTAACTCCCTTTGCTGAGGGGCGCGATCTGGTCCAAATTGCCCAGGAGATAGATACTTTCAACGCCCTTAACCGGGCCGAGGCGGAACAACAGGGAGCGGCTTACATTGATGTAACCCCCATCTCCCGGCAGGCGGCAGCGGATCCGGCCTTGATTGCCAGTGATGGGTTACACCCCTCCGGGAAAATGTATGGGGTATGGGCGGAGTTGGCGTTTGCGGCCGCGTGCGTCGCCTTAGGCAGCCCAAAATAGACCCTACGAGTCAACGTCTTGTACAAAAAACTAGAACTGATCCACAGATCTTTTATCTGTGCTCATCTGTGAGTCCACTGAAAAAAGCCCCAAATTTCACGAACGAACACAAATTTTTCTTTGCTAACTTTGCGCCTTAGCGTTTCTGCGCGACCCTTTTTCAGTAGAGTCATCTGTGAAATCTGTGAATTAATCTTTTCTGGCTTGTCCAGGTTAGGCAGCTAAACCATAAACCTGATAAACTACCGGGAGTCAGCTAAAACAAAGGCAATCTCTGGGAATCTCTTAATCTCCTATTCTGCAAAGGAACAAGCATGAGTGACAAACAAGTAATTTTTTCTATGATGGGGGTGAGTAAGATTTACCCCCCAAACTACCAGGTTTTGAAGGAGATCAATCTCTCCTTTTTTTATGGGGCCAAAATTGGCATCATCGGGCTGAACGGGTCGGGGAAGAGTACCCTGCTCCGGATCATCGCCGGGCTGGATAAGGATATTGTGGGGGATGTGGTTTTTGCTCCCGGGTACAGTGTTGGCTTTCTGGAGCAGGAGCCTCAGTTGGACGAAACGAAGACAGTACGCCAGATTGTCGAAGAAGGGGCGCAGGAAGTGGTGGACGCCCTCCAGGAGTTTGATGAGATTAACAATAAGTTTGCCGATCCGATGAGCGATGAGGAGATGAATAATCTCTTGGAGCGGCAGGGTAAACTACAAGATCGGTTGGATGCGATGAATGCCTGGGATTTAGACAGCCGCCTGGAATTGGCTATGGACGCCCTCCGCTGCCCACCAGGAGACACCCCTATCAATGTTATCTCTGGTGGGGAGAAACGGCGGGTCGCCCTGTGCCGTCTCCTGCTCAAAGCCCCAGATGTGCTGCTGCTGGATGAACCCACCAATCACCTGGATGCCGAGTCGGTGGCCTGGCTGGAGAAACATCTGGCGGAGTATGCGGGGACGATTATTCTGATTACCCATGACCGGTATTTTCTGGACAATGTAACAGGGTGGGTATTGGAGCTAGATCGCGGCCGCGGCATTCCCTGGAAAGGTAATTATTCATCCTGGCTGGGCCAGAAGCATGAACGGCTGCTAAAAGAGAGTAAGGGTGAGGCCCAACGGCAGCGCACCTTGCAGCGAGAGCTAGAATGGGTGAATACGTCCCCACGCGGCCGCCAGGCCAAACAAAAAGCCCGTATCAAAGCGTACAACGAGCTGCTTAATCAGGACCGGGACAAAGCCCGTGAGGAGCTGGAAATTTACATCCCCCCAGGGCCACGCCTGGGGGACATCGTGGTGCAGGCCGAAGGGGTGAGCAAGGCATTTGGCACCCAACTGTTGTATGAAAATTTGACTTTTGCTATTCCCCCAGCCGGTATCGTCGGCATCATTGGCCCAAACGGGGCCGGCAAGACCACCCTGTTCCGCATGATTGTGGGGCAGGAAAAGCCAGACAGCGGGGCCCTCACCGTTGGCGCAACGGTCAAGCTGGCTTATGTAGACCAGAGCCGAGACGATCTCAGCCCAAACAATACCGTCTGGCAGGAAATTTCTGGGGGTGAGGAGCAAATTATGCTCGGCGACCGTCGAATCAACTCACGGGCTTATGTGGGGCGGTTTAACTTTGCCGGGCAGGATCAGCAGAAAAAAGTGGGGGAACTTTCTGGGGGAGAGCGCAATCGGGTCCACCTGGCCAAAACATTGCTTTCTGGGGGCAATTTATTGTTACTAGATGAGCCATCCAATGATCTGGACGTGAATACTCTGCGGGCCTTAGAAGAAGGGCTGATCAACTTTGCTGGCTGTGCCGTCATTATTTCCCATGATCGCTGGTTCTTAGACCGGGTGGCGACTCATATTTTGGCTTTTGAAGGGGATAGTCAGGTGGTATGGTTCCCCGGCAATTACAGTGAGTATGAAGAGGATAAAAAGAAACGGTTAGGCGCGGCCGCCGAGCGGCCGCATCGCATCACCTATCGCAAACTCCGCCGAGATTAACTGCGAGATTTATCAGATCCAGGACGTAATGCTTGTCCGTAGATTTCGCGGTTTAGGGCAGATTTTTTTCTGGACCAATCCCAGGCCTGGGTAAACCAGAAAGGGGTTATCCACAGATGAATCCACTGAAAAAAGCCACGAATTTCACGAATGAACACGAATTTTTCTTTGGTAACTTTGCGCCTTCGCGTCTCTGCGCGACCTTTTTTCAGGAGAGCCACAGATGAACACAGTTTTTTTAGCTGTGAAAAGTAACATCGCAGTAAAACGTATAACCTTCGGAAGGTTTGACCCAAGAGCTTGTCCATTGCCCAAACCTTCCGAAGGTTCGCCCTAACTTATTGAGAAGATACTGTGAAAATATGTGTCATCTGTAAATCACATCTACTGCATGAGAGACGCGCCGCGAGCCTGAACGAGATGACAGAAGTTGCGTAATTTTTGTTTAGGGTCGGACACCTCTACCAGTTCGCTGTAAGGCATGACCGCTCCCTGCCACCCTTCGCTGTGCCAATGTGCCCCTTCAACCAACATTGAACCAATAAACCGATCAGGAATGGGATAAGCGGTGATATAAAAATAACCGTCAGGAATGCCCGCATCGCCCGTGGAGAAACCAAAGTTCATCTGCTCATCGGCGTATTCCCGATCATTGGGGTCTACGCCGGGCACTTTGCGGCCGCTAAACCACAACATCGCCAGGTCAAAATGGTGGGGCCAAAACTGTACCGGCCCCGTCTCCCCGGCCAATCCAGCCTTAAACTGAAGCAATACCTCGTTGATCTGTTTTAATGCCTGCCAATACGCGGTGATCGCGGCCGCGTCATACGTTCCTGGTGTCTCATCAGCAAACATCGCTTCATCCAACTCTACCGTCACGCCCAGAGTTTGCAGCCCATCCATCACCGCCCCATAAAAAGCAGCCAATGGTTGGCCGGTCAGCGGTACTTCTAGCTGCAAACGGCGGCTAGAATTGATGTTGAGCTTATGGGCGGTAAAATCCAACGCCATAGCAAAAGAGTGATCTGCATAAAAAGAATCTTCCCCATACGGAATATCCGTCGTCGTCAACCCCGTATCATTAACGTGCAAACTGACATGATACCAATGAGGCTGGTATGGGGTGAGAGCACGGCGTATTTTGCCCAGGAGTTTGCTATATCCCTGAACAGTATCACGGGTAGGCCGCCAATCGGCTAATGAAAGAGGGGGAAAGCTCATGGTCTGCTCCTTGAGAATAATTAACTGGTGAATTGCTGCATTGGTAAATTATTAATAAAGGGATGCCCCACTATTAACCATTCACCAACTTGCCATTCAACAATTATTCGCTGTTTGCCCATTGGCTTGAATATTACTACACTTCCTAATTATTTGCTGAACTAAGAGCGAGGGTCTTATGTCTGAGCAACCATCTATTGCCCCCCATTTTCGGCTGGCGATGGCCCCGGTAGCGGCCAGGGAAGCGATGATCGTTCATGGTCATGTCCGGGTGACGGTGATCATGGATAGGCTGCTGCGCCTTGAGTATAGCCCAAATGGGTCGTTTGAGGATAGAGCCAGCCAGGCGTTTTGGCATCGCAAGCAGGTTGTACCACCGTTCCAGGTAGCCCCAGAGGGGGATGGTCTGGCGATCACAACCACGTTTTTGCACCTGGTCTTACCCGCTGCGGGTTTAGAGGGAACACAAATAACGTTACGGGAAAGCGGCCGCGTCTGGCAGTATGGTGATGCCGATGAAGGAAATTTGCTCGGTACCGCCCGCACCCTGGATGGAGTGAGCGGCCGCACCGTTTTAGAACCGGGGCTGCTCTCCCGCCAGGGGTGGACCGTCGTAGATGATTCGGCCACTCTAGTTTTCAACGACGCTGGCTGGCTAGAACCGCGGCTGCCGGGCCATGTAGACCTTTACTTTTTCGGCTATGAGCAAGATTATGAGACCTGTTTACAACATTTTCACCGCATTTGCGGCCGCACCCCCCTCATCCCCCGTTACCTTTTAGGCAACTGGTGGAGCCGCTACTGGGCTTACACCCAATCCGAGCTAATCAACCTGATGCGTGACTTCCGCGCTCATGATATTCCCCTATCTGTTTGCATTGTGGATATGGATTGGCATCTCACCGACATCAGCCCAGAAAATGATGGTTGGACCGGCTACACTTGGAACCGAGAACTATTTCCCGATCCGGCCCAGTTCATCACCTGGCTGCACGAGAATGGGCTGCGTACCGCCCTCAATTTGCACCCGGCCCGCGGCGTTTGGCCCCATGAAGAAGCATACCCGGCATTTGCGGCCGCGATGGGCACAGACCCGACCAGCCAGCAGCCTATCCCGTTCGATCTGGCGGATCCCCGCTTTGCCCGCCCCTACTTTGAGCTGCTGCACCACCCCCAAGAGGCAGTAGGGGTGGATTTCTGGTGGATTGATTGGCAGCAGGGGCATGATAGCTCCCTGCCTGGACTGGATCCGCTCTGGTGGCTCAACCATCTCCATTATTATGATATGGGGCGGGATGGACAAAAGCGGCCCTTCATTTTTTCTCGCTGGGGAGGCTTAGGCAACCACCGTTACCCCATCGGCTTCTCTGGCGATACCCATGTGGATTGGCCTTCATTAGCCTTCCAGCCCTATTTTACCGCCACCGCTGCCAATGTGGGGTACAGTTGGTGGAGCCATGACATTGGCGGCCATCAGCAGGGGGTAGAAGAGCCAGAACTGTTTACCCGATGGGTGCAATTTGGCCTGTTTAGCCCCATCCTGCGGCTGCACAGCACCAAAAACAGTTTCCTGGAGCGGCGGCCCTGGCTGTATGATCCCACCACTTATGAACTCATTAAGAAGGCGATGCAGCTGCGTCACGCTTTTATCCCGTACCTGTATACGATGGCCTGGCGCAATGAACAGACAGGTAGAGCTTTGCTGCGGCCGCTGTACCATGATTATCCCCATGAAGAGTTGGCCTATAGCTTTCCCCATCAATACCTGTTCGGTTCTGAACTGCTGGCTGCCCCCTACACCACCCCCGCCGACCGGGATACCCAGTTGAGTCGGCAAACGATGTGGCTGCCAGATGGGGATTGGTACCATTTTTTCAGTGGGGCTTATTGGCGCGGCGGCCGCACCATCACCCTCTACGGCGATCTGGCCGATATACCGGTACTGGCCCGCGCCGGGGCTATTATTCCCCTAGGGCCAGAACTGGGATGGGGAGGTGTTGCCAACCCCCCAGAGATGCATTTACACTTGTTTGCCGGGGCGGATGGTCAATTTGATCTATTTGAAGATGATGGGGAAACCCTGGCTTACCAGGATGGACATTATACCCTCACCCCCCTGGAACTGCTCTGGTGGGAGCAGGAGATGGTGGCGATTGTGGGCGCGGCCGCCGGGCACACCCACCTGCTGCCCCCTCAGCGAGATTACACCTTTTACCTCACCGGCATCCGCGACCCAGATATTCTCTCCGTACAGGTAGATGGGGTAGACCGCCCCTTTGCCCATTGGTACGACCAGGTACGGGAATGTTTGACGGTGATGGTGATGGGGGTGCCGGTGACGGCAAGCTGTCGGGTTGTAGCCTGGCATGGGGAGGGGCTGCTGGCCCGTCGCGGCCGCATGCGGGAAACCTTACACCGCTTTTTACGCGCCTTCCGCCTGGAGACCAATCTTAAAGCCACTCTAGCCGAACAGTGGGACGCCCTCATGGCCGATCCTGCCCGGCTGGATGCGTTTCCCCTTACGGAGAGTCAGCGGCAGGTATTGTTAGATTTGGCTCTTGGGGATAATTTTGGGGGTGAGACTTGAAACCGGCGGCGTAGGCCAGACGTTGCTCTTTAGGAATTCAACGGGTTGACAGGCTGTGATACGTGATGACCACGATAGATATATTCATTCCGCCTTCTCACGGCGGCGCCAAAGGTCACTACCAATGACCAGGATGAGGGAGATGAGGCCCAAGAGGAGCGCGGCACTATAGGCTCCCACTGTATCCCGCTCATCCAGGGCACGGTAGATGTAGAGGGTAGCTGTTTCGGTGCGGCCGCCTTGAATCCCACCTCCTATGACCAAAACCGCGCCAAACTCCCCCAGAGCACGGGCCAGGGTCAGGGTCAGGCCGTAGAAAAACCCCCAACGAATAGCGGGCAGAGTGACATACCAAAAGGTTTGCCAACCAGACGCGCCCAGGGTTGCGGCCGCTTGCTCTTGCTGCACCCCAAACGCTTCCAACACCGGCCCTAGCTCCCGAATCATAAACGGCAGGGTGACAAACAACGTTGCCAGCACCATCCCCGGCCAGGCAAAGGCCACCCGAATGTCGAGAGCCGTCAGCACCGGGGACAACAGCCCATTCCGGCCAAAAAGGAGCAGCAGCATATACCCCACCACTACCGGCGAAACAGCAAACGGCATATCAATCAGGCCATTCAGGATTTTTTGCCCCCAGAAACGGTGGCGTACCAACACCCAGGCCACAACCGTTCCCCCCAGGGCATGAATGATAAGAACAATGCCGCTGATCCACAGGGTACGGCCAAAAGCAGCCAACACATCCGGCTGGTTTAAGGCAGTGATGACCGGCCCCACTCCCGTGCGGAATGCCCCCCACACCAGACTTACCAGGGGAGCCAGGATGAGAATAGCGATATAGATCACCACCAGGCCGATCAACAACCGACGGCTCCAGACACGGCGCCAGGAAACAGGACGGGTAACGAGGGTAGGTTTTGGGGCTAAGGTACTCATTTGTAATGGCTAATAAACAATTCACCCATTAATTATTAATCCGCCGCTGCAGCCAATCTACCAGCAAGATGAGGCTAAAAGCAATGGCAACCATAACAATGGAGACAGCACTGGCCCCCAGCCGGTTTTCTGATTCGACTTCACCTAACACATAGACGGCGGCGGTTTGGGAATAAAATGGGATGTTGCCAGCAACGATGACGATGGAGCCAAACTCACCTATAGCGCGGGCGAAACTGAGCAAGGCCCCGCTGATAAGGGGCAAGATAAGCGGCGGCAGGATGATACGGCGAAAAATGGTTAAGCCGGTGGCGCCGAGGGTCGCGGCCGCGTCCTCTTGCGTCTGATCCAGGGCCAACAAAACGGGCTGCACCGAGCGCACCACAAACGGGAAGGTGATAAACAACAGGGCCAAAATAATCCCCGGCGGGGCAAAAATCACCCGAATCCCCCACTCATCCCGCAGCCACGACCCCAACGCCTGCTGTGGCCCATACAACACCACCAACATCACCCCCGTCACCAGGGTAGGGATCGCCAAAGGCAAATCCACGATGGCGTTGAGCAGCCCATGACCGGGAAAGCGGTACCGCACCAGGACATAGGCAGTCAATAATCCCATGATGGCGTTAATGATCGTCATCACCCCAGCTGTCCACAAGGAGAGTTTCAGGGCATGCCAGGCGATAGGCAGCGTTACCTGCCGGATTAGCTCCCCGCCCCCCTCCCGCAGCCCATCACGCAGAATGACCATAAGGGGGATAATGAGCAAAACCGCCAGGTAGGTAAACGCCACCCCCCGAATCCCCCATCGCCCCCAGGGAACGGGTGGCCGGGGAGCAGGTCTGGCCGCAGCTAATGTTGACATTGGTTATCTCCTATTTGTGGGACTTAGGGCTGAGGACTGAGGACTGAGGTATGAGAGCTTAAGAGATTCGCCAACTCGCCCACTCGTTCACTCGTTCACTCACCCACTCGCAAACTCGCTCACTCGCCCCCTAACCTCCACCTAATACCCGACTGATCGTCAGGGTATAAATGCCTTGCTCGCCAAAGTAAGCGGGAGTCGCGGCCGCCCAGCCGCCAAAATGGGCAATGGTGAATAAATCTTCAAGCGGTGGGTATTGGGCCGTCGTTGCGGCTAATACGTCGGGGTCTGGAGAGCGCAGGCCGTGACGGGCGAAGATTTCCTGGGCTTCACGGGTAAAAAGAAAGGCCACAAACGCTTCAGCTACATCACGGGTGCCATGTTTATCCACATACCGGTCTACCACCGCCAGCGGGTTTTCAATCAAAATAGAAGAGCGGGGGATGATTAATTCGTAATTTTGTCCCCCTTGTAAAGCTACCAGCACCTCATTTTCATAGGTAATAGCCACATCGCCGACCCCTTGCTCAAAGTTGATGATACTCTCACGGGCGGCTTTGTCCATGACGGTCACATTTTTAAGAACGGCCTGCATGAACGCCTGCGCGGCCGCGTCATCATTCGCTGGCACTCCAGCCACAAACCCCCGTTGCGCCGCCCCATATAAGGCCAAAATATTCCACATCGCCCCGCCACTCGTCCGAGGGTTGGGGGTGAGGACCTCAATGCCCGGCCGGGCCAGGTCGGCCCAATCATAAATCCCTTTCGGGTTGCCCGCACGGACGGCAAAAGCCACCACCGAGGTACTGACCATGCCATTGTACGGTTTACTGCGCCAATCATGGGTAATCAGGCCAGCCTCTTCAATGCGGATGATATCCGCTTCCAGAGAGAGGGCGGTCACATCTGCCTCAAACCCTTCGACAATGGCCCGGGATTGGGTGCCAGAACCCTGATAGGATTCCTCAAAGCGCACCGTCTGACCTGTTTGTTCTCGCCATTGGGCCTGGAAAAGAGGGATAATTTCTCGGTACGCCTCACGGGGAGTGGTGTAGGCGGCCAGGATCAAGGTAACCGACTCTTCTTTATTTGCATTGCCCCCACCACAAGCTGCCAGGCCGAGCAAACTAATAAACAAAAGCAAAACCAGATTACGTCGACGCATTAGAATACCTCCTGGACGGCATAGAGTGTGCCAACGGTATCGGCTCGCTCTGGACCGGCTGAGCGGACAATCAAGGTAGGCAGGTGGGGCACAGCGGTCAACACCTGGCTGATCACCCCATCCAGAGAGATTTCCCCACTTTTATCGGGTAAGGGGGAACCGAAAACGAGTAGGTCGTAGGGCGCGGCTGCTATCTGCTGTTGAATCTCCTGGCTGACCGGGCCGGTACGGATGACGGTCTCGGCAGGCACTCCCAGGAGTTCTAACGTCTTTACCCCCTGGCTCAAGAACCGGTCTACCCGCTGCCGGGTGGTTTCATTGGTTTGCGGCGAGGAAATCACGGCCAATACGGCCGCTTCGGCCCCCACATGGCGTACCAGCCGGGCGGTAAAGCGGATATCCTCTTTGCCCGGCTCGCCGCTGGCAACACAAACCAACACCTGAGAGGGGGCGGCCGCACCTGGGGGTACCAGCAGCAAATGGTGTTCACCCAGAGGCAAAATCGCCTCGGCCAGGCGAAACTGGGGGGCATGGGGGGCAAAGCCTAAAAATACCAGGTCAACGGGCTGTCGCTCCACCTCTTCGGCCAGGCCGGCCGCCAACGGCTTTTCGGTCTGGCGCAGATCCAGAGCCACCAGGCCACCGCCCAATTTTTCTTTACATGCCTGGAGATGTTTCTGCCCGGCGGCCGCGTCCATTCCATAGGCTAATAAAGTCACACGGGCATGGGCCATGCGGGCCAGATGACCACCATAAGCCAGAGCCGCCTCAGCCAGGGGTGAACCATCTGTCGGCATGAGGAAGCGGAGACCGGGATGGGCCAGAGCATGGAGGCGGCGCACCCCTACCCACACTTTCTGCTCCGGCTGAATGGGCAGGCGGCTCACCTGATCCTGGGTACGGGTCACTTCTATAAGAATGGCATCATCCCCATAGGCGGGGGGCGGGGCGATGGGACGCACTCCAGGCAAAGCCGGCAAACGGAGGCGGGAGCGTTCAAAAGAGCCACTAAAAACGGTATGCTCCACGATCCCTTGCCCTAGCGGGGGGCAATCTAATTGATCCGCCGCCACCGCCAGGGCCACATCTTCAGGACGGATGAGAACCTGCACCCGCTGCCCCTCTTCAACGGGTAGGGCCTGACTGTCCAGGTCAAAATGGCGCGGGCCAACCTGGATACCATTGTAAGCGGCTTCACCAACGAGCAGGTTAGCTGTACCCAAAAAAGTAGCCACAAATTCGGATTGCGGCCGCCGGTACAATTGATCCGGGGGGCCAACTTCCAGCAGGCGGCCAAAACTCATCACCCCCAGCCGGTCAGCCAACTCAAACGCCTCTTCCTGGTCATGGGTAACGAGGATGGTGGTGATACCCAGCTCCCGTTGAATCGTTTTCAGGGTACGGCGCAGTTCGGTGCGGATTTTAGCATCTAAGGCCCCCAGGGGTTCATCTAGCAGCAGGACATCAGGGCGGTGGGCCAGGGCGCGGGCCAGGGCAACCCGCTGCTGCTGCCCGCCGGAGATTTGCCGGGGCATTCGGCTGCCCAGACCGGTCAGCCCAACCAGTTCTAATAGTTCATCACGACGCTGCTGGCGTGCGGCCGCGGGCATTTTCCGCACCCGCAGCCCAAACTCAATATTATCGGCGACGGTCATGTGTTGGAACAGGGCATAATGTTGAAAAACGTACCCCACGTTGCGCTGTTGGGTAGGCAAATAGGTGACATCGCGCCCATGTAAGATCACCCGCCCTTGCTCGGTACTGACTAGACCGGCAATAATGCTGAGGACGGTGGTTTTGCCGCTGCCACTGGATCCCAGCAAGACAAAAAACTCCCCGTCGGCAATTTCCAGGGAAACTTGATTGACGACCGGATGGCCTTCATACCGTTTGCTGAGATTTTCTAGAATGATGGACATTTATAGAACCTCCACGCCTTTACCTGGCTACCAACAGGGGCCGATCCACCCAATTGAGCAGCGGCCGCACCAATTCCCCTAACCACCACCGCTGCCACCGGCTAAACGGTTCGGCCGCAATCAGGATCAAATCTGGCCCTGTTTGTCGCACCTCACGTCGGATTTGTTCATCCGGTTCACCTTGTTGATGAGCCAACTGCCCAACAATTCCGTTGACTGCCAGGCGGCTTTGCAGTTGAGCCAACTGCTCTCCAATAGGGGTATGGGGCAGCAGCATCATCTCTGGCCCCATATATTGGCTGCTCCCCCGTCGGTGAATGGCTGGGTGAGGGGGAATAATGGGCAGCAGGCGGATAGTGGCCTGGGCCGCCTGGGCAATCTTTTCGGCCCATTTTATGGCTGGTTGGTCTGAGGAATGGCCGCGCAAGATGAGAAGCAGGGAACGAATAGGCCAGCGGGGCTGACGCAGCACCAGGCAAGAGTGTTCCTGCTGGTCAATCAGTTGGCAGGCGGGTTGGCCAAAGAGAAGTCGCCGCCACCAGGGCTGCGGGGGTTCTACCAACAACAGCAGATCACAATCAACGGCCGCTTTCTTTGCCAATGCGGCTTGATGGGGGTCAACCTGGCTAAAGCAGATCGGAATGTGGAGCAGCTCTCCCAGGCGGGAAGCATAAATCCGCTGCTGAGTTACCGCCGCATCGGGCGGCAGTGCAGCCAACCCGTAAAGGTGCTTTTGGGGTGGATTTTCCATCTGCTGCATCTGTTGGTTGGGTAAAATGAACAAGATGTTATACCCCTTTTGCGGCCGCGATAATCAACAAGGGCCGGTCAAACCATGGGGTGATACGGTTCAACAACGTGTCCGGCTGATTGATGATCAAGGCCAGATCAACCTCTGCGGCCGCGGTCTCTTGCCGAATCTGCGCTTCTGGAGACCCTTGCCGCAAGCATAACTCCGTTGAGATGCCTGCCTGGGTCAACTGCCGGGCAAGGTGCTGAACCGGGGCGGGCAGCTTACGTTCTCCCCCTGACATCACCTGGCTTCTTGACCAGGGTTGCCCAATCAGGGGTGGTGAAAGAAGCAGCAGGGTGACAACGGTGCCGGCCGGCCGCGCCAGGCGTAACACCCAGGCTAACAAAGCCGACTCACTGGGTTCCCCTTGCAGGATCAAAAGAATATGCCGCAAAGGCCAACGAGGCTGCTGTACCAGAAGTAAGGCGATGGGCAGGGTGGTCCGCGCTGGTATGGGGGGTGTGGTTAAGGCCAACCCCGCGGCCGCTTCGTCAAGCGGGATGTAAATGATCTGACTATTCAGTAAGTTGCCCAACCGCTGGCTGTAAGCCAAAAACCGGGCCGTTGCCCCCTCAGTTGGGGTGGCAACCAGCAGGCGCAGGCTGGCGGAAATTTCATCTGGCCAGACGGTTAATAACAGATCGCTGATGAAGACCGGGTTGGTGCGAACGAGATAGGGTTGATGACCCAGAGCGGCCGCAACCTCAGCCACCCCTACCTGGTTATACGGATCGGCCATGAACACGGTGACGCGGCCGCCTTCCTCAGCGATGGGTATGGCTAGATGACGGAAAGCTACTCCCGGCGGCAGCCGCCGGGCAATCTCTATATCAATCGTCAGGCCAGATAAGGCCGGCGACCATTCAGGATACACAGCGACCCCCAGGACGGTTAGTCGTGATGAACTAATCTTATTCTGCTTGATGTAGGTAACAGAGGGGGTTATACGGGGGTAACAAAAAGGTAACAGAGGAAGTTTGCGAGTGAGCGAGTGGGCGAGAGAACAGCGCTCAGTCCTCAGTCCTAACTTCCACCGTATAGCCAATGCCGGGCACGTTTTCGATGGTGAGGGAGTGAGCGGGGTTGGTTTCTAGTTTAGTCCGCAGGCGGTAGACAAGTTGTTTAAGCATGGCCCGATCCCCCCCTTCATGGCCCCAGATTAGCTGGATGAGGGTATCACTGGGGAGTACCTGCCCGGTGTGTTGGAGCAGCGATTCGAGTAGGCGGGTTTCCAGTGGGGTCAGGCGGATGGGGGGGGAGTCAGAAGATTGGAGTTCGTTGCGGCCGCGATCTAGCACCCATTCCCCTATTTCCAACTGACCGGGCGTAGCATAGCGGCCGGCCCGCCGTAGCAACGCTTTTACTCGCGCTACCAACTGGCTGGGGCTAAACGGTTTCACCACATAATCATCCGCTCCCAGTTCCAACCCTTGCACTACTGCCTCATCCCCTCCCCGCACGGAGAGGATGATGATCGGCAGGTCGCTTTGGGCACGAATCTGGCGGCAGACGGCTAACCCATCCAGTTTAGGCAGGTTTAAATCCAACACCAACAGGTCCGGCTGTTCTCGCTCCCAGACAGCCAGAGCCGCCAGCCCATCATAGGCCAAAGCCACCGTAAACCCGGCCCGCCGCAGGGTAAAGGCTAACACATCCGAAAGGGCAAGGTCGTCTTCGACGATGAGGAGTTTCAAGGGTCAGGTTCCAGTAACGGCAATTCTACCCAAAACAGCGATCCCCCTCCAGGGCGGTTGTCTACGCCGACGCGGCCGCCGTGGGCTTCAATGGTATGTTTGACCACATACAGCCCCAGCCCGGCCCCATATTGCTCCCCATCAGGATGATCCAGGCGGACAAAGCGGCGAAACAAGTTGATCCGTTCCGGGGCGGGAATGCCCAATCCCCGGTCGGCCACTTCCAGACGCAGCCAATCTGGCGTCTGGCTGAGGTGTAATTCAATCTCTGTGCCCTGTTCGCTGTATTTGCTGGCATTGGTGAGCAGGTTGACCAAAACCTGGGTCAGCCGGGCCTCATCGGCCAGCAACCGGGGTAAGGTTTCTAATTGGGCCAGGTGGGCCGGTTCTACCAGGGTGAGGGTTTGCTGCCGCCGTTCTAACAGGGGTTGGACAATGCGAGTGGCATCGGCGACTACCTGGTTGAGGTGGGTGGGCCGACGGCGCAGGCTGAATTGCCCCGCTTCGACTCGGCTGCTCTCCAGTAAATTGTCAATGAGGGTTTGTAAGGTGAGCAAACTGAGATAGGTGGGTTTGAGCAGTTCGCGCATTTCGTCTGGGGTAAAGTTGTCTGCTTCATCAAGAAGCAGTTCGATTGAGGCGTTGAGGGTGCTGAGGGGAGTGCGGAACTCGTGGGTGATGTTGGCTAAAAAGTAGGCCCGTAAACTGCGCCAGGCAGCTTCTTCCGTCACATCTCGCAGCACCAGGGCCACCTGCATCGTTTCTCCCTGGGGGGGGAAGAGGCGTGCCCCGGTCACAGCCAGGGTGAGGGTCTGGCCATCAGGGGTACGAAATTCGATTTGCCGCTGTTCGCCAGGGGGCAAGATGAGGTCAAGAAAGGCAGCCATCTGCTCTGAGGGAACGGGGAAAAGGTCGGTGATGGCGCGGCCGCGAGCTTGTTCTGCCTGCCAGCCGGTTATCCGTTCGGCCCCCTGGCTCATAAAAGTAATGTGCCCCTCGGTGTCAAAGGTGATCACCCCTTCGGCAATAGATTGGATGAGGTTGTCAAACCAATCGCGGGTCTGGGCCAGATCATCCAGGGTATGGCGCATGGTGGTATGGCTTTTAGCGAACGCGGCCGCCAGGGTGGTTACTTCGATCGGGGCATTGAGGGCGGGGATGGGGGTGACAAAATCTCCCTGGCTGATTCGTTCAGCGGCCGCAGTTAGCTGCTGCAAAGGGGCGGTGAGGCGGCGGATCAGCCACCCCCCCAGCAGCAGCCCAATCAGGGCGATCAGGCTGGTACTGCCCACAAGCACCGCCAGAGCTTGCCGCTCCGTCGCTACCAGGGGGGCCACCGGCAGGGCTAACTCCAATTGCAGGCCGTTGTCATCTAATGGGAGGGTGCGGGCATAATATTGTTCCCCGACGATGTCCAGGATGAACCCCCGGCTGACCAAATGGATTTGGGGCGCGGCCGCATCGCCTAAGCTGCTGGCAAAACGGGTACCATCAGCCAGGATGATGGTCTGGGCCAGGCCAGTGCTGGCTGCCAGGGTACGCAAAAATGGCTCATCCAGCCAGAGGCCGATGATGGTTGTACCCAATGGGGTTAGAGAGCCAGATGTGATAACAGGGTAGGCGGTAAGCAAGGCCGGCTGGCCGTTGAGTAAGGTAAAGCCGGTGTGGGGAGGGCAGGCTGTCAGGGGGAGATGGGAAACGATGAGGGTATGGTCGCGGCCGCAAAAAAGCAAAATATCCAGGTCACTTTGCCGTTGAAACGCCTGCAAATAAGGGTGTAGGGTGTCCCAATCCTGGGCCATGACCAGGGCTTGCAGCGTCGGCCGCTCCCCCAATAGATTAGCCAGATTATCCAGGCGGCTTTGCTCGGCCAGGAGCAGGGAATGGGTAGCCTGCTGCCCGGCATTGACCTGATTCCACGCCTGCTGCTCTAACTGGATGCGGGTGAGCCAATACGCCGGTACCCCCGCGCCCAGGGTCGTGAGGAGAATCAACCCCAGAAACACCAGAAGCAGGCGAGTCGAAAACCGACGAGGATCAAACCAGAGCGGCATGAGGAGATTATAACCAAAGCTCCGCTGCTGCAACGAGTTTCCTTATTTAGCCACAGATGAGTCTGCTGAAAAAACCCTCGCAGAGACGCAGAGGCGCGAAGTTACCAGAGAAAAATTCGGGTTTAAACGCTCACTTTAACATGTTTGCCTTAATTTCCTCGTTCCCCAAAGATGGCACGGCCGACGCGAATGTGGGTGGCGCCCTCTTCAACAGCCAGGGAGAAATCATCGGTCATGCCCATTGAGAGTTGGGTGAAGTTGACCTGGGGCAGCTGCTCCTGGAGCCAATGGGCCAATTCACGGGTGCGACGGAAAACGGGGCGGATTTGTTCGTCAGGAACATCCCAGGGGGCCATGGTCATTAATCCGCGCAGTTGTAGACCAGGTAGTTGGCTGATGAGCGCGGCCGCGTTCCGTATTTCCGTGCGCTGTTTTTCATCTTCTTCCCATCGGTCTACGGCAAAACCAGCCTTGCTGGCTTCCCCGGAGATGTTCACCTCCAGCAAGACGGGCAGAGTGCGGCCGCTGGCCTGCAATTGGTCTGAAAGGCGGTAGGCTATTTTGAGCCGGTCTAAGGCATGGAAAAAATCGGCATACTGCGCGGCCGCACTCGTTTTTCGGCTTTGTAAATTGCCAATCAGATGCCAGGTGATGCCATGATCTGGGCCGAGGGCCTGACTGACCGCCGGCACTTTGTCGGCCAACTCTTCTACCCGGTTCTCGCCAAAATGACGCATCCCAGCCTGATAAGCTGCCAGAATGGTTTCTACCGGCCATGTTTTGGTGACTGCCACCAGGGTGATTGTGGCCGGATCACGTTTAGCGCATGCGGCCGCGGCCGCGATCTGCTCTTGAACTTGTTGGTACCGACTTTGCATACGTCACAATCCTTTTGCTTTTTTGCACCCCATCTAATTTGTGATACACTTTTGCTGGCTCCCCCCCCCAGAGGTGTTTTATAAGCTCCCGCTTATAGAACACCTCATTTTTTTTTACCCCACCCATTAAACAGACAGATGAACACCTTGTTGGCGTTAAAGTCCGCCTATCACCTATTCGGTAATATTCTCTGTACAGACCATAGGGCTAAATTTTCAGGCAAACATGCTCATCCTCAACCCATCGTGGCCATGTTATGGAGAGGGTAAAGTATTGGTAAAGGGGATGGTATCGGTGATAGGGGCCGTATCGGTAATAACCGCCGATGGGGTGGGTGTGGCTTGTAGACAGCCGGTGATGGCACTATTGAGTTTATCACGTAAGGTTTGGGTATTGCCATAGGGCAGGGCTTCCCGGTAAGCTATTTCAGCCGGGCACCAATCAAACATCCCGGCAAATTGATCTCCATAAGAGACCAGGGAGATATAATATTTGCCACAAGCATCATGGAAAAAGGGGGCGGCCGCACACAGTTGGCGAAAGTAGTAAGCGGAAACATCCCAATTAACCTGATAAAAGGCGATGCCGGCAACATATAACTCCCCCCAACTCCGTTGATCTTGCACCGCCTGGGGTAAAGTGCCTAAATTTTCGGCCAGATCTAAATAATAGATACCTAACTCTATCTGATCGGTATAAATGATCCTTAAACCCAGACCAATATACGCTTCATACAACATGCGGTCTGTTTCATCACGGCTCTCATTGGGAAATTGGGTTTGGAAGGCAATAAGGCGAGGAATGGCTTCATCCCAGCCTTCATTTTGTATCATCTGCCGCAGCGCAGCTAACTCCTGGGTCGGATTGACAATGGGCTGAGGCGTCAAGGTGGGAGTAGGGGATGGGGTGGGCGTGGCCGGAATTGTCGCCGTGGCGGTGGGGTTTTGTTGAGCTAATTCGGCCTGGGTCTGACGGTGCAGCGCGGCCGCGCCGGGATAATCTCGATTTTGTTGCAGCACCCAATCCAATCGGGTCAGAGCCAACTCATAATTACCTCTGCTGTAATCCTCTTGCGCCAATGTCATTTGCCGGGCCAATTGGTCCGCTTGAACTGTCAACTGCGTTACAACGCCTCGTTTTTGCCCATTGCTGATAGCCAGGCCTACGACAAGACCATAAAACGCCAAAATTAGCGACAGAAGCAACAAAAAATAGCCGATTACCCGAAAAAGCAGGGGTCGTTTGGGAGATGGAGCACGATGATGATTCATTGACCTTAAACTACATAGGGGAGATAAAGCAAGCGATAGAGCCAGATGAGGTAAGTCAGAATAGACTTTTGTTCCGATTGGTGCAAAACCGGGATTATAACTGATTTCAGTAATCCAGGTCGTGCAATTCCAGCGTTTTCTAATCTCGACGTTGACCGACAGCAGGCTTAACCTTTAACAGGTATTACGTAACCACTAAGCCTTCGAAGGTTTTCCCACTGGGGATCATTGGCAACGAAACCTTCGGAAGGGTATACCACCAGAGAGGGTTAGTCGTTGCGGTATTACTCCATAAGGGAGCGGTAGATGGCGACCGTTTTAGCCGCGATTTGCTCCTGGGTATAATGGCGTAAGGCTCGTTCGCGGCCGCGCTGCCCCAACTGTTTTCGTTTAACCGGATCATCCAGCAGGGCTTGTAAATGGGTCTGAAGCTGCCCCACTGAATTTTCGGCAAAAATAAGGCCCGCATCCCCAATCACCTGGGGAATTTCGCCGCTGTCTGAGCCAATCACCGGCACAGCACAAGCCATCGTCTCCGGCAAAACCCGGCCAAACTGCTCTTTCCAATTAGGTAAGGTGCGTGAGGGCAAAACAACCACATCCATCTGGTTGAGGTAAGTGGGCATATTGGTTGAGGGAATGGGGCCATCAAATTGCACCTGACCAGCAATGTTCAGCCGTTGGGCCAGATCAGCCAGGCGGGGCTGCTCCGGCCCTTCCCCAGCAATGCGAATTTTCCACGCCCCATGCAAATTTGCGGCTGCGTTCAGCACCAAATCCACCCCCTTTGCCGCCACCAAACGTCTTCCGACTACCCCAATGGTAAACGGTCGCTCGGGGCGGGGGCCAGGTTGGGGTTGAAAGAGAGACGCGCTCACCCCGAATTGGGGGATGACCTGATAAGGCCCTCTGTACCCTTTGCGCCGCCATACCTCGGCTGCGGCCGCGTTGCCCATAATGGCGTAATCTACCCCGGCTAATACCTGTCTTTCTAACACATTAAAAGGGAACGGATAACGGTTGTAAATATTCTGCCAGGAGAAAAAAAGCGTCTTGGCGCCTATGGCTCTTGCCTGCCGCCATCCCAGCCAGGTCGCCAGGTTATACGGCTCCTCATCCAGGTGTACTATATGCGGCCGCACCTCCGCCAATCGTCGCTTCAACGTAGGGTAATAATGAATATGAAAATGCCCATTCCAGCGAATCGGGTCTACTAGCAGCCGGTACCCCTCGGTGTGAACCCGCTCCAGGGGAATCGTGCCTGTCCTGTCCCGCCACTCTGGGGGCACCAATACCGTCAGATCAATGGCATCATGTTGGGCTATCGCTTCCAGCTTGGTTTGGTATGCTCCCACCAGGCACGCTTTAGAGATCATCAGCACTCGCAGCGCGGCCGCAGAGTTAGGCAGACTTGACACGTTTGTTAAACCTGTCAGGTCTGTTTCTCGTGATGATTGTTTAGGCTCAAACGGTAGAGTGGTAGTTGACACAGGAGGCTATTTTGCTATACTTGCCCCGCTTTGGCAACTGAACGGCAGCTAACGCCCTCTGGTTCGTTTTTATCTGGCCCATCTCCTCATCAGAGATGGGCTTTCTTACTGTTACCCCTGACTGCGGCCGCATTGCTGCGCTTTTGGCAGCTAGGTGAATTACCCCCAGGTCTCTATCGGGATGAAGCGTGGAATGGGTTAGATGCCCTGCGTGTGTTGCAGGGAGAATACCCTCTTTATTTCCCGGCTAACAATGGGCGCGAGCCTACCTATATTTATCTGGTAGCCCTGTCCATCTATTTCTTGGGTCGTTCCGTCCTGGCCATCCGTTTGGCCGCCGCCATCATCAGTACCTTGACAACCCTGACAACCTATTTACTGGCCCAAAGCTGGTTTGGATGGCGGGTAGGGCTGTTATCCGCCTGGTTGTGGGCCATAACGGTCTGGCCAATGCACCTGGGCCGAATTGGCTTTCGCGCCGTTTTGCTTCCTTTTTATTTATCTCTCATCTTTTGGTTAGCCACTGAGGCGTACCGACGGCCTATTTGGTGGCGTTGGCTGCTAACCGGTCTTGTCGTTGGACTCAGCTTTTACACCTATCTGGCGGTACAGTTTACCCCGGTGTTGGGGGGTGTATTGCTGGTGTACCTCTGGTGGCGCGGCCGCCGCGACAGTTTGCGCTCCGGGCTGCCCTGGCTGGCTCTAGGTACAGCCATCACTCTGGCCCCCCTGCTCTGGCTAATGATACAGCAGCCCGAGATCATCAGCGGCCGCGCCGGGCAAGTCTCCATCTTCAACCAGGCCATCAACCAGGGTAATTTTTGGGGAACAGTGCTGCGCCAGATAGGGCAGGCAATTGGCCTGTTCTTCTGGCAGGGAGATCGTATTATCCGCCATAACCCCCCTGGCCGCCCCCTCTTTGATCTGTTCATGCTCATCCCATTCTTAATTGGCCTCGGCCTGAGCTGGCAAAGGCGGCAGCAGGCGGTAATCATCGCCAGTTGGGCCTGGTTACTCCTGATGCTCGCCCCTACTATCCTGTCCGAAGATACGCCCCACTTTTTACGCGCCGTAGGTATTTTGCCCGTTGTCTTCTTTATTCCGGCCCTCGGCTTGTCGCAATTAGCATCGTGGAATAAACTACCCAACCATATTCGCCTGGGGTTGGTCATAGGGTTGGTTGCGGCCGCAGCCGGGATGAGTATACGGGATTATTTTGGGCAATATGCTCGCCAACCAGAGACAGCTTATCTATTTGAAGCGGCCGCACGAACAATGGCTGAAGCTGTACAGGCAGAGAGTCAGGAGACAACCATCTTTATTGATCAACGTTTATGGGAAGGGTGGCCCTCAATACCGTTCCTGTTAGAAGAGACCCAAACCATCATTCGTTTCCAACCAGAAAATGGTTTATCTGTTTCCCCAGGTGAAAATTTTGCCGTTTATCTTTGGCCTTTCGCTCCCCATGAATTTCTGTACCCTACCGCTGCCCCCGCCAAACGCCTGACGATAGAACGAGGAGACCTGGCCCGAGGTGATTTAGACCCGTCGCCCCTTCCCTTTGTGGTACGTTACCAGGTACAACCCGCTCCCGTAGAGCCGTCAATCCTGGTTCGTTTTGGGGATCAGTTCTTGTTACATGAAGCAGATGTTCAACTCATTCACCAACACAGCTTGAGATTAGCTTTAACCTGGGGCCTCAATGCCCCAATCAACCAGGAGATAAAACTATTTGTCCATTTAATGGAAAATGAGACCATCTTAGACCAGATAGATATCCCTCTCGGTCAGGGATATTGGTCACAGCAAAGGTGGTCGCCGGGTCTACTTTTACAAGATCAATTTACAATGAATTTATCCCAACCCTACAACCCAGAAAAGCATTCCCTTTTCATCGGGTTATATGATGCGGCAACCTTGCTGCGTCTCCCGGTTGGGAGCGAAAACGATTCCCCTGTAGAGGATCGTTGGCGACTGCGATAACTACTTTACAGGAGCTAACATGTGCGGTGGCGCACGTTGATGGATGAAAATTTGTAGGGCAATTTGGTAAATTGTCCAGACAATTTACCAAATTGTCCTACATTTTTGTTGTAGGAGGACGGAGGAAACAAGTTATGCTTAATAAACGAATGTTACTATTGCTGATGGCTCTGTTAGCCGGGTTTATCCTGGCAACAACCTCACAAGCGCCACAAGTTCTGGCGCAAGAAAATTTACTAGTTAATCCCGGTTTTGAGGGGCCATACAGTGATTATGTGCCCAATCCCCCCATTCCCGATTGTGCTTCGGGAAGGTGTACCACAGCCCAAATGGCCGCCGGGTGGTGGCCCTGGTGGGTTAGCCAGGTAAGCGGTGATCCCGATTGGAAAAACCGGATGCCCGAATATAAACCAGCTGAAGCCCCGTTCACCAATCGGGTTCACGGTGGGGCACGGGCACAGCAATATTTCACCTTCCACAGCACCCATACCGCCGGATTGTGGCAGCGGGTCAATGTGCCCGCCAATGCCCGGCTGCAATTCTCCATCTGGGGTCATGCCTGGTCCGCTGCGGATGATGAACCCTTCTCCAACTATCCAACCCCAGTCAATATGCGAATTGGCATTGATCCTACCGGGGGCACCAACCCGTTTAGCCCTAACATTGTCTGGTCGGGCACAGCCAATGCGTATGATTATTATGTTCTCTTTTCCGTCGAGGCTCAGGCCCAGGGTGATGCGGTAACGGTGTTTACCTATTCTGCCCCGATAGAAGCCCGCAAACATAACGATGTTTATTGGGATGATGCCAGCCTGACGGTGATTGGGGCTGGTGTGCCAGCTCCCCCAGCAGGTGGCGGCGGTGCTTCTGGCTCGCCGGCCGTGCTTGGGCCAACCCCTACTCCCAATGCAGAAGGGTTGATTTTGGTCGTGGTGCAGTCAGGTGATTCTCTCTGGTCAGTGGCGGCTCGTGCCGGCCTGACTCTGGATGAACTGCTAAACCTGAATCCCCCTCTGACTCGTGATTCTTTTGTCCAGCCAGGGCAAACGTTGATCATTGGCCGCGGGACTCCTGGCGGCAGCGCGGCCGCGCCCACCGGTCAAGGTGGCGGCGGCAGTGAAGAGGATGAGGCAACAACCAGCGAAACAGAAGAGGCCACCCCAACCGAACTGCCTGAACCTACGTCTACCCCGCTGCCTACGCCGGAGCCTACCCCAGCCCCACCCCAGGGGGGGGCTATCTGCCTGAAAGCCTATGATGACGCTAATCAAAATGGGCTGCACGATGCGGGCGAAGGACTGCGACCAGGTGTTGCTTTTACTGTGACCAATGCCGACACCCAAACTGTCGCCAGCAATTACATCACCGATGCCACAACCGATGTTTATTGCCTGGAAGGGCTGACGGCTGGCAGCTATCTCATTACCCGTTCCAAAGGGGAAAATGAGCGCATGACCACTCCAGATAATTGGGCTGTTTCGATTGCTGATGGCACAACTACAAGCCTTAGTTTTGGCAGTTTTGTAGACACATCAGCCCCGGTGGCGGTAGCTGATACCAGCACGCTCTCGGCCGCGGCCGAAAGCGCGGCCGCTGGCCAAGGTGCGCTCACAGAAGCACAAAACAACACCCAAGAAACTGGTTCCAGTGGACTCATCACGGGTATCGTTATCGTGGTCGTCATTCTGGCGGTACTCTTGTTAGTGGGGGTATTGGCTGTTATCTTAGGGGCCCGCCGCCATACAGTTTGATGACGGATGCCGAAAGACAAAAGACGGAAAACAACAATTGGTCGTCCGTCATTGATCATCATTTTTTCAGAAGCCCCGCTTGCCGAAAAGCGGGGCTTCTCTAGCAGATAACTCTATGAAACAAGTCACAAAAATCATTTTCCTGGCTGGTTTATTGCTCTGCTTAGGGCGGATGGCCCCGGCCGCGGCCGCGCCGATGCAGCAGACAAATCTATTACAAAACCCTGGCTTTGAACAGCCATTTGCCAATAATGGCGTGGCCACCAACTGGGCCCCCTGGCACCAAAATGTGGGGGGAAATGCCGTACTTTGTAATGAACCGTGGGCGGGTCAACCTGTATGGGGCCAAGAAACCAATGCCGCTCTTCTCCGGCAGGGGGCTACATCACAGCACATTGGCAACCAATACAATAAATGGCACGCCGGGGTGATGCAGGATGTGACCGTAACCCCGGGAACGACCTATCGCTTCACTTTTTGGGCCCGCGGCCGCGCTGCCAATGATCAATACCCGGCCCCATCCAATACCGATGTCCCCCTCAATGTGCAAGCCCGCATTGATCCCGAAGGGCGCGGCCTCTGGAATGCCCCGGGGATTGTGACCGGGGGTAGCGGCAGCCCACACGATACCTGGCAGCAATTTTCGGTGGATGCTACCGCCGTTGGCAGCAGGATCACCGTTTTTGTCTCCGCCAATTTGACCAACTCCCCTTGCCGGGCGCACATGGATGTCTGGTTTGATGATGCTCAGCTGATCGAGGTTGGCCCACCACCCACCAATACGCCGCCGCCCCCGCCCCCCCCCCCCCCCCCCCCGCCCCGAGCCCGACACCCCGGCGCCCCCCGGCCTGCCCCGCCACACACGCAGGCCCCCACCGCCGGCTATTACCAATACTCCCGTCCCTCCGGCAGCTACAGCCACACCTGAGTTCACCCCAACACATACCCCGGAACCAACCATCACTCCGACACATACCCCAGAACCACCCAAAGGGGGAAAAGTGTGTTTGAATGCCTTCGCCGATGAAAATGGCAACGGGTTCCACGATGCCACCGAAGGGTATATGGGACGTGTTACCCTGACCGTAGGCCAAAACAATGCCATCATTGCCACAGCTCTCTCTACGGGCACAGATAACCCAGTCTGTTTTGAGAATTTACCCGCCGGAGAGTATCAGGTCGCCCAAATCATTCCCGCTGGCTTAGAGAGTACTACAGCTCCAACGGCCAACATCATGGTTCAAGAGGGCAGTACCGTTGGGGTCGAGTTTGGCAGCCGTATCCAATCTACCGCCCCACCCCCGGCAACTGAAGTTGCAGTTGTCCAACCCACTCCTGATGCCGGGTCATCCGGCAGCAGCAGTGGCAGCTCTGGATCATCATCCAGCAATGGCCCTGGCTTTTTGGCTTTTATCGGTCTGGCCGTTATTGGCCTGGCCGTTGTCCTGCTCGGTGTTCTTATCTTCCTGGTGCTGCGGCAGGGGAGGTGAGTTTCTAGTTTCGAGTTTCAACCGACGGCGCAGTAGTGGCTTGAGTTTGTCAAAGGCAAAGCCTGCCCTTTCCCTTTGACAGACTCAGGCAGCAGACCTGCCCACTGCCCACTCATTGCCCACTGCTACCATGTCCACTCGTCCTGATTCTATCCCCCCAAAACGGTGGCAGGTGGCCCCGGTTTTACCCCCTGCTTTACGGCAAAATCTTAGCGAATTTCCCTCTGTCTTGGCCCAAATTTTATACAATCGTGGCCTGACAGATAAAGCCCATATTCAGGCGTTCCTGGCCGGCCGCTACCTGGAGATTGATGATCCCTTCCGCCTGACCGATATGGACAAGGCTGTGGCCCGGATTGAACAGGCGATGGCCCGGGAAGAAAACATTGTTGTATATGGAGATTTTGATGCTGATGGCGTTACATCTACCGTTTTACTGGTGGAAGCGCTGCGTGGCCTGGGGTTGTCCCGCACTCAGGTTCAACCCTATATTCCTGATCGGGTAGATGAAGGGTATGGGCTGAATAAAGAGGCTCTGACTGCCCTGAAGCAGAAGGGAACAGGGTTGGTTATCTCTGTAGATTGTGGCATTCGTTCGGTGGCAGAGGTTGTTCACGCCAATGAGATTGGCCTGGACATGATCATTACCGACCATCATAGTCTGGGGGCAGAACTCCCACCCGCGGCCGCCGTGATTAACCCCAAACGGCCTGATTCAGCTTATCCGGAGACGATGCTGGCCGGGGTGGGGATTGCCTACAAATTGGCCCAGGCCCTACGCCACACCTTCCCCCAACAGATGATGATCGCTGACCATGATTTGTTAGACCTGGTGGCGATTGGCACGGTAGCCGATTTGGCTCCGCTGCTAGGGGAAAATAGGCGGTTGGTGATTCAAGGATTGGAACTATTGAATAACTCCCGGCGAGTGGGGCTTCAAGCATTGGTTCACACCTGTGGCTACCAGATGGGGCAATTGACAGCGGAATCTATTGGGTTTGGCCTGGGGCCGCGCATCAACGCCGCCGGCCGTCTGGCCCATGCCTATACGGCGGCTAAATTACTTTCCACCAGTGACCCCCGTCAGGCCGCTGAATTGGCCGATGACCTGAATGATTTGAACCGGCAGCGTCAGGTGCTGACCAGCCGGTTGGGTGAGCAGGCGGAGCGGTTGATTGAACGAGGGGATTTTTTGCTGTTTGCGGCCGCACCCGATTTTGTCAGCGGCGTTGTCGGGTTGGTGGCCAGCCGTCTGGCCGAGCAATATTACCGCCCGGCCATTGTGATGGAATTGGGGGCCGAGGAAAGCCGGGGTTCCTGTCGCTCTATTCCAGAACTGCATATCACCGAACTGCTGGATGAATGTGCCGATCTGTTGGTGCGTTATGGAGGGCATGCTCAGGCCGCTGGTCTCACCGTGCGCAATGAAAATTTGCCCATCTTGCGAGAACGGTTAGCGGCCGCAAGCCAGCAAAGGTTGGCCGGTTTAGATTTAACCCCCTCCCTCACCGTAGATATGGAACTTGAGCTAGACCAGATAGATTATGCCCTATACACCCATTTGCAAAGCCTGGAGCCAACCGGGTATGCTAATGCCACCCCGGTCTTTATGAGCCGGAATGTGCCGGTGCAGAGCCATCGAGCCGTTGGGGCGGATCAATCCCACCTGCAAATGGCCGTTGGTGTGGCCGGCCGCACCGTTTTACCTTGTATTGCTTTCCGCCAGGGGGCCTGGGCCGGTCACCTGCCAGAGCGGGTTGATCTGGTGTACACCATTGGTATTAACGAGTTTCGCGGGCAGCGAAAATTACAGTTGCAGGTGCAAGATATACGAGTGGCGGAGTAAGGTTTCAACTTTCCGGTTCAATTTGGTTGGTCATTCGTCACGCTTCCGCTTTAGAAGACCAGGGGAAGCAAGGGTAGCAGACTGTCAAACAGGGGGCGGTACTGCCAATGGAATATCTCCATCATAATGTAATCGGCAATAGCCCACAGCCCAAAACAGCTAAAAGCAAAAATCAAGATAGAGACCGCAATTGAGAGCAGTAAGCAGCTTTGCGCCAGGTGAAAAGAGCGAGTGGGCAGGGTACGAACTTTACTGGCCCCATTGGCGGTGATAACCTGTGGCGTAGAAGGGGCCGGGCGGTGCGGCCGCGCAGGGATGGCTATTACCAGCCCCTGCCCGGTACACCCCAATGCCGTACAACGGTTATTGTTGCTCTGCCAACATTGCACATGGTGCCGCGTCGCATCTTCCGGGCAGATCACGATTTCATCTCCCGGAGCAAACGGATTTTTACACAGGGCACACCCTTCCCCTAAAAAGGGATTGCTCTTATCAATGGTGATCGGGCGTAAACTGGGCATACTGTTTGTGAGCAGTTAGCGGTGGGCCGTATGGTAACCTGGAGTACCTACTAAGCCTTCCGAAGGTTTTGCCCACTGGTAATCATTGGCAACGAAACCTTCGCAAGGTTAATCACCAGAGAGGGTTAGTAGGTACAACTTGAAACCTGAAACTTGAAACGTAAAACCTACACCCCAAAACTCATCTCCGCAGAAAGTTGCTTATAAAAAACCATAGATTGGCCGGCCGCTCCGCCAGGCGACGCATAAAATAGGGGTACCAGGCGGTGCCATAAGGGACATATACCCGCACCCGATACCCCTCTGCTACCAGAGCTTGCTGCATCTCCGGCCGAATGCCGTACAACATCTGGAACTCAAATTGGTCGAGCGGTATTTGTTCTTGCTGGCTGTATGCTTTTGCGGCCGCGATCATCTTCTCATCATGGGTCGCCACACCCAAATAGACCCCGTTTTGCCGGGCCGTCTGGCTCAAAAGCATCTCCATTAGCTTAACATAATTAGCATCTGTATCCGCTTTGACCGGAAATGCCAGTTCTGGTGGCTCAGCATAAGCCCCTTTGCACAGCCGCACCCAGGCCCCTTCCTCAACCAGACGGCGTACATCCGCCTCACTGCGATAAAGATAGGCCTGAATCACCACCCCCACATTGTGAAACCCAGCTTCATCACGCAGCCAACGATACAACCCTAAGGTACTGTCCACCAACGCACTCTCTTCCATATCAAGCCGAATTCTATTCTCATATTGCTGCGCCCGGCTAAGAATCTGGCGCACACTTTCACGGGCTAAATCAGGGTCTATTTTAATCCCCAACTGGCTCAACTTAACCGATACGTTTGCCTGAACCCCACTCTGATAAATGCGATCCAACAGGCGCAAAATTTCATCACGGGCAATAAACGCCTCATCCCGGTTGTTGACACTTTCTCCCAGGTAATCTAAAGTGACCAACATCCCTTGTTGGTTGAGGACCTGGCTGGCACTCAGGGCTTCATCAATAGATTCACCAGCCACAAAGCGGCGCACAACGGATCGGGCCAGGGGAAGCTGGGTAACAAGGGTGCGGGCCCACGCGGCCGCCGAGAGATAAAGCAGCACCGCCCGCAACCATATTTCTCCGTTGTAATAGAAAAGGATAAGAAACAGGGTAAAAGCTAGTAAGAAAATAGCCTTACCAGCTACTCTATAAAGAAGGGGGCGATCAGGTCTCATGTTAGTTATGGCTCCTGCACAAGCTAGATAAATCGTACACCTGATTTTAGCTTGGCTGAATCACCAGGCCAAATTAGCTTTCCCCGTGACCTTTGGGCCGTGAGACCGACAAATGTATTAACAATAGTTGGCGGAAATCAATCTGTTTATATAATTGTAATAAATATGTGTCATACTATTGCACAGGTTATGCAAAGAAACAGGGCAGAATGAACGATAACCCTAGAGAACAGTCACCCGCCCTAAGCTCTGCTTTTTGAAGGAGATTTGAATATGTCAGGCGAACATCGTATCCTGCTAAATGAGGAGCAATGGCGACCATTGATCGCGCTGTCGCTGGCACAGGGACACAAGTTGACCACCGAGCAGCTTTATGAATGGCTGCCCGAAGCGGAAGATGATCCGGCCCTTTTGCTGGTCGCACGGCAGCAGTTAGCCGGTCAACAGATCATGGTTGAGGATGAGGAAGGTGATGAAGCTGACACCTGGCTGTCGGATGACATTGAGGTAGAAACCTGGCAAGCGGCCGCAGACCTGGAACATCTGCTCCAGGCCGCCCCTTTAACGCACCGGTTCAATGGGCCAACCCAAGACGTACTAGATTTGTATTTTCAAGAAATGCGTCAACAAACCTTGTTGACGGCTACAGAAGAGGTGCAGTTGGCCAAGGCTATAGAAGCCGGACACGCGGCCGCAAACCACATCACCCAATTAGGGCGTCAACATGATTTGCCCGCAGCTGCCCAGGAAGCCCTGGCTATGGCCGAAGCCGCCCGCAGTCGCCTTGCCCTCTCCAACACCCGCCTGGTCATCAGTATCGCCAAAAAATACCAGGGGCGGGGTCTGCCCTTGCTCGATCTGATTCAAGAAGGAAATATCGGCTTACTCAAAGCCGTAGATAAATTCGACTACCGTATGGGCAATCGGTTCAGCACCTACGCTACCTGGTGGATTCGCCAGGCCGTTGCCAGAGCTGTCCTCAATTATGGCCGGATGATCCGCCTGCCCGCCCATCTGAGCCAGGAACTCAACCTGCTCTACCGGGTAGCCCAAGATTTAGAACAAGAAGGGTCTCGTTCTCCATCACCAGAAGAAATCGCCGCCCGCGCCGATATGCCCCTGGCCCGTGTCGAATGGCTGATCAACGCCAGCCAGCGCCCAATCAATCTAGAACAACCGTTGGGAGAAGAAGGGGATACGGAAATAGGGGAGCTGGTACCCGATCAAAACAGCCCATCCCCCAGTGAGGCAGTGGCGGATTCCATGCTGGTGGAACAGGTAGAGATCCTGTTAGATCGGCTGCCCCAGCGAGAAGCGGAAATTTTGCGTTTGCGCTTTGGACTGCAAGGGTATGAGCCACACACTCTCAAAGAAATAGGGGCGATGTTCAACCTGTCACGGGAGCGGATTCGCCAGTTAGAAAAGCTGATTTTAAGCAAACTGCGCGTCCCTGAAATTGCCGGACATTTACAGCCTTATCTTTATTAGTTCAAGTGGTATCTTCTCAACAAATAAGGGCGAACCTTCGGCAGGTTTCTGTAATTGGGTAAGCTCTTGGGTCAAACCTTCCGAAGGTTACACATTTTACTGAGATGTTACTTCAAGTGGGCCAGTGGCGAGTTTTATTGACAGCCAATTTGTCTAGGATGGCTTGCTCCAGGTTGATACCGCTGATGCTGGCAAGTTGGAGCAGATATAGAGCCACATCAGCCAGTTCCCCAGCCAATTCCTCTGGATTTCTCACTTCATCTTGCCATTGAAAATGCTCTAAAACTTCGGCCGCTTCGATGCACAAAGAGGCCGCCAGGTTACGCGGCGACTGCTTTTTAGGGGAGTAGGGGTCATACCACCCTTTGCTTTGTACAAATTGGTGCATTTGCCTGGTTAGCTCTTCAATAGTCATAGGGCGATGGTGCGTTCTCTAAAATTAACCACAAAGGACGGGAATACGGCTAAGGGAAGTACGGATGGGTAGAAAAAAGCCTGGCTTATACCACAGCCAGGCTTTTTCATCCTACCCTACTCACTCCTCAGTCCTCAAACCTCAGTCCTGATCTTACAGCCGTTCGGCGACATATTTAGCCATGTCGGCCAGGCGAGAGGAGTAACCCCATTCGTTGTCATACCAGGTGACAACTTTGACCAGGCTGCCACCGATGACCTGGGTGGAAAGGCCATCTACGGTGGATGAGGCGGGATTGCCAATAAAATCAGAGGAGACGAGCGGCTCCAGGGTGAAATCTAGCACTTTACCAAGCCAGTTATCCCCAGACGCGGCCGCTTGTAAGGCCCCATTCACCTCTTCAATCGTCGTATCCCGGTTCAGTTCCGCCACCACATCTACCACCGAAACGGTGACTACCGGCACCCGGAAGGCCATCCCATCAAATTTCCCTTTCAGATCAGGGATGACCAGGGCCACCGCTTTGGCAGCTCCGGTGGTGGTGGGGATAATGTTCACCCCAGCCGCACGGGCCCGCCGTTTATCTTTGTGGGCCAGGTCCAGAATGCGCTGGTCGTTGGTATAAGCGTGAATGGTAGACATGAGGGCCCGTTTAATACCAAAGGTGTCGTTGAGGACTTTGGCGACGGGGGCCAGGCAGTTGGTGGTGCAGCTGGCATTAGAAATGACCTGGTGATTGGCCGGGTCATACTCTTCTTCGTTCACGCCCAGGCAAACGGTCAAATCTACTTCTTTGCCAGGGGCCGAGAGAATCACTTTTTTGGCCCCGGCGGTGACGTGGGCCATGGCTTTATCTTTGGAGTTGAAGACCCCAGTGCATTCTAAAACAATATCTACCCCCAGTTCCGTCCAGGGCAGGTTGCCGGGATCGCGCTCGGCATAGTTGCGGAGCAGGCCACCGTCAATATAAATCTGCCCATCTACGACTTCTACTTTGCCGGGGAAACGGCCGTAGGTGGAGTCATATTTGAGGAGATGGGCGTTGGTTTCTACATCCATCAAATCATTGATAGCAACTACTTCCAATTCTTGGGCGTATTTCTCGCGGATTGCTTTGAGAACTTGACGACCAATACGGCCAAAGCCGTTGATACCGATTTTTACACTCATGGTTTAACTCCTTATGGATTTAAGTTTGGCGCCAGGCAGCCGCTTTTAGGCTGAGTTATTACCAAACTGGATGTTAGCAACTAAATGGCACAAGCCACCATTCAATTTACCCTGGTTAGGTGTAAGATGCAATTGACAAATGTCTCCAAATTACCTGTCACTTCTCCCTACCCTATTGGGGATTTTTGTAAGGGTGTTTGGCCAGATACCCCTACTGGCGCAGGACGTTTAGAACTGCGGCCGCGAGCTTTTGACTATCATGGCGCCACGGTTTGGTCTCATCTACCAGGTCAGCGGTGATGAGGCGTACCCCGGCGAGGGCTGTGGGCTGGACAAAAACCGTGTGCCCTCCGCCCGCATCTGGGGAGACATCCAGGTTGTCATTAGCCAGAACCATATCCAGACAGCCCGAAGGAAGATGGGACAATAATTTGTTGACGTGATCAGCTACGGTGTAATTATCCGTTTCTCCGGGCTGGGTGGCAAGATTACATACATACAATTTAATTGCCCGGCTGTGGCGCATGGCTTCGGCCAGTTCAGGGACGAGCAGGTTGGGCAGAATGCTCGTGTATAAACTGCCTGGCCCTAGAACGATGAGATCGGCCTGGAGTATGGCTTGTACGGCGGGAGGATAAGCCCGGACGGGTTCTGGTTGCAGGTAAACACGCTCTACGCGGCCGCGACTTTTCGGTATGGCTGATTCTCCGACAACATGCTCTAACAAAGGGGGATCTCCCACCCAGACATCCGCCGCCAGGGTCACATAGTCCAGGGTAGAGGGCAGGACGCGGCCGCGCATCCGCAGCACCCGATCCATCATCAACAATGCTTCCTCAAAACTTCCGGTGATACCAACCAGAGCCGCCAGGAGCAAATTACCAAAGGCATGACCTTGTAGTTGGCTGGCCTCTTCACTGCCAGGCAGCCCCCCAAAACGGTATTGCATCAACTGGGTCATCAACGTTTCATCTCCGGCCAGAGCGGCGATATTGTTGCGGAAATCGCCAGGGGGCAACATGCCTAATTCACGCCGGATGCGGCCGCTGCTCCCCCCATCATCGGCGACGGTAACAATGGCCGTGATATTGCTGGTATAATCACGCAGCCCGCGCAAGAAAGTCGGCATACCTGTCCCCCCGCCGATAGCCACGATGCGCGGCCCTCGTTTACGCTGGCTGAAATCGTACAGGGAGGTCGCAATATCTTCATGGGGATGGCGGAATGGCTCTACCAGATTGCGCCCCAACCGCATGATGGCTATCAGAACCAGCACCCCCCCCAGGGTGAGGGCGACGATCATCCGCATCATCGGTGGCCACCCTTGCATGGTGATGACCGCATAAATGCGCTGAGGGAGCAGCCCATTTTGGCTGAGGATAAGAATGGCATACACTACCCCCATGCCCATGACGCCGCTGCCGACGGCCAGGAGCAGAAGCCACCGTTTGACGCCAATACCCAGCCGGAACCAGCGGCCGCGATGGCGCAAATATTGCCAAAAGGAGATCAGTTTGGGTTCATTCATGGTGCTGCACTATACATTAACCCGCCCAGACTGTTTTGGCAAGAGGGGTGCGGATGGGCGCGGGAAAAAGGTTTTGGGTCAGGAATCGCCCGAATTGACGCGAATAGGTTTCTTGATTCGGGTTAAGGCAGAAATTTTGCGGCCGCGGGAATAACCTGGTATTTTCTCAATAAGTTGGGGCAAACCTTCCGAAGGTTACACATTATACTGAGATGTTACATGACCTATGCCACAAATTTGGTTGAGTCTGGGGACGAATATGGGGAAGCGGCCGCGTAATTTAACGGCGGCGTTGGCGGCATTGGCTGAGGTGGGTACCATTACGGCTGTTTCCCCGGTGTATGAAACGAAGCCGTGGGGGATAGCGGAGCAGCCTGACTTTCTCAATTTGTGCGCGGCCGCGACCACCTCCCTCGCTCCTCGCCCCCTTCTCGCTGCCCTCAAAACAATCGAGCAGCAGCTAGGTCGCCAACCAGGTCAGCGGTGGGGACCACGCCTCATTGATATTGACATCCTCTTTTATGACCATCTGGTCTACCAGGATGACATGCTGATCATCCCCCACCCCCACCTGGCCGACCGTGCTTTTGTTCTGCTTCCCCTGGCTGATATTGCCCCTGACCTGGTTCACCCCCTCACCGGCCAAACGGTGACGCAGATGGCCGCCACCGTAGATAAAGCAGCCGTTCACCCCGTTGAGTTACACCCATCGTGGTCATAAAGTGACATTCCAGTTGGAGACTGGAGACTGGGGACTGGTTAATCTCGAGTCTCTAGCCTCATTGAAAATGTCTGTTTATGAGCGTTGGCAGTATAACGGTTAAGGCGACCAAAAGTTTCACCACCAAGACGCCAAGATCGCTAAGAATTCCTTAAAAAGCTTTGAGTTCTTCGCGTCTTGGCGGTGAATAATTCTCTTCTTTCAGTAGAGTCATCATTCATCCCTCATAATTCCGCTATAATCCCCCTCATGTATAAACGGCTGTCTATTTTAACCATCCTGCTAATCTTTTTGTACTCAGGATCAGGTCAGACTCAACCGCAGGTGGATGGGGTGATGATGCAAGCGTGGTCAGAATATGGGCTGGCCTGGCATTTCACCTTATCGGCCCAGAGTGAGGCGATGATTGAGCAGGCCCATCTATTCGCGGCCGCGCCCGGATTGCCCTTCACCTATACCGACCGCCTGCCCGTCCACAACACAACAGTTGATCTAACCTATACCCTTCCCCTGGAATCCATCCGGCCACGCCCGTTTGCCCTGGTAACTTATTGGTGGGAGTTAGAGACAGGCAGTGGGGAGCGGATTGTACTGCCCACGGCGTCCTTCATTTACGAAGACAGCCGATTCACCTGGTATTATGAAACCGATGGGGCATTGCAAGTCGCCTGGACAGGCAGCCCAACCGATTTTCCCGCGGCCGCCGTGCTGGCTCTGGCTCGTCAATCTCAGGGGAGCTTGCAGCAGATTATCCCGGTCACCCTGCCGGAACCGCTTATCTTCTATGTTTATCCATCAAGTAGTGATTTGCGTTCGGCCCTACGTTTAGGAGGGCAGGAGTGGGATGGGGAACAGATTGGGCTGCCATCAGGGGTGCTTTTGCTGGTGGCCGTGAATCCCCGGACGGCGGAAGCGGACCTGGCCCAGGCGATTCCCCAGGCGATGGGGCGGCTCTTTTTGTACCAGGCGGCCGCAGAGCAGTATGAAACCTTGCCCCGCTGGCTCAAAGAAGGGGTAGCCGGGGTCGTGCCGGAGGCCGCTGGGGGGGCAAGAGAGGTGGTGCAGCGTGCGGCCGCCAACCAATCTCTCCTCTCCCTGGCTGAGTTATGTGCGACGTGGCCGGCTGATTTGTCCCAGGCACAGTTGGCGGCAGCCCAGAGCATGGCCCTGGCACACTGGTTACAGCAGCAGTTTGGTAATCTGGCTCTCAACCGGCTTATTCATGCCTACCGGAATGGCCAAAGCTGCGCTGATGGGTTGAGCTATATAACCAACCTGCCCTTAGAAACAGTAAACCAACAATGGCAGGGGCATCTCAGCCAGCAAAACCGGTGGCTAACAGCCGTACAACAAAACGGATTATGGATTTTGCTGCTTCTGGCCGGTTTTGTTTTAACCGCCATATTGCTCCTGAGCTACTGGCCTCGCCCATCATAAGGGCCAATCAGCAACAGCCCTTACGAGTCAGCTTCTTGTCCAGGTTAGGAACTGAGGAACGATATTCCTTCGCGGAACGTAAGTCCTAAGGGGCAACAAACGTCAGGCGCAGTTGGTAGGAGCCGCTGCTGCTGCTAAACCCGGCCGCAACAATGATGTACACTCCATCTTGGGGCAAGGTGAATACAATCCGTGAATCTGTCCCCAAAGGCAGGGGTGGCAGGGAAGAGCCATAATCATCATTGTCAGCCAACCAAACACCGTCTGCACGCAAGAGATAGAGATACGTGTCGAGAAGGGCATCCTGATTCACAACACCTTGCATCTCAATCTGGATTGTTTGCCCGGCGGTGCCGCTAAAAGACCATAGTTCTCCCTGGTAGCTGCCTATTTGCCCGGTGATGATGGTGTGGGTAAGCGGCCGCGCCAGGTCTAACAGCATAGAACATGCCTGAGTAAGCCGGGCCTCCAGGTCAGGATAAGAAGTAAAATCAGCCGCCGCCCGGCAAAGGCGAAAGTAGAAATAGCCATTCTCTAGTTCGGCCAGGTAAGGGTCCACGGTGTTTAAGATGACCAGCGCGGCCGCTTCATCCGCATTCTCAGGAGTCACTGTTTCTAACCAACTGCCCAGAGCCAGTGCCACAGCCGCTGTGGATGGGTTTTGCCGGATAGCTGGCTCAACCAATTCTGGGTTAATCTCCACAGCTTCTGTCCACACGGCTATGGCCCCATCCACTTCACCCGTATAAGCCAACGCATACCCTTCATCAACCAAAACAGTGACCGCCAGCCGCTGTAAATGAAGCAGCGGGGCCTGGCGAATATCTGGATGAACCAACAGAGGGTTGATATTGATGGCCTGATTTAATCTCCTTAGGGCTTCAGAAATTTGTCCATCCAGGGCTAAAATTGTAGCTTCCCCTTGCAGTTCTTCTACCTCAGCAACCTGTGCCTGTTGCCCTTCATCCAGAAGTAACAGCTCATAATGGCCGGCGGTATTACTATAATAAGAACCCAATAGCAACCAGACGGAACCAGTTTCTGGAGCCGTGAAGGCAAATCTGCGCCCTGAAAAATCATACTGTTCTGGGTAAATCCATTCCTCCTGGCTGTATATTAACGGGTAGGGCATAAAGCCAGTCGCGGCCGCTGTTTCTCCCCAGCCGGTCATTTGAATAACATATTGCTGCCCGGCCTCAACCGAAAAAGTATAGGCAGCCCCACCATAAAGTGGCGCAAAGCCGGTCACCACTTGACCAGCGGTTAACTCTGGTATAGGGAGTGACTCACAAAGGGAGGCCCGTTCGACCTCATCTCCGCGGAGTAGGTGTTCCCCACAGATCTGGGTCAGCCAAAATCCGGTACCGTCCAATTGGGCAATGGAGAGGGCTTCTTGCCAGGCGGCATCAGTACCAATAGAGCGAAAATTGTTGTTGTATAGAGCCAGGCCAATCATGTATTGTTCTGTTTGATCCCCAATCGCTGCCGGTATTAAGTCTGGCGCGGCCGCAGCAATCGTACCCAGAAGTTCAATGGCCTCTTGAACCTGTGACATCGTTCTGAAAATCAGCTGCCGCGACTGAACAGCCTGTAACCATTGCTGCCAGGCATACCATTGGCCGTCTGTTTCGCCATTTATGTGCGCGGCCGCATACGTTTCATCTAAAGAAAGAGCCTGGTTGAACAACGCGGCCGCGCCGGCCACATCCCCACGGCCCACCCGATAATGTCCCCGTTGCATCAAATTATCAATTTGACGATGGACCACATATTGTTCTGGATCACGGCGAGCGGCATCTATGTCCCCATTTTCAATTTGAAAATCAACACTCCAGGCCAGACCTGCTTGCAGCATAGTCAGGGCCAATTCAGTCTCCCCACTGGCCGCCAACTGCTCCACCTGGGCCAACCATGCCGCAATGACGATTAAGGGAACAGGCTGCCCTGGGCAGGTTGGTTGATAATGAAATGTCACCGATTGATCCTCATTGATTTGAATAAGCCGTCGGCCGGCCGCCATATATTTTTCCCAGTCTGCAAGTTCAAAATTAAATTGAGTTTGGTTACAGGCTGTATTTATACGCTCATCAATATCAACCTCCTGCTCTGTGGCAACCAGATAAATGAGGCCATCCCATGTCCCCCAGGTCAACCATTGCCCATCCGGGGTGAACAGCAAGCTGGAGATATAATTCAGGTGATGATAGTAGGATTCCGGGGTTTGGCTGCGGGGATTGGTTAAGAGTGATCCCGGCCATAATTTCACTCCGCCACTGCCCCCCGTTGCCCACCATTCCCCATTTTCGGCAAAAGCAATGACCGTAATGGGCTGATTATCCAATATCAGGCGGGCCAATGGCGAGGACAACTCATTGATTAAACTGGTTGTATCCCACAGCCATAGATCACCACTTGTTGTGGCTGCCAATAGGAACTCCCCATTAGGCGTAAAAGCCAGGGCCGAAACTGAAAAATCTTCCTGGAGAATGATTGGTTCAAGCTGCTTTTCAGGTAAAGAGGGGAGATGCCAGAGATAAACCAGACCATTATAAGCATTATCTAGTACCAGGGCTGCCAGCCACTGCCCATCTGGACTAAACGCATATTGCTCTGTGGTGATACCGGGTGGCTGCAAGATGAGCCACGGCGCCGGTTCTGCCGCTGAATGCAGAGCCGCTACCTCATAAAGATGGATACGGGTATCAATCCCTTCAATGACTAACCAGCGTTGATCCGGACTGAAGGTGGTCGCCAACAGTTCCCGACCAGCATAAGGTGCCCCAGCTATTTCCAACCGGGCCAGATCGCTCGAAACACCGCCCACTGGATTAACAAGGGTACGGACACCCATCTGCCCATCCACCCCCTGATAAGCGATAATTTCTTGCTCCCCCGCCTGGGTATACGCCAGTTGGGTATAGCTGGGAGACTCCTCTGAGCGCAAATTGAATGGGGTTGACTGGCTGATCAGAGCCTCAGGCGGGTTGGTGATGGCCCAATAACGCAGCGTTTCATCCCGGCTGGCACTCAACAAAGCATAACTGTTATCTTCAGTGGGCAGATAGACTAGCCCGGAAACCACATCTTGATGCCCAACCAGGCGGGTTGAGGTGTCAGTGACCAGGGGAATATACTGCCCCTGGTTTTGGCTTGTTATGACCAGCAGATAAGCATCATTATTGGCCACGATTAACCGGGTTATTGGGTCGTTTAGCTGACCGATTGAACGCTGCACCTGCTGCTTCCCAATATCCCACAGCAAAAGCTCACCACTCTGACAGGCAATAATAAGGGCGTTGGCCTGGTTTAAAAAAGCCGTGGCCGTGACCGCCGTCGGACAAGGAGTCAAGGTAAACTGGCGGGTTAAACTATCTGCGTTCCACAAAGTAACCGCCCCCAGCTCATTTTGCGTGGCAAAAAGGAATGGGTTAGAAGAAAGGCTCAGTTGAACTGATGCGCTCAATTTTTCCTGACTGGGAGAGGTTATCTGCTGTTGGGTATATACATCCCACGACACAATGGACCCGGCTGGCCGCCAAAATAAGAAGCGATCTCCCCCCGCGGCCGCAGCCTGCACCCCCCTACCCGCAACTTCATCAGGTAAGGGAATTTGTTCGCCACGTTCAGACCTGACATCCCACCGATACGGTTTGGGAGCATCTTGGGCCAGAAAGATGAGGACATCCCCATAGCTGTTCCAGGCCAGATAACGGATAGCGGTAGTGACAGGTATAGGGGAGATAATTGTAAACGTTTCCGCCAGGGTTGGGGACCCCGGCAAGGTGATATTTCCCTCACTGGGATTAGAAATATTTCTTTCGGGCTGACAACCCGGCAGGGGGGTGGGTAATGTCCACCGTTTCACCTGCCCGCCATCATCACCAGAGATGATGGCGATATCCCCCTGCCAGATCAGTTGGGTAACAAGACGATCATTCAATATGCTGCCGATGAGGCACGGATTGGTATCTGGGGAGAGGAGATAGAGATCAATCCTTAGTTGGGTTGATAAAGCCAGATAACGGCTGGTGGAATCAAAGGCAAATTGGCTATAGGCCGCGGCCGCAGGAAATGTAAATGTTTGACTAAATGAGTTTGTGTCGGCTAAAACCGGTTCCCCCCCTTGGGTCAACCCGAAAAACCATTGATTATCCAGGCTTAATGTTGCTGTCTGCACCCCGGTCAACATCGTTAGAGAGGTGGATTCAGGTAAAAGGGCCGTCTCTAAAACACGCAACGTATCAGCGGTTTGATCCAACTTGAGGGCTTCAATGGCCAGCAGCAGAGCCAGATTACGATTTGATTCAGTAAGGAGCAGGCTTTGACTGGATAGGTAAATGGCCTGGGCCCGGTTACGGGCATCTTCAGCTTCTTTGGCACTGGCTTCGGCGGCAACCTGCGCGTCAATGGCTTTAGCTTGTTCGGTCAGAGCAATGTTGGCACTGGTTTCTGCCTGGGCCTGGGCCGTGGCAGCCAGCACCGCCTGTCTCTCGGCTTCCCTCTTATCAATAGCGGCTTGCGTTGCGGCCGCTTCTGCGGTAACACGGGCTACTGCGGCCGCTGCGGCATTGGTTTGGGCCAATAGTTCGCTGGCCTGGGCTTCACGGCTGGCGCGGTTGGCAAAAATGGTAGCCGCCACCGCAATGATGAATAATGCACCAAGCGCAATGGTTAACCGACGAAACACCAGGTTCAACCGGGCCTGAGTCGCTGCCCGCTGCCGCTCTACGTCAGCCAATTTTTGTTCCGCTTCGGCCCGCTCTTTAGCAGCTTGCAGCTCCTGGCGCTGCCTGTGCCGCTCCATCTCCTCCCGTTCCCGTTCCATGTTAAGAATCGCCTGGTTCTTACGACAGGCCCGCAAAAATTCATGATCCAGGGCAGTCATGTTAGCCCGGTTGGCTTCGGCCCACGCTTCGGCCTCTTTCAGGGCGGTGTGGGTCAGGAGCAGGGTGGTGTCCCGACCGTTTTTCTGCCACATCTCCGCCTGCATCTGCAATCGGCTGAGGTTCTCTTCCCGCCACAGCCGGTTGTCTCGCTGCACCGGCTCAATGAGGCGATCATGGGCCAGTTCATACCAGAGTACCCCCCGCCGCTCTTCCTGCCGCACCAGATGGGCCTGCACCAACCCGGCAATGGCCTCATTTTTTAACCCCTGGCTTTTGCCTGGTGTATGGAGCACCTGGCCACGTATCCCCTGTTCGGTAATCAACTGATTGCCCACCCATTCCCGGATGTCTCGCTCCTCTACCCTGGCTTCCAGAGCGGCCCGAAAGACGGTATCCCGGTAATAGCCGCTGAGGGCCTGACTCACTTCCCCCATCTCAGCCACATCGGCATCAGAAATGCCATCTTCCAGGCGGCCGCTTTCCTGCAAACGGTCCCACAGGCGGCGGCAAACGACTTGCAGCTGCACCGGCTCCACATAGGGGCCGGGCATGCTCTCGACGGCGCCATCCAGCCGCTGTATCTGAACTTTGCTCAAATCTTTGATGAGGTGCGCGGCCGCGTCCGGGTCAAAACTGATCTCATGCTGCTCGGCTGGTTTACGGATCGCTTCGGCGGCCGCACTCCTATCTAATAAATCGAGGTGGAAATGGTTATTGAGGCGGGTGGGCAGCGGCCGCAAATACGGCTCCAGCCCGGCCACAAAATCATCCCGGATGGCAAACAAGGCCCAGCGGCCGCGATTCCGCAGGGCGGCCCCCAATTGGGCAAAAAAGGCGTGTTTGGCCTCATGGTCATACGGGTCCAGGGTCAGGCACTCTTCAAACTGGTCAAAGATAAAGATGGGGTAGCGGCCGCCGCTCAACAGCTCTTGCCGCTCCTGCAAATAATCATCTAACGTCAGAGCCGCCAACTGCGGCTCATCACTTTGGGCTTCAACCGGCAGCCCCGTATCCAGGTAAAGGAGCAAACTCAAAACATACCGGTTCGTTTCTGGGGGTAGGTCGGGGGTCAAGGGCAGCCGATTGACCCGCATCACCGGCGGTACCGCAAACCCATCTTGTTCTAGCAGGGGAATCAGGCCAGCCTGCACCAGGGACGTTTTACCTGCTCCCGAGGGGGCATGGAGCAGAACAATTCGTTCGGCAATGAGCAGATCAAACAGTTGGCGGGCTTCCCGGTCACGGCCATACAACCTCTCTTGCCGCCGAAATGCCCGCGGCCCCACATACGGATTCGTCAGATTGACACTCATTTTGCCCCCCCTTTTTGCTGCTGGTAGGCGCGAATGAAATCACGGGTTGTCCCCCAAAACACATCTACCGAAGCCCCTTTGGCAAAATAATTTTTGAGATACGCCTTGGCCCCCTCCTGGTTAAGCACCAGGGTTTCATCTGGGGCCACCTGGGCCGCGACGTGGACATACCGTTTGCGTAAATCACCCCCTTCCTGGTTGATGAGGGTACGGAAAAAGGCACGAAAGGCCCAATCTTCAAAACGGAAGCCCAGAAACAGGAGGGAGGAGCGGGTGAGGCGGGAGCGCACGGCCCGACGAATTAAATCTTTGTTGCGGGTGACGCCAATCAAATAATCAAAGTAATCATCTTCGGTGAGGACGAGGGAGTCGGGTTCATGCAGACGGCCAAAGAGGTGGTAAATGAGCGGCTCATCTTCACTGGGTTCGTACCGGTCCGCCGGGGCCGAGGTCACTAAATCTTCGGTGTAATCATTCCAGGGGCATAACTCCTGCCGGGGTTCTTTACCGGCGGCGACCAGAGCGTTGTAGAGCAGGTCGCTGGGGTCGGTGGTGATGTAGATAGGCAAAGGCATGTTGGCTAAGACGCGATACGGCTCAGTATCATCACGGGCGGCTAATTTTTGCCATGCTTCTAGAATCATGCTGTTGAGGGCTTTGAGCAGCCGGGAGCGGCTCATCTCCTGGAAGTTCATGGTCAACCATTCGGGGGCCAGATCGGCAGCGTTGCGGCCGCGAATCTCCTCACACAAATATTGCACCAGGCTGCTGCGGGGAAAATTAGCCCCCTGGTCAATGGCCAGGAATTGGGAAACCTGGGTCAAATCATTCTTTTTGGTCGGTGAGAGGGGGAAATGGTGCTGTTCCGCCCAGCGGCGGGCCACCTCATCTGGGGAGCCGAAGAGGGTTTCTAACAGCCCCGATCCCAAAATAGGGGTGCAGCTTTCATCGCGGATGCTTTGGATCATCCCCTGCCACACCCGCAGCTGGTCGGCAGCGGAAAAGCCGGTGTGGTACCAGCCAATTTTGCCGCTTTTCAGGCGCATATACAGCACCGGCATCCACCAATCCGGGCGATTTTGTACCTGGCTACGGGCAGCAGCCATCGCCCGGTCAATTTCCCCATGCTGCACTAACTCCTGAAAGAAGATGGGCATAAAGCGGGCGACGGTCTCCATGCTGATGCTGCCTTGCATGGCGATCACGGCGGGAATACCCGCCTGGGCCAGGCGGGGGCCGAGGGCCGACAACACCCCATCGGCATCGGCTGTGCGGCTCTCCCCACCACTCTGGCAGGAAGCGAGGACGATGAGTCGCGGCCGCTCGGCCAACTCATTTAACCGCTGCACCAACTGCTGACCATCTACCCGGTCTATCTTACCTTCTTCATTTTCCAGCCACAGCTGGGTATCGCCCGCTTCTTCACCCTGGGCTTTTTTAGCCCGGCCATGACAAGCCAGGTAGAGGATGTCGTACCCCTGGCGCAGGGTGGCGATAATTTGCCCCAGGTTGGCCTGACCAGGGGCGACCAGGGTATCTACCGGGATAGGGCCCAATGCCTGCCGCGCCCGCTCCAGTTCACCCGCTGTATCTACCGGGGCCAGGGCGTAGGTTTCCAGGCCATCCGGGTTGGCGATGACAACCAGGGCGCGGAGTTCGTCGTGGGTGCGGAGTTTGACGGGCCGCCAATCGTGGCTGATGAGGTAGCGAGAGAGCAGGAAGGTGTCATGAGTAGCCAGAAGTTGGTCGGGATTGAGGGGGTCTCGCAGGGTTTCCCAACGCAGGGTATGGAGCGCGGCCGCGTCCGGGGCGATGAGCAGGCGCAGCCGCAGCCGCTGGTTGTGGGCTTGCACACTGCTCCGCACCATACCAAAAGCGGTACGCACTTCGGGGTCGGCGAAGAGGCTTGCGGTGAGCCGGCGGCCATACCCGTCATCGTTCAGCAGCAGAGTGCGTAAGGCGGTGAGATCAAACTGGGTCGCGGCCGCCTCCCCATTGAGCAGGTGAATATCGGCATCACTATTGGCCTGGGTAAAGCGCATCTCAACTTTGTACGCGGCCGCGTCCCCATTCCCCCCGGCCAGGAGTTTGATTTCCAGATCAGCATATTCATTCATAAGACAATCACCGTGATACGTGAAGGGGAAAAAGAGTGGTATGTTTAATAAACGTTGTGCTCGTTAAATTTTTGTACACCCTATAAAGATGGGGCCAGGAGATGACATGTTGGCTGGCGTAAAGAGCGATGACACCAGTATATACCCGACGCGGCGACAACGCGAGAGGGCGACAGGATGAAAAATGTCAGATTATGCCCATTGTCGGTACAACAGGTGAGAAAAGGTATACCAACTTTTGTCAGGGGAAAATCCTGCCTGGAGCATGGAGCAATCATGGCCCAGTGCCCTTATCCTGTTTTCTAACGCTGGCAGCCTCTCGAAATTAGAAACTGGAAACTTTTCAAGGAGATCGTATGAGCGCACAACCTTTAACTCCCGCCCAACAACAACTTTTGGCCGTATGGCAGCAGCATACCTTTGCTGAATTTGTCCAGCGCGACGCGGCCGCAGCCCTGGCTACTATGTCAGATGACCCGTATGTTTTGCTTATCCCGGCCGGCACTGGCGGCGTAGGACGCGATGGGGTGTATGATTTTTATGCCAACGCCTTTTTGCCCAACATTCCCCAGGATATGGAAAACATTCCTATTTCCCAAACCATCACTGAGGATAAAATTATAGAAGAAGCCATTTTCCGCTTCACCCACAATGAACAGGTAGATTGGATGATCCCTGGTGTTCCGGCAACGGGTAAGCAAGTAGAAATGGTGGTACTTGGTCTGATTCAGTTTAAGGATGGTAAGGTCGCCTCTGAACATCTTTATTGGGATCAGGCAACGGTGTTATCCCAGTTAGGGGTAGTGGATCATCCGGCCGCGGCCGCCGGTCAACGCACTATCCCTAAACTACGAGAGATTATGGGTCTTTAGCCCTGATGCGTGATGGGTGAAACGTGAGGTATCTGATCACGTATCACCCATCACGTTTGTCCCCAAACCTCTGGAGACCCAAGATGATAAAACGGCTATGTCTACCTCGTCGCGTCAATTTGATGCCGGGTCTACCTGGGTGGTTGCCGCCGTATGGGGCATGCTTCTGGCTGTCCTGCTGGTGATGGGGTTGGCGACGTGGCTGGCGCAGCCGCAGCCAACCCCTTCTCCCCCCGTATCTACCGCCACCCCCAACCTCACCCCAACCTCCCTGCCCGTTAACCAGCCGCCAAAGCAGACAGCCAGGTCCAACGCACCCCCCATCACCCTCACCTACCCCACCCACACCTGGGAGCTGCGGCCGCGAGCCAGCTATCAAATCAGCGGCCGCGTCATCAGCCGCCAATCCTACACCTCAGACTGGATGGCCGACATCTCCCCCCTGGACCTGGCTATTGGCTGGGGGGAACTCAGCAGCGACTACCTGGACTTTTTCATCCGCTGGCAGCAGCGGGATCGCTTCCTCTACTACACCTGGTCTGGCGATCTCCCCATCACCCCCGATCATCTCAACAGCCACGTCGCCAACACCCACATCATCCCCGCCAGCGACAGCCTGCGCCAGGCCCTCAGCCAGCTATCCCCCAACGACCATATCTACCTGGAAGGGCTGCTGGTAGACATTGCAAAGCATGAACCTGGTCAGCCCATACCCCAATCCCTGCTCACCTCTCTAGTGCGTACCGACATTGGCGATGGCAGCTGCGAAATTTTATACGTCCAACGCCTCATCGCGGCCGGCCGGGAATATCGTTAAGGGGATGGCCGTGGGCTATCGTAAATCACCAATCCCCCGTCGTGCCTTATCCTTCCCAGTTGCGTTATAATCCCCTCAACGTGACAAAAAACTCAATAACTGGAGTTTAGCGAAAATTAGTTTCTCCAATGTACTGGACTCTAGCGAAAATTGATTTCAACAGTGATAATAACCAATCCACTAATACAGTAATAACCAGTGGTCAAATCAAAAAACGCCAGACACCAGCTTCAAAGGTCAGCACAAATGACCATTTCAATATCAGTCAGCCGATGAACTCATTAACGAGGTTTTAAATGGCTGAAAAGTGGGTAATAAATGCCTCACCGTTGATCTTGCTGGCAAAAGTAAGACATACCCATCTATAATAGCTTCTCTAAAGTTGGAACAACTTCTATTTTCTCAATTCCTGAAAAACGACAATTTTGGGTGCATGATTCCTCATAACCCATGCAGGAGCCAACATAATGGTTGAATTAACCGTACAGGTACCAGAAGAAGTCGCGGCGCGGCTAGAACCTGTTCTCCAAAATCTACCTGCTCTATTGCAACAAATCGCCTTCTCTGTGCCAACGGATACCGTCCCTGACAGGGTGGAAGCAGATGAGGGCGCTGCGACTCCGGTTTATCAAGAAATTCTCAACTTTCTGGCAATTGGGCCAGCCTCTCAAGCGATTTGGGAGTTTAAGGCGTCTGCCGCTGCTCAAGAGCGTTTGCAGCAATTGTTAGAAAAGAACCGTGAAGCCACCTTGAGTTCGACTGAACAAGCGGAATTAGACGCTTACGAACAGGTGGATTATTTGATGACTTTACTAAAAGCTCGTGCCTATCACCAATTAAACATACCTGACCAGGGAATCCCTGTATGAGCGAGCTTGTTTCGACTCGTTTGCGCCAACTGGTTATCAAACGAGCTAACAACCAGTGCGAATATTGTCGCCTGCACGAAACCGTTTCCCCATTTTCCCACGAAGTTGATCACCTGATAGCTCGCAAACATGGGGGGCAAACAGTTGCCGAAAATCTGGCTTTGTCCTGTTTACCTTGTAATCGCCGCAAAGGCTCTGACTTGACAACGATTGATCCCGTAACAGCGACTGTTGTGCCTTTGTTTAATCCACGAGTACAACGGTGGGCCGATCATTTTGTTCTACGTGGCGCAGCTATTGAAGGGTTAACCCCTATTGGACGAGGAACTGTTTTTCTGTTGGCCTTAAACACCCCTGATCGTCTTGCCCGCAGAGAAGCTCTTATTCCAGAAGGGCTTTACCCTTAATTTTTATCAAGCCCATCCCTGAAAGCTGCGGCAGAAAAGCTCTTATTCCAGAAGGGCTTTACCCTTAATTTTTATCAAGCCTATCCCTGAAAGCTGCGGCCGCGTCCTCAGCCATTACATCTCATACGAGATGGCCGACATCTTCCCTCTTGACCAGGCCATCGGCTGGAGCCACCTCAGCCGCGACGACCTGGACATTTGCCTACCGTGCCTTATCCTTCCCAGTTGCGTTATAATCCCCTCAACGTGACAAAAAACTCAATAACTCGACTCTGGCAAAAATTTACGTGATCCCTGGAATCTCTCACTCTCCAGAGGTCAAACCAAACCCAATTTCGAGGAAATATTTTTCCCACACATAAGAGGTGACCCAATGACCCAAACGTTAGACCCTTTCGGAGCCCGGACGCCACTGCCGGGACACGACAACTATTTTTATTATCGCCTGGGCAAATTGAGCGAGTCGGGCATCGGCCATATTGACCGGCTGCCTTATTCAATCCGTGTTTTGCTCGAAGCCCTGCTGCGTAACTGTGATAATTACATCATCAACCCGGATGATGTGACCCGCATGGCCGGCTGGAACGCCCAGGCCCCAGAGCAGGTGGAGATCGCCTTCATGCCGGCACGGGTTATTTTGCAGGATTTTACCGGGGTGCCGGCGGTTGTAGATTTGGCCGCCATGCGCTCCGCTCTGGCCCGATTGGGCGGCGACCCCAAGAAAATTAACCCGCTGGTGCCGGTTGATCTGGTCATTGACCATTCGGTGCAGGTGGATATGTTCGGCTCGGCTTATGCCCTCATGTTTAATGCTGAACGGGAGTTTGAGCGCAACCGGGAGCGGTATGAGTTCCTCAAATGGGGGCAAGAGGCGTTTGCCAATTTCAGCGTTGTCCCCCCGGCCACCGGCATCGTTCACCAGGTCAATCTGGAATATCTGGCCCAGGTGGTGATGAGTAAAAACGAAGGGGATGAAAAGGTGCTGTTCCCCGATACCCTGGTCGGCACTGATTCCCATACCACCATGATCAATGGGCTGGGGGTTGTAGGCTGGGGGGTTGGCGGTATCGAAGCCGAGGCGGTGATGCTCGGTCAGCCGATTTATATGCTTACCCCAGAGGTGGTGGGCTTTAAGTTGACCGGTGCTTTGCCGGAAGGGGCCACGGCCACAGACCTGGTGCTGACGGTGACGCAGATGCTCCGCAAGCGGGGGGTGGTAGGTAAATTTGTGGAGTTTTATGGCGATGGCATCCAGCACATGAGCCTGCCCGACCGGGCGACTATCGCCAATATGGCCCCGGAATATGGGGCGACTATCGGCTTTTTCCCGGTGGATGAGGAGACGCTGGCTTATATGCGCCGCACCGGCCGCTCTGAGGATCTGGTGCAGTTGGTGGCAGCGTATTATAAGGCGCAGGGGCTGTTCTATGATCCCAGCCGGCCCGACCCTGAGTTTACTGATACGCTAGAGTTGGACCTGAGCAGTGTGGTGCCGAGTCTGGCGGGTCCGAAGCGGCCGCAAGACCGCGTTCCCCTGGCCGATATGAAAGGCACCTTCAAGCAAGCATTACAAATGCCCGTAGACAAAGGGGGGTTTGGCCTCAACAGCGAGACCCTGGGCAGCCAGGCAGTTATCAGCAATGGTAAAGATGTCACCATTGGCCATGGGGCGGTGGTCATTGCCGCCATCACCAGCTGCACCAATACCAGCAACCCCAGTGTGATGATTGGGGCCGGGCTGGTGGCCAAAAAGGCCGTCGAGGCCGGGCTATCGGTACCCCCGTATGTCAAAACTAGCCTGGCTCCCGGCTCTAAAGTGGTCAATGATTACCTGACCCATTCCGGGCTGCTGCCTTACCTGGAGCAGCTTGGCTTCCACATTGTCGGGTATGGCTGTACCACCTGTATCGGCAACTCTGGTCCCCTGCCAGAACCGGTGGTCAACGCCATTGATGAGGGCAACCTGGTGGCCGTTTCCGTCCTGAGCGGCAACCGGAACTTTGAAGGGCGGGTTCATGCCAAAACGCGGGCTAACTACCTGGCCTCCCCCCCCCTGGTGGTGGCTTATGCTCTGGCCGGCCGCACCGACATTGATTTGATGAATGAACCCATCGGCGAAGGCCCCAATGGCCCCGTCTACCTGCGGGACATCTGGCCGAGCAATGAAGAAATCCAGGCCACTATCCGCCAATCGCTCCAGCCGGAGATGTTCTTGAAACAGTACGGCCACACCTACACGGCCAATGAGACCTGGAACGCCATCGCCAAGAGCGGTGGAGAGCTGTATGAGTGGGATCCCGCTTCGACTTATGTGCAGGAACCCCCATTCTTCACTGAGTTGACGTTAGATGTTCAGCCGATTGGCAATATTGAAGGCGGCCGCGTCCTGGTCAAATGTGGCGACTCTATTACCACCGACCACATCTCCCCCGCCGGTGGCATCGCCAAAAACAGCCCCGCGGCCGCTTACCTGCTAGAACGTGACGTAGCTTACAACGATTTCAACTCCTACGGCTCCCGCCGGGGCAATGACCGGGTGATGACGCGGGGCACCTTTGCCAACATCCGCTTCCGCAACCAGATGGCCCCCGGCAGCGAAGGGGGTTGGACAACCTACCTGCCCACCGGCGAACTGACTACCATTTATGACGCCTCGCTCCGCTACAAAGGGGATGGCACCCCCCTGGTAATCATCGCCGGGAATGATTATGGCATGGGCAGCTCCCGCGACTGGGCCGCCAAAGGGGTACTGCTCCTGGGGGTGAAGCTGGTCATCGCCAAAAGTTACGAGCGCATCCATCGCAGCAACCTGGTGGGGATGGGGGTGCTGCCGCTGCAATTCAAACCAGGCGAATCCTTAGACGGCTATGGGCTGGATGGCACGGAGACGTTCTCAACCCTCAATGTGACCGATGATCTTAAACCTCAGCAGGAAATCCTGGTCAAAGCGGTCAACGCCGATGGCAAAGAGGTGATTTTCCCCACCATCTGCCGGATTGATACCCCCGTGGAAGTGGATTATTACCGCAATGGGGGGATTTTGCATACGGTGCTGCGGAAATTGGCGGCTTAAGGGTACAGTGACAGTTAAACGCGGCCGCAGTTGGGGAGTGTCCTGGCTGCGGCCGCAAATGTGGTGTACTGTTTTTGATTGGCCCATTTGCCCGAAAAGGAGAAAAATGAGGGAGCAGATGCTGTTAGAACAACCACAAATTATATCTGTTGAAGAGATCAAAAAAAACCAGAATTGATCACCCAGCTTTTGCTGCAAGAACAGGATGTATCCGTTATGTTTGAGAAGCGGGGGGATCAGGTTAGCTACTTTTATCTGAAAACTTATGACAAAGATACAATTAGAATCCTACGAGAAACAAAGGCAGAACATAACCAAATGAGCGAGAAAGGATATACCCGCCAACAGGCATGCAAAGAATTTTTTGAAGCCCAATTACAAATAAACAGTTCTACCTGACTGGACTCTGGCGAAAATTGATTTCACCAGTGGTAATAACCAATACACCAATACATATCCATCTGATCCAGATGATATTGCCTTTCTGCTCTGTGCAGAGAACGGCAAAGCAACCCATATAGTCAGTTACGATTCTCATCTTAAAGAGATCGAGTCGTTTTATGCCTTCCAGGTATGCACCCCTTTAACCTTTCTAGTTGAACTACGAAAAGCATTATTGGCTCAAGGTTCATAAAGCGGTATCCTCTAAACCTTTTCAACAACTTTACCTTGAAGATTATCATATGCCGCAACACCTGGGTCTCGTCGCTTTGGTTGTCCCTGATTATGACGAAGCCTTAGCGTTTTATGTTGGCGTTTTAGGATTCACCCTGGTGGAGGATACTTTTGTCCCGGAACAGAACAAACGGTGGGTGGTGGTGACGCCGCCTGGTGCCACCGAGTCGCGGCTTTTGCTCGCCCGCGCCATTGGGGAAGAACAAATAACCCGGATCGGCAATCAAACCGGCGGCCGCGTCTTTCTTTTTCTCTACACCGATAACTTTTACCGCGATTACCGCCGCTACCAGGCCAACGGGGTCACCTTTATCCGCGAGCCAAAAGAAGAACCTTACGGAACCGTCGCCGTCTTCCAAGACCTCTATGGCAACCTCTGGGACCTGGTGCAACCCAACCCCCCCAATGATAAAGCAGCCATTCCCTGACGCGCCCCTTCCCGGTAGACAGTCCGGCGTGGCCTGATACAATACCCCCAAAACAAAAGGACCCGGCATGGCCATCAAGAAATCAGACCTTTACGCCTCCCTTTGGGCCTCCGGCGACCAACTGCGCGGCGGCCTGGACGCCAGACGCGGCCGTTTGCCCCCCGCCCCTTTTTCCTATCATTGGCGCAATCCCTATCCGGCTAAAATTTAACCATTCACAAGGCATCCATTCCATGAACAACCTCAAAGAAAGCGAACGCGCCGAACTGCACAAAACCATCTGGCGCATTGCCAACGATCTGCGCGGCAGCGTGGACGGCTGGGACTTCAAAACTTACGTGCTGGGCATCTTGTTTTACCGCTTCATCTCCGAAAATCTGACCCATTACCTGAACGAACAGGAACGCCAGGCGGGCAGCCCCCATTTTGAGTACGCCACCCTCAGCGACGAGGACGCCGAATTTGGCCGCGCCGAAACGGTGACGGAAAAGGGGTTCTATATTTTGCCCTCTCACCTCTTTGCCAATGTGCGGGCGCGGGCGCGGCTCGATGCCAATTTGAATGAGACGCTGGCCCGCGTTTTTAAGGAGATTGAAGGGTCGGCCGTGGGCCATGCCAGCGAAGATGATTTCAAAGGGTTGTTTGACGACCTGGACGTGAATTCCAACAAGCTCGGCCCGACGGTGGCCCGACGGAATGAGAAGCTGGTGAAGCTGCTGGAGGCTATCGGCGATTTGCCCCTTTCTAACGGCGACGGCCGTTTCGCCGACAACGCCATTGACCTCTTTGGCGACGCTTACGAATATCTGATGCAGATGTACGCCTCTACGGCCGGTAAGTCGGGCGGCGAATTTTACACGCCGCAAGAGGTTTCCGAACTGCTGACCCGCATTGCCGTGCTGGGCAAAACTGAGGTCAACAAGGTGTACGACCCCGCCTGCGGCTCCGGCTCGCTGCTGCTCAACTTTGCCAAAGTGCTGGGGCAGGCGAATGTGCGGCGCGGCTTTTTTGGGCAGGAGATTAACCTGGCCACCTACAACCTCTGCCGCATCAATATGTTTTTGCACGATGTGAACTATGAAAAGTTCGACATCGCCCACGGCGACACCCTCACCGACCCCCACCATTGGGACGATGAGCCGTTTGAGGCTATCGTCTCCAATCCGCCTTACTCCATCAAATGGGCGGGCGACGCCAACCCGCTGCTGATTAACGACCCCCGCTTTGCCCCGGCGGGGGTGTTGGCCCCCAAGAGCAAGGCGGATCTGGCCTTTACCATGCACATTCTGAGCTGGCTGGCGGTGGACGGCACGGCCGCTATCGTTGAATTTCCCGGCGTGCTTTACCGCGGCGGCGCGGAGCAGAAAATCCGCCAATATCTGATTGATAATAATTATGTGACGGCCGTCATTCAACTGCCGCCCGACCTCTTTTTCGGCACCACCATCGCCACCTGCGTCATTGTCTTGCAGAAGTCGAAGGGGGATAACGCCACCCTGTTTATTGACGCTTCGGCCGAGTTTGCCCGCAGCGGCAACAAAAACAAGCTGCTGCCCGAACACCGGCAAAAAATTCTCGACGCTTACGCGGCGCGGGCCGACGCGCCCCACTTTGCCCGGCTGGTGGAGAATGGGGAAATTGCCGCCAACGGCTACAACATCGCCGTTTCTTCCTATGTGGCCCCGGAGGATACGCGGGAGGCGGTGGACATTCAGGCGTTGAACGCCGAGATTGCCCGCATGGTGGCCCGGCAGGCGGCACTGCGAACGCAGATTGACGCGATTGTGGCCGAGTTGGAGGGGGAAGGGGCATGAACCGGATTGCCAAATTGATTGCCCACCTTTGCCCGGATGGGGTGGAGTTTCGGGCTATTGGTGAAATAGCAGAGTGCTATTCAGGTGCGACACCCGCATCAGGAATTGCGGCCTATTGGGAAGATGGGTCAATCCCATGGATGAGTTCGGGAGAAGTAAACAAAGGGATTGTTTACGACACCGATAAGAAGATAACCCAAGCTGGATTTGATTCATGTAGTACCAAAATGGTGCCGCCTAATGCAGTCGTTATGGCTCTTGCAGGTCAAGGAAAGACAAGAGGAATGGTTGCAAGAACCCGTCTATCGCTTTGCACAAATCAATCGCTTTGTTCGATTGTTTGTAATGAAACGGTGAATAGCGATTTTCTCTACTACTTCCTATCAACTCAATATCAACAGCTACGAAGTGTGTCGGCTGGTGACGGTACACGGGGTGGGCTAAATCTCCAAATGATTCGGAGCTTTCGTGTACCGGTGCCGCCGGTGGAGGTGCAGCGGGAGATTGTGCAGGTGTTGGACGCCTTCACGGCGCTGGAGGCGGAGCTGGAGGCGGAGCTGGAGGCG
>JAHDWJ010000093.1 GCA_023384415.1 Anaerolineae bacterium
AACTATCGTCACGTAACGTCCGCCATTTGTACGGCCGTATGCTGCATACACATCCTCACCCACAATTTTACCACGCTCAAGGCGACGATACTGTGGTCTATTGGTAAAAACCTCCTCCACTTCTGTCATCTGCAAATTGTGTTTCCAATCGAGTTTGTCAACAATCTCTTTTAGCCAGATAATGCGGGAAATTTTCATGTGAACATTATATCTTCTTGTGGAGAAGAACAAGTGAAACTGACTAATCAATATTTAAAAATTGTTAAGTGGAGTGAAGAAGACCAATGTTATGTGGGTTATTGCCCTGACTTGATGCTGGGCGGCGTACACGGCGATAATGAAGTGTCGGTGCGATGCTAGAAGGGGACAACTTGAACAGTTATTGCAAAAAAGTTTTGGAAAATGCGGCCTAAAAGCCGCCGAAAACTGTCTCCAAAACATGCGGGAATTATTGTTTCTGATCCGCTTCAGGTTGGTTTGCTCATCCGTAGGCTGATGAAACTGTTGGATGCAAAATCAGCAGAAGATATGCAAAATTGGCTGGAATTCTTGAGCAACTGGCGCTGACGATGAAAAAACATATCCCCACTTTTGCCGTTGTGGCCTTTTTTGCTGTTATCACAGTCGCCTTTTTTGCCCCCGTCCTCTTTACCCAAACTACCCATCTGCCCATTGGCACGGACTTCGTTAATTTCAACTACCCCCATGACCTGTTTGCTGCCCGCAGTCTGCAACAGGGTGAACTGCCGTTGTGGAATCCGTATCTCTCCGGCGGGCAACCTCTTGCCGCCGACCCCAACATCGGTTTCTGGTATCCCTTGCGCCTGCTCCTGCTGGTGACGGCGTTTAGCTACCAGACCATGACATACCTGCTGATTTTCCATTATTTCCTGGCGGGTATATTCACTTATGCGCTGGCGCGGGATTTGGGAGTGGGACGATGGGGCAGCCTGGTAGCCGGTATGGGCTTCATGTTTTCCGGCTTCCTCATCGCCCAGATGGACCACATCAACATCATCTTTTCGTCTACCTGGATGCCGTTGATATTTTTGTTGTTCCGGCGGGCCGTTTTGCGGCAGCAATTGGTCTATGCGCTGGCGGCTGGTCTGGCCTGGGCGCTGGCGGTCTTGGGTGGGCACCAGCAGTTTGCGCTGTTCACCGGCTATTGGTGTGGTCTCTGGTTGGTGGGGCATTTGCTGCACCGGCGGGGACGGGGTGTGCTGCGGTCGGTGGCGGCATATGGGGTGATGGCGCTGGTGGCGGTGGCAGGTGCGGCCGTACAAATTTTCCCTACACTGGAATTTATGCAGTTCACCAACCGGGCAGCGCTCTCTGTGGTTGGCGCGAGTGAATACATCATGCCGCCTGTAGGCTGGTTATTGCTGCTTTCACCCCACTTGTTTGGGCAAAACCATATTGAATCCCTCCCTTTCTGGCCGCCCAATCTCGTTTTTGTCAATGAATTTTATGCTTATGTAGGCGTCGTCATCCTGTTTGCCGCTTTCATTGGCAGCTATGTCTGGAAATCATGGGAAAAACGCTTCCTGCTGTTCATGATCGTCTTGGGTTTTGTGCTGACGTTGGGGGCGGTAACGCCGGTTTACCGGCTGGCATACCAGATGGTGCCGGGAATGCAATTTGTGCGTGTGCCCGGGCGTTTCGTTTTTTGGGTGGATACCAGCCTGGTGTTGTTGGCCGCGTTTGGCGTAGATTGGCTGCTGTCTCACCTGGCCGATCAAGATGACCCGTTATGGCGCGACGTACTGAAATTGTTGGGGCTGGCGGCAATCGCCGGACTGATTATGCGCCTGGTTTATCCATTGATGGCCGTATGGCAGGTACCCACCAGTCACCCATTGGCGGCAGCCATTACCCGCTACCGCCTGGCAGACACGCTGGCCTGGTTTGGGATTATGGCCGGCCTGTTATTCCTGTTGTGGGCCGCCCGGCGATGGGCGCGGGTTCGCGCCTGGGCGCCTGTGTTGCTCGTTGGGTTGGTGGTGTTTGACCTGTTCCGCGCCCAGCAGCCCCGCCATCTGACGACGTATGACATGCTGGTTCATTATGAGCATCCGGCCATCATCCAACTTTGGCGTGACGACCCCGGCTTTTTCCGCGTGGACAACACGGCCGTCGCCGCATTGGGTTCAAAGGATGCATTTGCGCCGGAACCCCGCTGGAATGTGCTGACGGGATTTGTGCATGGTTTTCCGCAAGCGTTTGGCCTGCCCTGGAATCCCTTCGATTTGCAGCGATTCAGCGATTACCGGGGAGCGGTGAATCCCGACAGCCCCTTCTATGATTTCCTGGGTGTAAAGTATCTGGTAGCCGACCCAGAAGAGGCGCTGCCGGACAAGTGGACTCGGCTGCCGGTGGCCGACCCAACGCTGGTGGTGTATGAAAACAGCCAGGTCTTGCCCCGTGCATTTATGGTGTTTACTTCGATTATGGAATCCGATCCAGAGCAGGCGTTATGGTTGATTCAAGAGGCCAGTTTTGACCCGATCATGACGGTGCTGCTAGAAGAAGGGGAGCCGTTTACTGGCGTTGAGGGTGACGCTCAGGTGGAGATCACCGGGATGAGCAATAATACGTTGAAACTGCTGGTGGAAAGTGAGCGGCCGGGTTATCTGGTGGTCAGTGACACATACTACCCCGGCTGGCAGGTTTGGGTGAATGGGGAAGAAGGGGAACTTTTGCGCGCCAACACGATCTTTCGGGCAGTGTTTTTGGAGGGCGGCACTGCAACTGTGCGGTTTGCATATGAGTCCACGGCCGTCACCTGGGGCACGGCCGTGACGTTACTCACCTGGTGCGCAGTGGCGGCGGGTATCTTCGTGTTGGCCCGCCGCCGCAGGGGAGACTGAGAGACTCTTAATCTCCCGGTCTCTCAGTCTCCCCATCTCTTACGGTTTCAGTATCACCGGCAAATAAATGACCGTCTCCGCCACATCCCCGGCCACAAACGGCGTCCCACCCAGGTCG
>JAHDWJ010000094.1:0-474 GCA_023384415.1 Anaerolineae bacterium
CACATCCCCATCCTGCCAGGTGATGTCCACCGTCACCGGCTCACAATCGGCGGCAAAATAATCCAGCCACATCAGCCGCCGGTCATGCTGCCTCAAGATGTGGGCGGTGGCGGCGCTGGTTGCCGTTTGTGCCCCGCTCACTGCCCGCAGCGCCCCATTCCCACCAATGTGATCCCAATGACAATGTGTGTTCACAATCAGCCGTATCTCTGCCAAATCAACGATCTGCCCAATCAACGCCACCGTCTCCGCCGCACTCGACGGGTGCCCGGTATCCACCACCACCGGCCCCGCCCCGCCGGTGATGATCACCGTGTTGCTGTTAATCCAGCCGCGCTGGACGAAGTGGAGGTGGGGAGGAAGGGTCATGGCGTGATGCGTGATGCGTGATGCGTGACCCAATCAATCACGGGTCACGCATCACGCATCACGGTTCAAATTCTCCAATGCATCTCCGTGGCCAGGAAGTTCCAC
>JAHDWJ010000094.1:583-2964 GCA_023384415.1 Anaerolineae bacterium
ATCGGTGTGCAGCGGATTCACATCCCACGTCGCCCCGATAAACAGCGCCACCTCGCCATCCGTCAACGTCCGGGTAAACTGCCCCTTCTCGCCCACGGCAATCCTCTGCGGGGTACGATGTGTCAATTTAGGTCTATTCATTATTACTGGGCCTAAACCTAAACAAAGAAGCTATCACTGTATCTGCTAGTTAGCCGACGACTGACAAAGCCTCGATAGGATGTATTGACTAAAACATCCTCAAATCGAGTCTGATCAATTCGCAAGCCGCATATTGGCACATAGCCTAGTGATGATTGGTTCAATTGCCTGAACAGATGCGGATTTACGAGGAAATATTTTTTACCAATGTCCTCGATACCCAGAATGAACTGGGGAAATAAGGCCCCTTTGATTGCTACTTCATCCTGCTCTGGAAAAAAGTTGTCACTGTATAAAGGCAGAGGAGTGTGCTTGTATCGTTTTTTGAAATTGGCTATCGTCTCTCGACTAATTCCGTCTTCTTCTACAGGTTCCGGAACCAAATAAACAATGATAATGCCTCTATCATTTGTGAAGTCTCTAGCAACATCTCTTTTTCGACTTGTAGATACCAAAAACGATCTATTATTGGCCCCCTTACGTCCAAAAGTATGAAGAAGATATAGGTAATAATCGCGTATTTTCTCTAATTCATTTGGGGAAATACCTTGCTCAAGAACTGCCAGAAATTTGCCTAAATTGCTGGGGGCTTGAAAAAACTGCACGAATTGATCATTACTAGACTCTTGCACAAACCTAAGAACAACTTTATGGCTTTGCTTTTGGTTCAGAATGCTGCTTATCTGGTCAAAGATAAAGTGAAAAGTCTCTGATGAAACGTCATTGACACTTTGTAAGTAGCCTCTATTTTGCCCTACGCTTGCGTCTATTTCGTCTGTATATACCTTTGCTTTGCTGCCAACACAAAATAAGCGTTCAAGTAATTCGCAATTCCATTCATGTGTACCATATATTTTTTTTGATTTGTTTTTATTTTCACCCCGATAAACAAAGGCCAGTTGACTATTTGCGCAAGCATCCGCGAGAATCTCTCGTAGTTTGGAGACTATGTCCCTCTCATCATGTGTCAGGGGTTCTACTAAATCGGTTGAGGGCTCGCAGGAGGCTGGTTTGACCAATTCAAGATCAAAAAATGCACCTACTTCTTCTGCTTTATCTTGTGATTCCATGTACAAATCTCCCTTGTCTAGCTAACAGGGATAGAACAAAATTTTACGAATTCCTATCCGTGTACATCCGTTTCATCCGTCCAATCCGTGGTTCAATTCCCCTATTTCACCTTTGTCACACGTAGCCAGTTGCCGCCGCGTTCGGTGTTGGCGTGTTGGATGGCTTCGGCCATTTGGTTTGTTACTGAGCGATCTCGACGGTATGTGCCAGCCCATTCAGCGTCACCACACAATCATTCAACAAATCACGCCCTAGAATCATTTGCTGATTTTCCCGATCAGCCACCACCGACAAATACACCTGGTAATCACCCAGGCGCACATAAGCCAGGTAAACATCAACCAGATAACTGGGGCCGGAAATCCCACGCATCCACCGCCGGCCTGCCTTGATGGCGCCAATTTGTTTCAGATAGACCAATGGCGCCATTGTGGCATCACTACCCGAATCAATGATGGCTGATAGGGTCAATCTCTCGTCGCTATTCATGCCCCAAATGGTCGTGTCGGCGACGGGCATGGGCGGATCATAGCTGTTGTCGTATTGGTAGGTATAGACGTTCATTATCCAGTCTCGGCTAACAGGTGGATTGAGGGATTACGGAATGTATCTATGGGCATTTCCCGCACGGCCGTGATCCAGACAAACTGGCCCGCGTATTTGGCGTAGATACGACGGCTCAACGCTTCCAGGTCGTCATCATGATCAACGAGTTGGCCGCCCAGAATAGCTACATACTGACCCAGATACTTTTCCTTCAACATCGGGTGCAGAGCAATGTAGGCAGCCATCTCCCTGTCCACCGCTTCATCTGGTTCAGCCCAGTCTACATTGTCATCCTCATCAGCGGCTGGCAAACCTTCATCTAATACGGCCGTAATCACCTCAGCTACATCACGCTGCCGGCTGAGGGCCAACTGCTGCGCCCGCCGATACAAAGCCTCTGGAATGGTAAGTGTCACTTGCATAGACTCACTCCTTTCTACAATGGATACACAGATGGCACGGATTGGACGGATTTTCACGGCAAAAAATCCGCGTTCATCCGTCTTATCCGTCCAATCTGTGATCCTATTCTCTACTTCACCTTCGTCACCCGCAGCCAGTTGCCGCCGCGTTCGGTGTTGGCGTGCTGGATGGCTTCGGCGGAACCGAGGACAACGACACGG
>JAHDWJ010000095.1 GCA_023384415.1 Anaerolineae bacterium
CCGCGCCGATAAAGACGCACGGCCGTTGCCCCCGCCAGCACCCACCCTCCGTTAAAAAAAATGCGTCCAAGCCCCCTGGTTCACAATGGACAATACCCCTCTTCTCCGGTATCCTGGCCGTATCCCCTTCATAACATTGGCAAACAACAGGCAGATTGCAGTAAACTTGCTGCTATTGAAGGGCTAAAAGTAGATGGATTATGACGATTCGTTGTGTAATGAATACATAGTTAGGGCGGCAATTCTGAAGTCGAATTGGTAAATATGGCACAATGCTTATTCGCTTATTCCTGGCATTCTGTAAAGAGGATTCAATATGCCTAAAGAGTTTAATTTTGAAACAGATCCTCAAGAAATCAACTCAGATGTTGAAGCGCCATCCCACGCATTCTTGACAGAAATGCATCAATTGCTTGTAAGGCATTTCAGTCAGGAAGAACTAAAAACTTTGTGTTTCAATCTGGGGATAGATTTCGATGACTTGGATGCCGTGGGGCGAACTCATAAGGCAAGGGAATTGGTTCAATATATGGGACGTCGTGGTCGTATCGAGGAATTAACAAGTATAATGGCCGCGGAAAGACCCAATTTACTCTCCAAGAAGAATATCGGACAACTGTCTTTTGGGCACTTGTATTTACCTACATATCATGGAGGAGTTTTTCGCGACGAATTTTATTTTGCAGACAATCAATTATACTTGTCGTTTTATCAAAATAGCGGAGCCACAAGTCAAGCAATCAGTTCTTTTGAATCAGTAGATGTATCACAGATTGGACCTTTAATCGGAGTAAAACCTATCATTGACACAGCCTCAAAGCTGATAAGAATCGTTTCGGAGGTATGGGAAAAGCTGGCTTGGTTTCACTCAAAACCGGAGGAAATGAGAAGGAACCTTTGGCCCAAATCATTGGCTTATGCAAGAGGGGATCTACAAGATCTTCTGATGAATAATCTTATTGCATTGAGGTCTGATAAAAATCTTCAGGTAAACAAAAAGATGCTCGATGAGGCTGAAAGGGAGCTTTTTGTCTTTAGGGTTGCCTTCAGTGAAGATCTGGTTAATTTGTACAATCACTTGGTTAAAATTGAAAAAGGTTGCTTCTTTGAACTGAACCTTGCCTCCCCAAAATCTCTGTTCCTAGCTTGTCAGAATGAGTTAACTGAAATAGCCAAATTAGAGGAGGTCGCTGGAATTTTTTCGGCACTGGAAAGTCAATTCGATATTCAGGCCAGGAGCAAATACCTACTAGATGCTCAGGCAAACTTTGCACGTGCAGCATGTGATAGCTTATGCGCTGTTAGGGCTGCACAGAACTACCTCCAATATTTAGCTGGTTTTGAAAATGCACGACGATTTACTCTCAGACTTTACGATGGGGAACCATCGTTTAGAGGAAATATTACTGATTCCGCAATAACCTATGTAAGTACAACACCATGGGTTCCAGGTATGATGGGAGATTTACATGCACACATCCTCCATAAAACAGACGAGGATTTGTGGAAAGAGGCTAAATCAAAATTTTTATTAGAGACAGGTTCTATGAGACCTGTAAAACACGATTATTATAGTGCGGTCGAACAGCTCTTACCAGAAATCATTACTGCAATTCACGCAGCTCCTCGTCGTCAGAATGTGAGTAGAGAAGAAGTCTTCGAGTTAGAAAAGATGGTTAAGAATATTGATTTTTTGAAACCAACTTCTACTACCGATGTTATGAATACTTTTGACAAAATTCAAAACCATCGTATTGCCCTACGCAGTAAATTTGGTGAAATATACTCACGATTAGATGAGGCAGTTCTTAAATAACTGTAGCCATAAAGCCTTCTGCTATGCAACAGGACCACCTAACCACGTGAACAAGTCATTCGTGTTTGCCGCCCAACAAGGCTTGCAGCGGAGCGCGAGACTGGAGTTCATTCGCGATTGAAGGATGTGGTGAGCAAAGATGTCACGCCCGTAGCCATCTTGGGTTCTGCTCGCCGCCCGCTGAAGCTGGCGTTAGGGGAGCTATGGGAAGATACGGCCGTACCCCACCCTCCCCCTCTCAAACAAACATATACAAACGAATCATTGCACGGTATCATAGTCGTCATACAGAAATGGGAGAAAACCATTTCATATAAAAACGGCCGTCGAAACACAATAACGGCGCGCCAATTCCCGAATTTTCCGGACGTTTAACTCCCGCTTCCCATTCAGAATTTCCGAAAAACCACCCCTAACGTGCTTCAGCGCGTTTGATATGGCAGCCTGGGGATTACATCCCCAGGGGAGCGGCCCATAATTTTGAATTGCTGACGGCCGTGTCCAACCCATTGACAGCCCGCTCCAAATTGCCTATATTTACGCCCGCCTCAATAGAACATTTATTTCATTTTTAGGACACGCAGACCCGAAGGGTTTCCCAAACTCTTCGGGTCTTTAGTAGACAAACCATGGAAATCGGAACAGTTAAACAAATCAACATTGATGAAGAAGTACGCGAATCGTATCTCAGCTACGCCATGAGCGTCATCGTCTCGCGGGCGCTGCCCGATGCCCGCGATGGCCTCAAGCCGGTGCAGCGGCGCATCCTCTACGCTATGTATGACATGGGCCTGCGCCCCAACACCGCCTACAAAAAATCGGCGCGTGTCGTCGGCGAAGTGCTGGGTAAATATCACCCCCACAGCGACCAGGCCGTCTATGACGCCATGGTGCGCCTGGCCCAGGACTTTTCGCTGCGCTACACCCTGGTAGACGGGCAGGGCAACTTCGGCTCCATTGATGGCGACGAAGCCGCCGCCATGCGCTACACCGAGGCCCGCATGACGCAGATGGGCCATGACATGCTGGCCGATATTGAAAAAGCGACCGTCAACTTCAACCCCAATTTCGACGATTCGCTCAAAGAACCGGGTGTCTTGCCCGCCACCATCCCTAACCTGCTGGTC
>JAHDWJ010000096.1:0-1202 GCA_023384415.1 Anaerolineae bacterium
GGGCAAACACCACCGGGTTCTGATAACTCCGGCTGAGGATGATGGTTTGGGGGGTATGGGTCAGGGTATCGTTGATCAGGCCCACTTCTCCCATCGTTTCGCCCGGCGGAGGTGTGGGGGAAGGGGGAGGCATGGTGGGAGCGGCGGGAGCGGCTGCCCTGACGTCCACAAAGGTATCTTCCTGACCCTGTTTGGCGATGACAGAACGGTCAGAAGGGGGCATTGTGGTCTCGGCCAACGGCCGTGATGCCCCCAACCAACTCCATACCTCTACCTGGAAATCATCCACCAGCGCCCCCAGGAAACCTAGCAGCCGCGCCAGCGGGCCAGGCTGCGCCGGTGGGGGGGTGTAGGTGGGTGGTACATAGGCCGTGGTGGTGTTTCCGGTTGGTAATAGCCCCCCACCACCTGACGACAGGTAGTAGGCATCTTGGGCCTGCATATCGCCACTGCCGGGCAGGGTGTTGATATTAGTTGGCCCACTCCAATTGGAAGCGCCGCCCCAATTAACCACCCCACTCACAATAGGTACGGTGCGCATCCACCCCTGATTACCCCGCCAGACGCTCTGCCAGAGGGTGTTGCCAATGATAAAGTCGGCCTGGGAGTTCATCGTACCGGCGCCGGGTAAGTTGCTAATGTCAACAGGCCCAGACCAGGCAGTGGCGCTGCCCCAAACAGGCTGGTTATTAACGATGGGGACTTCTCTGGCCCAACCCTGATTGCCACGCCACATACTCTGATACAACGTGTTGCCCAACCGATACCCTCCTAAACTTTGTACGGTACCGCTACCAGGCAGGGTACTGGCGGCAACCGGCCCCGACCAGGTAGATGCACCACCCCAATTAACTGCTCCATTCACAATGGGTACGGTACGAGACCATCCCTGATTTCCCCGCCACAACGCCTGGTGCAAGGTATTGCCCACCACATAACCGGCCAGCACCTCCACGTTGCCGCTGCCGGGCAGCGTACCTGTGCCCGTTGGCCCGGACCAGGCGGAGGCATTGTTCCAATCCGGCTGGCCGCTGACCACCGGCACCATGCGCGTCCATCCCTGGTTATTCCGCCATATCGCTTGTTCCACCCGGTTCCCTGTAATGGGTGTTGGTGAGGGAGTAGGCGTTGGGGGGACAGGTGTATTGGTCGGTGTAGGGGATGGTGACGGCGGTATGGCATCTGGTGGCATGAAGTAAGCG
>JAHDWJ010000096.1:1212-2908 GCA_023384415.1 Anaerolineae bacterium
CCAGGAAGCGTGCTGATGTTGGTCGGGCCACTCCAATTAGAAGCGTCGTTCCAAATAACCAACCCACCTTCAATGGGCACGGTGCGAGCCCACCCCTGGTTACCCCGCCAGACTGCCTGCCAGAGGGTATTGCCAATGATGAAGTCCGCCTGGGAATTGACGCTGCCGCTTCCTGGCAGATTGCTTATATTCACGGGACCAGACCAGACGGAAGCGTTGTTCCAGTCAGGTTGGTTGCTGACAATGGGTACTTCTCTGGTCCAGCCCTGATCACCACGCCACATACTCTGATACAGCGTGTTACCCAACTTATATCCCCCCAGACTTTGCACGGTGCCGCTGCCGGGCAAGGTACTGGCCGAAACTGGCCCAGACCAGGTGGAAGCGCCGCCCCAATTAACCGCCCCATTCACAATGGGCACGGTACGAGACCAACCCTGGTTTCCCCGCCACAACGCCTGGTGCAAGGTGTTGCCCACCACATAACCGGCCAGCACTTCCACGTTACCGCTGCCGGGCAGTGTGCCTGTGCCCGTTGACCCAGACCAGGCGGAGGCATTGTTCCAATCCGGCTGGCCGTTGACCACCGGTACCATGCGTGTCCATCCTTGATTGTTTCGCCAAATCGCCTGTTCTACTCTGTTCCCCGTAATGGGCGTCGGCGATGGGGTTGGCGTATTGGTTGGGCTGGGTGTGTTCGTGGGGGCGGGGGTATTAGTTGGTGTCGGGGGCGCGGTTGTTGCCGTAGGAGAGGGTGGTGGCGGCGCGCCTTCGCTGCGTATCTCCACTTCGTAGTTGGCGAAAGGATAATACACTACCGAGCCATCCGGGTGGGTAGTTTTAACTCGTTGTCCACTGGCGTCGTAATCAAAGCGGGTGGTCACGCCATTTCGCACCACATGAGTCAGCCTGTTTTCCATGTCGAAGAACTGATCGTAATCCACCACGCCTTCCGTGCGGTTGGTCATATTACCGTTGGCGTCGTAGGTAAAACTCACCGTAGCAGTTGGGGTTGGGTTTCCATTCGTGATGCTGGTGACGGCATGAATCTGGCTGGTGGGGTTGGTGGGGTAGTTGTAGTTCAACGTCACCCCATCCTTGTTATAGTTATAGGTGTGGTTATAACAACCCAGACTGCTGCAACCACTAAACGGAGGCACAATCACCCCTTCTGCTGTCTTCAAACGATTAAGATGGTCGTAAGTGAAAGCCTGCATGTCTCCTTTTACGTCATCCCGAAGATACATAATGTTCCCAACCAGATCGTAGCTGTAGGTCAGGTTTAATAAACTGCCCGTTTGTATCCCTTTCAAACGGAAGTTGCTGTCGCCCTCCCCCAGTTGGTTCGGGTCATCAGTGGCGCTGTAATAGGTGAAGATGGTGTCGTCATGGGGCGCCGGCCGGGAAAGAGTTGTCATTTGACCACGGGCATTATAGTTAATGCCATCAACCAGCGTGCCGAGGCCGGTCACTTGTAAGGTGTCCTCGCCCTCCCCATCATAGGTCAGTGTCACGTCTTGGCCATCCGGGTAACGAACAGTAAGTGGCCGATTTAATGAGTCGAAGGTCAGCGTCTCCAGGGTGAAGAGACGGCCGTCAATGATGCGCTCTTGCCGGGTCAACCGGCTCCGGCTGTCATAAATAAAAGTATCAAAGTTGCTGGTTGGTTCTGGCCCCCAACTGACACGCTGCAACT
>JAHDWJ010000014.1:0-14202 GCA_023384415.1 Anaerolineae bacterium
ATGGTTGCCCGCCTGTCCCACCCCTACCACGGGTTTTAAATTGAGAATTGCTGACAACAACGTGGAGCATAACTAGAGAGAGGCTTCACCCATCACCCATCACCCCAGCTTATGTCTGATAATTTTAGTTGGCAAACGGATGAAGAGACTGGGTGGGATGATCCTGCTGTCCGCCCCAGGACATCGCTCCCACCCAATGGCCGCCGTACCTGGTTGTGGGTACTTATCCCAGCCGTTGTGGCCGCGGTCTTGATCATCACCCTTCGGTTACAACGACAAGCGGCCGCGGTGTCTGCGGCCGCGGAGTTAGATATTATGGCCGCTCACCAAGTAAGCCAGAACGCGGCCGCCAATCAAGATCTTGACCTGTTCCGCCTGAACCTTTCTCGTCGAGATCCCGATTGGGCCGATACCCAACGGGATTTAGTTGAGACGGGACTATTCCTGGACCGGCTCCCCTTTGGCTTACAATGGATAGATCATCTGCAAGAGACGCTGCCTTATACCATCACTCTCTCCCCAGATTTTCAGGCGGCCGAACTGCTTTATGAACAGGAATACCAACTGGTCTGGGATGAGACAGAGAATAAGGTAATCCGTTTGCAGCAGATGGCTGTTTACCGGCGTGGCGATGGCCGCTGGCTCAGAGCTGACCCCCTGTCCCCTTTTTGGGGTGCAACCCGCCAGGAGCGGTACACCCATCTCACCCTCATCTTCCCGGAGCGGGATGCCCCCCTGGTGGAGCGGCTGGGGCCAGACCTGAATGAGCAGATTGTGCAGATGTGCCGCACCTTTCCTGATCTGGCCTGCCCCGCTGATTACCGTCTTACCCTTCAATTCACCATTGATCCCCAACATTTTTTCATTTTTGATGATTTAGAGGAGATTCTCAACAGTGAACAGCGTTTGCGCCTGCCTTCCCCAACGCTGGTGGGGTGGCCGGTAGATGAGACCGGGTATACCCTCATTCGTAACGGATATGCGGGGCCGTTGGTTGCGGCCGCCATTGCTGATCTCATCGGCTATGAATGCTGCCTGCATGGCCTCATGTTCCGTGCCTTCCTGGACAAAGAGTTAAGCCTGCTGGGGCTGCGCCCCTGGCCGCTTACCCCAGCCGTTTATGAAACCCTGAGTTTAGGCCAGATGCCAACCGCTACCCGTACTGTATGGGGCCGGCCCAACATCGAATATGGGTTGGAAACAACTCGTTTGGCTTTGTATAGCCTGGTAGATTTTTTAACCGAGCAATATCGTCCTGAAATTAGCCCGGTTCAATGGCAGAAAGCTTTAGGGGCTAATCTAAGTTATCAAAATTGGCTGGCCGAAGTCGCCGGGTTTATGGAACTCCCTAACGCTTTTAATACCGCCTGGCTTATTTATACCCAGGAGCAGCTTCCCCCCATCCCCCAACCACCGGTGCCCCTGCCTTCTGGCGAGGTGGTACTTTATTGCACCTATGAACAAAGCACCCCAGCCCTGTACCGTTACCGGTTTCAGCCGCAGCTTTGGGATGTCACCTGGGTGCGCACGGAAGTGTACCAGGTAGGGCCAGATGGGTATGTGGCCGAAGAGATTATCCAGAACGGCCGGCGGCTTGTTTATGTCCAGGATGGGCAGTACCATGTCATTGCCTCAACCACCGAGAATTCCGTTTATTTCACCCAGGGGAATGAGATGGTTTTTATCCTGGGCGGCCGCCAACCGGATCACTATTTTGCCTATATGAGTGGGGATTACCGCACCAGCAGTGGGGATGGGCGGGGCAGTGGGGTGGAAAATTGGCTGGTTGATCTGGAGCAGTGCGGCCGCGGGGCCTGCCAACCCCGAGCTATCCCCGGCTACCCTATCTGGTCCCCCGATGAGCAGCATATCTTATACTACAGCGGTGGCTTCTTTTCCGAGAACAGCACCCTGTTTTTATCTGACGGCCATGAGCAAAACGTGGTTGAATTAGGTATAGGATCACAGCCCTTCTGGTTAGACAACCAGCATTATGGCTTTATCAAAATTGAGGGTGAGAATAATGCGATGCCAATGACCAATTTTTTCATTGGCCAGATCGGCGATCCCACGCCACGTCTGGCTTTTTCTAGCACCCAATTTGCCCAACTGGCATCCCCTGGCAGCAGTGACCCATTTTCCCTCATTATCTTTCTAGGCACAGCTCGCCCCAACGGTCAGCAGGAATTAATGTTATTGGGAGTGATTGAAGAGATAAGGGACGCAGGAGTTTTCGCGGTGCGGTACGTGGTGGCTTATTTACAATGGGATGAGACCTGGCAAACGTTGCGCCACAGCGAATTGGTATGGGATAGCATTGATCTAGGCTTACCTTCTTTTTCACTAGATGGTCAATACCAGGTAATAACTGGTTTGGATTCCCAAACGGGGGCCACCAGGCTTCATCTGCGCCACCTCGGGACTGGTGAGGAGCAACAATATGAGCTAGGCAGCCAATTCACCTCCCTCTCCTTTCTCCCCAAATGGTCACAAGATGATCGCTGGCTTATCACCAATGGGGATAACGAACTTGCTTTGATTGCCCCGAAAGATAACTATATTCATCGCATCCCCCATGCGTTCAGCCAATGTAACCGCATTTTTTATGTGCCGGGAGAGTAGGCGAGTTTGCGAGTTTGCGAGTAAAGGTGTATTGTCAGAAGTGACCCTATTTTGTTACTCTGCCACTCTGCTCCCTGCCAGTCTGCGCCTCTACGAACTTTCATCCTTCATCCTTCATCCTTCATCCTTCCACGAGGTAGTTATATGCACGGCTTAATGATGGATTACCAGCTAACAATGGATCGCATTTTGGAACATGCCAACCGGATGTTCCCCCATAAGCAGATCACCACCTTACAGCCGGACGGGTCGCGGCATCGGTACAATTATGCTGAGGCATATACCCGGATAAAACGGCTGGCGAAGGCATTGGTCAATTTAGGCATCCAGCCAGGGGATCGGGTGGGGACCTTTGCCTGGAACAATTATCAACATTTTGAGCTGTATTTTGCCATTCCGGGGGCGGGGGCGGTTTGCCACACGCTTAATATTCGCCTGTTTCCAGAGCAGTTGGCTTATATTGTGGATCATGCCGAGGATCAGATTGTTTTTATTGAAGCCAGCCTGCTGCCCCTGTATGAGCGGATTGCCCATCAGATCAGTTGTGTCAAACATTATGTCCTCATCAATGCCCCTCGTACTATCGAGACCCGCCTGCGTAATGTACTCCATTATGAAGATTTGCTCGCTGATGCGGATGAGGATTTTGCCTGGCGTTCGACGGATGAGCGGATGGCCATGGGCATGTGTTATACCAGCGGCACAACAGGGAACCCGAAAGGGGCGTTGTACAGCCATCGCTCGATGTATTTGCACACGATAGGGGAGAACCAGGCGGCCGCACTCGGTATCGTCGAATCAGATGTGGTGCTGCCGGTGGTGCCCCAATTCCATGCTATGGCCTGGGGGCTGCCCTATGCCTGTGCTATGTCCGGGGCGGACCTGGTGATGCCGGGAATGCACTTGCAGCCGGCCCCGCTGGCCCGCCTCATCGCCGAGGAGCGGGTAACGGTAGCGGGCGGTGTGCCGACCATTTGGATGGGGTTGTACCAGGAGTTAAAACAAAACCCGCGTGATCTTTCCTCGCTGCGGGCGTTGGTGGTGGGGGGATCGGCCATGCCCCGCAGCTTGATTGAGGCGTATGAGCGGGAGTTGGGGGTTAATGTGTTACATGCCTGGGGGATGACGGAGCTTTCGCCCCTGGGGACGGTCTCTATTTTACAGAAGCATCATCAAAATTTGAGTGATAAAGAAAAGTGGGATGTGAAGGCACGACAGGGGTATGCCATTGCCGGGGTGGAGATGAGGATTGTGGATGACAGCGGCCGCGAACTGCCCTGGGACAATAAATCGGTGGGGGAGCTGCAAGTGCGTGGCCCCTGGATTATTCGTCAATATTTTAAGCGGGAACACAGCGAAGATCAGTTCACCGCCGATGGCTGGTTCCGCACTGGGGATGTCTGTACCATTGATCCGTATGGGTATATGACCATCACCGACCGGACGAAGGATTTGGTGAAATCGGGTGGGGAGTGGATTTCCTCGGTGGAGTTGGAAAACGCCATCATGGGACACCCGGACGTATTAGAAGCGGCGGTGATTGCCATCCCGGATGACCGTTGGCTGGAGCGGCCGCTGGCGGTGGTAGTGGCTCGCCCTGGGGCCACCTTAGCTCAAGAGCAGCTCCGCACCTATTTGCAGGACAAAATCGCCAAATTCTGGATGCCTGATCATTTTGTTTTTGTTCCTGAAATCCCCAAGACCAGTGTGGGCAAATTTAGCAAAACAACGTTGCGGCAGATGTATGGAGAGGGGAGATTGAGTGCTTGAGAGATTTAGTGACCTAAAAGTAACTTTCACCGCCAAGAGGCAAAGAGCATAAAGAATTTGAGTGATTTTTACCGATCTTGGTGTCTTTTTTGAACAAGCTACATGTCTAAACTACCGGATATTCTCATTGTTGGGGCGGGGATTTTTGGCCTGGCGGCCGCGCATGAACTTCAAACGCGGGGGTATGGCCGTATCACGGTACTGGACCCTGGCCCCATCCCGCACCCCCTGGCTGCCTCGACGGATATCAGTAAGGCGATCCGAATGGCGTATGGGCCGGATGAACAATATTTGTTGCTGGCGGCCGCAGCCCGTGATGGTTGGCTGCGCTGGAATGAGCAGTGGGGGGAAACGCTCTACCATGAATGGGGTGTGACCATGCTCACCCGCGAACCGATGGCCCCCGGCGGTTTTGAGTATGAAAGTTACCACCTGCTCCACAAGCACCGATTTACCCCGGAGCGGCTGGATGGGGATGAAATTATCCGGCGGTTCCCGGGCTGGCAGCCGGGCCGGTATGTAGATGGGTTTTATGATGCCCAAGGGGGGTGGGCGGAAAGCGGCCGCGTTATCACCACTTTAGCCCAATCGGCCACCAACAAAGGAATTGATCTGCAGCCCGGCCATACCGTCAACGAAATCATCCGGCAGGGTGGGCGGGCCATCGGGGTACGCACTCAGGAAGGGGATACCCTTACCGCCGGGGAAATCATCGTTTGTGCCGGCACCTGGAGCCAACTGCTCCTGCCCGAACTCCAGGCAATGATGCACAGTACCGGTCATCCCGTTTTCCATTTGCGGCCGCCTGAGCCAGCTTTATGGCAGCACCCCCATTTCACCGTCTTCACCGCCGACATCAGCCGCACCGGCTGGTATGGCTTTCCCTGGCATCCCCAGGCCCAGGTGGTCAAAATCGCCAATCACGGCATCGGTCAGCGGCTGCACCCGGTAGATGAGGCGCGAGTGGTTGTGGCCGCTGATGAGCTGAATCTGCGTACCTTTTTGCAAGATAGCTTCCCTGAGTTAGCGGCCGCGCCCATTGTTTATACCCGCCGCTGCTGTTACAGTGACACATTGGATGGGCATTTTTGGATAGATAGGCACCCGGAAGTCGCCGGGCTGACGGTTGCGGCCGGAGGGAGTGGTCATGCCTTTAAGTTTGCTCCTGTGCTGGGGGGGCTGGTGGCTGACCGGCTGGAAGGCAAGCCGAACCCGTTTGGGGATAAGTTCCGTTGGCGTACCCTCGCGGCCGCGACCCAACAAGAAGAAGCGGCCCGCTACAAATAAACCAGGAAGGGGCACATGAAAGTTTTACTGATTGGTGGTACAGGCATTATCAGTTCGGCGTGTGGGGCGTTAGCGGCCGCACGGGGATTTGACCTCTACCTCCTCAACCGAGGGCAAAGCAGCAAGCGGCCGCTGCCCAACCCTGCCACCTTGCTCCAGGCAGATATGCAAAATCGGGCTGCCGTACTGTCGGTGCTAGCCGGGCATACCTTCGATGTGATTGTCCAGTTCATCGCCTATACCCCGGAGCAGATTGAGCGAGACCTGGATCTGTTTCGCGGCCGCGTGGGGCAATACATCTTCATTAGTTCCGCCTCAGCCTACCAGACCCCACCCGCCAGTTTACCCGTCACCGAATCCACCCCCCTCGATAACCCGGTTTGGGCCTATTCGCGCCACAAAATAGCCTGTGAAGAGCAGCTGTGGCAGGCATATCGGCAGGAGAAATTCCCGGTTACTGTCGTCCGCCCGTCCCATACGTATGATGCCACCCTGTTTCCCTGGCATGGGGGGTATACCGTGCTGCACCGGATGCGGCAGGGGCAAAAAGTGATTGTGCCTGGGGATGGCAGCTCTTTATGGACATTGACCCATCACCAGGATTTTGCCAAAGGGTTGGTTGGGTTATTGGGGAACAGCCGGGCGGTGGGGGATGCGTTTCACATTACTAGCGATGAATGGTTGAGTTGGAACCAGATTTACCAGGAGTTGGCCGCGGCCGCGGGGGTACAGCCCCATCTGGTACATATCCCATCCTCATTGATTGCCGCCTTTGATCGGGAGTGGGGGGACAGCCTGCTGGGGGATAAAACCCACAGCATGATTTTTGACAACCAAAAAATCAAACGGCTGGTGCCCGATTTTGCTGCCACCATTCCCTTTGCCCACGGAGCCCGTGAAATTGTGGCCTGGCATGAGGCCCATCCGGCCTGGCAGCAAATTGATCCCGCCTTCAGCCGTCTCCAGGATGAAATCATCGCCCGTTATGAAGCCGCCTGGCCGAAAAGGTGATATATATGTGCCGAAATATTAAACCCCTCTTTAGCTTTGATCCCCCGGCGACTGAGGATGAAATTCGTGCGGCCGCGCTCCAATTTGTGCGTAAGATCAGCGGCTACAATAAACCGTCAGTGGTGAATGAGGCCGCCTTTATGTTGGCTGTGGAGGAGATCGCCCAGGCCGCGCTGCTCCGCTCTTTAGAAACAAAACCCCAGTCAAACATCGAGAGTAACGGAAAATAAGTTGTCGCGGCCGAGAGCTGCAGATACCTTACTCCCTTACGGGGCATACGCCCTATTCCCTATTCGGACGACGTACCGTCTGAATCGCTTTCGTAGCTACCTTATTAGCCAGGTGCCGGCAGCCGCAGCGATAATGGTGGCAGCGACCAACCCAGCCGAATCAGCCTGGCAGCAGGGCAAACACCGCCCGTCCCATCAGCGGTGTGCGCTGCCGGTAACAGCTTCTTGTTTGCGGGGGAACCATTCCGCCCATGCGTCTTAAACGCGGCCGATGCGCACCCGCCACGCTGCCGGCCCTTCTTCCAGATATTGCCAGCTAAATTGACCGGTCAACTCAGCCTGAAACTGGTAAAACAGCGGCTTGGGATTGTGGTCATTCACCAGCACAAAACTTTCGCCAGCGGCCAGCCCGTTGAACAAGTCAAAGATAAGCGGGTGGCGCTGCGCCGGGGGAATAGAGCGAATATCTAATATAGTTTCATTGTGCATGTTTTCATTTCTCCTGATTTTTGATGGCATCCAGGATATGAATGATGTCAGTAACGGGGTCATCCATTGATATCCAGGACGATCTGGTAAGGCAGAACGATAGCCTCTGTCGGGCAGATCGTTTCACATGCAGCACAATAATCACACGCCAGGGGATTGGTGACAACGGCCGTGCCCTGGATCACTTCTAAAGCATCCACCGGGCAAACCACCACGCAGTCGCCACAACCAGTACAAAGTTCCAGGCTGATTTGGGGAAGCCACGTTTCTTCAACCATCATTCATTTCCTTTGGGCCAATGCCGGCCCACCAGATGCGCCATAGCATAACCGATGTTTGGTCAGTTGAACTTGATCTAGATCAAGTTGGCCGGACGCAACCATGTAACCCACTTACCCCAACTTGATCCAGATCATGTACGGCCGTTGCCTGCCCTGTTAGGCTGTGTCTATAAGCACAACAAACGGAGGTGCAATATGACCCCAATAGGATTGTTTTATGGGACAGATACCGGTTTTACCGAAATCGTTGTCAAACTATTTCAAGAAGAGTTTGATCTGGTGGCCCCTCATTTACTTACCGTCCACAATATTGGCGATACACCCGTGACCACCTTGCAACAATATGATCACCTGATTATCGGCTGCCCCACCTGGGACATCGGCCAGTTACAGGCCGATTGGGACAAGGCGTACAATGCGTTGGAACGGCTGGATTTATCGGGCAAGCAGGTCGCTATTTTTGGCCTGGGCGATCAATATGGTTATCCTGACAGCTACTGCGACGCCATTGGCATTCTGGCCAAAAAATTTGCCAGTCGGGGTGCGACATTAGTTGGCTTTACCTCGACGGACGGGTATGAATTTACTCATTCGGAAGGGGTAGAAAATGGGCGATTTTTAGGTCTGGCCCTGGATGAAGATAACGAAAGTGACAAGTCGCCAGGGCGCGTATCAGAATGGGTCTGGCAACTGGTAGATGAATTTGACCTGGTACCGTTTTTAGAACCGGCCTAAAGCTGTGCCTGCTGGCGCAGGACATCCGGGTTGGTGATGATGATGCGGTGACGGTCAAAGCGAATGGCCCCGCTTTCTTCCAGCACACGCAGCGAGCGGCTGACCGATTCTGGCGTCGTCGCCAGATGATTGGCCACCAGGGCGCGAGTAATGGCCGGGTGCGCCAGAGCGGGATTTTCCACCTGTTCCAGCAAAAAGCGGGCCAGGCGGGCCGTCACCGGGCGCAGCGCCAGGTCTTCCAGGCGGCCGACCACAAAACGGACACGCCCCACCAGCCCCTTTAAGACGGCCAACGTCAGCTCATGGTCTGTCTGCAACGCCTGGGCAAAAACGGCCGTCTGAATCACCCACGCCGACACCTCTGTCACCGCCATCGTGCTGATCGGATTGGGTGCGCCATCCAGCGCGGCCAGGTCGTTAAAGGTGTCGCCGGGGCCAAAGAAGCGCAAAATGTACTCCTGCCCATCGGGGGAAAGTTTATACGCCTTGACACGGCCGTGTTCCAAAATCCACAATCCTGCCGATGATTCCCCCTCCAAAAATAAAATTTCATGGGCGGTAAAGGTCCGCCGGACAGCCTGCTGTGACAGCGCAGCCAACACCGTTTCGCCCACATGGGCAAAATAAGGTATCTCGCGCAGCAGCGCATGTATCGAGAAGTCACTCATCCCGGCTGCTCTCCAGACCAGGCAGCACTGGCCCGGTAAAGCATCGGCCAGAACAACGGTGTAATGGGGGTTTGTACATCACGGGGTGCATTATAAGCAGACGCCCCAATGCGGGCAAAGAAGGTGGGCTGCCCCCTTGTAGCCGCGGTCTCAATTGGATATGCTTTGTGCTGCAATCCGGTTGTGTTAAACTGTTACCGGGTGGTGAAACCGTTAGCAACAAGGATGCGGCGTATGAAGCGAGAGGTGACTATATCGGCAGCCTGGGGACTGCTAACAACGCTGGTTTTAGGTGTCCTTATTCTTATTGGTTCCCGCAACCTGGCCCATTTCGATGCGGCGCTGGCTGCTTACACCGCTTCCGTCTTGTTTGCCACCTTTGGCCTGACCTACCGTTATGTGATGTGGCTGCAACGGCCGCCAACGGCCGTTTACTGGAAACGAGGCTGGCAAACCTTTGTTAAACGCGGCCATCGCGCCCGTAACCTGCGGGCCTGGGTCAGCCACCTGGTCAACGATTTCCTCATCAACCGCTTCATCCTGGCCCGCGATAAGATGCGCGGCATCACCCACCTGCTCATCATGTGGGGCTGCATCATCGCCATTGCCATCACCTTCCCCCTCGTTTTTGGCTGGCTGCATTTTGAATCTATCCCCGACGATCTGAGCCTGTATCAGGCTTATGTGTTTGGTTTTCCCACCTTTACCTTCCCCGTAGATTCCATTTTTGCTTTTTTTGCCTTTCATGGGCTGGTCTGGTCTTCCTTTATCGTCATTGCCGGGGTGATGCTGGCCATGCGGCGGCGGATGCGGGAAGAGGGCGCGGCCGCGTTGCAGCGTTTCACCGAAGATTTTCTGCCCCTCATTCTGCTCTTTGCCGTCAGCCTCAGCGGGTTGATGCTCACCGCCAGCTATACCTGGATGCGCGGTTACGCCTTTGAATTTATCGCCATCTTCCACGCGGTGACGGTAATCGTCACCTTTTTGTGGCTGCCCTTTGGCAAGTTTTTCCATATTTTTCAGCGGCCAGCCCAACTGGGGGTGCGTTTTTATAAGGAAGTGGGCCAGCGTGAAGAGGCTGCCTTGTGCCGGCGCTGTGGCCAACCCTTTTCTTCCTTACTGCATATCACGGATCTAATCCAGGTAGAGCAAAAGTTGGGGTATAGCTATGAAATTCCCGGCAGTGATGTAACCCATTACCAGTGGATATGCCCGCCCTGCCGCCGGGCAACGCTGGCCCAGGCGCAGGGACAGTTGTGGCAGGCAGCGCGAGGCGGCACGGCCGTGATCTCCCCACCAATCGCCCCTCCGGCCACCCCCACCTATGTCAATCCTGGCCTGGGCGAAGGGCCGTTGGGCGAAGAAGATGCCCGCAACTTCCACGCCTGAGAAGAGGCAAAACATGTCAATTATTTCTCCGCTATCTATTTCTGTAACCGATCCTTTTGGCCCCACCCTGGCCTATGCCCAAGGCATCCGGCTGGACACGGGCGTGGAGCCAGACAGCCTCGTTAAGACCCACTGCTGCTTCTGCGGTCAGCAGTGCGGCATCCAGCTCAAAGTAAAAGACAACCAGGTCATCGGCTTTGAACCCTGGTATGAATTTCCCTTTAACCAGGGCAAGCTGTGCCCCAAAGGAGTGAAGCGTTACCTGCAAGGGGCGCACCCGGACCGGCTGTTACACGCCTACGAACGGGACTCATCTGCCCCAGGCGGCTTTAAGGCGATGGGTTACGAGCAGGCCATCCGCCGCGTGGCCGGTGAGATTGAGCGGATTCAAAGCCAATACGGCCGTGATGCCTTCGCCCTGCTCAGCGGCGCCAGCCTGACCACCGAAAAAACGTACCTGATGGGCAAGTTCGCCCATATGACCCTGCGCACCAGCAATATTGATTATAACGGCCGTCTCTGCATGGTCAGCGCTGCCGCCGGTAACAAAAAAGCGTTCGGCATTGACCGCGCCGCCAACCCCTGGACGGACATTGTGGGCGCGGAAGTTATCTGGATTAGCGGGGCTAACGTGGCCGAGTGCGCCCCCATCACCACCGATTACGTCTGGCAGGCGCGGGAACATGGGGCCAAAATCATCGTCGTTGACCCACGCATCACCCCCATCGCCCGCACCTGCGACCTCTTCCTGCCCGTCAAGCCGGGGCGAGACATCGCCCTCTTCAATGGCATCCTGCACCTGATGATCGCCAATGATTGGCTGGATCACGACTTCATCAACAACCATACTGTTGGTTTTGCAGCGGTGGCCGAACATGTGCAGCAATGGACACCGGCCCACACGGCGCAGGTGACTGGCATCGCCGAAAGAAGCATCCGGCAGGCGGCCGAAATGTGGGGCACAGCCAGCACCAGCTTCCTCATGCACGCCCGCGGCATTGAGCATCACAGCAAAGGGGTGCAAAATGTGTTGGGGGCGATCAACATGGTGCTGGCCTCGGGGCGCATCGGCCGGCCCCACTGCGGTTACGCCACCATCACCGGCCAGGGCAACGGCCAGGGTGGGCGCGAACACGGCCAGAAGTGCGACCAGCTTCCCGGCGGCCGCGACCTGGGCAACCCCGAACATCGCGCCTATGTGGCCGGCGTCTGGGGTATGAACCCCGACGACTTGCCCCCACCCGGCGTAGATGCTTACGAAATTTTCCGCAAAATTGACCAGGGGGAGATCAAGGGGCTGCTTTCCCTCTGTTTCAATCCCGTTGTCTCCCTGCCGGATAACAGCTTCATCCGCGCCCAATTGGAAAAGCTGGAGTTTTACGTGGCAATTGATTTCTTCCTCAACGAAACGGCCCGGTATGCGGACATTGTGCTGCCCGGTTCGCTGCACGAAGAAGACGAAGGGGTGGTGACCACGGCCGAAGGGCGGGTGATCAAAATCAACCAGGCGGTCACGCCGCCCGGCGACGCCCGCCAGGATTGGCGCATCATCCAGGATATTGCCAGGGCCATGGGCCGGGCAGAAGGGATGGCGTTTCACAGCCCGGTCGAGGTATTTGCCGAACTGCGGCAGGCGTCCAAAGGGGGCATTGCCGACTATTCCGGCATCACCTATGAAAAAATCGAGGCGCAGGATGGTGTCTTCTGGCCCTGCCCGGCGGACGATCATCCGGGTACGCCGCGCCTGTTTGAGCCGGGGTCGTGGAATCCGGTGGCCCAGGGCAAAGGGCCGTTTTATTTCCCCGATGGCAAGGCGCGTTTCAATGTAGCCGCCTACACGCCGCCCACCGAAGACGTGGATGAGGAATACCCGCTGATTCTCACCACCGGCCGTGTTGTCAGCCAGTTTCTCTCCGGGGAGCAGACGCGGCGCATCGGGCCGCTGGTGGACAATTACCCGGAGCCGCGCATTGAGATGCACCCGGTGCTGGCGCAGAAGTTGGGCGTGGCGGATGGGGAGTGGGTGACGGCCGAAACCCGGCGCGGCCGCACGACCTTGCGGGCGTTGGTGGTGAACAGCATCCGCCCGGACACCATTTTTATTCCCTATCACTGGCCCGGCCGCCAATCGGCCAACCAACTGACCATTGCGGCGCAAGACCCTATCTCCAAGATTCCAGAGTACAAGGTGTGTGCGGTGCGGGTGAGGAAGGGGGGTGGTAGTGAACAGTGAGCAGTTATCAGTGAGTAGTGAGCAGTTGGCAACGGCCGTGCCTGACGCCGCCCGGCAAGCCGCCCTTACTGCCTACAAGAATGCCCGTATGGATGGGCTATGCCATGAAGGTGCGTGGGAATCTGCCCTGGATATTTTGTGTTCTCTCAATGCGGCGCAGTTGGCTGCGGAATTGGAAAAGGAAGTAAACGATGCCTAAATCGGCCGAAATGGAATTTTTCATTGACCCCAGCCGCTGTATTGGCTGCCAGGCGTGTGTGCAGGCGTGTACGGAGTGTGACACGCACAAAGGGCATTCCATGATCCAATTGGATTACGTAGACCGTAACGCCTCGCCGCAGACGGTGCCGGTCGTCTGTATGCACTGTGATTCGCCCACCTGCGCCGAGGTGTGCCCGGCCGACGCCATCAAACGCACGGCCGATGGGGTGGTGCAAACGGCGCGTAAGCCACGCTGTATTGCCTGCAATAATTGTGTCTTGGCCTGCCCCTTTGGTGTGCCTAAGATGCACAATGGCATGAATTTGATGATGAAGTGCGATATGTGTTATGACCGCACGTCGGTGGGGCTGAAGCCGATGTGCGCTTCGGTCTGCCCCAGCCAGGCGTTGTTTTATGGGACACGGGCGGAGATTGAACAGCTGCGGCCGCGTTCACGCCCGGTAAACAGTTTCCAGTTTGGCAACCAGACCATCACGACAAAAGTAAACATGATGATCCCCCGCGAAGCGATGGTGAATCTAGTAGATGTGGCCGCCTCTTTACACCAGACGGCTGTGCCGCCAACCATGAATGCATCGGAAGATATGCTGCTGGCGAACCTGTATGGTGAAGCATAAGGGATGGAGGAAGCGCATAATGATGACTCAAGACCCGGACCAATTGACGACGACGCCCGACGGCCGCACCCATGAAGAACAGCCACGTTGGCGGCAAGATTTCCCTATTGATTGGCCGCAAGATGAATACCTGACGCGGCGCGAGTTCATTAAGTTTCTGCTGCTGACCAGCGCCGCTTTCAGCACCGGGCAGCTTTGGTTTCTGGTGGCTAATTTTCTCCAGGAACAGCAGGCGGCGGCCGCGCCGCAGGTCATTGCCCGCGTGGACGAGGTGCCGGTGGGTGGATCGCTCATCTTTAAGTATCCGGCCGACAGCCCGGCCCGTTTGCTGGTGCGGGTGGATGAGGCGACGTTTGTGGCGTATGAGCAGCAGTGTACCCACCTCACCTGCCCGGTCATCCCCCAGGTGGAGACGGGTGAACTGCTCTGTCCCTGCCACCATGGGGTGTTTGATCTAATGACGGGACGGCCGTTGCAGGGTCCACCACAACGGCCGTTGGCCCGCGTCATCCTGGAAATCCGGGACGGCAACGTCATCGCCACCGGTATTGAGAAGAGGACGGTATGAAACGAAAATCTCGCTTTGCCCGTTCGCAGCGCATGACCATTGCCACCGGTATTCTCTTTCTGGTGGTCATCATCATCATT
>JAHDWJ010000014.1:14320-29642 GCA_023384415.1 Anaerolineae bacterium
CTCTTTCCCGGCTACTTTGCCCTGGTGATGGCTACGGGCATTGTCTCCATTGCCGCCTTTTTGCTGGGCATGACCTTATTTGCCCGCGTGCTGCTGGCCGTCAATATAGTCGCTTATCTGCTTTTGTGGCTGCTGACGTTGTGGCGGCTCTTTTTTTATTTTCCCCGCCTGCTGGCCGACCTGACGAGCCACGGCCGTGGCCCCGGTTTTTTTACGGTGATTGCCGGGACGTGTGTGTTGGGGGTGCAACTGCTGCTGCTGGCGAACGGCCGTACCGCTGCCTGGTGGTTGTGGGGGCTGGGGATTGGGTTGTGGCTGGTGGTGATGTATGTTTTTTTTACGGCCGTGACCATCCGCACTGACAAACCCACCCTGGAAACGGGCATTAACGGTGCCTGGCTCATCGCCACCGTTGCCACCCAGTCCATCGCTATTTTAGGTACTCTGCTGCTGGCCGGGTTGGATAATCCGCCACCCGCCGGTTTCTTTTTCGCTCTGTGCATGTACCTGTTAGGTTGTATGCTTTATTTGAGCATCATCACCCTGATTTTCTACCGGTTTACCTTTATAGAATTGACAACGGCTGCGCTCACCCCTCCCTACTGGATCAACATGGGTGCGGTCGCCATCACCACCCTGGCTGGTTCTATCCTTATCCTCAATGTTACGCATTGGGATTTTCTGGTGGAAATTTTGCCTTTTCTCAAAGGGTTTACCCTCTTCTTTTGGGCGGCGGGTACCTGGTGGATTCCATTACTGTTTATTTTGGGCGCGTGGCGACATCTGGTTAAACGGCATCCGTTGACCTATGACCCACAGTATTGGGGCATGGTCTTTCCGTTAGGCATGTACACCGCCTGCACCATTCGCCTGTCGCAGGCGTTAGAACTGCCCTTCCTGATGGCAATTCCCCGTGTGTTTATTTACCTTGCGCTGATTGCCTGGACGGCCACCTTTGTGGGGATGTTGGCGCATCTGACCGGTTGGGGCAAACGGCCATAGACACCCTTATTTTAGAGGAAAGAAAGAACCCACTCCCGCACAAATTGTTCCAGGATGGTGGCCGGGAGGGGGGTGTTGAGGGTGGGGGACAGGTTGGTCAGGGCGTGGCGCAAGGGAGCTAAACGCCGCGGCCGCACCATCTCTTTTTGGGGGCTGTGGTCAATAAACTCCAGGATTACCTGGGCCTGCTCTGGCTGGTTGGCCTGCACCCACAACCCGGCCACCCCCACAATCCCTTCCAACAGCACCGGCTCCGCTTGAATGGCCAGGGCGATTTCTAACCCTTCCCGGAAATGGGCTGCGGCCGCGACCAATGCCCCCTGCACCGTGCCTAACTCCCCCAGCCGGAGTAAACAGCGGCCGCTGCCCAGCCGGTCGCCAATGTTGCGGAACAGGGTTAGCCCTTTGTGAAATGCCGTCTCTGCGGCCGCGTCATGGCGCAGAGCCAGAGCCACATCCCCCAAATTTTCCCAGGCTATCCCCATCCCTCGCCGGTCGCCAATAGCCGTGCTAATGTGCAAACTCTCCTGGAACAGCTTTTGTGCTTCTCCATATTCTCCTAAGACCTCAGCAATCCGCCCCAGGTAAGTGAGGGAATAAATCATCCCCCGCCGCTCTCCAATCTCCTGTTTTAAGCGCAGCCCCTCCTGGCAATAATGGCGGGCCAGAGGGTAATCTTCCTGCATAAAAGCGGTTTGCCCCAGAGTATTCAGGCTAATGCTGGCCCCATATTTGTCTCCGCTGGTCTGAGCCAGGTGTAACGCCTCTTGCAGATAAGCCAACGCTTCCTGGTACTTTCCCTGGTGGCGCATAATGGCCCCTAGATAGTTAAGGCAGAAGGCGATTTCCTGATGATCCCCCTGCCGGCGCACAGCCAGCAGGCTCAGGTTCAAAAGGCGCAGACTCTCTTTCTGCTGCCCTAAATGGAAGGTGAACCACCCCTGCCGGGCCTGCAACCGGGCTAAGGTATGCACCTCCACGGGGTCTGGGGCATCCCAGGAGAGACGTTGCGCCGCTTCACGGAATAACTGCTCCCCTTCTAAAAAGCGGCTGCGGGTGTCATACAGATGAAACAGGGGGTTAAGGGCGGCCGCCAAACCCTCTATATCTCGCCGGGCCACTGCCCACTGCCAGGCCAGGCGAATATTGCCCAGGTCAGCCTCTAATTCTGGCAGCCGTTTTTCTTGCCCGGCGCCCCGTAGTTCCGCCTCACTTTGCTGTAATAAGGTGCAAAAATAATGGCTGAACCGCTGGGGCACATGCACCGCCAGGGTGCTGCTTTCCCTGGCTTTGGCGGCTGTAAAGCGACGTAGGAGTTCATGGATACTGTATCGCTGTCCAACAGCATCAATAGTTATCAGGGAATGATGTACCAGGTTGGCTAAGAGGTGGGGGGAAATGGAATGACCGATGATGGCCGCGGCCGCAGCGCGGGTAAAGCTCCCCTGGAACACCGTCAGGGCGGCCAGCAACTGCTGCTCCTCTGGGGAGAGCCGCTGCCAGGCATAATCAAACACCTGGCTGAGGCTGCGATGACGGTCAGCCACATTGTTTAGCCGGGTGTGCAGCAGCCCCAGGTCATGATCTAACTCGGCTAAAATTTCGGTCAGGCTGAGGGTCGTCACCCACGCGGCCGCCAATTCAATCGCCAGAGGAATGCCGTTAAGCAGGCGGCACAGGGCCAGCAGGGCTGGTAATTCGGCGGCCTCTGGGTTGAACTGGGGCTGCACCCGGCGGGCCGCCTGGAGAAATAGCTGCACCGCTTCTGGTTGTTCGGCGAGAGGGGTCATTAGCTGTTCTTCATCCGGCAGGCGCAGCCCTTGCAGGGGGATGAGATGCTCCTCGTACAGATTGAGCCGCTCCCGTGAGCTGATCAACAGGCAAAGACCTGGCGCGGCCGCGCCCATCGCGGCGATCAATTCATGGGTGTCTAGCAGATGCTCAAAATTGTCCAGCACCAGTAGCATACGGCGTGAGGCCAGGAAATTAAACAGCAGTTGGCGGGGGGAGGTGGTGTTATCTGGACTCAACTGCAACGTCTGGGCGATGGTCAGGCAGACCTGGTTGGAGAGGGATAATCCGGTAATAGGTTGGATGTTGGCGAAGGAGACAAAGTAGATGCCGTCGGGGTAGCGATCGGGGTGGCGGCGGCGACATTGCCGGGCAAAAGCCAGGCTGAGGCGGGTTTTGCCAATCCCCCCAGGGCCGACAATAGTTACCAGCCTGGCTGACTGCTGGTGGAAAGCAGTATCGAGAGCGTTGAGTTCTCGTTCTCGCCCAATGAATGGGGTGGGGTGGGGAGGTAAATTGTGGGGTAGGGAGGAGTGGGGGTAAGGATGCGGCCGCGTCTGGGTGAGTTTCCCTGCTTTAATTGATTCGTATAGCGATTTGGTGGTTGGCGAAGGCTCAACACCTAGCTCATCAGCCAGCAGTTGGCGGCAGCGGTCATATTGGGCCAGGGCGGCACTGATCTGCCCATCTGCGGCCAACAAGCGCATAAGCTGTTGGTGGGATTCTTCGCGCAGCGGCTCCAAACTGAGCAGGCGGCCGCAGGCCAAAATCCCGGCCCCATTTTCCCCCTGCTGGCTGTAATGGATGGCTAACTGGTGAAAGGTTTGTACCGCCAGACCGTGCAGCCGCTCCCGCTCCAACAGCAGCCACTCCTCAAAGGGGGGGGAGTCGTCCAGGTAAAAACCGGTCAGAAAATCACCCTGGTACCGATCGGCGGCCGCAGCTAACTGTGCCCATGCTCCATTCAACCCCGCTTTTACCTCTTGTTCGAACAGGACACTATCTACCTGTAAGGCGACATTCGGATTGAGAGCGATTTGATCACGCTGGGCGTCAATAAGCTGTGGGGCCATCTGGCGCAGTTGGTACAACGCCTGGCGCAAATTCATCCGTGCTTCGTTGTCTGGTTTATCTGGCCAGAGCAGCCCGGCTAAAAAGAGGCGTGACTGAACGCGGCCGCGGCAGGCCAGATAAAACAGGATTGCCTGACTTTTAGCCGCTGGTAGGGCGGCCCCCGGCTGATCCGGCAGATTAATTTGAGGGGTGCCCAGAAGCCGTAGATTGAACATGGTAGGAGGGGGTGAAAAATGGTACGTAAGGCGTGATTGGACTACCGGGCACAATTATACCCAGCTTATCTTGCGTTTTACCTGTAGAACACGGATTTTTAGGATTTGCGGATAATGTTGATGGGGTAGATCAATGAAGTTTTGTAACTGTATCGGTGATCAGTTACCCCTCACCCCCGGGCCCTCTCCCACGATGGGAGAGGGCCCGGGTGAGGGGCTGTTGATCACACCTCACGCAGCAATCACGTTTCGATCACGGTTGGCTGGTATCCTGGTACTGTTGTCAGGGGTAATCTATGTTCAGCCGCACCCATCATCCTATCACGCATCACGTCTCACATCATGCCAGAATTTTCAACCTTCCCTTACCATCATTATATGCTCCGTTTTTGGCCGGAAGTGCAAGAAAATGGCGCGGCCGCCTGGCGTTACACCCTGGTAGATCCCCATTCAGGCAAGCGGTACAGCTTTCTCTCCCTGGATTCAATGCTTGCCTATCTCACCCTCTTAACCGAAGAATTAACTACCGGATCACCCCCTTATGATGAGTGAAACTCAGGGTGACACAAAGGAACTTACACACTTGTTTTCTCTGTGCCAGGGGAGTCTGAGGCTTTAGCCGGATTTCTGGACGTATTCCGGCTAAAGCCATTTCCCCTGCTTAGGGCCATACGAGTCAACTTTTTGTCCCAAAAACAAGAACTGATCCACTGGTGACACAGAGTTTCACAGATAGCTTAAAAAAGTAATCAGGGTCTTAAGTTCAATATGTTACTTTCACTATGCCCTTATTTCTCTCGCTGCCTTTCTCAGGAGGAAACCCATGTCCAGTAAGTTTCGCCGCTTGTTCAGCGCCGTTCTTGGCCTGATCCTGTTTGCCTTTCTCTTAATTAGTCCCTGGTCGCGGCCGCTTTATGCCGCCACCTTCATCGTCAACAGCACCGGCGATGGGGCCGATGCCAACCCCGGCGATGGGGTCTGCGAAACAGCCACCCCTGGCGAATGTACTTTGCGGGCGGCTATTCAGGAAGCCAACGCCCTGGCCGGAACAGACACCATCCACTTCAACATCCCTGGGGCTGGTGTTCACACCATTACTCCCGCCTCAGCCTTGCCCGGCATCACCCAATCGGTGCTGATTGATGGCAGTACCCAACCTGGGGCAAGTTGCGCCACCTGGCCCCCCACTTTACTCATTGAACTGAATGGTACAACTGCTGGATCCAGCGCATTTGACATTGGCTTTGCCGCCAGTGCCACCATTCGCGGGTTAGTCATTAACAACTTCAGTATCGGTATTCATATCGCCAACAGCAGCAACAATGTCATTCAATGCAATTTTCTAGGCACTGACCCGACCGGTACCGTGGCTCAAGGGATGAGTTCATCCGGTGTCTTTATTCAACAGGATTCCAATAACAACCTGATTGGTGGCGCTGCGGCCAATTTGGGCAACTTGATTTCAGCCAACGGCACGGCGCAAATTTACCTGTCTAATTTCGGTTCACCCCCAAACAATAACATCATCCAAAACAACTATATCGGCCCCGATGTAACCGGCTCAATCGCCCTGGGAGGGGGGGATTTTGCGGGAATTTATATTTTTGGCGGTAATGGAACTTCCATTCTTGATAACCTGATTTCTGGCAACAGCAACGATGGCATTAGTCTCTCCGGAGATGGGACACGCCCGACCAATGGTACGATCATTCAAGGTAATCTGATTGGTACAGATCAGAGTGGCACTATTGCCGTTGGCAATGGGAGTGGCGTAGCCCTGGGGTCGGGGGGCAATAACAATGTTCATCATACCATTATTGGCACGGATGGAGATGGCGTCAATGATGCCGCTGAAGGCAATGTCATCTCCGGTAATCACAACGCTATTGTTATGTTTGATTCAACCAATAATGTGGTGGCCGGGAATTACATTGGGACGGATGTGAGCGGTACGCTGCCATTGGGTAATATGAGTGAAACCATTGTCCTTTTCGCCAGCAGTAACAACCGCATTGGCACCAATGGTGATGGGGTATCAGATACGCTGGAACGCAACCTTGTGGCCGATTCTGGTGCGGAAGCTATCTGGATCATAGTAGGATCGCATAGCAACGTCATTGCTGGCAATTATATTGGTACAGATGTCACTGGTACCATAGCCTTTGGCAGCGGTGAGGGCATCTTTATAATGGATTCGGATAACAACCGTATTGGTACGGATGGCAGCGATGACGCTTTTAATGGCAATGAGCGCAATCTCATCTCTGGTAATCATACCGGGGTGAGGTTGTATAATGCCCATCATACCATTATTGCTGGTAATTACATTGGCACGGATGCCACAGGTACAATGCCCCTGGGCAACTTGACTGGTATACACATCTACGATGGCTCTACCAATAACCGCATTGGTACGAATGGGGATGGGATGGCTGACGCTTTAGAAGCCAATCTTATCTCAGGGAATCTGGGCAATGGCATTGAGCTTGACCCCTTTAATGTTTCGTCTATTGGCAACAGTATTCGGGGTAATAGCATTTATGGCAATGGCCTTCTGGGTATTGACCTGGACAATGATGGGGTGACACTCAATGACCCCGATGATGCCGACAGCGGCTCCAATAATCTACAAAATTACCCGATTTTGCTGCCAACGGTGGTGGGGGGAAACCTGGTTGTTGATTACACGTTGGATTCAGCCATGGCCAATACGGCTTACCCGGTCACGATTGATCTTTTTAAGGCTGATAGTGTGCTGAGCGGGCAAGGGCAAGTTTATCTGGGGAGTGGGATGTTAGATGCGCCAGGTCTGGGCAGTGTGGATTTGGGTGACGCGGCCGCGCTCGGCATTGCCCCCGGTGATCCCATCGTCGCTACGGCCACCGACGCCAACGGAAATACCTCAGAATTTAGCCCGGTGAGTATCACTGCCATCACTGGGTTAACCCTCATCGTCAACAGCACGGCCGATGCCGTAGATGCCAACCCTGGTGACGGTTTTTGCGAAACGGCCGTTCCCGGCGAATGTACCCTGCGGGCAGCCATTGAAGAAGCCAATGCTCTGGCTGGGGACAATATTATCAACTTCAGCATTCCTGGGGCCGGTGTGCAAACCATCCCTCTCACCTCCCAACTACCCTGGGTCAGCCAATCACTCACCATTGACGGCTTAAGCCAGCCTGGGGCAGATTGCTCTGCCTGGCCGCCAACCTTGCAGATTGAAATTAATGCTGCTGATAGTGGCGGCTGGGGGCTGCTCGTCTCTGGTGGTTCGCTAACAATGAGCGGGATCATCCTCAACGGCTATACGGTTGATGGTGTCTTCCTGGATGGGGGCAGTAGCGGCCATCGTTTTGAGTGCAACTTTTTAGGCACGAACAGCAGTGGCACAGCCACCGTTGGCAATGGGCAGGCGGCGATTTTCGCCAATGGGGCTAACAACAATATTATTGGTGGCCTTGAACCCCATCAGCGTAATCTTATCGCCGGTAATCACAGCTTTGAACAGCTGCGGCTGGCCGGGTCAGATGGCAATGTGGTTCGGGGGAATTATATTGGTACCAATGTAGATGGCACGGCCGTTTTGGGCAGTTCCAATCGGGCTATTCTCATCACCGGCAACAACAACCTGATCGGCGGCACGGCGGGAACATCACCTGGGGGGGCGTGTACCGGGGCCTGTAACGTTATTGCTGGCTCAACCACTTATCAGATATGGATTTCTGCCCCCGGTATCAGCAATAACGTGGTCCAGGGCAATCATATTGGGGTCAACGCCGCGGGCACGGGCCCTCTCGGCGCTGCCTGGGTGAATGTTCAGATTGACAGCGGCTCAACCAACACCCTCATCGGTGGTGATACGCCAGAAGCGCGTAATGTGATTGGGGGGGGGGCATTTGCCGGGATTGCTGTAAGTGATGTGAATACGATTGGCACTATCATTCAGGGCAACTATATTGGCTCCAACTCGGCGGGGACGGCGGCTATTGCCAATGATACCGGTATTTACATCGCCAACAACAGCGGCACTCTTATCGGTGGGCCAGGCTCCGGCCAGGGGAATCTTATCTCTGGTAATGGGGAAGGGGTTACTTTATGGGAAAATGTTACCAATACGGTTATTCAAGGTAATACCATTGGTGTAGCCGCCGATGGTGTATCCCCACTGGGTAACAGTGGCCCCTGGGGCGGTATTGTCATTCGCAATTGGGCTTCCAATAATATCATCGGCGGCCGCGGGGCTGGCGAAGGCAACATCATCGCTCATAACAATTATGGCATTACCGCTTTTACCGGTGATGGCAATGCCTTTATTGGCAACAGCATTTTCAACAATACGCTGCTCGGTATTAACCTCAATGGTGTGGGGGTCAATGATCCCGGCGACGATGACAACGACCCTGGTAATCTGCCCAACTTTGGGCAAAATTACCCTGAACTCAGCGCCGTCTTCATCAATGTTACTAATCTGGTTGTTGAGTACACTATTGATTCGCTCATCACCAACAGCAGCTATCCCATCACGGTTGATTTTTATCAGGCTGACAGCGCGGCCAGTGGTCAAGGGCGAGTTTATCTGGGCAGCCATATCGTGGCCGGGCCAGGTTCGACCATAGCGATGCTTGATTCAGCGGCCGCTCTGGCTGTTACTTTGGATGATCCTATTGTGGCTACCGCGACTGATGCCAACGGCAACACCTCGTTGTTTAGCCCGGTTGTCCTGGCAGAGATGGGATCCATTACCTTTATTGTGGATAGCTTTGGCGATGGTCAGGATGGTGATCCTGGTGATGGCTGGTGTAGTTCTGGGGCTGTGGAAGCGTGTAGTTTGCGGGCGGCTGTTCAGGAGGCCAATGCCCTGCCGGGTGTGCAGACGATTGTGCTGTCTGCCGGGAGTTATACGCTTTCTCTGGCTGGGGAGTTTGAGGACGCGGCCGCGACCGGCGATCTAGACATTAGCGACCATTTAATCATTACCGGTGCTGGGGCGGCCGTTACCTTCATTGATGGGGGCAATTTGGACCGGGTGTTTGACATATTACCTGGGGCCACTGTTTCCATCTCTGGCGTAACCATCCGCAATGGGCAGAGCGCGTCCCCTGGAGCCGGTATCCGTAATGATGGGAATCTTACATTGACCGGTGTCATCGTCAACAGCAATACCACTACTGGTGACGGGGGGGGTATTTGGAATGAGGCTGTTCTCACCATTGACAGTAGTATTGTGAGCAACAATACCGCCCATATAGGTGGGGGGGTTAGCCAAAGCAGCAACGCCCTTTCGCTGACCGTTGTCAACAGCAACATTATCAACAACGATGCCACCCTGCATGGTGGTGGTATAGCCCATGGTTGTAATGAAACCATCACCATTCTCCTCAGCACCATTGCTGGCAATAGCGCTGGTTTCAATGGGGGGGGGCTAGGCCCTTATGAAGATGGGTGTAATACCGAAATTGACATCATTAGTTCGGTCTTCCAGTTCAACGATGCCGTAGATGGAGCGGGTATCTATTATGCCGGCGCGGCTACGATGACCCTGTTTGATACCCAGGTGAACAACAACAATGCCTCTGGGGATGGCGGTGGTGTCGTAGGGAGCAATGGGACTATAGAAATTATTGAAACGGCGATCAGTGCCAATACCGCCCAAAATGGGGGTGGTATCTTCAATCGCGGCAGTAATCTACTGTTGACCAACAGTACCGTTACCGGTAATCAAGCTCTGGCTTCTGGCTCACCCAATGGGGGAGGTGGTATCGGTATGATTAGTGGTGGCGGTACTATCTCTGGCAGCACGGTCAGCGGTAATTTTGGCAATAACAACGCCGGGGCTGGAATTAACCTGGCTGGCTCGTTTACCCTTAACATCGTTAACAGCACCGTCAGTGGTAACAGCGGTGCGGGTGAAGGAGGGGGTATTTATGTCAATACGGCTACCCTGAACTTGAACAATACGACGATTACGGCCAATGAGGCTAGCGTGGGATCGGCCAGTGGGGGCGGTCTTGCCAATTATGGGTTTGTCAATCTGCAAAACAGTATTTTGGCCGGCAATAGTGCCGCTTTTGACTCCGACTGTCATAATCCGTTTGCCTGGCCGCTTATCTCACTGGACCACAACCTGATTGGCAGTGGGGATAGCTGTGCCCTGGTACCCCAGGCTAATGATTTGGTGGGCACGGAAAGTAATCCCGTTAGCCCCTTGTTAGCACCCCTGGCTGACTATGGCGGCCCAACGTTGACCCATGCTCTGCTGCCGGGCAGCCCGGCGATTGATGCGGGAAATAGTGCCACCTGCGCGGCCGCAGACCAACGAGGAGTGACGCGGCCGCAAGGTCTGGCTTGTGACATTGGGGCTTTTGAGTTTTCTACAGTCGTCATTGATTTTGATAATCTCTCTTTAGAGACCGGGCCTTCAGCTATCTACATCCTCAATACCGGCTATGCGGCTTATGGGGTTACTTTCGACTTCCACATCCCCACCTACGCCTTGCCGGCCCTGGATTACCCCATTACTGGTAATGACCAACTTATTGTAGCTACGCACCCGGCTGGGGCCGATGCCTTGATCAACTTTGCTATGGCTGTTGATTCAGTCACCATAACCTTTGTGGATTTGGGTGTGGCCCCTGGCACATTGACGGCTTACAGCCAACCCAATGACGCGGCCGACAATTTGTTTAACGGGATCATGGTAGATCAGGTGTCTACCAATACCCCCGGCACTATTACCGTTACCGGGTCGTGTATCCGCTCGGTGCAAATTGAAACCCAGGGGGGGCAATATACTATTGATGATCTGGTCTTTACCCCCATGGCCGGGCCGGATACGGATAAAGACGGGATTGTGGATCCATGTGACAACAGCGGCCGCGAAACCAGCGTGAATCTCCAGCCCACTGTTCCAGTAACCAGCAACGCTCTAAGCAACCAGGATATGCAGTGGTTCCGCCTGGATGTCACTGTGCCTGGCTCTGTCATCAGTGCCACCCTCACCAGTGATTACGATTATGACCTGTACCTGTTTGCCCCACGTATTGACCAGGAGTACGGGCAGCTCCGAGACATCGGCAATCTGGTAGACATTGCCCAGTTAAGCAACATTGCCCAACTCAGTAATATCGCCCAGTTAAGCAACATCGCCCAGTTAAGCAATATCGCCCAACTTTATGATGTAGCCCAACTAAGCAATATCGCCCAGTTAAGCAACATTGCCCAACTCAGCAACATTGCCCAACTCAGCAACATTGCCCAACTCAGCAACATTGCCCAACTCAGCAACATCGCCCAACTGAGCAACATCGCCCAACTGAGCAACATCGCCCAACTGAGTAACATTGCCCAATTGAGTAACATTGCTCAACTGAGCAATATCGGCGAAGCTGGTGGGATTGAAACCTTGTCGGCCCTTTCGACCAACTCCCTGCCGGTAACGAGTGAACATATCCAGGTGAATGTGCATGAATTGATTGGCCCCTGGTTCCTTGTCGTGATTCCCCACGATGACGCGGCCGTCGGCCAACCATTCAGCCTGACCAGTGAACTGTTGACGCCGGATGAGCCAATCCCTGTGGATGGCAGCCTGGTACCGACGTTCGCACCCCCGGCACCTGCCCCGGCTGTGGAGACGTTGATTTTGTTCAACGGCTCGCGCATGGATCAGTTTTTCACCGGTGATGATACGGTGGCCTCGACTAATCTGGTCAACCGGCTGAATCTGCTCGCGGCCGCGCCGACCGTCAATGGGGTGGTTGTCAATCTAGACAGTTACCCGGAAATCGTAGCTGCCTACCAGAATTGGGACGCAAACCTGGACAACCCCCAGGCGGCTAACTATGTGGCCCGCTCCATCAAATCGTTAATCTACAGCCTGGCGGCCGCCTATCCCGATCTGAAACATATCGTCATTGTGGGGGGAGATGAGATTATCCCTCACCGCCGTATTGTGGATACGACCCTGGTTTCTAATGAGCGCACCTATTTCTACTATGACAGCCCATCGCTTGCGGCCGCGGCCAAATACCGCTACTTCCTCAGCGACGATTATTACGGGGCCAGCCTGCCCATCGCCGTCGATGGCCGGGAAATCTACCTTCCCCAATATGGTCTGGGCCGTCTGGTTGAATCTCCCTCGGAAATCGCCACCATGTTGGACACCTTCCTGGCTGGTCCTGTCCTCACCCCCCAAAACGCTCTGGTCACAGGTTATGACTTCCTCATTGACCAGGCCACCGAGGTCAACGCTGTACTGCTGGCCCAGGGGGTTCAGGTAGATTCCCTCATCAACAACAGTTGGACAGCCCAAGATTTCCGCAATCTGGCCTTCGACGCTACCGCTTATGACCTCATCTCCCTAAACTCTCACTTCGACCATTTCCGCTTCTACCCTAACGATCCGGTTGATGTGCTGGCGACAGAGTTTGACGGCCGCAGCAATTTCACCGGCAAACTCATCTTCTCTGTTGGCTGCCATTCTGGTCTGAACATCTTTGACAGCACCACCACCCTCCGCTTCACCGGGGCCGATTATGCCCAAATATTCGCCCGCAATGGGGGCACCTTCATCGGCAACACCGGCTTTGGTTATGGAGACGGGGATCTGTTGGCTTACTCCGAGCGGCTGATGCTCAATTTCAGCCAGAATTTGGGCTACAACCCTATGCCTTACCAGAGCAGCACCCTGCCTACGGTGGGGATGGCCCTGGCTCAGGCCAAACAGCGGTACCTCAACAGCCTGGGCAACGGGGGCATTACCAGCTACGATGAAAAAGTATTGGGGCAAATGATTCTGTACGGACTGCCCATGCTCCAGGTGAATATGCCTACCCAAACGAATGCGAAACCGGGTGGTGAAAGCTATTTTGCCGGGTCGCCCGTCGCCATTGGAGGGCCAGCCGGGGCCAACGCCTGGGAGCAAAATCTCACCTTCAATCACACCGCCAACGTCATCACTGATCCCATTCGCAGCGGTACCTATCACACTGTTAATGGTGAAAGTGGCTTACAGTTGACCGGCAACCGCCCCGTGATGCCCCTCATCAGCATTAACTTCAACTCCACCACCGAAATCGCTCGTGGCGTCTTAATGGAAGGGGGTACCTTCACTGACCTGTTCGACTTTGATCCGGTCATTACCCAAATCATCACCCAGGAAGTCAGCTTACCCGCGGAGGGTATCTACCTGGCTCATACCCTCTATCCACTTAGCCCGGCCAGCATCAACCGGTTCTTAACCGTAGACGGGGTTTCCCAGCAGCGACTGGTTGTTGTCCCAGCCCAATTCCAGGTGACCGGAGTGACAGCCGCCTCTTTGGGTATCATGCGCCTGTATGACAGCCTTGACCTGGTTGTATACACCGCCCCGTTCAGCGAAACTGATTTCACTGCCCCCAACGTCTGGTCCGTGAATGGAGTTGAAAATGGCGGTAATATCGAGTTTACCGTCGCCCTTTCCGATAATGATACCGGTGTCTATCGTGTCCTGGTTCTTTACCGAGAGATGACCAGCAGCTCCTGGACAGGGGTTGATCTGACCTACAACCCGCTGACTGACCGGGCGACGGGTCAGGTACCCGCCATGACCGGCAGCGTTGAATATTTCGTTCAGGCGGTAGATCAGGTAGGCAATGTCTCCCTGGTGTTGAATCATGGCCTGCCCTTCCGTATCTTATCCACCGTTGCCGATTTTGATGGCGATGGCGTCACAGATGCCTTCGATAACTGCCTGCTGGTTGCCAACCCCGACCAGGCCGACTTTGATGGGGATGGGATTGGTGATGCCTGTGACATCAATGCCGATAATGACCCGATTGTAGATGTATTCGATGCGTTCCCATTCAACACCTATGAATGGTTTGACTTCGATGAGGATGGCATTGGAGATAATGCTGATCTGGATCGGGACAACGACGGAGTTCTTAATGAGATTGATAACTGCCCCGTTCATTACAACCCAGATCAGGCTGATTTTGATGGGGATGGGCTGGGGGATGCCTGTGACATTGATGATGACAATGATGGAGTTCCTGATGAGTATGACGCCTTCCCATTTGACCCCACCCGCTGGTCTGACTTTGATGGTGATGGCATAGATGACGTGGTGGATAACTGCCCGTTCGTCTACAATCCCGACCAACTGGATGCCAACAATAACGGGATTGGTGATGCCTGTGATGCTTCTAGCCCCATCAACCATTTGCCGGTGCTGGACCCAATCGCTGATCAGACGGTACGGGTGCTGACGCTGCTGACCTTTACGGCCACGGCCAGCGATCTTGACGAAGATCAGACGCTTACTTTTTCGCTGAATGGGGATCCGGCGGGGACCAGCATCACCCCAGCCGGGCTGTTTACCTGGATACCTGAACTGGAGCAGGGGCCGGCCGATTACTCGTTTGAGGTTTGTGTCTCTGATGGCCTGGCCATGGTTTGTCAGCTAATCACTGTTTCGGTTACGGTGAATGTGGCCCCGGTATTGACCCCCATTGGGGACCGGGTGATAGATGAGATGGTGCTGTTTAGCTTCGCGGCCGCGGCCACCGACAGCAACGGTCCAGCCGACATCCTCACCTTCTCCCTGCATGGGGCCGTACCCGCCGGAGCAGCCATTACCCCAGAAGGCGTTTTCACCTGGACTCCCACTGAGGCTCAAGGTCCTGGCAGCTACACTTTCATCGTTCGCGTCTGTGACAATGCCACCCCCAGCTTGTGTGACGAGGAAAGCATCACTATCACCGTGAATGAGGCCAACCAGCCCCCAACTGCTCTAAATCAAGCTGTTACCACCGATGAGAATACGCCGGTCAACATTACCCTCGGTGGCACCGATGCTGATCTGCCCGCCAACACCCTGACTTTCTCAATTATAACTGGCCCAGCTCATGGTAGCTTGAGTGGCACTGCGCCCAATCTCATCTACACGCCTGATGCAGATTACAGCGGCGGCGACAGCTTCACCTTTGTTGTCAATGATGGGCTGGTCAATTCGGCCTTAGCCACCATCAGTTTGACTATCAACCCAGTCTTGACCTGTCACGGGTTGCCCGTCACCATCATGGGCACCGCCGGAGATGACATCATCCACGGCACCAACGGCAATGACGTGATTATGGCCCTGGGTGGTAATGACATCATCTATGGGGGCAATGGCAATGATGTGATCTGCGGTGGTGATGGCAACGATATCATTTATGGTGGCAACGGCAACGACATCATTTATGGTGGCAACGGCAACGACA
>JAHDWJ010000014.1:29742-169447 GCA_023384415.1 Anaerolineae bacterium
ATCATTTATGGTGGCAACGGCAACGACATCATTTATGGTGGCAACGGCAACGACACCTTGTACGGCGAGAATGGGGATGACATCTTATACGGTGACATCGGCAATGATAAGCTGTATGGTGATAATGGCGACGACACCCTGTACGGCGGCTCTGGGAATGATCTTCTCGATGGGGGCAATGGCAATGACATCCTGGTCGGAGGGGCCGGGGCCGATGAGATGATTGGGGGGAATGGGAATGATCAGTTTTATGCCGCAGACATGAACTGCATCGGTGATGGGGAAAGCAACATCATTAACGGTGGTAACGGTTCAGACAAAGCGTATGGTGTCCGCTCTGGTGTAGATGTTCTGATCAGCATTGAACAGGTACAATGCTGGGGCACGAATTAAGGCAAGAACTCGGTGGGTATAAATTTGTAGAAGAATCATCCGCAGATTAACGCAGATTTTAGGGATTGACCGAGAAAAATCTGCGTTAATCCGCGAAATCTGCGGACGAAAAGCAAGTTTTGGATTTAGTGAGATTGGAAATGAGAGATTATCCAACAGTCTCCAGACTCCAGTCTCCAGTTTCTCAATCATGGAAACAGTCGCTACTTATATCCCTATAGACCGCCGTTTGGCTCTGGCCGAAGGGCGCAATCTGCCGGAACGGGCGCAAGGGGGCGCTCTCTTTGCGGATATTTCCGGGTTCACGCCGCTGACGGAGATGTTATCACGCCAGTTAGGTCCCCGGCGGGGGGCAGAGGAGCTGACACGACAGCTCAACCGGGTGTATGATGGGTTGATTGGGGTGCTGCACCGGTATGGGGGGAGTGTTATTGGTTTTAGTGGCGATGCGATTACCTGTTGGCTGGATGGGGATGATGGGCAGCGAGGAACTGCGGCCGCGTTCGCCATGCAGGCGGTCATGTCCCAGTTTGCTAACATCCAGTTTGGCACAGAGCGGGTCACCCTGGCCCTAAAAGTGGCTGTTGTGGTTGGCCCAGTGCGTCGCTTTATCGTCGGCGATCCCAATTATCTGCTCATGGATGTCTTGGCCGGGCAAACCCTTAGCCGTCTGGCGGCCGCTGAACATGTAGCGGATAAGGGGGAAGTAATCATAGATGCCCAGGCGGCCGCAGCTTTGGCTGAGGGGGTGCAAATAAAGGAGTGGCGGGTTGATCATGAGACCCAGGAGCGGTATGCGGCCGCGGCCGCGCTCACCCTGGCTATACCAGAAAAGCCCTGGCCTTACCTACCCCCTGACCGTTTAACCGACGAACAGACCAAAGCCTGGATACTCCCCGACGTTTACCGCCGTTTACAGGCTGCCCAGGGTGCTTTTTTGGCCGAACTACGCCCCTCATCTGCCCTCTTTCTCCGTTTTGGCGGCATAGATTACGACAACGATGAAAATGCCCCCCAGAAACTCAACCAATTCATCCAGGCCGTCGAGAAAATATTGGCCCGCTATGAAGGCAGCTTGTTGCAGCTTACCATTGGTGACAAGGGCAGCTATCTATACGCCTCAATGGGGGCACCCATAGCCCATGAGGACAATGTAGATCGGAATTTACGGGTTGCCTGGGAACTCCAGGCCCTAAATCAACAGCTAGATTTTCTCGAGCCGTTGCAAATAGGGGTCACCTATGGTCGTATGTATGCTGGGGCGTATGGGGGGCAAGCCAGGCGTACCTATGGCGTGTTAGGGGATGCCGTGAACCTGGCCGCCCGGCTCATGCAAGCTGCCCAACCAGGACAAATTCTGGTCAACGAAGCGGCCTATAGCAAAGCCAGTGACGTGTTTAGCTGGGAAACATTGCCCGCGATTCAGGTCAAAGGCAAAAGTGAACCGGTTGTCTTAAACCGGTTGGCCGGCATCAAAGCCCACCGCACCTTGCGCTATCTGGATACCGTCTACCCCCACCCACCACTGGGCCGGGAAGAAATCTTTGCCCTGTTAGATGAACGGCTGCGTTGGCTGCGGCAGGGAAAAGGGCAGGTCATCCGGTTAGTGGGGGAAGCCGGGATGGGCAAAACCCATGTCGCGGCCGAATTTAGTCGCCGTGCTCGCGCCCAACAGGTTCGGCTGGCTGTTGGCCCCAGTCACAGCCTTACCCGCAATAGTTTGTACCAACCCTGGCGAGCTGTCTTCTATACCCTGCTGGACCTGGATGATACCAATGAAAGCCTCGCTATCGCCCAACTAACCAGCTACCTGCAAGAGACCCAGCCCGATTGGCTGCTCCGTTTGCCCTTGCTCGGAGATCTGTTGGGGCTACCGATCCCGGATAATCCGACAACCGCCGCCCTGGATAGTGCCCTGCGTCAAAAAGCTCTCTTTTCCTTATTGGTTGAAATGTTGCAAACATCGGCCAGCCGTCAACCGTTGATCCTGATTCTGGACAACGCTCACTGGATGGATGAAGCCTCAGAATCTCTCACCGAGGTTTTGGCCCATCAAGCGGTTGGTACCGCCCCGCTAATGCTGTTGCTGCTGTATCGGCCAGAGCTAATCGGTGGCACTGTTCCCTTGCCAGACCTGGTGCGCTTACCCTACTTTACCGCCCTGGTGTTGGATGAGATGCGTGATGCCCAGATACAAGCGCTGCTGACAACCCAATTAGGCCAGCCTGTTTCCCCACTGTTGTTAGCTGTTATCCAGACCTTAGCCCAGGGAAATCCCTTTTTTGCGGCCGAACTGGTGAATGCCATGCGCCAGGGGGGAAAGGTCATCCAGGAAGAAGGCGCCTGGACGATTTCGGCCGATCTGGTGCAACTGCTACAAAAATCTGATTTGCTCAATCAACAACAGGGCACGTGGCAGCTAAAACCGAATGTTGATCTTTCCTCAGTTAAATTAGGGTTGCCTGATTCAATTCATGGGTTAGTGTTGGCCCAACTGGATCGGCTGCCTGAAAGCCATAAGCTGACGCTGAAAGTGAGCAGTGTCTTAGGCCATTATATTGACCTGCTGCTGGTCAAAGAGGTACATCCTGAAGAAAAAGATGTGACCCAGATTGAGGCCGAAGCCGCTTACATGGAAGCCGAAGAAGTGGTTCATCAGGAAGAGGTGCCAGATCGTAAGATTTATGCTTTTCGGCAGCAGACGACGCAAGAGGTTGCCTATCAAACGCTGCTCCATGCCCAGCGGCAGCAGCTTCATCAAGCTGTAGCTGAGGTTTTGGCCACCACCCAACCAGAAGCGATGATAGCCATTGCTCATCATGCTTTTTTGGGAGAGTTGTGGCCGCTGGCATTGTCCTATAATTTGTTGGCCGGTGAATGGGCTAAGAAACTGTACGCCAATCAGCAAGCGTTAGACTTTTTGCGAAAAGCGTTACATAGTGCCCACGCCTTGCCAGATATGGAAACGCAAGACCCGCTCAAGCAGATTCATCTAGCGATGGGGGAGCTGTTGGTAGCCACGGGTCAATATGATGCTGCCGGGCAGCATCTCGCGGAAGCGCTGCGGCTGGCTCAGGCGCAACAAGATTGGCTAGCGGAGGCGACTTGTTATCGGTGGTATGGCCGGGCATATGAGGTGCAAGGGGAGTATGCGGCCGCGTTAAGCTGGTTGGATAAGGGGTTTGCCGTCTTACGCGGCCGCGTCTCCTCTCAAGAAGCAGAAATTTCCCTTATCGCTGGCCTCATCAATTACCGGCAGGGGCATTTTAGCGACGCTTTACAACTATGCCAACGGGGCCTCACCGTCGGTCAAACCCTGGCCGATGCCGCTATTCAGGCCAGGGCGTATAATTTGATGGGCATCGTCACCTTACGTCAGGATAGTCAGGCTGCCATTCAGCGATTCCAACAATCATTAAGCCAATACGAGCAGTTGCAAAACGTCTATGGGCAGGCCGCCTCCCATAATCTGATGGCGAATGGGTTTTTTGCCCTGGGGCAATGGCGAACCGCTGATACTCATTATCGCCGCTCTTTAGATTTATTTGTCCAGATAGGTGATCTGTATAACCAGGTATTAGTTAACAATAACCTGGGGGGCATTGCCCTCAAGCAAGGACGGCTGGACGAAGCCCTGGGGTATTATCAACGGGCCGTACGCCTTTTGCAGCAGACTGGGGGATCGGTCTGGGTACTTGGTGCGCTGCACCTGAATGTGGGTCATACTTATATTCGCCTGCACCATCTTGACCAGGCGGCCGCAGAGCTAAAAACAGCTCAGGCTTATTTTAACCAGGCCCAACTCCGTGATTTACTGCCCGAACTGTATGGCTTGTTCGCTGAGGGGGCGTGGCTACAAGGAGATTTGGTCGGAGCTGAACAGCACGGACACCGTTCTCTTGACCTGGCTCGTGAACTCTCTATGCCCCGTGAAGAAGGGTACACCTTGCGTATCTTAGGTGAGATCGCCAGGGCCAGAGGTGAAATCACCAAAGCCGAACAGCTTTTCCAACAAAGTTTCCAAACCCTGGCTGAGGCCGGTGATGAATATGAGGCCGCCTGTACCCAACTCTCCTTAGCCCAATTATATGCTGCCCAACAACAAAAAGAGCCAGCAGAAGCAGCTCTGGCGTCGTGTGAACCTCTTTTTGTACGCCTGGAAGCTCAACTTGATCTGACAACGGTCCAGCTAGTGCGTCAAGGGTTAGGTTTATTATGAGTATGCGCTCCTTCTTTGATTATCCCACCCAATCTAGTGGTGATAATGGCGAAGATTTACTCTTTTTACCCCATTGGGATGAGAGCCGCTGGAGTAAATTGTTGAGTTACACCGCCAGCCTGCGTTTTCGCCAGGGGGACACCCTCATCAATATAGGGGATACAGACAGCGCGATTTATATTATTAGCGAAGGACAGGTCGAAGTTTTAGTGCCTTATAAAGGGGGCACTCAACTGCGCCGGACTCAGGTTCGAGAGAGTGGCTCTGTCATTGGCGAACAGGCGTTTATAGATAATAAGCCCCGTTCGGCGACGGTACGAGCAATTACCGATGGGGCTATGGTGCGTTTGAATCGTAACGCTTTTGAGGTGTTTGCTGCCCGTGAGCCGGATTTAGCGCGTGAGGTGTTGTTTGATCTGGCCCGCCTTCTCTCCATTAAATTGCGGCAGGCAAATCAGTTTATCTCTAATTGGGTTAAATAAAGCTCCTTATATACCCATCGTGGTCATAAAGTGATATTCCAGTTGGAGAGTAGGGACTGAAGACTGGGGACTGGTTAATCTCGAGTCTCCACTCTCACTGAAAATATCAGTTTATGACTGTTGGCAGTATATCGTCTCAACAACTTGGGGTTGTAGGGCAAGATTCCCGCACAAGTAGGAAACTTGTGCTACATTGCTCACCACTATTTTTGGAGGAGATACGTAAATTGAACTTCCAGTTCCATACGTTTTTATTTGTGGTGGTGTGTCACGCTCAGGCAATCTCTTGTGAAAATAACTACTGATTGAAGAGTCACAGATAGGAAAAAACACAGAACTGCTTATGAATTCGTTACCTGTTTTTCCCAATTATATGCAGCTGCGGGAGCGGTCCCGTGTACCCTTGCGCGTGTGGCAGGTCATTCGAGTGGGGAGTGTGTTGGCTGCCCTGGCGTTAGTGGTGTTGCTGTTTGGGCGGCCGCTTTTAGGCTTAAAACTATTTTGGGGGGTGTTGGTGCCGGTGCTGCCGGCGATGTTTCTGGTGGCCCCAGGTATATGGCGTAACATTTGCCCGCTCGCGGCCGCTAACCAGACCCCACGCCTCTTCAATTTTACCCGTGCCCTGACGCTGCCGGCCTGGATGCAGGAGTACAGCTATGTTATCGGTTTTGCGGCCTTTTTTGTCCTGGCCTCTAGCCGCAAATGGTTGTTTAACCAGAGCGGTCCGGCTACGGCTTTATTGATCCTGGGGCTGCTCGCGGCCGCGTTCCTGGGGGGTATCTTCTTCAAAGGTAAAAGCGGCTGGTGCAGCAGCATTTGCCCGTTGCTGCCGGTACAACGGCTGTACAACCAGACCCCTTTCGTCCTCATCGGCAATGCCCACTGCACCCCCTGCGTTGGCTGCACCAAAAATTGTTACGACTTCAACCCTGGCGTGGCTAATCTGGCCGACATGTATGACGATGACCGGTATTACAGCGGCTACCGTCAATTTTTCATTGGTGCGTTTCCTGGGTTTATCCTGGCTTTTTTTCTCCTGCCCAACCCCCCAGAGATTTCTATTCCCACTTTATATCTTTCCTTTTCAACCTATATGGCCACCAGTTTAGGGTCGTTTTTAGCCTTACGTACCTTTATGAAGGTGACAGATACGAAGCTGATTACGCTGTACGGCGCGGCCGCGATTAACCTTTTCTACTGGTTTATTATCCCAGCCTGGCTCAACAGCGTGGCTGGTTCAACCTCTCCGGTCATCGTCTGGCTGCTGCGTTTACTGTTGTTGGGGGTCACCCTGGCCTGGATCATCCAGACCTACCGCAAAGAATCCCTTTTTGTGGCCCAATTGATGCCCCATCAGGCAACCCGGGTGAGTGACGCGGCCGCCAAAGCCCTCAGACAGGCCGTCAGCCAGGAAGGCCGCCATGAAATAACCTACATGCCCGATGAGCTGCGTCTCGTGGTTGAAACAGGGCGCACGTTATTGGAAACCGCCGAGCAAGGTGACGTGCGGATCGAGCCAGGCTGCCGCATGGGGGTTTGTGGGGCCGATCCCATCGTTATTCTCAATGGCCTGGAAAACCTCTCCCCCCAGCGGGATGACGAACGGTCTACCCTGGATCGGTTGGGGCTGGCCGATGGCAATGTGCGGCTGGCTTGTGTAGCCCGTGTCAATGGCCCTGTCTCCTTCTCCCTGGATTTAGCCCTGGCCAGGCAGGTCAAAGCCGAACTGAAGGAAAAGACGTTTGATGAGACCCTCAAACAAGTAATCATTGTTGGCAATGGCATCGCCGGAGTCACCGCGGCTGACCATATTCGCCGCCGCCATCCAAACTGTGAAATCCATTTGATCGGCAAGGAGAGTCACCCCCTGTATAACCGGATGGCCATTACCCGCCTCATTTATGGCCGCTCAGCCATGAGTGGGCTGTATTTACAGCCTGATCAATGGTATGAAGAGAAGAAGATCACCCCCTGGCTGAATACTATGGTCTCCCAGGTAGATAGGGAACGACAGCAAGTGAAGCTGGCAACCGGCGAGCTTTTACCGTATGACCGGCTTATCCTGGCTATGGGCAGTCGCAGTTTTGTCCCACCGATAACCGGATTTGGGCGGCTGGGGAGCTATGTCTTGCGTGAAGCTGAAGATGCCATTCAGATTCGCGCTTTTGTGCAAAAATACCAATGCCAGCAGGCGGTAGTGGCTGGGGGTGGCTTATTGGGGCTGGAAGCGGCTTATGCTTTATATAAGTTGGGCTTGAAGGTGACAGTGTTGGAGCGGGGGCCGTGGCTTTTACGGCGGCAGTTGGATGAGCGTGGGGCTGATTTTTTACGCCAATATCTGGAAGGATTGGGGCTGAATATTATATTTGAGGTTGAGTGCGCGGCCGCACACGGAGCAAATCGGCTGGAACAGGTGCAGTTGAGCGACGGGCGGGTGTTGCCCACCGATCTTTTACTCGTTTGTGTGGGCATTACTCCCAATATCGAATTGGCTAAAAATCTGGGGCTAACCAGCCGTCGAGGTATTGTCGTTGATGATCAAATGCGTACTGATGATCCCCATATTTTTGCCGTAGGCGATGTATGTGAACACCAGGGGCAGGTCATGGGGCTATGGCCTGTCGCTGTTGAGCAGGCCAAAGTAGCGGCGGTGAATGCCGTTGGTGGTATAGAGGCTTATAATGGGATTGTGCCCGTCACCCACCTAAAAGTGGTAGGGGTCGAATTAACCTCGGTAGGACAAATTGAGGCAAACGCACCCGATGATGTGATAATCAGGCAAGAAGATGTAGAATTACAGCGCTACCGCAAGCTAGTCATTGTTGGTGGCAAAATAGTAGGAGCCATCTTGTTAGGCTATCCTCTGGATGCGCCAGTTGTGACGGAGCTGATTAAACAAGCGGTGGATGTGACCCCCCATCTGGCCTCGCTGCAAACCGGGGGGTGGGATGTGTTGTCCAATTTGATTGAATAACGTATAACTTCTCAATATTTTACGTCTGTGGCCGGTTCTCTGACCGTGTTATTCCCAGGCACGGTCAAACCACCCGCCCAATCCACCACACCCTATGGAACAAACCGAACCGGATTTTGCCCAGGCGATTGAATATGCTCTGCAACGTTTAGCTACAGAGCTGCCACCTTATTTGACCTATCATAATTTGTGGCATACCCAGGAAGATGTGCTGCCGGCCGCCGTGCGGTTGGCTCGTCTAACGGGCATTCCTGAAGCGGATATTGATCTGCTGCGGGTCGCGGCCGCATACCATGACATCGGCTACCTCTATGTGGTCCAGGAACATGAAATGGTGGGGGCCAGCATCGCCGCGCAACTGCTGCCTGATTTCGGCTTCTCCTGGCCGCAAATAGAGCGCGTTATCAACCTGATCATGGCCACCCGCATCCCGCAGACACCTGATAATTTGTTGGAACAATGCCTGGCTGATGCTGACCTGGATGCCCTGGGGCGGGATGATTTTCTCCAACGCAGTGAAGCCCTGCGGCTGGAAACGGCGGCCCTGGGCCAACCGTTTGATCTGCTGGCCTGGGATGCCCGGCAGCTTGGTTTTTTACAGACTCACCACTATTTCACCGCGGCCGCACGCTCTCTCCGTGAGGCCACCAAACAAAAACATATCGTCTTACTTAAAGCCAAAATTGGGGGGTGAAAGGTGATGTGTGAAGCGTAATGCGTGAACCCGTGGGTCACGCATCATCACTTTCCACTTCATCTTGTTTAGGGCCAGCGTCAAACTTGATGGGCGGTTTCACCTACTACCCCATGAGGATCAACCATGCGTAGTGCTGCCTCTAAACGAGTATCATTTTTACCCCTGGTAGAGCTTAAAAACGATTTGCATCCAGACCGGCTGCCCCCGGTCATATCCGCCGGGTTGATCAACGGCATTCTTGTCGTTATCCTGGCCGTCTCTTTCGCCGCTCTCATCTTTTCTGGCCCCTTAGCCCCGTTTGTGCCCAATGGGATTGGCTTTATTTTGATGGGGGATGTTGTTCTAATTACCCTCGTGGCTCTGGGCAGCTCCCACGCCAGCATGATCGCCATTGACCAGGATGCGCCAGCGGCTATTTTGGCGGTTGTCATCGCGGCCGCCATTAGCTCTGTCCCTGTTGCCTTAACCGCCGAGACCATCCTGGCCACGGTGGCTTTAATGATTGTCACCACCACCATGATTGCCGGGGGTCTTTTTTGGCTCTTGGGACGGTTTAAGTTGGGCAGCCTCATCCGCTTTCTCCCGTATCCAGTCGTAGGGGGGTTCCTGGCAGGCACCGGCTGGCTGCTCCTGACCGGGGGAATTGGGGTGATGAGTGATGTGCCTTTAGGGGTGGCCCTGTTCGCTCCAGAGGTATTGACGCGCTGGCTGCCGGGTTTGGTCATGGGAATTGGCTTGTGGTGGGCGTTAAACCGTTCCGCCCATCCGCTGGTTTTACCTGGCTTTTTTATGGGGGGGATTGCTCTTTTTTATCTCTTTTTTTGGCTTTCGGGAACCCCATTAGCCCAGGCGAGTGAGCAGGGCTGGTTGTTAGGCCCTTTTTCCACAGGGACCAGATGGCAATTTCCCTTGCAACCGGCTTATCTGACTCAGGTGCGTTGGGACCTGGTGGTGGCTAATATTCCCGCTATTCTGCCCGTTTTGCTCTTATCGGTCATTACTTTTCTGCTTAATGTGACTGGCCTGGAGCTGGTTGTTAAGAAAGAGTTAGACCTGGACAAGGAAATGCGAGTAGGGGGGCTGGGCAACCTGGTGAGTGGCTTATTTGGGGGGATTATTGGCTTTCATGCCCTCAGCCTGTCGAGTCTGAATTACAAATTAGCCCAGAGCAGCCGGTTAGCTTCACTGGTTGCGGCCGCGTTCACCGCTTTCGTCCTCTTTCTAGGTCTGAACCTGCTCTCCTACATTCCGCGCCTGGTGTTGGGGGGAATGCTGGTGTATTTGGGCATTGCTTTTATCATCGAGTGGGTGCTTGAGGCTCGCGGCCGCTTCTCCACCTTTGAATATGGGGTCATCTGGCTCATTCTCATCGTCATTGCCTTTATTGGTTTTCTGGAAGGGGTGGGGGTTGGGTTAGTAGCGGCGGTAGCCCTGTTTGTCATCAATTACAGCCAGATCAACGTCGTCAAGCATCGCCTCACGGGCATTACCTACCGCAGCCGGGTGACACGCGGCCGCGAAGAGCGGCAGCTTTTGGACCAGCAAGGGGAGCAAATTCAGATATTGCAGTTGCAAGGGTTTATCTTCTTCGGTACAGCTCAGCGGCTCATTGATCAGGTTAAAGAGCGGTTGATGATGCCAGGGCTGCCCCCATTGCTCTTTTTGATCTTAGATTTTCGCCAGGTGACCGGGCTGGATTCCACTGCCCTGTTAGGATTTGCTAAAATGGCCCAATTGGCCCAGGAACGGCAAATTACCCTGGTCCTGACCCATCTTTCCCCTACTTTGCAGCGGCAATTTAATCAGCAGGGTTTGGGAGATGAGCCGGGGCTGATTCGCTTTTTCCCTGATATGGATCGGGGGGTGGAATGGTGCGAGCAACAGATTTTGCAAATTCATCAGGTGACGACGGCAGACAAGCCATTGGCCGAACAGTTAGCGGCGATGCTGCCCCAGGCAGAGCAGGCCGGGGTATTGGTGCCTTATTTAGAGCGGCAAGAGGTGGCGCCAGGCTTTTACCTCATCCGCCAGGGGGATGCCCCGGATGACATTTATTTTGTGGAGCAGGGGCAGGTGACGGCCCAGCTAGAGATGAGCGGCCGCGAACCAGTGCGCTTAGAAACCATGCGCGGCGGCCGCGTCGTTGGCGAGATTGGCTTCTACCTGGGGGCTGTACGTACCGCAGCCGTCCGGGCCGATGAGCCAACTACCATTTATCGCCTCTCCCTGGAAAAATTAGAAGAGATGGAGCGTATAGACCCGGTTGCGGCCGCGACCTTCCACCGCCTCATTGCCCACCTCCTGGCCGAGCGGGCCACCCATCTTATCCGTGCCGTAGACGCTTTGTTAAAATGAAACGTGATACGTAATTTTTCACGCTTCACGTATCCCTATCATCATGGACATACCCCTCATCAAACTGTTTCCCGTTGGCGAAATTAAAGCCGATCTGCGCCCAGAGCGGCTGCTGACATTGTTGGCAACCGGCCTTGTGATCGCCATTTTCATTGTCATTCTCACGGTTTCCTATGCTGCCCTGATCTTTGCCGGGCCGCTCACCCCTTACATCCCTCTGGGCATCACCTTGTTTCTGACCGGCAATATTTTGATGGTTATCCTGGTTTCGCTGTTTAGCTCCCATGCCAGCTCCATTTCTTTGGGCCAGGATTTGCCGGCAGCGATCTTGGCTTTGACCATTGCGGCCGCCTTAGCCACCATTCCACCATCCCTGCCCATAGAAAACACCTTAGCGACCACCCTGCTGCTTATTTTTGTGGCTACTTTTGGTGGGGGGATTCTTTTTCTGCTCATTGGTCGGTTCAAGCTCAGTATGCTCATCCGATTCTTACCCTACCCGGTGGTGGGTGGGTTTCTGGCCGGGACGGGCTGGCTGCTGCTGCGCGGGGCTATCAAAATGATCACCGGTCTGCCCATGACCCCCGCCGTACTGGCCCCAGATGTGGCCGTTCGTTGGCTGCCCGGTCTGGTCTTAGCTGGAGTGATGTTTGCCCTCTCACGTCGCTTTCGTCAGCCACTCCTTTTGCCCGCCCTTTTCATTGCTGGTGTCACCCTCTTTTATCTGGTTCTTTGGCTCACCGGTACGCCCCAGGCTGAGGTGATGGCCCAGGGGTGGCTGCTCGGCCCCTTTCCTGAAGGGGGAACCTGGCAGTTTCCCCTTCACCCGGACCTCTTGTCTCAGGTGGAGAGGGACGTTTTTCTAGCTAACCTGCCCCGGCTGCTGCCCGTTTTGCTGGTGGCTACGATGGGGTTTCTGCTCAACATCAGCGGCCTGGAATTGGTAATAAAACGGGAGATGGATTTGAGTCGGGAGATGGGGGTGGTTGGTCTGGCCAATATCCTGTCCTCTTTGTTGGGCGGGTTGATTGGGTACCAATCCCTTTCATCTTCTACCTTGAACTATAAAATGAGTGGCAGCAGCCGTTTGACCGGATTGGTCGCGGCCGCGGCCATTGTTTTCATCCTCACTCAAGGCATCTCTTTACTCTCTTACCTGCCCAAATTTGCCCTGGGGGCCATGCTGATGTACCTGGGGTTTAACTTACTGTTCGCCTGGGTCTTTCAGGCGTACAGCCGGTTCTCCCCCCTGGAGTATGGGGTCATCTGGCTTATTTTGCTGGTCATCGCCTTCGTAGGTTTCCTGGAAGGGATAGGGGCCGGGGTAGTGGCGGCGGTGGTCTTATTTGTCATTAACTACAGCCAGATCAATGTGGTGAAACACCGCTTAAATGGGGTAACCCATCGCAGCCGGGTGACACGCGGCCGCGAACAGCGACAACTTTTGGAGCAGCATGGGGAACAAATCCAGATATGGCAGTTGCAAGGGTATATTTTCTTTGGCACCGCCCAAAAGCTGTTGGATCAGGTCAAAACGCGGCTGCAAAAACCAGTTCTGCCCCCAGTTCGTTTTCTCTTGTTAGATTTTCGTGAAGTCACAGGATTAGATTCCACTGCCCTGCTTGGGTTTGCCAAACTGAGCCAACTGGCCCAGGAACATCAGCTTACCCTGGTATTGACCCACCTCACCCCAACCTTACAACGTCAATTTGAGACCCAAGGATTGGCGGAGAACGCTGGCCCCATCCGCTTTTTTGCCGATATGGATCGGGGGATGGAATGGTGTGAACAGGCCATTTTAGACTCCCACCCGATACCAATGGCCGAAAAATCGTTGGCCGCGCAGTTGGGGGAAATTTTGCCCCAGGCGGAGCAGGTTGGACTGTTGGTACCTTATCTGGAGCAGCAAGAGGTAGAGCCAGGTTTTTATCTCATCCACCAGGGTGATGCCCCAGATGAGCTTTATTTTGTGGAGCAGGGGCAGGTGACGGCCCAGTTAGAACTAGATGGTCGCGCCCCGGTGCGGCTGGAGACGATGCGCGGCGGCCGCGTGGTAGGGGAAATTGGCTTTTATCTGGCAACCCGGCGCAGCGCCGCCGTTCGGGCTGATGAACCTACCACCATTTACCGGCTCTCCTTAGCTCGTTTAACGGAGATGGAACAAAAAGACCCAGCTGCGGCCGCGACCTTTCACCGGCTCATCTCCTACCTCCTGGCCGAGCGGGCTACCCACCTTATTCGGGCGGTGGATGCTTTATTAAAGTGAAACGTGATGCGTGAAAATCACCCATCACGTTTCATTTATCACGCTGGAATTTGCCATGATTACTATCGAAAAAGTCGCTTTTCTGCGTACCGTGCCTCTCTTTGCCCCCATCCCGGATTATGTGCTGGCGGCGGTGGCCCAAATTGTGGAAGAGGTTGAGCTGCCTACTGCGGAGACGTTCATTCACGAAGGGGAAATTGAGGATTGTATGTACATTGTTGTTGAGGGGCAGGTGCGGGTGCATCGGCAGGAAAAGACGATTATCACCCTGGGGCCGGGCAAGAGTGTGGGCGAATTGGCCGTCTTAGACCCGGAACCCCGTGCGGCCGCGGTCACCACCCAGGAGCCAACCCTCCTTTTCCGCATTACCAAACCCCTTTTTGATGAAGTAATGGCCGACCGCCCCGAAATTGCCCAGGGGGTTATCCGCGCCCTCTGCGACCGGGTGCGTGAACAAGGCCGCTTGATGACGGAATGATGATTGGTTAGTGGTTAGAGGTTGGGTTGGCCGCTGGCAGTTTTCATCCTTCATAATTCATCTTTCATAATTTCCCATGACTTCTTTCACCCAACTCCTTCCCCCCATGAACGCAGCGATGCGGCCGCGGCTCTTGCTGATGATTGCCCAAGGAGTGGCCCTGGGGTTGAACCTGGCTTTCCTGGCCGTCATTGGCAATGCCCTGTTCCTGACTGATTATGGTGCGGCCGCCCTGCCGTACACCTACATCACCGTCGCGGTGGCCGGCGGAGTTCTAGCTTATGCTTTTGCCGCCCTGCAAAACCGGGTGCCTCTGCCTCGGCTTACCCTGGCCGTTCTGGTAGGACTGTTCTTGTTTGCAGCCGCGGCCTGGATCGGCCTGACTATTTTAGCTGTCCAGGTGGTCTCCTTTGCCCTGGTCGTCTCCTTTGCCCTGCTGCTCCAATTGGGGTTTATCCTTCTGGGGGGACAGGCCGGACGGTTATTTGATGTGCGCCAACTGCGGCAATGTTTCCCCCTCATCGTCACCGGTTTTGTCGTAGGGTTTATCGTTGGGGCTTTACTGGTGCCGTTGTTCGTGCAATGGTTTGGCAGTACGGCTGAGGCCAGCATTGGGTTGCTGCTCACTTCCCTCTTCTGGCTGTTGCTGCTCCTGGTGACTAACCGGTCTTACTACGATGAACTGAGCCTGGGGCCAGAACGCGGCCGCGACAGCAGTCCCAAAACCATCACCCAACTCCTAAGAAACCGATTTGTCCTGTTCATCTTTCTCTACCAGATGTTAGCCATCGCCATCAACCAGTTGACTGAATTTATGTTGATGAGTCAGGTGGCCGAACGGTACAGCAGCAGCGAAAGCACCGCCCAATTTTTTAGCCGGTTTACCGCCCTGGTCAACGGCACCGATCTGCTTTTTACCACCCTGTTGGCAACCCATCTGTTGAGCCGTTTTGGCCTAAACCGCGCCCTGTTAGCCAATCCGGCAGCGATGGCTTTGCTGCTATTGGCTTTGGGAGGGGTGTATCTATGGGGGGGTGCGGCCGCGTTTCTCTTTTTCGCCCTGGCCGTCCTTATTCGGGTAGTGATGATCACCCTCAACGATGGCTTCACCCGCACCGCTACCAACATCAGCTACCAGGCCCTACCCCCCCTGGAGCGCGTTCCCGTACAAACCAGTGCTGAAGGGATTGGCGGCCCTCTGGCCTTGGGGTTGACCGGCCTCTTTCTCCTTATTTTTAGCCGGGTTCCCCTCTTTCATACGGGCCACCTTTTGGGTTTGGCTTTGCTTTTAGCCATCGCTTGGGGAGTAGTGGGTTGGTACATGTATCGGGATTATGCCAATACCCTACGGCAATCGCTGCGCCGTCGTGTTTTTGATGATACCGAAATTTCCCTGGCTGACAGTGCCAGTATGGCCGTTATCGAGCGGCTGCTCAACCGGGATCGCCTCTCTGATGTGCAGTTAGCCCTGGATGTACTGGCCCAGGCTGACCGCCCCGCTTATGAGCGATCTTTATTGCGCCTGCTCATCCATCAACAGGCCAATATGCGCCTGGAAGCGGTAAAACGGCTAGAAAGCCGCCCCATCCCTGCCGCTCGCTCTCTGGTGGAAAGCCGCTGGCAAAATGATAGCTCCTTGATGGTTAAAGGGGGTGCGCTTCGGACTTTGTGTGCTTATGACGGGGAGCAGGGGTTGGATTGGGTAGCCCCATTGATGGAAGACCCCGCCATTGAAATTCGTTTGGCAGCCATGGTCGGGATGCTCCGGTATGGTGGCATTGCTGGGGCGATGTTAGCCGGGGAACGGCTGATGACTTTGACCCACTCTCCCCTGGTGACGGATCGGATCATGGCCGCTCAAGTGATTGAAGGGGTGGGGCAGAATAATTTCTACCAACCCCTCTTGGCGTTGCTGGCTGATAAACGGGTGGATGTCCGGCTGGCGGCTTTGCTCGCGGCCGCGCACTGCCCTCATCCTCACCTCTTACCCCTGGTGGTAGATAATTTGCGCCAACCGGCGACCCGGTCTGCGGCCGCGGCCGCTCTCTCCGCCTATGGCGCCACCTTGCTCCCCTTTACTGATGCGGCCTTGAGCGGGCAAGAGCCATTGGAACAGCGGCAGCTAATCCGCCTGGTGCGGGCTTGTGGTCAGATTAAAGGGGAAGAGAGCATTGCTTTGCTCAAGCAGCACCTTCACTACCCAGATCGGGAGATACGGGGGCAAATCATGTTGTCTCTGATCCGCTGCGGCTATCGGGCGGTTGGCGAAGAAGTGGGAGGGATCATGGCGGCGATGCGGTCTGAGGTGGCTCATGCGGCTTATGCCCTGGCTGCCTGGCAAGATGTGGGAGAAGGGGAAGCAACCGCGCCGCTGCGCCGTGCCCTGCTCGAAGAGTGGCAGCAAGCACGACAGCATCTTTTTTATCTGTTGGCTTGCCTTTATGATAGCCAGGCGATGCTGCGGGCTGGGGAGCGGCTGGTGCGGGGGAATGAAGCAGAATGGGCGTTGGCCCTGGAACTGTTGGATGTGACTTTGACGCCGGAACAGAAGGGGTATCTCTTTCCTTTGGCGCGGCCGCAGCTTAGGCCAGAACAGCGGCTGCAACAGTTGATGGGGCGTAATTCTCTGCCCCATTTATCCCAGGAAGAGCGGCTGCGTCAGCTTATCCTGGGAGGGGAAGAGGCTACCCCTCGTTTGTGGACCCAGGCGTGTGCGGTGTACGCGGCCGCGCAATTAAACCTGGCTTCTCTCGTCGAACCCATTGCCACCATCCACCACCTGGCTGATTCCCTACTCCTGGAAACAACCACCTGGGCTTTAAATCGTTTCGATAATCACGATTCTTAACCCCTTTATAAAAGGGCTAACTGCGCGGCCGCGATCATCTCGGCTGTCTCTTCTGCTTCAACCAGAGTAGGGGGAGCATTCTCCCATCTCTGGCTGACCTGCACCACCCCGGTTACCCGATTCGTTCCCCCCAGGCTGATGATCTCACGCGGCGTAATGGAACGGCGACCAATGATACTCTCTTTTACCTTTATTTTGCGAGCCGATTCCGTCGCTGTCTTAAAAATAATCTCCTCTTTTTCATTGGCTATAGCAAAAGCCACCACCTCAGAAGCTCCCTTCACCAGCTTGAAATTTTGCACCCCCTGACCATGGCGCCCCTGCGTGGGATACTCCTCAAGGGGAGTTGCTTTAGCATACCCATTATCACTGATACTCCAGACGAAGCTGTCCGGTTGGGCCAGATCTAGCCCGATCACCCCATCTGTCTCGGCCTGGAGCTTAATCCCAGCCACCCCTCCCGCGGGCAGCCCCATCGGCCGGACTTCATCTTCACGGAACCGTATCAATTGACCGGCGGCTGTGCCTAGCAGTACCTCATTCTCTCCCGTTGTTAATCGGGCCCAACCTAAAGCATCCCCATTCTCTATCCGTATGACGGTGAACGGGGTAGTGGTGATGCCGGGTAAATCATCTAGCCGTACCCGCTTCACCACCCCACCCAGAGTGGCCAGAAACAGGTATCCTTCAGCAGTGGAGGGGAGAGTGAGCGCGGCCGCGACCAAATCCCGCTTACTTAACCCCGTCATATCGGCATAATGGGTACCTTGCCCCAACTCCGTTGCTAAGGGAAGCTGGTACACCGGTAAACTTACCCCCTGCCCATCCACCGTAAACAGATACAACACATCCTGGGTGCTGGCCTGGAGTAAAGCCAGAGGCAGCTCATCTGGTTTAACCGGTACCTTCACCGGAGTGGGAGAGCTGGTGCGGGCGATTGTGCCCTTCTCCCCCACCATTACCCATACCTGCTCATCAGGCAATAAATCGGCCTGAGTGATCACCTGGCTGGCCTCTTTATCTACAATTTGGGTGCGGCGCACGTCCCCATACTGCTTTTTGATCGCCAACAACTCTTCCTTGATCACCGTCCGCATCTCAGCTGGGGTGGCTAGAATGCGTTGCAAATATTTAATCAGCCGCTGCTTCTCGTCATGCTCATCCTTCAATTTGCGTCGTTCCAGTCCCACCAGGCGGCGCAGCGGCATATCCAGCACCGCTTTGGCCTGAAGTTCACTTAGCTTAAATTTCTTCTGCAAATTGGCCTGGGCCGTTTCGGTAGTTTGGGAGCGGCGAATGGTGTCAATGATGGCATCCAGGTTATCCAGGGCGATAAGCAGCCCTTCTAAAATATGGGCACGTTCCTGGGCTTTCTGTAAATCATAGGCCGACCGACGACGTACTATTTCCTGCCGATGCTCCAAATAAACGCGCAGGGCCTGTTTCAAATTTAGAACGCGCGGTTCTCCATTGACCAGAGCTAGCAGATTAATGCTAAAGGTGGATTGCAGTGGGGTCAGTTGGAACAATTGGGCTAAAATGTCCTCTACTTTAGCCCCCCGTGCCGTCTCCAGGATAATCCGCATCCCGTTGCGGTCTGATTCATCTCGTAAATCGGTCAGCCCTTCAATCCGGTTGTCCCGGTGCAGATCGGCGATGCGTTCCAACATGTTGGCGATGTTGGTCTGGTAAGGCAGTTCCGTGATGACGATGCGGGATTTGTTGCGCTCAATTTGCTCCACATGAACTTTGGCCCGAACGGTAATCGCCCCTTTGCCGGTAGCGTAGGCGTTGGCGATGGCATCGGTTTCCCCCGTTTTGGTATCCCGGTAGCGGAAGATGAGGCCGCCGGTGGGAAAATCAGGCCCTTTGACGAACTGGAGCAAATCGGCCACTGTGACATCATCCAGATTGTCCCAATGGTCAAGCAGGTGGGTAAGCGCGTCTATGATTTCGCCCAGGTTGTGGGGGGGAACGCTGGTAGCCATACCGACGGCGATCCCAGAGGCCCCGTTGACGAGCAGGTTAGGGATGGTGGCGGGTAAAACGGTTGGCTCTTTGAGGGAGTCATCAAAGTTGGGGCCGAAGTTGACGGTGTTTTTTTCAATGTCGTCAAGCAGGGCATGGCCCAGGTTAGACATACGAGCTTCGGTGTAACGCATGGCCGCGGCCGCGTCCCCGTCAATGGAGCCAAAGTTGCCCTGCCCTTCCACCAGCATGTAGCGCAAAGAAAAATCTTGAGCCATGCGCACCATGGCATCATAAACCGATTGGTCGCCATGGGGGTGGTATTTACCCAGCACTTCTCCAACGACACGGGCTGATTTGCGATACGGCTGGTTGGGGCGCAAGCCCATATCATACATGGCGTATAAAATGCGTCGCTGCACCGGTTTCAGGCCATCTCGTGCATCGGGGAGGGCACGGGAGACGATAACGCTCATGGCATAGCTTAGATACGATTCGCGCATCTCGTGGTCAATATCAATTGGGCGAATAAGTCCGACTTCCATAGGGTGATCCAGTTTTAATTTCGAGTTTTGAGTTTCTGATTTTGAATTTGGGGTGGTAAGGTGAAAGGTTGGACGCGGCTGCAATGATAGAACATTTGTCCGATTATTTCAACCCAAATTTCACCGGTAATTTCCCCTCTTGCGGCCCACTACCCACAAAAAAGTAGGGTGCAGACCCCTGCAACCCTACTTTGATACCTGTATACAGCCAAACAAGCAAATGGGCAAATGGGGAGTGGTGACTGGAGACTGGCCCACTGCCAACTGGTCACTACCCCCTACTCATCCGGCGATTCCACCCAAATTTCATCCCCTTCAATCTTGACGGTGAAGGTGGGGACGGGTTTGACAGCGGGCATAGCCAACGCTTCCCCGGTACGAACGTCAAAAATGGCCCCATGACGGGGGCAGTGGATTTCACAATTACGGGCATCAAAAGTGCCATCTCCAAGCGGCCCATCATCATGGGTACACCGGTCAGCAACACAGTAAAGGGTGCCATTGACATTAAAAATGACAACCGTCTCATCGGCAAAATCATACCAGATGCGTTCCCCTGGGGGGACATCGGCCAGGTTGGCTACTTTAACAAACTTGGTCATTGTTTACTTCTCCGCCTTTTATTGTCTTCTGGTAACTACTAAACCTTCCGAAGGCTTCCCCACTGGGGATCATTGGCAACGAAACCTGCGGAAGGTTATATCACCTGAGAGGGTTAGTAGTTACAGATTTCGGTTATTTTCGCATTAGCTCCGGCTCTGGCAGGCCATAAGCTCCGGCTTTTAATACCTTGAGGGAAAGTAGGGCACATTTCACCCGTGCCATACTCAGAGGAACCCCTAACAGGTCTAAGAGCCGCTCCTTAGGAAATTCCCGCACTTCGGTCAGGGTCATGCCTTTGATTTCCTCACTCAATAATGAGGCTGAGGCTTGACTGATAGCACAACCATCTCCCCCCCAGGCTACTTCCACGACGCGCCCCTGCTCATCTAAACGGACATCCATGCGTATCACATCACCACAAAGGGGATTGTCCTCTTCGTAGGAAAATGTAGCTTTGGTTAAGGAACCATGATTCAGAGGGTGTTGGAACAGATCAATGATTTGTTCCCGGTACATATCATCACTCATAAGCACCTCCAACGGTGCTTTATTGTACCCTGAATAGGGGCAACAGGGGCAATAAAAAAGGGGATTGGGAATTTTATATCCCAATCCCCCGGAGTATGGTCAGGCTGCAAAATCAGAACGGCTCAAAGTTTGTGGCTTGAACTACTCAGGATTGTTTAACGCCCGCGGCCGCGGCCATTGCCATTGCCATTATTGCCATTGCCGTTGCCATTATTGCCGTTGCCATTGCCGTTACCATTACCATTGCCATTGCCATTGCCGTTGCCGTTACCATTATTGCCATTGCCACCGCCTCCCCCGTTATTCGGGCAGGGGCCGAGGGTATCCCCATGGGCCAGATGAGCGGAGAGCGCGGCCGCACCTACAGTTATGGTGTGAGCATTATTGGGGTTGCCTGGCGGGATGTGACAAATGGTTACCATGCCCCCATTTCCTGGTGTCGGCATAGGCGTCATTGTTGCCGGTACGGTGGGTGTCGCCGTAATGGTTGGGGTTACGGTGATCGGTGGGGTCACTGTGATGGGTGGTGTCACCGTAATGGTCGGGGTTGGCGTAATGGTGCTGGTGGGGGTAACTGTTGGTGTACCATTGACGCATGGGCCGAGAACATCCCCATGGGCAAGATGGGCACGGACTGCGGCCGCGCCTACAGTAATCGTATGGGCATTACCCGGGTTGCCAGGTGGGTAATGGCACAATGTCACCAAACCCCCACTGCCTGGTGTTACCGTAACCGTCACCGGGATCGTCGGCGATGGGGTGGGGGTTGGTTCGCCCGGTGGATCTGCCAGGACAATAAGAATGAGCACCACCACATTACCCGCATCATCCGTGCAGGTGATGAGCAGTACCGGTGCGCCAACAGCCGGTGTCCCTTCCAGTAGAGTCAAATCATTCAGGTTGACAACTGTGCCATTTTCCAGGGTAATTTTCTCCTCATCAATAGCCACGATGACCGAAGCTACAGTGACACAGGTGAGATCATCGGGCTGAAAAGCTGTCGGCCCACCCGTGAAAGTGTCTCCTAAAAAGGTACCCGGCGTTCGTTCGGGACTGATGAAATCAACCAAATAATAGCCGTCAGGAGAGATATGCCCTTCCAGATAAACGGTATCACCAGTATGGATCTTTCCAGCTACCTGGGTGTCACTGTGAGTAAAAAAGGTTTGTCCGGCCAGGTAATAGCTGTCGGGTTGGACGATGACTGTCCCCTCACCAGTAACCACGAAGGCTGGAGTTTGGGGAGCTTGCCCTGAATGGACAAGGCTCATCTTACCGGCTGAAATCGCTTGTTTGCCGGTTTGTCCGCTCAGCTCTACCAGCCCTTCAACCACGCTCACTCGTGTTTGGTTGGCGGCCGCAACCATCACCGCGAAAATAGTTCCCTTGGCCGTACTGATCCCATTGGGAGTTTCCACTTCATAGACTGAGTTAGCGGCCAAAACGTGGGCTACATCGTGGCGGGTTTCTCCCGACCCTTGAGCTAAGCGCACCACTCGCTCTCCTTGCGTAACGGTCAGTTCTGTTACCCAAAGCTCCGTATTGGGGCCGAGGTAAACCAGAGAGCCATCGGGCAAGGCCAGCAAGGCTTTGCCATTGGCCCCGGTACGAATATGTTCACCGACCTGAATAGATGTTGCCTGGGAGATGGTAGCCCAATTGCCATCGCGCTGCAGCTCAACGACCCCAGTCAGCCGGTTGAGGACTGTACTGCTGGCGACCGTCTGGCCGCGGAAATAGGCTGCGGAGCCGATAGCGGTTACTACCAGACATAGAAAGAGGAAGGCGGCGGCAAAGGAAAAGCCAATCGCCGGTAGGGCCCAACGGGGGCGGGAAGTGAGGGCAGAATTGTTGTTCATATGTTGCTCCTTTTGCACCTGTTGTATTAGCTGCATACGCTGCTGTTGCTTGATTTGGGGGTTCCGGGCCGGATATTCCATCTGGCGCAACGATGCGGCTAAAGCCAACAATTCGGCTTCTTCGGGGGGCAGCCCCTGCTGACACGCAACCAGGGGTACCCCTGTTTCTAACTGTTCTAACTGTTCCTGGAGTAATTGTTCGGGCGGTTTCATGGGCTAACCTCATGGGAAGGCAAAGGGGTAAATGGCGCTCGTCCATTAGCGATAGGTCTGTTTTGCAGCTGTATACGCAGGGCGGACAGTCCCCGATGTTGTAAGGCTTTGACGGCAGCAACGGTTTTGTTGAGGGCTGCGGCCGCGTCCTTGAGGGATAGTCCCGCCAGAAAACGCAGTTCCACTACTTCTCGCTGGTCTGGGTCCAGACTGTCCATCGCTTGTTGCACCAGTTCAATGGTCAAATTTTTATGCACCGTTTCATCAGGATGATCCGCCGGATCAGCCGCTTCGTTGGCTTGCTCAAGGGGTAAAGTGTGCCGGCTTTTATCTTGACGATAATTATCAATGATCAGGTTTTGGGCGATGCGATAAAGCCAGGCGCGAAAAGGTAGATTGCGGTCTTGATAGCGAGGCAAATCTCGGATCATGCGCATAAACACCTCCCCGGTTAAATCTTCGGCCAGACCATGATCCCGTACTCGAACCCAGACAAAGCGAAAAATCGCTTCCTGGTGGTTATCAAAAAGAAGCCCGGCGGCCGCAGGGTCTCCTTTTTGGGCTCTCTTAATGATGGTAGTTTCGGGCAAACCAAACACAAGCATCCTTCTTGGTTCTGGCTGGTGGTTTTTCTATAAAGGTTAAACGGCAGAAGACGCAAAAGGATGCAAATTAGGAGCTTAGTACCGTTTAGATTGCTGCGCCTTTACCGTTGACTGGGGGGTTCTCGACGACCACTGCCAGAGTAATTCACCCTTTTATCTTGTCCAATCAATCAGCAAAATTCTACTGGCTATTGCCAAACGTGCGACCCTGCGTTATCCTTAGAAACGTATGAGTTACTTCAACGTGAGCAAATTCTCTATTTTCCAAGCGGCTGTGATGTCAGGGACGACGGTGCGTTCTATTAAACGCGCCTCGCTCACGGATTTTATGTAAAGTAACCAACCCATAAAACCCCCAAAATGAAAGCCGAGGTGCATCTGCATCTCGGCTTTTTTGTTTGGGGAACTCGTAGGAAATTAAGGGAACTTGTAGGAATAATGGTAACGGATGGTAATTGTTTCTCATCGGTGTTTCTTCCTATCCAGGTTCCATATTATCCGTATTGTCAAGCTATTTTGGAAGGAGCAACGTAATGGCAGAAATTATTCTTAATCTCGATAACATCACTGTTAGCCTGGGCGGGCGGGCGATTTTTGCTGGCCTGGATTGGGAAATTCAAGACAAACAGCGTATAGGGCTGGTGGGACCTAATGGGGCGGGTAAGAGTACCTTGCTCAAATTGATCGCCCAGGAATTAGCCCAGGATAAAGGAGAGCTTTTTCGGGTGTCGGGGCTGACCTGGGCACGGCTAGAGCAGGAGCCGGTGCTAGACAATGATCATACGGTCTTACAAGAGGCGATGACGGCGCGGCCGCAAATCGCCACCCTGGAAGCGGAAATGGATGCCCTGGCTGCCAAAATGGGCGATCCGGCCATTTATGAACACCCCCCCAGCCTGGAACGGGTAATGAAGCAGCATGAACGGTTGCTAGTAGCCTATGAACAGTTAGATGGGTCACGCTATACCAGCCAGGTGAAGGACGCCCTATGCCGGGCCGGGTTTGATCAATCGTTGTGGGATAACCCGGTACGTCACCTGAGCGGCGGACAAAAAAAGCTGGTGCTTTTAGCCAAACTGATGGTACTGCGGCCGCGGCTGCTCCTGCTTGATGAACCGGATAACCACCTGGACATCCCAGCCAAACAAAACCTGGAGCGGCTCATCAACAGCTACGATGGCTGCGTCATCCTCATCTCCCATGACCGTTATTTGCTGGATGGAGTGGCAACCCACATCGCTGAGTTAGAAAATGGCAAGTTGACCCTTTACCAGGGCAATTACACCGCCTACACTACCGAGCGGCAAATCCGTCGTTTGCGGCAGCAGCAATTATACGCCGCCCAACAGAAAGAGATTGCTCGCATTGAAGCGGCCATTGCCCGGTTTCAATTGTGGGCCTCAATGGTGGTTAACGAGCGACATATTCGCCAGGCCCGCAGCCGGCAAAAAATGTTAGAGCGAATGGACAAAATCGAAAAGGTTAACGAATCCCGGCGGATGTCATTGGATTTGGCTGGATGGCGTGGCAGCAATAAGGTGGTTGAACTGGTGGATGTAGGGCACATTTTGCCCAATGACCGGGTGCTATGGGATGGCTTGAACCATACCATCTGGCACGGAGAGCGAGTTGGGTTGGTTGGGCCAAACGGGGCGGGTAAATCTATGCTGCTGCGCCAGTTATTAGACCCGGAAGCGGTGGCTTTTGGGGAGATAAAAATTGGGCCTAGCTCCCAGATCGGCTATTACGCCCAGGAGCATGAGACGTTGAATTATGAGCGCACCCTCTTGGATGAGATTCGCCAGGCGGCCCCCTTGAGTGAAAATGCCGCCGTGGCCTTTTTACAGCGATTTTTGTTTAGTTATGAGCAGATTCGCGGCCGCATTGCCAATCTTAGCGGCGGTGAAAAGAGCCGGTTACAGTTGGCTAAACTGGTGCTAACCCGCCCCAACCTGCTCATCCTGGACGAACCCACCAACAACCTGGACATCGCTTCTATAGAGGTATTAGAAGAGACACTTGAAGAGTTTGTCGGTACGGTTATCGTCATCTCCCATGACCGGTATTTCCTGGATAAGGCCGTTGACCGGATCATCGAACTCCGTGATGGCTGTCTACGCGAGTTTGCCGGCGGATACACAGATTACCTTGAGGCAATCACCTGAGTTAAAGCTGCTTGGGCGTACATATCTGCCGGTGTTTCGGTTATAATATGGTTAAATTGTTCGTTCAATAACAAAATAGGTTTTGCTAATCGTGTGCCGCTGACTGTTATACCCATCCAGGTTACAAGGTGACATTGAGAGTAGGGATTAGCGAGTGGCGAGTTTCTACTCTTTAGTTCCTACTCTCTCCACAAATGTCAGCTTATGCCTTTTAACGGTGTAACAGCGAGGTGCCTTATCACCCTTCAAGGAAAAGCGCATGAGTAACCTGACCATTGGCCGGTACCAACTTAAGGAAGAGATTGGACGCGGGGGCATGGCGGTTGTTTATCATGGGTATGATCCCCGCTTTAAGCGTGAGGTGGCGATTAAAGTAATGACCCTGGATTTTATGGGGGATACGGTGCTGCGGGCACGGTTTGAGCGGGAAGCCCAAACGATTGCCGCCCTGGAGCATCCGGCCATTGTGCCGGTCTATGATTTTGGTGAGGAGCAAGGCCGCCCCTATCTGGTTATGCGGTTGATGAATGGGGGTACTTTGGCCGATCAACTCCGCAAAGGGCCTTTGTCTATTGCCGAGACGACTAAGATTTTGCAGCGTATTGGGGCCGCTCTGGAACGTGCCCACCAGAAGGGCATTATTCACCGGGATCTGAAGCCCAGTAACATCATGTATGATGAGTATGGGGATGCCTTTCTGGGGGATTTTGGCATTGCCCGGCTGACGGAAACGGCGGTAACGCTCACGGGGGATTCGGTGGTGGGCACACCAGCTTATATGAGTCCAGAGCAGGTGAATGGGGATAAAGAGCTGGACGGCCGCAGCGATATTTATGCCCTGGGGGTTATCTGTTTTGAGATGTTGACCGGGCAGCGGCCGTTCCAGGCGGATACGGCAGCCCGGCTGATGATGAAACATCTGCTGGAGCCGATTCCCGATATTCGCCAATTCAAACCAGACCTTCCCCCAGGGGTGACGACGGTGATTGCCCGGACGATGGCTAAGACGCCGGATGAACGGTTTGCCACGGCCAGTGAATTGTCGGCGACGCTGATTCAGGTGATGCAGGGCGCGGCCGCACCCCCTCCCTTACCCCCTACGCTCCCCACTCCTTCTCCAGACAGCGCGGCCGCGACCGTTGTCGAACCTGCCCCTACACCCTCTTTAGCGGCGGCTACCGAAATTGCCCCCACGCCCCACCCCATTGTTCCCGATACGGAACTAATGGCCCCCACCCCACCCAGACCTGCCCAACCCCCATCACGACGCGGCCGCGCCTGGCTGTGGGGTGGGGTGGCTGCCGGTGTACTATTGATACTGCTGCTTGGGGGGGGGCTGCTGCTGCGATCTATGTTTAGCCGGGATGAAGTGAGCAATGGGGGGGCCATTGGGCTTCTCCCTGGTGAGCAAACAAGAGAAGCCGCCGGGTTGGGGCCAACCCATACCGCCACACCCCGCTCTACCAACACCCCCAGGCCCACATCTACCCCTGATCCACGCCCTGCTGCCGAACGGCACATGGAGCAATTTTATAACTACCTGGATCAAGGGGAACTCGAACTGGCTTTGGCCGAAGTTGACGCTGCTTTAAGCCTGCTAGATGATGCCTGGTACCACCACGAGCGGGCCTTTGCCCTTTTTCTCTTGGGAGAGCTACAGTCAGCCCTCGCGGAAATCAACATCGCCCTGGCAGCCGAGCCTGAACAGGCTGATCATTATAATTTGCGTGGCATGATTCGCCGGAGTCTGGGGGATCATGCGGCGGCCGTGTCTGATCATCGTCGGGCGGTGCAGCTTCGCCCCGAAGAGGACTATTTTTACCATGAGATGGCTTCTACTTACCGGGAGATGGGTGATTTTGCGGCCGCCATCGCGGCCTGGGAAACTGCCCTTACTATGGCTCCGACGGTGGATTACTATTATGTGGATATTGCCTATACCTATGTCTGGATGGGTGATCCTGAAGCAGCCTTAACCACGATTGAACGAGGTTTAGACAAATTCCCTGATCATCCTGACCTGGTTGATCTCCAAATTGAGATCAGGCTAGACTATTTACCAGATGCCGAGGCTGCCCTGGCGTTGATCAATCAGGCATTGCGCGTAGACCCAAATAACCCTTATCGCTATGGGCAACTAGGCCGGTTATATCTCCATAGGTTGAATGAACCAGAAACTGCTCTGGCTCATTTTGAGTATGCGTTGACGCTAGAAGGTGCACCGGCCTGGATTTATGGACATAAAGGGATTGCCCATAAATCGCTGGGTCAATATGAAGCGGCCGCGGCCGCTTTCAACCAGATGATTGAGCTTGAACCGGAGTCAGGCTGGCCCTATGCGGAAATAGGGTGGCTGTTTTTAGATTCTTTGCAGCAGCCTGTCCAGGCATTGGCAGCGTTTGAGCAGGCTATTGCGGTTGAGCCAGGATTTGCTGATGCCTATTTGGGTCACGGCCGCGCCCTGCTGGCCTTAGATCATGATCCAGAGGAGATTATTGCCGCCTGGCAAAGCTGTCTGGAAATGAACCCTGGCCAATATTGGTGTTATTGGGATCTGGCCTGGCTATTTGCTGAATTAAATCAAGTAGATCAGGCCCTGGATAATTTCCAACTGTTTCTGGACTATATTCCGACGAATGATTGTCTGGATTGCCAGCAAGAGGCTCAAACCTACATTCGTGATCATAGCCGTTAAGCGAATCTGGCCTTACTCTACAGGGCGACAAGGCGACAGGGTGAAAAATGCCAGAGTAAGCCCTGCGAGTGTACCTTTCGTTGCTGCGTTTTCCCCCTCCGTTTCTACCACCAACTGTGTCACCTAAAACTGATGCGGCCGCGTAAACCCCTTACTATATCCTGTCAGGTCCGAGGCGATAAGGGCCTTGGTTCACCCATAGATCTACGAAATGCGTATTAGCATAAATGTTCTAATGTGGTTAAAATAAAGACGGTTCAATAGAGGCTCTGACCGATGCGGCCGCTCAGCGTCGCTGCCACTTTAGTTGGGGTGAAGTCAGTTTTGTGGAGCTGCTGCTTTACACCATGCGCCATGTGCAGGGACATGCCGCGCAGCTAAACTTGTTTCTGGGGCAAAAGATGGACGCATCCCCGGATTGGGTGGCACAAGCTAGAAACGGAGATAAATAGATCATTATGCTAACGATCAACCTTGAGATAGCCCGTCGTTTCATCCTCGGTAAGCAGGGTTTGTGGCCGGGGCGACGCTGGCGCGGCCGCGACGGCACTGCCCCGGCCATGCGTACGATGGAATATTTGCAGCTTGACCCCCTGCAAATCATTGCTCGTAGCCACGACATCCAACTGCACAGCCGCGTTTTTGATTATACCCCTGGCCTATGGGAAGATGTGACCTACCAGGAACGTCAGTTCTTTGACTGGGGTGGTTGGTTGGCCGTCCGACCGATGGATGAACTGCCGCATTGGCGAGTCGTCATGCGCCGTGAACGTGATGAGGATACACGTATTCGTAAAATGGGGCAGGACCACGCCGAAGCAGTTAGAGAAATGCGCGACATTTTGCGTGAGCGTGGCACAGTGAGCAACCGTGATTTTAAGATGTCCACCCGGCAGAGGACGGAAAGCTATCGCGGCCGCAAAGATAGCGCTCTGGCTTTGTATTATCTGTGGCGTATCGGCGAAGTGATGACCCACCACCGAGAGAAGTTTGAGCGTATCTATGCCCTTACCGAAACTGTCGCTCCGCCTCATCTCATTCGTGAAAGCGATGAGGCGGAGGCAGACCGTTTCTTGATTAAAAAGGAAATCAGCTTTTCTGGCCTTACACGGGTACGACGTACCAGTGATTCCTTTCAGCGTGGGGTGCCGTTTAGCCAGACCGGACAAACGCCTGAGAAGTTGTTAGCAGATGGCGATCTCATTGAAGTGCAGGTTGAAGGCTGGAAAGGGGTGTATTACGCGCTTAACAGCGATGCTCACCTGCTGTATGAGTTGAGTGCCGGGCGTATACCGCAGGCATGGACTCCATTGGCCCATACGACGACGGAAGAAGTTCTTTTTCTTGCCCCGCTCGACCAAGTTAGTGCGCGCGGCCGCGCTAAAATTTTATTTGGCTTTGACTACGTGTGGGAAGTGTACAAACCAGAGTCAAAGCGCAAGTTTGGTTATTACACACTGCCTGTGTTGTGGGGGGACCGGCTCGTAGCACGATTTGATAGTAAACTGGATCGCACAACCAACACATTTGTCATCCTGGGTTTGTGGTTAGAAGATGAGGCATTGGGTAAAAATGAGGCTTTTGCGGCCGCGTTAGCCGCCGGCTTTACACGTTTTGTCGCCTTTCTGGGCGCAAATAAGGTAGATGGAATGGCGATTCGTGAGCCACTACTGCGCCAGGTAATTGTACCTACTAATTGAGTAAGGTTTATGACAGTAAAAAAATTGAAGACCTGTTCTAAAGGGCACAACTTTTATAAAAGCTCTGAGTGCCCAACTTGTCCGGTTTGCGCGGCGGCTGATAAACCGGAAAGTGGTTTTCTGGCACCCCTCAGTGCGCCGGCGCGCAGCGCTTTGGAACAGGCGAGCATTTCTACCCTGGCAGAGCTATCAGGCTACAGTGAGCGTGAAATTCTGAAACTACATGGTGTCGGGCCAAAATCATTGCCCATACTCCGACAGGCGTTACATGAAGCGGGCATGGCTTTTACCGAGCCAGTCAAAAAGAGATAGCCATACGAACTGTCTTAAATATGTTCAAGGAGTCAAAAATGGCCGAGATTAAAACAAAGGTGAACGAGGCGAGTGTCGAGGAATTTTTGCGTAAAGTCGAAGGCGAGCAGAAGCGCAAAGATTCCTTTGAGATCGTAAAGATAATGCAGCAGGTGACAAAGCTAGAGCCAAAAATGTGGGGACCGGCCATTATCGGCTTTGGCTCATATCATTACAAGTATGAAAGTGGGCGAGAAGGGGATATGCCGCAGATCGGATTCTCTCCCCGCAAACAAAACCTCACCCTCTATATTGGGGTAGGCGACAATTCTGACAACCCACTGCTCAAGAAACTTGGTAAATATACAACAGGTAAGGTTTGCCTGTATATTAAAAAACTGGCAGATGTGGACCGAAACGTTTTGCAGGAGCTGATCGCTGACTCGTTTCAAAGGCTCGTTGAGCCGGGTATACATTCAGCTACCTCATAAATGTCGCCCTGAGCAGATTGAGCAGCGGCGGCAAGGGTTTTTGGGCACAATCACGAACCGCCCAACACCGCGTACAGTTGACACCATTTTGCGGTGTGCTGTACCTGACGCCGGCCGTTAGCGATTTGAAGACAGAATGCCTATCGGGTCTCGGCCCAACGGAGGAATGATGATGTCTAAGCACCGTATTTTCACGACCCAATTTGCAGGGGTTTATCCGCTGTATGTTCAAAAGGCCGAACGTAAAAATCGGACGCAAGAAGAAGTTGACCAAATCATTTGCTGGCTGACGGGCTATGACCAGACAGGATTACAGGAGCAAATCGAACAGCAAAACGATTTTGAAACCTTTTTTGCCCAAGCTCCAGCCCTACATCCGAATAGTTCGCTTATCAAGGGCGTCGTGTGCGGTATTCGTGTGGAAGAAATTGAAGATCCGCTGATGCAAAAAATACGCTATTTAGACAAGCTGATTGATGAGCTGGCTAAAGGAAAGACGATGACGAAGATTCTGCGGCAATAACTGGCCACAACCGTTTTCCCCTGACACGGCTGAAAGTTCCGCCAAACTCAGCTACAATTCCCTCATGTATGCCGAACTGGTGATCAATATTGAGGCGGGGTTGGAAAGCACGTTTCATTATCATGTGCCGGCTGATCTGCGGCCGCGTCTCCGCATTGGTCATCTGGTTGAGGTAGAGTTTGGCCGCCGATTGGCTCAGGGAGTGGTCATCGCTTTCAGTGAAACCGCCCCGGTTGAAGAGACCAAACCGATCATCGCCCTGGTGGATGAACAGCCGGCGGTGCAGCCGTACCAAATTCGCCTGGCCCAATGGCTGCACCAGCAATACCTGGCCCCCCTCAACGGCTGCCTGCGCCTCATGCTTCCCCCTGGCCTGACCCGCTGGGCCGATACCACCCTGGCCCTCAACCCCCGTTGGGATGGCACAGGTCGCCTGACGAAGATTCAGCAGGAGTTGATTGATTTACTCAGGGAAAAAGGGGATAGACGCGGCCGCCAACTCGATAAAGCATTGGGTAGAAAATCGAATTGGAAAGCGGCCGCAACTCAACTAGTCAACCGTGATATCCTCATCAAAGGGACTATCCTCGACCCGCCCCGCGTCAAACCCAAACAAATTCGTACCGTTGAACTCATCGCCGGGCCAAAACAGATTCGAGCGGCTGCGACCCAACTTGGCCGCCCCAGCAAACAGGCGGATGTACTGGATTATCTGCTCACCAGCGACGATCCACTGCCCCGCCTGGGCACGGTGCTGGAAGCTACTGGGGCCACCGGCAAGCATGTTGAAGAACTGATAAAGGATGGGTTGGTGACGGTCGCGGCCGCAGATAGTATCATTCTACCCACAGGTATAGCCCATGATGCCCCACCTCAATGGCAGCCCATTCTGCAACAGCTTCCTTCCAGCCGTTCCCAATTGACTCCTGACCAGTGGCAGTTAATCCTTGACCATTTGCAACCACAACATCTGGTTGAACTGATCGATCAACCCGCTTCTCTTAGCCTGGCCATCCCGCCCAAAGCCGTCTTGTCCCATATTTTTACCCTGCGTCACGCTGCTTTGTACGAAGCGATACTAAACAGGCTGCGCGGCCGCGCCCAACCCATCTCCACCACCGAACTGTACGCCGAGACCGGGGCCACCCTCAGCCATCTCAAAAAACTCATTGCCCTTGACCTCATCCGGGTTAGCCAGGAAGAAATATGGCGTGACCCCCTGGCTGACCGGGATTTCACCCCTGCCGAGGCCCCTCTGCTTACCCACGACCAGGCCCGCATCTGGGGGCGGGTGAAGGTGGCGATGTTGATGGCGATGGGGGATGAGGAAGAGGAGAGTGGGCAGTTAGCCGTGAGCAGTGGGCAGTCAGGGGAACTCGAAACTCGAAACGCGAAACGCGAAACTCACTCCTCAACCCTCACCCCTTTTCTCTTACATGGCGTTACTGGCAGTGGCAAAACAGAAATTTACATGCGGGCGATTGAGCTGGCGATTGAGTTTGGGCAGCAGGCGATTGTCCTGGTGCCGGAGATTGCCCTGACGCCGCAGACAGTGCGCCGCTTTGCCGCCCGGTTTCCGGGGCAGGTGGCTGTTTTGCACAGCCGCCTCAGTGATGGGGAGCGGTTTGACACCTGGCGGCGGGCGCGGGCCGGCCTGTTTGACATTATTGTGGGGGCGCGGAGTGCCTTATTCACCCCGCTGCCCAACCTGGGGGTCATTGTGATTGATGAAGAGCATGATCCCAGCTACAAACAAACACCACCTGTGCCCCCTCCCTACTACCACGCTCGTGACACCGCCATCGCCTTGGGCGAAATCGCCGGGGCGACGGTCATCATGGGTAGTGCTACCCCAGACCTGGTGACTTACCATCGGGCGCGGGCGGAACGGTATCGGTTGTTGGAACTGCCCCGCCGGGTGATGGGGCATCGTCAGCGCATTGAGAGCCAGGCGGAGCGGCTCCATTTGCAAGCCAAATATGAACAGATGGGAGATGACCCGGATGATGCTCTGACCATTCCTCTCCCGCCGGTGCAGGTGGTAGATTTGCGCCAGGAACTCCGGGCCGGCAACCGCTCTATTTTTAGCCGGGCGTTACAAACGGCGTTGGATGAGACATTAGCGCGAGGAGAGCAGGCGATTTTGTTCCTCAACCGGCGGGGGACGCACTCTTTTGTGATTTGCCGGGATTGTGGCCTGGTGCTGAAATGCCGCCACTGTGATATGCCCCTGACCTTCCATCGGCCGCAGCTGCTGTTGGTGTGCCATTATTGCGGCCGCCGCGAGCCTCAGCCCGATGATTGCCCCCAATGTGGCTCTAAACGCATCCGGTACTTTGGCCTGGGCACAGAAGAGTTAGAGGAGCAGGTGCAGCAGCGGTGGCCGGATGCCCGGCTGGTACGTTGGGATCGGGACACTACCGCCGGCCGGGACAGCCATGAGCAGCTTCTGGCCAGCTTTATCAACCAGGAAGCGGATATTTTGGTCGGGACACAGATGATCGCTAAAGGGCTGGATTTGCCCCTGGTGACGCTGGTAGGGGTTATTTCGGCCGATGTGTCGCTAGGGCTGCCTGACTACCGGACCGGGGAGCGTACTTTCCAGATTTTAACCCAGGTATCTGGCCGGGCAGGGCGGGGGCTGCTGGGGGGGCGGGTGATTGTGCAGACCTATCAGCCGGAGCATTATGCTATTGTCGCGGCCGCGTCTCACGATTACACCCAATTTTATCTAGAAGAAATCCGCTTCCGCACCCAGCACAGCCTGCCCCCCTTCCGCCGCCTGGCCCGCCTCATCATCGCCGACCCGGTAGACCAACGGGCCAAACGGCAGGCCGATGAGTTGGCTCACGGGCTGCGCGTCCACATTCGGGACAAAGCCCTGGGCGGTACCGAAATCCTCGGCCCCACCCCCCCCTTTTTCAGCCGGATAGACGGCCGCTACCGCTGGCAAATCATCATCCGCTCCCCCGATCCCATCCGCCTGCTAGAAGATTTTCCCATCCCCCATCCCTGGGTGGTAGATATTGATCCGGTCAGTACGCTATAGTTCGGGAACAGTGAGAAACTCGTGGGAACTGACCGCCAACAGAACTGATTTTATGGCTCAATCACAAATTGAATGGACAGAATCTACCTGGAATCCGGTGACGGGCTGTACGAAGATTAGCCCAGGGTGCAAACATTGTTACGCTGAGCGGATGGCGTTTCGTTTGCAGGCGATGGGGCAGCCGAATTATGCTAATGGGTTTACGGTGACGCTGCATGAACAGATGTTAACGCGGCCGCTCGAATGGAAAAAACCGCAAACTATCTTTGTCAACTCCATGAGTGACCTTTTTCACCAAGTCGTTCCTCTGGAATTTATCCAAAGGGTGTTTGCCGTGATGAGGCTGGCCCACTGGCATCAGTTCCAGGTACTTACCAAGCGTTCGGAACGGCTATTAGAACTGAGTTCGCAGTTAGCCTGGATGGATCATATCTGGATGGGCGTTAGCGTGGAAAGCGAAAAATATAGTTTCCGTATTGACCATTTGCGCCAAACTGGCGCCGTGGTGAAGTTTTTGTCATTGGAGCCTTTGTTGGGGCCATTGCCCAATCTGGATTTGACTGGGATAAATTGGGTTATTGTTGGGGGAGAGTCTGGGCCAGGAGCGCGGCCGCTTAAACGAGAATGGGTTACAGATATTCGTGACCAGTGTCAGCAGGCCAGGGTGCCGTTTTTCTTTAAGCAGTGGGGTGGGGTGCGTAAAAAACAGCGCGGCCGCGAACTCGATGGCCGCACTTATGATGAAATGCCAGTGGGAGCAGCTGCATGACCAAAAACAAAAGAGACCCCAATGGGCCTCTTTTTATAATAGTCTGAACTCTGGCGAAAATTGATTTCAGCAGTGGCAATAACCAATATACTAATACAGTAATAACCACTGGTCAGATCAAAAAACACCAGGCTCCAGTAATGGTTCAAGAACAGTCATACTGATCAGACGGTCAGCATAATCCTGTTTTGGGATGGGTCTTGAATAAAAACCCCCTGCCCCTGGTCTTGAACCGGCCAGTTGTGGGTCTGGGCCCGTTGGATGATGGTGAGGAGCGCGGCCGCGTCCGGCAGGCGTAATTGGTACCAACGCAGCTGCGGCGCATCATCCGGGGGTGGGGGGGCCCCTTCTCCGGCCCAGGTATTTAACCCCACGTGATGGTGGTACCCGTTGTAAGAAACAAACGCTGCCGAACGCCCATAATAGGTAATCAAATCCATCCCCAAAATTTGCTGATAAAAGGCCACCGCCTGCTTGAGGTCGCTGACGTGCAGGTGAATATGCCCCATAATGGTGCCAGCGGCCAGACCTTGCCAGGGGGTTTGGTCATCCTGCACCAGAGCCAACAACTCAGGGATGTTAAGCTGGATGCTGGCCATCTCGATCTGGCCGTTACGCCGGGGCCACTCCGCTTCTGGGCGATCCCGGTAAATCTCAATGCCATGCCCGTCAGGGTCATTCAGATAAATTGCTTCACTGACCAGATGATCGGCAAACCCCCCCAGAGGTGTTTCCGTTTCGATAAGATGGCGCAGGGTGCGCCCCAACTCGTGCCGGTTAGGGACGAGAATGGCGAAATGGTACAGGCCAGTGACGCCCGACTGCGGCCGCGCCCCTGGCTGTTCCTGCAAAATGAGCATCTCTTCCTGGCCCACCCCCAAAACGGCTGTTCTGCCTTCCTGGCGGTGTAAGGTCAGGCCAATGTTGTGCTGATAAAAATGCTGGGACCGCTCCAGGTCAGCCACAGTGAGGTAAACGGTGCCAATGGTTCGAGACATAGGTGTATCCATCAAGAGGAGATTCAGTAGAGTTAAAGTTTGATTTTATCCGTAACGACTAACCGCAAAGCTACAAAGAACACAAAGCTGTTCAAGAAGTTCTTTGCGATCTTGGCGGTGAAACTCTTGTGCGCCTTAGTAGTTACTTTTATCTGCTGATTTCACGGATTAGCCCAGATTTTTCTTCCAGGCCAATCTGATTGATTGGCAAAATTAATCTTTTGCCGTACTGACAACAACAAATTAAGAAGGGAACCAATTTTTCCAGAGAAGACCAGTATCCGTTTGTTTCTCAATCTGTTGTTGTCACTCTGAAAACGAGATTTATCAGTCGGCCAGCCACGCCAATCCCCAAAATCTGCGTTAATCTGGGCATGACTCTTTGGCAATGTTAGACCTATTGAATCTCTAGTCTCGCAGCAGTCTTAAGCCGCGACCAGTTCTTCTTCAGGTTGGGCCACTTTTTGCAGTTGCAAATCAATTTCAATCGTGATTTTGTCACTGACCAGCCAGCCACCCGCTTCCAGGGCCACATTCCAGGTCAGCCCCCAATCTTTGCGGTTAATGGTCGTGGCGGCAGAGAAGGCGGCGACGGTGGCTCCCCAGGGATTTTTAACCGTACCCCCATATTCTACATCCAAAGCAACCTCTTTGGTAACGTCACGAATGGTCAAATCACCGATGAGGCGGCCGCTGTTGGCGTCATCCTGCTCTACTCGTTTGCTCTTGAACCGGATCACCGGGTATTTCTCCACATCAAAGAAATCTCCGGAGCGTAGATGACGATCCCGCTGCTCTTCTTTGCTGTTGATGCTGGCGGCCTGAATGGTGATGTCAACGGTGGTATTGGTTGGGTTTTCTTCGTCATAATTGACAACCCCGGCCCAATCTTCAAAGCGGCCGCGTACTTTGGTGATCATCATGTGGCGAGCCGTAAACGTCAGTTGTGAATGGGAATAATCAATGTTCCAGGTCATGGTTGTTTTCTCCTTGAATTTAATTGGCTACTGTGTCATAGCTTCATTGCTATCTATTTGCACAAGCCTGAATTTGTAAGTGGACTTAAGTCCGTATATCTGCTATAATATTAGCGGACTTGAGTCCGTTTGTCAAGCGATTGCCCAAATTGGCCGCGAAAGCTGTTAATCTCATTCATTTTGTGCTAACCTGGAGAGCGTAAATTAAAAACCCATCCGCAGATTAAGCCAGATTTTGGGGAATCAGATAGAAGAAATCGGCCATAATCAACGAAATCTGCGGCTAGAATCAACGATGGCCTGGACTGATATGATTGAACTAAACTTACCCATCAACGAACACAAAGGAGAGCGAGCGGACGCGGCCGCGAACCGTCTGCTGCTCCTGGAGACGGCAGAACGCCTTTTTGCCCAATATGGGGTAGCCGCCGTTAATATGGCCGACATTGCCGAGGCGGCCGGGGTGGGCAAGGGGACGCTGTACCGCCGCTTCCCCAACAAAGCCACTCTCTGCCTGGCCCTTATGGATACGCAAATGCGGACGTTCCAGGATGAGATTCTGGCCCGCCTGCGGCAGATGCAGATGCAAAGAGTGCCTTACTTGCAACAGCTAGGCCATTTCTTAGAGGCATTTGTCCTCTTCGCCGATATTCATTTGCCTTTGCTGTGTGAAGTGCAGCGGGAAGGGTGGCTAGGGGATGAAGGAGTGGATCGCCCGTATATCTGGCGCTATTTGACGGTGAAAGGGCTACTGGACGCGGCCGCACGGCAGCAAGAAATCTCCCCTGATCTGGACACCGCCTACCTGGCCGAAGCGTTATTGGCCCCCTTGCACCCGGCCTTATTCCATTTCCAACGCAGCCAACGGGGATATGAGCTAGACCGCATCAGCACCGGCCTGCGTAGTCTGGTAGAGAGTTTGGGGAATAGTTGAAAATTAAGAGCGCAGCCGGCTGACGATATAATCATGGGCTTCGGCTGGGGAATCAGTTAGAAAAAAGAGGTCTAAATCTTCAGGGGAGATTTTGCCCTCAGCCAGCATCGTTGACCGCACCCACGCTACCATCCCCCCCCAATAAGCCGTATCAAACAAAACAAGGGGGAAATTGCTCATTTTGCCCGTCTGAATGAGCGTCAACGTTTCAAAAAACTCATCTATGGTGCCAAACCCGCCAGGGAAAATAATCGAAGCCTGGGCATATTTCAACAACATCACCTTACGCACAAAAAAATAGTGGAACTCAATCGCCAGATCAACATGGGGGTTAATATGCTGCTCAAACGGCAGTTCGATATTCAGGCCAATAGATAACGCCCCCACCTGCCGCGCCCCTTCGTTGCCTGCCTGCATGATGCCGGGGCCACCCCCGGTAATGATGGCATAGCCTGATTGGCCTAAAAGCCGGGCTGTCTCTACCGTCTGTTGATATTGCCGATCTTCTGGCCTCGTCCGTGCCGAACCAAAAATAGTCACCGCCGGACCAACCTCCGCCAGTTCATCAAACCCTTGCACAAATTCACTCATCACCCGCAAAACTCGCCAGGGGTCGCTGCTGCGGAAAGGGGTTTTGGCCTGGGATGGGGCTTGTAAGATATGTTCGTCGTGGGTGTGGGAGCGGTGTAGTTTCATGGGAAATTGAGAGACTGGAGATTGGAGACTCAGGAGATCAAAACCAGGAAAAAATTTATCTGCCGATTAACACAGATTTTAGGGATTAGCCTGAGAAAAATCGGCGTTAATCGGCGAAATCTACGGATGAAAACCAGCTTTTGCTATACAGAGATTAGAGATTGGTGACCGGGCGGTTGGCAAACCCCTCATATCACATACCTTATTCATACCGTAAAACAATGAGTGGTTTTTCCTGGGCGGCCCCGTAGGCGGTGATGAGAGTGGCGGCCAGGGAGATGATGACTGATAAGATGACCAGGCCAATCAGGGTGAGCAGGGGGAAGCTGCTTAAATTAGATGAGACGATCCCCAAAGCCAGAATCGCGGCCGCGCCAATGCCCGTTCCTATCACCCCACCTAACAATCCTACCAGCCCATTTTCTAACAACAACAGGCGCAGCACATCGCGGGATTGTAGCCCAATCGCCTTCATAATCCCAATCTGACGACGGCGTTCCAGGGTAGCCAGGGAGACGGTATTGGCGATGATAACGGTGCTGGCAAACAGAGCCAACACGGCTACCACCAGGGGCAGAGCTGTCAACTGTCGGATGATCCGGGCGGTTAGCTCTTGCAGTTGGCTGATTTCCAGGACAAAAATCCCCCGCTCATTAGCAAACGCCCGACTCACCTCACTCACCCGCTCTTTGTCCACATCAGCAATGATGGGTGAGGAGATCGGCTCATAGCCAGGCGGAAGGCTGTTATCACTGATGATGGCCGGGCTTTCATTGCTGCCAAAGCTGAAGTTGACCGCCCCAGAGGTCAGCGACCGCGTCCACAACCCGGCCACCGTTAATTCCATTTCCGAGCCATCCGTATACTGCACCGTCAGCACATCCCCCGGCTGCAAATCCAGCCACTCCACCACACTTGTTTTTTCCAGCAGCAGCTGCCGATTAGAGGCCGGGGTGATGTCTTGACCGGCAACAATATTGTAGGTTCGGTCAGTATCCGGGTGGCTGGCTAATTGCAGTTCAAGGGGATTGACCAGGCTTTGGATTTGGAACTCGTACAAGTCAAAGCGGCCTTGCCCGGTGTTGATTTCACTGTCTGGGGCGCGGCCGCTGCGACTAGAGGCGGCCGCGGCTTCCAGAGCGCGTTCACGGGCTTCAGCCGTTAGCCGGGTCATATCTCTGTCACCATTAATGGCTACAATCTGGCTCTCATACACCACATCCTGCTGAATCGAGTTAACTCCTTCTAACCCCTGTAATACCTCTTGCGCCCGTTCACTATCGGCCAATGTTTGGGGCACGATGAGGACATTCCCCCCAATCGCCTGGGCAAAACTGACCTCAATGACGTTGATGACGCTTTGGGTGAGCAACAAAATGAGGCTGAGAGAAAACATGCCAATCACCAAAGCCAGCAAGGTGCTGGCGGTACGGCTGGCATGGGTGCCAATGGCTCGTTGGGCCAGCCGTATGGTGACGAAGCCAAATGAGGGTAAAACGCTCATAATGATGACGATGACCCAAAAGAAGAGTAGGGCTAACCCCAACACCACCAACGCCCCATAAGCGATACCAAACCCAACCCAGCCATTGCCGACGATGAGCGTAACCATCAGGCCAATGATGCCAGTCATAATCAAGACAACAAAAATGGAAATGAGGCGGCCGGCCTGGGGCAAAGCGGCGTCGGTGGGGTTCAGGACAACCTGCGGCCGCACCCGACCTGCAGCAATGGTGGGCAAAAAGCCAAAAACCAGGGTGACAACGGAGCCGGTGATCAGCCCCATCAAAATCGCTTCCGGGTAGAGGGTAAAGGCTAACTGCTGCGCTAACACCCGCTCCGCCACTGATTGCAGCCCGGAGACCATGCCCAACCCTAACAGGATGCCTAAAATACTGCCAAACAACCCCATCAGGGCCGCTTCGATGAGGAACATGAGGGTAATTTGATTGGCCTGCACTCCCACCGTTTTTAAGACACCGATTTCCAGGGTGCGCCGCCCAACGACGACGTTCATGGTGTTGGCGATGCCGATACCGCCGATGAGCAGGGAGACCAGCCCCATGGTCGTAATTAGCTTGGTCAGGTTTTCGCTGAGGCTTTCGTTTTGCTCCCGCAAATCGGCGGTAGTGGTGACTGGTATGCCGGTAAAAGTTTCACTGAATGATTCCCCTGCGGCCGCGCTGTCTGCACCCTCTGGCAGCTTAAAATAAACCGTATCGGCCTGCACATTGAGCCGTGCGGCCGCCATGTCATAACGCAAATAGACATACGGGAACAGCACCGCATTCAGATCACGCAGGCTGGCCTCAGCCCCATCATCCACAATCCCCGTGACCACATACACATCTGGACCAACCAGCCGCAGCTCTGTGCCAATCTCCGCCCCTAACAGCCGGGCCAGCCGTTCCGCAATGACAATATCATTCTCCCCTCGGAGCGTCGTCGCCAGGGTTCCCCCGGCCGGGGCCACAAAGGTAATTTCCGCATAATACGGATATTTCTCCGGCTCAATAAAAAAGGCCAGAATACTCTCCGGTTGGCTGTCATTTTGATTAAGCCGGATCCGATCCGTGTCACTGTTACGTGAGGCAACTGTCATCTCATACCCATTCTCATCTGCCCAGGCGGCCATACGTTCCAGCCCTACCTGGCTAAAACTGGGTGAGATAAACATTGAGCTGCCCCGGTTAATCAATTCCGGGTCAAACTCCCCAACCCCCATAATTGCGGTTACCGGCACAGAAGCAGACAAGTCTCCCCGGTTATCTTGTTGCAGGTTTTGGGTCAGGCTGTCCCCAATCATCAGCCCCAGGGTGCGTAAAGAGACAATCGCCGCCACTCCGACAGCAATACAAAACAGGACAAAAATCGTCCGCTGCCGGTTGCGGTTCATATTCGCCATTGCCTGACGGAAAAAGAAAGGTAAATGTTTCATAGTAGTTTCGAGTTTCGAGTGATCGTATTCATAATCGAGTGGGCGAGTGGGCGAGTAGGGGAGTGAGCGAGTCACTCACTCCTCAACCCTCACTCCTCATCCCTCACCAGTTTCCCATCCACCAGCGTCAACATCCGGTCGGCCTGGCTGGCGATATGGGGATCATGGGTGACCAGGATAACCGTAGTGCCAAAATCATCCCGCACCTGTCGTAAAGTTGACATAACCAGTTCGCTCGCCTCAGTATTGAGATTTCCCGTTGGTTCATCGGCCAGGAGAATAGGGGGATTGTTAGCCAGGGCGCGGGCGATAGCTACCCGCTGCTGCTGACCACCAGAAAGTTGGTTTGGCCGATGGCGTAACCTGTCCCCCATGCCAAAATGGGTGAGCAGTTCGGTGGCCCGTGCCTGGGGTTTGAACTGGGGACGGTGGGCAAACTCAACCGGCAAGGCCACATTTTCCAGGGCGTTCAGGTTGGGGATGAGGTTAAAAAATTGGAAAACAAAGCCTAACTTTTCATTTCGAATAGTCGTTAAGTCTCGTTCGTTTAGAGTGCTGATTTCTGTGCCATCCAGGACAATGCTGCCTTCATCGGCCTTATCCAAACCGCCAATGAGGCCGAGCAGGGTACTTTTCCCCCCGCCAGACGGGCCAACAATGCCGACCATTTCCCCCCGATTGATGGTGAAGGTGACATTATCAACCGCGTGGACGGTTTGTTCGCCAAGTTTAAAGGTTTTACGCAAATCGCGTACTTCAATGATGGGTGTAGACATGAGGTACTCCTGTGTTTGGTGAGGACTGAGGATTGAATTCTCTGAAGTTCCTAACCTGGACAAGCCAGAAGAGATTTATCCACAGATGTCACAGATTTTCAAGACATCGGTGGAAATCTATGTCATCTGTGGATCACTTCTTATTTTTTGTCCAAGAAGTTGACTTGTAAGGTACTGTCGTCCTGCTGAGGTCTTGGTTATGATAGCCAATTCATGCTGATGGATATGGGGCATGGTATGGGGGAATGTCAAGAAACCGATTGCTGTACGCAGAAATGGGGGCCAGGTTGCGGAAAGGGGGGACGGTTATTTGCGCCGTTTGCCCAGGTATTTGAGGATAACCAGGGTGATGTCATCAAATTGGGCGGTCTCGCCAACGTGGGTGCTGATGGCTTCGGTGATGGATTGCAGCATGGTAGAGGCGGATTTTTGATGACTTGCGGCCGCGACTATTTGCAGCCGGCTGATCCCAAACTCATTGTACGTTTCATCAATCGCTTCGGTGATACCATCGGTGTAAAAGATGAGGCTGTCTTGCGGCCGCAGCCGAATCTCATGCCGCTCTATCTCAATTGGATCTACTACCCCCAGGGCTACCCCACTTCCTTTAAGCTGGCTAATGCGGCCATCGCCTCGTATGAGCAGAGGCGGATTGTGCCCTCCATTAGCGTAAGTCAAGGTCTGATGGGCTGGATCCCATATGGCGTAAAACACCGTCACAAACAGGTCAGAGTAGGAATCATTGCAGATAATTTGGTTAGCGCGGAGCAATGTTTCTACCGGATCGGTGCGGCTAAAGGCAACTGCCCGGATAATAGTACGACACAGGGCCATAAACAGGGCCGCTCCAAACCCTTTATCTGCCACATCAGCGATGACAATGCCCCACCGCCCTTCTTGTAAGGGCACAAAATCATAAAAGTCGCCGCTGACCTGCCGGGCGGGCTGCCAGTAACTAACTACATCCAGGAAGGGGATGTCCGGGCTTTTTTCGGGCATGAGGCTGCTCTGAATGCGCCGGGCCACATCTAACTCCCGCTCCAGGCGGCTCCGTTCCGCCGATTCCCGGTATAGTTGGTCATTCATCACCGCCGTGGCGGCCTGGTGGGCGATGCCAGCCAAAATTTGCAGCCGCCGACCGGTAAGGGGGCGACCATTGGCGGTGGGGCCAATAAGCAAGGCCCCCACCAGATTGCTGCGGGCATGGAGCATGAAGGTCTCCGCCTGCTCACTGCCGATGATCTCACTTAACCATTTGGGCAGCCGGATGGTGTAATAAGCTGTGCCTGGGTTTAAGCTGTCCTCTTCATGGGGATGCACAGCGACAAATTCACCCCATTCAATTGCCTGGGCCTCGATGATGCCGCGCCCCATTTCGCTGAGGCCATAGCTGGGGCCGCAGTGGAACATCTCCGTTTCTTCGTCCCATATCAGGATGAGGCTGGATTGCACGCCTACGAGCATGGGGATGAAGCGGACGATGGTATCTAAAATTTCGTTGAGTTCGATCAAGCTGTTGACCGTTTCGGCGACGCGGAGCAGGGCGGTGTTTACCCATGCTTCCTCTTGTTGGGCCTGTTGTAATTGGTCGTTGGCGATGGTTTGGGCCGTCTGGCTGGCGATGTTTCGCAGCAGCTCTAGCTGACGGGGGGGCAGGCCAACCTGTTCTCGCCCTTCGTGGTCACGTGGGCAGGGTAGGGTGACGACAAGCTGGCCGAGGGTTTGATTTTTAGCGATCAGGGGAAAGAGGCTGGTCTCCTGATTGGCTGATTCGGTCGGCCAGGGGGGTGGTTTATGGGTCGTGAGTGGTTCCTGGCCGACGTGGGCCGCGTCCAGGGTAGGCCAATGGCCGATGGGGAAGGGGCCGGGCTGAGTATCTGGGGGTAAGCCAAACTGCGCGGCCGCGACATATTGTTCCATCTCCTCATCCCAAATCAGTACCAGACATTGGGCCACCCCCAGCAGCATGGGGGTGAGGCGGGCTACGGTCGCGGCCGCGTCATCTATGCTGTCGGTATGGCTTAACGCTTCCGCCATTTGCAGTTGGGCGGTAGTCAGCCATGCCTGCTCCCGCTGAACGCTGATCTGCCGGGCCCGATGGATGGCGGTAGCCACTCCGGCCGCCAGCACTTCGAGGACCATCTGATCTTGGGGGGTGAAGGCGTTGACATCCCGTGCTTGTACATCCAAAAGCCCCAGCAGCTCATTTTCAATCAACAGGGGAATGACCATCTCCGCATGGGTGCCGGCCAAGATTTCATCCAGTGAAGGATCGCCAGATATGCCGATATAACGCTCATCTCTGGTGGTGTTATTGCTAATGACTGTCTGCTGGCTGAGTAGAGCCAGGCCGATCAACCCTTGCCCAGGGTTGATCCGCATCTGGTTGGTTTTAACCTGGGGAGAACTGGAGGCCTTAAAAACGGCCTGATGGGTCTCTGGGTCAAGGGCGAGAATGGAGACCAGTTGAAAATCAAACTGCTCCCGGGTGAGGTGGACGACCTCGGCGAAAATCTCATCTAAATCCTGAATGGCGTTGACTTTTCGGGCGATTTCGCCTACTAATTCCAGTTGAGCGGCTCGTTTACGTTCAGCGGCATAGAGGTAGGCGTTGGCGATAGCGGCCGCAGCCTGGTTGGCCAAAATCATGAGGCGGCGCATATCCTCTTCATTAAAGCGGTTAGGCTGGCTGCTTTGGGCAGCCATGATGCCGATGGCCCGCTCGTTGCTGACCAGGGGGATGAAGATGGCGGAGCGGGGGGGGGAATGGCTGATGTAACGCGGCCGCGCCGGTAAACTGTCTAGCTCTTTCTGAAAATCTCGGACCAGGAGGGGCTTGTTTTCCTGCCGCACCCAGCCCACCACCCCCATATTTTCGCTCAGATCAAAGGTCTGGTGCTTTTGTGGCTCATCGTTGATTGTCCAGTAGACGATATGATACAGGTTGTCCTCAAACAGCCCAATCTGGAAGGTGCGGTTATCAATAACTGTCCCAACTTCGTGGGCGATTAGCTTCACCAATTCATCTAAATCAATTTGGGCGGCCACAATGGCCTGACCAGCCTGGCTTAATTTGCTGAGTTCATCAATTTGCTGCACTAGCAGGCGCCGGGAACGGGAGCGGCGCCATAAGATCGCGGCCGCTAACGATATAGCTGCTGCCAAAATGAGCCACCAAACAATTGAGGTATACTCGCTTGATTTCGGTTGGAAAATTTCCCACAGCATGATTCGTTTGGACTCCTACTTTTCTTGCACCGAATCACCTGTTTTCAGCAAATCTGTTTGGGCTTCGCGGCTGGTTGGATAAATCTGGAACACTTTATCAAAACCAACCATGCTGAAGATCTCTTTAAGCCGGTGGTTGAGACCGCAAAGCCACAAATTGCCCCCTTTTTCTCTGGCTTTACGCCATGCGCCAACCAGGCAGCGCAGTCCGGCACTGTTGACATAATCTACCCGGGATAAATCAATAACCAACCGATTTTGTTGTTCCTGGATGAGTTGGGTTAGCTCATTTTCTAATAAAGGTGCCTGCTCTTGATCCAGGCGGCCGCTAATCTCTACCAACCATAATGTCTCATCGAGGGTACTCAGTTTGATGCTCATGTGCTGCCTACTTTGGGTTACCGAAAGCGACGGAAAAATCGAGGAGGAATGATGGAATAACTACTTTTCACCTTCTGGCGTTTGTTTTCCACGCTTAAAGTTTTTTAATCATAATGAGTTGATTCCCCTTTTCTTTGTCAAAAGCAAAAATCACCTCATCCATCAATTTTTTCATAAAGTGAAGTCCCAAACCCCCCACTTTAAGATCATCTAAATTATCCAGATTTTGTAACTCTTGGGTCGAAAGGGGTAAGGGTACTTGATCCGGATCAAAGGATTGGCCCTGGTCTGTGAAGATAATCGTGAAATTATGGGCATTTATCTGCCAGGTCACTTCTATAGGGCCGCTGTTTTCCTGGCCATAGGCATGTTCGATGATATTGGTACAGGCCTCATCACAGGCCAATTCAATGTGAAAAATGTCATCTTCATCTAACCGGGCCGCTTTAGCCCCTTCGGCGACAAATTCACATATAAGTCGAATCTGATCATAACGTCCTGGAACCTTCAGGCTTTTTTGTTGGCTCATGGGTGTATTTGCATGGGGGTAAATGGTCTGTGGTGTTGGGGATTGTGCTGCGAATGTGGTTTAGAGTTGACAACTTTGTGAAAAGTTGTCAACTCTGAGCGGAACTTACTTTATAAGCGATTACTTAGCAGGAGTCATGAGGAGTTTGGTCACGAATCTCACAAATTGACTCGTGGTAATTTGTGACCAAAAATTCTGGCGGCTTAGAAATCACCAACTGCGGCCGTATCATCCTCATAAATTTGGAACAAGGTATGCAGGCCGGCCAATTCCAGCACTTCCCGCACCCGGTCTGAGGGTTGGGAGAGATGGACATTGCCACCGCTTTTCTTGGCGGCACGCAGGGCCGTGACGATAGCCCGCAGCCCGGCACTGCTCATATAGTCAACCTGGGATAGGTTCAGGACCAGTTGGTGTCGATCCTGGTCAGCCAACTGTTTGAGGGTTTCGTCTAATTCTGGGGCATTGCTGCTGTCAATGCGGCCGCTTACCTCAATCAAATCCACACGTTTGAATGATTCAACTTTGATAGCCACGGGTTCCTCCTGTAAACTCAGTAACAAAAATCGGCCTTTTGGGGATTTAAGGGGGTGCCAGTTTGTGATGCGTGACCAGAGAAATCTCACGTATCACCTTTCGCGCATCACCATAACATGGGCATTATACCAATGACGGGACTTAGGGCAACATGTATGAAATAGCGGCCTTGACTGAATTGTTGAAAGAAGAAGCCCGCCGGTTGGGGTTTAACCGGGTGGGGGTAATCGCGGCCGCGCCCGGTCAGCGGCTGGTGGCCTATCTGGATTGGTTGCAGCGGCAATATCATGGGGAGATGGGGTACCTGGCCCGCCCAGATAGAATAGCCCGCCGACAAGACCCGGCCCTGATTTTGCCCGGCATCCAGAGCATCGTCTGTGTAGGGCTAGATTATTATACGGTGACGCCACCCCCGGAAATAACGGCTGATCCGGCCCGCGGCCGCATCTCCAATTATGCCTGGCAGGTAGATTACCATGAGGTGATGACCCCCCGTCTGGAGCAGTTGAGTCGCTGGCTGCAAATGATGAGCGGCCGCAACGCGGTGCAATCACGGGCCTATGTGGACACCGGGGCGATTCTAGAGCGGGATCACGGGGAGCAGGCTGGGCTGGGATTTACCGGTAAAAACACAATGCTCATTGATCCCCGTCGGGGGTCCTGGTTTTTCCTGGGGGAGCTGCTGACCACCATCTCCCTACAACCAGATGAGCCGAAACGGATGCCGGGCTGCGGCCGCTGCACCCGCTGCCTGACTGCCTGCCCCACCGATGCTTTCCCGGCCCCCTACCAGCTAGATGCCCGCCGCTGTATCTCTTATCTGACCATTGAGCTAAAAGGGTGGATTCCCCGGGACCTGCGGCCGCTCATGGGGAACTGGATTTATGGCTGTGATGTGTGCCAGGACGTGTGCCCGTTTAACCGGTTTGCCCCGGAGACGGTTGAGCCTGTTTTTAAGCCGCTGGGGTGGGACGCGGCCGCGCCGCCGCTGCTAGAGCTGTTGACCTTGGATGAGGCCAGGTTCCAGACCCGGTTTGCCCACAGCCCGATCCAACGGATCAAGCGCGGCCGCTTCCTGCGTAATGTGTGTGTGGCGGTGGGCAATTGGGGGGATGCGGCCGCTGTTCCTCACCTGGCCTCTCTGCTTGCCGACTCTGACCCGCTGGTGCGGGGCCATGCCGCCTGGGCCTTGGGGCAAATAGGGGGTGAGGTGGCGCGTGATCTGTTACAGGGGAGTGCGGCCGCGGAGAGTGATCCCCATGTCCAACAGGAAATCCACCTGGCGATTCACCCCGCGAATCACCAATAACGTAAGCAATTATGCGTGACATTCTCAGTAAAACGTGTAACCTTCGGAAGGTTTGGTCCAAGAGCTTGTCCATCACAGAAACCTTCCGAAGGTTCGCCCCAACTTATTGAGAAGATACGGTTATGCCAACTAAAAAGGGGCTGGATCACCTTGATCCAGCCCCTTTTCTATTGCGTCACTATCTTTTCCATAACCGTTGGTTTATTGGTTGCACTTGTCGAAACCAACCGCCTTAGACAAGAGCGGAATCCGTTAGTTGGGAACTATTGCGAGAATAGCAGCCTATCAACCCAAGACGGCTAAGGGATGATAAAGAACCCGTTGATCAGTTCACCAGCCAGCCCACTAACATTGTTGGTATTGGTTCCACCAATGAAATAACGTGGGTTGATAAACGTGCCCGTTGTTGTTGCTCCAAGTTGGTTCGGGATAAAGATGCCAATATCATTACCCAAACCTGTTAACGTGGTACTACTGTGGGAGACGGTAAAGTTGCCAAAGGTACTAAAGTAGACATGTCCCTGACTATTTAGCCAGAACGCCACAATGTTTTCAGCCGCATTGTTTGCATCGAAGCCAATATCAGAACCATCTATGAACCATGAATAATATCCTGTCGTTGGATTGAAAAGAACAATATCCTCATCATTCGCGTCAATATTTTGAGTGGCTGAAGATGGCACTCGCATATTGCCTACCGTTGAGATGAGAATGGTTCCAGTTGACTGAACAAAGAACCCGTCAATGTATTCCAGGCGGCCATTGGAAGTATCTCCTAGCCCATATTGGGAACCATCAAAGAACATACTGAAACTGCCACTTGTGTTGGTTCCCAGGCTGGTGGGGGTAAAGCGGACAATATCTTCAGGATTGTAAGTATTGCCGCCATGATTAAACAGGTTGGCGAAGGTCATCAAAATTGTGCCATCGGGCAGCAGTTGGAAATCCTGAAGATTTTGCCCTACGCCAACATCTGAGCCATCAAAGAATAAGCTGTATCCCCCGTTGACAAAGAGAACAATATCTTCGTCATTAACCCCACCTAAAGGGACGCCGTTCGGGCCAGTGATGGTGTTGTTGTCATCATTCAGCGTCAGCAGCAGGCCGCTCAGGGTGCTGAACTCCAGATAATCGTAGGTGGCCCCGGTGTTAATAACGTTGAGTTGAACGGTGTGCTGCCCGGCAGTTAAATACATGCCTGTCACCAGGATATTGCTGTAATTGCCGGCCCCCCCGTTGGGGACAGCGTAAGGGCCATAGGTACCGATGCCATTGAGCAGCAGGCTAAATTGAGCGTTATTGGTGTTCGCGGCCGCGCGCACCGTCACATTATAAAAGCCAGGGGTCGCCACATTGATCCTATAGCGCAGCCATTCCCCATTGGCCGTTGCCCCCACAAAAACCCCATTGCTGGTGCCGCCGCTGAACAGATCAACCGACTCCCAGAACCGGTAAGAAGAGGTGCCCTGATTGCCGGGGGTCGTATCATTGTACCCGGTTGCCTGGCCACCACAGGTGAAATTCTCAGCTTCTACCCGGCCGGGCACATTGTACGGGCCAAATGAACATTCATCATCAATGATGTTCAGAACCGCCGTCGTTTGTACCCCAAGCTGCCCATTCACCGGGTTAGAAAGGGCGAGATTAACCGTTTTGAACGGGGGGCCAGCAATGGTGTTGTTGATGATAGGGATGGAGAAAGTGCCACTGTTTTGGCCGGCGGGGATAGTGAGCGTACCGCTGGTGGCAGTATAGTCTGCCCCAGCAATGGCTGTGCCATTGCTAGTAGCATAGTTGACCGAAACCGGCTGGCTAACCACCGACCCCAGGTCTACGGTAATAATCGCCTGGCCGTCATTTTCGAATACCACATAGCTGCTATTGTTAAATTGGATAGTGGTACCAGATGTCGTTTGCACCTGGATATAATCAAAGTACGCGCCGCCATTCACAATTTCCAGGCGCAAAATACGCGGCCCCTGGCTGAAAACAACCCAGGGGACGGTAATATTTTGGAAACTGAATGTATTGCCGGTATTGGGGACTTGAATTGGGTTGGCCGTCACGGAGACCCCATCTACCAAAAGTCGGAACGATGCCCCATTCACATCAGAAGCGGCCCGGACAATGACATCGTAAGGAGAAGAGACGGCCACATTGACATCATAATGCAGCCATTCCCCGGCCACTGTCCAGCCTAGATCAATCCCCCCCGTCTGGGCGTTGGCCCGCAAATCTACGCCAGGGGCATCTACGACCCGGTAAGGGGAATTCCCTTGATTTACCTCATCAATATCAAAATGGGTCACCCCTCTGGCCCCACACATGAAGTTTTCCACTTCAATGCGCGTGGGGATGGCGTGAGGGCCATAAGCGCAATCATCGTCAATAATCGTGACCGTCACCGGGTTATTGCCTACAATCGGGATGTTAGGCGGCTGCGGATTGGAGAGACGAACGCTGAAAAATTCCTCCCATTCATGGAGATTGTCATTGGTGATGGGAACGGTGATGATGCGATTTGTCACTCCCGGCGAGAAAGTGACTACCCCTTGACTGTGGGTGTAATCCCCTGGGGCAAAAGCGGTGCCTGGCTCAGTCTGGTACTCTACTGTTACCTGGGTGCTGTAGCTTCGGCTCAACTGAACGTAAAGGAGGGCAGTGCCCTGGTTCTCATTAACGATGTAATTGGTGGCCGTGAAGGTAATGGTGGGGGCCGTTTCATCATCAATGATGGTCACGGGGACAGGGTTTGTCCCACTGATAGTTGATCCCGGGGGGGTGGGGTTGCTCAGGACGATAGAGAAATTAGCATCGCCTTCGGCCAGGCTGTTATTACAAATCTGGATGGTGATGGTTTGTTCATTAACGCCTGAGGGGAAGTTCAAGGTGCCGCTTTGAGTGACATACCGTATACCCCCGCTGCAGCTGCTTCCCCCAGTGGCGGTGCCATTTTGGGTGGTAAAGGCCACGGACGCGGCCGCGTTATACATCCGATCCATTCGCACGACAACTTGCAAAGGACCCTGGTTTTCTTCCACCAGATAAACCGATTCCGCAAACGAAAAGGCCGGGGGAACATCATCATCCAAGATAGTCAGGGTGGCATCGGGTCCCACATTAGAGATATTGGCATTGCTCAACCGTAAGATGACCGTTTCATCTGGCTCAATTTCCGTGTCCTGCAAAATGGTGATGGTGAACTGCCCATTGGTTTGCCCTTGGGGAATGGTCACCGTTGTATTGACCGGCTCATAATCTGCCCCGGCAGTGGCCGTCCCATCTACACTAGAAACAGTCACCACGACATCCTGGTAAAATTCATATGATAAGGACAGGAATAATGTGACCGTACCCTGGGCTTCACTAACAGTGGGGCTGGCGTTGGTGAAAGAGATGGTGGGAGCTGGTCGTGGCGTAAAATGACCCCCAATAGGGCCAATCTCGGGCGGGGCCAGGGGTGCCCGTTCCACAAATCGTCTGAAGGTATCTTCAATTGTAGGCCACAGAAGGGACAAAATTAAAACTACGGCCATACCCACCAAAAGTAGGATGACGGCATACTCAATGAAGCCCTGGCCGGCCTGCCGGGTAAAGCGTCGTTTGGGGGAATGGTTGTGTTTGAACACGGAGACCTTCCTTATGAGATAAATAATGAATATGAATAGAATTCAGGATTTCCCATCAACCCTGACAAGTCTCAGAGACCTGTCAGGGTTTGTTTCCGATGATCTCTAATGAAATCTGTATTATTTGATGAGATAGGGCAGCCCCGGCAGGCGGATTTGCCAGCCGTAGGTGTCATGATTCCCGGCCCAATAGTGGGCGATGAGCCGACCGCCATAAAACGGGGTACACCATTGGGGGGTCGTAGCCTGATTGACGCAGCGTGCTGGGTCCAAAGTGGGCACTTGAATACGGTATGCTGGCTCAATCCACCGATTTTCACACCCTTGGGGGTTGGTTGAACTTCCCGAAGTGTATGGAACACAGTTCCGCACTTCTCCAGGAGCCAGGTCAGGGTCTGCGGTGCGGGTATGGTTGACGGCAAAAGCCAGGTGCCAGTCAGTCAGACTGGTATTGGTTGGATTTTGTGGGGTTGGGGGCACCGGGTCTCGCAGGGTGAATGCCAGGGTATCAAAGTAAAAAACAACCGGTGAGCGCGAACCAGCATCAGGATCAAACATGCTGATCAAAATTTGCGACCCGCCATATTCCGCGCCAACGTAGATCAGAGGGATATCTACGGCAAAGTTGGCGTTGGAGTTCATGGGCAAATTGCCCATACCAAACACCGTTACCCCTTTGGAGCTGTGAGAAGTGTTGCCACAGCGAACGACGTGAAGATTGCGGGCATTGGCCTTGCTGGGAACGCCAGCAGGAGGAAATTGGCCTGGGGCACCACAAGGAGCCAGAGGGTCATGTGAGCCGCTGGCATAATAAGGAGGCCCGGCCCAAATTTCAAACCCATTTTCGGAAGCCCCAGCAATGGCGGTGACATCCAGGTAGAGGAAGCGGGTATTGTTCTGATCTCGCATGATGCCGGTGTGAGACCCTAGATCAATCTCAAATGTGCCTGAGCCAGAGGTAACAGGTACCGTGGCGGGGCAGCCTGGTACATTGCGGTGATCATAGGCATCTTGTGCCCCGGGGGAAACCCAGCGCATGTCGGTGCAGTGGGCATTGTCAGCTCGACCTACATATTTAGCGAGGGTTACCGGTTCAATGATGCCAGTGATCCCGTTGATCTGGTAATAATATAAATCAAATGAGGTTTGGGTTGGGTGCCCACTGGCATAGTTGTTACTGGTGGGGTTGCCACAACTGCTGCCAAAATTTTGCCGTATTTCATCAATGCGAATGAACCAAAATGGGTTGGCGTCTTGACTTTCCCCGGTCTGAAAAATACAGGGTTGGAATCGGTAGCGGTCATCTCCCGGGCAGGCGGCCGCGCCGGTGGTACCGTCGGAGCGGGTGAAGGGGTGGGTAGCGCCATTTTCATCATTGGTATTGCCCAGGGACCAATTATAAGTATCAGGGTCAAACAGCTCTACCCGGATAATGCTGGTACCGGCAGTGGCTTCATAATTTGGCGGGATCATGATCCGGTAGCGGTAGGTGAAGAAGCTGTTGCTGTAATCCGGGTTGACATAATGGTTCGGCGGGCGGAAGGTACTGGTGGTGGGGGAGAATGGGTCCCCTAGACCGGTACGGCAGTTAGGCCCAAAGATTGCCTGATTAGATGTGCCCAGAGTACCCAGTTCAACGCGGCGGCTGGCATAAATATCTACTAGAGGGAAATAAGCCGCTGTAGCTGATCGTTGAATGTTAAATTCGTTAAAGGTGAGCAGGCGCATGAAATAAAGCTCAACTGGCCAGGTTGCGGTTACGGTGAATTGGGTAGCCCCAATGGCATTGGCGCCAGGCATATATTGGGTGCCAGACATGACGACGCTGGCGGGAATGTTGTTGCTGTAGAGAAACTGTTCGGCTTTGGTAATGGCCCCGCTGAGGCCGAGTTGGGTTTCTATTTCGGTGACGCCAGCTAATGCGGCCGCGTCTACTGCGGCTGTCAACTGGGCACTCCGTACCCATACCATGCCTAAATCTATGGCCAGTCCGACAAAAGCCAGCAAGGCAACCATGACCACCGCAATGAGGACAATGCTTTGCCCAGCTTCCTTATGATTATTTGTTGGAGATGTCCTGTGTTGTCTCATCATGTTCTGTCCTACGTGATAAAGATTGAGGCAATCTTATCGTTTGTGCTGCGTGACGAGTGCTATATTCACGCAGCACTCGTCACGCAATCTATTATGGCTCCTTAGGAATTCAAAGGATTGATGCCAGATGTAAGGGACTGGCCTTCTACCTGCCCAGTCGAGGGCAACCACAAGGATATGCCCCTACATTTAGCCTTGTCCCACGAAACCCCAAAGACCCTGTATTAATTTAGGGTGTAGACGTTGTTTGCCCACAACTGGTGTCATAGCTCACAAATTGCACCAACAGCCAGCGGTTGGTTTCTCCAGACACAAATTGGTAGCCTAACAGCCGCACATTGGCAAATTGGGCTACGCGTACAAAAGGTTGATCAGAATTGCCAGGACCACCCCCTTGTAGTACGCCATGTTCCCGCCACATAATGACCCGCAAGGTGCGCCTCCGGTCAATATGTCCGGCGGCTTCGTCAGAAACGGCTGAACCATTGGCGTTACTATAAGCTACCCGGTCGCCAATGCTTAATTCGGTATCGGGCCAATTACCTACTTCATGGAAGCCCAGGTCAACAGGGGTACGCACCGTGCTGTTGCCGGGCCAGGTCATGCTGGCTCGCAAACGGGTGTGCCCCTGATTGCAGCCAGTACAGGTGGAATCCGTATTCCATTGCAGCCAGGCATAATTAACGGCCGGTGAAACGTTTAGCCCTTCACCCAGGAACAAGAAAACATCCCCCTCGGTAGCCCCAGCCTGGAGCGGATTGTTGGCGACATGCCCTTGCTGGACAAGCTGGGCATAAGTGGGCAAAACGGCAGGGTACCGTTGATTGACCGGGTGCCAGCCGGTGGCGATGGCGTAGGTTGCCGGGTCAACGGATCGGATCACATCATCTCGTAAGGCCAGGGGGAAGGCATCACACCCCGCCGTTTGGTTGTTGGAGACGACGGAAGTTACGCGAAATACATGCAAGGCCCGCACGGTGAATACTCTTTCCAGGAACACATCTAACCCCAGAATAGATTCAATGTCATGGGCTGAATACATGGCGACAAATTCCAGGTTGTTAATATCTGGAGCCGGGTTGCTGGGGTTTTGGCAGGTGCCGGTGCCCCCCTGGACTAATTTGTTCATAACATCCTGGCGGAATTGTGGTGAAAAAACATAGCTGTTGGTTTCGGTAAAAGCGACGGTTTGGGAAATGCCGTAGCTGTGTTCAACGGTGAAATTTTGGTCGTTGGGACCAAAATCTAGGGTAGGGCTGCCATTGGTCCCATTGAGGCAGCGTGCCCGGACGCGGCCGCGGACAGACCATAAATCCCATTGGTCAATCTCTAACTTGAGCGTTTGCGTCACCGTATTAAGAGCTACCGAGACCATACCGGCATTTTCTCCCCCATTGGCTCCAAAGCGGGCAGCCTCGCGGGTAGCCGTATTGACCTTATTCTGCGTTACCAGATACAGGCTTAATTCCACCAGCCCGGCAATGATGATCAGGGCTACCGGCAGAAAGATAGCGACTTCAACTAAACTTTGACCTTTTTGCTGCCACCTTGTTTTTGTTTGCATGATTACGCTCCTACGAAAATCAGAACCGATGACGGATAATCCAGGACGGATGAATCACTTTCCACTGCCTGTTGTCTGTCATTTTCATCCCTCAAATTTGTCACTCTGCCTCAACTTTCCTTTAAGATGAAGTCAAAGGCATGATCTCACCACTGTTGGCATCCAGTCGAATGGTCAGTGATTGGCCTGTCTGGCTGCTAAACAGCGAAATAGTCCACTCCATGCGGCCGCTTTCGGTTACCGCACTTAAATTCATATTCAAGATCGAAACCCCTTGCGTCCGTAAAAATTGATCCCCGCCCGCCTGCTCCAACAAAATTTGCACTGCTTCCGGGCTGTCAATCCGCCAGCCCGTGCTAGAAGCAGGCGTAAGTGGGTTAGGTGCCGGATTTTGGCTAATCAGTTGGGCAACATTTTCTAATACTTCGATGTTAGCGACACTGCTTTGTCCTGGGGAGTAAAAGATAAAGCTCCAAACAGTAGTCCCAGTTAAAATATCGCTGCGAGTGACCCCTTGCGGCCAGGTTGCTTTGGCTTCTATTAATTGGGCATCACTTTGCCATTCACGGGCCACATTGGTGGCGGAAGTAAAGGCTAAAACGGCGGTGCCCCCCTGGAAAGCCAGGGTGGGGGCTACCGGCACCGTAACCGCCAGGGTAGGCGGGAGCTCCACGGTTGGTTTAGGCAGCCAGAGGATCGCGGCCGCGATCAGCACAATCGCCAGCAGCAATACCAAAATCGTTCCTAAAATCCATTCGGCTCGGCTCATGATCGTCTTATAAACGGCAGGAATACCCCTGGTTGGGGCAGTTCCCGCCGGCGATAATAAATCTGGATATCCCCATTAGCAGGATTTCGCAGCTCAAAAACCAATTGAAACCACTGCCCATCTGTGGTCAGGCGTGGATAAAGGGTACGGGTGTTAAAATCAGTTGCCCGGTCTAAATTCGATCCCCAACCACCGCAACTGTTGCTGCCCCATACCACTTCTAAAGAATGGTTAGGATCACCATCCAGCCCATGATAATAAACCGCCACACAAGTGCCATAACTAATCATGGACGGGATGATAAAAAATGGGTCTTGTGTATTAACCCCTACCGGCGCACTGCCACTGATGGGATTACTGGGGTGAGATACCCAACTGGCGGCATTGGTGCAATTACTGCTGCAAGAGGTCACATACACCTCTTGCCAGACAGGTTCACCCGGCTGTGCCCCCCCATAGCGATAGCTGTAAGCCACAAACAAGGTATTCCCCTGAGCCACAATGTCAGGGCGGGCGGCTTCATCTATAGATGGATCCGCAATGTTAATCGGATTGGCCGCGTTGTACTCCCAACTGGAAGTTGTATTCGTGCCTGTCACCGTGCCCCTGGCATAACGAATCCGGCTGAACTCATTATTGGGGGGTTCAATAATCGCTTCTTCCCAAACAACATGGAGTTTGCCGTCTGTGGTTATAGCCAGAGATGGGTTAAACGAATTGGGACCAGTAATGGCGACCGGGTTGGGATTGGTGCTCCAACTGCCGCCGCCGTTGGCGGATCGTTTGTGCAAGATATTAAGTTGGAATTGGGTGTCAGGAAAAACCTGGCTCCATACCACATCTAGCCGGTTGTTACTGCTGGCGACAATGCGCGGGGACACCATCGCGGCCGAAACAGCAGATGTTGCCTGGCTTAACGTCTGCGGGGCACTCCAACTACCAGATACATTATTGGCATAATACAGCCTGGTCAACTGCCCCAGGCCGGCATTTTCTAACCAGACAATGTGCACCCGATTGTTGGCATCCACCGCCACATCAACCGCCGTACCATTGACCGTACTTCCCGGTACCACTCGGGTTGGTCCGTTCCAACTCACCCCGTCATTGGTTGAAATCCGCACATACGGGGTGTAGAAAGAGCCAGTATGCTGCAAATAAACCACAGCCAGGGTTGAACCGTCGGCTGAATAAGCAATTGCAGGAGCAATGGCGCGGCCAGTAGTTGTGGAAAGATGGACCCCTGGGGGTGTTCCTTCCCAATCCCCTAGAGCTTCTGGGGCTGAGGCGGCTGGAGCAACCTGGATCAGGCTGACCATGCCCAGCAGTACCAGCAGCAGCACCGGGAGCAATATTGTTTGGCGGGAGATAGTTCGCTTTACCATTTTACCAATCCTAAAAATCCGTGTTCCCCAAGCTGTCTTTATCGGAACGTATGCCCAGATGTTGGGGCCGGGCAACCACTCACACTTTCCATCATAAACATGTCTATATAGAAGTTGGGCGCGGTAATGCCGGGGCGAACGGCGGCATAATAGACATTCCCATTGGCTGTATTCAGGGTAAAACAGGCATAAACAGTGTAAGTAACCCCTAACTCAGCATAATTAAAGAAGTAACTCCCGGTGACACTGCTGTCCGTTTGGGCCACCAGCGTTGGGGTGGGGACACCAGACGTTTGCACCAGGTAAACGGTAGCCCGGAATTGGGGCACCCAGTCGCTCCCGGTGAAGATACGCACAATCCCGGCGATGGTATTACTCCCTGATGGGGTGGGAGTGGGAGTAGGTGTTTCAAACGGGGGTGTCACGGGAACGACGAGATTACCGGTAATGTTGTTAAACTCGTTGGCTTCAGTAACCTGCCGTATGGAATCAACCATACCCACCACGGTGTGAGTGGTGGCTATGCCAGGGAACCCACCCCCTATGGTCATGGTAATCGTTCGGCTGTCACCACCGGGAAGACCCCCAACGGCCACATAAGCAACACTATAGGTGATGGGCACTGTGTCCGACGTTACGCCCAAAGGATTGAAGTAGGTGTCCACATAAAACTGGCTGGAGATGTTAATGTTGCCGGTGTTGGTAATGACATAGCTAAAGGTCACCGGTTGGCCGCCATTAATTGGCGGGGTACTGATCAGGGTCGGGTAGCTCACAATGACCAGATCTGCCGGGTTGGGTGATGGTGTCGGTGTAGGTGAAATAATCGTTGGTTGGGCACAAGGGACATCGAACCGTCTTTCGGCATACGCTCCATTGATAGCCTGAGCCGCAAAAGTATAGGGTGAATTGGCTTGAGTAAAGGCAGCCACGCTGACCATAACTTCGGCAAAGCTGCCCCCATGTCCCTGGGCTATGGTGGTTATATTGATACTGTTACCAAACCGATCATAAACAGAGATGTTGATAGGGGATTGCGGCGGAGGGGTGATGGGCCAATTGCCCCCAAACAGCTCAATGACAGCATTGGGTGAGCCAGGGTTCCAACAGGTTGACGAAGCGTTGATATAGGGACCAATAGGTGTGGCGCTGGGGGTTGGGGTCAGGCTAGGGGTGGGGGTAGCCGTTGGTATAGCTGTATTGGTTGGCAAGGGGGTTGGGGTGGGGGTGCCAGGCAAAACAAAGGTGTAACTATTGGTATTGTCTACCAGGTTTGTTACTAGCAGCAGCATGCCTGCTACTAAGTTGACGCCAGGCTCCAGGACAAATTCCCCATGCCCAGGGCAGGCCCAACCCGGCCCTTCATCTTCCAGGAAGGCTAAATCAAGTTCGACGTTGTTGACCCCATCTATCCAGTCTAAGCGAACGGTGATAGGCGGAGCCGCGCCTAAACCACCAGTCACGCCAATGAACCGATCCCCTGCTACTACTGGTCCCGTGAACTGAGTTCTACAAGTTGGGGTAGCTGTTATGGACGGGATGGGGGTATTGGTTTCGGTGGGCCCGGGTGATGGGGTAGCTGTTTCTGTAGGTGTTGGGGTGAAGCTGGGAGTTGGTCCGGGTGTGGGCACGGCTGGCACGGGCGGGGGAAGACCCTGCCCCTGGTTAGCACTTCCTTGCTGCCCAAACTGTTCGTTGTTGACGACGACTTGCCCCATAACGGGAATGTTTTCTACGATGCCAGATAGGATAGGGGTGACGATGGGCACGTTGTAGACGACGCGAACCACCAGGGGAAGTCCAGGCATGCCGGCATAATCTTCCTGGAAAAACCCCAGAGCATTGACGCCATAAACTTGAACGATATAGAAGTAATCATCTTCATAAGCAGCGTCGGCATTGAGAGGCAGCCCGGTTAGATTTTCTTCAGCCAGGGATTTGATGGAAAAGACACGAGGATCGGCACATGGGGGGGTGTTGTTAAGACAGGCCAGATTGGCTTCACCGGTGATGCCGTAACGAGCTGCGGCACGGGCGGCGTTTTGCACTGTAACCCAGGCCCATAAAATCCGGCTGGCTTCGATAATGAAGAAAATGATGAGCAGTAAGACGATGATGATGAGGGCAAACTCAACGATGGCCTGACCCTTGTTGTCCATTTTATGCTTGGTTCGGAACATGGTTGCTTCCCTGTTGGGAACAATTGGTATATTACCCAACTGCTCAATGAAAATGATAAAAAATTAATGGTTGTATGCCTCTGGTATTTTGGTCATGGTAACTGGTGTACCTGGTGGGCATTTGTTGGTTGTTTAAGTTAAGATTGTCGCGGCCGCAGCCCATTCGCCTGATCATACCTTTTTTTGGACAATCTGCGCTGTTGAGGGCATGCTGCTACTATCTCTACCCTTACCTTAGCAGATAGGTGCTAACTAACCGTTAATTGATCATTAATCACCAAACGGGTTAGGTAGGTAGATGGTACTAGTTAGGATGGGAGATTGAGAGATGGGGGATTGCTAACTGCTAACTGCCGACAGGAGGTTTTTCTTGAACACATTACACCCTGCTTTTGATTGGCTTCAGGTGGCCCGATTGATGTTGACATCACGGGTGATGGATGATTTGGAAGAGAATGAACTGACCCCAAAAGGGCAGGTGATTTACCAATTTTGTGCCCGTGGACATGAGTTGGGTCAGGTGCTGCTCAGTCAGTTAATGGAGTATCCGTTTGATGGGGCATCGGTCTATTACCGGTCGCGGCCGTTTTTGTTAGGGGTAGGGTTGACAGTGGCAGAGTCGTTTGCTTCGGGCATGGGCAAGGCGGCGGGAGTGAGCCGCGGCCGCGATGTAGGTGTTGTCATTAATTTACCCCGGCGGGAGAAATGCACCGTACTGCCGATGGCTGGTGATGTAGGGGCACAATATACCCCGGCGGCCGGTTGGGCCCAGGCCATCCGCTACCGCCAGGAAGAGCTGGGGGAAACTCACCTGGCCGGGAGCATCGGCATCGTTTTTGGTGGAGATGGGGCGGTGGCTACCAATGGGTTTTGGTCGGCCTTGAATATTGCTACGACGTTAGATTTGCCACTTCTCTTTGTGGTAGAAGATAACGGGTATGCTATCTCCGTGCCGGGGCCGGCCCAGACTCCCGGCAGTAACATCGCGGCTAACCTGGCCTCTTTTCGCCACCTCAAAATTTGGGATGGGGATGGCACCAATCCGGCGGAGACGGCGGAATTGGTGAGCCAGGCGGTAGCTTATGTTCGCAGCGGTCAAGGAGCCGGGCTGCTGCGGCTGACCGTTCCCCGCCTGGCCGGACATTCCAGCGCGGATAATCAGGCATATAAATCTAAGGCCGAGATGGAAGCCGAATGGGCCCGCGACCCGCTCAAATCGCTGCATGATTATCTGGTGCCGGCCCTGTTGGATGAGGCCGGGTGGCAGGCGTTAAGGCAAGAAGTAGAGGTGGAAGTACGGGCGGCCGCGGCCGCAGCCTGGGCTTCTCCCGACCCAGAGGTGGAGGGTACAACCGATTTTGTCTTTGCGGACCCGGCGCGGCCGCAGCAAGTTGGCGGCCTGTTACCAGAAGGAATTACCCTGCCCCAGGGCACAACCCAACCCCAGGTCAGCGATCCGCGCCGGATCAACATGGTGGAAGCGGTACGCCGGACGTTAGATGTGGAGCTGCGAGTCAATAATCGCTGCCTGGTCTTTGGCGAAGATGTGGGGTTTAAGGGGGGGGTTCATGCGGCTACGATGGGGTTACAGACAGCCCATGGGCGCGGCCGCGTCTTTGATACCAGCCTCTCCGAAGAGGGAATCATTGGTCGGGCGGTGGGGTTAGCCCTGGCCGGCCTGACCCCGGTGCCGGAAATTCAGTTTCGCAAATATGCCGACCCGGCTACCGAGCAGTTAAACAACTGTGGCACCCTGCGCTGGCGGACCGTCAACCGGTTTGCGGCCCCCATCATTGTGCGGATGCCCGGCGGGTTTGGCCGTAAATTGGGCGACCCCTGGCACAGTGTCACCAGCGAATCTATTTATGCCCACGCTGTAGGCTGGCAAGTGGTATTCCCCTCGAATGCCGAAGATTTGGTCGGGCTGCTCCGTTTTGCCCTACGGGATAACAACCCGACTATTTTCTTTGAACACCGGGCGTTGATGGATGCAGCCTGGGCACGACGACCATACCCCGGTGATGAGTATGTGGTCCCTTTTGGGCAGGCCCGGTTTATCAGCCAGGGGGATGAGTTGACGGTGGTGACCTGGGGGGCGATGGTGGAACGGTGTGACGCGGCCGCGCAGTCGTTAAAGCGCAGCATCGAAATTCTCGATCTCCGCACCATCATGCCCTGGGACAAAGCGGCCGTTCTGGACTCAGTACGGAAAACCAGCAAATGTCTCATTGTCCATGAAGATATTGCCGTAGCCGGTTTTGGAGCTGAAATTGCCGCCGTGATTGCCCAGGAAGCTTTTACCGATTTAGATGCCCCAGTGGAGCGGCTCGCTATGCCCTCAGTCCCTGTTCCCTACAGCACCCGGTTGATGAATGCCGTTGTGCCCAGTGTAGAGCAAATTCAAGAACGGATGGAATGGCTGCTGAACTTTTGAGGCGAGAAGTGTGATACGGAGGATGCCTCTGGTCACGTATCATGCTTTAGAATTTTGCTGCTGAATCGCGGCCGCGACAAATGCCTTAAACAAGGGATGGGGGCGGTTGGGACGGCTCTTGAACTCTGGGTGAAACTGACTGCCTACCATAAAAGGGTGGTCCCGCAGTTCTGTGATTTCTACCAGGCGACCATCTGGGGAAAGGCCGCTGAGAACTAACCCGTGTTGGCCCAGCTCCTCACGGAACTTGTTGTTAAACTCCCAACGGTGCCGGTGTCGTTCGTGAATAAGAGGTTCAGAGTAGGCGGCCGCGGCCTTTGTACCTGGTACAAGCTGGCAGGGATATGCCCCCAACCGCATCGTCCCCCCCATATCCGCCAGATTATGCTGGTCAGGCATCAGGCTGATAATGGGCAGCTCCGTCTGCTGATCAAATTCAGTGCTGTTTGGCTCATCATTTTGGTAAACAGAGCGGGCCAGCTCAATACACATCACCTGCATTCCCAAACAAAGTCCTAGATACGGCACGTTGTTCTCACGCGCCCAACGCGCTGCCATCACCTTGCCTTCAATGCCCCGGTGCCCAAATCCCCCCGGCACGACAATTCCGGCCAACCCTTCAAACTGTTCCCACCCTTTTCCCTTCTCAAGGTCGCCCGAATGAATCCACGCAATTTCCACCTGCCGGTTATTCACAACGCCGGCATGATACAACGCCTCTCTAACACTCATATAAGCGTCATGGAGTTCCACATATTTGCCTACAATGCCAATGCGAAGCTCGGCTTTGGGGCGGCGCATCTCAGTGATCATCTGCTGCCACTGTTGCAAATCAGGCTTTTTGGCTTTGAGCTTGAGCCGCTCTACCACCAGGTCGCCCAGGCCGGCCTCTTCCAGTTCCGGGGGGATGGCGTAGAGCAGGTCGCTGGTGACGGCGGGGATAACCGCCCGCTGGGGCACATTACAAAACAAGGCTATTTTGCCTAAATGATCGGCGGGAATGGGGTAATCGGCGCGGGCGATGATGATATCGGGTTGAATGCCAATCCCCCGCAGTTCACGAACGCTGTGCTGGGTTGGTTTGGTTTTTAGTTCGCCGCTGGCTAATAAATAGGGTAAATAAGTCACATGGACAAACAGAGTGTTTTCGCTGCCCAACTCAATTCGCACCTGACGGATAGCTTCTAAAAAAGGCAGACTTTCGATGTCGCCCACCGTGCCACCTACTTCCACCAGTACCACATCGGCTTGAGTTGTTTGGGCCACCTGGTGAATGCACCGCTTGATTTCGTTGGTGATATGGGGGATGACTTGAATGGTGCCCCCCAGATAATCGCCGCGCCGCTCACGGGCGATCACATCGGCATAAACGCGCCCGGTGGTGACGTTGGCCATTTGGTTGAGGTTGATGTCAATAAACCGCTCGTAATGGCCCAGGTCTAAATCGGTTTCGGCCCCGTCTTCGGTGACGAACACTTCGCCATGCTGGTAAGGGGACATGGTGCCAGGGTCTACATTGATGTAGGGGTCTAATTTTTGCACGGCTACGCTGATGCCTCTGGATTTGAGGAGACGCCCCAACGCGGCCGCGGTTACCCCTTTGCCCACTGAACTAACAACCCCCCCGGTGAAAAAAATAAATTTACTCATGCTGTTTTCCTTGTATCACTAAAGCTCCATGCAAACAGAAAAGTGGGGCAGGTACTTGATGGTAGCCTGCCCCACTTTTGCGAGACTTACTATTTTTAGTTTATGTTAGGGCCATGAAGACCCTGGTATAGGGATTAAAGCAGTCGTTCCAGGTCTTCGGTAGCACGTTTGGCATCCAGGAAAATAAGGCCCAATTTGGCACTGCTGCGAGCCAATACGGTTAATACGGCTTCTTCACCAATAGCCATGAGGACAATAATGCCATCAGAACCGCTGATATATACCCGGTCCAGCGTCCCTCGTTTTAGCTCACTGGCAATACGATCCCCCAGGGACAGCATAGCAGCCGACATCGCCGAGATTCGGTCTTCATCTACACCGGCGGGCAACGAGGAAGCCATAATCAACCCATCAACGCTTACGACTGCTGATGCTTCTATATCTGGCGTACCGGCCTGCAAATCTTTAAGCCGATCAACCATCATCTCAGTGCGCGATCTCATTCGCCATGCTCCTTACTGTGTGGTTTTCTGTCTTGAGGATTGTCACAACGCGACATTTATTTTGTGACGTTATGTTAGGCTAAGACCGTTGCATATTACCATAAGGGGTACACCCTGTCAAACAAACGAAAGGGCTATTCTCCAGAGCGGTTTTCACTGTAAATGACAGAAACCTTCCGAAGGTTTGATTCCCTGCCAATACCGGTCAGAAAACCTTCGGAAGGTTATGATGAATAAAGGCTATTCTCCAGAGCTACCCTCGCTGTACATGGCTTCGATCTCGTTGGCGTATTTTTGATGAATGATGCGCCGTTTGAGCTTGAGGGTTGGGGTGAGTTCACCCCCTTCGGTGGAGAAGTTGTTGGGCAGGATGGTGAATTTGCGCACATGCTCCACTTTGGCGAATAGGCTGTTGACTTTATCTACCGCTTTTTGGACTTCGGCGATGCAGCCGGGATGGGTATGGAGTTCGGTTACAGGGATGCCTAGCTGGTCGGCCAGTTTTGCGGCCGCGCCCTGTTCTAAAGTTACAAGAGCCGTCAGGAACCGCCGCTGTTCCCCGATGATAACTGCATCAGCCAGGAGCGGTTGGTCGGTGAGGGCGGCTTCAATGTTCTTGGGAGCGATGTTTTTACCCCCAGAGGTGATAATGATCTCTTTCTTGCGCCCGGTAATGCTCAAGAAGCCATCTTTATCTATTGAGCCGAGGTCTCCCGTGTACAGCCAGCCATCTATCAGGGTTTCCGCGGTTGCTTGTGGGTCTTTGTAATATCCCATCATCATGGTTGGCCCTTTGGCTAAGATTTCCCCATCATCGGCCAGCTTCAGCTCGACGGTGGGCCAGGTCAGGCCAACCGTGCCCACTTTGGTTTTATTGGGCAGGTTGAAGGTGAGAACGCCACAGCTTTCGGAAAGGCCATACACCTCAAAGATGCGGACATCCAGGCTGCCAAAAAAATCTATAATCTCACGGGAGATGGGGGCAGCGCCGGTAACGGCGATTTTGGATTCGGCCAGACCGGTGCGATCTTTGACTTTGGAGAAGACGAGACGGTCAGCCAGTTTGTATTGTAGCGATAACAACCCTGAAGGAGATTTCCCCTGATTACGCAGGTTGGTGACCTGGCTGCCGACTCCTCTAGCCCAGGCGGCAATTTTGGCTTTGAGGCCGGTGGTCTGGGCCATATTGGTGGAGACAGCGGTGTGGAAACGCTCCCAAACGCGGGGAACGCCGAAGATAACGGTGGGGCGAACTTCGCGCACGTTATCAGCCACTTTGAGGCCCGATTCGGCATAGTAGACCTGGTAGCCATTGACCGCGGCCGCGTGAATGGTGAACATTTGCTCGGCGATGTGGGAGAGGGGCAGGTAGGAAAGCTGCCGGTCTGTAGGTTGCAGGTCAAATAAATCTTTGGCGACGCGGGAGTTAGTGTACACGGCCCCATGGGAGAGCATAACTGCTTTGGGCGGCCCGGTGGTGCCAGAGGTGTAGATGAGGGTAGCCAGATCGTCGGCTTTGATGGCTTCCAGATTCTCATCGGCCTGACTTTCGGGTATGCTGTCTCCTTTGGCCAAGAATTCTTCCCAGGACATGGCCATTGGGTCATCAATTTTAGGGCCATTTTTCATCATCACTACATGCTTGAGATTGGGGCATTCGGCGCGGATGGCCTGAATTTTTTGCCACTGCCCTTCATCTTCCAGCAAAATGATGGGGGCTTCGGCGTGGTTGACGATATATTGGACTTCAGAGGGGGCGTTGCTGGTGTAAATGCCAGCGGCCGACCCGCGGGCTAACATCCCGCCCAAGGCCATAATCGTCCATTCGGGGGTATTAAAACCGAGGATACACACTTTATCATTCGGTTTGAATCCTAGAGCGATCAGGGCACGGCTGGTTTGCCGCACCTGGTTACAATAATCGCGCCAGCTTGTTGCTACCCATCGCTCATTTATTTTGACATGATAAGCGGGGTCTTGCGGCCGCATGCGGGCGTGGTCATGTAACTTCTTCAGTACTGTGTCCTCCATTGCTCGACTCCTTATAACTATGATCCTGCACGATTTTCGGAAATGGTTGTAAAACAGATTGGTTAAGAAATTCAACTTCTCCAGAGAAGTTGAATTTCTAAAGGTCTAACTGTTTGCGTGTCATGCCTGAAGGGATAGGGCTATGATATACGATAGGTGAGACACGCATCACCTGATGGTATGGGAGAGAATAAAGGAGTATCCCTGGTTGACTGACGAGATTATAACTGATTTTCTCTGGCTGTAAATATGCCGCACTGTGTCATCAGGGTGATTCCAGGCGATCTAACTCATATAGGTTCCACAATTCTGAGGGTTGGGTGGTGTCGGGCTGGAAATGGCGTACTGATGGGTGGGTCACGGCCAGGCGCAGATAGTGGAAGAGAGGCAGGGAGGGGATGTCTTGGGCGAACAAGTGGAATGTTTCCTGGATCGCGGCCGCATATGGGTCACTGCCCCAATATTGCTGCCGGGCCTGGGTGCAAGCCGTATCAAAAGCGGGGTTGCTCCAACCGGTCTGGTTATTTCCCTGCCAGTTGTTATTTTCATCGGGAATGGCGGCGGTGGTATAAAAAACACAGGCGGGGGTCAAATCGGTAATCCAGGGGAAGATTGCCAAATCAAAGCGGCGGCCAAAAAGTGGCCCCTGAGGGGCAAACCATTCGGCGGGGGAGTGGGGGGTAAGTTGTACATCCAGGCCACACTTGGCCAGGTTGCTGACGAGAAGTTCGCCTAACCGCTGCTGGGTGGGATTGTTGCGGCTAATGCCCAGGGTAACGCGAAAGGTGCGGCCGCTGCGTGGATGTTGACGGAACCCGTCCCCGTTGTAATCACGATACCCTAACTCTTCTAAAATGGCGTTTGCGGCCGCGACATCATATGGCCATTGGGCTATATCATCCGGGATAAGGGGATGATCTGGGGGGACAAAGAGGTGGGATACCTGCCCCAGCCCATACAGGATAACCTCGGCCATGGTTGTCCGGTCGGTACAGTGGGCGATGGCCTGGCGTATTTGGGATGATTCAAACCAGTCGGGCCGTTTGCTGGCATAATCGGCCGCGGAGTTGATACCAAAATCGAGATGTTCAAAGACCATTGAGGGGGTGAAATAGGGAATCAGGAGTTCGCGTGCGGCCGCGTCCTGGATTGTAGATGCCTGGGGCAAATCCAACCCGTCTTGTGTACCGATATGACATTCTCCGGCCAAAAGCAGGGCCAGAAGCTGATCACTGCTGCCCACAAAACGAAAAGTCAATTGATCCAGACGGGGGAACCCTTCGTCCCGGCGATAATAATGTTCATTACGGATCAATTTGATCTGCTGGCCGGGTAACCATTCCGTAATGACAAACGGGCCGCTGCTGAGAGGTGTGCGCGTTGTTTCTGGGGCCAGGAGCAAGTCGGCGGCAGTCAGGCCGGCTAGTTGATGGGCCGGTAGGGGCATCCACACATTGGTAAAGTAAAGTGGGTCTAACCAGCCGGGCAGGCCACGCCATTCGACGGTGTGATCATTCAAAGCCAGATAGCTGGCCGTGTAGCTGATTTTGCGCTTATCCGCCGGTGTGTTTGGGTCGCGGGCGACCTTATAACTAAAGACAGAATCCTGAGCCGTTACTGGCTGTCCGTCTGACCAGACGAGAGGGCGGAAGGTGAATTGCACCTGCATCTGCAACAGGGGAACGGCCTCGCCGTTAAAAATAATTTCCTGACCGTTGGCGTGGCGCAGGCGGGTACCGGTCTGTACGGTAACAATCCGGTTCTGGCTGTCCACGGCTAAGGCTCCTGCACTGACAATCACCGGCACCAGCACGGCATCCCCATCAGCCAGGCTGGGTAATTTTTGTAATCCCTGGGGCTGGTAGCTGTACTGACGGCTGGTGAATGGGTTTTCGTAGATGGCGTGGAGAATGGCGGTTTGGCTGTGGGCGGCCGCGCCAAAAGGCGGGGCATCATACCAGTACAAACTTTGGGGTTCGGTGACGAGGCAGACGGTGAGCTGTTTGGGAGCGGGGGTCCCGCTTACGGCATCGGGTGAGGGGGTGATGGTGACGGGCACCGTCACCCGTTCAGTAACCAGGCGGGTGATTTCGGTAGGCGGCCGCGTTACCATGACGGTAACGATTTCGGTAGACAATTCTTGGGTACAGGCTGTTAACCCGGTGAGAAGCAGGAACAGCCAAAGAAAAGAGGAATGTTTTGCCAGCATGGGGCCAATTGTAACCCCAATGCCCTATGATTTTCCATTGATTAAGGATGGTTCACTCAATCTCAGTAGATCCCAAATCCGGGGTTTATCCCCAGAGTTGGGGTAAGCAAAGCCGTAGGTGCGGTCTGCTCATAACAACTGGGGCAAGAGTAAGAGGAAGAGGGTGATGAGCAGACAAAAAAGTCCCGTCGCCAGGAGAACCCATAATGGCATGATCGGGGGGATTTCGATTTCTCCGACTTTGATTTGGGTGTCGCCGTGACTCGCTTTGATCTGAACGCGGAACGGGATGGTTTGAGGTTTTCCCCACAGCGGCCGCGTACTGGTCCAAATAGTCAGGGGTAAACTACCCTGTTGGCCAGGAGCCAGCCGCAGCCGCTCAGCTTGACCAGTGAATTGGAGCGGGGTTTCGTTGTCACTGGTGCGGGCTAATAGGGCGAAGGTGGTTTCGATGTTGCCCAGGTTATGAATCTGAACGACGCAGGGCTGCTGCGGCCGCACCTGTTCCGGGGTTAATGTGGCTGTAAAAGAGATATTCTCCTTAATCTGTACATAACCAGTGGCTACCGTAACAATATCTGGGGCCGTCTCTGGGGAAACACGAACGATAAAGGTGCGCTGCCCTGGCTCAACGGCCCGTTCCAGGGTGTTTAGCAAATTGATTTGCAGCACATCTTGTTCCCCCGCCTCTAAAACGAGCCGGTTTTCGGGAATGCTCACCCAGGTTGGAGGCAGCCCTTCTACCTGGAGATAAAACCGCTCGGCCATTTGCCCCTGATTGGTGATTAGCACCTGGATAAACGATTCCTGCCCTGGGGTAATTTCTACCATAGTAGGGATAAGGGTGAGATTTACCAGCGGTACAGGCAGGGGAGAAACTGGTGTCATGGGTTCGATGAGAGGAAGGAGTGAGGGCGAAAAATCAGGAACAGAAGGCTCGCTTTCCGGCATCCATCCTTCGTCACCAGTTGTCACAAGAAGTGTAGAGGGGTGGCCGAAGAGGGGAGATTCACTTTCCGTTATCCGTCCTTCGTCACCTGTCCTCACAAGGAGTGAGGATGGAGGATCAAAAAGGGTAGACTCACGTTCGGTTATCTGTCCTTCGTCACCTGGCCTTATAAGGAGTGAGGATGGCGGACCGAAGTGGGAAGGCTCACTTTCCGTCATCGTTCCTTCGTCTTTCGTCGCCAACCCAAAAGCCAGGGGGAATACCGCCCGAAATCGCTCGGCAGCGGAAATGTCTTGCTCTTGTGATGGGGGTGGGGGTAAAGGCGGGATTGACAAGGGCTGTTGATTGGGGTCAATGGGCTGCCAGCGCAAGGTGAATCCCCCTAATTGGGCTGGTTCATTGGCGGCCCAGTGATAAGGTTGACGCGGCCGCAGTCGTTCTTGACTCATCCATACCCCATTGGTGCTGTCCAGGTCTAACAAATGCCAGCCAGTGCCGAGCCACTCAATGCGAGCATGGTAGCGAGATACGCCCTGTTCGGGCAGCGGTAAATCATTTTTCTGGCTGCGGCCAATCGTCAATATGGGCTTATCCAAAGAGATACGCTGTTCTGGGGATCCGGTGTGGCTAATGATCAATTCGGCTGGGGAAGGGGCAACAGGTGGGGCAGACATTTTATGGCTGGTCAGCCATTCTTGAACGGATTCGCCCCCTGTTGTATCTTTACTTTTACTGACCTCGCGCAAGGCGGCCAGGAGATGGCTGGCTGATTGTAAACGATGTCCTGGCTGTTTGGCTAACCCTTTTTGCAAAATAGCAGTTACTTTTGGGGAAAGCTGAGGGCGTAGGTTTGCAGGGGGTAGGGGAACTACCTGCTGATGGTGGTAGCGGGCTTCATCCAGAGAATGGGTGATGAAAGGGGGTTGCCCGGTGATGAGATGGTATAAATTGGCGGCCAGGTTATACAGGTCAGTAGCGGGTGATGGGGTGAACCCATCGGTTTGTTCTGGGGCGGCATAGGGCCAGAGGGAGGGAAAAGGAGTGAGTAGATGCGGGTGGCGGCCGGCCAGCAAAGACCAGACACCGCTGTCCAGAACGGTTAATTTCCAGGGGGTATCGTCGTTATCGGAGAGGGGGATGAGCCACAAGTTGACCGGGTGGATGGCCCCGTGAATTTCGTTTTGGTGGTGGAGGTAATCGAGCGCGGCCGCGGCCTGCTGTCCCAAGGTGAGTGTATCAGCCAGGGTGATATGGGAATGGCGTGAGGCCAGCCGTTGCAGCAGAACCGCCAGGGAGAGGCCGTCATAGGCCGGGCGCACCCAGTAGCCGGTTTGTTGGTGCCAGCCATAGGCCAGGATGGGGGCCAGGTGAGGATGATGGAGAGTCGCGGCCGCATGCCCCCACTGCCGGAATCGTTTTTCGTCTGGAGACAGATGGGGATGGAGCAGCTTGATAATGACTGTCTGGTCGGAGAGTAGGTTGCGGCCGCGGAAAACCGCTGTCACCCCACCCTCACCCAACAATTCCTGTAGCTGGTACTCGCCCAACTGTTCTCCGCTCCAATCTAACCAATTCGTGCTCATGCGCTTTTGCCTTAAAGAGGTTTTGGCTCCTTATGAATTCAAGAGGTAAATACGGTGCCTCAATTTAGAAAGGCCCCGGCTCATTCGTAGTGAACCTTTTTGTTTACATCCATGGGCATATTAACCATACACCCATACTGTTTCAGTTTACGGGCAAATGGGGGGGAAGCAACGAGTTTTCGCGTAAATTTAACGACCCGTTTGCGGGGATTTAACTGGGGATTGGGGGGATTCAGAGATTCAGAGATTGGAGACTGCAAGAACTACCCGACGCGGTGACAAAGCGAGGGGGCGATAGGGGGAAATAAAAGCGCAAATTGCGCTCTTTGGCAATATAAGGGGAGTGGGAGAGTGATATGGGTCAACTGCTTACTGCCCACTGCGGCTAACTGCCAAACGACAGCACATAACTGGTATGGGCAGGTTTGTAGGTGTTGATCAGGTTTTCAATCAACTCCCGTTTCACCTGTTTTTCAGACAGGGGGATTTTGATGGCAAAGGTGAAATCATCCAGCTTTTCATCTCGATCATCAATCTCAGGTTGGACGCCGGTGTATATCTCTATGACACGGCTGACGGCCCATCGGGTGCCGCGTCGGGCATATATCTGGGCCGCTTCACGGAGCATTTCCCGTTTTTTCTGATCATCCCAGGTGGAGTCAAAGGGAAGATTAAACCAGCTTTCTAGCCAGGGCATAAATTCTGGGGGGGTGGTTTTGGGGTCGAGGAACAGGTCAAAATTGTCTACATTCCATTCGATGGGAGCCATGATGGCTTCTAACATGCCCAAGAGCCGTCCCATGAAATCGTTTTGGTAGATGCCAGGCAAAAATTGTAAATACCGGTCGCTGTGTAAGGCCAGACCGGGTGGGGGGGTGGTGTGATCTGGGGGCTGCGGCCGCACTGGAGGTTGTGGGGGTAAGGATGCTGGCGGTTCATCGGCTGGGGGCTGCGCTTCCTGGGTTGGTTTGCGCGGCGGAGGTTTCCGGGCCGGTTCTGCTTTGGCGGGGGGTTCTTCTTTGCTGGCAGGTTTCGCGGCCGCGGGCGGTTCCACTTTGACTGGGGCCGGTTCAGGGGCGGCCACGACAATTTCCGTTTGCTGGTAAGTAAGCTTAAATGGCCCTATCTGTATGGTGGCTTGATCCGCTAAAGGGTAAGGCACATTAGCGGCCAGCCGTTCATTATTGAGCGTCGTTCCGTTGGCACTGCCCAAATCAATGAGGGTACAGCCCCGGTCGCTGCATTCGATTCGGGCATGTTGGCGGGAAATAAGCGGATCGGGAAGATGGATTTCGGTGCCTGCTTGCCGGCCAATCGTAGAGGTACCAGGGGGGATGATAAGGCTGCGTGTGCCTTCGGGTCCTTCAATGGTCAAACGAAAGATAAATTCAGCCACGGGTATCTCCTGGAAGGATGAATTAAGAATGATGAATTATGAAGGATAAGCCAGGGTGAATCTTATGTACAGACTTGCCCACTCGCAAATTCGCCAACATTGTAACTCAAAATTCCCCTTTGCGTAAGGCTTGAATATACGGTTCATAGGCGATGGCTTGTTGGTCATTCTGGTTCAAGAGGCGGTAATAATCTTGGGCGATCTGAGCCTGCTGCTCGCGAGTATATTTGTGGTAAGGTTTGCCCTCTCGTTGGGCCTGTTTAAGCCCCTGGCTGCCCCCATATCGGTATGCTTCGTGTCCCAATGTCCATTGAGCATGGAGGGCTTCGCCGATGTAGATAGAGCCAAGCTGCTCGTATTGATAGATGTGGGTGATTTCATGGACGAGTAAGGAAAGATCGCTGCGGCTACCTTCAGGCAGGTGAACGGTGTGCCAAAGAGCAAAAGCCCGCCCTTTGTTGGCCCGGAAAATGAAGCGCAAAACGCCCCCTTCGGCTACCCGAATTTCTCCATAACGTAAAGCGGTTGGGCCTAAGATGGTCGCGGCCGCGTGCATTTCGGTCACGGTGAGAGGAGTAGTGGGTATGGCCAGGTGCATCACGAATTGTACCAGTTCTGGCCCGCCGATGAGGTCAAACAGGTAACAGCCCAGGTGATGCAGGCCAAAAGTAACGCGGCCGCGCCAGGTACGTCCCCAGCCGGCTGGTTTCGGTTGGAACAGATCAGCCAATAAACGGCCCAGTCCGGTTACACCATAAACCAGCAGTCTGAGCAGGCGACCCAGCCGCACCGGTAAATCTCGCACCAGGTTGATCGGCCACGCGGCCGCGTCTCGCAGCCGCTCTGCCAGCCACCCGGTCACCAACATTAAAACCAGGCCTATCTTAACCATAACCACCCTTACCGTATCTTCTCAATAAGTTGGGGCGAACCTTCGGAAGGTTTGGGAAATGGACAAGCTCTTGAGTCAAACCTTCCGAAGGGTACATGTTTTACTGTGATGTTACCCCTTACCGTATATTAAAGCAGCCTCGTGTTGAAGCGATTACCGTCCGCTGACTCTGGTTCATATAAGCCACCTGCCAATGGTAATCATTGGTCGTGTCCTGGTAAAAAGTTGAAACCGGCACCCGCCAGACCCATAAATTTTGCGCCGGAATAGAGAGAACATCATTATTTAGCCCTCCCAAACTGGTCAAATTGGTTGCCCCCCTGGGGCCAACCCGCACTTCTAGATAAAACCCATTGGCCGTATCTACTCGTTGCGTCCAGGTCCATTGGAACTCAATAGTGCTGCCTCGGTCAAAGGTGCTGATGTTGTTCTGGCAGTTAGTGTGATTAGCCAGGCGGGGGGCGGGAATGCCGGTTCCTGCTGTGGCAGTGGGGGATGGGGTATCGGTAGGCAGCAGGGTGGGCGATGGTTCACTCCCGGGAGTGGCCGTAATCGGGGCTTTGACCGTAGGTGTAGCTGTGGGTGGTAGTTCGGTGGGGGTAGAGGTGAATATGGGCAGAGTGGCCGGGGCGGTCGTGGCTGTGTCCGTAGCCGGGATTGGCGAGGGGGTTGATGTTGTTTCGGCAGCCACCGTAAGTTCTGAGGTAATGTCGGCGACGGTTTCGGGGGTGAGGGATAGGGTAATGTCGCTGGTGGGAGGTTCACCAGTGCCCGTACTTTGGGTTTGGGGGTAGACCAGAAAAAAAGCGGCCGCAGCCAGAACAAGCAAACACAGGCATCCCAAAAACAAGATACCAATGATCACAAAAATAGAGCGTTTATCGTTCATACTATTACCCCCACGATTTGATTATGGCACGTCTTTAGGGTTTTGCGGGGTTTTGTCTGATGGGGAATGCCTCTCTGTCACATTGTATGACCCCCACAAACGCCGCAAGAGCCATGGTGGCATTTTCCCACTTGTTAGCAGCCTGTATTTTTACGTAAAAACGCAGAGACGCAAATGTTGCCTGCCCTTTTCTCTGGTCAAACCTGCATAACCCGTTTAGAATCCGGTTATGAGGGATGAATTATGAGGGATGAAAGGGTGAGGGAACTCGAAACTCGAAACTAGAAACTAGAAACTCGGAACTAGAAACTAGAAACTCGGAACTAAACAAGGAGTCATCTTATGAGTGAGCGAACTGGTCAGACTATAGCCGTGCCGGTTTATATGCGGAGTGGTCCAGGGATTCAACACCCCGCGGCCGCGACCCTACCCCCTGTTACCCCTTTCACTGTCTTAATGGAGATGGCTCCCTGGCTCCATATCCATTGTGACCTGGGCGAAGGGTATTTGCACCAAAATTTTGCCACTTTAGACCCCATTGAAGATTGGGCCGTCTCTTTTGCCCTGGAGATTGTCCGCACCGGCAAGGCACGTAACTTTCTCAACTTACGCTCCGGCCCTGGCACCCACTTTGATCGCATTGTTGTCCTGGCTCCAGAGACACCGCTGGAGATTCAATCTCAAGAAGGGGTGTGGCTTAAAGTATCGGCTGAGGGGGTTGTGGGGTATGTTCACAGCGATTTTGTCGTCTTAGACCCACTGCCTACACCAACAATCCCGCCCGGCACCAACCCACCCCCACAGCTGCCCGTGGACATTCGCCCCGGAGAGGAGAATTTGCAGCCCCCAGCCCACGAGATGCTGACAGCCCCTGTTGGCAGTGATACCACAACCCGCAGCGTGGCCCGAATCTGGAACCGGTTTGGTGGTCTGTTTCAGGAGCTGTCACAGCAGCTGCGGATTGATCCTGGGGTGGCGGTGGCTGTTTTTCTCATCGAATCCGGGGGCGAAGGGTTTGGGTCTGATGGCCGGTTGAAGATTCGTTTTGAGAACCATGTGTTCCGCAACTATTGGGGCAAACTCAATCCTGACCGGTTCGCCCAACATTTTCGCCATGATTCCCCCCGTACCTGGGAGAATCATTTCTGGCGGCCGCATCCCGATGGCGAATGGTTATCTTTTCATGGTAACCAGGCGAAAGAGTGGGAGGTATTTAACTTTGCCCGCACTCTGGACGACACGGCGGCCAAAATGTGTATTAGTATGGGGGGGCCACAAATTATGGGGTTCAATCATGCTACCACTGGCTTTGAGTCGGTGCATCAGATGTTTGATGCTTTTGCTCAGGGCAACCGGGGGCAGATTATCGGCTTTTTCCGCTTTGTGCAGGGGGGGACACCCAACTCCCAGCGGTTGGTGGCTCTGCAAACACTTGATTTTGAGAAATTCGCCAGCCTATACAACGGCCCCGGTCAGGCTGCCCGCTATGCCGGTCTGATCCAGGGGGCGTATGAGCGGTTCCGGCAGTTGAGGGGGTAAGGGAGACAGGGAGAACGGGAGGGTTGGAGACTCTTTACTCGCCTACTCGCCTACTCGCTCACTCGCTCACTCGCAAACTATGATAAACGGCACATTGATTTTAGCAGCGGGCCGGGAGAAGTCGGTGTTGAATCGGCATCCCTGGCTGTTTTCGGGAGGGATTGCCCGTGTGGAAGGGCAGCCGGCGCCGGGAGATGTGGTGCGGGTGGTGGATACCCGCGGCCGCGCTCTGGCTTTGGCTTACTATAATCCCCATTCGCAAATACGCGGCCGCATCCTCACCTGGAACCCAGATGAACGGATTGATGACAGTTTCTGGTTGGAGCGTATCCGGCGGGCCATACGCGGCCGCGAACGGCTCAAGCTCACCCCGCACACCACCGCTTACCGCCTCATCAACGCTGAAGCGGATGGGCTGCCTGGCCTGGTGGTGGACCGGTACGGGGAGTTTCTGGTGCTGCAATCGGGCACGATGGGCATAGAGAAGCGCAAAGCCCAGTTGGTGCGATTGTTGGCCGATGAGTTAAACCCGGTAGGTGTGGTAGAACGCTCTGATATGGAGACGCGGCCACATGAGGGATTGTCATCGCAAACGGGGTTACTTGCTGGCGAGTCCCCACCCCCGGAACTGCTTGTCAGCGAAAATGGACTGTCTTTTGGGGTTAATTTGCTCACCGGGCACAAAACAGGGCTGTATCTTGACCAGCGGGAGAACCGGCAGCGTGTGTGCCAACCCCATTTTGTAGCCGGGCAGGCGGTGCTAAATGTTTTTGCTTACACAGGGGGATTTGCGGTGTATGCGGCCGCACACGAGGCCGGCCCCATCATCAACATAGATAGCTCCTTCGCCATGTTAGAGCAGGCAGAGCGTAATGTCGAACGGGCAGCCTCACGCCCGGATGATCAATATCTGGCCGGGGATGCGTTCCGCATTTTGCGTGATTACCGGGATGAAGGGCGGCAGTTCGATCTCATCATCCTCGACCCGCCCAAATTTGCCCCCAGCAAAGGGGATGTGCCTAAAGCCAGCCGGGGGTACAAAGATATAAACTGGCTGGCTCTGCGCCTCCTACGGCCAGGTGGCCTGTTGGCTACCTTCTCTTGTTCCGGCCATATTGGGGCGGATCTGTTTCAGAAAATTGTGTTTGGCGCGGCGGTAGATGCCCGGCGTGAAGTGCAGATACTCTATCCCCTGGGGCAGCCCCCCGATCACCCCGTTTTACTCACCTTTCCCGAATCCGCTTATCTCAAAGGGCTGTTTTGCCGGGTCTGGTAGCTGTAACGGTCCAAATGATATTGCCTAAAAAGAGGAGAATCGCCACAGCATTTAACATTCCCCCCCACTGTCGCCCGGCAATCCAGACCGTCAGGTTGCCGACAACCCGCAGCAGCAGGGATAAATGGAGTAGGGCCAGGGGCAGATAGAATCGGCGTGAGAAATGCACCTGTAACCCGGTCAGGCTCGGCAAGATAATGGGGGCATGGCCGAAAATCATGCTGAATACGAACCCTACAAACAGGGCATGGAGCAGGGCATCGTACCATAGCCCGGCCATCACTCCCCCACCGATGGCGGCCAATCCCCCGGCCACAGCCAGCCAGAGGTAGCCCAAAAGCAGGCAAAGGGCAATGTAGCGGGTCAGCCCCTCTTTACGCACAGTGAAGCGGGCGATGTCGTAGTAGGCCAGCCATCCCGCCAGGGCGAATAGGCCTATACCGGTGAGGTGCATCGCGGCCGCGTAATGGATCCCCATTAGCCCTAACCCAACCGCCAACAGGAGCAATACCCCGCCAAATAGCTGATGCGCCAGCCGGTTCAACTTTCTGACCCGGCTGAGTTCTAACCGTTCTCCGGCGATGGTCAGGACCAGGAAGCAGCCCCACCAGAGGACAAGCTGATAAAAGGGGCGACCAAGCAGCCACAAGCCGTTGCCGACCAACCAGGTCACACCGCCCAACAGCAGAGTGAAGGTGAAGAGGGTGGTTTGCTGCCGTAAGATGGCCCCGTTGACCAGAAGAAACAGGGCAGCGGCCAGAGTAAAAAGCGCGGCCGCGAAGGTGCCATTTCCCCCCGCCAGTAAGACGGCGGCCGCAATACCGCTGAAAACAGGGGAGGCGAATCCCCAGCCTACTCGCAAAGCCACTGCCCGCTCAAGAGCGATTAGCGTCCCCAAAAAGCCCGAAACCATCAGCGGCCCATGCAGCAGTGGCCCCAATAGCGGGGTCGCCAGTGATGTCCAGCCCAACCGCACCAAACCGACCCATAAGCCTGATAGTAAAGCCAGCAATATTATCGGCAGAATGAAGAAAGGCAGACGTGAGGGCATAACGTGGATGGTGAAGGACCCCTGGCAAAATAGCTATCTAGTTACAGCCGGTTTTTTATCCTGGCAGCATGAGCAGCAGCATGATGACGGGGCTGCGGGCCAGAATGCTGTGAGGCAGATGAGGGGGCATGTGGATCCAGGTGCCGGTCGCGGCCGCGAGCTGTTCTTCCCCTACCGTGACATCCGCTTCTCCCTGCAAAAAATGTAGCACGGCTGAATGGGACGAGGTATGTTCGGAAAGTTCTTGACCAGTGGCAAAAGCAAATAAAATTGCCTTAAACGTGCCATCACGCACTAAAGTCTGGCTTACAATGCTGTCGGGAGTAATTTCGGGAATTTGGGCTAACAGATCCGGTACGATCCGCGATGCTTTAAGGGGTAGGGGTGAAGTTGACATGGGGGGAAGTATCCTCGGCAATAACTGCCTGCAAGGCTGATAAGAGATCATCTAAAACCAGGTGATAAATGTCGGCGGCTTCGGCCAATGAGTAGAACGGTGCCAGAGCGCAGCCGACACAGGCCATTTTGTAATGGTAAAACACTCGGGTTGTGTGTGGCCATCGCTCTAAAACATTCCTAATTTTCATTTCAGCCAACACATGATTATCAGGCATGAGATGACTCCATATCAGATCAGGGCGGACGACGAAGGACCGTTGACGGAGATGCTCCGTCTTCGGTCTTCCGTCCCTCGCCTTTTTTATTTCAGAGAAAAAATATAGGCCCGGATATTGATAATATCGGTATCACTCAGGGCGGGGTTTCCCCCTTTGGGGGGCATATCTACGCCAGTGGTATTGGCGGGATCGCTGATGGAGCGGCCGGCCTTAACAAAGGCGACAAACTGCTCTTCGGTCATCCCATCAATAAAGGTGCTGGTGGTCATATCTTTGCCTAGACCAGGCAGCCCTTTGGCATCAAAACCATGACAGGATGAGCAGCTGCCAATATAAGCCTGCTCACCAGCGATGACATCTCCAGAAATGGCCACAGTCTGGCTTTCATTGCTGCTGCTACCACCACCACAAGCGGCTAATAAACCGACCAGTACCAATATTAAAACAAACCATTGAATACGCTTCATCTTTGTTTCTCCTTCAAGAAGTAGTTTCTAGTTTCTAGTTTTGAGTTTCTATAGTTCCCACCGGATACCATGCTGCTAACTGCTAACAGCCCTAATGGGAATGGGACTCACCTGCCTCATGTCCATCCATCAGGTCGGCAAAGGTGAGCAGGGTGCCATGCCAGACATCGGCCAGGCGGTGGGCGTGGGTTTCGCTTGCGGCCGCAATCAGCCCCCCCCCCATCGGTGATTGAATGTAATCACTCTGGATAAAGTAAGCCTGGTCCGCCCGCACCCACTCTTCAGACTCATAATCATGCACCCAGAAAAGATGGACTTCATCTTGGTGCTGCTGATGGTAGCTCACCATATCTTCAATGCTCTCAAACTTGCGTACTTCACCAGTGGTCAGGACATACGCGGCCGCGAACCGGGGTTCATCTATAATCATGCCACAGGAGTCACAGAGGTCTTGGCTATACACAATCTCCGGCGGTTCATCCGTCGGACCCGTCCCCCCACATCCCACCAGCAGCAATAACGTGATTAAGCAAAGTATCTGTTTCATAGTTTTTAGTTTCGAGTAGGCGAGGGTGCGAGTAGGCGAGTCGTACCTTACTCACTCCTCACTCCCCCACCTGCCGCTGAAATAGGGCAAACGCCAGGGTAAATGACGCGATGATCCAGGCCAGGAGCAGGCCGATGAGCAGTAGGGGTAGGGCATCGCCAAAGCGGTAGGTGGCGTATTGACCAACGGGGCCGAGGACATCTAACCCGGCTCGCAAGCTGTGAATGGCTCCCAGTTTAAAAATTTGTAATGGGTTAATCAACAGCGAACTGAACAGGACAGCCGGGGTGGGGCGCAGGCTGAGGGTGAGACCGATAACCCCGAGATCACCCAGGAATACGAGCAGCAGCCAGAGCAGCATCGCCGCTGCCGACGCGGCCGCCCCCTTCCGAGCTACGGCACTGATAATCAGCCCCAGCCCCAGGGCAGCCAGGGCCAGGAGAAAGGTGTATCCTCCCAGAGCCAGATAGGTCGCGGCCGCGTCCCCCCCCGCAGCGGCCAATCCCAACCCGGCTAACCCCAGCCCCAGGGCCAGGGCCGTCAGCACTGCCAGCCCTGCCCCCACCGCTTTACCAATAAACAGTTCCGACCGGTTAATTGGTTGGCTGAGAAGATAAAGCAGGGTGCCACGCTCCCGTTCACCGGCCAATGTGCCTGCTCCTACCGTTAAACCGATGAGAGGAACAAACATGAGTAGGGCATTGACCAGGCTGGCAGCCGTGCGGCCAAACCCACCCAGCCCAGCATACCCCGCGGCCGCCAGCCCAGCCCGTGAGAGAGCCAGGGCTAACCCGGCAAACCCCAGGGCGTAGAGCCAGAGCCATTTGTTGCGTAACGCTTCACGTAATTCTCGCTGGGCAATGGCCCAAATAACGGTTCGTTCCATGATTGCTTGTCCTAAATTCATTGATGGGGCAATTAACCCAATTGCCCTACATCTCAATTTGTGCCATTTGGGGCGAAAAACTGTGGTATTCTGCTCTCAGGGTTACGTCACCTGTTTTGCCGTTCCCGTTGTTGGTCGCGGTCGCTTCGTGAAAGGCCAGACGGGTTTGCAGGGTGGGGGAGATAACGTGCTGGAGACGCGGCCGCAGCTCTCCCACCTCCATCAACCCGATCATCTCCCCCTGTTCCAGCAGCAGCACCTTATCAGCCAGGGCTTCCACCTCTTCCAGCCGATGGGAAGCGAACAAGATGGTTTTGCCTTGTTGGCATAACCCGGCCAGCAAATCCAGATACTCCCAACGGGCCTGGGTGTCCAGGTTGGCTGTCACTTCGTCTAATAGCAAGATGGGGGGATCATCCAACAGGGCCAGAGCCAGGGCCAGCCGTTGGCGCAGCCCCCCAGAGAGGGCTGGTACTGGCTTGTGCTGATGATCAAGCAGCCCTAATTGGGTTAGTAAACCCTCAATCCGTTGGGGATTGGCTTGCTTGAGGCGGCAGAAAAACTGCATCGTCGCTCGCACAGACCAATCAGACAACACCAACTCCTGGGGCACATAGCCGATGAGGCGACGCACTGCTTTGCCTTGCTTGCGCCCATCTTGCCCTAAGACATGGATGCTACCTTCGTAACTGATCAGCCCCAAAATCGCTTTGATCAGGGTGGTTTTGCCGGCCCCGTTTTCTCCCCATAGGGCGATGGCCTGTCCCGGTTGGGCAGTGAGGCTGACCCGGCGCAAGGCGTGTACGGGGCCGTACTGTTTGCTTACTTGCTGGATGGCGAGGGATGGTTGTTGGTTCATGGTTGCTTGAGTAACTTTATGCAAGGAGTCACGGAAAGAGAGAACACGGTTGGGTAGGAACGTGGCTGCGGGGTGAAAAAATCGACGTAAATCAAGGCCATCTGTGGTTAACCCTGTGATAGCTCCAAGTAAGGCCAGACTGAGGAAGATCGCGGCCGCGCCCACCATTTTCCCAGGAGCAGGTTGGGGCCGGTGAGCGAAAGGGGGAAGCGCGGCTGCAGCCATGCGCGGGGACTCATCTACCAGTTTCGGCTGAGGCTGAATGAGCGGGAAAGAGCGGGCGGCCATTTCTAGAGCCTGCACTGCCGGGCTGTACAACAAAACCCGCAGGCGAGGTTCCTGGCCTAACAAATCCTCAAAAAACCGCTCCGACCGATAAGCTACATCCCCTTGCCCATCCCCATCAGCATCAAAACCGGTATAATCACTCCAACTGTTCCCTTGCCACAGATTAACCCCTGGCCTGCCACCCCCTTGCAGAGTCATCTGGCTGCCATTTTCCCAAAAACTGTTGCCCACAAATTGATTGCCCCGTACCGCCGGCTGTAAGGTCACGGCTACATCATTAAAGGCCAAAATGTTCCCTTCAATCTGGCTGAACCCCTGGGGGCTGAACGGGGTGCCATCCATAAAAATGCCGCCGTTGTTATCAACCAGCACATTGCTCAACACCGTCACATTGTCCGCATCCTTAAACCCCAGGGCGAACCCATTTGGCCCGCGATGACCCCGAACGAGGTTCTCTTCAATCAGGACATCGTGAGAATACATGGTGTAAATGCCGACCGAATTGTTGAGCAGCCGATTGCGCCGGATGATAATGTCATCGGTGTACATGAGGTGGATCCCATACCGGCCACCTCGAATTTCGTTCTCCTGGATGATCACATCAGGCGAATACCAGATCACCAGGTCGCGGGTTTCGTGGATTACATTGTGTTCCACCAAAACATTGGGGCTGTACCAGATGCGGATGCTGTCCCCTTTGCGACCCAGTTCATACTGAGTTTTGCTGGTGATGTCGTTGCCGCGCAAGATGGTGCCGGACCCTTCGGCTACATAAATGCCGAAGAGAACATCTTCTAACCGGTTGTTCTCTACCAGAACATCAGGGGCAATGACGGCGATACCAGCATGGTTGCGGTCGGGTTCGCTGCCGCTGCCCCGGACGATGAATCCCTGGAAGGTGATATTCGCGGCCGCGAGCGTAACTACCGATCCCTTGCCCTCACCATCAACGACCGGCCAATCTACCCCTATCAGGGACACCCGTTTGTTGACAACCAGCGGGGCCGGGTGAACGCCCCCACGTACTTCTATGGTGTCCCCATCTTGAGCCGCCACCAGGGCCGCGTTGATACTCTGGTAGGGGCCACCAGGTGAGACGATAAGGGTAGAAGGGGATGGGGACGCGGCCGCCAGCGGAACTATCAGCAGCAGCCAGGCCAGTATCCCCAAAGATAATAGTCGTTTCATGGTTTGTCCCAGAGTAATAGGTAGGTGAACGGTTAAAGGGTATCCCATTTATTAACCATTCACCCATTCACCCATTAATTATTCTTTTGCCTGGCTTCCACTACTGGTTTATACGCCGCCCGGTGCAGCCAGAGACCTGCCAGCAGCACCAACAAGGCCACAATGGCCATCCAAAAGCCGATTTCCAGCCGGGCGATGGTGCGGAACTGGGCGATAACCCCTTCGCCTACCAGGGGTGGCGTGAACGGGGCAATGGCTCCCCCCAAGGCTGAGGTCGGGTCAATGCTGTGGCCGTAGGTGTACAAAATCCAGTACAGATCGGCTAGAAAGATAAAGGGAAAAGTAAGGGCCGGAAGGGCTAAGGCGGCCGCCCATTTGTTATGGACGAACACCGCGGCCATTAGCAGCAGCCCCAATACGATAATTCCAGCCATCGAGATTTGCCGCTCTAACTTTCCCCCTTCATCTAGCGGGGGCATACCCAGATAATGGTTCAAGGCATCAATTTCTTGTACATCCCCTACCAGTCGGTTGACGAACACCTCTACTTTTAACCCTTTAGGATATTGTGGGGCGAACATGGTCATGCTCCAGTAGGGCAAAAACATGGAGAGCATTAGCAGGAAGGCTGCCAGCATAAGAACGGCGCTAGGCATAAGATAGGTCAGCAGCGGCCGCGACGTACCATCTGGCAGCATTACCTTTAGATCAGAAGCAAGAGGGTTCATGGGGTACCTCATTGGGGAGTAGGCAGTAATTCGTGAACAGTGAACAGGGAGTAGCGACCGTGGTTGGTTAGTAACCCCCTGTCACTGCCAATTATCAATCGTTACGGTTCTACCAACATATACCCTAACATCTCCAGGTGTAGGGCCGAGCAGAACTCCGTACAGTAATAAGTAAACGTGCCCGACATCGTAGCGACAAACTCAATCGTTTGTGTCTCTCCTGGTTCTAGGCTCAGGTTAATGTTGTACCCAGATAGAGCAAACCCATGTGTGGCGTCTGGCGTTCGTTCCAGACTGGTGAGATGCCAGATCACATGGTCTCCCTTCTTAATCTCCACCCGTTCTGGATAAAAGTGGGAACGCACCACCGTCATCCAGATTTCTACCTGGTTGCCATTCCGTTCTACGCGGGCTTCTTCGGAACTGGTGATAGCATTAGGATGGGGACTCATCGTTTCCGGGTTCCAGCCTACCTGAGGGTAAACCTGCCAGGGATTCAACTTGTCTGCGCTGATGATTTGTACATAGTGCGGCTCGGCCATGCCGATGGGCATATCATAAAGGAGCTTCATTTGGTCGCCGCTCTGGGAAATATCTACCAGTTGGAAATTTTGCGGCATGAGCGGCCCGACATTGGCGAACCGGTCAATGCTCCATTTGTTCAGGGCTACCACGAACTGCCCGCCGGGATCAGAAGTGTCTCCCTGGACAGCGGCAATATGGCCGATGTTGTAATGGACAGGCAGCTTTTGCACCAGCGTCCAGCCATCTTCGGGGTTCAAGGCATCATACGGGCCACCCAGGGTCCAACGGGCTACCGCCGAATCCAGGAATAGAGAGGTATAGGCATATCCCTGATTGTCAAAAACGGTGTGCAGCGGGCCAAGCCCTAACTCCACTTGGGTTTCCATGCTCTTATCCAGAGGAATCACTGGAACTCCGTAAACATCTGTTTCCAGGCCACCGGCAGCTATGGCGGCCATTATTTTTTCAAAGGAGTAGATGGTCACATGGGGGTCTAATTTCCCGCCTACGACGATATATTCGCCGCCAGGGGTCACATCAGCTCCGTGGGGGCTTTTGGGTTCTGGGGTGAAGAAGAGTAGACCTTCATCAATGGCTGTATCCAGGCGGATGACAGCTATCCCATTGATCGTCTCGTATTTGCCATCCTGGAATACTTTTTCTGCTTTTTTCCAATCAAAAATATGCAGGTAGTCGGTGTCGTTGCGGCTCACCCCGGCTTCAAAGGGGGGATTGCCCAGTTCTACACCGCCGGTCGCCATTTCGGTGTTGAAGGAGTTGCAGAAGATCCAGCCGTCGCTGACTTTTTTGCCGGCGTCACACAAATCTTGCCAGTAAGGGGGGAGTTCAATCTGGAAGGAGCGGCTGGTATCTACGCGGCCGCTGAACCGGTCAAATTTCCAAAAGGTGATCAGACCCCGGTATTTGGCTTCGTACTCATCCAGGGTAGCATATTCCCAACCGATGGGAGCGGCATATTGTGGCCCCTCAACGATATATTCGGTGTTGGGGGTGACAAACGCGCCACCGTGATCATTGATAGCGTTGGGGTTTTTGACAATTTGTTTGGTCTCAAAATCACGCAGATCAATGATGGCTAGACGAGCATTGGCTTTGTCGTTGATAAATAGGAACTGTCCATCATATTCTCCATTGGTCTCGGAAAGACTGGGGTGATGGGTGTCGCCCCAGGTAAGGGGATGTTCTTCATCTATGTAACCCTGGGCCAGGACTTCATTGCTGCTGCCCCCATACCCATACCCCTGCCACGGCTCTGGGGTAAAGACGCCAATGATTTTGAGGATACGCATGGAGGGGACACCGATGACCAATACCTGGCCGGATTGTCCCCCAGAGGAAAACATGATGTAAGGATCATGTTGCCCGGTGGGCATATAAGTTTTGACGGCCGCATACACATCATCAGGGGTAAGGCCGCGCTCGGCGGCAACGGCGGCCGCGTTTGCTGGTAAACCATTTTGGCTCTGGACTGAGCTGGATCCTCCTTCTTTTTGGCGGCACCCGGCTAACACAACCAGTACCAGTAACAATGGGATCAATAGGTAACGTCTCATGGGATTCTCCTTTTCCTAGAAGTTCTGGGGTTTGGGTTTCAGCTTTCAAGTTCCAGGTTGCAACTTGTAACCTGGAACTTAAGACCCTTTTAGTTTGCCTGATTCCTGGTCTGGCGTCTTTGCGCTGGCGCAAACAACGCCGGGAATTTGTGCCAAAATTCACATATTGGCACGGGTAATGACAAAATGTGGCTTTGACCATGACATTCAGCACTCTTAAATCAGTTGGGGAGGGGGATATAAAGGGGTGAGGATTGGAGATTGAGGGATTAAGAGACTCGCAAACTCGAAACTCGAAACTCATCAGGAGTAAAACTATGTATCGCAAAATTTTGGTGCCACTGGATGGTTCGCCGCGAGCGGAGGCGATTATGCCCCATGTGACCGAGCTGGCCTGGCAAGGGAAGGCGGATGTGCTGCTGCTGCAAATTATCGCCCCAGAGGTGATGAGCGCGGCCGCGTACCACCGCCCACCCCATTTAGAGTTAGATAACCTGTTCAAACAACATGCAGACCAGGCCAGCGCATACCTGGCAGACCGGCAGGCAGAATTACGGGCCAAAGGGATTCCTTGCCAGACCTTTGTCGAATATGGGCCAATTGTCAGCACGATCATTGAGGTAGCCGCACGAGAAAAAGCCGATTTGATCGCCATAGCCAGTCATGGCCGCAGCGGTCTGGCACGGGCCATGTATGGCAGCGTAGCCGCAGGGGTATTAAATCAGGTCAATTTGCCCCTTTTGATCATTCGGGCTTCTGATTAAGATTGAGTGGTCCAGACCCATTGATACCAACTATACCCATCGTGATTATAAAGTGACATTCCAGTTAGAGACTGGAGACTGGAGATTGGAGACTGGTTAATAGCGAGTCGCCAGTCTCACTGAAAATGTCAGTTTATGACCGTTGGCAGTATAAGCTTTTAGCAGATTACTCAATGAATCTGCCCAAAGTGGATCGTTGGGATTTCGCACGGCAAGGCTACTAAATATAGGGAGAGACAGGCCCTTGTGTTTGCCCTTGATTGGGCAGGCACAGGGCCAGCCTCTACATCTGGTGCCAGCCCCCATAATTCCTAAAGGCTACCCAAAATCCCCTTGATTACGGATCAAAAATTAAATAGGTTCTTAGGCAATTCGTACAACCTCTTTTAGCAAGAGGTTATTTCTGCTATTCTAAACACATGCCTGCCAAATAATTGCTATGTAATGAACACATTATCCCCTTCATCTCAATTCTCGGCTGGGATGCTAAATGCACTCTCCGCTCATATAGCTGTCTTAGATCAAACCGGGCAAATTATTGCGGTTAACGAAGCCTGGCGACGGTTTGGTCAGACCAATGGATTGGTATCAGCTGATAGTAATAAGGGGGATAATTACCTGGTAGTCTGTGATCAGGCTAGTGAAAAAGAGGCGGGACAAGTCGCGGCCGCCATCCGTCATATCCTCTCTGGTCAGCAGCAAGAAGCCCACATCGAATATCTATGTCACAGCCCCCAAGAGCAGCGTTGGTTTATCGCCCATATCACCCGCTTTGAGGCCAATGGTCAGCCCTATATCATCATTGCCCATGAAAATGTGAGCCAGTACAAACAAGCCGAACTTTTGCTGCGCGAAAATGAACAAAGATTAAAGCAAGCCCAGGCTATAGCTGGGGTAGGTAGCTGGGTGGCCGATATACCCGCCGGTACTTTCACCGCTTCCGAAGAGGCGGCGCGGCTCGTTGGTTGGGCCCCGGGTACGCATACCCTGGAAGAGCTAATGGCCGTTATCCATCCTGATGATCAGGCTACCATGCAGGCCCATTGGCTGGCAGCCTTAGCTGGTGTACCGTATGACATTCAGCATCGTATTGTTCGGCAAAATCAAGTCAGATGGCTGCATGTGAAAGCTGAAATCATTTTTGGGGCTGACGGACAGCCGGTTAAAGCGATTGGGGTAACTCAAGATATTACCAGACGCAAAAAGGTGGAAGAGGCGTTACAAAGGAGCGAAAACCGGTACCGTACCCTCACCGAACAAATTCCAGCCATCGCTTATCTTGAAGATGTCACTGATGTAGAAAGCCAGATTTTGTACATCAGTCCCCAGGTTGAGGCCGTACTGGGTATCTCTCAGGCGGAATGGCTCAAAAATGATTATAACGTCTGGGTATACCACATCCATCCCGAAGATCGAGAGCGCGTGATTACCGTTTATGGTGCCTGTTTTCAAGACCAGGAAACATTCGACCAGGAATATCGCATGATAACCCCGGATGGCCGCCTGGTCTGGATTCATGATCAGGCTAGAGTTATCCAGCAAGATAAAGGAATGCGCCGTCTTATTCATGGGGTCATGCACGATATTACTGCCCATAAACAGGCGGAAATGGTCATCTTGGAACAGCGGCAGCATTTTTTAGACCTGTTTGAACATTCGCCGATGGCTACCTGGCTGGAAGATTTTACCGCCGTCCATGCCTGGATGAATGACCTGCGCCACCAGGGAGTCACTGATTTAGCTGCCTATCTCCAGCAAAATCCCAATCAATTTAGTTATGCTCTTAGCCTGATCCGGGTCGTGGATGTGAATCAGGCAGCTGTTGAGCAAAATGCTGCCCGTAACAAAGCGCACCTTATTGAAAGTTTGCCCCAGCTTTTAAACCAGGAAACCCAAGTAGATATGGTGAATGAACTGCTCGTCATCTGGCGAGGGGAAACGCGCTTTGAATTTGAGCTGAATGGGTTTCGCCTGGATGGTCAGCCTCTCACTGTTTTGATTCGCCTGGATATTCCTGTCCATGAGGGAATCCCCGATTATTCCCATGTCATTATCACGAGCAGCGATATTACTCAGCTTAAGCAGACGGAACGGGCTTTACGTGATTCTGAAGGCCATTACCGTGAACTGGCGGACAGTATCGCCGATATGTTTTTTGAGTTGGATGAAAATTTGCACTATACCTATTGGAATAAGGTGCTTGAGAGATACACCGGGATGTCTGCGGACCAGGTGATGGGCCGACACATTGAAGATGTGTTTCCTCACTCTGATGAGGTCAAACGGTTAGGCCAATTTTATCGCCAGGTTTTAGAATCCGGGCAGCCCGCCTCGATTGTCAGCACGACTGGGTTAAAGGGAGCGCAGCATCATTTTGACATTTCTGCGTACCGTTCTCAGCGAGGTGTGGCGGTTTTGGCCCGGAATGTCTCAGAATGGGTAGAGGCGCGGCAGCAGTTGCAAGCCAGTGAGGAGCGGTTGGCTGGTATTGTGGCTTCGGCGATGGATGCGATCATTTCAGTGGATGAGGATCATACCATTGTGTTGTTTAACCCGGCCGCCGAAAAAATGTTTTGCTGCTCTGCCCAAGAAGTGATAGGACAATCTATCCATCAATTTCTTCCCGCCGCGTACCGGGCGGCCCATGCTGAGTATATGCGCCGTTTTGGGGATAGTTTAATCACCAGTCGAGCTATGAATCCCGGCGATGGGATACAAGCCGTGCGGGCTGATGGCACACAATTTCCGATTGAAGCATCTATTTCCCAGATTGCGGCCGCAGGTCAACGCCTCTTCACCGTCACCTTACGCGACATCACTGAGCGCCAACAGATGGAAACGGCCCTGGCCGAAGAGCGCAATCTGCTGACAACCCGTGTGGCTGAGCGCACTGAAGCGTTAAGCCAGGCCAACCGGGAACTGGCGCGGGCTAACCAACTTAAAGATGAATTTCTCTCCAGTATGAGCCATGAGCTGCGGACGCCGCTTAACGCTATTCTTATCCTTTCAGAATCCCTGGAAGAAGGGGTATATGGTACCCTGGAAGAGCGACAAACTCAGACTCTACGCACCATTATTGAAAGCGGACACCATCTGTTAGCTCTGATCAATGACATTCTGGATTTATCCAAAATTGAAGCTGGTAAAGTTGAGATGGAAATTGAACTGGTCGAAATTGAGGCTATTTGTGAGTCGGCCATGCGTATGGTCAAGGAGCATGCCCAGCAAAAGCAGATTCAATTAGAGTTCAACCTGGAAACAGCGGCCGCTGTCATGCCCGCTGATCCCCGCCGCCTCAAACAAATCCTGGTCAACTTGTTAAGCAATGCCGTTAAATTTACCCCAGAACATGGGCAAATTGGCCTGTGGGTAACGGATGAACCTGATGGACAAACTATACGTTTTACCATATGGGATACCGGTATTGGTATTGCCCCAGAGCAGCTGCCCCGCCTGTTTAAGCCGTTTGTTCAGGTGGACAGCTCATTGACCCGGCAATATGGGGGTACCGGTTTGGGATTGGCCCTGGTGCAGCGGCTGGTCACAGCTCATAGAGGGCGGGTTGAGGTCAAGAGCCAACTTGGGCAGGGCAGCCGCTTTGCCATTATTTTACCTCTTAGCAACGAGTTGGTTAATGGGGATTCCTGGCCTACGAGTCAACAAAGCAAACTGGAGCACGCTGCGGCCGCGTCCCTATCTCAATCACACCTTATTTTGCTGGTAGACGATAATGCCTTAAGTCGGGAAGGGCTGGCCGATTATTTAGAATTTTTAGGCTACCGCACCCTTGTTGCCATCAATGGGCACGATGCTTTAGCTAAAGCCCAGCAATCCCAACCAGACCTGCTCATTGTAGATATACAAATGCCCGGCATGGATGGCTTAGAACTCACTCGCCGTTTGCGAGCTACGCCCCATTTTGCCCAAACGCCTATCATCGCCCTGACTGCCCATACCATGCCTGGGGATCGAGAGCGGTGCCTTCAGGCTGGGGCCAGCCATTATTTGGCTAAACCAATAGAGTTGACATTATTGACCGATTTATTGCATAACATTTTATGGGCGAAGGATGCATCATCACGGTAGTTTATAGTGTAATCATTCATCCTCATTCCCTGCGCTTATCGAGGGGGGATCGGTTGCGCCAGGCTTAACCTATAGATAAGCAGATAGTTATCTATAGGGGAGATGAACCAAGATGATCAATCCCACGATACTGGTTGTTGACGATGAAACTGTTGGCCGTAAAGCATTAGAATCGCTGCTCATTGGCCGGGGGTATACCCTACTTTTTGCCGCCAATGGTGAAGAAGCCTATACCCAGGCAATTACCCATAAGCCGGACTTGATTTTGTTGGATGTGATGATGCCGGGCATGGATGGTTATACGGTATGCCGTTCTTTGCGAGACAATCCTGATGTTGCTGAAATACCAATCATTATGATTACCGCCCTGGATGATCATAAGTCACGTTTGCAGGGTATTGAGGCCGGGGCGGATGATTTCATTACCAAACCATTTAACCGGGCCGAATTACGCGCTCGCATCCGCACTATTCTCCGCCTTAACCGATATCGCCGCCTCTATCAACAAAACATTCAGTTTAACTGGGTCATTGAACATGCCGAGGATGGTTATGTACGCCTGAATGCTCAGGGCGATATTGTTTTTCTAAACACCAGAGCCAAATTGTTTCTTGAACTGCCTGATGAGGAAGAAACCCCCCTGGCGCAGCTAAATTTTCTGGACACAATTCGGCAGCAGTATCAATGTGTGCCCCAGATGGCCTGGCATGGTTGGCCTCAGCCTAACGGTGGACAAGACCTGGAGCAGCGGTATCTGGTACGTCCGGAAACAGCGATAATGCCAGCCGTTTGGTTAGCTGTCACAGTTTTAGATTGGACGGGCCATGGCCTTACGTCAACTGATTCTCTAATCCGGCTGCGTGATGTTACCAGTGTGGTCACTAACCAAATGGACATGCGTAATTTTCATTCGGCTGTTAGCCACAAACTGCGTACCCCGCTCATTTATGTTGTCAGCAGTTTAGAGTTGTTGGTTGATGAAAAAGACGGGAACACGGAAGATAGTGGGTTGGCTGCGATTGCTTTAGAGGGGGCGTATCATTTGCAGACGGCGGTGAATGATGTGTTAACCTACGCTCAGGTCGCGTCGTTGGCCCGGCGCGGGGAGACTCTTTGCCTGGCGCAGTTAGGTGGGCTGCTCGAAGAGATGAAAATGTTGTTTAAGTTGAAGGGGTTGGTTTGGCATATTCCTGAACCGCTGCACTCAATAGAACTGGTGTTGTCGCAGCAAGGTATGGAAGTATTGCTGTGGGAGTTGCTAGAAAACAGCCAGAAGTTCCATCCTACTCATACCCCCACTGTAGAAATTGAGCTGTCGCGGCCGCGTCCCGGGTTTATCCACCTGGCTTTTCGAGATGATGGCCTTCATCTCACTCCTGAACAACTCCGCTATGTTGGCACCCCTTATTTTCAGGGTGAAAAACATTTTACCGGTCAGGTTCCTGGGATGGGGTTGGGCTTAGCAACCGCGGCCGCGTTGCTATGGCAGGTAGGAGGGGATATCCGGGTGACTAACCGTACCAATAGGTCAGGTCTGGTGATTGAACTAAATGTGCCGGAGAAGTTTTCCAGCCTCTAATTTCGAGTTTTACTCCCCTGGTCGTGTTACAATTCGACCATGTTGCCTAACTTGCCTTTAGACCCATACCCGCTCCTTACGAAGGCGGCCTTGTTTCGGAATATTTCTCGCCAAGAGATGGAGCAGGTGTGCGCGGCCGCGTTCCCACGTGAGTTTCCCCGAGATCAATACCTCTTTTACCAGGATGAACCAGCCACTATCTTTTATATTATCCTTCAGGGGCGGGTACGTCTGATCCAGGTTACCCCAGAAGGGCATCAAATTATCGTTGCCGTTATGGGGCCAGGAGATGGGCTGGGCATCATTGTGGCTTTAAGCAACATGAATTACCCTGTTTCAGCGGTGGTTGTTGAAGATTGCCTGCTGTTGGGCTGGCAGGCGGATGTCATTCAGGACCAGATGCTGCAAATTCCCCAGCTCGCGCTGAATGGGATGCGTATGGTAGCCCACCATTTTGTAGATATACAAGATCGTTATCGAGAATTGGCGACCGAACGGGTGGAACGGCGTATCGCCAGAGCCGTTTTGCGCTTAGTACGGCAGGCTGGGCAGCGGGTAGCCGATGGCATTTTGATTGACATGCCCCTTTCCCGACAAGATTTAGCCCAAATGACCGGGACAACTCTGTATACGGTGAGCCGGGTGCTGAGTGATTGGGAGCAAAAAGGGTTGGTTAGCAGCGGCCGCGAGCGGGTTGTTTTACGCAATTCCCATCAACTAGTCATCATTGCCGAAGATTTGCCAGAACCGTAAAGAACTCCTGAAACCTGAAACTTGAAACCTGAAACTCACCCCCCCATCCGACGAATGGCATCATAACTGCTAGAGAAAGCCAATGGGGGCAGGTGATCGGGGGAGAAGAAGGCGGCCGCGGCCGCGTCATCCCCAGCCTGCAATGTTCCCCCCACCACCCTGGCCCGGTACAACACAAACAGCGATGCGCCGCCTTGCGTCAACGCTTCCGGGTTAAAATAAACATCCACCAGCTCCCCCACCTCAACTACCAACCCCGTCTCCTCAAGCGTCTCACGGGCGGCCACCTCTTTGGGGTCTTCCCCATAATCCAGATAACCCGCCGGGATGCTCCATAAGCCGATAGCCGGTCGCATGGCTCTCTGCACCAACAAAATTCGGCCCATTTCAACCACCATCACCCCTACCCCCACTTTTGGCTCCATGAACTGGACAAAGCCACAAGCCGGACAGGCCGGGCGTGATTTGCCGCTCGCCAGTCGCATTACCAGCCGAGTCGCACAATGAGGGCAAAAAGTGAAAGATTTGGGAAGTGGAGACAATGATCAATGGGTGAATGGTTAATCATTCACCAATTCAACAATTCACCAATTAAGTATTAGCCACTGGTAACAGGATATGCACGGTAGTTCCGCTTCCCCATTGACTTTGGATTTCGATGCGGCCGCCTAATCCCTCCAGATAATCCCTGGCCCAAAACAAGCCAAACCCCATCCCCCGGGTTTTAGTAGACCATTTCATGGCAAAAATATTGGCCAAATTTTCGGGGCGAATGCCGGTGCCGTTATCCTGAATGATGATATGAATAAAGAGACCATCGGGGTAAACCCGCAGTTGCAACTTTCCTGGCTGCTTACGCTCAATGATGGCATCTATGCTGTTATCCAGGACGATTTTAAACGCCTCGGTTAACATGACCGGTACAGTTGAGATTGGGGGTAGATCATCACTATACTCTTCTTGCAGCTCAATTTGGTAGGCGGCTACATGGGTACTTACTTTGTATAACGCCTCTTGCAGACAGGGCAGGATATAGGTAGGGGCCTGATCGGCTGGCTGCCACGGTTCATGGAGACGGTCTAACAGGTGCAACGTATCTTGTAACTGCACCAGCAGCTCTTTATTGAGGTTGAGCAGCTCTTTTTGCTGTTCCGGGGTCAAATTGGGGTATTGCTGCATCATGTACAGGTGCATGCGCACGGAGCCGATGCGATTACGCAGCTCATGCACGGCCGCTGAGGCACTAAAGGCCATTTTGCCAAAAACGGTAGCAACTTCCTGCTGCTCTTTGGCCCGGCGATAAAGGCGGGCATTGTTGAGGGTCGCGGCCGCTTGCCGACCAAATGCCTGGAGCAGCTCTATCTCCTCAGAACTAAATCCGCCTGCCTTTTCTGTAGCGGCAAATAAATTGCCCAAAATCTCCCACTGACCATCATTCCCTTCCAGATAAAAAGGGACAGCCACCAATTGACGAATGCCCAAAGCTGGCTGCACGATATGGTTTATCACTGGCCGGGCAATCATCGGCAGCACCGGGGTAAACAAAGTAAAAAGCTCATCACTTGTTACGGCCCGCCCCCGACGAACAGATTCAACGCTCAGATTATTTTGATATTTGGCTTCCGCAATAAATACACGGGCAAAAGAGGGGTCTGGTTCTAGAATGCTGACTGACCGGCCAATCAGATGAGATATGCGTTCTTCCCAGGTACGTATTTGTGCTTCGGTGACAATTTGGGGCGAAATATACGTGGCTCGGAGCGACAGAGAGCCATCATTTTCAAAAGTGGACACCATCGCTCCCACATATCCCAACCCGTTTACCACCCCTTCCACAATCTGTTGCAGCACATCATCTTCGCGGATGATGCGGGCTTGCATTTGGATGGTAAGCTGGTGGGCTACCTGCAATACACGCTGCCTATGACGTTCTAATTCGATAGCGGCCGCGGCCTGCCGGCCAAAGGCACTCAGGATGCGGATGTCCAACTCACTAATCTTGTCCCGCTTTCCGGCAAACAGGTTGCCCACAATTTCTGGCTCTTGCCCCGGCATATCAATGAAAAACGGGACGGCCACAATTTGTTTTACTCCCACAAACGGTTGGATAAGGCGGTTGACAATTGGTTCAACACTGGAGGGTAAGACTGGGCCAAAAAGAGTGTACAAATCATCAGCGACTACCGGCTCACGGCTTAGAAAGGCTTTCACACTCAGATTGGTCTGGTGTTCATTGGCGGTCACATAGACGCGGGCAAACGATGGGTCTGGCTCAATGATGCTGACTTGCCGCTGCATCAGCTTGGAAACGGTTGCTTCCCATTCCCGAATTTGGGCTGTAGAGGCAATCGTTGGGTTGACATAAAATGCCCGCACCGGCAAGGATTGATCTGGCTCATAAGTAGCAATCATGGCCCCCGTGTAATCAAGGATATCAACAATATCCCGAACAATCTGGTGGAAGGCAGTTTGTAAACTGTTGCTTGGTTCGGCCCCGGCTGTGGGCATGGTGGCACTCCTGAGGTGAGAGAGGGAAAGAGTGGGAACTGGAAACCTGAAACTATCTCTCGGTAAAGATTATCCCCAACCATTCTTGAATTTCAATAGGATGAAGGAATTGGCCGAGGTAGTAATCTCCCAGCCACAGTTCAAAATGCAAATGAACATCGGTGTTAGGATCTTGCTGGGTGCTGGGGGAGCCGGAGTTGCCAACCTGACCTAAGATTTGCCCGGCGGTGACAGGTGTACCGGGTTCAATGCCTGGGGCGATGCTGCTGAGATGGGCGTACCGGGCTACCCAGCCATTGTCTAATTGGAGCCAAACCTGGCGGCCGCGATAAAAATCTAGCACATTGGCTGGAGTATACCCGGCTACCAGCAGTTGATCGCGCATTTGCCCAAATTGACGTTCTGAGGGGGAGGCATAATCTAGATCGGCTCGCAGAACGGTGCCGTTGGCGACAGCCTGAACGGGTGTACCCATCGCCCAGTAAAAATCTAACCCCTCATGGATGCCTAGTCGGTAATGGCGGGGTGCGCCCGGCCATTGGAACTCACGAGCTGTGAGGCGGCCGTTGGCAATGGGGAGGGCGATGGTTTGTAGGTTGGCTAACCATTGGGGATCGTGAGGCGTGTCTCCGGCTAAACTGTCGCCACCAGGGATCAAAGCGTTCTTCTCTGGCTGGTTGACAAAGTACAGGGTATCTCGCCCGGCTAAAATGAGGCGGGTGCTGTCGGCCCAGAAGGTGCTGATGGATTGGGTAAAGGTGTAGCTGGTCTGACTGATGCCGGTGGCGGGGTCAAATAGTTGTAAGCGGCGGCCGGCTTGGTCGAGCAAATATAAGGCTGAGAGGGTGGCGTGGAGTTGGCGCGGCCGCGTCACCTCTCCTTCTACTGTCCAATTCACCAACCGCCGCCGTTCCAGTTCTACTTTAGCCACCTGTCCTACCTGCCCGGCCCCCTGGGTCAACACGTAAGCATACCCATCAGCTACCCCCATATCCACAGCCGGGGATGGGGCGATGGGCCAGGCATATACATTCCCCCGGCGGTTATACGCCTGGACAAATTTGTAACTTGTTTCCAGGAGAAAGCGGGTCTCATCTGCAGCGGTGAGGGCCACATAATATTGGGAAGAGAGGTCACCCACCGGGCGATCATACCGGTCTAGCTGCCATAAGCCGCTTTGAGGTTGATATTGGTACACATCTCCGGCCCGATCTAGGACATAGAGGGTTTGCCCATCACTGCTCAGATCAAATGGCTCTAATACCGGCACACCGTCTATGGTTTGACCGGTGGTCAGAATCATTTGTGGGGGGGTGGGGTGACGCAGATCAAGATGTAGGACGCGGCCGCTGTCGAGCAAATAAGCGGTCTGATCAATCACGACCAGGGCACGGGGGTGAATGAAGCTGTTGGCCGCATAACGCCACGCCCCGCTCTGGTTCAGCCCAATTTCTCTGGCCCATGCAGGCAGAGGTGTCGGTGTGGCCATTGGCGTAGGCTGTGGCTCAGGGGGAGAGAGCGGGGCGATGGGGGTGGGTGATGGGATACCCGTTGGTTCACGTGAGGGCAGCAGGGTTGGCGATGGAGTGGGGGTTGAGGTGGACGTTGGCGGCAAGCTAACCTGGGCCAGTACCAGGGGAATAGGGGTGGAAGGTAGAGAAAGGGTGAGGGGATAGGCGCGGCCGCATTGCACCATGAGCAGCCCCATCACTATAAGGCAAATCCAATAAAACCAACGGGTGGCAGCAATGGTGGAGCGACGATCAGGCATGAGATAGCGGATGTAAACAGCCAACGCAACAATTACGCATTACGTTTTGCCTGGTTTATTTTGCCTCAATACAGAGCAAGGTTATATCATCAAAAGGGGGCACACCGCGGGTCCAACTGGCAATATCATTTTTAATCGCCTCAACCAGGAAAGCGGCGGCCGCGTTTTCTTTCCGGGTCAATAAACTGTGCAGCCTTTCCAGGCCATACCTTTCCTGTTTATGGTTGATCGCATCTGGTACCCCATCACTAAACACCAACAGCCGGTCTCCCCCCTGGAGGTTTATTTGAAATTCGTCCAGGTGTAAATCTTCCAGAATCCCCAAGAAACGCCCCTGCCCAGGAATAGGAGATACGCCTGCCTCAGGGCGAATGAGTAGCGGCCGCTCATGGCCAGCAATGACATAGCTGAGAGTACCTGTAGGCCGGTGCAGCACCCCATAAAAAACAGTTACAAAGACATCATCTGTTGTCGAGACATCCATCATATCCTGATGTACCCTCAGGGCAACCTGGGCTGGGGAGAGGCTAGAGCGGCTTTCCACCAGAAACAAGGTACGAATAACGGCCATAAAAATAGCCGCCTGCACACTTTTGTCGGCCACATCGGCCAGGAGCAGCCCAACATGCTCATCATCCAGACAAATCACATCATACAAGTCACCCCCAATCGTCCGGGCTGGTTCCAGGTAAGCGGCAAACCGGTAATCGGCAAATTCGGGTAACAGATCAGGCAGTAAGCTGCGCTGCACCTGCGCGGCAATTTCCAACTCTCGTACCAGCCTTTGCTTCTCAACCAACCGATCTTGGGCTTCTTTAAGCTCCTGGTATGCCTGCTGTAACGCTTGATTTTTAGCCGCCAATTCGGCCAGGGCCCGTTTATCATTGGTCCGCATATTGCTTAACACCTGGCGCGTCAGGTGGTAGGCGACAGCAGGACTGCTCTCGGCTACCTGGTGAAAAACGGCCTGAGTCACTTCTAAAACAGTCGTCGCTGTTAGAACGGTACAGGTGGCCATACGTGGTGAATCATCTAGCAGAGCCATTTCGCCAAAATATTGCCCTGGTCCATAAATGCCCAAAATCCGCTCTGTTCCATCGTCTTGTTGCTGGCTGATAATGACTCGCCCTTTTTTGACGACATAGAAAATATACCCTGGCTCTCCCTGGCGAAATAAAATTTCGTTTTCGGCGTATGTTTTGACAGTGGCAAATTGATGCAAGATGGCCAAAGACGGTTCGTCTAAGCCATGAAAGGCGAGGCGGAAAGTGGATGAAATACCGGAAGAGGGGGGGGAACTAGTGGTCATGAAATTTTCGATTACCGATTGATATAGGCCAGGAGTTTATCTATTGTCCAGGTGTTGACAATATGAGCTGGGGTGGCCCAAGCGCGTTGCGCGGTGGCGACCCCATAATGGAGCAGGTCAAAATGATCGGGGTGGTGGGCGTCACAGTTAATGGCGAGATGAACGCCAGACTCAATGGCCCGGCGGGCCTGGCTGTCCCGCAGATCGAGCCGGTTAGGGTTGGCATTGATTTCTAAAAGGGTTTGATTGGCCGCAGCCGCGCTGATAACCGCTTCCATATCCAAATCTGCCCCGGGCCGGTTAGGCAGCAAACGGCCTGTTGGGTGGGCCAACATATCCACATGGGGGTTGTTGATGGCGTTGAGGGCACGCTGAGTTACCTGTTCACGGGGCTGGCTGAGGCTAACGTGCAGGCTGGCAATGACAAAATCTAAGCGAGCCAGCACCTCATCAGGGAAATCAAGTGAACCGTCGGCTTTAATTTCCATCTCGGTGCCATGCAAAACGCGGAAATCAGGGCCCATGGCTTCATCCACCTGACGCACTTCGGCGGCCTGCTGCCAGAGGCGCGTTTCGTCTAACCCATTGGCAATACCCAGACCGTATGAATGGTCAGTAACAACGATGGCTTTGAGACCACGAGCTTTAGCGGCTTCGGCCATTTGCCGCACCGATTTTGCGCCATCAGACCAGGTGGTGTGCAGGTGTAAATCTATCTGGATGTCCCCCGTTTGTATCAGAGGGGGGAGTTCTCCACGCAGCCCGGCTTCTATTTCGCCCCGGTCTTCACGCAGCACGGGGGAAATGTAGGGTAGTCCCAATTGGGCATACAATGCTTCTTCCGTAGCACAGAGAATTTCCGGGCTGCCATCCAGGGGGGTGAAGGCGTGTTCGTTAAGGCTGTACCCTTTTTTGAGGGCCAGCTCGCGCAGTCGGACGTTATGCTCTTTGCTGCCGGTGAAGTAGGAGAGTAGGGTGCCCCAACGTTCGGCGGGCAGGACGCGCAAATCTACCCCCAGGCCATTGTGTAGGACAATCCGAGATTTGGTTGGCCCCGCGGCCGCAACGCTGGCCACGTTTTCCAGGCTGCGGAAGTGGGCCATGATGGGGAGAGGGTCTGCGGCCGCGACCAGCAGATCAATATCGCCAATGGTTTCCTTCATGCGGCGTAGAGAGCCACCAATGGCGGTTTGGGTAACGCCGGGCAGTTGAGCCAGTTGGGCTAAAATTTGTTGAGCCAGGGGCCAGGCTGTCCCTAAAGGGGTACGGCTGTCACCATGTTTTTTGAGATTTTCCAGAGCGGCCACCAGTTTGGCTTCAGATTTAGCCCCCATGCCTGGTAGATCACGCAGTTTGCCTTCGGCTGCGGCCGCGGCTAACTGCTCTAAAGTCGTAATCCCCAGAGTTTCATAAACCTGTTTGACCCGTTTTGGCCCTAGCCCTTCTACCCGCAGCAGCTCAACCAATGTTGGGGGAATTTCCTGAGCCAACTTTTCATAAAATTGCAGCTTACTTGTAGCCAATATTTCCTCAATTTTTTCGGCCAGGGTTGCGCCTACATGAGGTATCGTTGTCAATGCCCCTTCTTGCTGCAGCTGGCTCAGGCTTTGGCTCAATTCACCAATGCTTTCGGCGGCTCGTTGATAAGCTAATACCCGGTGAATGTTATCACCACGAATAGAAAGCATCTGGGCCACTTTGTTAAACAGGGTGGCGATTTCCTGGTTGCTCAAAGAACTCATAAACCTATTTGCCTCACAATTTGTTAGCTCAAAAGAGCAATTATACTCTATCCAGTAACATCTCAGTAAAACGTATAACCTTCGGCAGCAATTCTCAATTTGAACCCTGTGGTAGGGGTGGGACAGGCGGGCAACCATCTGGGTCAAGCGGTTTAACCTTATTCCCGCCTGTCTCGCCCCTTTTTGTACCCCTATTGCGGCCAAATCAGGGCGAGACAGGTGGGAACTGAATGTTCCCGTGTGACCAAAACTCTGGCCCACCTGTCCCGCCCCTACATCCATTTCAAGGCAAACTAAGAATTGCTGAACCTTCGGTAGGTTTGGCCCAAGAGCTTGCCCATTACAGAAATCTTTCTAAGGTTCGTCCCAACTTATTGAGAAGATACCCTATTCGGGTGTAAATGTGCCGGCGGTTTCATGGCCTGTAAAATGCATCTTTTAGCTGCACTCTGGTACTATGCGGCCGCGTCAGGCACACTATTTCCTGTTGTTCCACTGTATTTACCTAACATAACTCTTGACGATTTTTTAACATTGCGATTATACTTATGTTATGTCACTCTCTGGGCTTAAAGCCTTGTTGTTGTCCATAGGGGAGTGGATACGGTTTCATCTGGCTGGCAAATTGGGCCTGACTTTCCAGGACATTTCCAGAGGCATATCTGCTGGTGCTTTTGATATGGCTGCTTTAGCCCTGCTCCTGTTTGGGCTGTTTCGAGGTAGTCAGGCTTATATGGATGCCCGTTATGATTTACCCGTAACCATTCAGGAAACAGTGTTAAAATGGGCCATCGTGTCAGATTATATTGCCCGTTCTGTTGATATACCCCGTGAAGTACCTTTAGTGTTGTGGTTCAAAGAGAATAGTATGCAAGCAATGAACCCGGCCAACTGCACGGGCATTATGGGCACGTATGATCTGGTGCGGTCAGGGGCCAGGCCGTGTTTTACTCCTGGGCCGATTTCAGACCGGGAAGTGGGTGCCCAATTGCTGCTTGGCGCCCAAGAGTACAAGAAGCGATGCCCGGAGATCACTTATTGGACGCATGATCCGGACACTATTCGCAAATGTTATCTGGCCTACAATGCTGGGGTGGGCGCGGCCGCGAGGCTGGACCCCACCCAATCTGCTTATGTGATGAACAATTATGATGCTGCCCATACCAACATGATTTACTCAGATATTGAGCTAGGCACAGTGCGCGTCACCCAATTGGGTGCGTGGCCGGCTCATCTGGCTTTTCAGAGCCTCATCATTGGGCGGCTAGATGGAGAAGCGATGCCGGTGACGGCGGCTATTGTAGATACCAGAAACCGCTTGTGGGATTCATTTTGGGCTATCGTCTCTGGAGCAGATATGCTTAACAGCCAGGCGGCTATGGAGTTTCCTGGACATCGGGATATAGGGGATCAATCTTGCCTGGGAATACCCCATACTGGCCGACCTTCGTTACGGCCTAATCGGAACCCAGTCACAGAGACCCCCATATTAACCCAGGATGTGCATGGGTGTAGTTATGGCTTACCGGGAGTAGATATTTCCAGCAGTAACCGGTCAGCCTTGCTCCAATCGCCTATGCCCGGTGAGGTGACAACCTACACCGACCGCTGGTATAACAGCACTATCCGCATCGAAAATGATGAATGGATTGTCTGGCTTTTGCACCCCCGCACCTATCTGATCGCTGAAGGGGAAGTGCGGCGAGGGCAGGCTGTTGGCGTTATGGGGGCGGTGGGCAATGCCACCGGACCACATGTTCATTACACCATTTATGACAAAACAAACCAGATATTTGTAGACCCAAGTTTGTTTTTGCCTTGATGGTTCACCTGTTTGTTGTCAGCACCGGACTTTTTGACCTGATTCGTTTACCCCCGGTGATAAAAAGGAGTCGTTCGCATGGATCTGGCAAATTTGTTGGTTCTTGTTCCCCCAGCTATGGCTATTGGTTGGTTGGCTTATCTGTTGTTTAAGAAAGATTTAGCCACCCAATCATTAGGTAAAATTATTTCGTATTTTATCGGGGTGGTTATTATTTTCCTGGCCATTGCCTGGATTATTGACAGCTTTTTTATTACCTGGGTGAATAATCGGCTGGTGACGGCTCGCACTTCATCTGAATTAGAGCAATCTATCAACATTATTGAAAATGTTTTCAGTGAATCATTTAATGTGAACAATCAGGGTAGTGTCATCGTACCAACCCCTGGACCGACACCCATTATCATTATTGCCACACCGGTTCCGGGAGCGACTACGCCTGGTGGGGCTGCCCGACCTGATGCCAATAGTGGTGATTGGCCCAAGCAGCATGTGGTAAAGTCAGGGGAGACATTGATCGGTATTGGTGAGAAGTATGGGGTCACATATCAGGAGATTATGGCGGCTAATGGGTTGAGTAGCTGGACGATCTATCCTGGACAAACCTTGTTGATTCCCGCACCTGGGCAATAGCAGGTAGGGAAAAGGGTGTTATGGGCAGCAGACAAAGGGGGCGGGAGTGGCTTGCGGCCGCGCAGCAGCCCCACCATCAACAGCTAGAAACAGATGCCTTCTGGGGTCAACTCTCGGACCTATGGCACCGCCTGCCCCATGATTTTCGCCGCAACATTGAAAACAACTTTTTGCCCGAAAACCCAATGGAGCGGCCCATTCCTGGGGAAGAAGTCCAGCTAGAAATTCGTCCTGCCTGGTACCGCGACATTTTTGGCCATCTTTTTTTTCACAATACCTGGCAAATTGTTGTTATCAGCTTGTTGATTATGGTGGTTTTGGGCATTATCGCCTTTGTTTTTCAATTCACTTTTTGGGTTATAGTGATCTCTCCGCTTAGTTTTTTAACTTTTGCCCTCTATGCTTTTCGGGAGCGCATTGCTTTTATGCAATACCGGCTGGTGAAGACCAATGCTCGCCTGGTCATCTCCTTACCCCAGACCGGGGGCTGGCCTTTTATAGATAATATTGAGTTAAAAGGGCTGCCCGTTGTTCTCGATACCAACTGGTCTCATCATCCCATCTGGCGGCTTTTCCAGACGTTTACCGGCGCCAGAGATTTGTATATCAGTATGTCAGCCTACCAGTTTAGTGAAGGGGCAGCCAAAGTGAAGGACGCTCTTTTTATCCCTGATGTGATGGCTGATGATGCGTTTCAATTAAAGCGGCTGGTTTTTCCCCCACCGGATAATAAGCCTGGTAAAGTAATGGTGGTTGATTTGTCGGATGAGGCCAGGCATAAGCTTGTAACCGCGATGCAGGAAGAGAGACGACAACTGCGGCCGCTTACCTTACGCCGTAAACACAGACCTGCCCCCCCAGATTCCCAGTAACTTTCCTCGCTGGCGACTAAATTTATTACACTCTGCGCCGTAAATTTTAGACGGATGTCACTTAGGGGCAGTCTGTGGCCTAAGGTACAATCTCCGCGTATTGTGGGAGGTAGATGACGTATGGCCCGTAAATGGCTTTTTTGGCTCTTTTTTATTTTTTTGTTAGCTTTTTCCGGCTGGCTGTTTTGGCGGTTTACCAGCCCGGTTACAGTTGAGGTGACCAGCACAGTCATTGGTTTGCCCTTTGATGTAGAAGTGATTCCCTCAGTGGTTGAAGCCAAACCAGGAGAGATGGTGCGGGTTATTTACCGGATCAAAAATAATGACCTGGTTGGTTTGGAAGCGTATGCCACGATTACCGTAGAACCGGCCCGGAGTTATGAGCAGATTGAAGTTTTTTTATCCCAATGTACTGGCTTGAACACGTTCCAAAACAGTTATGCTGAAGAGTATGAGGTGTTGTTTCGGGTAGCTCCGGCTGGCCTGACTGGCCGGCCGCATTTGGTGCTGCGACACACCTTTGAGGCGGCTACCAGCCGTTATCATCAAGAGTAATGAGTGATGGATAGGCAGCATTTACTCTCTTCGCATGAGGTATCTCCACCAATCTGGTGGCACCGTTGGCTTTGGTGGGGGGTGTTGGCGGGGTTGGTGGGGATCGCGGCCGCAGCCCTCTTTCTCTTTTGGCGTCATTCCCAACCCCATCTATACGCCGGTGCCTGGATTGATCCTATCCAGACGGCCCCCACCTTCACCCTGACCGACCAAACGGGTCAACCCTTTTCCCTGGAGCAGCTAAAGGGGAAATGGGTTTTACTTAACTATGGATATACAAGCTGTCCTGATGTATGCCCGGCTACCCTGGCTGTTTTAGGGCGGGTACAAACATTGTTGGGGGATGATGCGGAGCTGGTGCAGGTGGTTTTTGTAACGGTTGACCCAGAGCGGGACAGCCCGGAAAAGATAGGGACGTATGTTAACCATTTTGGGCGGGGAACGATTGCGTTAACGGGGACGGATGAGGAGATCGCAGCTGCGGCCGCGCTGTATGGGGTCCGTTACGCCAGAGTAGAAATGTCGGAATCTGTTCTGGGGTATGCCGTCAACCACACCGCCCTCGTTTATCTGATCAACCCAGAATTTGAGTGGATCATGGTTTACCCATTTGGCATTACCCCAGATGAAATCACCGCTGATTTACGCGACCTGATGCATCAGGCGGCGCAGGAATGACCTTACGACACTATCAGCCTTGCGGCTGCTCCCCTTCATAAAGTTCCACATCACTCGCTTCCAGGCCGCGCTCCGTATCTTCCACATCATATAAAATCCATTGGCCTTCGGGCATATCTGCTGGATCAGACAGGGTATCTGTTTTGTGGAAGAAAATATCTTCCCCACCGCCACGAGCAATAAACCCATAGCCACGCAAGGGATTGTACCATTTGAGCCGGCCAATATATTTGCCGCTCATCGGATCTATCTGAATACTGTCTGGTTCGATAAAATCTTTATTTTCTGGAGCCTGAGGAGGGGGATAATCCCGTGGGCGAGGTGGAGATGGTTCTCTTTTCCGCTCGGCATAAGAGGGCTGATTTGTGGGCTGCTGTGTTTGGGTAAAATTGTGCCACGCTTCGAGGGTAATGGGTAAACCCGCCTGGCTCAATTGTCGCTGCATCTCTACTGTAAAAAGATTTCGTTCACCTTTTTCGTTTGTTACCCATTGGTCTCGGAAATTCATACGCTGGTCGTCTCCTTATGTCCTCGGTGTAAGTGTTCTGTTGTCTTAGAGGAATTACGGCAGGTATTGCTCGTAGTTTCCTGGGTAAAAAGTCTGATTTCTGGCGGACAGTTACCCCTTTGTTTGATACTGGTATCTGTCTTTGATCAGATATTAGGTCGTCAGATAATTGTAGCTGAAATCTGTTAGGCTGCATTTAAGGGGGCGATAAGGCATAAAGCTCATAACCGGCAAATTGATCTATTGGCTGGAGATGAGTCGTTAGTAGTTCGGTCAGCAGCGGCTGGTTGACGGAATATAGACCTGTTTCGACTCGTTGCTCCAAGATGAACTGGAGGGCTGTACGCCAGAGCAACACATGGGTAATACCCTGCTTAGACCACGCGGCCGCGATGCCATTTCCATCTCCATATTGATACTCTAAATCCCCCAGCCGGTCTAAAATAGTGTCCGGTCGGCAATCCCGATCACAGTAATAACTGCGTGGCTCCCATAAGAACAAGATAACCGCTGTTTCGGGCAAATGGGTGTTCAGGTACTGCATGGCTGCATAATGGTCTCCCAGCCGCCGCTGTAAATGGAGCGGCCGCGTTTCCGACCCGACCAGATAGGCCCAAGGAACCTGGGGCAGCCAGAGCAAAAACTGGTTCATTAGCCCTAAGAACAGTACCAGCCCCAAAGCAATATTGAGAAACCGGCCCAGCGAAAATTCGGGATGATCCCATTGACGAGCGGCCTGCCACACCCAGGCTAGAGCGGGGCAAAGCAGGACAAACGCGGGCAGCAGCAGGCGACTTTGCCATAGGGCCTGGGATGAGATGACCCCCATTAGCCAAAAAAGATAATGTCCAAAGGCGGCTAACAGCAGGTAACGAAACCCGGGTGGGGCCTGCTGGCGCAAATGCGTGAGGCTAAAAACCAGGAGCAAAGGCAAACAAGCGAGAAAAAGCGGACCGGTCAACCCATCCTGGCTGGCATCACGCAGCCCCAGGGTCAAATCATACGGGGCACGGAGAATGGCCCAGGGGTTGAGACCGATACCGGTACCCGCTTCGGCATAAGCGGCCGCACGATGTTCATTCCAAAATTGGCCGCCAAAAACAAATGGGTACACCGGGTTGCCTGTCAACAGCCAGTTTTTGAGCAGCCAGGGCAGTACCATTAAGCCAGCAGGCACAGCAAACGCCAACCCCGCCCGCCAATCACGCCAATCTTGTTTTAGAATAAACAAGATCAGAATGATTGGGACGATGAGACTGGTATATTTCATCCCCATAGCAAACCCGGCCATGATCCCCGCCAACATAAGCGGCTGCCGGGAAGCCCGCCCGGTCTGCCACAGCCAATGGCCAAAGAGGTAGAACGCGGCCGCGCTGTAAAAGGCCAGCGCCAGATCATTATAAGCCCAGGTAGCCAGGGTTAGAAACATTGGCATGGTCAGAAGCAGCAGCACGGCCACTCGCCCCGTTGCCAGGTGCAGCCACTCCCGCGCCAGCAGCGTAACTACCCCCATCAGCAAGAAAACAAAGCTGAAATGGATCAGGTGGGCCACCGTGTCACCGCGTAGAGCCATCGCTAGAAGGAAATTCATCTGCAGAAGGCTGGGAAAGCTCAGATGGGGGATGTCTATGCCACCAACGATCCCCCCGGTGGCCAGATACAATTTTGGCCCGGTGAGATGGTAAAAAAGACCATCCCAACTGGTAGGAGGGAGCAGGGCTAGAGTAAGAGCGAGAAAAACCACCAGGCTGAGGTAAAAAGTAATGAGGGTAGAAGGTAAGTGGATGGGGCGGGGAATGGTACGAGAAAAGGCTAGGAGTTGCGGAATAGCCAGGACAGTCAAGACAATAGCCAGGCCAATAAAAATGGCTGGTTGGTACAGGTGTAAACTGCCCAAGATGAGTATAGCTATCCCTATAGCTCCCCAGCCTAATCCCAAACTAAGAACCGCTTCGGCCAGAAGGGAGAGAGAGGTGAGGGCAAAACGGTGTAACAGCCAGCGGCCGCATCCCCCAGCCACAAGCAGCAGCCACAAGCCGGTCAACAAATCAACCAGGGTACGTCCGAACGCGGCCGCAGACCAATGCACTGGCTGCCAGAGGAAGGAATTTTCAGTTAACCAAATCAGTTGGGGCAGCGTAAACGGCTTTTGCACGACATAGTAACTACCCAGGCTAAAAAAAAGCCAGAGCAAAAATAGCGTAACAGCCACCCAATTCCAGGGGAAACGCCTTTTTATAGGCATAATACATTCATTCAATCTTGACGATTGCCCTGAACCTATAGGCTGTCAAAATCGTTTACATCTTTACCGGCTTCACGAGAGAGAATATCGAGCGCGGCCGCGGCCCCTTCCCCTGCAGAAATAATCGCCTGACTGCGAGTACGCCGGGTCATCCGGCCAATGGCATAAAGGCCCTCTACTTCCGTCCGGCCATCCCGATCTACTTTTACCCCTGCATCCGTCTCCACCAGATTTAGAGCGCGGGCCAGTTTTAACCCCTTACCCTCGGCCAAAATTAGATAGCGGCTGTTATAGGTGGTGCCATCTTCATCTGTGCAAATAAACCCCTCAGCCTCTTTTTCCACCTGGGTCACCTTTCGCTCAACCAGCATCGCCCCAAATTTAACCGCCTGCTCACGGGCCACACGGGCAAACTCCGGACCAGTTATTTCTGGGATACCCAGGTAGTTGAATAATCTGGCATAATGCAACGCTGTCTCATTTTTACCAAACAGGGTGACAGTCATCCCATTTTTAGCCAGAAATAGAGCCGCACTCAACCCGGCCGGCCCATCTCCTATAACCACAATGGTACTCATCAAAAACTCCTTTGGAGGGAATTATGAATTAGGAAGGATGAATTATGAAGAAAGGCAAAACTGTCTTTGCTTCTCACTTCTCACTTCTTTTACCTCAGACCTCAGTCCTCAGACCTTTTATGGACACGGTGTATTGATCACGGCCCGCCAGGTGTTGAGATTGCCTGAAGTGGCATCTTCCGGCCACAAAACAATCCCTTCGCCAGCAAAAAGAACCCGGATCATCATATTAAAAGCCCCACCTAAAGCAGCCATTTCGGTATTGGTGTTGACCTGCATTTTGATAACCCACCCGGTAGCTGTCAATTCAGATTGGTATTGCCACTCATTGCTGGTGTAACCTGATTCCCAGAACTGTCCATCACTGTTTGAGCCAATGCCTCGCCCGATGGCCCCGGTGGGTTGGCGGGTAAAAAGGAAGAATCGGTCGGCGGCACTGGGGTCTCCCCGGTTATTGTCAGTGTCAAAATAAATGTCCACGCTGTCATTGGCCGTCGGTGTATCATCCGCCATGGTAAAGGCAATGTAGAAGTTGCCTGAATCACGGGTAAAGTAAACATTGGCATTTCGGGCCGGATTACTGACCAGGGTGAGCGTTGTAAAGGGGGTTGTGCCCCAATTCACCGGGTTAAAAGGATCGGTGAGGATAGGTGGCGTAGGGGCACAGGCCAACGATTGGGGCGTAGCTGTCGGTGTCGGGGTGATAGAGGGGGTTAAGGTTGGCGATGGGGTGGCTGATGGGGTCAGCGTTGGCGTTTCGGTTGGTGTTGGCGTGAACGTTGCTGTCGGTGCATTGGTAGGGGTAGCTGAGGGCGTCCAGGATGGCGTGAAGGTGAGACTGGGCAGCGGGGTTATGCTTGGCGTGGGGGTAGGCAGTGGTGTGGTTTCCGTAGTTGGGGTGGGTACGGGGGTGAAGCTGGCTGTGGCTACGGGGGTGGCCAGCGGATTGGTCCCCAGCCGGACTTCTTCCCCATCAGGAATACCATCCCCATCTGTGTCTGGGTTACGGGGATCAGTGCGGTAAATGTGAATCTCTTCGTAATCGGTCAGGCCATCTCCATCTGTATCTCGATTGAGGGGGTTGGTGCCGTAAACAAGCACTTCTTCACCATCGGTCAGGCCATCGCCATCAGTATCTGGGTTGAATGGGTCAGTGCCGATGAGCCGTTCTTGAGCATCGCTCAGACCATCCCCATCACTATCCAGGCCGGCAATTGGGGTAAGGGTTAAAACGGCCTGCGTAGCGGTGAAACTGGCGGCGGTCTGGGTGAGGCCAATGACAGAAATACCGCTGGGGGTTGCCGTACCCTGGTTTGATGGGACGGATCGGGCCAATTGGTTTAAAAATAAAGCAGCGCCCAGGACACAGGTAAAAGCGATGAGACCAAGCATGAGGGTGGAAACCCATAAAGGTAAGATGGCGGCAATGTGGGCCTGGCCGGGGAGACGCTGCCGTGCGCCGCTTTGGGAAAGGATTTCTATCTCATAAGTGTAGGTTTCGGTGCCACCAAACCAGGGCTGTTGAAGAGGTTCCAATTCTAGTTCGACGGTGGTTTTTTGTTGTGGTTCCAGGCGGATGCGGCCGCGCTGCCCGCGAAACCTCACTGCCCCATGGGTATCATCTCCTATGACGCTTAAATCTACGGGGGCATTGCCAACATTGCGAAGGTTGACAGTGACCGCTGCTGGTACTTTGACCTCGCGGGGGGCCAGGCTGGCTTCAAACGCCTCAAAACTGCCTAACTCTATTGAGCCGTTGACTCCTATTTTGGCCTGGGGAAACTGTTGAGAGACCAACTCAACGCGGAACCGTTGGCGGCCGGCGGGCGTTGTGCCCCGGCGTGGGGGGCGCAGGAGCAGAGTGATGGGAACGGTACTCCCGGCGGGAACGGCGGTAAATTCATGGGGTAGGGTAAACCAGTTATCGGGCAATCCTTGCAGGCGGATGTTGACACGATCATCCCGGTCGCTCCGGTTGACAACTTCTACCTGCATTTCAATTTCTTGGCCGGGTTCAACCCGCAGCCGGTCTTGGGCCAAAAACAGGGCTAACGGTTCGGCGGGGGTTAGGGCGGTAGGTGGCGTGGTGGGCTGCTCTGTGAGAGGCCGCGCCGGGGCCGGGGTGATCTGTCTGGCCGTAACAAGGGTGGCTGGTTCTGGCGCGGCCGCTGGCCCCTGTAACACCATTTCATAAGGGCCAACCTGGATGCGGCCGCCGGCCTGAATCAGGGCTGGCTCATGCACGGGCAGCCGTCGCCCATCCAGATACGTGCCATTGATACCCCCCAGGTCCGTTACCAGCCACCCGTTTTGGCTGGCTTGCAGCCGGGTATGGTAGCGAGAGACCCCTTCCACCGGCAGGACAATATCATTATCGGCATTACGGCCGATCTTCATCACCGGGCGGTCTAAAACCACGGCACTGGGATCATAACCAGGGGTATGAATTTGCAGGCTCCAGCCAACTGGGGCGCGGCTCATCGTTTGGGCCATCGGATCATCGGCGCTGCCTTGACGAATCACCCGGGTTGCTGACCCTTCAAGAGAGACGACAGCACTCCGCAGAGCGTCAGCCATTTCCGCGCCGCTGTGGAACCGCTCATCCCGAGATTTTGCCAGAGCCGTTCGCAGGAGAGAATCAATCAGTTGAGGCAGCTCTGAGCGATATACCTGGGCCAACGGGGGCATAATCCCATTCAGGTGTGCGTGAAGCGCATCGGAGAGATTTTGGAAATCAAAGGGGAGATGGTTGGTAAACAGCTCATACAATACCACTCCCAGAGAATAAAGATCCGTACGGCCATCCAGATCGTGCCCCTGGCATTGTTCTGGGGACATGTAAATAGGGGTACCCAGGGTCATACCGCTTTTAGTAAGCCGATCCCCGGAAACCAGACGCACCAGGCCAAAATCAGTCAGGACCGCACGAAACGGTTGGTCTCCTGTCTCTTCCGCACGGGTGAGTTTTTTGAGGATAATGTTGCCCGGTTTGACATCGCGGTGAACAACCCCTTGTAGATGAGCATAATCAAGGGCATCGGCGATTTGGGCCCCAATTTGTAAGGCCTGAGCCAGCGGTAAAAAACGCTGCCGTGCTTGCAGCCGCTGTAGATGGGAGCGCAGGCTGCCGCCGCTAATGAATTCCATAGCGATATAGGCTGCTTCGGGAGTGTCGGCAAAATCGTATATTTTGACAATCGAAGGGTGGTCTAATCTGGCGGCGGTGAGGGCTTCTTGACGCAGCCGGGCGCGAAATTCTGGCTGGCGGGCATAATGGGCATGCATGATTTTGAGAGCGACTGACCGTTCTAAATCATTATCATATGCCCGGTAGACAGTACCCATCCCTCCATCACCAACCAGGGCTTCGATGCGATATTTACCAATTGTTTGTCCGATTAAACTAGTCATACCAACCTCTAAGGGAAGGGATGAAGGATGAAGGATGAAAGAGGATGATGATCCCCGTCATAATTCATAATTCAGCCTTCATAATTTCTAATAGCGGTCAATAATTGCTCGATATGCTCTGCGGTAATCCAATAATGGGTGACGGCTCTGAGTTGGCATGGACCGGTGGGGCTGATCCAGATGTTGTGCTGTTGTAAATAATGGGCTAGCGGCTCGCTGCGGCCAGGGAAATCAGCGGTTAAATCAAAAAAGACGATGTTTGTCTTGACTGTATCCAGGTGGACGCGGATGCCAGGGATGGTGGCTAACTGTTCGGCCAGGTGGCGGGCGTTGGCATGGTCTTGAGGCAGGCGGTGGGGCATCTGTTGGAGGGCGAGTAGGCCAGCGGCTGCCAGCACTCCGGCCTGCCGCATCCCTCCTCCTACCAGTTTTCGCATCCGCCGGGCCCGTTTGATGAAGGGCTGGGGGCCACACAGGATGGACCCAACGGGAGCGCATAACCCTTTGCTGAGGCAGATGGAGATGGAATCTACATCCTGGGCTAACTGGGCGGGGGACAGATTGAGGGCCGCGGCCGCGTTAAAGAAGCGTGCCCCGTCTAAATGTATTTGTAATCCGTGCTGATCGGCGATGGTTCGTATAGCAGTGAAGTAATCAGGCTCAATGGGGTAGCCATTTTTGGCACCATAGCTGTTTTCTACCAGGATTAAGCGGCTGATGGGGCTGTGGGGGTCGTCGTCACGAATGGATTGTTCGATCTGGGCTAGATCCATGCGGCCGCGTTCATCCGTTGGCAGTGGGCAGGGGGTAATGCCACCTAAAACAGCCATCCCACCCGCCTCGTGAATGAAGGTATGAGCATCTGCGCCAACAATCGCTTCTTCCCCTCGTTGGGCATGAGCTAAAATGGCGACCAGATTGCCCATAGTGCCACTGCTGACGAACAAACCGGCTTCTTTGCCTAGCAGGGCGGCCGCGGCCGCTTCCAGTTCATTAACGGTAGGGTCTTCGCCATAGACATCATCCCCCACCCTGGCCGAAGCCATCGCCTCACGCATGGCCAGTGTGGGCCAACTGACCGTATCAGAGCGAAAATCTATTCTATCCATACGAGAAAGTTTACGTAATATTCACAAGATTGCAAGAAGCACCCCAGAAGCTCACTGGCGTTCAATACCAATTGCGGTCACTGCTTCGTTCTGTTAAAATTTTGTTAGCTACTATTCGGGTGTATAGCAAAGGAAAAAGATGAAACTTAGCATTCCTGCCATTTTACGCATGGCTGAACTATTTGATAACCTGACATCTACACAAATCGAATTGATCGAATCTATTTGTGAAATTGTCACTCTAGCGAAAGGAGCTACCCTATTCGAGGAAAATGACAGCACTGACGAATTATATGTAATTGCCAGGGGGGGAGTTGAGATTTTGGTGGGACTGGTTGGTGATAAAATGAACCAATTAGAGCCGGTTGTGATTGCTGAATTACGGCAAGGGCAAGTTTTGGGGGAAGTTGCTCTGGTTGATCAAGGTCTCCGCTCGGCAACAGCCAAAATCAGTCAGAATGAAACGCACCTGCTAAAAATTCCTCGTTCCCGTCTTATGCTTTTATGTGACACTTACCCAGAGCTTGGTTACAAATTGATGAAGAATTTGGCCGCCGACTTGTCGCTAAAAATCCGTAATACGGGCCTTACCGTGCGCCAATATCAACTAATGCTTTCCCATAACCAGGCAAAATGACGCGGCCGCGTGCCGGACAGCTAACCATTGCCATAAATACTTGCTGCCGCGGGCTCTGTTTGAACTATGCCCAAAGCAAACTATTAAGCCAATGCAACTGGGGCAACCCTTGTTTCTAATATCTCCCTGCCAGATGAACGGTTGTAAAACACCATTGGTTTGACGTAGTAACGGAAGGAAAACCATGAAGGTGGAAATTATCAGTATCGGAAATGAGCTGCTTTACAATGATGTCATTGATGTCAACGCCGTAAGGGCAACCACCTGCTTACGTGAATTGCAGATAGAAATCAGTTGCAAAGTTACTGTGGGTGACCAACAGGATATGATTATTCAGGCCGTGAACAATGGGTTACAACGAGCGGATGTTGTCATTACCATTGGGGGATTGGGGCAAGATACAAATGATTTTACGCGCCAGGCTATTTGGAAGTTGTTGGGGATCCCTGCGGCCGCACCTGCGGAAACCATTCCCGGCAGTCAATGGTTAGATCAGGACGAATCTGGCCCTTATGGACATCTGCTCCCCCACCAAGAAAAGACGATCATCGCTTTGCCCGGTGGTCGGCGCAAAGTAGCCCATTTATTGGAAACGGCTGTCGTGCCCTTTCTTAAGGCGCGGCAAGAACAAACCGTTCATTACCAGGGTGATGCCCTCATTCATACCGCTGGCCTCGTTGAAAGCGATATTCGCCAGCGGTTAGAATCCATCCAACTCCAGCCGCACGAAAAAATGGTGCTGCACAGCTTTGCCGGACAAACAGATATTCGCCTTTGGATAGAATCATCTGAACGAACCCAGGTAGATGTGCGACTCAATAAACTGCGGCAGGAGGTGTATACCCGGTTGGGCGATCAGATATATGGGGAGGGTGAAACTCGTTTAGAGCAAGTAGTGCTAAAAATGTTACATCAACGCCACCTTTCGTTGATAGTTGCTGAGGAACATACAAACCAGGCCATACAACGGTTGTTAACTCCTTTTATTAAGAATGGAACGTCTATTTCTTTTCTCCCTGTAACCACCCGGATAGAAATGAATAACCTGGTAGGGTTGGTTGAAGATGAGCCTGGGGTTGAACTGACGCGCTGGAGCCGTCAGATGGCCCAGAAGCTGCGGGAAAAAATGAACTGTGATTTGGGGTTGGTGGTGGTTAATCAGGTTTTGGCGGGAGGGATGCAGCTTATGATCACCCTGGCTTCACCTAAAGGAATTTCGCTTATCCAACGAACTTTTGGTGGACACCCCGATAATATTAAAGATTGGACGTTGACGTTGAGCCTGGTTTTGCTGCGCCGTTGGCTGCTGGCTAATCCCGAATTAATACCTACCCCAGAGCTTTATGCCTTTTCCCAACAAGAACAGGTTATGGTAGGGTGAGATATCAGCAGGTAGCTATGGATAATCGCCGTCAGAAGTTGGGTCAATGGGGGGAGAATTTGGCGAAAATGGAACTGCTCGGCAAAGGGTATGTTCTTTTGGCCCAAAATTGGCGCTGCTCGCGTGGGGAGGTAGATTTGATTGTTCAGGATGGGGAGACGATGGTGTTTGTGGAGGTCAAGACCCGCCGCGGCCGCGATCTGGGCACACCGGAAGATGCCATTACTGCTCACAAAGCCCGCAAGTTGTATACCATTGCCCAGACGTATCTGGCTGAGCAGGAAAGTGGTGACATCCCCTGGCGGATTGATCTGGTGGCGGTTGAACTGGATAAACAAGGCCAATTACTCCGTTGTGAACACAGGGAGAATATTTTGGCTTTTGGGTTTGTTTATTAAGGGTATGGCGTGAGACATGAAAACGAATTACGGCCATTTCCTGCTATTTCCCTGAATTCCCCCATGTCTCTTCCTTTGCTTGTGCTGGTTGGTCCGACGGCGGTTGGTAAAACGGCCCTTTCTCTAGAGTTGGCTCATGCCGTCCCTTTGGAGATAGTTTCGGCGGATTCGCGGCTGTTTTACCGGGGCCTGGATGTTGGCACCGCCAAGCCTACGCCAACCGAACGCGCCGCAGTACCCCATCATCTGGTTGATATTTGTAACCCAGATGAGACGGTTACATTAGGACAATACCAGCAGGATGCGTACCGGCTGATTGAGGCGATCTACCAGCGTAACAGGTTGCCAGTTCTATTGGGGGGAACGGGGCAATATGTGTGGGCAGTGGTGGAAGGGTGGGGGATTCCCCGGGTGCCTCCCCAGTCCAGGCTGCGGGCGATTTTGGAAAGCTGGCCGACTTCACAACTGCTGCATTGGTTATATAGATTGGACCCGGCCGCGGCCGCAGCCATTGATCCCCATAACCCGCGCCGCCTTGTCCGTGCCCTGGAAGTAACGCTTACGGCTGGCGTCCCGATCAGCCAGCTTCAGCAGAAGCACCCCCCACCTTACCGCACCTTGATTTTAGGCTTGACCTGTGGCCGCGATACCCTCTATCGGCGTATTGATGAGCGAGTAGACAGGATGATCGCCGGGGGGCTGCTGGATGAGATACAATGGCTGCGCCAGGCTGGATATGATCGCCATCTGCCTGCACTGAGTGGGTTGGGGTATCGGCAGTTGTGGCCGTATGTGGATGGGGAACAAACGTTGGCCGAGGCGGTTGAGCGGATTAAGTTTGAGACGCACCGCTTTGTGCGGCAGCAGAATAATTGGTTTAAGCGGGATGATCCCCGTATTGTGTGGCTAGATATTGAAGCAGAGAATGATCTGGTTGCGGCCGCGAGGCAAAAAATCGAAACCTTTTTGGAGAATCTACATGGATAAAATTATCATCAAAGACCTTTTGCTCCGGGGAGTTATTGGCATAAACCCGGATGAACGGAAGAACAAGCAGGACATCTTGATAAACCTGGTGTTGTTTACCGACATTCGGGCTGCGGCCGCGACAGATAATATTGAACAGGCGACAAACTATAAAACAATTACCAAACGGGTTATTGAACATGTAGAAAACGCATCTGATTATTTAGTGGAGAAATTGGTGACGGATATTGCTCACCTCATCCTGACAGAGTTTAGCGTAATGCGGGTGCAGGTGCGGGTGGAGAAGCCGACGGCTTTGCGTTTTGCTGGTTCCGTAGGTATTGAAATTGAACGCGGCCGCGAAGATTTACTCCTTCATTGATGTTATGAACGACGTATATTTGCTTCTTGGCTCAAATATCGAGCGAGAGCGTAATTTACCAGAGGCGATACGTCTATTAAGAGAGAGGGTTGAGGTGGTGGGTGTGTCGTCAGTCTATGAGACGGCCCCAGTGGGCTTGACCGAACAACCCCCTTTTTTCAACGCGGCCGCGCACATCCGCACCCCCCTCTCTCCATCCGCCATCAAACAAGAAATCATTGCCCCCATTGAGCAGCAGCTAAAACGGGTTCGCCAGGCCGATAAAAACGCCCCCCGCACTATAGATATAGACATTGTGCTCTTTAACCAGGAAATTTGCGAGTATGATGGTCGCCATCTCCCAGACCCAGACTTGCTCCATTTTGCCCACCTGGCCGTACCCCTGGCCGAGTTAGCCCCTGATTTAACCCATCCAGAAACAGGAGAGCGATTAGCTGATATAGCTGCCTATTTAAATGATCAGGACATCACAGTCGTCCCTAAAAATAAATAAATTTTACCCACCAGATGGTTAAGCCTATGCAGCCGGAGTACAACATGAATGAACCATTACCCCCATCTCGCACTTTACATGATCGTATTTTTAAGGAATTCTTGCACCGCTTTTTGCCCGAATTTATGCGTCTCTTTTTCCCTGAAGAAGCTGCCCGCCTGGACTTTTCTACCCTGGCGTTTTTAGATCAGGAACTGGTGGTTAATCTGCCTGGGCAAACATTACGAATTACGGATGTCGTCGCAGAAGTCAAAAGCTTTGCCGAAGAAGTCGAAGCGATCATTATTCATGTTGAAGTAGAAGGGCGGGATAAGAACAATGTTCGCCAAAGGATGTTTGAATATTATGCTTTGCTGCGGCTTCTGCGACAGAAAAAGGTGCTGCCATTGGTCTTGCTCTTGCAGCCTGGCGTTGGCGGAATTAGCTGGCCTGTTTATCGAGAGATATTGTTTGGACGAGAGTTGGTCACGTTTCAATATGGGCAGGTTGGCTTACGGGATTTGCCCAGTGAGGCTTATCTAAATAACAATCCGGTTGCGGCCGCCTTAGCAGCTTTAATGTCCTCTCAGGAAGAAAAGAAAGCCCAACTCAAATTGACTGGTCTACGCACGATTATTGAAAGCCACTTGACACCTGGGGACAAGCTGTTTTTAATAGATATCATTGAAACATACTTACCTACCGCAACCTTAATGGATGCAGGAGCAGAGATTATGGACATGTTAATGGAAACCGAACTTACCTGGCGAGAGCGAATTGTTCAGGAGAGTGTCCTGAAAGGTAAAGAAGAGGGCATCAAAGAAGGGATTAAAGAAGGGATCAAAGAAGGGATCAAAGAAGGGATCAAAGAAGGCAAATTAGAGCTGTTGCTGCGATTGCTGACGGTTAAATTTGGCGTTCTGCCTGATGATTTTGTCCAGCAGTTGGAATCCATCCAGGATATAGAGGTGCTTGACAGGGTTAGTGAGCAGGTATTGACCGCACAATCTCTAGGTGAAATAACTATCACGGCGTAGCTGATGGCTCTGGCGTGGGGGGGAGTTGGGATAGGCGAGTATTCTGGAAAGTGAGCCGCCACCCCCCTGCCTGCCCCCCTTCTGCGGGCGAACAATTTTCAATCCGCAGCCCGCTCACCATCGGACTCCCCTCAGCGATGAAAACAGCGTAAGAAACCTCTGGTGTCATGGTGAAATCCCCATACCCGGCCCCCAATTCTGGCTTGAAGCCGGTGAAGAAACGATCTAATCCCCCTTCCCAACTCACCCGAACTTCTACCCCTGGCAAGGGAATTAAATCCGCATCCAGGGTGATCACCTCAATCCGGGGGGCTGGTCCAGCAGCCTGACAGACGCGCTCCTGATTTAGCAGCCGGTAGATAGGCTGTGCCGTTGGCGATGGGGTCAAGGTTGGCTGGGGTGTCCAGGTTGGAGAAGGGGTGGCTGATGGGGATGGGGTGTAGGTGATGGTAGGTGGCAAGGATGGGGTGATGGATGGCTCTAATGTAGGGGTAGGGGTGGGAGATGGCTGGAAAGCTGGGGTGACAAATAAGGCGACTGCCGGGTCGTTGATACCTAGTTGCGCGGCCAGAAGAGCCAGCGGCCGCACCCGAGATTCCGGTTCCCCCTGACGTAAATAGCTTTGCAATAACCCGGCTACCGTCTGCGTCAGCGCGGGGTCTTCCAGGGCATTGAGCCGCTGTTGGGCACGAGGCCAATCGCCATCCTGGGCATAGCTTTGGGCTACCAAAAAAATATATGTTTGTTGGTAATAGGGGCTAAGCCGGGCTGGCCCTACAGCTACATAGGCTACTGGATTCACCGCCCAGGCATAATACAACCCACCGCTTAACCCCAAGATTAGTCCCACCAGCAGCAGGCTGGCCGCCCCTACCCGGCTCAGAGCGCGGCCGCTTTTCTTTTGGCGGCGTTCTTCGTACCGCTGGCGAGCGCTCATAGAGTGGCAATCAACCCAAGCTGCCGACCAGTTACGGCCAAAATATCCAGGGCACGGTCTAGCTGTTCGCTGGTATGGGTAGCCATGTAACTGGTGCGAAGCAATGATTGGCCGGTGGGTACAGCCGGGGAAACCACCGGATTGGTGTACAAACCACGTTCAAACAACATTTTCCAGGCCAGTAAGGTGGGATTATCTTCACCAATAATGATGGGAATGATGGGGGAATTGGAGTGGCCGGTGTTGAATCCTAACTCTTTCAACCCTTTGGCCATATGGGCTGTATTTTCCCATAACTGCTCCACATGCTCTGGCTCATTTTCCATGATCTCCAGGGCGGCCATGACGGCCATAACATTGTGGGCAGGCAGGCTGGCACTAAAAATGAGGGAGCGGGCATGGTGTTGGATATAATGGATGACCTCTTTATCCCCGGCGACAAAGCCGCCAATGGAAGCAAATGATTTGCTGAAGGTGCCCATCATTAAATCAACCTCAGGTGTCAGATTAAAGTGAGCCGCAGTGCCCCGGCCATTCCCCAATACACCTACGGCATGGGCGTCATCTACATAGAGTCTCGCCCCATGCTTTTTACACAGCCGGACAATTTGATCCAGCGGGGCAATTTCTCCACTCATACTAAATAACCCATCTACAATAACTAATTTGCCGGCTCCATCAGGTACGTTACCCAGAACCGTATCCAGATGTTTCATATCATTGTGGCGAAATCGTTTGAAGGCCCCTAACCCCAGACGGCAGGCATCAATAATTGAAGCATGGTTTTCTTTGTCACAAATCACATAATCATTCGGCCCAATCAGGCTGGAGATCGCGCCTAGATTGGCTTGCATTCCGGTACTGAAAACCAGGGCGGCCTCTTTGCCAACGAAATTAGCCAACCGGGCTTCTAGCTCCTGGTGCAGACGCAGTGTGCCATTGAGAAACCGGGAACCGGTACAACTGGTACCATATTGATCAACTGCTTTTTTGGTGGCTTCACGCACTTTGGGGTGGGTGGTTAAACCCAGGTAATTGTTGGAGCCTATCATCAAAACAGAACGACCGTTTACCATAACCTCGGTGCCCTCGGTGCCTTCTAAAGGCAAGAAGTAAGGGTACAACCCCATTGCTCGCGCATCTCTCTCTCTAGTCAAATTGGGGTTATCATAACATTTAGCAAATATGTCCATTTTTTTCTCCTCAGCTTAAACATGCGAGCGGATTGTATGCCTTGCGTTTAGTCAAGTCAAGATGAGCGGCTAGTTCCTGGCTACAATACGAGGCCAGAGGTGAACGGCGAAGGTGAGGGCCGCGGCCGCTTCTGCCACGCGCCCTAAAAACAAGTAGAATGGGGGCAGTACTCCCAGACTGGCTAAGATAACCAACCATATCCCCCCATTGAGCAGCCCATAAGCCAGCCAAACGAAGCGGGTATCTCCTCGCCCCAGGGTCCACAGGCGGGGCAATATCCAATGGGCAACACCTAAGGCCAACTGCACCATCCAGCCGATGAGTAGGAATTCAATATGAACGGGCAGCAGCCGCCACAAGGCCGGATAAAAAGTTATTCCCTTGTTGGCTAACATGAGTGCCCCAAAGGTAAAGCCAGCCCCCAGGTAGATGAGGCCGGTTTTGAGGAAAAGTCGGGTCAGGAAAGGCATGGTTGGGGATGAGGGCTGAGGACTAAGGGTTGAGGACTGAGGACTGAGAACTGAGGGGAGGGTGCTCACTCGGCCACTCACCCACTCGCTCACTCGCTCTGCTTGCTTCGTAGCTCGCGAGCGGATGGTTTGACACGGTTCCAGGTGTTGAGAACAAAGATGAGGCCGGCCGCCCATTGCAGTAGAGCCGAAAGGACGAGAAGCCAACCTGATAGGGGATGCGGCCGCAATCCATGCAGCGGCTCAACGATTACGCGCATGGCTAACCCTACATTCAGCAAAATAAAGGTAGTCCAGCCTAACTTTTCGCTGCCACGCGGCCGCGTCTGATTTAAAATAGGAAACATCCAATAAGCAACCCCAAAGATAAGCTGTGTCACCCAACCAACCAGAAAAGCATGAAAGTAAACCGGCCCCAACGTAGATAGAAGCGGGGGCAGCCGCCACAAAGAGCGAGCGGCCAAAATTGCGCCAATCAGCAGCGCGGCCGCCAGATAAGCCAGAGCAAATTTGATGAAATAACGGGTCAGGGTAGGCATAGGGAGATTAGAGATTGGAGACCGGAGACTGGAATCTGGTGTTTTTTGATATGAACACTGGTTATTACTGCTGGTGAAATCAGTTTTCCGCAGAGCTCAGTAAGAGATTCAGAGATTGGGGAGTGCTCAAGGCCTCCGCAAGGCAGGAATGGCGATTAAAACCGGGATCAGGGCCACGATGGCGGCCAGCCAGACAGCCCACACGCCAGCCCAAGGTTCAGGCCATAGGCGAGTGAGGGGGATGAGGCTCACAATAATCAGGCCCACGCTGAGGGAGAAGGGGCGCCAGGGGATACCGGGGCGGTGGGGCCATTGTTCCAGCGCGGCCGCTACCAGCCCCAAGGTCACAAATCCCAGCAGCAGCCAATGCAAATAGCTGATTCGTAGATTCATCCGCTCGGTCCAACGGGCCAATTGGGGTAGGGTCAGGGTTAAACTCATCAGGGCGCGTAAGGCTAAAAAGGCCAGGGGAAAATGCCAGGGGGTCCAGGCCGTCTGGCGCGGCCGCAGCAGCCACACCTGAAGCAGCAGCCCAACCCCAACCAGCAGCCCCCCGATACTGCCCACCCCCCGCACCAGCGGCGGCACCAGGCCAACAGGAATGGTCAATAAAAAGGCCACCGGCAGCCCCAAGAGGAGCAGCTTCAAAGCATAAGGCGCGGCCGCGTGTTTGGCCCGGTCTGCTTGGGTAGCATACGCCAATCCTAACACCCCCAGTACCAGCCATCCCTCAGCAAACAAATCCAGGAAAAGGTGAGTCAATGCCTGGTTCACAAAGAGGGAACTCCCTCCCAGGCGGCCGCTAATCGCCAATCCCCACCCCCCTAACGAGGCCAACAGCATCATTACCACCGCCCCATCCCAAAATTTGAGCGGTAGATGGCGTGGGGCCCCCCAGGTGGTACGGAGATAAGCCCAGATGAAACCGTACCAGGCAACTGTGTTCAGTGTGCCAATCATGGCCGCCAGGGGCAGCCGGGCCGCGCCCAGAGCGATTGGCTGGTAGCCATAGAGGAGAAAAAACGGGTAGGCCGCCAGGCCAAAGAGAAAAGCCAGGCTGATAGGGAGATAAAACCGCCGCGGCCGCAGCTCCCATCCCACTGGCAGTATTTCCGGCAACCGGGCCGCGATCAGAGCCATCAGGGCTGGGGTTGTCCAGCTAAAATACATCAGATGGGAGTGGGCATGGCGCACATTACCCAGTTGCAGACCCCAGGGCAGCCCTAAAACCAGACCAAAGCGGTATAACGCTCCGGTGAGACCAGCCAAAATAAAACAGGCCACGGCCATTTGCCAAAAACGGGGCCAGAGGATGTTCGTTGAGGGGGGGGGTGTTTGGGTCATAGGATAGCGATGTAGGTGTAGGAGATTGGTCATTTAACGCTTGCCAATTATACCTTCAATCCAGGTATCTGATATAATTTGCCCTAATTCCAGGGGTGTTTCGGGTTGGCCCATGAGTTATGGTTTTCAGTGGCGTGGACAAATTTTATGGCTGCCGTTGTTATTGACGGTGGTTATTGGTTGGTTGAGTTTTGCCAGTGACGAACCACAAATATTGGTCGCGGCCGCGCCTACGCCACCGCCAATCTCCACCCCATCCTCAACACCACTCCCAACTTACACCTTAACCATAACCGCTGCTCCCACCACTGTACCCACAGCTACCCCAACCGATTTCCCCACCCCGACGGCCGTTCCCCCAATTGAGGGGATGGTGGTAACGCGGCTGTTTACTACGCCTATCCCTACCCACACCCCACTACCTACCGCTGCCCCCACAGCCACCCCAGTGCCCTTACCTGTCAATGGGTTGATGGTAGATGATTTCCTCATCATGCCCCCAGAAGTGAGAGCAAATGTGCAGGCCATTTTTGCTTATGGGCAGACATTGGGCCGTAACCCGCGCCATTTTTCTAAACTGGGTGACAGTCTGGTAGATACAGAACATTTCCTGGCCCGTTTTGACACCGGCCCCAGTAATTTAGGTGACTACGCTTATTTGCAGGCGGCTGTTGCCCATTATACCGGCTCGTTTGCCCGCGTGGGGCCAACGATTCGTAATGGGTTAAACACCTGGGCCGTTTTTGATCCCTTCTGGGCTGATAAAGAGTTATGTCAGCCTGGGGAACATATGTTGGCTTGCGAATTTCGCCTGTATAACCCCAGTATTCTGCTCATTCTTTTAGGCACGAATGACCCTGGCCATCTGGTTTTTGAGCAAAATTTAGCTGAAATTGTGGTTTATACGGTAGATAATGGGGTTATCCCTGTGTTAGTGACGAAGGCGAACCGGATTGAGGGGGATGATAGTTATAACAGCAGCTTACGCCGGGTCGCGGCCGCGTACCAGGTACCTTTGTGGGATTTTGATCGCGTGGCCGAAACGGTGGCCGAGCGCGGCTTAGATCAGGATCGCATCCATCTCACCGTATTCCCGGAGAATGATTATACCCTCAGACGGGCGCTGTACAGTGGTTACGGGGTGCTTAATTTAACCGGGCTGATGGTGTTATACACCTTGTGGCAGCAGCTGCTACAATGAATCTGGTTTATCTGGGATAGGGAATTCCACTTTGACACGGGCAACGGCCAGACCGGATATATCTAACACGGTGAAAATAATATTCTCTTGAAAGCGAACGACATCCCCTATTTGCGGTGGCCGCGCCAGCCAGGTCACAATTAATCCCCCCACCGTATCCACATCAGGCAAATCATCCTCCTCACCCAGGAAGATGTAATCTTGCAGATCATCAACCAGGTAACTGCCAGCCAATTCCAGCATTCCTGGCCCCAATTCGATAAGCGGTTCCTTTTCTACATCAAACTCATCTCGCACTTCACCTACAATCTCTTCCACCAAATCTTCCAGGGTGACAATCCCGGCCATTCCCCCAAACTCATCTAGCACGATGGCCATGTGCAGCCGCTGCTTCTTGAACTGAGCCAGCAGCTCCTCTACCAACATATCTTGAGGCACAGCTGGGGCCGCTCGTAAAATCAAGCGGATGTCCATACTCCCTTTGCTGTAAACCTGTTGGCGGATTAAATCTTTGAGATGCAAAATACCGATAATGTGATCTACATCATTTTCATACACCGGAAACCGGGTATGGGCACTTTGCGTGACCAGGGTGAGTAATTCCTGGCGATTCATATTGTATGGAATGGCCACAACTTTGGGCCGGGGGGTCATTACCTGGCTTACAACTCGTTCACCAAAATCAAAAATATTGCTGATGATCTCCTGCTCCCCTTCATTGAGCAGGCCGCTTTCGGTGCTTTCGTTGACAATTTGCTCAATCTCTTCGGGCAGGTAGAGGCGGGCGTGCCCTTCGGCGGGGGGTACGCGGAATAGTTTGAGCAGCAGCCAGCCGATGCTATTAAGAATACGCACCGGCCAGCGAAGGGCAGTTTCGGCAGACATCATGGCGGGATAAATCGCCAATACGACCCGATCCGCGGCCGCTAAAGCTAACGATTTTGGCACCATCTCCCCCACGACGACATGGAGATAGGTGAGTACTGCCAGAATAAGGATGTAGCTGATGGTATGTAAGATAGCTGCATCAGGTTCTATGCCTAACAGCCACGCCAGATAAGGTTCGATGAGATGGGCGACTGTTGGTTCTCCATAATACCCCAGCCCTAATGAAGCGATGGTGATCCCCAGTTGGGCGGTGGCGATATATTGGTCTTGTGACCTGGGGGATGAGAGGATAGCCTGGATGCTTCTGGCTCGTCCATTGCCTTCATCGGCCAACTGCTCTATCTGGCTGGGGCGGACGCCAATGATGGCAAATTCGGCGGCCACGAAGAAGCCGTTAATCAAGACGAGGATGAGGATGATGATTCCCGGCAAGATGAAGGCACCTAAACCCGGGAATTGGGGCGCGGCCGCGACGGTTGCCCCTATCATCAAGACAAAAGCCAGCCACTTAATCACGCTCTTCTATCCCCCACTCTTCAATATGGGGCAAATCCAACAAGGTTGGTTTGAGTAAGGAAACTTCCTCTACCCCCAGGTCCTCTAAAAGTTCTACCCGAATCTCCGTATCCCCAAACTGAACTGTATCGCCCACTTTTGGGGTACGCTCCAGGGTGCTAAAAATTAACCCGCTCAAAGTATCAGCATCCTCAGTGGGAAGTTGCAGTTCCAGATATTCATTAACATCGGTGATCAGCAAATCCCCACGCAGATAAATACGTCCTTCTTTATCTAGAGACATAACCGCCGTTTCATCATCAAATTCATCTTGTAATTCGCCAAAAATTTCTTCGATCAAATCTTCGACGGTGATCATGCCCGCTGTGCCGCCATATTCATCAAAAACAATGGCGATATATTGCCGTTTGTTGCGTAACGTTTCCCAGACATCGGCGGCGGCCAGAGATTCAGGCACATGAACGACTTCACGCATGATTTCGGCCAGGTTTTCTTTTTGCTCAATGTACAGCCGAAACACATCTTTGATATGGACAAACCCTTTGACGTTATCTATGGTGCCCTGGTAAAGCGGAATGCGGGTGTATCCTTCAGCCAGGGCCAATTCGATTAAATCCATGGGGCTGCTTTCGACGGGTGCGCTGGCGAGCCGGGTGCGGTGAACCATCACCTCACGAGCTACGAGATCGCGCATACGGAAGGCATTGCGTAACATTTGCCGCTCTTCAGAGTCGAGCAGCCCCCCCTGGGCACTTTCGGTGACTAATATCTCTATCTCTTCAGGGGAATGGATGTGGGCGTGGGACTCTTTATGGGTTTGCTGCCCCAGGAGTTTCAGGATGACGCGGCCGCTGCCGTTGAAAAACCATATCAGCGGCCGCAAAATAAACATAGAGACGCGCAGGGGGTACACCACGGCCATGGCCACTGTTTCCGGGTATTGGATGGAGATGGATTTGGGCAGCAGCTCCCCTAGCAGCACTTGCAAGGTGGTAAAGCTGACGATGACGATGAGGAAGGCGGCGGTATTGGCGGCCGCGGCCACGTCCACATTCAGCCCGCTCCATTGCAACAAGGCCGTAAGCGATGGCAGCAAATCAGTGGCTACCCGGTTCTGCCCAAACGCTCCCAACACCAGGGAAGAGATGGTGATCCCTAACTGGCAGGCAGCCACATAATCATCAAGTTGCCGACCATCTTCCATAATGGCCAGAAGTGATTTCGCCAACGGGTTCCCTTCCCCGGCCAGCCGGTGAATACGGGTGCGCCGGGAGGACACAGTGGCAAATTCGGCCGCCACGTAGAGGCCGTTGACGGAAATCATTAACGTAATAATGGCGGCAATAGCCACAAGATTAATCATGAGAGTCGGTCATCTGGCTGTAACGCTGGTTTAGCTCAGACAGCCTTAGAGCGCGGATGGCTCCGCTGAGGGATCCACTTTTTGGTTTCGTCGGCAAGTGGCCCTGATGTTTAATCCTGGACGAGGAAGGACAGCCAGGAGAGGTGTAAAAACCATCAGGTGAATTGGTCTGCGGCCGCGGCCCCCTCAGGGGCCTCTGACTACCAGGGGTCGAATCGCTTGAATCAGGCACGTTTTTCTTGAATCTGGTTAAACCGATAAAGGACAGAAGACGAAAGTTGGATAATAAATTAGAAAGCAAAATTATAAGACAGGGTATCTGCCTGGGCAACCTGATTTTTGAGGGATGGAACGCGGATTTTCAGGCCTGGCGGATAGGCGTGGGGTTAATCCCTTAATCCCACTCATCCGCTGTTCTCATAGGCGGTTCTCCAAGAAGTGTTGATAAACTCCAACGATTGGTGGCGGAAATAGGTGTCATACAGTTCGGCGTAATGGCCCCCCTGCTGCATTAACCCTTTGTGGCTACCCTGCTCAATGATGCGCCCCTTTTGCAGCACAATAATCCGGTCGGCCGCCCGCACGGTGGAGAGCCGATGGGCGATGATAATGGCCGTTGTGTGGCTCATGATCAGATTTAAGGCCTCTTGAATCTGACTCTCAGTGAATGGGTCTACACTGGCCGTCGCTTCATCCAGAATAAAAATTTTGGGCGACTGCACCAACACCCGCACTAAAGCGACCAACTGCCGCTGCCCCATTGAAAGGCGGCCACCTCGCTCCCCAACCTGGGTGTTTAAGCCATCGGGCAGGGTTTCCAGCCACTCCCCCTGGCCGATGCGCCGGGCCATCGTTTCAATATCGGCGTCGCTGGCTTCTGGCCGGCCGTAGCGGATATTCTCGGCCACTGTACCATCAAACAGGAAGGGCACCTGGGAGACGATGCCCAACTGCTGCCGGAAGGCGGCCAGGTCCAGGGTGCGAATATCTTGCCCATCAATCCGAATTTCTCCTTCCTGGAACTCATAAAAGCGGGCTACCAGCTTGATAATGCTCGATTTGCCCGCTCCGGTATGCCCGACCAGAGCCACGCTTTCCCCTGGCTGAATGGTCAAGGAGAAATGATCCAGCACTTGCTCTTGTTCGGAGTAACGAAAACAAAGGTTGTTGAACTCAATCTTGCCTTGCAAGGGGGGAACTGGCCGTTGGTCAATCTGTTTGACGGTTGGGGTGACATCTATGAGGGCGAAAACCCGTTCGGCGGCGGATAACCCTTGTTGAAATTGGCTCCAAAAGGCGGATAGGTTGGTGACGGGAAACCAGAACCGGTCTACGGTAGCGACAAAGAGGTACCAGGCAGCCAGGCTTATGACCCCGATGACGGCAGCGCGGCCGCCAAAGTAAACCAGTAAGGCGGTGCCAAAGCCGGACAAAATGTTGAGGGTGGGAAAGATATTGGCCAGGATGAAGCCACGCCGCACGTTGATGCCGTATGACAGGTTGTTGACCTGGGAAAATTCGTTGTAAATAGTTTGTTCCTGGCGGAAATTTTTAGCTACGGCGATCCCGGTAACGGCTTCTTGAATCGCTTTGTTGACTTCGCCCATAGCCCGTGTGCCCTGGCGAGTGGCGTAGCGGGCTAAACGGCGGAAACTGAGCGCGGCCGCGACCACCAGCGGTGACATGGCTAAAACAGCCAGGGTGAGCCGCCATTCGATGGTGAACAGGGTGATGACCAGGATCAGAGCAACAAACAACTGTTGGATGACATCAGCAGCCAGGACGATAATTTGCCCAAACTCCTCGGTATCACTGGTAATCCGGCTGACGATGCGCCCGGTGCTGAACTCATCAAAGAAAGAGAGGTCCTGATGTGCGGCCGCGCTAAAACTATCCTGACGCATCTGCATAATCACATCCGCAATAACCTGGGTAGTGAGGCGGCGGCGCAACCAGTTAAACCCCCAGGTACCCACCCCTTCGATGAACACCAGCAGCACCAACAGGGGGATATACTGAGTATTGCTGCTGACAGCCATAATGTCCACCCCCCAGGCAACAATGAAGGGCAGGCTGGCTCCCAGGAGAGCCATCATCAAAACGGAAAAGGCAATCAGGATCACCCGCGCCTTGTGGGGGTAGAAATAGCGAATGATCCGCTGCACCAGTTCGCGGTCGCTGTATTGTCGGTCATACGCCTCAGCATGGAGGCCTTGCATCATGGCAGCCATATTAGTAGTGAATAGGGGTCAATAAGCTGTGAGCGGTGGGTAAATTATGGTTCATAGGGTAGAACGGTTTCAACCGCGGCCGCGACCTCCATCCCTACTCCCTCTGCCCCTTGTTGCAGCCAGGCCAGGAACTCCATATTTCCATCAGCCCCGGCAAGGCTGGAACGGGTGAGGCCGGCCAGGGTAAAGCCGTGGCTGGTCGCCCAAGAGAGTATATCCAGTAATACCTGCCGATGCACTTCTGGGTCTTTAACGATTCCCCCTTTGCCAACCTGTTTGGGGCCGGCCTCAAACTGGGGTTTAATCAGGGTGATCAGGTCGGCCTGGGGGGCCAGCCATTTTTGGACCGCCGGCAAAATCAATTTGAGAGAGATGAAGGAGACATCTACACAAACGAAGCTGACTGGTTGGGGCAGGCTTTCTACATACCGGGCGTTGGTGCGCTCCATGATCGTGACCCGGCTGTCCTGCCGGATTTTCCAATCCAGTTGGCCGTACCCCACGTCAATGGCATACACCTGAGCGGCTCCATTTTGTAGCAGCACATCGGTAAACCCACCCGTACACGCCCCAACATCGGCACAGACGCGGCCGCGAACATCCACCCCGAATTGGGCCAACGCCCCGGCCAGCTTATATCCCCCCCGGCTCACATAAGGTAGCGGTTCAGCTACTTCCAGAACTGCTGCCAGGGAAATCATGTGGCCCGGCTTATCCATCACCTGCCCATCCACCCGGACCTCCCCGGCCATAATCAACCCTCTGGCCTTCGTCCGGTTCGCCACCAACCCCCTATCCACCAGCAGCTTATCCAACCGCTCCTTCCTCATCCCTCATCCCTCATACCTCACTCCTTCTCCACCACATTCCGCCCATTGCCAACCCAGCGGTTGCCTTCGAGAACGGTGTTGATCACTTTATGCAGATCCACCCCAATCTGGCTTTTCTGAATATCATTCAGGCGAATCACATGGCTGAACGGTTTGGGGGTAGCCGGGGTGCCAGGGGAGAGGGGGGCTGTGCCATGATCCTGATTGGCGGCAATGCGGATCGCTTTCTCATTGCCAATGAACTGATTGGCTTCAATGAGCCAGGCCCGGCTGGTATCATTTTCCGGCACAACCCGGCTAAACTGTTGTACAAAACGGGACCACAGCAGGACACCATGCCGATTTTGGTAAAACCGGTTGCGCCGCACCTGCATCCCAAACCCATTTTCTACGGCCACACCAGCCGAATGGTTACGCCGTATCTCATTATCTTCCAGAATAAATTCGCGGGAGAACCCCAACCAGAAGCCATAGTTACAAAAGTTGGCAGTGTTGTTTCGGTAGACGTTGCGTCGGCTAAAGGTGGCTTCAAAGCCGATATTAGGGCTGTAGGAAGCATCGTTTTCCTCGAATTCGTTGAAATCACAGCCGACAACCTGGTCAGCCTCAGGGGGGAGACCCGCCAGGAAGAAGCCATCACCGCTCAGCCGGGCCAGGTTGCGGCGGAACAGGTTGCGGGATGAGCCATAAACAAGTAGGAACGCGGCCGCGTCCGCCCCCAAATGCCCTTTCTTTTCCCCACGCGGCTCATACCGGCAGCAATAATCGGCCACATTGTCCTGGAACAGGGAGTCACTGGTTTCATACAGGTGGAAGCCAAAGCCGCTGTTATAGCTGGCGTTATTTTCCACCACCCGCAGTTGGCGGCAGTGGTAGCTGAGCAGCCCATTCATCTGGTGCTGCAAATCATTCTGGCTCAGGGTACTGTTACGTACATCACGTAGATAAATCGCTCCCCCATATGGCTTATCCGCCGGCCGCCAGATGTCCAGGAAAATAGTGTTGGCCCGAATTTCGCCAGTGTGGCGGATGGTGCAGCCGGTGATGGTGAGAAAATCACAGCGGTTGGCGTAAATGCCGTGATAATACCCTTGCAGCCCCAGATTTTTAACGGTGACTTGCTTTTGATTAAACAGGGTCAGGCCGCATCCCTGCTGCTTCTGGCCTACCAGTACCGCCCCATTGCCATCCAGAGTGAGATTATCACTCGCTATGGTTATCCCGTTGGGTAAAAAGTAGACACCAGGAGCGAGGGTGGTATCTTCGGTAATTACCAGGCCGTTCGTAGGGGTGATCATGGAAGTAGGAGGGATAAAGGATGAATTATGAAGGATGAAGGCCACTGTAACGGTTCACGGCTCACGGTTCACTGCGTATTGCTCAGTCGGATAAGCCAATCATCTAAAGCATCGGCCAGGGATTGGTGTAGGGGGATTTGCGGCCGCCACCCAGTATCCTGATGTAATTTCGCATAGCTACCGACCAGGCGTGGGGTGTCTAGCGGCCGCATCCGGGCCGGGTCCGGTTCGATCTGAACAGCAACCCCAGCCAACTGCGCCAGGGTATCTACAATGGTCTCAATTTGGGTACACTGCCCGGAACAGATGAGATAACTTTGACCTGGTTTACCCTGGGCCATGAGGGCCTGATAGGCGGCCACGACATCCCGCACATCGGTAAAATCCCGCTCGGCCCCCAGGTTGCCCACAGATAAGACGGGCGGTTTTTGCCCCAGCTTCATGGCGGCAAACTGGCTGGCAAAATCAGGCACCACAAACCCCAACATCTGGCGCGGCCCAATATGGTTAAACGGGCGGGCTTCGATGACGGGCAGGCCAAACCGCTGCCAATATAGGTTGACTAACTGGCTGGCAGCCCATTTGCTTACTCCATAAGGATGGCTGGGGGCGGGAGGGGTAGCTTCAGTGAGGGGGAGCATTTCCGGCTGGATGGGGCCGTATATCTCGGCGCTGGTGACGACGAGAACGCGGGGCATGGGGTCTAGCTGCGCGGCCGCAACCAGCAAGGTGGCTGTCCCCCCGGCATTCACTGCCAGGGTGAGGGCTGGTTTTTGCCAGGAGAGGCCGGGTGAAGCCTGTCCGGCCAGATGGTAAATAGCTTGCGGCCGCGTCTCCTGCAACAGCTGCGTCAAAAAATCCCCATCTAACAAATCCCCTTCCACAGGGGTAAAAAGGGGGTGTTCCGGCAGCGATTGGTGGCTGGTACTGGGGTGAACCAACCCAAAGAGTTCATGTCCCTCAGCCAAAAGCTGTTCCACTAAAAACGACCCAGCAAACCCCGTCCCCCCTGTGACCAATATCCGCATAACTGCCTCTTTAGTTTTGAGTTTCTAACACAGCATGGCTTCGATTCAGCACCTGACGATTATACCTGTGATTGGATGAAGCGCGAAGTCGTACCTGGCAGATACCGTGCAACTTCTTTTCTTCGTCAGGCGTATAGGCAGCCAAATTGATTTCACTTAAGGAAGGTGATGGCGATGCCAACAGCACAGTTAATGCGCTCAGATGAGGAAAAACTTTTGGCCGGGGTATGTGGGGGCCTGGCGGCTTATGTGGGGATGGATCCGGTATTTATCCGGTTGGGCATGGTTTTGCTTATCTTTGCCAGCGGGGTAGGGTTGATGATTTACCCGGTGTTGTGGCTGGTAATGCCTACGAAAGCCAATGCCCATCTGCCTTTTACCGACCGGGTGGCTGATAATATGGACCAGGTTTTGCCAACGATAGAGACGGCTGTAGAACGATGGCGCGGCCGCGCCAATCAAGGCAGTGTGGTGGCCGCGCTGCTCATTTTCCTGGGCCTTTGTTTCCTGGCCAACAATTTAGGTTTTTTTGCCTGGGTAGGTATAGGAGGGATCGGTGCGGTTATTCTAATTGTCGCTGGTCTTTACCTGCTGGCCCGGCGTCAATAGCTGTTTGGGATTTTCAGGCTTGGGTGTCCTCATCAGGCCAACCTTATTGCCCACTGCGCTGCAACATACGCCAGCGATTGGCTTTCTCTTGCACCAGTTGCGTAGCTGTCGGCGGTTTTTGGTACACTGGCAGAGTAATGGTAAAGGTTGTCCCTTCCCCTACCCGGCTCATCACCTCAGCGGTTCCCCCATGCGCTTCAGCAATCCATCTGACAATGGCTAACCCCAGCCCCGTGCCACTTCGGTCGCTGTTGTGTCGTGATTTATCTACCCGATAAAAGCGATCAAACAGAAAGGGCAAATCCGTTTCCGCAATCCCCACACCGGTATCGGTGACAATAATTTGGGCCTGCCCATCTGCTTGCTGCAGGGTCATCGTCACTGTGCCCCCCTTTGGCGTATATTTCAGCCCATTGCTCACCAGGTTAATCAGTAGCTGTTTGAGCCGGTCTGGGTCCCCCATCACCTGTACCTGATCAAATCCCCCCATAACCAGCCGCACCGGTTCATCCAGGCGGCTAAATTGACGGTACACCTCAGCAAAAATTGTATCTAACTGAACGGGCTGCCGGGCCATGGGCAAGGAACCGGCATCGGCACGGGCCAGCAGCAGCAAATCTTCAACCAGCCGGGTCATCCGCTCTAGTTCAATCTGAATATCATGCAGGGATTCTTCATCTGCTTCTCCCAGGCGTCGTATTAAATCTACATTGCCGCGAATGGTGGTGAGGGGGGTGCGTAATTCGTGGGAAATATCGGCCAGGAACCGCTGCTGGGCGCGAAAGGAATCTTCCAGGCGGGCCAGGGCGTGGTTTAAGGCGTGGGCCAGGCTGCCGATTTCATCATTTCGGCCGGTATCGGGAACCCGGCGACCCAGATCGTCAGCTTTGGTGATGGACGCGGCCGCTTGCTCAATTTCGTAGAGCGGCCGCAGCGAACTTTGCATGAACCAATCCCCCAAAAAGAGGGAGAGGACAATAGCCACAATGGCCGCCCAGAAGAGCATCCAGCCTAAATTACGCAGCGTCAGATCATATTCCGTGAGGACCCGCGCAATTTGTAAATGGCCGATCAAGATTGGCTCATCCTCACTGCCCCCAGCCCGAACGGTGAAAAGAGGCGCATTGAGAACTCGCAGCCGCACCCGATCCCTGATAACCGTATGGAATTGGTTTTCACTGGTTAATTCCGCCGGGTCTAACCGTTCCTGAAACCCTTGCTCCTGCAAATTTTGGGAAAGTGGCCTGATGTTGCCCTGTTCATCTATGGCGATCATGAAGATAGCGGCCGTTTCAAAAACCGTATCTTCTTCAGGAAAAGATAGCTCCGTGACATCCCCCCGATTAAACGCTTTTGTTTCCTCAGTGACTTGTTCGGCCAGGCCGCGCAATTCTTGATCAATCGCGTCTAGCAAGATGGTGCTGGTGAGGGTGTAAACCGTTACCCCAAACAGGATAAAGACCAGCAATAAGATGCCCGTATAAACGAGATTGAGGCGAATGCGTAAGGACATTTTGGCAAGGGGAACCTGGAGAGAACTCAAGGGGAATTCCTATGAGTTCCCCCAGGTTCTCGCGAGCTTACTCTTCGCGCAAGACATAACCAATGCCCCGGACGGTGTGAATGAGACGGGGCGCACCTTCATAACATTCTGTTTTTTGGCGTAAGTAACGGACATAAACTTCGATGATGTTGCTTTCGCCGCCAAAATCATACCCCCATACCCGGTCATAAATGACATCCCGGTTGAGAACGCGCCGAGGATGGCGCATGAACAGCTCTAGCAGCTCATACTCTTTGGCCGTCAGGTCAAAGAGTATCCCATTGCGCCGCCCTTGCCGGGTGCCGGTGTCTAGTTCCAGGTCGGCAAAACGGTACACTTCTGGGGCGGTGGTTTGAGTGCGGCGCAGCAGAGCGCGGACCCTGGCTAACAGTTCATCAAAAGCAAACGGCTTGACCAGATAATCATCCGCCCCGGCATCTAAACCGGCCACCCGGTCTTCAATGGCTTCTTTGGCTGTGAGCATGAGGATAGGTACGTCACTGGTAGTACGTAGGCGGCGGCATACTTCTATGCCATTCATGCCAGGGAGCATGACATCTAGCAGAACCAGGTCGGGGGGATTATCACGGGCCATGTCAAGACCCTGCTGACCTTCCGCGGCCGCTTCCACCGAATAATGTTCCATACTCAACGCCCGTTTCAGGAATTGAGCTATCCGATCTTCGTCTTCAATGATCAAAATTTTTCCGCTCAAGATGAGCCTCCTTAAATAATCACTTCCCAATAAGTTGGGATAAATCGGGCCGGTTTGCCAACCATGCTCCCTGGTGGCTCAGTCAGGAGACCCGCCAAAGCCGCACAATATTGAGAAGTTACTCACTTTTCAGGTTAGAAAAGCCTTTAGGCTGAACTATAGTTACTTCTAATGATTATATGCAGACCACCGTCTCTGGCAATGGTTGACGATTTATGGCAGAGGGATACAATCCGCACCGGAAGAGAGAGGGCGTTTTGGTTTCAGGTTTTAAGCTTTAGGTTTCAAGTTTCAGATTGTAGCTATTAGCGTCTGCATTTATGCTAACTGCCAACTGAACCCCAATCGCCAGCCATTATCAATAGGCCCTGTACACCTGGGAGGAAGGCATGGAGTCCTTGTACGAGTTTGGCTTGTCTGTATCGCAATGGTGGCAAAGCAATTACCCCCAGTTAGCCTCATTTTTTCAACTGATCAGCGAGCTTGGCCGGTTTGAATTTTATCTGGCAGTTGTCCCGCTGATTTACTGGTGCATCAACAAACAGATGGGCAAACATCTCATCTTTTTGTTAGCTTTCTCAGATATTCTCAACAGTATTAGCAAACATAGTTTCCGCCAACCTCGCCCCTATTGGTTAGATGCCAGCTTAGGATTAGATGAGGAAGGCTCTTATGGGATGCCCAGCGGACATGCTCAAGGGGCGACGGTGATGTATGTTTTCCTGGGGATGTGGCTGCGCCGCAATTGGGTCTGGCTGCTCTGTTTGAGTGCGGTGCTTGTGATGGGGTTGAGCCGAATTTATCTAGGGGTGCATTTTGTCCACGATGTATTGTTGGGCACAACGATTGCTTTGCTGGTGCTGGTAGGATACGTGGTGTGGCAGCGTAATTTTTATGAGCGTTTCCGTAACCGGATTTTGGGCCAGCGGGTGATGTTTATTTTACTCCTGGGTTTGGCAGTGGCAATTGTTTATGTGGCGATTCGGCTGCTGATTGGGTCCCCAGATATGACCGCAGCCTGGGCTTCTCATATTGAAGAAGCCGAATTAGAGAGTGTGCAGGGGGTAGCGACGGCGTTTGGTATTTTGTTGGGAGTGGGGCTGGGATTTATTTTGGAAGTGAGTTGGGTCCGTTTTCAGGAGCAGGGAACGTGGTGGCAGAAGGTTTTACGGTATCTGTTGGGAATGGCGGGCGCGGCCGCGTTCGTTTTTGGTCTGCGAGCGGTATTTCCCACCGAACCCCTCTGGCTGGCTCTGCCTCTGCGGATTATCCGTTACTTTGCTGCCGGGTTCTGGGTCTCCTATTACGCGCCTTACCTCTTTGTTCGGCTCAAACTGGCTAAAGCCCATCCTGAGCCGGAGAATAAATTAACCGTTTCCCGCGAAGGGTTGATGCAGCAATAAAAGGGTTACATGGAACCAAACGTTTTACAAAAGGTTTACCGCCGTTTACGGGAAGAAGCGAACAAAGTTGTTGTTGGTTTAGATGGGCCATTTGAACTCCTGGTGGTGGCATTGTTCACTGGGGGGCATGTTTTACTCGAAGGGGTGCCAGGCACAGCCAAAACCCTCATGGCTAAAACCCTGGCTCACCTGGTGCAGGCCCAATTCACCCGCATCCAATTTACCCCTGACCTGATGCCCTCTGATGTGTTGGGCACCACCGTTTTTGATATTGCTACCAGCAGTTTTAATTTACGCAAAGGGCCAATCTTCACCCAAATTCTCCTGGGGGATGAGATCAACCGCGCTCCGGCCAAGACCCAATCGGCTTTGTTAGAAGCGATGGAGGAGCGGCAGGTGAATCTGGATGGGGTGCGCCATGAGTTGGCCCGCCCCTTCATGGTCATTGCCACGCAAAACCCAATTGAGTATGAGGGGACCTATCCGCTGCCGGAAGCCCAATTGGATCGGTTCCTGTTTAAAGTTGTGGTCTCTTATTCGCCAATGGCTGATGAGTTAGAAATTTTGCGCCGTTATCACCACGGGTTTGATGCCCATAACCTGGCGGCCGCAAATTTGCAACCCATCCTCACGGCGCAACAAGTTGTAGAAGCACGGCAGTTGATCAACCAGGTGGTGGTTGAAGAAGGGATTCTCAACTACATCGGCCAGATTGTGGCTGCCAGCCGCCAATCCCCCGATTTGATCCTGGGGGCCAGCACGCGGGCCGCGACCCATGTTTTGCTGGCCGCCAAAACCCTGGCCGCTTTGCAAGGGCGTAACTTTGTGGTGCCCGATGATATAAAGTTTGTCGTGACCCCCATATTCCGGCACCGCCTTATCCTCAAACCCGAAGTGGAGATTGAAGGGCTGGATGCTGACGCGGTGATTCAGCGTATTTTGGGCCAGGTGGCGGTGCCCCGATAGGGTTGGCCCATGCTTACCCTTCGCGCCGTTTTACTCCTTCTTTTAGCTGCGCCGATGTTCGCGGCCGCGCTCTGGCTGCCCTTTATTCGTTGGCTGGCCTGGGGGTATGTGCTGCTCTGCCTGGCCCTGTTTTGGTTTGATTGGTGGCGGGCCGGCCCCATCAGCCGGTTTGAGCTGTCCCGCCAGCACGACAGTAAGTTAAGCCTGGGGGCAGAGAACCCAATTACCTTACACCTGCGGAATCGCAGCGGCCGCCAGGCCCATTTTTGGTGGCGGGATGAGCCTTCGGAGCAGTTTGTGACGGAACAGGTTGTTTTTGCCGGGGAGGTGAAGGGGTTCCAAACCTGGCAGACGGTGTACCATGTGCGGCCGCTGCGCCGGGGAGATTATGCCTTTGGTGATTTCACGTTGCGCTGGCAGGGACCGCTGGGTCTGGTGGTGCGGCAGGGAAAGGTGGATGCGGCCGCGCCCGTCAAAGTGTACCCCAACCTGCTTGATGTCCGCCGGTACGATTTACTCCTGCGAAACAACCGGCTGCAAGAGTTAGGGCTGCGCCATACCCGTCAATTTGGCGAAGGGACGGAGTATGAACGGCTGCGGGAATATCTGCCCGATGATGATTTTCGCCGCATCAATTGGAAAGCCACCGCCCGCCGCCATCGCCCCATCACCGTTGAATACCAGACCGAACGCAGTCAAAATATTATCGCTGTGGTAGATGTGGGGCGGATGATGCAAAGCCCGGTTGAGCAGATGGCCAAGCTGGATTATGTGCTGAATGCGGTGCTGCTTTTGGGGTATGTAGCCACCGGGGTGGGGGATAAGGTGGGGCTGCTCACCTTTGCCGATACGATTCAGAACTATCTTAATCCCCGCCAGGGGCGAGGGCAGTTTTACCGCATGTTGGAGATGCTGTATGGGGTAGAAGCGCAGCCGGTGGAGCCAAATTATGAGCAGGCGTTGAGTTATTTGATGCTGAAACAGCGCAAACGGGCGTTGGTGCTGCTGTTTACCGATGTGAGCGGCGGCTTTGCCCTGCAATCTTTACAAGCCCATGTCTCCCTGCTGGCCCGCAAAAGTTTGCCCCTGGTGGTGACCATTAGTGACCCGGATGTGGTGGCGATGAGCCGGACGCGGCCGCACAACAGCCAGATGGTGTATCAGCAAGCGGCCGCTATTCGTTTGCTGGATGAGCGGCAGTTAGCTCTGGACAGCCTGCGCCGCCAGGGGGTACAAACCCTCGATGTGCCCGCCAACCAGCTCTCCATCGCCGTCATCAACCGCTATTTGCAGCTCAAAGGCACAATGAGGCTGTGAGCGGAAAGGGAGAATTGATCGGCTGAGAAGCTGGGAGCGTGAACTTTAGCGACTTTGCTGGTCAGAAATTACTTTTCGCCAACCATCTTGACACCTCTATAAATCCAGATTATACTCTTTCTGTACTTGCACTAAACACACCCATCATCCCCTTCAGTTTGCCAATTAAACAACTCTATAATCTTGCCCAAACTCACCCAGAGTGTCCTATGAACGCGGCCGCCTATCGCCCCATCGCCTTTATCTTCGGTTCCGACAACAGCTTACGGGCCATCCTGAACGCAAACAAAACACGCCTGATTGAAATATTGTTGATATTGTCTATTTTCACAGGGGATGAATAATGCCAAAACATCAAATTACAACACCTGCTTCACTCATTTATATTGCGAGACAACAAACTAAGCGATGGATAACCATTGCTTCGGTAACCATAACAGCAGGGTTACTACTACTGGTCCTCTATCTATTTTTAAACCCTGAATCTTGGGTGAGGACAGCATCCGCGCAAACACAACCTATAACCACCATTCACTTAGAAAATTTTGCCGACGTATCCTCTCTGACATTAAATGGAATCGCCGCCCCGGTAGAAGATGATGATAAGGTTGTGCTTCGATTAGTCCCAAGTGAAGAACCAAGTGGAGGGGGGTATAAAGGTTCTGCCTTTGCTTCTAACCCCGTGCCTCTGGTAATTGAAGGGCACCCCACCTCATTCAGCACCCACTTTCAATTTCGTATAAGTGACCCAGGCGGTGAGGGTACTGCTGATGGTATCGTCTTTGCTATCGCCCCTGATCCAGAAAGCTTAGGTGGTATAGGTCTCGATATAGGATACGGTGGAATCAGCCCCAGTTTAGGTGTCGAATTTGACGATTGGTACAATGTCTTCGATCCCAATGGGAATCATGTTGGCATTAATCTGAATGGCGATATGACATCAGTTGCCACAGCCAATCCGTCAGATGATTTTGATAATGAATTGCCCTGGTATGCCTGGATAGATTTTAATGGGGAAACAAACCAGTTAAATGTTTACCTGTCTTCCAATGCTGCCCGTCCATCCAGTCCACTTCTAAGCCATACCCTTTCTACTACTCTCGTTGACTTGATGGGGAGTGATGTCGCTTATGTGGGCTTTACCTCAGCTACTGCTGCTGGATGGGCTAACCATGACATACGGTTCTGGCATTTTGTAGCTGGCCCCAAATTACTTGATTCGATGATCTGGAATGCCTGGCCAGAGTGCCCTTTTTGTGGCAGCACCTCATCAGTAGGGTGGGTTGGTGGTCCTATTAATACCAGAAATGGGAACTTGAGTTATCAAGAGCTAGATTTATCCATAGGGCAATCGCATATTAACCTGTTAACACCTTAAGGAGATAATCTTCGTTCC
>JAHDWJ010000097.1 GCA_023384415.1 Anaerolineae bacterium
AGCTCACCGAGCGGGACTACACCGGGCAGAAGGAGAACCTGGAGCTGGGGCTGCTGTATTACAATGCCAGGTTCTACGTGCCGGGGATAGGCCGGTTTGCCAATGCAGATACCATTGTGCCGGACCCAGGCAACCCCCAACAACTGAACCGGTATGCCTATGTTTTAAATAACTCTCTCAGATTTACTGACCCAAGTGGTCATGTTAACTGTGATGGCGACTCAGGTGATCCAAATGGAGCGTGTGAATTTTGGATTAACCGAATTCAAACAGATGTAACCCAGTTGTTTCAATTTGATGCAGCATCATCCTGGTTAGCCCGTGAACTTATGGAGCTTTATCTTTCTTTGCTTCAATTTGCCACTGGACCAGTTAACTCTAGTGGGTTCACACCAATTCAGCTGATCGAGTACATGCTAGACTATCAATCCGTTACGATCACGCGCAAGTCACATGCCCCACATAACCCTAAAGCATTAATGTCAGTTACCCGAACAAATACCGGTATCATTAAGGAATTAACGATTTATGATCGCGGGCTTTATCATATGACCTATGATTCAAGAGACAGGGTGTGGGATAGAGGTGGGAGACGAGCGCACAAGGACATAGCCGGGTCTTTTGCTCATGAAATTGGTCATATTGCTGTTAGCAGGCTTGGTTTAAATATGGGTTATTACGATCAACTTTTGTCAAGGGTGCATGAAAGAGACTTACAAGGCGTAGAAATAGACAAAAGGGGATGGTCATTTAACGCAAGTAGAAGTCCGGAAGAGGATTTCGCTGAGTTAGTGTCTTACAACCTGTGTGTCAATCTTTGCGCTGATCTTTCATATATTAGACATCCTGCAAGTGGAGCAGGACCAGGTCTAGTTAGGCAAAATGTTTTTAATAGTTGGGTTAACAACGGTTTTTTGAATAGTCGAAATAGAGGGCAGTAGGCAGAGGTTACGCACAATCCAGGGAGGTAAAGTGTGATACGAAAAAAAACTATGTTAGCCTTTGTATGGCTATATCTGTTAACCGGTTGTACACCGCAAACTGACACAACTTATTTGAAAGGTTCGGTAGCTTCTGCCACCATAGTCTTTATGAAACCGGTGACAAGTTTTCCATCTCCAGAGTTGAAGGACGCGTTTGATCGCGGCGAATGTAGTGACTATTGCTGGCGTGGTATCTATTTGGGTCAGGCAGAAGACGAGGCTATTGGCTTAATTCGTGATGATCCATTGGTTGACAAATCACTTCAATCTTGGGGTGATTATCTCGGAATACAACATGAAACGAAATATGGCTACATTAGTTGGCGTCTTTTTTTGCCATACAAATCAGATAACATAGCTGATGGGTACATAAGTACCGTTAACGGGGTTGTTAACGGTCTTAGTTTTTCTCTTCAGGAACGATTCCCTGTAGAAATTTTGTTTGAATCATTTTTGGGATTGCCGGAGTACGTTTTTTTGCCTATGCCGACGCAACATGGGGAATGGACATACAATTATTATCTGGCATATCCAAAACATAGAATTGAGTTTAGAGCAGTTACAGACACTTTTGATCCCGCAAGTGGTATCCCTTATTTAGCACCAGAGAGTCTAGTTAACCGGGTTACATTTTATAATGAAGCCCCGAATTACCGGTGTGATCGTCATTATTATGAGTGGGCTATCATGGAAGCTCGTTTTCGTCCCCTCAGTTTTCGTGAAGTTCCTTCTAATTGTAAGTAAATTGGGTCAATAGCGATTGGTTTTAATAGGTAGCAGTTTTAGCAGAATCAAAGGAAGGAATTTGGGGTGTCCTTGCTGTAATGAAGGGGGTAATGAGGCAATCGCCATCTGTAACCTGATGGACCACCCCGTTACCCTGACTTACCCGGATGGCGAAATCGTGACCACCGGCTATGATAAGCAGGTTGTCAACAGTCTGCACACCAGCCATAACAACAGTACCCTGGTCAGCGATGTCACCTACAACCACCGGCTGGAGATGACCGGGCAACTGTTGGGCAACAACCTGACCCAGACCTACAGCTACTACCCGGCCAGTGGTGGCAATTACCGTCTCAACAGTACCAACCTCAAACTCACCAACAGCAGCGTCAGCCGGTACAATCGCAGCTACCAATATGACCCGGTGGGCAATATCACCCAAATCGTGACCGACCTGCAAGGGCAATCCCAGGAGACCCAGACCTTCAGTTACGACAGCTTAGACCGGCTGAAAACGGCCCAGGCCAGCGGCGGCCCGACCCCGTACAACCACAGCGGCAGCAATGATTATGATTACGACCCCATCGGCAACATCACCAGTTTGGCCGGGAGCAGCAGCTACAATTACACTAGTTGGCACAATAACTGCGCCCCCCCCCCCCACAGCCGCTGCCCCATGCCGTCAAACAGATAGGCAGCGATTATTACTGTTACGACAACAACGGCAACATGACCACCCGCAAAATAGGCAGTACCACCTACACCCAAAGTTTTGACGTGGAAAACCGGCTCATCCAGGTCACCGCCTCTGGCAGCAGCCAGGTGAGCCAATTTGCCTACGATGCCAGTGGGCAGCGGTTTCGTACCGAAGTGGCCCCTGCCAATCCAGCGGCCAATGACAGCCGCACCGTCACGACCTACCCGTTCCCCCACTATGAAGTAGAGCAAGCGTACACCTGGCAATACAATTGTACCGGGGGGTGCAGATGGAAGTGGGAATTGACAAACAGCATCATCCGGCGGACTTATTTTCTGGGTGGGCAGGCGGTTGCCACCCACATCACCGGCGACCCCACGAATAACGGCCTGTTCTACCTGCATGGGGACCATTTAGGGTCTACCAGCCTGCTCACCTATGGCAGCAGCCCTGG
>JAHDWJ010000098.1 GCA_023384415.1 Anaerolineae bacterium
ACTTTATCTCCCCATATTCCCAACACGCCCAGGCAAAATAGGTTTCCACTGTTTCAATTGTAATTCTCTGCACTGGTGTATTTGCGCTTAAAAGAGATGATCTACTTTGGGGAACTGTAAATATAGTAAAAAGCAGGATCGTATCCTTGTGCAAATAGATCAGATTAAATCGCCAGTCATCGCCTGCTCCACCAGCAGCCACATAGCTTGGTTCCCCAAATTGTTTAATAAGCAATGAGGCAGTGACTAGCTCTCTTGGTGCAGCACTGATCCATATTGAGTAATCATTAAGAAAGGCTACCGTACCGTGACTACTATAAAGATAAGGTTGCATCCGCAGATCAACTTGCTGTGGCCAATCCCAATCAATACTGGTTGTCCCTTCAATTTCATCTTTCTCATCGTTAATTTCAGGGTTATTCACTCGAAGCGATTGTAAGATTGCCAACACCTCGGTCTTCGTTTGACCTGGCATGAGTCCCAAATAGCAAGCACGAAGACAAATGGAAGGATCCATTATACTTTCAATGCCATCAGGCAACGTAGTACGAGGCCCTACGGACAGCGTAGGGGCAGGAACTGTTTTCGGTGTCTCTACGGTGGCCGGCAAATTCGTCACAGTTGGACTATTGAGTTGGGGTGTACAACTAGTGGTCATAACGGCCCAAAAGAGAATAGCCCCAAGGGAAAATATCCAGAGATTGTTTTTTCTCCCCATCGTTTCACCTCAGTTGCATAAAGTAATTTGGTTAACTATTAAGGCGGGCAAAAACATCATGGGCTGATTCCCCTGACTCGATCCACGATCAATTGATAATAATCCATACGAACTGTGCCTGGGTAACTGTGATAATTATTTCCTATCGCACGAGGTGCAGAACCACCCCCCCCTCTCCCATACAAAATGCCAAAAGCTATTGTCTCTGCCAGGTCCTCAGAGGGATGGCGCCGGGAGTTAAAAGACCAGGATTCATATCTACTGTTTTTTGCTCGGCCAGATAGTCCCCCAGGTGAATAAGCATAACGATTGGCGTCATCTTCAAACCAAAGGAGTTCGTTTATCAAAAAGGATGCTGTGGTCTCGTTATATGTTCCTCCGGTAAACTGGACAAATTCCGCGGCCGCGGCCCAGGTTGTTTCAATGACATGTCCAATTTCATGGGCCAGATCCCAGGTTATTTTGGCCTGAGATTGCTGCAAACCTTTGTCAAAGATATAGATTCTCCGCTCATCGGCGTTCCAACCCATCAATCCTTCTGCCCCTGAACGCACCAGGCTAATTGCTGTGCCCCCTATCAGGCTGCTTAACAGGGCACGGGCCGCTTCGGCTGTCCCTGCTTCTCGCTGCAACCCGTTGATAATCTGTTGTACAGCTTCCAGGATAAGCCTTAATTCAGCCAATGTCCAGGCAGCTAGATCATGAATCAAGAGCATCCCCCCAGAGAGGGTATGAATATCGGCCGCTACCAGCCCCATATGGCATTCATTATCATCCGGTGAACAAGGGGAATGGCCTGTAGGGTCAACCCAACTTAAAGGGTTACCAAAAGAATAGGTGTACCGGTTGTGTGCCTGGGGATTGGTCAGACCAGGCATGATAATATCGGCGGTGAGGAAGCGGCCGCTGGTGGGGCTGTAGAAACGGGCATTCATGTAGGTCAGCCCTATCTCCCGGTTCAATGCTCATTACGTACTACCCTATTATGGTCAGCTTCACAAAAAGGTCGTTTAGCAAAACACCAGTGTCACCATTATTGTTGACAAACAATGCATTCCAATCCTTAATAGAACCCTCTTTATCAAGCCAATATGCTTTAATTACAAATCCATCGGTTGCCTTTTTGCATGAGGTAGTGTTCAGGGAAATTTCTTTATTTAGTGCCATTTGCACTACTTCTTTCACGGAAAGGGAGTGTTCAGGATGTTCTGTTAAGATACTGGAAGCCAAAGCCTTCGCATATTCGGGAATAAACGAAACAAGGGGTAAGGATGGGTGGAAATCACTAGATAAAAGCCATAATAAGAAAATATCTTCACTAGTTGCCATAGCAATTTTTGATAATTCTTCAACTGGGTAGTCCAACGATGTCCATAAATTGGTCCAATCCCATTCAGGGAAAATATATAGTTGTGGGGCAATTATCTCAAGGTATTCACGCCAATCTAATCCAGGCAATCCGATGTTATCGCTTGTTAACCTGGTATCTAAAAACCGTGGAACAAGTAATAACATACCATCTAATCGTTTTACCGCATGTGGTAAATACTTATTTCCACCAAAATTGAGATTGAGTTGCAATTCGCCATTTTCAAAATGAAACAGACGATATATCAAGTAATCGAATATTTTGATTTTCCGCGTCCCATTAAAAAATAATTGGATCCTTTGATCGTAATATCCTTCTCCTTCAATCACTCGTATCGAAAAAGGCGATTGTTTCATGGTAGATTACTCCATGTGGGCAGTCCGTAGTTTTGTGCAAAGTTGTCCCATCTATTCTGGGGCAGGAATATTCGATGAATTATTGTTTCACCATCGCTTCCAAGTGTGATGTGAAAAACCCCTTGTTTTCTGTTAATGTCACCTCTTTGAACGAACTCTTGACGACCATCTGGCCTAATTAATAGAGGATTCGCGGACATTATTTCAGCATCCAACAATACGGGGAAATTATGGTTAGCATCTTGCGCCATCCTTTGCTGCACACCTGGTGAATATACAACATTAATATCTGTGACACCACCGCTGCCTGGACCTCTTATAGCTGCGCCTGTGCCAATGAAAATGCCTAGGAGTAAATCAGGATCAATAAGAGTTTCAAGAATAGTGTCTCGGAATGTTTCCGGTGCGGTTC
>JAHDWJ010000050.1 GCA_023384415.1 Anaerolineae bacterium
TGTGAACAGACGGGAGTATAATCGTCGTTGGTGAAAGTGTCAAGAAGAAGTTTTTTAATATGATTTTATAATGATTCTATGGATTGTGTAAATTGCATACTGTTTTCATTTATTGTGACAGCAGGCCGGTGACTTTGGCTTTCAGGATTTCGGGGGAAGAACCTGGGTTAATCCATAAAATCTGCGCTAAGTGCGTGTCTAAAAATGAATTACGGGTTTAGCGTTGACAGGTTTTTAGAAACTTGTTAACGTCGAATAGAACTTATTTCTGGACGATTATTAGCTACCTGACACCATCCCCGCTTTTGCCGCTCGCTCTCTCCAGGATATAATCCAATCATCCAGGGTGACTTCTGATTCACTCCGCCTGGTTATCACCCTTGCCCTGTTTCAATCGTGCCGGTGGGCCAGAGCTACCCGACTCTCCTTCCATCAGGTGATGTGGGTTAGCCAATCAAGCACATACTTTTCCCAATATCCCACTTAAAAAGGAGTCCTACGTGAATCTTAACGAGTATCAATCTAAACGGCTTTTTGCCCAGCATGGGGTGCCTATCCCCAAGGGCAAGATGGCGACGACCCCCAGTGAAGCCCGTGACATCGCCCGTGAATTGGGCGGCAAGGTGGTGATTAAGGCGTTGGTGCTGACCGGCGGCCGCGGCAAAGCTGGCGGGGTCAAATTAGCCCAAACCCCAGACCAGGCCGAAGATGTAGCCGACCAAATCCTCGGCCTGAACATCAAAGGGTTTACCGTTCACAAGGTGCTGGTAGATGAACAAGCCCCTGGTATTAACCAGGAAATTTACCTGGCGGTTCTGATTGACCGGGCGGCCGGCCTGCCTATGCTCATGGCCTCAGCCGCCGGGGGAATGGATATTGAGCAGGTAGCCGCGGAAACGCCAGAGAAAATCCATAAAATTCACATTGACCCATTCCTGGGCTTGCGCGGCTACCAGACAACCCAGATCGCGGCCGCCATGGATTTACCCCAGGAGTTGTGGCGGGAGTTCCATACCATTGCCACCGGTCTATACAACGCCTTCCAGGCCAGTGATGCTTCCCTGGTGGAAGTGAACCCCCTGGTCATTACCGGCCAAAACCGGCTCATGGCCCTGGATGGCAAAGTCTCTCTGGATGATAACGGCCTGATGCGTCACCCAGAGCTGGCCGAACTGCGTGACCTGGACGAAGAGACCCCGGCCGAACGAGAAGCCCGCATGAATGGGCTGAACTTCATCCAACTGGATGGCAACATCGGCTGTATGGTTAATGGGGCCGGGCTGGCCATGGCCACTATGGACATCATCAAGCTGTTTGGCGGCGAGCCAGCCAACTTCCTGGACATCGGCGGCGGGGCGCGGGCCGACAAAGTGGCAACCGCCATGCGTCTCATTCTCTCTGACCCCAAAGTAAAGGCGATTTTGTTTAACATTTTTGGGGGAATCACCCGAGGAGATGAGGTTGCCAAGGGGATTTTGGAAGCCCTGGAGCAGGTACAAACAGATGTGCCGATGGTGGTGCGGCTGGTAGGCACCAATGCCGAAGAGGGGATGGCTCTGTTAGCCAATGCCAATATGATGACGGCCACCACCTTATCAGAAGCAGCCAGGAAAGCGGTTGCGGCCGCGCAGAATTAAAAGAATCGAGACAGCTACTAACCGCAAAGCCGCAAAGAACACAAAGTTTCTCAAGAAGTTCTTAGCGATCTTAGCGTCTTTGCAGTGAAATCCTTTGAGCCTTAGTAATTACGAATCGAGACTGGAGAGTAGAAACTATGGACCTGCGGCATACCAATGGCAATAAAACTCGCAGAATTCAAGAGAACTACGGGAACTTTTTTTCATTCGTGTTCCTTTCTACCCATGTTTCATCTATCCGTAGCTATTTTCGTAGGAGCTATAGAAGAAAACCATGAGCATATTAGCCAATAAACATAGCAAAGTAATTGTCCAGGGTATGACTGGCCGCGAGGGGCAGTTTCATACCGAGCAAATGATCAAATACGGCACCCCCGTCGTTGGAGGGGTGACGCCTGGCAAGGGAGGGCAATGGAGTATGGGGGTGCCCATCTTCAACACGGTGCTGAACGCCCGCCAGGCCACCGGGGCCAACGCTTCCGTCATCTTTGTCCCCCCCCGGTTTGCCGCCGATGCCATTTTAGAAGCAGCCGATGCCGGCATTGAGTTGGTCGTCTGCATCACCGAGGGAATCCCGGTGTTGGATATGATCCGGGTGAAAAATTATCTCAAGAATAAACCTACCCGGCTGGTAGGGCCAAACTGCCCTGGCCTGATCACCCCTGGGGAGGCCAAACTGGGGATCATCTCCGGGGCCATCGTCACTCCAGGGCCAATTGGGGTAGTGTCTAAGAGTGGCACCCTGACCTACGAAGTGGTGTATGCCTTGACCTCGCGGGGAATTGGTCAGACGACCTGTGTGGGCATTGGCGGCGACCCGATTCAAGGGACGAATTTTATTGATGTGCTGCAATTGTTTGAGGAAGACCCGGACACGGAGCAGGTGATTATGATTGGGGAGATTGGCGGAGATGCGGAAGAGAAAGCGGCCGCGTATATCTCCCAATACATGACCAAACCGGTTATCGGCTTCATTGCCGGGCGGACGGCCCCCCCAGGGCGGCGAATGGGGCACGCCGGGGCCATCATCGAGGGGAGCAGCGGCACCGCCGAGGCTAAAGAGGAAGCGATGCGGGCGGCCGGGGTGCGGATGGCGGAACACCCAGATCAAATTGTGGAACTGCTGCTGTAACCTGGCAGCCTGCTGCAAAAATTAGTCCACAGATTTTCACAGATGGCTTAAAAATCTGTGGCCATCTGTGACATCTGTGGATAACTCTTTTCTCACTTGTCCAAGTCAGTCCCTTAAAAGTCAGCTTCTTGTATCGTGAGCAAGAAAATCTCGCGCTGAGACGCAGGGACGCAGAGGTTTTTTCTCCGCGACTCTGCGCCTTTGCGCGGGAGTTGGTTCTGGCTTGTCCAGGTTAGGGATATAACGAAGCTAAAAATCCATGCAAGGCGTGTCAATCTGTGTACCAAATAAGGAAATTCACGACTTTCCGACAAACTACCAGTTCTACTGAGTTCCCACGGGGTCCCGGCTTATTCTTTCATGCCCTATCCCAGTTTCCTTCCCATCCGTGTTTCCTCTAGCTGTGTCTGACCCTCACCGCCGTCTGCGCTCGCGGCCGCGACGGGTCTCATTGATTGGTTCCCCCCCATTTTGCTGCCAAAGGAAAGAGCCGCCATCCCCATTGGCTAAGGCGTGGACCATATGGCTGATATGGGCTGGGGAGCTGCCACAGCAGCCACCAATGAGCCGTGCCCCGCGCCGCCGGGCCTCAACCGCATAGCCAGCCATCACCTCTGGGGTGCCGTTGTACACCAGCCCTCCTTCGGCCCAGACGGGGATACCGGCATTGGCTTTAGCAATCAAAACCAGGGTCGGGTCTACAGTGTGCATCTGGGCAATGGCATCCAGGCTATCGGTCAGGTTGTTGCCACAGTTAACCCCAATAGCGGCCAATCCCCAGGTCCGCATCTGTTCGGCGGCCTGTGACCCGGTGACTCCCATCATGGTGCGGCCGCGCGTGTCAAAGCTCAAAGTAGCCACAATGGGCAGCGGGGAGACAGACCGCGCCCCTAGAAAAGCGGCTTTAACCTCATTGAGATCGCTCATCGTCTCAATCCAGAGAACATCCGCCCCGCCGCTGGTAAGCCCCTGGGCTTGTTCGGCGAAAGCGGCCTGGCATTGGGCAAAGCTCATGCTGCCCATCGGTTCTAACAGTTCCCCAGTTGGCCCCATCGAACCGGCTACCAGGGCTGGACGGTTGGCTTTAGCTGCGGCAAGACGGGCGTTGTGCGCGGCCGCGTGGTTTAGCTCCACCACCCTCTCTTGTAGCTCATGGAGCTTGAGACGATACCCCGTACCGCCGAAAGAGTTGGTCAAAATCACATCCGATCCGGCAGCCAGATAAGCCTCATGGATTGCCTGAACCTTCTCCGGCTGCTCCACATTCCACAACTCCGGCGAGGCCCCTTCCCCTAACCCGGCAGCAAAGAGCATCGTCCCCATCGCCCCATCCAAAATCAAGTAATCCCTTTGCGTAAGCAACGTATAAAAATCCATAAACCCTCAAATCAATACTGAAACTAGCTATAGATAAATGAAACACAGAGTAGAAAAGAACATAGATAAAAAAGTTTCGTAATTATTCACCCTCATTCCCGGCCTTTCTCCCTGTGCAGGGAAAGGGAGTTTATCCCCTCTCCCCGGTGGGAGAGGGCCAGGGTGAGGGGATCAATCTCTCAACCTCCCCGCACAGCTAAATCCGCAAATGCTGATGGCCGTGATAATAACGATCCCGCAGCTCCTGCACCAGGGGGTCTTGAATATACGCTTCCAAATTCATGGGCCGGTCAATCACCCCACCCGGCGCAATTTCAATAATCCGGTTGGCAATCGTATCTACAAATTGATAATCGTGAGAGGCAAACAGCACCACTTCCGGAAAATTAATCAACCCGTCATTCAGCGCGGTGATCGCTTCCAAATCCAGGTGATTCGTCGGCTCATCGAGAATGAGGACATTGGCCCCGCTCAACATCATGCGCGATAACATACAGCGCACCTTCTCCCCCCCTGACAAAACACGAGCCGATTTTAACGCCTCATCCCCAGAGAAAAGCATCCGCCCTAGATATCCCCGGACAAAGGTCTCGCTGTTGTCGGTCGAATATTGCCGCAGCCAATCTACCAGATTGAGATCATTATCGAAGTAGGCGGCATTTTCTTTGGGAAAATAGGCGGGGGTAATGGTAACACCCCAACTAAACGTGCCGGCATCCGGCGGCTGCTCTCCAGCCAAAATTTCAAACAGGATCGTTTTTACCAGATCGTTGGGACCGATAAAGGCGATTTTATCTCCGGGGTTGACCGTTAGATTAAATTGATCTAGCAGCGGCCGCCCTTCGTCACTGGCACATAACCCATCCACCGCCAAAATCACCTTGCCACACGGTCGCTCAGGGCGAAAATCAATGTACGGGAAGCGGCGCGATGATTGGGGCAGCTCATCTACGGTCAACTTATCAATTAGCTTCTTACGAGAAGTCGCCTGGCGAGATTTAGAAGCGTTGGCACTAAAGCGGCGTACAAACTGCTCCAGCTCTTTGATTTTGTCCGTCCGTTTCTTCTCAGCATTTTTGCGCTGCTGCTCTGCCAATTGGCTGGCCTGGTACCAGAAATCATAGTTGCCCACATACAGCTGAATTTTGCCAAAATCAATATCGGCGATGTGGGTACAGACGTTGTTGAGAAAATGGCGATCATGGGAGACGACGATGACGGTGTTGGTGAAACGGAAAAGGAAATCTTCTAACCAGTTGATCGAAGCCAGATCAAGCTGGTTGGTTGGCTCGTCAAGGAGCAAAATATCCGGGTTGCCAAAGAGGGCCTGCGCTAACAATACCCGCACCTTTTGCCCCGCCTCTAACTCTCCCATCAAGGTCTGATGGAGCGTCTCATCTAAGCCCAGGTTACTCAACAGGGTAGCCGCCTCAGATTCAGCGTCGTACCCCCCCATCTCAGCCAGTTCATTTTCCAGATCGGCTGCCCGCAGTCCATCGGCCTCATCAAAATCTGGCTTGTTGTATAAAGCGTCCCGCTCTTGCAGCAAATCATAGAGCCGTTTATGCCCCATGAGAACGGTGTCTAGCACGGTGTAGGCATCAAAAGCAAATTGATCTTGCTTAAGCAAGGTAATCCGCTCTTTGGGGCCGGCCGAAATAAATCCTTTATTCAAATCAATCTCACCAGCGATGGCTTTGAGCAGGGTAGACTTACCGGCCCCGTTGGGGCCGATGAGGCCGTAGCAGTTACCGGGCAGAAATTCTAAATTGACATCCTTAAACAATACCCTGGGCCCAAAGGCCAGGGTGACATCTTGAATGGTTAGCACAATACACCTTACCTTGTAAAAATTTGACAGCGGATAAGGATAACATAGAAACTTTTTTTTGCCCTATGAATTTTGTAATAGTTCCGCGGCCGCGCCGGGATATGGCTGGACCAGGCGGATCTGACCCCCATTGGCAGCCAGGCTGAGTATGCTCCAGTCAACATGCTCCTGTGGGAATAGGGTGAATACATTTTCGCCATCTTCAGCGACTCCCTGACCCTGGACGAGATGATGACCGTAGCTGAATCGCTGGCCCCGGCGGAGTAGGGCAGTAGGCAGTAACATGTTTGACGGCTCATAACGTTTTGAGCAATGACAAAGGCTCTAACGGTTTATCGAACCGTTAGAGCCTTTTTACTTTTTGCCGTAACTACTAACCGCAAAGCCGCAAAGAACACAAAGTTCCTCAAGAAATTCTTATTGATCTTGGCGTCTTTGCGGTGAAATTCTTGTGTGCCTTAGTAGTTACTTTTGCCACCAAATTATGGTGGGTTTAGAACAGGGATGCGCAGGGTTTACGGATTTGAGCAGTAATATTAAAAAGGGTCAATTCGTCGTCATAGGCAAATCAAGCCGTTCGTCAATCCATTCACGCAGCAGCGCGCTAGTAGATTTCCGAGAGGCCAGAGCCTCAGCATGTAAAATACCTCTAGCAAACTCATCTAAATAGGCTGTTCCCCATCATTTTCTAAAGGGGGAGCTACTTTATACACTTGCCCCGGTTGTAGATCAGCAATTGTTTCATCAAACAGCTGCCCATTTTGATCGTAGATAAAACCCTTATTAGTGATGCAGCGAACATATCTCATAACAACCTCTTCAAGCGGTACTTATCTTTCATCTGCTTCTGCCCAATGCCATGTGCCTCGAACCAATGTAATTCAACGACCCATACCTGACCGTTATCATATTCTACTGTAGCGATTCCCTTCAGTTTGCGCCAAATTACCCCGCCCATATAGGCGATTTAACTCACGGCGAACCTCCACCCCCGTACCTCTGGCGATTAGTTCGATATGGATGATCTCTGTGATGAGTTTAAAGTTTATTGGTATAAGTTTCTACTTATTTTAGCACATTTCGCCAGCCGGTTGTTTGGTTCCAGGGATCGGGCAAAGCCTGTGAGCCATTGGCGGCCGCACCCTGGCTGCTGGCTGGTCCTGTTTTACTGGCTAACAACTCCGCGGCCGCAACCGCCAGCCAGGTGAGGTCATCTATCGCTGGGGTCGGCCGCCAATCAGCAAAATATTGGCCCAGAAACCCGGTATGGGTCTCCCCATTCTGAAAAGCAGGGTGGGCCAGGATGTCCCGGAGATACGGGATGTTACTGGTAATCCCCAGCAGCACCGTCTCTTGCAAAGCGTGATCCATCTGGGCGATAGCCTCGGCCCGAGTGGCCCCCCAGGTAATGATTTTGGCTAACATCGGATCGTAATAAGGGGAAACAACGCTGCCCGTTTCGATACCATCATCTACGCGAATGTTGGGGCCGTGCGGCCGCGCATAATAGCGAATCGTTCCCGTTGAGGGCATAAAATGGTGGGCTGGGTCCTCAGCATACACCCGGCTCTCCACCGCGTGCCCCCGCTGCTGAACATCCTCTTGCCGCACGGTAAGCGGCTCCCCACTGGCAATACGGATTTGCCAGGCAGCAATATCTATCCCCGTTACCCACTCCGTTACCGGATGCTCTACCTGAAGCCGGGTGTTCATCTCCAGGAGATAATACTGGTTTTCGGGGGTGACAATAAACTCCACCGTGCCCGCGCTGGCATATTGGACTTCTCTGGCTAAGGCGACCGCGGCCGCGCACATTCTGGCTCGCACCTCAGCCGGTAAACCAGGGGCCGGGGTCTCTTCGATGATTTTCTGGTGCCGCCGCTGCACCGAACATTCTCGTTCAAACAGATGGATGAGATGGCCGTGCAAATCCCCCAACACCTGTACCTCAACGTGCCGTACCTGGGTGAAATATTTCTCCAGCAGCAGATGATCACTGCCAAAGGCGGAAAGGCTTTCCTGCCGGGCGGCCTGGAGGGCGTCTACAAACCCGGCTTCTTGCTCCACAACCCGCATTCCTTTGCCCCCGCCGCCAGCACTGGCTTTGATGAGAACGGGAAACCCAAGCTGGTGCGCGGCCGCCAGCATCGCTTCATCGCTCATCCCAGCCCCATTGACCCCAGGGATGACGGGCACCCCGGCCGCCTGGGCCAACTCACGGGCACTGGCTTTGCTGCCCAACGCTCGCATAGCGGCCGCACTTGGCCCCACAAAAATAAGCCCCGCCTCACTACACGCCTGGGCAAAATCAGCGTTTTCACTGAGGAAGCCATAACCGGGGTGAACGGCTTCGGCTCCTGCCTGCCGGGCCAGGTTAAGAATGGCCTGTTGGTTGAGATAGGTGTCTGCGGCCGCGACCCCAGCCAGGGGGTAACGTTCATCGGCCAGATAGGTCCAGGGGGCCTGAGCATCCGCTTCTGAATACACCGCCACTGAGCGCACACCTGACAGACGGCAGGCTCGGAACAGCCGGGCAGCGATTTCCCCACGATTGGCCACAAGCAGTTTACGTATCATGTAACACCCTTAATAGTTTGGTTTAGGCAATAAAATGATGCCGCCCCATGAGTATAACGTACCCCCCTCTGACTGACTAACCGCATACACCTGTTAAATGCTCCTGATTTTTACCTGATGATAACGGTAAATTTCGCTGCCTCGGCTACGATCCTGGTTTGACCTATTCTCCCCTTATTGTTACATTCAGAGTAACTACTAAGGTACATAAGAATTTCACCGCGAAGACGCCAAGATCAGTAAGAATTTCTTGAGGAACTTTCTCTTCTCTACGGCTTTGCGATTAGTAGTTACCATTCAGAGATAATTATGAACGATCCCAACCAGTTTTACCTTGATTTAGCCCCAATGGACCTGGACAATGCGCGGCCGCAGCGTTATGACGGCAGCGGGTTCAGTGTCTCTCTCAACGACCTGACCAACGAAGACATTGCCCTTGTCGTCCGGGTTTATCAGGCGTTGAAAAATGTTTACGACCTCTGGTTATACATGCGCGACGCTCCCAACTACCAGATTTTACGTGAACGGATCCAACCCTTTATCAGCCGCGATTTCCTCAACACCGCTCAGGCCATTGGGTCTTCCACCTACATAGCCAAAGAGCCACCCCCCCTCTTACGCAAAGTCATCCATGACATTCGCGGCGGCGGCCTCACCGCTCTGATAGGATATGCTCAACTCTTGAACCGCCTGAACGATAATGATGACATCGTGCGGAAAGCGGTATTCCTGGCCCGGGATCATGCCAAAATGATGCGTAACGCCATCCCTGATCTGGACATCCCTTTCCGCGAGGCAGATGAAAGCAGCAAACTCCATCATATCCGGGAATTTGTGGACAAATGGGATCAGTTCAGTTTCGACATAAACCAGAAGAAGGTACAAATTCGTGCCCGCTCCGATTTTGATGGCTATATCACCAATCGCTGTTTAGAAACGTCGGCCGTAGACCGTATTTTGTACAATTACATCAACAATGCCGCCCGGTTCGCGGCCGCGGATGAACTGTTCCTTACCGTGATTCCCGTTCATTCAGGGTTGACCCGTTGGGTTGTCGAAAACAGGCTAACCGAAGATCAGGTAAACTGGTTGGCGCAAAACCTTGACGGTCAGCTACACCAACTGTTTTATGGTGGTATAACCCGTGGGGGCAATGGCATCGGTCTGAGCAGTTGTACCGATTTTGTAGCTGCCAGTTTTGGGGTAAAACCAAATATCGCCATCGAAAAACAATATCTGGGGGCAAAAGTATACAAGCAAACATTTTACGCCTGGTTTCATTGGCCTACCTACATCCCTCAGGTAGATGATGAGGAATGTGTCTGTTAGCGCGAAGGTGTATATGAGTGTAACAAATTTAGCCAAACAGCGGGGCACAATCCTGGATGAAATTATGCGCCATCACCGGGAGCAGCTGCCCAAGATTATGCGTGAGATTCCCCTGGCGGATCTGCGGGCCCATGCCCTGTTTGCTCCGCCCCCAGTAGATTTCGCGGCCGCGCTCCGTCTTCCCGGCCTCTCCCTCATTGCCGAATGCAAAAAAGCCTCCCCCAGCAAAGGGCTGCTTGCCCCTGAATATGATCCCGTCCACCTGGCAACCACCTACGTCCGGGCTGGGGCCAGGGCCATTTCTGTCCTCACCGATGGCCGCCATTTCCAGGGTTCCCTGGAACATTTACGCGATGTCAAAGAAGCTCTGAGCGATCTCGACAAACTTGTCATCGGCAAAAGCGATCCCCGCCTGAAAATCGGCCTGCCGGTGCTGCGAAAAGATTTCATTTTTCACCCGTATCAGGTGTACGAAGCCCGCGTGGCTGGGGCCGACGCTGTTTTGCTAATAGCGGCTGTCTTAGGGCCTAACGATATGAAAGAGCTGCTGGCCTTAACCCACCAGCTAGGCATGAACGCCCTCATTGAAGTCCATACCGCCGCTGAAGTCGAACGTATACTCCCTCTAAACCCTCGCATCATCGGCATCAATAACCGTAACCTACAGACCTTCGCCGTAGATTTTGACAACACCGCCCGCTTGCGCCAACTTATCCCGACCGATGTGCTGGTGGTAGGCGAAAGCGGTATCCAGACAACTGACGACGTGCGCCAGATGAAAAACAGTGGCGCGAACGCCATTTTAGTGGGGGAAACATTTGTCAAAAGCAAAGATCTGTTCAAAACAGTGCAAAGTTTTGTCAAAGCCGGCCATTAACGCTACCTGATGACGAACGACAAAAGACAGATGATGGAGACACGTCGGTTATCATACCTATCAGTCATCCGTCTCTGCCCCCTCATTACCATCCCCGTTCGTAAATCCATCCGCCAACCGGTATAATCAAGCGGTATTTTCACCATTGAACCAAACAACCCTGTGGTCTGTTAGGTAAGGTTTATTCTGGTAGCCATACCCAGCATATACCACATTCTGGAGTAACAACATGGACGAGCGTAAAATTCGTATCCTCATCGCCAAACCCGGTCTGGATGGGCATGATCGCGGGGCCAAAGTAATCGCCCGTGCCTTACGAGATGCTGGCATGGAAGTGATTTACACGGGGCTGCGTCAGACCCCAGAAATGGTGGTTGAGGCGGCCTTGCATGAAGATGTGGATGCTGTGGGTCTCAGCATCCTCTCTGGGGCACACAACGCCCTGGTTCCTCGCATTATGGAACTGATGCAGGAAAATGGACTGGAAGACATTCCCGTATTCCTGGGTGGCATCGTCCCTGAGGATGACATTGCCGCTCTGGAAGCTAAAGGGGTTGCCGGTATTTTTGGCCCTGGCACCTCAACGGACCTGATCGCCGCTAAAATTCGTGAGCGGGTATTAGGCGAGTTGGCATAAGAAAGGGGAACTGTGGGAATGTGTTTTTTGCCCGCAACCATGAGTTTAGCATCAACCATGATCAGATCAACTACATCTCCCTCGGCAGAGCAGGTGCGCCAGGGGAATATACGGGCTATGGCCCGGTTAATTAGCCAGATTGAACGAGAAGAGCCGGCCGCCCAGGTGGAAATGGCCGCTCTATATCCCTACACCGGGCAGGCCCACATTGTTGGCGTTACCGGCGCACCGGGCACAGGTAAAAGCAGCCTGGTCAACGAGTTGGCTAAGGAATTGCGCCGCCGGGAAAAGACGGTAGCTATTGTCGCCGTTGACCCCAGCAGCCCGTTTACTGGTGGAGCTTTGTTGGGAGACCGGGTGCGGATGCGTGATCTCTCCGGTGATAAGGGGGTTTTTATCCGCAGTATGGCTTCACGAGGGAGCCTGGGCGGGTTGGCCCGCACGACTGCCGGGGTGATCAAGGTGTTGGACGCGGCCGCGTACCACACTATCCTCATCGAAACTGTTGGCGCCGGTCAGGCCGAAGTAGACATCGCCAGCGCGGCCCACAGCACCATTGTCATCGAAGCTCCTGGCCTGGGGGATGAAGTCCAATCTATCAAGGCCGGCATCCTGGAAATCGCCGACATTCTCGTCGTCAACAAAGCGGATCACCCCAACAGCCAACGCACCGTCAAAACCTTAGAGATGATGCTCCACTTCGGCAGTACCCGGCAGATGGTGCGCCATCATGGGGAAACAATGCTTATAGATGATACCGCTGCCTCAACTAACGGCCGCGATCTGGATTGGCAGGTCAAGGTGTATCAGACTATCGCCACCCAAAGCCAGGGCATTCCCCAGGTTATAGACGCTCTGGAAGCCCATCAGGCTTATTTGCGGGCCAGTGGGGAGTGGCAGGAGCGGGAAAAAGCCCGCAGCCGCCAGGAGATTGAGCAGCTGCTTCAAGCCCAGGTGTTACGGCAGCTTCAGACCCGCGTACCAGTTCAGGAGCGGGAACAGTTGATTGCCGCCGTTGCCGCCCGAGAGATAGACCCGTATGCGGCCGCGCTTCAGCTTTTCATCCACCTGAAGCAAAACTAATTTGAAGGGGCCGATATCCAGCAGTGACGCAGTCTGATCTCGCCTTATAGTAGCAGCGGGCATACTCTACCGTTTTTGCCAGAGATGGTATGGCTAGAGATCAACCACAGCAGTATACGGCTTTCGGAGAGGAGAGGATGGGAATACAAAGTTTTGGGGACATCAAAATTTTTGCCGGGTCGGGCTGCCCGGAACTGGCGCAGAAGATCGCCCATTATGTGCATCGTCCGTTATCAAAGTGGGACATCATTGAGTTCCCCAATGAGAACTTGTTGGTTAAATTACATGGCAGCGTCCGGGGGCAGGATGTGTACCTGATTCAGAGCCACAGCCGGCCGGTTCATCGTAACATTATGGAGATGCTGATTGCCATTGATTGCCTTAAGCGGGATTCGGCCGGCCGCATTACCGTCGTCATCCCGTTTATGGCTTATGCCCAAAGTGATAAGAAGGACCAACCCAGGGTGCCCATTACCGCCCGCCTGCTGGCTGATATGATTGAAGTCGCTGGGGCCGACCGCTGGATTACCCTGGATTTACATGCGGAGCAGATTCAGGGTTTTTACAAAATCCCTGGTGATTCTTTAACGGCTTTTCATATTTTGACCAACTATTTTAAGAGCAAAGAGCTGCGTAATGGGGTGGTGGTTACACCGGATTTAGGGTTTGCTAAAAAGGGACGAAATTTTGCGGCCGCGCTCGATCTCTCCCTCGCCTTTGTGGAAAAACGGCGCCAGGGCAACGAAACCAGCCGGGAAGCCCTCAACCTCATCGGTAATGTTGAGGGCAAAGATGTCATCATCGTAGACGATCTGGTTGACACCGCTGGCAGCATCAAATCTGCCGTCACCCTGGTCAAAGAAAAAGGGGCTAAAGAAGTGTATGTGGCCTTCACTCACGCCGTTTTATCTGATCCAGCCTGTGAGCGGCTTAGTGGTCTCCCCATCAAGGAGATCATCACTACCGATACCATTCCCCTGCCCCCAGAAAAATTAAAACTGCTCCCCAACATCACCATTCTCACCGTAGCCGAACTCCTGGGGGAAGTCATTCTCCGCTCCCATGAAGGGCGCAGCGTTGGCGAACTGTTTAATGAATAAGGATTTGGGGGTTCAGGTTGCAACTTCCATGTTTCAGGTTAAAACGGAAAACATGGAACTTAAACCTTCTCTGCTAACTCACCTCTAAGGCAAATGCAGTACAATCTTTCTCATGTTCAAAAAAATACTCCACACCGTGGTGGGTACACCCACCTCCCGTTTAACCAAAAAACTGCGGCCGCAGGTTGAACTTGTCGCCAGCTATGAGCCAGAACTGCAACAGCTTCCCCTAGAAGCGTTAAAAGGGCGCACCCTGACCCTCAAAGAGCGGCTCAATCAAGGGGAAACCCTGGATGACATCCTACCTGAAGCCTACGCCCTGGTGCGGGAGGCTTCCCGCCGTACCACCGGTATGCGCCATTATGACGTACAAATCATGGGAGGCATCTTGCTCCACCAGGGACAAGTCGTTGAGATGCGAACCGGGGAAGGCAAGACCCTCGTCGCCACCTTACCCCTTTACCTCAATGCCCTGGTGGGCAAAGGCATCCACCTGGTCACCGTCAACGATTACCTGGCCCGGCGTGACGGCGGCTGGATGGGTAAGATTTTCCACGCTCTGGGACTGACCGTCGGCTGCATTGGGCCGCAAAATTATTCCGCCTTGTTTGACCTGGAATATGTCAACCCAGGAGCGGAATTAGAGGACGAACGGTTGGTCCATTGGCGGCCGGCCACCCGTGCCCAGGCATACCAGGCGGACATCACCTACGGCATCAGCAGCGAGTTTGGGTTTGATTATTTACGCGACAACATGGTGTTCCGGGCAGATGAGTTTGTCCAGCGAGAGCTGTACATGGCCGTCATTGACGAGGTAGACAATATCCTCATTGACGAATCGCGTACCCCCCTCATTATCTCAGGCCCAGCCGATCAGTCAGGCCAGTTATACAACGACTTCGCCGGTTTTGTGCGCGGCTTGAAGCGCAACACCGCCGAAGAAGGGGAAGAGGCAAACGGGGATTATGATATTGACGAAAAAAGCCGTTCCATCTCTCTCACGGAGCGGGGTATCAACAAAATCGAAGAGCGAATACCAGATATTGATCACGAAGCTGGGGAGAGCCTATATGACCCCAAACATTACAAATTAACCTATTACCTGGAGAATGCTCTCAAGGCCCAATACCTGTTTCACCGAGATAAAGATTACATGGTAGATGACAGCGGTCAGGTCATCATCATTGATGATTTCACGGGTCGCCCCATGCCCGGTCGCCGTTATTCTGAAGGTCTCCATGAAGCCATCGAGGCTAAAGAAAAGGTGCAGGTAAAGCGGGAAACAGTAACTGTAGCTACTATCACCCTACAAAATTATTTCCGTATGTATGAGCGGTTAGCCGGTATGACCGGTACAGCCATGACTGACGCGGAAGAGTTTGACAAAATTTATAGTTTAGGCGTTACGGCTTTGCCTACCAATGTTGAATATATCGTCGAAACGGGACAGATGGGGCTAAAGGAGCAAAAAGAGCGGGTGGAAAATGCTACCCAAATTTATTATGTACGCTCTGATAATCCAAATGTGCCGGCATTTTATCGCCGTACTGATTTCCCAGATCAGGTGTACCGCTCTCTGGATGCTAAAGATAAGGCCCTGGTAGCCGAAATAAAACGAGTGCATGAAATGGGGCGACCAGTGTTGGTTGGGACAACATCGGTGGAACATTCGGAAACGATTCACAAAATGTTAGAGCGGGCAAAAGTTCCCCACACAGTCCTGAACGCCAAAATTCACCAATCCGAAGCGTTGGTGGTGGCTCAGGCCGGCCGCAAAGGGGCCGTCACTATCTCTACCAACATGGCCGGGCGCGGAACGGACATTTTGTTAGGGGGCAACCCGGAGGGGATGTCGGCTCTGGCCCTGGATGAGGCTCTTTTTGATCGCCCTCTGCTGACGAAGCTGGCTCTTACGCTGCTCACCGAAGGGGCCGCGGCCGCGACCAATATGACGCAAAAAACGGCTCGCTTGCAGCCAGGTCTGGTTGCGGCCTTACAAAATAGCAAAACTGAATTTGATACGGCCCTGAAGGAAATTGAAACTAACCAGTTGGATGGGTATATCATTCGCCGGCTGCAAGGGCAATATGGGGCTGATTTTAGCGAGGCCCGGCAGGTGGTGCGCCTGGTAGCAGCCCGCCAATACGCGGCCGCACGCCAATTCCTCACCGAACAACAACAAGATGTGGCCATCGTAGAAGAAGCGGTTCGTTTGCGTCATCTATACGGCTATTACCTGCAAGTTCATAACGACCTGCCCAAAACCGCTCAGTTTCTGGCCGATCAGGTGTTTGAACTTCATTACAATGGTCGGGCTGCCCTTATTCGGGCCGTTTTAGAAAATGATATGGCCGAAGCTGAACGAGTGGTTAGCCGCGCCCCTGGCCTGACCCGCGAGCATATCACTCTGATTCAACAAATTAAAGCCCAAACCGAACGGGAGCGAGAAGAGGTAAAAGCCCTGGGGGGACTGCATGTAGTTGGTTCCGAACGGCATGAAGCCCGGCGCATTGATAATCAGCTGCGCGGCCGCGCCGCCCGCCAGGGCGACCCAGGTTCCAGCCGTTTCTTCCTCTCCGTAGATGACGATTTAATGCGCCGTTTTGGAGGGGAACGTCTCCGCAGCCTGATGAACGGGGCCTTAGCTCGCTTCATGGAATTGCCCGAAGATATGCCCATCGAACATTCCGCCCTGGATCGGCTCATCGCCAGTTCCCAAGAACGCATTGAAGGGTACAACTTCGATATCCGTAAAAATGTCGTTGAATATGACGACGTGATGGATAAACAGCGTAAAGCGATCTACGAAGAGCGGCGACAAGTATTGCTAGGCGATGGCACTGAGTTAGATGAAAAGTTTGATGAGGCTTTTGCCGCCGCGTTGGAACAGTTAGCTCACAATTATCTGGATGCTTACCCGGCGTATGTGCGTGAACAGGTAGCCCAGGCCGTCCAAGATTTCACTACCGAAGCCACTGACAGTATCAACTACAGCGGCATTACCAAACGGTTAAATACGCTGCTCCCTGGCCTTCAAGAAATTGACCCCGACGAATTAGAGCGTTTAACTGGAGATCGTCTCATTGATCGGCTGGCCCGGTTGGCCCACGAAAACATCGAAAGTGGCGCTAATTTACTGCAACTGCTAACAGCGATGGGGCAATTTATACCCATCTTGCCCTCTCCACCCCAATTGGGTGCCTTGTTAGCCAACCGGCGGGGAGGGCTATTACAGGCACGTGAAAATATCCGCCGTGATTTTGTCGCCCAGATCGAAACATTTGCCACCGATTTCCTCTCAGCTCACCTGGATGAGGTCAGCCGAGAGACGTTGTTAGCCCAGGCTTTAGAGGAAATCAACCAAACCTTCAATCATTTTTTGGTCGAAGGACAATCCCGCCAGGCCATCAAAAACCAACAAGGACGATTCCAGGAACAAATTAACAAGACGCTGCAAAATTTACTGGTAAAAGCCCTTTCTACTTTCTCCAGTGAACAACTGGTATCCGCACTTCAGGAATATGTGAAACAGTGGCAAAACCGCTGGCGCGAACGGATAGGCGATGAGGAGTATCATAATTTCCAGCGGCTCCTTATGATCCAGCAAATTGATCGGGAATGGCGGGATTATCTAACGGCCATGGATGATTTGCGCCGGGATGTGAGCTTGCAAGCAATTGCTCAACGTGACCCCAAAGTGGAATATAAGAGACGGTCGTATGAGATGTTCGCCAATATGCGGGCAAACATTGATGAGGCGATTGTCAACCAATTTTTCCGCCAATTACCCCAGCATGAGGCGTATGTGGCCCAACGGCAGGCCGCACTGGCCCAGCAAAGCAAGCTGACCCAGGCAGGGTATCAGGTGGTGCAGCGTGAATATGGCAAAGGAGTGGAGTTACGTCGGGATTCGCCTAAAATTGGACGGAATGATCTGTGCCCTTGTGGTAGTGGGAAGAAGTATAAAAATTGCCATCTGAAGAAGGATATGCAAGCAGCTCGGGGCGCGGCCGCGCCCGTTCGTGGCCGTCGGTAAGCTGTGGCACAATGAACAAACATGGCTGCAATTACTGATGCGATGGATTCCCCCTCAACTTTGCCTGAAAATAGTCATGGGGGCGTAAGTGCGGATAATTAAATACCCATCAAATCAGTTAACGACCTGGCTTATCTGAAGCCAGGTCGTTTTCACTTAGAAGAAACAGAAAAGACCCATTGCTGGTATTTACACAGTCGCTACAATCCTCTTTTGAAGCTAAAATTTCCTGGTAGCGGCATAGTCTTAGCAAAAATAGAACCAAATGGTGTGTTGCACCCATCTTTCTTTCCCATGTCCACCTTACAACAGCGATAACCCATGCCTTTTATCCCCGGTCAACAGTTAAGCGGACAATTTTATCAACAAGCGGTGCGGCCGCTGCTAAACACCCATTTCCCCGGTTTACAGTACGCGGCCGCACTCATTGACAGCGGCTCCGAAGTGTTAGGGTTTGATGATGTTATGTCAACCGATCACCATTGGGGGCCGCGCCTGCTTCTCTTTCTGAGCGAAACAGATTATCCCCACCTGGCCCAACCTATCCACGACACCCTGGCTGCCCACCTGCCCACTCAATTTATGGGGTACTCCACCCATTTCACCCCTCCGCTTGAAGATCAGGGGGTTACGCAGCTGCTGGAAACGATTAGCGAAGGGCCAATCAACCATCGAGTTACGGGGCAAACGATTCAGGGATTCATCAAAGCGTATCTCAATTTTGACCTGGAGCGGCCGCTGGAACCCGCCGACTGGTTAACCTTCCCAGAGCAGAAGTTACGTACCTTGACCACCGGCCCGGTTTTTTATGATGGGCTGGGGCTGGAGCAGGTACGCGGCCGCTTCACCTATTACCCTGATGATGTCTGGCTGTATCAACTCATTTGTGGCTGGAGCCGGCTCAGCCAGGAAGAACATCTCATGGGGCGAGCCGGTTATGCTGGGGATGAACTGGGGTCGGCTATCATTGGAGCGCGGTTGGTGCGGGATGTGATGCGCCTATGGTTTCTCATGCACCGGGTGTATGCCCCTTACCCCAAATGGTTTGGCACCGCTTTTAAGCAGCTTCCCGAAGCAGATGAATTAGAAATCCTGCTGCGCAGGGCACTCCTGGCCGCCACCTGGCAAGAGCGGGAGACATATCTGCGTCCGGCTTATGAACGGTTGGCAGTCAAACATAATGGGCTGGGGCTGACGCAACCGGTGAGGGAAAAAGCAGCCCCATTTTTCAACCGCCCTTTCCAGGTCATTACCTCTAATGGAGTGATTGAGGCATTGGCGGCACAGGTACAGGATGATAGAGTACGGCAATTATTGACGCGGCCGCGTATTGGCGGCATAGATTTGTTCAGTGACAGCACCGACATCCTTTCTTATGAGGAATGGCGCCCCCGTCTCCGCCGACTGTATGAAATGTAATTGAGGAATAAATGATGACACCATACCAGATTTTGTTTTGGCACACCATTCCCGTACAGGTGCGGGCTGGGGGGCGACGAGACCGGGTGAGCAAGGAGTTACCAGCCCGGTTTCAGGAAGCGGTGGATAGTGCGGCGATGGCTGCCGGCCTCACCGGCACCGATGCCTACCTGGAAGGGTTCACCTGGGGAGAAGTGCAAGAACGCGAAGGGACACCAGAACAAGTCGCGGCCGCCGTTCTGGCTGAGTTAGAAACACAATTTGCTACCCTAGACTGGCGGGGAGTTGCGGCCGCCATAAAAGCACCACAAGATGACAACGACCAACCATGAACCCCTGGTAATCTTCATGCCATCCGGGCGACGCGGCCGCGTCCCGGTCGGCAGCTCTCTCCTTGAGGCAGCCCGGCAGCTAGGTGTAGAAATCGAAAGCATCTGCGGGGGCCGGCTCACCTGTGGCAAATGTCGCATCCAGGTAGAAAACGGCCAGTTCCCCAAACATGGCATCCTCTCTGCTGACGCCCATTTGAGCAGCGCGGCCGCTGACGAACAAACCCTGCTGCTCAAAATAGGCAGTCCGGAATGTCGTCTCGCCTGTACCGCCCAGGTTCAAGACGACCTGCTCATCTTTGTCCCCGAAGAAAGCCGCGCCCACAAACAGATTATCCGCAAATCAGCCACCGAGCGGGTTATTGAGATCGATCCCGCCGTGCGCCAGGTTTACGTCGTTGTAGACGAAGCCGAACTAGGTGAACATCGCGGCGATTGGGGACGCTTGCAGGCGGCTCTGACTGACCAATGGCAGCTAACCAATCTGACCATTGATTTGCCTGTTTTGCGTCGCTTACAGTCCGCTTTGCGCCAGGGCAACTGGCAAATTACTGTTACCCTATGGCAAGAGCAAGAGGTGATAGATGTGCAGCCAGGTTACGCCGAAGGGGCGTATGGGGTAGCTGTAGACATCGGCAGCACCACTGTGGCCGGGCATCTATGTGATTTACGCACCGGGGCCATCCTGGCTACCGAATCCGCCATGAACCCCCAGGTGAGGTATGGGGAAGATTTGATGAGCCGGGTCTCCTACGCTATTCAGCACACCGACGGTACCGAAAAGATGCACCAGGCCATCTTGGAAACATTAAATCGGCTGATAGCCAAGATAGCCAAAGAGGCTGGGGTGCGGCCGCAGACTATTTATGAAGCAGTCTTCGTCGGCAACACCACCATGACCCATCTCCTGCTCAACATCAACCCGGTAGAATTAGGCGGGGCCCCCTTCGCCCTGGCCAACCGGGAAGCCATGGATCTTAAAGCCCGAGATTTGGGGTTACGTATCAGCCCATCGGCAAACATCCATATCCTGCCCGCCGAAGCCGGTCACGTCGGGGCAGATAACGTGGGCGTACTCATCGCCGAAGCCCCGTACCAGCAGGATGAGATTATTTTATTAGTGGATGTAGGCACTAATGCCGAAATCGTCCTGGGCAATCGAGAATGGTTGTACAGCGCATCCAGTCCCACCGGGCCAGCTTTTGAAGGAGCGCAAATCAGCTATGGCATGAGAGCCGCTCCTGGGGCTATTGAGCGGGTACGCATTGATCCGGCAACCCAAATCGCCCGCTTTCGGGTCATTGGCGAAGGGCGATGGTCAGATGAGTGGCTGGCTGATGGGGCTGAACAACCAGCCTATCGAGCAGCGGGTATTTGCGGCTCTGGCATCATTGAAGCAGTAGCAGAGATGTTCCTGGCCGGGATTTTGCTGCCCGATGGCCGGTTTAACCCAGAAAATCAGGGGGACCGGCTGCTGTGGCGCGGCCGCACTGGGGCTTACATCCTGGCAGCAGGCGACCAAACGGGCAGCGGGGACCCTATTTTAGTTACCCAAGAAGATGTGCGGAACATCCAGTTAGCCAAAGCCGCCCTCTATGCCGGGGCCAAATTATTGTTGAACCGGGCCGGTATCTCTGCGGTAGATCGCATCACCCTGGCTGGCGCCTTTGGCAGCTACATTGATCCCAAATATGCCATGATTCTAGGGCTAATCCCTGATTGTGATCTGGCTAAAGTTGTGGCCGTAGGCAATGCCGCCGGGGATGGGGCCCGGATTGCCCTGCTTAACCGGCAGAAACGAATAGAAGCGCAAGAGGTGGCCCGGTGGATACGTTATATTGAAACGGCAGTTGATCCAGAGTTCCAAAACGAGTTTGTCGGAGCCATTCACCTGCCCCATGCCACGGATGCGTTTCCCCACCTGACCGGGCTGTTGCCGGAGAAAGGGGAAAAGAGTGGGGGACGCGGCCGCGAACGCCGCCGCCCACGCCTGGGCTAAGGATATAGCCCAATCTCTGCTAAACCTTGAACGTCGCGGTATAATACCTTCCATTGGTTCGATACAAGAGAAACCACTGTTAGTCAACCAATATTCACCCATATACCATGGAACCCATAATTTAATCCCCTTATACTGAGGCAGCCGATGAGTGACGAAATCAACTTAGCCGAAATGAGTGACGAGGAAATCCTGGAACTGATGCAGGAAGATTTATATGATGGCCTGGCTGAAGAAATTGAAGCCGAAGTCCACGAGATGTTAAACCGGGGCATGACCCCCTATGATTTATTGACCCGTGGGCTGGTGGCAGGAATGGACATCGTTGGCGTTGATTTTCGAGACGGGATTCTCTTTGTCCCTGAAGTATTGATGGCCGCTAAAGCGATGAAAGCGGGCATGGCAATTTTGCGCCCCCTGCTGGCCGAAACCGGGGCCCCAAAAATCGGTAAAATGGTTATTGGCACCGTCAAAGGAGATATTCACGACATTGGCAAAAACCTGGTCGGTATGATGATGGAAGGGGCCGGTTTTGAAGTCGTTGACCTGGGCATCAACAATTCAGCCGACAAATATCTGGCCGCCATTCGGGAACATCAACCAGACATTTTGGGCATGAGTGCCTTATTAACGACAACCATGCCCTATATGCGCGTTGTTATCAATGCCCTCAAAGAGGAAGGGATTCGTAAAGATATTGTGGTAATGGTAGGGGGCGCACCATTGAATGAGGCGTTTGCCGAAGATATTGAAGCGGATGCGTACTGCCGAGATGCGGCTATCGCCGTTGAGACAGCCAAAAAGTTTATGGCTATTCGGCGCGGGGATAAGTTTTAGGGTTCGCGGACATAGCGTGGCAAAAAAGGGTAGTTGGCACTATAGCCCAACTTTCTTACTTATGCGGGTAAGAAAGAATTTTGCCCGACAACCCCCAAAATAATAAGGAACTACTCGCGGACAATGAAGAAGTTGAGGAGAAATGCCCCAGCCATCCCAACCGCAGACACACTCCCTACCCCCCACGCTCCCCATGTGGCATAAGCCGCCGGGCCAGTGAACCCGGCCAATGAGGTACCAATTAACCCAAATGCTGCGCCAAAAGTTAATAGTTTACCTCGTTGGCTAGGCATTTGCTCTGACAATAAGGCCAGATTGCTAACGATGGTAAATTCAAAACAGAAGCGAGCCAACAAGAACCCTACCATCAGCAGCCCAAAACTCTGATTAAATATAGGCAGAAGCAAAAAGCTAACCGCCCCCAACCCGGTGGCCCCGATGACGCTGCGCCGCTTGCCCAGGCGGTCTGTCGCCAGGCTAACGATGACGCTGGCGATCAAATCGGCAACCCCAAACGCGGCCGCAACCTGTCCCAACGCGGCCGCTTCCAACCCATACTCCTGCTCCAACCAGGTGCCATAATTAAGAAAAGTGTGCCAGGTGGCAAACATAATCAACCCCCCGGCCAGCAGCACTGCCCACCCCGAACGGCGGTTCGCCCCCAAATCCAAAAAGGTGACCAGAGAAGGTAACGGCGCGGCCGCGGCCGCACCCTGCTGCTCTCTTGCCGAAGGGAGTATCTGGAAAACAAAAGAGAAGAAAAATAGTGCCCCAGCCAGGAGAAAAAAGGGAGTACGCCAACTGGTAAGGGTAATAAGCTGCCCCGCCGCCAGCAAGCCAATAATCCCGGCCAACGCCCAGGCATACTCCACAATGCCCAACCCCCTTGCCCTTCGCGCATATGGCAAGCGGTTGCTGAGATACGCTTGCAGCGCGGGGGCAAAGGAAAACGTTCCTAACCCCATCAACAACATCCCCACCAACGCTTGCGGCCACCCCTGGCTGCTCCCGAGCACTAAAAGTCCTGCGGCCGCAATTATCAACCCCCAACGCATCACCAGCCGATAGCCAAACCGGTCCATCAGCAGCCCAAACAAGGGGGAAAACAGCCCCATCAGGCTGCGGGCACTCACCAACCGCCCCATCATTGGCGGCGAAATGCCCAGGCCAGCCGCGATAATGGGCAAAAAAGGGAAGACAAGCTGGACGCCCGTATCCACAAAGAAGCGGGTCAGCAACCCCAGGCCAATGAGTCGGCGCACGGATAGTTCAGCTTTGGGGGGAGTGGGTTGGCTCATAAGCAGGGGCGGGGGTGGGGAGAAGTAACAATAAGTGGTGAGCAGGTCAGACAAAAGAGGCGAATTGTAATCAGTTTCGGCGCGGCCGCAAAACAGCAATTCTCACTCGCCCACATACTCGTTTAGGGTAAAATTCAAGCGTGATGCACCACTCACTTGTAGGTCAACAATTAGCCAACTATCGTCTGGACCGGGAAATAGGCCGCGGGGGCATGGCGGTTGTTTATGCTGGCTGGGATTTGAAGCTAGACCGCCCCGTCGCCGTCAAAGTGATCAACGCCCATTACCAGGAAGCCCCCGGCTATGCCCAACGGTTTGTCCAGGAAGCCCGCGCCGTTGCCCGCTGGCGGCATGAAAATATCATCCACATTTATTATGCCGATGACCAGGATGGGCTGTACTTCTTTGTCATGGAGCAGATTGAGGGAGTTGATTTACGCCGTCGCCTGGTGGATTACGCAGCCGCGCATCAACTCATTCCTCACAGCGAGGTTCTCCGTATTGGCCGGGCCATCGCCTCAGCCCTTGATTTTGCCCATAGCAAGGGAGTCGTTCACCGGGACGTTAAACCAGCCAACGTCATGTTAGGTCAGGATGGGCGCGTCGTCCTCATGGATTTTGGCCTGGCCTTACACGTCGAACAAGGCTCCTTCGGTGAAATCCTCGGCTCCCCAGCCTACATCTCCCCAGAACAAGCCCGCAGCTCCGCCCAGGCCGTACCTGCCTCAGATTTGTACAGCCTGGGAATCATACTATACGAAATGCTGACGGGCACGTTACCCTTTGATGACCCCGCCCCAGCCACCCTGGCTTTGCAGCATGTGACCCAGCCCCCACCCCCACCCCGGCAGCGCAACCCTCTACTTAATGAGGCTACCGAAATAGTCTTGCTCAAAGCGTTAGCTAAAGAGCCAGCGGAACGGTACCCTACCGGCAAAGCGTTAATGGAAGCTCTCGCGGCCGCGCTGCAGGCTTCTCCCGGCAAAGATACCTTATTGGGCCAGCAAATAGACGAATACCGCATCACCGATTACCTGGGGCGCGGCGGCATGGCCCGCGTCTACCGGGGGTTAGATATTTCCCTGGGGCGGCCTGTTGCCATCAAATTTATAGACACCCCCTACCGTACCGACGACGATTACCAGGCCCGTTTCAAACAAGAAGCCCGGGCCATCGCCCAACTGGAGCATCCCCACATCGTCCGTCTCTACCGCTTTCGTGAAGCCGAAGGGCTGCTCTATATGGCTATGCAATATATCGAAGGGGAGACATTGGCCGCCCTCTTACAGCGGCAAAAACCACTCCCCCCAGAGCGCGTGTTGGCTTTAGCTGCCGATATTTGCGCGGCCCTGGATTATGCCCACAACAAAGGAGTTATTCACCGGGATATTAAACCGGCTAATGTTATGATTAACCCGGAAGGGCGGGCAATCGTGATGGATTTTGGTCTTGCCCTGCTCACTGATTTAGGCTCCCAGGGGGAAATTTTTGGCTCACCTGATTATATCTCCCCGGAGCAGGCTATCTCCTCAGCCCATGTGGTGCCCCAGAGTGATTTATATGCCGTAGGGGTGATGCTGTATGAAATGTTGACCGGGGCCCTGCCGTTCCAGGCCAATGATCCTCTGGATGTGACGATGATGCACTTGAGCGAGCCGCCCCCACCGCCACAGCAGTTTAATGAGGCAATTCCAGAAGCAGTCGGGGCGGTGCTGCTTAAAAGCCTGGCTAAGGAGCCGGCCAACCGGTACCAGAGTGGCGCAGCTTTAGTTGACGCCCTGGCGCAGGCGATGGCGGCCGCGGGGGGGGGGGGGGGGGGGGGGGGGGGGGGGGGGGGGGGGGGGGGG
>JAHDWJ010000099.1 GCA_023384415.1 Anaerolineae bacterium
GTGGGGGGAGCTATTTCTCTCTGGTTTTATTCAATACGTCAGGTGAAAAATTACCTCCAAATTCAGTTCTAACCCTCTCTGGTGGGTCGTGGTGGGAGCAACCCGCAAGTTCCTCGAACATCCAGTCCCACACCAGGTAGTTTCAGTACCCTCTGGTGGGTCGTGGTGGGAGCAACGAAGATACCCACAACCGTTTCCACCATGTTCGTTCGTTTCAGTACCCTCTGGTGGGTCGTGGTGGGAGCAACGCTCAGCTTCCTCGTTGGGGTTACTATCCCTAAGTGTTTCAGTACCCTCTGGTGGGTCGTGGTGGGAGCAACGTTAGGCAGGGCAATCTTAAGACGGGCGTATAATGGTTTCAGTACCCTCTGGTGGGTCGTGGTGGGAGCAACAACGAGCGCGTCCCGGAGAGCCGGGACGCGCTGAGGTTTCAGTACCCTCTGGTGGGTCGTGGTGGGAGCAACACGAACCACCGAATTTGTCGGCCTGGACGGGGCCATGTTTCAGTACCCTCTGGTGGGTCGTGGTGGGAGCAACGTGCGGCCGCGATGCCAGAGATCGCGGCCGCCATAGTTTCAGTACCCTCTGGTGGGTCGTGGTGGGAGCAACGCGACTATCACAAAAACGTTTTGGTTTAACATTGCGGTTTCAGTACCCTCTGGTGGGTCGTGGTGGGAGCAACCAGGCGGAGCGGGACGCCTGGCACAGCGAAGAAAAACTGTTTCAGTACCCTCTGGTGGGTCGTGGTGGGAGCAACCTGTTGCCAGACGCGATCTTCCCACTCGGGACCGAAGTTTCAGTACCCTCTGGTGGGTCGTGGTGGGAGCAACACCGGCCAGGTTTGTGTTTGTACTGCCGCAGCGAAGTTTCAGTACCCTCTGGTGGGTCGTGGTGGGAGCAACACACAGTTTGGGGCCAGCACCGGCCGCGCCGGTTTCCGTTTCAGTACCCTCTGGTGGGTCGTGGTGGGAGCAACGCAGCAGAACAGCCTGGCGGCCGCTGTGTCGGCGTTGCGTTTCAGTACCCTCTGGTGGGTCGTGGTGGGAGCAACTCCTCTGTGGCAGTTTGACTGTGATTACCGACGCCGTTTCAGTACCCTCTGGTGGGTCGTGGTGGGAGCAACACATGCCTGGCATGTTGTGCGAAAACAGAGAGGCAGTTTCAGTACCCTCTGGTGGGTCGTGGTGGGAGCAACGCAGCGGACGCGGGATAAATCAACGCGGCCGCTGGGTTTCAGTACCCTCTGGTGGGTCGTGGTGGGAGCAACTTATTTACACCGCTGCGTTGCCGATGATCACGAAGTTTCAGTACCCTCTGGTGGGTCGTGGTGGGAGCAACACGCGGCCGCAACCGCCACAACCGCTGAACAAGAAGTTTCAGTACCCTCTGGTGGGTCGTGGTGGGAGCAACGTTTGGGTGGCCAAATTTACCCGCTGTGATATATCGCGTTTCAGTACCCTCTGGTGGGTCGTGGTGGGAGCAACCTATGAATGTCCTCACGATTGAAGAGACCACAAAAAGTTTCAGTACCCTCTGGTGGGTCGTGGTGGGAGCAACAAAGTGAATTTTTTACGTACCGATCCAAGACGATCTGTTTCAGTACCCTCTGGTGGGTCGTGGTGGGAGCAACGGGAACATCAATGCGGCAACTGTGTGTTACGGAAGTGGTTTCAGTACCCTCTGGTGGGTCGTGGTGGGAGCAACTTGCGCCTGTACGGCGCATATCTCCCCCGGCATGAGCCGTTTCAGTACCCTCTGGTGGGTCGTGGTGGGAGCAACATCAGCGGCGACAGCAACGCCGCCAGCCGCGCTCGGCGTTTCAGTACCCTCTGGTGGGTCGTGGTGGGAGCAACATTTTAAGAACATGGGTATTGTAGAAATACCATTGTTGTTTCAGTACCCTCTGGTGGGTCGTGGTGGGAGCAACCGCCATGACAGGCCTGGCTATCCCTGCCATCGTTGTGTTTCAGTACCCTCTGGTGGGTCGTGGTGGGAGCAACCAGCCACAATAAACCCGAACGCTGCCACCACAGAATGTTTCAGTACCCTCTGGTGGGTCGTGGTGGGAGCAACACAACCAACGGTCACTATAACGGCCGCCTGGTCACGTGTTTCAGTACCCTCTGGTGGGTCGTGGTGGGAGCAACTTTCTCCAATCGCCAGCCAGGCGATTGCACCACCCTGTTTCAGTACCCTCTGGTGGGTCGTGGTGGGAGCAACCTGGCCTGGCGAGGCCGTGATCCCGGCTAATCGCCGTTTCAGTACCCTCTGGTGGGTCGTGGTGGGAGCAACACTGCGCGGACCCGTTCGAGTACTTCTATGCCGACGTTTCAGTACCCTCTGGTGGGTCGTGGTGGGAGCAACAACGACATGCGGCTATGGCGGCTAATATGATAGATGAGTTTCAGTACCCTCTGGTGGGTCGTGGTGGGAGCAACCGATGATATGACCATAAACATAAAACAGAAAAGACGTTTCAGTACCCTCTGGTGGGTCGTGGTGGGAGCAACCAGCACAATCACCGCCATCGTAGAGCGCAGGATTGCCGTTTCAGTACCCTCTGGTGGGTCGTGGTGGGAGCAACCAAAATCACGCTGGCACTTCCCGCATTTGTGCAAAGTTTCAGTACCCTCTGGTGGGTCGTGGTGGGAGCAACAATTTCCCGCGATGACGCTACGCCAGCCCGCGCTGCGTTTCAGTACCCTCTGGTGGGTCGTGGTGGGAGCAACAGACCCCGGCATTGCCGCCGGGGGATACATCTGCATGTTTCAGTACCCTCTGGGAGGGTTCGAAGTGGAAAAAAGAGCTTACGTTGAAACGTAATTCACCTTACG
>JAHDWJ010000100.1 GCA_023384415.1 Anaerolineae bacterium
TTGTTCCACCTTAGTTTTGGCTAATCGTGGTCTTGACAATGGGGTCAACTATATAGTTTAAGTGTTAATCCAAATGTTATTTTGTCAACAGCATCGGGATACGCAAGTACGGCTGCCCCGGTTGGTGCAGCTATTGTTGGCACTACATGGGCCATTGCAGGAGCATTAGGTGGAGCTTTACCGGGTTTATTGGGCGGTGGCCCACCCGGTGCATTAGTTGGAGCTGCAGGTGGGGCGGCTTTACTTGGGGGCATAGGTATGGCAGTCGGCGGTGCAGTATATGGTACTGGAGGTGCGGCTTTAGGAACTATGGTTGGATGGCAAGAGTCGCAAAAACTAGAGGGGATAAAAGATGGTTTCACAAGGATTCAACAAGCATTTACCAGTCACTTATCAGTAAATAGCAAGGGCAATCTTCAATTTAGATTTGATGTAGCTGATGCTAATTTAGGTGATACGTTACTGATAACAGGGTTGGATTTTGCGGTTGTAAGAGAAACGTGGTGTATTTCTTGCCAGAATGAGTTGACCATTACAGTTAATTTTGGCAGCGTCCGTTCACCCCTCATAATCAAAATAGGTAATCTAACCGACGCAACAATACAGCTATTAGAAGAGATGCTTTCTGCTGCTGAAATGTTACCCGCTTATTCTATAACAGAATAACACAGGCCACTCTTCTAGTTGCTAACCTAATGCATCATATATGTGGCTATGAGACAAAAATGCCGTATATAGTCTATAACCTTAAAAGTAGGCTCACATAGATAGCTATGGTGACTGACTGCTTTAATCAGCTTATTTCTTTCCAGTGTTACAAACTTTCAGAGGGCTGAACGGTTACGTGTTGATAAGATTTTAAGTGTTTACAAATGTGGCTTTTTGAGATTTCAGGGGGGCGACGGGCCCTGATGCCTGACCAGAGGGACCTCACGTATCCCGTTTTACGTTGGACCCACGAAACCCTGAAGATCCACAAATGTCTAAAAATAAGGCTATGTAAAAGTTCAACCTCTTCAAAGAAATTGAACTTCTAAAGTGGAGAGTTGTCTTTAGATGATTCCTTAGTTCTATTAGCCTTTTGACCTTATGCAATGGTGACTCAAATGAACGCATTAGCCTTGACTAAGATAAACAAGAAAATATTTTATGTCTTTTTTAGTGTATCTTTATGTGCAAGTATTATATTTGGGACTGCTATCTATCTTATAGTTAAACGATCTTACAAAATCCATAAACCTGCATTCTCTGAAGTTTCACAGGGTTCAGCAACCGGGCTGGGAATTTCAGGAAGGCCCAGCAATTTTATCCAACCATTTGTAGCCATTAGTCCAAATGGCAACCCTTATATTGCTTGGACCGAACTCAATCGAAATGGATTACACATTGTATATTGGGATGGGACAATTTGGCACCAAATAGGAACAGAATCTTTAACGATTAGCAATAATAATAGTCCACAAAAAGTATCTCGACATCCAGTTTTTGCGTTTACTAATGATGGATTATTATACCTTGCCTGGGATCAAGCTAATTCTATTCACATCGCTAAGTGGGACGGCCATGGGTGGCATGAAGTAGGAGACGGCTCAATTTATGGGAACGGTATAACTTCATCAGGGGATGTCGCACAATATCCATCTCTTGCCACTTCTGCTGATGGTAGTGTGTATCTTGCCTGGCAACATTATGTCGCAAACAAACCACAAATCTCTGTCAAACGATGGGATAGTGACAATTGGGATTATGTGCTTAATCCGTATTCAAAAGAGGAAGTTTTTAATAAATCACACGCCATGTTTATACCCAAGATTGCAATAAATTCTGAGGGCACACTTTATTTACTCTGGACAGAGGGTAGTTCCTATTTACAATCCTACCATGTGGCTCAATGGAATGGTGTTGATTGGACAGATATTGAGCATGGGACTAAAAATACCGTGATAGGCTATACAAAAAACCCCTTTGATATTACTTGGGAGTATGATGGTTATGTTTTTTACATGGAGAATTTACCATCATTTTCTGTCGCCCCGAATAATGACTTATATATTGCTTGGCCAGATGATTTGACAACGATTGCTGTACGTCATTTACCATTTGGTTATACTAATTGGACAATGCTAGATTACAAAGCAACTTTTGATACACCGCCCGATCCGGTTATTATTACCGGACCAGACAATATGGCATATTTGGTGTGGCAAGGTAAGATAGGTTTTGAATTCGGAGTTTATGCTTTATATTGGAATGGTAGCTCCTGGCAAGAAGTAATAAAAGGTTCTGGCCATGCTAGTGGTATAGGGAAAAGTGGTAGCTTACTAAATTTCAATCCCGCCGGCGCGGTTGCACCAGATAATACTATTTATATTGCCTGGGAGGTTGGTAGCTTTAACCAACGGTATATATATATAAGACACAAGCAGCCATGATTTCGTCTATGGGCCAGGCAGCGACGGGGGCACCGGGCAGGTGCAAGAAATATGGTGGCCAGACACGCAGAACCGGGAAATGTTCACTTATGACCCCAAAGGGCGTATCCAGAGCCACACCCGCACCATCGCCGGCCGCCCGTTCACCCTGGGGTATGGCGGGTATGACCTGCTCAACCGGCCCACCCTCCTCACCTACCCCAACGGCGATGTAGTGCAAATGGTGTATGATCGGGAAGGGGAAGAACAGCTTAAAATCAGCAGCGATTTCCCGGTGACTTCTCTGGTCAACCAGGTCAGCTACACCAGCCAGGGGCAGCTGCGCCGGCTGGTGCGGGGTGGAGGCATGGAGACCTTGTACCATTATTACCCCTGGACAGGCAGCCCAGGCAATGGCA
>JAHDWJ010000015.1:0-132169 GCA_023384415.1 Anaerolineae bacterium
GTAGTGGTTAACGCGTCTGGTTGTGGCCCAGAAGACCGTGGGTTCAAATCCCACTACTCGCCCTGAAGAGTCGTTTCTTTCAAGAAGGCGGCTCAAGTAATAATTGTTAAGCACCCGTAGCTCAATGGATAGAGTAGCTGGCTTCGAACCAGTTGGTTGGGAGTTCGAGTCTCTCCGGGTGCATTTAATAAACCAAACCACCCAACCGGGTGGTTTTTTGTTATGACTTCCCTTCCCCTCAATCCCGCCGGCCTCAAAATAGGCCATGTTACCGATGCCGCTAACCATACCGGCTGCACCGTTTTCCTCTGCCCCCCAGGCACCGTAGGCAGTGTGGATGTGCGCGGACCGGCCCCCGGCGGCCGCGAAACCACCCTCTTACAGCCTGACAAACATGTCGCTACCCTCAACGCTGTCGTCTTTTCCGGTGGGAGTGCCTTTGGCCTGGCCACCGCTGATGGGGTGATGCAGTATCTCAAAGAGCGCAATATCGGCCATGTAACCCCGGTGCGCCCCATCCCCATCGTCCCGGCGGCGATTGTGTATGATCTGTTTATGGGAAATGGGGAAGTGCTGCCGAATGCCGAAATGGGGTACCAGGCGTGTCTGAATGCCCATGAGAGTAACCTGGCCCAGGGCAATGTGGGGGCGGGTACGGGGGTCACGGTGGGCAAATGGGGTGGATTTAAGGCGATGATGAAAGGAGGGCTGGGGTTAGCCAGTGTGACTGAGGGGGAGTTGGTTGTCTTCGCGGCCGCAGTCGTCAACAGTGTGGGGGATGTATTGGCCGAAGATGGCACCGTGCTGGCTGGGGCACGGGCAGAAGATGGGAGTTGGCTGGTTAACCAGGACCCCTGGCGCCGTTTCCCGGAGCGGCCGCCAATCGCTGGCACCAATACCACCCTCGTTTTGGTAGCCAGCAACGCCCATTTTAACAAAACCCAGGCCCAAATTTTAGCCCAACGTGCCCAGGATGGTATCGCTATTGCGGTGCGGCCGCGTACCATCCATGATGGAGACACCGCCTTCGCCCTCTCCACTGGTCCCTTAGAAGCGTCATTTAACCTGGTTTCTAATATGGTGTTAGAAATGAGCGCGGCCGCTATTCGCAGCGCCGTCCGCCACGCCCAAACCGCTGCCGGGGTTCCAGGGCTGGCGGCCGCTTCATCTAACTTTTGACTTAAATCCACTCCTCTATACAATTATCCTAATCGTCGCTCCCCATACGCTTCATTCCTATCAAAAGTTGAACCTGGCGAAGATGGGGTCAAAAATCATCGCCACCAACTGCTTTCCGACCATTACCGGCCATGCCAGACTATGTAGATTGGTTTGTCAACCGTGAAAAACAGTACCAGGGCTTTCAGAAAATGTTAGCCGGGGAAACAACGCGCTCCATCATGCTGGTGGAAGCCCCGGCCGACATGGGTAAAAGCTGGGTTGTTCAACGGATGCGCCACCTGTGCGAAGAGCAGGGGGTAGGTTCGGTGCTGGTCAACTTCCGCGATAGGCGTGCCCATGATTACCTCTCTCTAGTGCGGGTTGCCCGTGACCAGCTAGGGGCAGAATCATTTAACCACCTCACCCAAGTTATCAACAATTTTACCAATGTGAACATCAACCTGGTTGGCGGTGGCCCCAGCCGGGGGGTAAATGTGGGAGATGTCGCGGCCGCGCAAGGGGATGTCAATCTTACCCTCCAGGAAGTGGCTGGGGGGAACATCATCAAAGATAACGTCATCCGTGATAACCAGTTCTACATCCAGGCCGACAGTGAAGTGGCCCGCCGGGCCGCCGAAATTCAGATCAATGATGCTTTCTTCAGCTGCCTGAGTGACGTACTGAAGAAAGGCCCCGTTGTATTCCTCTTTGATTCCTACGAAGATGTGACCAAAGAAGCTGATCAATGGATTCAAGAATATCTATTGGCCCGTATCGCCGACGGTTTACCGGGAACAATTTTGGTTATCATCGCTGGCCGCACTGCCCCGGAGCTATCTTCCAGCCTTAAACAGCTCATCGCCAAAACCGGGCTAACCCTATTCACCGAAGACCATGTGAAAGAGTACATCCAGGTCAAACGAAAATTAACCGGGCTGGATTTAGGCACTATCTTTAAGACCTCTGGGGGGTATCCCGGACTGTTGGCGAAAATGGCGGATGTGGCGGCGATGGATGATGAAGAGGATGAAGATTGGTTGTAAAAAGGACTAGGACTGAGGACTGAGGACTGAGTTCTTTTGTATTAGCAAGCAGGTTAAGATGACAACAGACCTGATTTTAGACAAAACAACCGTTGAATCTGCCGATGACGCAGCCGTATCCTTCGTCATGGATCAGATCTTAAGCAAAGCCCACCCGGTTGTGGCCGATGCCCTGTTCCTGGTCTCTTCCGTTCATTCTTATACCCTGTCTAAATTTAACTTTTTGCGGCCGCAGAACAGCGAACAAAACCCCAAACTCCTGGAACGGCTGGCTAAATTCTCCTTCGTCGTCGCCATCGAGAGGGAAGGGCGCGAGACCGTTTACAGTATCACCGAATTAGAACGAAACTGGTTGCAACTGCGCCTCATCGCCCAAGACCCCCAGGCATTTATTCACGCCCACCAGATGGCTTTGGATTACCACCTGACAAACCCGGATCCTGATGATTTTGTCCAGAGACAGCACATTTTGTTCCACCAACTCCTGGTAGATTACCCCAACGCCCGTGACAGCTTTGCTGAAACCTTCCGGGCCTACATTTCTGATCGCCGCTTTGCTGCTGTCGAGCGGCTGCTCTTCACCGCCAGGGAAGTTCGCCCCTACATGGCCGCCATGCGGGTCCCCCACCTGGCTGAATATGATTATTGGCTAAGTTACGTCTCCATACGGTTTCGCCAATATCGGGGAGAATGGGAAGCCAGCCAGGGAGAGCTAAATCAACTCCTGCGCCAGCCTGATTTACCGCCACAGTTGGTACCCTATATCAAACGTGCTTATGGGGATGCCCTGGCCCGTTCCGGCAACTATGTTGAGGCGATTGATCAATACAGCAAAGCGTTGGCTCTCTACAAAACCCAACCAAACAGTGAGATTGAACAAGGGTACACCATGTTCGCTTTGGGGGAAGCCCATCTTAGCCTGGCTACCTCGGCTCGTGGCTACCGCGATCTCATTCCCATGCGGGCGCAGACTGTATGGCAGCGGCTTCGGGAGCTGTTAAATTACCCGCCATTCCCGCTGCTCCTGTTTCTCAGCTTCTACTTTGGCTGGTGGATCTGGCATCCACGCGCCTGGGCCATCTTCCGCGATCAGGATTGGATTATTGCCCGCCTGTTTGCCACGGGGGCCAGTTGGTTTAACCAGGCCAAAACCCTTTATCAGAAAATTGAATTTACCCCAGGGCTGCAAAACGTATCCGAACGGCTGGCTAACCTTTCCTTAACTTTAGGTGATGCCGCCCGTGCTGAACCAGAACTGCGGGATTTATTAGCCCGTGAAGGGTTGGGGCAATACCGGCAGGCCACGGCGCAGATTGCCCTGGCCCAGGCGTTGATCCGGCTGCGCCGTGATGAGGAAGCGATTCCCTTGTTAGAGCAGTCCATCCCCATTGTCAGGATTTATGATGATCGGGAAAACGAAGCCAGGGCCAATGGGTTGATGGGGGAAGCTCTCTTTGAGATGGGCCAACATGGAGAAGGGCTGCGTTATTTTGATCAAGCCTTACGCCTGTATCAGAAAGCTGGAGATGTGGTGGCCGCCACCGAGATTGCCGAGCGAGTTTATGCGCTGGGGCATGATAAGCGGCTTTCTGCTAAAGAGCGGGAATTTGCCACCTCTTCTACGGCTACCTTATCGCGGCGGCAATTTTTAGTTCGCTTTGATCATCCGGTGCTGCGGGCTTTCCGCCGGATAATGTATATGACCCTGGCAACCGTTCTTTTTGTTATTCCTCTCCTGGTGATTAACCTGGATACGGCGGTTACTCTGACGCCTAGTATCAACTTTTTTGCTTTTCCCTTTTTAGAAGCGCAGCTTTCTAGCAATACTCTGAATTATGGCCCATCGCTGAGTCAGGCTATCGTTTTGGTGCTGAAACCTTCTACGGATGCCAATGTGTTTACCTGGGTGGCGGCTGTCGGGCTGATCGCTTTTTTCCTGGTTTACACTCTTTTGGGGCTGCTAGTCATTATCCGTACCCCGCTTTGGGCGGTGCAGGCGGCTACACGCACGGAAACGGTGCGCTTTGATTTGACCGGCTTTACGGTGGGGGCTGAGGATGGCGGCCGCAAAATCAACTGGCATGAAATTAACCGGTTTACCCGTGCCAATGTGTTCTTGTTGGGCCAGTTAGTGCGGGACCATTCGGCGACAGTGGTGGAGTCTCCCTCTCGGCGTGTCGCGGTGCGGGGAACGGCTGCCTGGTATGGCTCATTGACCCGCCAGATTGAGCGCTATATGCCGGTCACTGCTAAAAAAGAGGATCTGAGCTACCATGTTGGTTGGGGACGGCTCGCTTTGGCTTATCTGGTGAGTTTGATTTTGCTCATCGCTTTTGCTGTTTTGGTCAAAATCGCGCCACAGCTTTTGTATACCTACATTCCGTTTACTCCCTACTCTTTTGCCGATTTATATCCCCTGTTTTATATGGGGCTGTTCTTAGGGCCGCTGTTTTGGGGGGTGCTGCGGCCGCTAAAAATAGAGATGCGGGTGAAGGCCAGAAACAATCTGCCCTGGATGGTGTTGGCGGTCACAGTTGTTTTAGGGCTGGTGCGCTTTTTCATCTTCCGCCGCCCCTTGCTTACCATCCCGGATATTTATCCCCCCCTGTTCCTGATTGCTTTAGCCTGGACCAGTGCCCGCGCCATCTGGCAGGCTAAATCGGTGTCCGGAACCCCATCCTTTCCTCTATGGCCACGGCGGGGAGCAATGTTCGCGGCCGCGCTCATCATCGTTCTCATGTTCATCCAGGGAGGGGGAGATGTGCTGGCTCGTCATTTTTACATCGTCGGCAACTGGCACCGTGATCAGGGGCTTCTCCTGAGTGGTGAAGCCAGAAATGCTGAATTTTGGCGGGCGGTCACTCAATATGACCGGGCCATTGCCCTGTCTCCGGCCCGTGCTTACCCGCCGTTGGGGCTGCCTACCACCAAATCAATGACCTGGGCACAGGCTCGGAACAATCGCGCTACCTTATATGCTCAGTTGGGTGATTTCGCGGCCGCAGCCAATGATTATGAAACCATCCTCAACCATATCTCTCGGCGGCACATTACCCCGTATGCTGCCAGCCAGGCCGTTGCCTATGTCAGTTGGGCGGCCAGGCTTCTATCTGAAGGACGTGAGGCCGAGGCGATGGAGCGGTATTGGCAAGCCCAAACCGCTTTCGACACGGCCATTGCCCAGGAGCCAGAACACAGTGACTTTTACGTCTGGCGTGGGGTTTCTGATCATAATATCTCTGGTGATTTGGCGGCGGCCAGAGAAAATTACAACCGGGCGTTGCACTGGAACCCGACGAATGTGGATGCCTTGTTGGGGCTAGGCTGGGTGTTTTATCAGGAAGCGGAAAATATGCGCCCAGAGATCGCGGCCGCCTCTTCTGATGATGAGCGCACTCAATTACAAAACAGTGCCCGTGAGAAATACCGCTCAGCCCTCGATTATTTCGCCCAGGCATCTGGTTATGACCCTCGCGATGCCAATATTCGCCTGGCGGTGGGGTACGCCTATTATGCCCTGCAACAATATGAAGACGCCCTTCGCTCCTGGGAAGAAGCGGCCACCCTGGCCCCAGATGACCCGGTGATGATTGTCTCTCGCGGCACCGGCTACTGGCGGGTAGGGACGCTCCCCGCTTGCAGCAGCAGCCAGGCCACTGACGAGCAAAAAGCTCGCTCCGCCGAATATCTTAGCAAAGCGATTGAAGATTTGAACCTGGCATTGTCGCTCAACCCGACCGACGCTTTTACCTACCGTACCCGTGCCCAAATTGAGTTTATCTTGAGCAACTGTGGCAGCCAGGGGTTTGACAATATTGCCCAACTGCGCCAGGCGGTAGATTCTTATTCCCGTGCCGTAGCCTTGGAACCGGAGAATGATCTTTATTTGATTTTCCGCGGCCGCATTGGTTATCTTCTGGCCCGTGCCCTGTTTTTGCAAGGGCCGGCCAATGACGCGGAATCCCGCCGGGTATTAGATCAGGTGCTGCTGGACATCCAGGCTGCATATGCCATTGACCCCACCGACAATGATCCCAACAAACTCAACGCCACCTGGTACAACTTTGTCGTTGGCCCCACCGGAGATGCCGCCTGGCCCGATTTTCATGTGCGGCGAGGGACGGCCGCCCTCAATGGGGGTAATTATACTCAGGCGTACAGCGATCTCAGCTATGCCGTGCCCCTGGTGACGGATAACCTGAATCTCCCATTCCAGGCCGGTCTGGCTGCTCTGGCTGTGGGGGAAATGAGTAACGCGGCCGCCTTCTATGATACAGGGTTGGAGCGCATCAGCCTGGCTCAGGACACCAATGGGTTAACTACGGCCCTGACTGCCCTATCCGATTTTGTAGCCAATAACCCTGACCTTGATCTGGCCCCCTTGGCCGTGGCCTTCCAAAATGCCCCTGCTTTGCAAAGCAACCCCGATTTGCAGGCCAATGGGGAATATTGGCATCAACGCTCTCGCCTGGGGTTTGCCCTTACCCGTCACCTCTTTGCGGCTGGCGATGACCAGGCCGCCCAGACAGCTCTGGCGGGAGTTATTGTGGATATTGAGAAGGCGTATGCTATTGCCCCTACAGCCAATCAAAACGGGCGGTGGCGTACTTTTTACAGTCAAGGGGGATGGGGTTGGCTTCATTTGCGGCGTGGGGATGCCCGGCTAGAAGCGGGCGACCTGGAAGGGGCGTGGCGTGATTATGGGGTGGCCGCGGCCGCGATTGCGGCTGACAATGAGGTGACGGCGGCCGATGCCGCTGAGGCCCAACAGCAATATAACCGCACCACCTTCGCTCTGGCTTTGCAGCGGTTACTGGCGGGCAATCGGTCAGAAGCGGCCGCGTTGTATGAACAAGGCATCGCCCTGGCCCGTGAGCGTAATGACCAGGACGTTGTTAATGAAGCGATTGTCAATTTACAAAATGCAGTCCGGCAAACCCCGACCCTGGCTGCGGCCGCTGAGCCATTCCTGGAGCAGCTGCTTAATGCGTTCAACCCGCCTGATGATGACGATGATTGACCGCCGTAAACCTGCGTATATCCTGGTAGCTACTCTTTATTTCTTGTGCAGTCTGGCCTGTAACTTACCGGCTCGTCGGACTACCATCCCGGCCCCGCCCACTCTGGCCCCTGCTCCGCTCATGTCGCCAGTGCCCGGCGCGGCCGCGACCCGCACCTTGCCCCTCACCGCCACCCCAGCCGGGGTGCTGCCCACCTTTACCCCTATCGGGCTTTCAGGAACCCCTCTGGCTGCCCCGACCGTGAGCGATATCGCCCTGACATTAACCTTTACCCCTACCTTGACCAGCACTCCCCCTGTTCAACAAGGTCCTTTATCCTTCACCTATACTCTGGAATGGGCCATTTCTGAACAAAATCCATTTTTAGCCGTAGCCTTCGTGTCCATCACCCCCCAGGGAGGCAATGGTATTTACACTTATTATCATGATGATATTCGCAAAGATGGCCCGACGTTTACCTATGCCTGGGCCGTTTGCCGGGCCAACCCTGGCAGCTTGCGGGTAGATTCTGGGGATGGGCAAACGGTGCGGGTCAACTATTACGAAAACCCCCCGTGCCCAAACCCGTAATTTTAGTTTAGGGAATTGGTGTGTGCTTAAAGGGGTTTGCTCCTTTCACTCACCCCAGTCCTAGATAAGGAGGATAGTATGAAAAAGCAGACAGGATTGTTTTTATTGGCTGTGGTGGTAGCGTTGTCATTCTTTTTGTTGCCCCGCCAACCGGTACAGGCTACCAGCCCAGAGCAATTAGCCTTGATTAGTGAGTTAACTGGTATGGCCGCCCATGACACAGCGGTAGACAGCTCTTGCAGTTATAGCCAACAACACGGAGTGTTTTTATGTGCTGAACCTGTACCTGCTGTTTTACCTGTGCCTGACCCGGATGATCGGGCGCGAGCTATGGAGTTACTGCGCGGTGGCTCAGGCTTAATTTTAATCGTTGAGTCAACCAACCGCCGGGTGATGGCGTTCCATCCCGTTACCGGTGATCTTGTAGATGCCAATTTTATCCCCGCCGATGCTACCAACCTTTCCACCCCAATTGAACTGATTGTTGGTCCAAACAATACCTTTCTAATTTCCGATCAGATACGTGATTGGGTGTTTGAATATGCTCTGGATGGTACCCCGTTAGGGATGTTTGCCGGGGGGAATGTGGCTATCCTGGATAATATTCGGGGGATTGCCTTGCGTCCGAACGGTAATTTATTGGTAACAGTAGGGGGTGGGGCCAATATGGATGCGGTAGCCCAGTTTGATACGACGGGGGCCTTCATCGGTAACTTTGTTGCCCCACTTTATGGCGGTTTGGATAGTCCGTTTGATGTTTATGGCCGCCTCAATGATTGGTTGGTAGCTGGTATTGACAGTGATCAAATCCACCGCTACCAATTGGATGGCACCTATATTGATAATTTGATGCCCATTAACACTTTCCCTGAGCAGATAGCTGAAGCCAGCAATGGCAATGTGTTGGTGGCTAATTTTTCACCTGGGACCAATGAAGGGGTATTGGAGTTTACCGCTACGGGTACGTTTGTAGGCCGATATGATCCCGCCCCGCTCACCGGATATCGTGGGGTATATGAGCTGCCCAATGGGAACTTTTTGACGACAACGGGCACCGGGGTGCATGAAATCAGCCGGGCCAATACCCTGGTCAGTACCAAGATTTCTGGGGTGTCAGGCCGGTTTATTACCTTCTTTTCGCCAATGAGTGTCGGTTTGACCAAGACGGTGGGTACAGACGCGGCCGCGTGTGCCCCCACCGCCAATATCGCCGTCGCCACCGGGACCGATGTTCACTTCTGCCTGACCATCACCAACAGCGGGTTTGTCACTGTGACCAATCACACCATCGCTGACCCTACCCTGGGCATTCAGGTGACTATCCCGTACACCTTATCCCCGGGGGCTTCGGTCGCTTTAACCAGCACTGTGATTCCGGCGTTAGGGCCAGTGACAGTTAATGCACCTATTGTCAATACGGCTGTTGTCACCGGCACCGCAGGCGCACTTTCCGCGACTTCGACTTCTACGGCCACCGTTTCCACGGTTGGATTGGGGATCGCAGTTACTAAGACGGTTGGCTTGTCAGATACAACCTGCGGCACCAGTTCAACCCTGAATATCAACCTGGGCACACCGGTTTATTACTGTTTTACCATTGAGAACCAGAGTGAGATCACGGTGACCAATGTGGCTGTTTCTGATCCGTTGTTAAATTACACGGCCAATATTAATACGCCACAAGCCCCTGGGGCGGTGTTAGAGTTGATTGGGGTTGGCCCGTACACACCGACGGAGATGATCACCAACACTGTTTATGTGACAGGAACGACGGACGTGGGTGACGTAATGGCTAATAGTTCTGCCCTGGTGATTCCCGCCCCGACGGATGTTACTTTGACCCAGTTTGGGGGACAGGGTGGAGAATGGCGTTGGGCTGCGGCCGCGCTGCTGATTGTTGCTTTAGGTTGGGTATTCTGGCGGCGACAAGTCAGAGCATAGCATTGGACCATCTGCAGAAAGGTTGATCAAAAAAGAAAAGGGGCACTGTCACAAGACAGTGCCCCTTTTTTGTCTATGAGTTGTGTCGCCGCGGGTCTCAATAGGCAAAAGCGATGTGATTGGTTAAGGTTTCCACAAACTCCTCTAACTGTTCTCCCATTTGGGGTTGGTAGGTAGGCCGAGAAGTGACAATCTCATTGACATCGCTGGCGAGATTCCCCCCACTTTCCGTTACGACAATTTGACCCTGACCCCGGTTGAAGTTTTCTAATAAGGTTTTGATGCGGGCATCATGGCGCAGGGCTTCGGCGTTGCGGCCGCGGCTGGGCAAAATTAAGACACAATCATCACCGGGGTCAAAGGGGTGTTCGGCCAGGGCATAATCTGTTTTCAGAGCTACCCCCTGGCGGCTGGTCACCAATTTGTTAAACAGGCCGATGCTTTTAATGTACAAACCGGCCATACGAAACTTATGCAAAAAGTACACCACTTCCCACTCATCAAACCCTTCTCCGATCAGAATGTAACTTTGCGGCCGCTTCTTGCGACCCGTGCCATTATTGCCTGACATGTCATTCACCTTATCCTTATCAGTTTTATGAAAAAAGAGTGGGTACTACAATGTTGACTACCCCCCTGTAGTGCAGCCACCGGCTGCACCTGTCTGGCAACCTCCTGTAATTGTAGCGGTTCCCCTATCATCAGAGGCGATTTGTAAAACCAGTGCGCCCCTTTGGCCATCGCTTGCATCACTTACATCCAGCGAGGCATCGCCGGCGAAGGCAAAACCAGCCAGAGAAAAAAGCAGACAAAACAGTAACCCTAGATAAACCAGCTTTTGACGAAAAGATAACATGACAAACCTCCATTTCCTCATATCCCATTTGTTAGATTTCACAGCACCCTTTGTTTGAGTGTGAAAGGCGACCGTGCTACCATAGACAGAAGCATAGAAGGTTTTAACTGTGATGATCTGTAGAGTGCCTGGGAATAGCCTGGAAAGTGGGTTGAAATGATCCCTGAATACGTCAAAACGAATCAAGTACAAGAGGCGTTACGACTCTGGCATGGGGGGGATGTAGCGAATTGGCCGTTGGCGCATCTGCGCTTAGGGTTGCGCTTGCGGCCGCTCCATGACACCCATCGCACCCTGGCTGAGAGTGGTCCGGCCGCCCAAAACCGGGCCATTCTTGATTACACCCTCACCGCTTTGCGCGAATTATCAGCTGAAGCAGAAGAGCTATTACGCAGCCGTTACCAGCACCGGATCGAGGTCATGGCCCTGGCCAACAGCCTCAATCTTAGTGAAGACAGCATTTATTACCGCCAGCGGCAAGCCATCAGTTGGCTAACCGACATCATCAACCAGCAAGAACAAGAGGCCAGCTCATCCTGGCAGGAACGGATATTAAACCGATTGGAGTTGCCAACTTATACGCAGATGATTGGGGTAGAGATCATTCAGAATCAATTACAAACCACCCTGACCAGCGGCAATGAGCAGTTCATCATCTCTTTGGAAGGGTTAGGCGGATTGGGGAAAACAGCTCTGGCGGATTTTACGGTACGACAATTAATTTACCAACGGGCTTTTGATGAAATAGCCTGGGTTACGGCCAAACAGACCCATCTTTCCATGCTCGGCCGTTTACAGGTGGAGAGTGGTAAACCCGCCCTCACGTTTCCTATGCTGATTGAAAGATTAGCCAGCCAATTTGAATTGGATGATTTCAACCCAACGACGCAGCTGCAGCGGCAGCGATTGGTGCAGCAGTTTTTACGGGAGCGTCGTTGCCTGGTTGTTATAGATAATCTGGAAACAGTTACTGATTATCGCATCTTGCTGCCAGAGCTGCGTAAATGGCAAAACCCCAGCAAGTTTGTCCTTACCTCACGGCATCGTCTGCTGGATGAACCCGGTGTTTTCTCGTTAGCCATGCCTGAACTATCCCGTGCGGCCGCCTTTCAACTCATTCGCCTGGAAGGAAAACGAACCGGAACAACGGCCCTGGAAAATGCTCCAGATCAACAGTTAGACCCTATTTATCAGGTTGTCGGAGGAAACCCTATGGCCTTGAAACTGGTTGTCGGCCAATTACGTTTCCACTCCCTCTCACGAGTGCTGAATCGTTTTAGCGAAAACCGAGACCCGACCCAAAGCAACGATCTGTTTGATTACATTTATCAGGAAATATGGGAACAACTGCCTGATGACAGCAAAATCACTTTATTAGCTTTGTCTCAAGCGGGAGAAATGGGCTTCACCTTTGAGCATTTAGTGGAAGTGGCTAATTTGCCTGAAGAGCGATTGGAGTCTAATTTAGAACAACTTATTCTCCTTTCTTTGGTGGAACCTGGCGGAACACTCCTGGAAAAGCGGTACCGCTTACATCGGCTTACAGACTCTTTCGTCCATCGTCTGATGGTAGGTTGATATGATAACCGGTCAGGAAAGTTCAAATAGCCAAAACCAACAATGGCAAAACATCTGGCGGCAACAAGCTGCGGCCAATGGTCGTCGCTGGTTATCACTCCTGGAGCAAAATGATGATCCCGGTGTACTGTTCGCACATAATTATGAGGCTATATTGCTGGCTTTGGAAAAACTTTTAGACGATCCTGAACAATTGGATATCGCCATGGCTCTGATCAAGATCGTAGGGAAATATGTTTTTGCTTTTGGTGACTGGGAACGATGGGCGGTTTATTTAGAAAAGGCCTTGTGGCAAATGGATATAAAAGGAGATGAAGAGAGTAAAGCTTATTTGTTAGCGAGAATTGGAAATACCTTTTATGTTCGGGGTGATTGGAACCGGGCGTTACAGCTTGCGGAAGATGTGGCCGCGCTCTATAAAAAAAGTAACCATCTGGCTGAGTATAGTACTGCTTTATCGAACGTAGGCATGATCCAAATCCGGTTGGGTCATTTCCAACAAGGCATGGCTTTGAGTCAGGAAGCGTTACAGATAGCCCAACAGTTGGGATCAGAGGAGCATATTGCCCAGGTCAATTGGAACCTGGCGTCAACGTATGAGCAGACACACCATTGGGAGGAGGCGTTGGTAACCGCGCAGCAGGCGTATCGTTATTATCAAAAAGAAAATTCGCTCAATGTTAATCATGAGCTGCAAAACATTATCATTACCACCTCTGGTCGGTTAGGGCGTTGGGATGAAGTTGCTGAGCTTTCTCAAACTTTAATGGCGTCGTTGGCGGAGGCGGGGGAAATTAATAAGTTGGCGCTGCTTAAACTCAATTTGGGTGTTATCGCTTTTGAGCAAACAAACTATGCCCGAGCCGAACAGTTATGGTATGAGGCATTACAGCTTTATTCGCAAATGCAAAAGCTGACCGATCAGGCCCCGTTGTATAATAATTTAGGACATCTTTACACCCAGACAGGTGAATGGGAAACGGCTGAAACTTATTTGCAGGAAGCGATAACTATTTATGCCCATCTGGGCTATGTTTATAATCAAGCCGACACATTGGACAATCTGGCTGAATGTTATCGGCGGCAAAATAAAATAGACGCTTATCAACAATCGCTGGATAAAGCTATTCGGTTGTTAGAACAAGCAGACGCTTCTGCCCCTTATTATCAGTCGTTACTTTTGGAGATGCGTCAAAAAAAGCAGCAGATTTAGATTTGCCGCTTGTAACTATTCACCGCAAAGAGGCAAAGAACACAAAGAACTCGAGTGATTTTTGGCGATCTTGGTGTCTTTGCGGCGCCATTCCTGAGAGCTTGAATAGTTACTGCCGCTTTATTATTTGTTAAAGTAAAACAGGTGGGGAACTCCTGGTTTACAGGCCATTTCAAGGGAATCTAAAGGTTTTTTCAGCCCCACAAAGATCAGAACATGTTATGATCATGGCATGGTTCACTCAACTTTGCCTAATGGTTTTTCGGAGCCAGACCTTGCCGAACCGTTTGACCTGGCTACCAGTACCCTTATCCATGACCTCAATAATTTGTTGACAGCCGTTATCAGTCACGCCACTCTGGCTTTGGTCAAATCAGATAAGGGCGATGGGGGGCGACCGCACATTGAACGAACGGTACAGGCGGCCAAGTACGCGGCCGCGCTCTCCCGCCAGCTCAATTTATATGCCAAAAACAACCACTACCAACCCGATACTACTGATTTAAACAGCCTCGTCTCTGAAATCACGGAGCTGCTGCAGCCTGTTTTTCTGCGTAACATAAAGGTTCAGCTTAACTGCCTGAAAGACTTACCGCCTATTCAGGCCCCCAGAGTACAAGTCCAGCAAATTTTGATGAATCTGCTTATTAATGCCGCCGAAGCGATGGCTGAGGGGAAAGGGGAGATTACGATTGACACCGGTCAAGCCGCCATCTTAAACCAGTTTGATACCCCTGGCTATCATTACCGTTTGGCGCCCCAGCCGGGCGAATATATTTATTTACGCATCTGTGACAACGGGCCTGGCATGAGTGAGCAAGTGTTGGCCGGTTTGTTAATGCCTTATTTTACGACCAAACCACGCGGCCGCGGCCTGGGGTTGATGAGTGTGGTTAAAACATTGGGGGAATGGGGTGGGGGATTAACGATTGAAAGCCAGGTTGATCGCGGATCAACCTTTACTATTTACTTTCCCATAAAAGAGTCTACCCGCAATCAACAGCCTTAACCTGTATTATCCTTGCCCAGTTGCTGTTTTTGGATGATAAGCTCTAACGCATCAATGGCTTGCTGCCGGGCCGCTTCTCCCTGGTGATCCCACTGCACCTGTGCCCGCAAAGGGGGGATGGGGTCGTCGGGGTAGCCTAAAAGATGAAAGAGCGCGGCCGCAGCATGGTACCGCGTGAGCATCTGCACTTCCCCAACTTCACGGCGCAGCACCTCTAAAAGCACCGGCGCACAATTCGCCAGCGTCCCCTTTTCCCGTAAGCTGTACCAGATTTGATAATACGGATCATAGCGCCCATCCTGAATCTGGGCCAGCAAACTTGCCTCACTCTCTTGCTCAAGTGAGCGGGCTGTCTCCTGGGCGTGCCATTCCCACGCTTCCTTCCAATGAGAAAATTCAGGGGGTTCTTGAGACATAGGGCGTGTCTGCGAGTTGGCGAGTTGACGCATACGAATACGATTGCGACAAACCAAAACTAGAAACTAGAAACTAATCCCCCCCCCGCCTTCCCGCCAAATATTCCAGGGCTTTGAGCAGGGCATGATTCCCTTCCTGCCCCAGGCCGCGAGCTTGTAAGGTGCGGTACAGGTTGTGAATGAGAGAGGTGCCCAAGAGAGGAATGCCCAGGGACGCGGCCGCTTCCAGTACCAATTTCAAATCCTTTTGCTGCAAATCAATGGTAAACCCAGGCCGCCAATCATCAGCGATAGCCTGGGTACCCCGATTGCTTAACATCCAACTGCCAGCCGCCCCCCCGGCAATTGCTTCAATAGTTTTATCTAAGTCTAGCTCCCCTGCCTGGGCAAAGAGTAGCCCCTCGGCCACCGCCAACATCGTTCCTACAACAACAATTTGGTTTACCAGTTTGACCATCTGCCCGGCCCCAGCCCCGCCAACATGGGTGATTTTCTGCCCCATCGCCTGCAAAACGGGCCTGGCTCGCTCTACCTGAGACGCTTCTCCACCAACCATAATGCTCAACGTCCCTTTGGCGGCCCCTTCGCTGCCCCCGCTGATGGGAGCGTCGAGCATCTGCACCCCTTTCGCGGCTAACGCGGCCGCAACCTGCTGGGTTACCTGGGGGCTGATCGTACTCATATCTATTACCAGGCTGCCGGGTGCGGCCGCGTAGATAACCCCATTCTCCCCCAAAATCACCTGTTTCACATCAGGCGTATCACTGACACAGGTAATGATAATGGTAGTTTGGGCAGCACAATCAGCCGGGGACCTGGCTGCGGCCGCGCCCGCCCCAACCAGGGGGGCCATACGGGCGGCCGTCCGATTCCAAACCGTCAACGGAAACCCGGCTTTTAAAATATTGTGGGCCATCCCCTGGCCCATAATTCCTAAGCCAATAAATCCTACCTTCTCTTTCATTCTGGTATTTGTGACCTGTTTTCGCGTGAAAAATTCGTGTTAAAATCTTTCGCAAGCTATATTGAAAGGCATACTATATTATGCTGTGCTACAATAGACCTGTCAAAACAATCTCGCCCTGGGCACAAGCTGTGTCAGTCCCTCATTTTTTTAGAACCGTATCGGCAAATTATGGCGTTTTAGGAACTTATAGAGTTGACACTCCGTGATGCGTAATAACCAGAAAAACCTCACACATCACGTGCCACAGTAGACTCAGAAACCCTGAAGATGCTGCATTATTTAATTTTGTCCAATGATCAAAGAGATGGTTAATCCGCTGCCTTTGATACTATCACTCAGATGTATGGATTAAAACTTGAACGGCGAAACCAATAAATGACTCATCGTCTCAAACCAACTGTGACTACATTTATGGCCGAGGAATTTGCTGACCCTTCTCAAAGCGATGCTACGTTAACAACGGTAGTTTCTTCGGGCCTGACCCGGCGCCCCATCACCTCACCGTATGTCATTGCGGCTAACCCAAATCAAAATGCCTGGCTCATTCAGTTGGCTATCGCCGATGACCCAGAGCAAACTTTGGCTCTCACGGTCCGTAACGAGATTGTTTTGGGACGTGGCGATGGAGAGAATATTATAGATTTAACCCATTTTGATGCGGCCAATTTAGGTGTTTCTCGGCGGCATCTCCTGGTGCGACCCACGTTGACCAACTTATTTATTATTGATTTGGGCAGCACCAATGGGTCTTTGCGGAATGGGTTATCTATTGGGGTCAATACGCCTTATCCGGTAGCCAACAACGATATTGTTACTCTAGGACGGCTGCATTTGACGGTTACAGTCATCAAGCGGCCTTCGGTGCAGACCGGTTTTTTGCGCCATCAATCGGACCTGGCGGATGCCCAGGCGCAAATTGCCAAAGCCATCACCTCCCAATTACATCTTGATGATGTCCTGAATCAGGTTGTTAATGCGGCGATCTGGTTGGCCTCAGCTGGCGAGGCCAGTATCTGGCTGGTGGATGAGGAGACGGGAGAGTGGGTCTTGGAATCAGAGCAAGGGATGGAGCGGGCGGCCGCCGCTAAAATGCGGCTGACGGTCAATGAGCAAACCCCCATTGGTACGGTCATTCGTACCGGCAAGCCAATGCGGGTACGACGCAACACCGGGGAAGAATCGTTGAAAATGGCGACCGGGTATATGGTTGAGGCCCTGTTGTATGTGCCTATTACCCTGGGGGGAGTCACTTTTGGTGTTCTCGCGGCCGCACACCGTGATCCCGGTAAACAGTTTCGTCGGGAAGATGAAGAGATTCTAGCGGTTATTGCCGATTATGCGGCCATTGCCATCCAAAACGCCCGCTTATACCATGTCACTGACCAGGCTTTAGAGCGGCGAATTAAAGAGTTGGGTGTACTCAATGAAGTGACACGCGCTGTTTCGGCTTCCCTGGACTTGAACCGGGTGTACGATGTACTGGTTGATCAGGTGAACAAACATTGGCCGGTAGAGGCGTTGTGTCTTTATTTGCTGGATGTTGAGAAGAAAAGTTTGTACGCGCTGGCGGCCGCATCAGATGACGCAAGTGGACGTATCCCCCTGGAACACGGTATTTTGGGACAAGTAGCCGGTAGGGGAGAGTTGATCATTAGCAATGAACCAGCCACCCACTTAGCTTATGATCCTACGGTTGATAGCTGGCAAGGGCAAACGCCACAAAATCTGGCCTGTGTGCCACTTCGTGTACAAGAGAATATTGTTGGCGTGTTGACCCTGTATAACAAGGTGGATGGTTTTTTCACGGATGAAGATACTGCCCGCCTGGAAGCACTGGCCTATCCTGTAGCCACAGCCATTGAAAATGCCCGTTTATTCCGCATGGTGGCCCAGCAGCGAACGGCTATCCAGGCAATTGCCCAGGTATTCCATCAGCCGCTGCTCATTGTAGATGAAAAAGGAGAGACGTTGGTCAGGAACGCGGCCGCGGAGCAAATGATGCAAAACCATTTAGGCCAGCTATTTCGTGGCCTGGGCAGCGTGGTGGGGCGTACCAGTGAAATTGAAGTAGGCGAAAAAGTCTATTTAGCTACCCTGCAACATTTGCCCGAAGTTGGCACCATTATCGTTATGCAAGACATCACTTATGTCAAGCAATTAGAAGCTGCCCGCTCTGAATTTATCCACGTTCTTTCCCATGATCTAAAAAGCCCGCTCATGTCCATTATGGGCTGGGCGGAAGTGCTGCGTCACACCGTGCCCATGGATGAGACCGGTATACGGTACACCCGTGAAATTGAAGAAGCAGCCAACCGCATGTCTGATATGATTCGCCAACTGCTGCGAACTGTGTCCCAACAAGATGCCGCCCAACTCCTGCGCCAGCCCTGCCAGCTAGAAGCGATTATGGCGAATGTCTTTCAAGATGTTCAGGGGGTAGCTCACCATAAAAACATCATCTTGCACCTGACGATATTAGGCGAACCGGTTCATATATTAGGGGATGAAAACCGCCTTTATCATCTTTTCCTCAACCTGATGGACAACGCCCTGAAATATTCTTCGTCCCAGACCAAAATTATCGTAGAGTTGGATTATCGGGCTGATGATCTGATTATCCGGGTGCAAGATGAAGGACCAGGAATTCCCGAAGCTGAGCTGGCTCACGTTTTTGAGAAATATTACCGCGGGCAGAGCCAATTGAGCCGTACATCGGGTATGGGGATGGGGCTGGCCGGAGCACAAGCAATTGCTGAGGTGCATGGGGGGGTGATTGCGGCCGCGAACCGCCCTGAAGGAGGGGCCCAATTCACCGTGACCCTGCCCGGCTCCCTCCGCCTGCCCCCTGGCACTTAGCTCCAGGCAGTTACCTTATCCAGAGCATTCTTTTCCTCTGTTGACAGCCGAATCTCACCCCCTTTGACCGTATCTTCCAACTGACTGATGTTGTTGGCCCCAATAATAGCCGAGCTAACCGTCGGGTTAGCCAACACCCAGGCGATGGCGGTCTGGGCGATGGTAGCTCCATGGGCCTGACCTACTTCCTCTAATTGATCTACCGCATTGAATCCCTGTTCGTTCATATATCGCCGCTGCACCCCCTGCGCCCTGGCTGATTCGGGCAGAGGGGTGTCCCGGCGATATTTGCCGGTCAGGAATCCCCCACCCAACGGGCTGTAAGGGATGACCCCAACCCCTTGATCCTGGCAGGCTGGCTGTAATTCCCGCTCAAACTCAGCCCGGTGTACCAGGCTGTAATGGGGTTGAATGGTGTCAAAGCGGGCCAACCCATATTGCTCGCTAATCCAGAGGGATTTCATCAGCAGCCAGGCCGGGTAGTTAGAGCAGCCGATGTAGCGAATTTTGCCTTGCCGCACCAGGTCATTCAGGGCGGTTAAACTCTCTTCTAGCGGCGTTTCTTCATCCGGCCAATGAGTCTGGTATAGATCAATATAATCCGTTTGTAGGCGGCGCAGGCTGTTTTCGACGGCGTTGAACAGGTGGTGACGGGATAAGCCCTGGTTGGTAGGCTGTGCGCCCATTTGCCCCCGCCCTTTGGTGGCGATGATCAGCTCCTGGCGAGAAATGCTGCTCTGTTTTAGCCAACGACCAATCATTTCCTCGGCTACCCCGCCAGGGTTGTTTTCAGCCCAGCGGGAGTAGACGTCGGCGGTGTCGAAAAAGTTGCAGCCTAACTCGATGGCCCGGCTCATTACCGCATAGGCGTTAGGTTCATCGGTGGTCCAGCCAAATTGCATCGTACCTAAGCAGATGGTAGACACTTTGAGGCCAGTTCGGCCCAAGCGTCGGTATTCCATGATCATTAACTCCTTCGAAAATGTAGGGTGAACTTTCCAGTTCGCCCCACAAACTGGAAAGTTTGCGCCACAAATTTTCATTCATGGTGGTCGGCGCAGCCGGTGAAGTCTCCCTTGTAAATCGAATTTCTAGTCCGATACGCGATTTTCTAAATCGCGTTACAAATTTTCATTCGTGGTGGTGTGTCGCCGCTTATGAAATTTCCTGTAAAAATTGCCAATAATTGAGGCATCTCGGATTAAGAAAGAACACGGATAAAGAATGAAAATAATCTGCGGCTAGATTTTCATTGCTTTTGGTGAATCCGGTTTAAGTTGTTTTTTCATAACTACTAATCCTCTGTAGTGATACAACCTTCCGAAGGTTTTGTTGCTAATGACCACCAGGGGGAAGAACCTTCGGAAGGCCTGGTAGTTACGTTAACTTTGATTATTCTCACCCGCTTTTTGCGTGTGGGCCATTAAAGGTTGCAGGAGAGAGGTGAATTCCATAGGAATAACAAATTTGGTTGCTTCTCCTTGCCCTAATTCTCTGAGAGTCGTCAGATATTCCAGACTCATCGTTTTGCTATCCACATTTTGGGCGACCTGGTAAACGTTTTGCAAAGCCAGAGCATACCCCTCAGCCCGCAAGGCCGCAGCCTGCCGCTGTCCCTGGGCTTCCAAAATTTGAGCTTCGCGCTGCCCTTCTGCTTGCAAAATCCTGGCCTGTTTTTCCCCTTCGGCGACGATAATGGCGGCTTCCCGTTTCCCATCGGCTTCAGTCACGGTGCCTCGGCGGTATCGTTCGGCGGACATTTGCCGGCTCATGGCATCTTGAATTTCACGCGGGGGGATAATTTCCCGAATTTCGACGGCGGTGACTTTGATTCCCCAACGGTTGGTTACTTCGTCTAATTTTCCCTGTAACATCTCATTGAGTTGATCACGTCGGGCTAATACATCATCCAGGATCATATCGCCTACGAGGGCGCGAAGGGTGGTGATGGCGATGCCGCGTGAAGCGCCACGAAAATCTTCTACCTCTAACACGCTGGAAAGGGCGTTGATTACTTTCATATAGACGAGAAAGTCAATGGAGAGGGGGGCATTGTCTTTAGTGATGGTGGTTTGGGGATCTACATCAAAGAATACTTCACGCAAATCTACGCGCTGTCCTCGATCTATAAATGGGATGAGCAAAACCAGGCCCGGCCCTCTGGCTCCCAGGGCGCGGCCCAGGCGGAATACGACCAGCCGCTCATATTCAGGGACGATGCGGATGGCCAGAGCGGCCACAAGAACAAGCAGGCTCAACAGAGCCATAATGACAATCAAGGTTCCAAAGGTCATGGTAATCTCCTTCCAAGGTAAGGTTGAGGGGTATGAAAAAATCTACGTCTATCGCCGTTAATCTGCGGCTAGATCAGTGATGGGTTCGACGATCAATGTCAGCCCCTCAACGGCGATAACTCGTACTGGCTGGCCAGCCGGAATTTCACCCGCAGCACGGGTTTCGGCAAACCAGATTTGACTCTGAAAACGGACGCGGCCGCGTGGGTGCAATGTCTCATGCACAATTCCTGTCTCTCCGATAAATTGTTCATACCCGGTGCGAACTGGCAGATGGCGAGCTTTGACTAACTGGCTAATTACCAAAAAAATAAACCCGGCCATTGAAGCGGTGGTTATTCCTATCAACCAGGGATTGACAGCTAAATTGGGCATGGCCGGTGATGGAGCAGCCTGCAAAGGGCGGAACAAAAAGAGGCCCCCCAACAAAAAGGCGATGATGGCTCCGGTGCCCAATATGCCGGTGCCATCCGTATTTAGCTCGGCCAGGAATAAGACGAGGGCCAGAATGATGAGGGCAACACCCGCCCAGTTGGTGGGTAGATTACCCAGAGCATAGAAAGCCAGAATGAGGCAGATGGCCCCGGTGATGCCAGGGAAGAAGGTGCCCGGGTTATACAGTTCGGCGATGATGCCAATGCTGCCCACGCTAAGTAAGATGAAGGCGATATTTGGGTTGGTCAGCACATGGAGAAACCGCTCGGTGAAGTGCATGGGGGCCTGATAAAGGGGGGCGTCTACAAGATTCAAGGTAACATCGCCAGCGGTGGTTTCGATGGTTCTCCCATTCAACTGACGCAGCAGATCATCCAGATCATTGGCCACGATTTCAATGATGTTGAGGGCCAGGGCTTCGCTGGCGGTGATGGAAACACTTTCCCGGACGGCTTGCTCGGCCCATTCGGCGTTGCGGCCGCGCCGTTCGGCAATTCCCCGGATGGTCGCGGCCGCGTCATTCACCACCTTGCTGGCCATAATCTCATCCGTCTCCCCACTCATGTTGACTGGGTGTGCGGAGCCTGTGTTGGTGCCGGGGGCCATGGCGGCCACATGGGCGGAGACCAGGATAAACAAACCGGCTGAGGCGGCATGTGCCCCTGGGGGAGAGACATAAACCACAACCGGCACCGGTGAGGCCAGGATTGCCTGCATCATCTCCCGCATAGATGTTTCCAGGCCACCCGGTGTATCCATCCGAATGACTACTAGATTGGCCTGGCGTGCGGCCGCGTCATCCAGCACCCGCGTTAAATAAGTGGAGACTGGCGGATTGATAATCCCTTCAATATCTACCAGATAAACTGACCCGGGTGATGGTTGGGCATAAAGCGGGCCAATGGTAAGGGCAAGTAAGCCATATAACCCAAAAAAAAGAAAAACAACCAGACGAACGGTGGGCATAATATCTGACTCCTATTTGTCAGAATAGAGCAAAGAAAGTTGGTAGGCAGCCCTGGGAGTGGGGGTGCTGGTGCTGCCACCTGGGGTGTAAGGCGCAGTTGAGGATGAAACGAACGGTTAAACTGTACCCGAATCAGAGGGGGTTGGCAATACGTTTGGGGGTGATTTGCTCAAGAGAGCCGCAAATCTTTGGGGGAACCGGCTTAAGGGGTGGCAAGAATAGTTTGCAAAAGGGTCTGCCCGACCGCGACCGCAACCTGGCTATCTTCTTCCCCTTCTAGCACCAACACCAGCACATACCGGGGATTGGCCAATGGGGCGGCCGCTATATACCAACTGTTCATATTCCCTTCCGGGCCAGACAAAACCAGATAATCGTGGCCGATGATGCCGCGGCTCACGGGCAATGCCTGCATGATCTGACGGGCCGTTCCGGCGGAAATAATGGGCAGCAGCGATGACGGAGTAGGCGGGAGATACGGCTGCCAGACTCCGGTTTCATTCTGAACCCCACTCACCAACTGCGGCCGCAGCGATTGTCCCCCATTGGTTAAAGTGGCTAAAGCCAGGGCAACTTGTAAGGGGGTCACAGTCAAGTTTTCCTGACCGATGAGAGCCAGAGGAACATTTTGCACGGGTTCGCCAAAGGGGACATCCGTATTGAGGGGCAAGATGGGGTTTTGGGTAAAACCAAACTGATCCAAAATATCTTCCAGGGCGGCCGCACTCCAATTCATGCTCAACCGTTGCATAGGGGCCGGGCAGGCATAAATCAGGGCACTTTCATAATTCTGAGGTATTCCATCGGGCACAGTACAGGCAAATGTTTGCCCGGCGACTATCACACTGTCGGTTAGTGTAGGCGCAGGGGTGCTTAATTGCAACAACCCTTGCTCCAACGCGGCCGCAAGGAAAAATGGCTGCAACACCATTCCGGGCTGGTACTGCCCTTGTGTTACCCGGTTCAGTAAGGGGGCGCGGCTATCGGCTGTCAGCTCGGCAAACTGCTGGTCTAACAAGTTCGGATCATACCCTGGTTGGCTGACCATAACTCGGATAGCCGCATCGGGCAAGGCCAACAGCACCATCGCCCCCTGGTACGGTTCCATGAGGGTGGCTGCCTGCTGCTGCCAGGTGGCGTTAAGCGTCAAACGCACATCACGCCCCACCTGCACCTCATGGCGCAATTGTCGCCGGTTCATTTCCCAGGCTGAGGTGCTGTCACCGCGTAAAGTGCTGTTTAACCCTTCTTCAATGCCAGAAGTGCCATGTCGAAAGCTGTAATAGCCGACAGCCGGTCCAATAGATGGAATAGGATAAACCCGTGTCAGCCGGTTGCCCTCCCCCACTGTTTCCGCCAATAAAACATTGTGAATATCGTAAATGCGGCCGCGTTGAATTCGTAAGGCGGCTTCTACCAGACGGGGGTTATCGTCACGAGCTAAAATAGCCGGGGCACGAGCCACCCCCCAATAGGCCAGAGCCAGAGCAACCCCGGTAAAAGCCAACAATACTGCCTGCATCAATCGGTGAATCCGTTCACGGGGAGAGGAAGTTATAGGAGACATAGGAAAAAAGATGAATGATGGTAACTGTACAGGTGATCGCGCCCCCCTCACCCCCGGCCCCTCTCCCACGATGGTAGGGGGGAGCATATCCCCTCTCCTGGGGGAGAGGGCCAGGGTGAGGGGCAGTATAGTTACGAATGATAAACATTTTGCATCATTCAGCGTATCTTCTCAATAAGTTGGGGCGAACCTTCGGAAGGTTTGTACAATGGACAAGCTCTTGGGTCAAACCTTCCGAAGGTTACACGTTTTACTGAGATGTTACATTCAGCCCTCGTAACTCCCATCCTGGTTTTCACCAGAAAGGTATACCAACAACCCCATCATCAGCCAGCTCACAAAGAGGGAGCTACCGCCATAACTGACAAAGGGTAAGGTAACCCCTGTGAGAGGGAGCAGTTTGGTTACACCGCCCATAATGAGAAATGCCTGGGCTGAGAATAAAATGACAATACCGGCGGCCAGATAACGGGCAAACGGCTGGGTAGCAAAATAGGCCAGGCGCAGCCCCCGGTAAGCCAATAAAACAAAACAAAGGATGATCCCTAATGTGCCGAGGAGACCCCACTCTTCGGCAATGGCCGCAAAGGCAAAATCAGAGTGAACAACGGGAATATAGCCGGGAAATCCCTGACCAATCCCCTGCCCCAACAAACTCCCCGAAGCAATAGCATACAAAGATTGCACAATCTGAAAGGCCCGATTATCCGCTTCGGGCCACGGATTCCACCAGGCATCTACGCGCAAGGCCACCACATCAAAGGCAAAATAGGCAATGACCCCGGCCATCAGAAGCAAGATAAAGCCGCTGAGAATGTACCATTGGTTGCCTGTAGCCAGGTAAAGAAGGGCCAAAAAAAGGATAAAAAACAGCGCGGCCGCGCCTAAATCCCGCTGCCACACTAAAAGAATGAGACAAAATCCCCACATCAGGGCCAGGGGACCAAGATAAGCTAACTGCTGTCGCCAATTATGGGTAGGGTTGTCTTGAAATTGTTTTTCTCGCTCATGGAAATAACTGGCTAAAAACACCACCAGCAGCAGCTTAAGCAGTTCCGAAGGTTGGAAGAAAACCCAGTTGACGAACGGAAGTGTCAGCCAATATTGGGCTACGGGCAAGCCAGATGGATTGACCCCCAGGACAATAGTTGCCAACAGGAGCAGCAGCCCCAGGGTAAGCCAGGTATAACGATAACGACGCAGCCAACGCAAATCTTGGGGCAAGATCACGATAATGAGGAACGCGGCCGCGCCCACCCCCAACCACAGCACCTGCCGCCACATAAAGTTAGGGGCCAGTCGGCTTTGCAGCAGCACCCCCCAGCCGGTTAGCAGAGCTACCAGGGGAAACAAGAGGGGATCCCGGTAAGGCCGATACCGGTTGAGAAGATAATAGCATCCCCCTATCAAGAAGGCCCAGGCCAACGGCGTGCCCAGATAGCGGAAAAGCAGCTGCCCCCCCATAACCAGGCTGAGGGCAACCCCATTACTAAAAACAAACGCGGCCGCCAGGAGCAGCAACCATAACTCTTTGCGGCCGCCTGGCTCACGATGCAAATTCATCAGGTGAAATATTTGCCAACAAGAGGGGCCAAATCACGTAACGCACTCTCCGGTATTTTACGGCGCTCCGTGATGATAGCATCCTTTAACGTATGGTGCGCGGGAAAATCTCCAGCCCAATCGGCCATCGTGGCCGCAATATGCCGGATGGCCGCCTGCGCCAAAACAGTGTTCTGCTGCAAAGTGCGAATAACCATCTCTACAGTGACCGGTCCTTCAGTCTCATGCCATACATCATAATCGGTGATGTGGGCCATGCAAGCATAGGCCATTTCCGCCTCGGCCACTAAAAATGCTTCCGGGCTGGTGGTCATCCCAATAATGCTCATGCCCCACTGCCGGTAAAGATTAGATTCGGCCAGGGTGCTAAACCGGGGGCCTTCGATGGTGATAAAACTGCCCCCTTCATGTACTGTTCCCCCAGCTTGCCGCACCGCCTGTGCTACGACCCACCCCATTTCTGGGGAAAACGGGTGTGCCACACCGATATGGGCTACCAGCTGATCGGTAAAGAAGGAGCGGCCGCGTATTCCTTTGGTAAAATCAACCAATTGATCGGGTACAACAATATGGCCGGGAGCATAATCTTCACGCAGGGAGCCACAAGCACTCACTCCAATGACATATTTTACCCCCAACGTTTTAAGGGCATAAATATTTGCCCGGTACGGTACCGTTGAAGGGGAATAAACATGGCCTCGCCCGTGCCGGGGCAAAAAAGCCACAGGGCGGCCGGCCAACTGCCCGATTTTTATCGTATCTGACGGTTCCCCATACGGGGTGCGGATATTTACCTCTCTACTAATCTGTAAATCAGGCATGTTGTACAACCCGCTGCCACCGATAATAGCCAATTCTAGTTGCGTCATACATTCTCCGTGATGCGAGTTTGTGAGTGGACGAGTCTGCGAGTTTATGAATGAGCAATTGCCCAATCTGTCAATCTCTCAGTTCCTCTCCTCTCACTTCTTCCCCTCGTTTTTGTCTTCGTTCTATCAACTTTTTTAAGTCAGCCAACTGTTGGGTTGTGTTGGTTAGCTCTTTTTGCAAATGGCGAATTTGCGCGGCCGCAGCCTGGCGGACCTTCTTCAGCTCATCTGATTGTTTGCCCGTGGCTCCGCGCAGCCGGAGCAGTTCCACATCTCGTTCAATCAATTCGGCGCGGGCTTCGGCTAAATTATGCCGCTGCCGGTCAATTTCTTCCAAATATTTGTTAATTTCATGTTCGCTGGCATCTAGCTGGGCTTGTTGTTGACGGATCAGGCCACGATTTTGATTAAGTTCATCACTCACTTCTTGTACGGTTTGCTGAACACGAGCAGCCGCCTCTTGTTCAGTGCGTGACACCATTTCGGTTGTTTCCCGAAGCGTCCGTTCTACGAGCGCGGCCGCTTCCTGCTGCGCCGCTTCCGTCTCCTGCTGCATCTGCTTCAGACGCAGTTCATTGGTGTGCATCAGAGCAATCGTCTGACTCACTGTAGTCTTCCACTTTTCCGCCTGTCCGCGCTGCTCATCCAGCATACCTTGCAGCTGCTGCACCGTTTTGAGCTGGCGATTCATCTTTTGTCGGGCCTCATCCAATTCCAGGCGTGAAGCCTTAAGCGATGCTTTATACCAGAGCAGTTGATCTTGCAGCTCTTGATTATCCTGGTGAGCCAGACTCAATTCACTTTCCAGAGTCGCAATGCGACTGTTCGTCAGGTCTAGCCGGGCCTGGGCCTCTTCCACACTCTGGGGAAGGGCTGTCATCTCGGCCTGGAGCATCATTTGCTCGGTGCGTATCTGCTCCAGTTGGGCCTGGGCACGGTCTAACTCTGTGGTTTGCGTCGCCAATGTCTGCTGCGCGGCCGCTAATTCCGCTTTAGCCAGGGCCAACTCTTGTTCCACTTCCCGCAGTTCGGCTGACTTATCCTGCCAGGCTCGCTCAATCTTTTCCTTTTGTCCCCGGTACAACTCTACCACTTGGGAATTTTCCACCAGGCGCAAGCGCATGGCTTCCAAATCCTCATCTAATTTCCTGGCCCGCACCTCCGTCATCTCAGCTAATTCCTGCCACCGCACCAACGATTCTTGCTGTTCAGCCGTACGCTGCAAACTGGCCGACATCGCTCCTTCTATATTTTCGATACGCTGGTTAAGATTCTCAATCTCCTGATGAGCTTGAGCCAGGGCGTAATTTAATTTCTCATTCTCATCCGTCAGCCGCCGAATTTCAGCTACCGATTGTTTACGCTCAGTTTCTAACAAAGCAATGTGCTGATTACGTTCACCAAACTGCTGTTCAATCTGGCTGAGGGCCATGCTTTTTTCAGCCAGAGCGGCTTCCCGCGTCTCTAGCAAAACAATGATTTCATCTAGCTCTTTCTTATAGGTCTGAGATTCTTTGCGAAAACGGGCAACTTCTTGACGCAGACCGCCCAATTCGGCAATTTTGTCACCAGCCGTTTCGCGCAGCCGGTCGGTAAAATTTTGTTCCAGATTAGAACGGGCGGCAATCGCTTCTGCGGCCGCGACTTGCAAGTAACGTAAAACGGTCGTCTGTCCTCGTGAGCCGGCCGCGTCGGCCGCCATTGCCGCCTGCAAATTTTTATCTTCAATGCCAGCCAGTAGTTCCCCAAAATGACTTACCGCACCTACTTCTACCAACGTTTTTTTCTGTTCAAAAAGGGCCTGAATGGTCTCGACATCTATCGTATTGAGCCAGCCATGTACCTGCCCGCCTTCTTCAATACGGCAGCGCAAGGCAAACACATCCCCCCAAATCTGCCCCCCTTGTTGAACAATCAACTCTTCAGCGACCACAGCACCCACAATAAGCCCGGCATTGACAACTTCCGGGCCATAAACATCACCGGCGACCATGGCTGAAGATCGTAAATGCACCGCCTTTTCCGCCCGAAGCTCACCAATATGGTGGGTGGACAGCTTGATGATGCGGTCGTCACGCCGGAACAAGGCCCCAAAACGGCCTATGAAGCTAGATTCTGCCGATTCGTGAACGCTCATAATCAGGTTATAAACTCAATAGGGTAAAATAAGGTATCCAAGGGCATGGGAGCTAATTATGCCTCATGCCCCCGTTTTGTGCAGGTCAAATGAGGGGGAATTTGGAATGGGGATTGAGAGGTTGCCAACTCATGTAAATCGGGCTTACCAAAAGGTCTATCCGCAGATTAACGGAGATGTTGGGGATTAGCCGGAAAAAATCGGTGTTAACCCACGAAATCTGCGGATAAAGCTCAGGTTTTAGATCTCCTGAGACTGGCTCATTGGCAGCCTCGCCGCTTCGCAGCCCCGCTTTATTCCTAAGCTAAGAGTAAATGGGGATTGAACGAATATCGTGACAATGATAAACTGTGGTCATGCGTCGCTGGTTGAGGATTGGATTTTCCTTATTTCTTACAGTTAATCTGGCCATTTTTGTGACTGTTGGCCCGATTTTGGCGTTGCTAGATGGACCGCCAGCCCTTTTTTCCGGTCTGACCCAAATCAATGGCCCTTTGCACCTGGCTGTTCTTTTTGATCCCCCCGTAGCTACCCCTGGGCAAACCATCACAGCTATCTTAACGTTGACCAATGATACCCGAGACGCGGCCGCGCCCAGCATAGATATCCTCATCCCTCCCACTTTAACCCTGGACGTTACCCGTCTGCCCATTGGTCTCAGTCTTAATGCTCAGGCCAATTTACTTACCTGGCTGCCTATCGTAACCGGAAACGGAGACCGAGAACAAATTCGCCTTTATTTCACGGCCGCTTTTGCCGACGTTCAACAGCCAGAACAACCATTAGCTATTACCATGCAGCATGGGGCCATCACTCAAAACTTAGCCGCTACCCTCTGGCTAGGCATCCCCCCCCAGGTAACTCTGCTTCCCCTTGAATCGGTAGCTGTAGGCCAACCCATCACTTTACGAGCTACCCTTTCTGGTCCTGGCCCTTTGGCCCAAACCTGGGACTTAGGCGATGGCCGGGTGATTCAGGCCCAAAACCCAACCGTGGTTTTCCCAACCGCCGGGCTGCACCGTATTACTGTCAGAGTGGCGAACCCGCTCGCGGCCGCCACGGCCACAACCCTGCTCAACGTAACAGCCGCGCCTACAGCCCAATTCACCACCAACGATTTGACTCCTGTGGTAGGGCAAACGATCCAATTCATTAACCAAAGCGGGGGGGCCGGCCCTCTCACCTACACCTGGGAATTTGGCGATGGCGCCATCAGCGAAGCCCAAACCCCCCAACACAGCTACAACCAGCCAGGCACCTATCTGGTACGCCTCATGGTGCAAAATGAGGCCGGAGTGGCTGAAATTACCCAACCCCTCATCGTGGGAGAGCTGCCCATCGCCGACTTTGTTGTCAGCCAGCCTATAACGGCTGGTTTGCCCATGTTCGTCCAGGCTTTTGTGGATCCCTCTGTGACCCACGTCACCTGGAATCTGGGTGATGGGCATACGGCTGAAGGGTTGACTATCAGCCATACTTATCAACATGGGGGGAATTATTGGGTGATACTTCAAGCCCACAATCAGTTTGGTACCACTGATGTGGGGCAATGGGTAACGGCCATCTCCGGCCCAAGTACCATTTTCCTACCTTTGTTCTTCTCTGGTGACCTGAGCGGGGCAGACCCGACAGAAGTGACCCCAGATCAGCCGGACAATGAGATCATCATCACGGATTCCCCACCCCTGGACTCAGGTTTTACAACGGCGGAGCAGCTGCTTTGGTACATTAATGAAGCTCGCCGTCTTCACAATCTGCCCCCCCTTAATTACAGCTATGAATTGGCCATCGCCGCCCAACAACATAGTGATGACATGGCGTTGTATGGGTATACCGGTCATACCGGTTCTGATGGTTCGCGCCCGGAAGAGCGGCAGGCCCAATTTGGTTTTGCGGGGCTGTATGCTGGAGAAGTCACTTATTGGGGGTTTGATGAGGTGACGGCAGTGGTTGAGTTTTGGGTCAACAGCCCGGCTCACCGTAGTATGATATTAGATTCTCGGACGACGGATGTAGGCGTTGGCTACACCTATAATCCTAATTCTCCGAGTGTTTGGTATTGGGTGGCAGAGTTTGGTATAACCGCCCCGCCTTTACCAGAACCTTCCCCTGAAACGAGGCTTGATTTTGAGTTACGCCACCCTCATCTCCCCCGCCACCTTAAACCAACAGCAGAAACGGCCTGATTGGGTCTTGGTGGATTGTCGCTTTAACTTGAGTGACGCGGCCGCCGGCTATCATGCTTATCTTAACAGTCATATTCCTGGGGCAATATACGCCCACCTGGACAATGACCTGAGCCATCCTCCTACTACCGATCATGGCCGCCACCCTCTCCCCTCACCCGAGCAATTAATCACTTTATTCAGCCGTCTGGGAATTGCAGCGAATAAACAAGTGGTCGTTTATGATGATGTCAACGGGGCTTTTGCCGCCCGTCTCTGGTGGATGCTCCGCTACATGGGGCATGAAGCCGTGGCGGTGCTAGAAGGGGGATGGCCGGCCTGGGTCGCGGCCGCGCTGCCTACTCATACTGGTGAAGAATCCCCCACGCCAGCCCTATTCACCGGCCAGCCCCGCCGCGAATGGTTGGTGACACTCGATGAGGTTCCCCACCAACCTTTGTTGGTAGATTCACGGGATGCGGCCCGTTACCGGGGAGAAATGGAGACGATTGATCCTGTTGCCGGACATATTCCTGGTGCGGTCAACTACCATTTTGGGCGTAATATGACCGCAGATGGTCAATTCCTGCCCCCGGAGCAGGTACGGGAACAACTGCTCCAGGTATTAGGGGAGACGCGGCCGCAGCAAGCCGTTTTTTACTGCGGTTCTGGTGTCTCAGCCTGTCTTAATCTGTTAGCCCTCAAACATGCCGGGCTGCCCGATGGCAAATTATACGTCGGCTCCTGGAGTGAATGGTGCGCCGATCCCAGTCGTCCGGTCGCTGCCAACTAAAGGCGCAAACAACTTCACCCATCTTTCACCCTTTCCCGGTGACCTGAGCAGCCAGGCCACTGTCTAACCATGCCCTGACCTAAATCAGACCGGTTATGGCCACTGAATAGGCCATAAGTGAGATTGAATGGGTGTTGACTTACCCCGTACAATAGGATTGAGAGACTGAGGGTTGAGAAACCGGGTGACGCGGAGATGGCTGACTCACCCACTTGCCCATTCGCAAGGACTTTTTATGCGTTTAGCTATTGTGGCTGATATTCATAGCAATATTATCGCCCTGGAAAAGGTATTAAAAGCCATCCAACAGGAGAAGGTGGATCGGATTGTCTGTTTGGGCGATGTGGTGAATATTGGGGCGCGGCCGCGTGAAGTTATTGCCTGTTTGCGTCAGCTTGACTGCCTGACCATCATGGGCAACCATGATGAATGGATGCTCAAACCCGATTATCACAGCCGCAAAGATACAGTTGATGAAGTAGTAGATATGTATCAGTGGACTTCGGAACAATTGACGGATGATGATCTGGCTTACCTGAACAGTTTTAAGAGTACGGCTTACCTGGAATTATCCCCCCAACAAAACATCCTTTTTTTTCACGGCTCCCCCCGCTCTAATAAAGACCTCATCCTGGCAGAAACACCGGATCATTTGTTGGATAATATGTTTAACGGCTGCCACGCTTCCTTATTAGTTGGGGGACATTCCCATATTCAACTAATGCGTTATTACCGGGGGATGCGGCTGGTGAATCCCGGTAGTGTGGGGCTATCCTTCACCTACCACCCCCAATTTGGGTACAGTCCCTGGGCCGAATTTACCATCATAACCTGGCAGCGCGGCCGCATCCACCTGGATATGCACCGTTTACCTCTGGACATTACCCGGCTTACCCGTGACGCCCGCCAGAGCGGGATGCCCCATGCCAGTTGGTGGGGGGATGCCTGGCAGCGACAATAAACCCTGGTCAAAATCGGTTTTACCTTCGACACGTTCAAACGCACCTATATATACTACCAACGGTCATAAACTGACATTTTCAGTGAGACTGGCGACTCGATATTAACCAGTCTCCAGTCTCCAATCTCCAGTCTCCAACCAGAATGTCACTTTATGACCACCATGGGTATAGTCACCGAAATTTGTGTCTTTAGAATTTTGTAGGGTTTTACGTAATGCGTGAGTTCACGTTTCACGGTCTGTCAACCTCCTGAATTCCCAAAGAACCTAAACCCTAAAGGCATTAACGCATCGTGACCGCTCCTACGGCAATATGGATATTGAGGGTGATGCGGTTGGGGCTGTTTTTGTAGCCCGCGGTCTGCCAGATATTGCTTGTGCCGATGCGCTGTAAGGCACTATTTTGATCATCAAACCCACCCAATGCCTGATCAACTTTAACCTGGGCTTCCATGCCTGGAGGCAGGGTTAGGGTAACGGAACCCGCATTTACCTGTAGTTCAATGGTGTGTTGACCGTCGGCCGGTAGGATCATGGTGGTCGCGGCCGCGTTCGTTGCCATATGCACATCATAATCTCCACCAGGCAGGAATACCGTGACCTCACTGGCGGCCACTTCGAGGGCCAGGTCTTGTAACATTAACCCACGCAAATCAAGATGGGAGACGCCCGCGGCCGCAGTTAAGTCCAGCGACATAGGCACATTCGGATTTAGTCCCAGGTTCCAACGCTGTTCATCCCCCAGATTATCCCACTGTTCCGGCTTCCACACCCAGGTTTCCATATCACGTGGAATCAATGTCACCGTCGCCTGACCACCCTTGTTCTGGGTATCAAACTGTAGGTTACTCTGGTACGTGACCGTTCCGACGATCAGATCACGGCTATCTTCCAGGGCATAGAGATTAGCTCCGGGTGGCCCAATCTGGAGATTCATAACTGCCGATGTCACCCCGTTTGCCGAAAACGAAATATCTTCGCTTTGCCAATCTTTCCAATGGCTGTCCCGGCCAATGGTCCCCGGTAAACCTACCAACAGAGTGTAACCAAACACCGCTACCGCCAGTAAAGCAACAAATCCACTGAGAAGGGTGCCCAGCGGTCGCGGGGCCTGTTCTACCAGGATATTTAACCCCAGAAAAACCAGAAACAAAGGCCAAAGGCGTAATACATCTCCCCAATGCAAATCTGTCAGCAGATTCAGTTGGTTAAACAAGAAAAACAGTCCGATGGCGATTAAAACGATAGGGCCAAATAGAGATGGCCTCTTTCGTTGATCATAGGTTATCGTAGACATAATATGCCTCCGTTACAGGTGTATCACCTGGTTCAGGTTTAGGCTTTGCGCCAACTGACGATTAGATTACGAGCAAAGAGGAAAACCCCCAGCCCAATGAGCAAAAGCGGCCAGCCGAAACGACCCAGACCAAAACCGCTGACCCCGATGATAAGCTCAAAGAAGACAGCGGCGACGAGGAAGATACTGAGGCCCGCCTTGGCCACGTCCCACCCTTTCTGGCGTAGATCCGGTTTATGTTTTAGCCAGCCATAAGCAAACATGCCCAGCCCTATGGAAGTTGGGGCTACCAATGCCCAGGCATAGGACCAACTGGCCCAAAAACCAGTCACATTCTGGAAGAACAAAATTAGCCCTACCATTGTGACCAATCCACCTACAGAAGCCAGGGCCTGGCCCGTGTCATCGTCAAAGGCCAAAGCCAATATAAACAAAGCGGCACCTGGCCCAATGATAAAGAAGGGCCAGATAAAGTGCCCCAGACGAATGTTGAGCAATTCGCCCATCAGGAAAACGATACCCAATAGAATCAACAGACCACCGAGTACAAAATTACCGGTCTGCAGACTGTAAGTTCCTATTTGTTTGTTCATTTCTTTCACCTGAATGGAAAACGGGTGTTTAGAGCTAGAGAGTAGGGAGAATTAGTCTAAGGAACCTTCTCTACAGCCCCTCACCCCAACCCTCTCCTATCAGGGAGAGGGGACAAACTCTCTTTTCCTGCATAAGGAGAAAGGCCGGGAATGAGGGTGCATAATGACGTGACTGATTTGTTTGGAAAACCAGCTACGACTTCAGTTTGGGTTGGTGCATGTTATCGTACAAGAGCCAGATACCGATGACGATGAGGACAACAGGCCAACTGTTTTCCAAGATGGAACTCAGGGCCAGGGTCATAACCGCGGCCGCGACCAATCCCACCGTCGGATATTTCGCCCAGGCAGTTGGGTACACATCATGCCGCCACCAGAGCCAGGCAAAGGGAGCAGCACACCCCAAGAAGAAGAACGCCCCGATGAGTCGCCCGGTCAGGTTGTTGCTTTCAGCCGCGGCCGCGAATGGGACCATCAAGGCCGTCGTTAGGAAAAAACCGGCCGGGATAATGGCCCACCATTGCCCTTTGACGAAGAAGAATACAATCAGGAACGGCACGGCCATCATCAATAAGACGAACGTGCCCACAACCTCTTCCGCCCTTTGACTGGACAACAATACCACGACCCCCATTCCGCCCATGATGAACCCGGGAATCAAGGCCCACCAATATTCCCGATTGCGGAGATAAACCACGATAAAGGGCAGGGCGATGCTCCACATCACTATCGCCCCAATCGTTTCTCCGGCCCACCGCTCGGAAACGAGGATGATAAGGGCTAGAACGGCTGTGACCCAACCCGGGATGAGTGCCCACCAGTTGTCTTGCCGGTTAAACAGGAAAATGATCCAGAAGGGTGCCGAGACAGCCGCCATGAACAAGGCCCCGATCCAAAGGGGGTTGAGGGTGGTGAAACTTAACGCGGCCGCGAGCGACAATCCACCGGTGATAAAAATCGGGAGCAGCCAGCCCCAATGTGTTTTGCCACTGTAAGCATAGACAGCGATAAAGAAAAGGCAGGCCAGCCCCAAACTCACGGCCCAAAATGTTTGGGACAATTCTGGGATGAAACCTAGAGTTTGCACCAAAAACAGCCCGCCCAAAACGATGAGAACAATACCCCATAACAAATTGTTTCGTTGGTCAGACATGATTTTCCTCCTACTGCCAGGCCACTCAACGGCCTGATATTATTCGAGATTAACTTACAACAAACGCGGCCGCGCTCTCGTCTATCTAAAGTTATGACTGTGGTTATGTTTTGGCCTTTGTGCGGGAATATCAGATCGGGGCAAGCCGATTTTGCCATACCCTAATCGTCTTTTTCAGTCACGCACCGTACAGGCTGGCGACGGACCAATGAGGAACGAGTATGCCCCAGAGCAGAAAGGCATCAATGAGGATGGGCAAGATGGCCCGAGGGCTGAGATAGAGACTGTAGAGAATGAGGGATGATGCGGCCGCGATCCCTACCAACACTCCCCACCACTCCGCTGGTATAACCAGGCCAAACATCGCCAATAAGGCCAACAAAAAACAGACCCCGGCTATCACTGACAGGAGTTTGCTAACCTGGCTCACTCCCACCCCTGTCAAACCGAAAATAGCTTGAGAATCAGTGGCAAAAGGCCAGAAAACCCACCCTCGCCCTGCCGGAGCAGGCACATTAGCGGTCAGGGCAAAATGTGCACCCAACAGGAGTAAAAGGGGTATCAGGATACGCATGATGGTCTCCTTCCCAGGCAATAACATACACCAGAATAAAATAAACCCATACGGCATGGCGCTCGATGATTTTCTTGAAGCCCATTTTAGTTTTTCCTTTATGACTGAGCGGGATCAAGTTGCCCTGCCAATTGAGATTGCAACCTACGATTGCGTACTTCAGCTCTTAACAAGGCAATCAGTAAAACCAGGGCCACAATTCCCAAGAAAACAGAACCAATGGTTTCGTTGACGTGAACATTGATTGGGCTATAAACACCAGGTTTGACATTGGGTGTTGCCGTCTTAACACCGTGATTTTGATCTTCACCAGTGGACATTGTGAATCTCCTCATCTATTCCACGCCCAATTTTAGCTAACGGAAATCATCACAAGGGTTGAGAAAAAATCCATGGGGACAATCCCTACATCTGTAGGGAAAACTCGGCTGGGGTTGAAGACTGAGGGGCTACATTTTTCAGCAAAAGCACAGCCGTAATCAGATTAAGCAGGGTAAGGATCAGGAAGGGTATCAAAATACCCAGACTATCGGGTACACCTTGTAATGCCATGTTGATCCCCATGGCACTGACCCCCAGAGCCATCGTCAACCCTTTGAGCACAGCAATTGAGGCTAACAGGTAGCCCCAGGCGGTGCGACGCAGGAGCAAAATGCCCGCCAAAATCGCTAATGGCGCGATTAAGGCCAGGTCCATTGCCTGAATGACCAATGTGGTTGTATTTTCCAGGGCTGGTGTCTGGCCTTGCAGAAGGGGTGAACCAATACGTCCCAACCAGGCTAATATCAGAAAGCCCCCGACGGCAAATAACACGCCCGCAATCCAGCCGTGTGGCAAGTGGGGTGAAAAATGTTGGGGCAGTGAGGCCACATCAATCGCCATCAGACTCAAAATAAAGGCGTACAGGCTTAGCGTAAAGAGGGCTACGTACACCAAGAATAGGGCATTGTAGGCCGTGAGCATGGACATGGACATGTAGGTGTAGAGGAAAAAACCCAACGTGCCGATGAGGAGCAAGCGGCCGCGAAGCGATCCCCTGAACGCCAGCCAGGTTGAAATCGCCAGGAGCGGCAGCCCCACCACCAGAGTAATCAGATCATTGCCCTGCATCTGGGCGGCAGTGCTGACCGTATCGTAGTAATACAGCCCGTGCCCGTTGATCATCACTGTCTCGCCCCGGTGGTTAGTATAAGCATAAGCCTGGCCAGCGGTGTCGTAAAACAACCCGGCACTGACCGATAACAATGCCAGGGCGAAGATGAGAAGAACAAGCCATTTAATGGTAGATTGAAATTTCATCAGGTTGACTCCAGGCTTCGACAGGCTCAGGCCACGTAGCCCCAAAACTATTGAGAAGACAGTACATCGGCAACAATGAAACTGCCGTTTACTTCTGCTACCACTCTATTATTGTTATCAATGGCCCACACCGACCAACTGTAACTACCTGGTTTTAGTGGCGTTACCACGGTGAAGGTCGTGTCACCACTCTTCTCGTCAACCATGACAACTGGTGGGTAGGCAGCATCATCCAGGATAATGAGTTGATAGCTGGTGGCGTCAGGATACGCTTGCCAGATAAGCGTCGGCGTCACGGTTACAGTTGCCCCTATTGCCGGGCTTATCGCTTCTAACGTCGCCTTCACCCAAAATTGGCGGTTTAGTTCAGCCAGAACGGTATCACGGCCATCCAATGCCCGCACCGTCCAACTGTAGCTGCCCGGTTCCAGGGCCGGACTGATGGGCACGACAGTTTCCGTGGTGAACTGACTGAAAGCTACCACTGGCGGATAAGCGTCATCGTCTACAACAACCAGTTCATAACGAACCGCGTTGGCATAAGCTGCCCACTGTAAAATGGGTTGATTGTCCACGGATTCGTTATTGTCAGGCCAGATTCCCGCCAGTTCAGGTGGGGGGATGACGCCAGCGGCCGAGAGGGAGCTGATTAGCGCATCGAGGGCAGCCAGGTCCGGCGTGAAAGCATCGGTTGGTTGCTCATTGAGCAAGGCGAGTGTTTGACTGAGATACCCCTGCCAATCGTCAACCAGGGCAGTAAACGCTTCTTCACTCATCTGCGATGTGGCGGGCAGGGCGGGTACGGCTACCGGGAAATAAGCTGCGATGTAGATGGCCCCATCATCGGTCAGCCCCTGGAAGGTGTAAAACAGCTCCTGGTTACTGACTGGCACTAACCCCTGGCTAAGCTGGGTCAGGTAGCGGATGCCGCGGCCGCCAGCAAAGGTCAAATATTTTACCTGGGCACGGAACATGGGCACGGCATTGCTGGGGGGCAGCATGGACAGACCAGGCTGCGCTGCCCCCTGGTCCGGGGTAACAACTTCCAGCGCGGCCGCGTCGGGTGATTGAGCTAAAAGCTGCCGCAAATTGTCTACCGCTGGTTGCACCTCAATATTCAGCTCTCCTGTGGGATAAAGGTGGATCTGTGCGTCCGCGGTGAGATATTGACCTAACGGAGCATGGTTCTGTGCGCCAGCCGCATCCACCAGGGTAAAAACAATATGTTCAGGCGAGGCCCATAAAACGCCTGGCCCTGGTTCAGCCGCCTGGGCTGGGAGCAGCTCTGGCTGCACACTGCCAGCTACGGTTGGGTCAAAGATAAAAGTAGCGCCGAGAAAATTGATAGTTTGCGGCGCATTCTCGGGGATGGTGATTGTGGCTGGGACAGTCGTACCCTCTGATCCGCCCTCAACCAGCCCCACTTCCGGGGAGGTTGTGCTGGTACAACTCACAACCAACAACAGCAGCAATAAAATCAGTAAGCGTATTGGTGTTAAACGAGACATGGTTACCTCCCAGGCAGCCTGAATCAACCTGCCTGACTGCTCAGGCTGCTCTATTGATCAAGGTTGGCGTGGTACAGTCAGGGGACTGACTACAGTCAGAGAGTGTTAGCAGGTATTGAGTATCTGCCTAAACTGTTAAGATTTTCATAATATAGGGTAAAGGGAATTGCCTGTGGTTGGCCTCTATCAAAAGTTGTACTCAAGGTTATATTTTGCCGGAAGTTAATAGTATTACTGCCTGGTTGGCATGTATGGTCAGGGCTTCCTGATACTATCACAACGTAAATGTATACTGCCAACGGTCATAAACTGACATTTTCAGTGAGACTGGCGACTCGATAGTAACCAGTCTCCAATCTCCAGCCTCCAACCAGAATGTCACTTTATGACCACGATGGGCATAACATCTCAGTAAAACGTGTAACCATCGGAGTTTGACCCAAGAGCTTGTCCATTGCCCAAACCTTCTGAAGGTTCGCTCCAATTTATTGAGAAGATACACCTAACCTGGACAAGCCAGAACCAACTCCCGCGCAAAGGCGCAGAGTCGCGGAGAAAAAACCTCTGCGTCCCTGCGTCTCAGCGCGAGATTTTCTTGCTCACGATACAAGAAGCTGACTTTTAAGGGACTAAATGAAGTTAAAACTTTCGTCACGCAGCCACATTAAGCATTGATCCAGCCGGGTCAGCCGGATCGCCGCCATTTCTCTGGCGACCGGCAAGGTAAAACGATTTTGTATCAGTTCACGTCGCTTTAGAACCTGGTTACAGGCGGTTATCAACTCTTTCGGGCCGTGTGCATATTCACGCACCAGGCCAATAACCCCCAGAAAGTCGAGAAAATCGGCTTCACGTAATAGCACGGCTTCAACGGATGTCACGGGTCGTTGATCACGATAATCGTGATATTCAATCGTTTCCAGGATGATGCCTACCTCTGTTTCGGTCAGATTCAGGCGGGGCAGAATCAGCGTTTCGACAACCTGGCGTGACCGCAGGGCGTGTTCAACCCCCGGCTGTTGGTAACAGGGATAGGCCCCCCAATCGTGCAGATAGGTGGCAATGGTGAGAGCCGTTTCATTATAGGTCAGCCCTGTACCGATTAAGGCAATCAGCTTGAGCAACCGCTGGACATGGGAATAAGCCAATTGGCCGCCATCAGTACAGGTTAACCCGGCCAGATCGGCTATCGTCAGCGGGCGATTATCCAAGAGGTTGGTTGCAGTCATGGTGCTGTCTCCAGACGGTTAGATGAAAGGTCAGGTTGGTAATGTTGGTGAGGGTGGTGTTGTTTTGCCCCGTTTTAACGTATCAATGCCAATCGTTCCGCCCGTTTCCGAATTTCAAGCAACATCTTCCGCTCCATGATGAACTGGATGAAGTAGGTCAACTTGATGGGCAATTCCGGTTTCATATTCATCCGCGAACGCAGAAGCAAGCGGGTGGAGCCGTCGGCTTGTGGTTCCAGAACAAATTGCCAGGTGTCAATGCAGGTATCGTCGGGTTTGTTCTCCAGGCCAAAAGAGAGAAGAACAGCCCGGTTGGGTTGCAGTTCGCGTACATAGAGACCTGGTCCAGGGTTAAGCACAAATTCTTTGGGGGTAAATCGCCAGAAATCACCCACCTGGACATTTTGATACTCTGGCACGATGCGGTCTACGCTATGGACCTTGAGGCCAAACAGATTTTCTAGCCAGTCATAGCTGTACATGCCACCCCGGTCTACCCCAATCTGGAGCAGCCAGGGGTAAATCTTGTCTGGACTGGCTTTGATGGTCACCCCTTTGGTGGTTTGTAGATTGGCCTGGGGAACCAAATCATCACCGGGTAAGGGTTTCGCCTGTTCGGCTTTGGTTGCCCCCCAACCAATCATCCAGGGCCAGAGCAGGGTAAGGTAGCCAGCGGCCCCGGCGGTTAAAGTTACCAATAAACCCACCGGCCAAAAAGGACGCGGCCGCAAATGAACTTCTCTCATTAAAGAAATAGAAGGTGTGGTCATCATATAACTCCTAAAGAATAAGACGCGGCGAGGGGGTGAGTGGGCGATGGGGCGAAAAGATCGCCACGTCGCTGCGCCCCTGTGTTGCCCTTTCAAGATTTGGGGTGCATCAGACTCAAGGTGTGCAGCGCTTCCGGTAATATCACCAACAACCAGGCAGCGTAGGGCACAAGGGCCAGTAGAGCCATCAGCGGATGGCCGCGCCGTTCACTGCTGGTGCTATCCCAACGGAACAGATACCAGGCCAACATGAAAGCGGTGATGCCCCCGACAAACAAAGTAAGAATTGACCCCCAGGGATAAAAGTCGGCCATACCCCCCATAGCCAACCCGTTGAAGGCATTCATAGTGTGGGTGGCAGGGAGCAGCAGGGCTATTTTCGCGGCCGCGCCCGGCAACATGCTGTACGGAATCATAATGCCGCCAATAATCATCGAAGGCAGAAAAATAGCCTGGGAAAATAACACCGTCAGGCGAGAATTGGGGGCAACAACCCCAATCAAAACCGCCAGCCCCGTGCAAGCTACAGCCATCCCCAGAACCGTCAGAAAAAAGGTGGCATAATTTTGCGGCGCGGGGGCGTCAAAAAAGATAGGCGCGGTGATCAAAATGATGAGGGCTACCATCAGCACGTGCAAAATAGTGGACAGGGCTGGGATGAGCAAAATGTTCCTGGCCGGGACACCGTTAATTTTGTAGCTGCGGAAAATCCCCGCCTCACGAGCATTGACCAATGGGTCAGGCAGCCCCAAAAGGGTTGAGGCCAAAATACCAAACGTCACCATCCCCGGAATGATCACCTCCCGAAACAGCGGATTAACGCCGGGCATGATCACGCTCATCATCAGGTACAGCCCCAGAGGAAACAGATAATTCATCAGCAGCAGGTTCTTGTTGCGGATGCCGGTGCGAAACTCAAAGGCAAAATGGCTGGCAAAAGCGTTCATTTGGGGCCTCCATTGGTCAGTTCCAGAAAACGATCTTCGAGCGAAGGCCGCTCAACACGCAAATCAATCAAGGTATCCCCTTCCGCTTCTACGGTGCTGATGAGGGTGGATACAGTCTGGCCGATGTTGGTGCTGAAGTAGATGGCGTACTGCTCCTTGACCAGATATTGGCTGACAGCAGGAATCGGGTGATGGTTCGAGAGCAAAGAGCCAGACCGGGTGTTAACCGAGACTTTGGTCAGCCCGGCCCCGGTGGCGGTAATCGCCAGCGGCGTATCTACGGCGACTAGTTTGCCCTGGAGCAGAATGGCGACTCGATCCGACATCTCTTCGGCTTCGGCCATGTCGTGGGTGGCCAGGATGATGGTTGTGCCCTTGCTCTTGAGTTCGTGCATGAGGCTGTGCAACTCCACCCGTGAGGCCACATCCAGACCGGCTGTTGGTTCATCCAGGAAGAGAACCGGTGGATCATGGGCCACGGCCAACGCCAACGCCAGCCGCCGCTGCAAGCCGGTGGACAACCCCTGGAACTCAATGTTCCGTTTGCCCCCAAGACCCAGACGGTCCAGCAGGTCAAAACGAGGGGCGACGCCGTGATAGGCACAGAACAACTTCATGGCTTCGTCAGCGGTGATGCTGGCGGGTAGACCAGCCGATTGTAGTTGGACGCCGATAAGGTTGCGGAGTTTGTGCGGCGCGGCCGCAGGGTCAACCCCAGCCACTCGTAAGGTACCCCCGCTCGGCGGCCGCAGCCCTTCCAGGCTTTCCAGGGTGCTGGTCTTACCCGCTCCATTTGGCCCCAGCAGGCCAAAAATTTCACCCTTGTAAACCGTGAAACTAATATTGTCCACAGCCACGTAATCGCCGTAGAGCTTACGAAAATTTTTGACCTCAATCATCGGTTCATTCATGTTGACACCTTCCTAACTGCTACAATCCCATCTCTACCAGGGTGGATATAGGCACTGGTAGCTATAGCATAACCTCAAGGCTTATCAACCGCCCGGCGTCACCGTCCCCATGGCGATGAAGAAAAAGACGGCGACATCCAAACAAAAATGGATACACCAGGCCCAAAAGAAGCCCCGTGTTTCCAGCATGGCTTTGCCCATAAGCCAGCCGACAAGGGCTGACATCACCACCCCTAGCATACCATAAGGCATTCCAAAGTAGTGCATAATACCGAAAAAGGTCGCGGTAATGAGCAAGGCATACCGTGAGCCTACGACATTTTCTAACGCAGCCAGGAAAGAAGCCCGGTAAATCATCTCTTCGCCATAAGCATTCATGGCAGCAAAGAGAAAGACGAAGGGGAGAAGGGGCAGGGCTTTAACAACAAGCGCGGCCACGATCGGATTACCAAACAAGACCATAAAAACGGTCAAGCCCCCGGCTAAGGCGATGGAGAGGAACGGGCCTAAGATGCGCCAGGAAGACGGGCGCATCATAATGAGGGGGATGGGATTTGCGGCCGCGTCCAGTTTCCCCAGTGCCAGAAAAAAATCGTGCCGATTGCGCGTCAAAAACCATAAAAACCCGGTCATCAACAACGCCAACGTAAAACGCGGCCCCTGCACCACCAACATATCATGGATAAAGCGGTCACTCCCTACCAGCCACGCTTCCCAACGCAAAAGCGAATAAAACTCACGCACTCCCCAATCAAGGCTCAACAAAACAAACACGACCCCAGCCAATGACCGTAAAGGGTTGAGGGTTGGCCAGATCAATGTAGACATCAGCAAAACGACGGCAAAAGCGACTTTAACGGGGTAAAGCCAGGTCGGAATAGCCTCTGTCAATTCAAACCAGATGACATCGGGCAGAATCGAAACCGCTAACATCACCACCCAGGCCACCAACGTCATGACCGAAATACGGTTAGATTTTACAGCAGGCACAATTACTATACTCATACTTTGTTCCTCACTCACCCACCCGCAAACTTGCCCACTCGCTACTCCTCAATATCAATCGTTTCGCTGTACCCCCAACCATTGCGGCGGCGAATATGTAACTGCGTAGGTCGAACTTCTACCAGATGGCTCCACTGCCCTTCTGGTTTGCGGTACAGGCTCAGATCAGGTGGATAGTCCCGTTTATCAAGCAGCACCGCCAGCCCGCGAAGCTGCCAATCAGGGGTCGTCACGACGACTTCGGGGTGGCTTTCCAGATTAACTACATGGTCAGAAGTGGCTGGCAGCAGCAGATATAAACGTATGCCCACAGCTTCACAGGCCAGAAGCGCGGCCTGTAATTCGGCGGGTCCATAAGTAGACAGGGTGGCGGAGCGAACGGCCGCTAATGCCTCAACGACTCGTTGGCGGAGATGGTTTAACATGATGTACCTGTCACCTGAAATAGGGGTTGGTTAGCGCTCATGCTCTTAGCATAGGCTCAAACAGAGAGAGCGGCGTCTAACTTTGGTTACGTTTCGGGTTATGTTGGCAGCACGCAGGTTAGAGCAGCCCCAATTCGCGGCCGCGAGCGACAGCCTCGGTGCGATTGTGAGCCTCCAACTTGCTCAGGATATGGTTCAGGTGCCCTTTTACAGTTCCCAGACTGATAACCAGATGATCGGCGATGGTCTGGTTGCTGGCTCCGGCCGCCACCAGGGACAAGATTTCCCGCTCACGGCTGGTAAGCGGCTCCAGCCAACTATTGGCCGGGAGTGGGCCGCTCATCTGAGCCAGCAGATGGGTAACATAGGGGGTAGGGGGCGTAATCTGCCTGAGCAGTTGGGCCAGCGGCCGCCCTTCATTTAGGAAAATTCGGCTAAACTGCTCCGGTTCAGCCAGGGCGAGGGCATGATGCAAACAGGCCAGGGCGTGGTCATGTTGATGGTGCTGCGCGAAGGCCAACGCTTGCAGCAGAAGGATTTCCAACTGTGAACCATCTCGCCCTGCTGATTCTGCCGGGGGGAGCAAGCGGGCTAAGATGATCATCGCTTCTGGGGTGCGCCCTTCGGCCAGATAGAGACGCACCAGGGTTAGCAGCCCCATTTCATGGCCGAAGTCAGCGGGTGATTCGGCATTGATCTCTTCATTCTCTAGCTGCCAGAAAGCCTCAAATAAATCTCCTTCGGCCAGGAGCAGGCGAGCGGTGACAGCGGCGAGCAGCCGTTGTTCCACCGTGAGATTAAAGCGATGGACTAACTGCGCGGCCGCGTCCAGGTATTGGTGCATCCTCTCTGGGTAGCCCTGAGCCTGGGCCACCCGGGCCAGCGTTAGATAAGCCGTGAGAACTACACGCGGCTGCCCCCCCGGCCAAATTTGGGGCAAAGCAGTGCTGATCAGCTGCTGTGCCTGAGCCAATTCATTACGCTCGTAAGCCAGAACGCCCCGGCCAATGGCAGCATAAGCGGGGAGAGCCAGCCAGTTCCCTTCATCTCGTTCAGCTAACAGCTCCAGGCGGTGTAAACAGGCGGCCGCTTCGTGCAACCGCCCTTGTGCCCAACACGCTTCTATCTGATGCGACCAGGCGGCAAAGGCCAGGTAAAGATCATCCAGGCGTTCACAAACCAACGCGGCCTGGTGCAGCGTGGTGATGGCCGCCCGCGCCTGCCCATCGGCCAGTTGGGCCAACCCCAACCCGATCATGGCTACTTGCCGCCAATGGACATCATCGGCGGGCAGGTTTTGTAGAGCCGTTTCCATCCAGGTGATGGCAGCAGCCACTTCCTGGCGGTGGGCAGCCATGGCCCCCTGAATGGCTGCCCAATGACCATAATAACGATGGGTTTCCGGGTCGTCTGGGGGCAGGGCTGCCAGTTGTTGCCCGGCTAAATGAACTCTGTGCCCGGCTTCAGCCCATTGGTCATGCAGAAAGAGGAGCCAGGCATGGAGCAGGAGCAGGCGCAGGCGGCTGGCAAGCAATTGTTCTGGCAGCCCCTTGAGCCAGGCAAGCAAGACCCCCAGATGCCCTTGCAGCCAGAGATGGTTCGCGGCCGCGTCAATCAAATCAGCCGCCATATCATTATCCGGGATAGCCTGGGCATGGCGGATGGCCTGTTCCGTATAACCGTGGGCGGCATACCAATTGGCTGCCCGACGATGCAGGTCGGGGATGAGGTCGGGTTGGGTTTTTTGCAGATGGGTTTGCACTGTTTCGGCAAAGAGGGTGTGGTAACGAAACCATTGCCCGGATTCATCAAGGGCGATCAAGAAGAGATTGTTTTGAGCCATGTAGTCCAGAATAAATTGTGATTGCAGCGAAGGGAGTGGTGGTTGCAAATCCAGGCCAGCTTCTATGGGCCACGCTTTTATTCCGGTGACGGCATCACATAGGGCTGGTGTCAGCCGATCTAAGAGAGTTGTTTGCAGGAGAAATTGCTGCACCAGAGGGGGGTGGCGTTGCAAGACTTCTTCAATGAGATAGGTGAAGATGTGGCGATGGGTGCCGCCAAATTCGGTGAGGAATTGGGACGCCGCGGCCGCGTCCAGGCCCCGTAAAGAAAGAGCCGCCAACTGTAACCCGGCAATCCAGCCTTCGGTACGTTGAGCCAACAAATCTGTCGCGGCCGCGTCCAGAGAATGACCGAGGGCATGTTGTAAAAATTGGGCTGTTTCGCTGGCAGTGAAACGTAGATCCGTGGCCCGGATCTCGTTCAGTTCACCCCGTACTCGCCACCGCGAGAGGGCAAGTGGTGGATCACTTCGGCTGGCGATGATCAGATGAAACTGTGATGGGGCGTGTTCCAGGAAAAATGCCACCGCGGTATGGATCACCGGGTTACTGATAAGGTGATAATCGTCGAGGATCAATCCCAGCTGGCTGTCTAACAGAGTAAGATCGTTGATCAGGATGGTTAGAGTGGTTTCAGCAGGGAGGGGCTGACCGGATTGAAGCTGGGCCAGGGCGGATTGACCCAGAGACGCGGCCGCTGTCTGCAACGCGGCTATCAGATACAGCATAAACCGGGCCGGATCATTATCATGCTCATCCAACGACAACCAGGCAAAATTAGGCCGGCTGAAGGCTGAAGGCTGCGAGGCCGCCCCTACCCCATTTTCCTGATCTGATTCATACTGGTTGATCCATTCGCCCAATAAAGTCGTTTTGCCGAATCCGGCCGGCGCCGAAAGAATGGTTAGCTTACCGGTTAAACCTGTATGGAGCTGGCTGGTGAGACGGGGACGAGTGACCAGACCCGGACGAATCTGGGGTTTATACAGTTTGGTGGGCAGCAGGAGCTCGGTCACGAGAACCTCAAAAATGCTTTCCGGCGTCAAGACCTCCTATAAAGCCAGCAAACAGTGTAACAACAAACAGGTTGGGTGTTGAGTAACAAACATCATAGGCTATATGTGATCTTCATCAATATAGGGTATAAATTTGGGGTCTTTAAGATTTCGTAGAGTCCCACGTGAAACGTGATGCGTGCGTCCTCTCTGGTCATGTATCACGTTTCATGATCTGGCACCTCCCTGAATTCTCAAAGAACCATCGAAATTTTGCCTATGCGCGCTGATCGTCTTATCTCCTTGCTGCTGCTCTTGCAAACCAGGGGCCAACTCACCGCCCGCGAGTTGGCCCAGGAATTAGAGGTGTCTGAGCGTACCATTTACCGGGATATTGAAGCCCTGAGTCTGATTGGGGTGCCGGTGTATGCCGAACGGGGCCCTAACGGGGGCTGTGCCTTGCTGGATAATTACCGTACTAGCCTGACAGGGATGACCAACAGTGAAATTCGCGCCCTGTTTGTCGCCAGTGTGCCGCAGACGGAATCGGCCTGGCAAGATAGCCGCTCCTTGAATAGTGCTATCCTAAAACTGGCGGCCTCATTGCCCAAGCCGCAGCAAAATTTAGCCGAACAGGTGCGGGAACGGGTGCAGGTGGATAATCACCCCTGGTTTGGCGCGGCCGCGACCACCCCTTTTCTCCCCCTCGTTGAAGAAGCGTTATGGCAGGAGCGCCGCCTGAACATGACCTACCGGGGGCAAAGCGGCCGCTGGGTCAAACGGTTGGTAGAGCCGGTTGGCCTGGTCGCCAAAGCCGGCGCCTGGTACATGGTAGCCAACAGCCAGGGTAACCTGCTAGTTTACCGGGTCAGCCGGATTCAAGAAGCCCATTTGACAGAGCAGCCATTTACGCGGCCGCCTACCTTTAACCTGGCCCAATTTTGGCACAGTTGGCAGGCCCAGGTAGAAGCCCAGTTCCCTCGGTTCCAGGTGACAGTACGGGTTGCGGCCGCGGCCATTCCCTACCTCAGCGAGCTGTACGGCGATGCCATTCACACTATTCTGGCAGCGGCCGGCCCCACCGATGATCGAGGGCGAATCCAGTTAACCCTCCCCTTCCCCAGCCAGGAGCAGGCCCGTGCCCACCTGCTCACCCTCGGCCCCCAGGCCCTCATCGAACAGCCCGAATGGTTCCAGGAACACCTGCAAACCTGGATTGAGCGGCTGAAGCATGAGGAGTGATTGCTGTGTCCCACGCCAATTCCCCTGGCAAATTTGGCTCAATGCTTCTATTATATATAAGGAAGCAACCACGACACTTCTTTGTTAGCCCTACCGGCGAACCCACCCTTGAAGAAAGATGAGAGAAGATAAATCGTCGTTTGCCACACCAGGCAAACACCCCCGCACCCTTACCGGTATTCTGGCGTACCAGGAACCACCACCTGCGGCCGCACCCCCCGCCGAACCGGTTTATAAAGGGATTCTACGCTTTGCCCGCTACGCCCTTTTCCGGTTTCTGGCCCTCTCCCTGACCGTGATCATTGGTCTGTACATGGCCCTGCTGGCGGCTAACCTGGGTGGCAAAATAGACGAGGTCGCCAGGGCGGAGATTAGCCTTATCGTACGAGCGTCCGTAGGCCAAAACCCGGCCTATCGCCATTTAACGGCTGAGGAGCGCGGCCTCATCGCCCGTCAGCAGATTGCCGAAATGGAAGCAGCATCCGGACTCGACCGCTCTATTTTCATCCGCACGGCGGAATGGCTGCCCAAGGGGTTGAGCCTACAGCTTGGCGAAAGTTTGCGGCTGCGTACCATGCACCACCGGCCGCCGTCTGAGCAGCGCATTGTCAAATATATCATTCTGGAGCGGATTCCTAACACGCTGCTGCTGTTGGGCCTGACCAATATCGCCTTTTTCCTGAGCAGTGTCTGGATGGGGTTGCGGCTGTCGCGCCGGTATCGCAGTTGGCTGGATAATCTATTTGTCGTTCTTTCCCCCCTCTCGGCCGCGCCGGCCTGGTTTTATGGTATTTTCCTGGTGGCCATCTTTGCCGGGATGCTGCACTGGCTGCCTTTTAATGGGATGCGGCCGGCCATTCCGCCGGATACTCGTTGGGAATATGCTCTGGAAGTGGGACGGCATATGATTTTGCCCTTTGCGGCCATCTTCCTCAGCGTCTTCTTCTACAGCGTCTACCTCTGGCGCACTTTCTTTCTCATCTACGCCGGTGAAGATTATGTCGAAATGGCTCAGGCCAAAGGGCTGCCCGGCCATCTGGTCAATCGGCGTTATCTGCTGCGGCCGACCCTGCCCACCATTCTCACCAATCTGACCTTCATCCTGATCTCTATTTGGGGCGGCTCGATTATCCTGGAGCGGCTTTTTCAATGGCCGGGCCTGGGCGACCTTTTTTATATCGCCATTGCTGGTACATCACCAGACAGGTTGTTTCAGGACACGCAAGTCCTGGTAGGGCTTCTGGTCATTTATGCCTATTTTTTAGCCATTACCATTTTCATCCTTGATCTGGCTTATGGCTTGTTAGACCCGCGCATTCGCCTGGGCGGGGGTGACAAAAGGGAAAAAGTTCGGTCCGCGGCCCTGGGCGACGGCCGTTCTCGTTTCTGGCCTTTTAAGGGGCAGCAAAGACAGCCGATTGAACCGACGCGGCCGCATCCATCCTTCTCATTGGCCCAGTTGATCCCTGATGTGGGTGGTTGGCTGCGGACCTTGCCCCAATGGGGTCGCCAGGTAGGCCATATTTTGGGGCAAATCGGCCGTTCGCCATCGGCCGTTATTGGCCTGGGCATCATTCTGCTCCTGTTGGGCAGCATCGTTTACACCGTGAGGACCCTGCCTCTCGAAGAAGCCATTCGCCTCTGGCGGGCCGACCCCGCCGATGCCCAGGACAGGCCGCGCCACGCTCGCCCCGTCTGGTTTAACTACTTTTATAAAGAGAAACAGCCAGGGACCATCATCCTGGACAGCCGCCAAGGCGAGATTGAAAGAACCGTAGAAAAGCTTGGCGACGTGACGGTCCTCACCCTGGATTACCTCTTTGATTTTCCTTACGACACGTTCCCCCATGAACCGCTCATCTACTTTTACCCCCGCTACCAGCAAAGATCGCTGCACGTGAGCATGAGCTGGCTGACACCCGATGGCCGGGAAATCCCTCTGGGTGAACTTTCGCCCCGTTATGACCAGCGCCATTTCTTCTCTGACGACAGCCGGCTTATGCGCCGCCTGAACCGGGTTGACCCCCAGATCGCCCTCTTTGCCGACCCAAACAGCGAGGCACTCGTTCCCCTCAAAGGGGAGTATCGCCTGCGTTTAGAAGCCTTTCTCTTTGAGGAAGATGCCGACCTCGAGGCCAAATTTGTCATGTACGGCAAACTGTATGGCTGGGCCGGCACCGACCATCGCCGCCGCGATCTCGGCGTTGCCCTGCTGTGGGGAACACCCATCGCCCTCGCTTTTGGCCTGGTGGCCGCCTTCAGCACCGCCTTTTTGACGGTGATCATTGCCGCTGCTGGAGCCTGGCGCGGCGGTTGGCTGGATGCGCTCATTCAGCGACTTACCGAAGTGAATATGGTTATCCCCATGTTCCCCGTTTTAGCCATGTTTTCCGCCTTTTTTACCCTGCGTATTTGGGAACTGTTGGGGATGGCTATTTTGCTCACTATCTTTGGCAGCAGCCTTAAGACCTACCGCGCCCTCTTTTTGCAGGTCAAAGAATCCCCTTATATCGAAGCGGCCCAGGCTTATGGTGCCAGCCAGTTACGCCTGGTCCTGTTCTATCTGACCCCCCGCGTCCTGCCGGTGTTGATCCCCCAAATTATGATCCTGGTGCCAACCTACGTGTTTCTGGAAGCAGGGCTGGCTTTTCTGGGTTTAAGTGACCTTCATCTGCCCACCTGGGGCAAGATCATCAATGAGGCTCACCTGTACAGCGCCCTGCTGAACGGCCACTTTTATTGGATTTTGCAGCCGGCTTTGCTGTTGATGCTGACCGCTTTTGCTTTCGCCATGCTCGGCTTTAGCCTGGATCGCATCTTTAACCCCCGCCTGCGGGATGTGTAGGTAGGCCAGGGTGAGTTTTCGAAAATCTGTATGAGAAATAGCAGCTTTGCTCCTACAGCGATATAATGACTTCATGACAACCCAGGCAGCAAGTATATATATTCCGTTGATTATCGAACGGCTAAAACAGATCAAACCGGCAAAGGTAATCCTGTTTGGCAGCCATGCCCAGGGAACCGCATCGGCCGAAAGTGACCTCGATTTGCTGGTTGTCACCAATGATGACAGGCTGCCCCAAAACTATCACGAAAAAGAGCAAATCTACCTGGAAGTTGCCCGACTGCTAAGAGATGTCAGGGGCGTAATCCCCGTGGATCTTATTGTGCATACGCGCCCAATGTATGCCCGATTTGTGGAGATGAACAGCCTTTTTGCCAGGGAACTGTTACAAGAGGGAGTTTTGTTGTATGAAAGCAGTAACCCGTGAATGGTTAAACCGGGCCGAAGATGATCTAGCAGCGGCCGGATTACTGCTGTCCCAATCACAATTAACCAACCTGGCCGCTTTTCATGCACAGCAAGCAGTAGAAAAGGTGTTGAAAGCTGTTCTGGAAGAATCGAGTGGAGCTGCTGTTAAAACCCATAGTTTAACCCGACTCTATAACCTGGTTGAATCACAGATGTCCGTGATTGATATGGATCCAGATATGCTGGATCGCCTGGAAGCTGTTTACATTGAATCTCGGTATCCAGGTGAAATGGGCTTGCTGCCGTATGGGAAACCAACGCAGACAGATGCCAGCAATTTTTACGACTTTGCCCATCAGCTTTATAAACAGGTCGCAGCAGCGCTTGAAGGGACGCAGGGTAACGACTCACCAGAATCTACCTGATGAGGGCTGAGGGGGTCCTGAAAATCCGTCAGCTTTCGGCGTTGGCGATGGTTTGCCCCTACGCAAACGAAAATTTTTTGCCCCTGGATTATTTATCGTTTGTTTGAGTTAAACACCTGGCCTGGTTTGCTGGGCGTTTTGAGATTGCTTTTCTCCCAACACACCCCCCTTCTCCCCTGAATTTTTGCCCCGGCGCGTCCAACCCTATAAGATAGGGGTGAACGATGCGTGATACGTGATTCGTGAGAAATTTTTGATCACGCTTCACGTTTCACGTTTCACAACGACAAAACCGATGTTCACCTTCTTCTCTCTCTTCTCCGTAGCGGCGCGGCGGTTGTGGAACCACCGGCTGCTCATGGGCTGCCTGCTGGCCGGGCTGCTGGCGGCCGTGGGGCTGTTAGCCACTATTCCCCTCTATGCTGATGCCGTGCAAAACCGGCTGCTGCAAGGGGAGCTGACTGAGGCCGGCACCCACCGACCGCCCTTCGCTTTCCTCTGGCGTTATATCGGGGCCTGGCACGGGGATGTGGGTTGGGCGCAGTATGAACCGGTTGACCGCTATCTGACAACGCAGGCCCCGGGGGCGATTGATTTGCCCCTGGATGAACAGTTGGGCGGCGGCCAGACCATCCGCCATGTCAGCACGGCCCGGCTGCGCCTTTTCCCGGAAGGGGATGGCCCCTTTAGCCAGAATGAGCCGCTGCTCTGGGCCAATATCGGCTTTATTACCGGCCTGGAAGAGCAGATTGAACTGGTTGAAGGCAGCTATCCCCAGACGGCCGCTCCCGGTCAACCCGTCGAAGTTCTGATCAGCCAGCCCCTGGCCGATTTGTTGGGGCTGCAATTGGGGGAGCGGTATCTGCTTTTTGGTGGCGGGGAGCAGCGGCTGCCGCTGCGTGTGGCTGGTGTCTGGCGGCCGCGTGACCCCACCGACCCGTTCTGGTTTTACCAGCCGGGGGCCTTTACGGAGATGTTCCTGACCAGTGAAGCCGCCTTTGTGGAGCAGGTGGCGGCGCTGCTGCCCACCCCGGTCAGCACGGCCGTCTGGTACCAAATTTATGATGGCGGCCGCGTCCGCCCGGCCACCGTCAACGCCTTATTGGCGCGAGTGGTGGTGGCCGAGGCCCGCGTCACCGCCCTGCTCAACAACGCCACTTTGGATGCCTCGCCCGTGACCGCCTTGCAAGGATACGGCCGTACCAACCAGCTGCTCATCCTCACCCTGACCATCTTCAGCCTGCCGGTCGTCGGCCTCATCCTCTACTTCATCGCCCTGGTGGCCAGCATGGTCGTCGCCCGCAGCCAGAGTGAAATCGCCATCTTACGCAGCCGCGGGGCCACGCGGGGCCAGATTGTGACCATCTATCTCCTGGAAGGTGCCCTGGTAGGTGGGTTGGGGCTGGCCGGGGGGCTATGGTTGGGGGCGCGGCTGGCGCAATGGATGGGACGCGGCCGCACCTTCCTCGACCCGGCTAGCCTGCGCGGCGGCCTGGGGCAGGAGTTAATACCCGTTGTATCGGGAACGGCCGTTACCTATGGCTTGTTGGGGGTCGGGCTGGCCCTGCTGGCCCTGCTCGTACCGGCCCTGCTCGCCGCCCGCCACACCATCGTCACCATGCGCTGGCAGCAGGCCCGCGAGCTGTTAGCCCCCCTCTGGCAGCGTACCTTCCTCGATGTGGCTCTGCTCATTCCTCCCCTTTATGGCTGGTACCAACTGGAGCAGCAGGGGAGCATTGGCCTGCTGGGGGCGGGCAACGATCCCTTTGCCAACCCACTCCTGTTCCTGGTACCCCTACTCTTCTGTTTCTCCCTGGCCCTGGTAGCCATTCGCCTCTTTCCCCTGCTGATGGCCGGCCTGGCCTGGCTGGCCGCCTGGCTGCCCGGTGTCACCTTGCTGCTGATGCTGCGCCAGTTGGCCCGCTCGGCCAGCCAATACACAGGGCCGCTGCTGCTGCTGACCCTCACCCTCAGCCTGGCCAGCTTTACTGCTTCGATGGCCGTCACCTTTGATGACCATCTGCACGATCAAATTTATTACCAGGTTGGGGCTGACCTGAATCTGGCCGAGTTGGGGGAAAATGTAGAAGAGCCGGAGCCGCAGCCCGGCCAGCCGGGTGGGGGAGCGGGAAACCCGGATGAACCCCGCTGGCTCTTTTTGCCCGTGACCGACCATCTGCTGATTCCTGGGGTGCAGGCGGCGGCGCGGGTGGGTGAACACAGCGCCACATCTAGCATTGGTGGCCGGCAGCAGACAGGGCGTATTTTGGGCATTGACCGGGTGGATTTTGTCCAGGTGGCCTTTTACCGGCCCGATTTTGCCGCCAATGAGTCGTTGGGTGGGCTGATGAACCGACTGGCAGTACAGCGCGACCATCTGCTGGTAAGCCGGGATTTTATGAGCCGCAACAGCTTGCAGGTGGGCGACCCATTGCGGCTGACGATTGGGGCAGCCGGGGAGTTTGCCGATGTGTCGTTTACCATTGCCGGCCCCCTGGACCTTTTCCCCACCCAATACCCCCAGGATGGCCCCTTCTTTGTGGGCAATCTGGATCATATTCACGAGGGGCTGGGCGGGGCTTTTCCTTATAATGTGTGGCTGCGAACCGACCCGGATGTGCCGGCGGCCCAGATTGTCAGCGAGGCGCGGCAGTTGGGCTTTACGGTGGTGACGTTCCGCAATGCCCGGGAGCTGATCGCCACCGAACAGACGCGCCCGGAGCGGCAGGGGCTGTTTGGTCTGCTGTCGGCCGGTTTTCTGGCCGCGGCCGCGCTGACGGTGTTAGGTTTCCTGGTTTATGCCGTTGTCTCCTTCCGCCGCCGCTTCATCCAGTTGGGGATGCTGCGGGCTGTGGGTCTCTCGGTGGGGCAGATGGCCGCCTACCTGGCCGGGGAGCAGGCGGTGCTTATCCTGACCGGGATAGGCTTGGGGACCGGGTTGGGGGTGTGGGCCAGCCGCTTGTTTATCCCCTTCCTGCAAGTGGGCAGCGGCCGCACGGCTCTTATTCCCCCCTTCGTCGTTCAAGTAGCCTGGGAGCAGTTGGGCACCATCTACGCCCTCTTTGGCCTCATGTTCCTGGTGGCCGTCACCATCCTCAGCCTGCTCCTGGTGCGAATGCGTATCTTTGAGGCGGTTAAGCTGGGTGAGGCGGTGTGAGACGTGAAACGTGATGCGTGAGGTGTAATCTATTTGAATAGGCAAAGCTCTGATACGGTACCTGCGTTGTGTTATAATTTTGGGAAATTGCAAAGAAAATTATGAAACCAAAACGTCCAACGAATGTTCCCCTCTATAGTGACATCTGTTTGAGTGCCTTAAATCAACAAGGATTAAGTAGCAAAATTTCTCTGGGCGGCACCTTTGGCCCAATGCACTATCTCGAATATCGCCTCACCTATGATATAGATGCCTGGTGGCAGCCATCGGCTACTGGGGAAGAGCAGCGACAGGTTATTGCACTCCTGGAAAACACCCTGCATCCTCATGGGGAAGTTCGGGTTCGTACCTGGGGGGATGTGGTGAGTATTGAGCTAAAGGCTGAAAACAGGAAGGTGTTTACTTTCCAGATCGCCCACCGTTCGGCACAACTTGAACCTTCTATCCCATCTCCCTGGTATGATATTCCTTTGGACAGCTTGCCAGACCTGGTAGCTAATAAGATGACGGCGTTGGTAGAGCGTGGCGCTCCACGTGATTTTTTAGATATTTATCATTTGTGCCAGGCAGGTCTATTCACGCCTGAGCAATGTTGGCAGTTATGGCGGCAGCGCCAACAATTGGCAGAGAGTGACACCTCAGCAGTAAGGGCGAACATGGCTTTAGCAACGCACCTGGCTCGAATTGAGCAGCATCGGCCGTTGGCGGCAATTGTTGACCCAGCGGCGAAAGAATCAGCTCAAAGCTTACGCACCTGGTTCAAAACGGAGTTCACAAATGTCCTTACACGACTGGATTGATGGTTCACTTTATCCTGAGACAGAGCCACCCGAAAACCTGGATACGCTGGCTGAGCAGATTGATTTTTTATCCCGCCTATGTGCTGCCTGGGACTTTGGCCTGTTGCCAGATGCGGCCACCGTTAAAGAGATTCGGCAGCCGGCGTGGCGGGAAGCTGTAGAGCAGTGCCGCCTCTTAACTTCGCCGGTTTACCATCTGCTGCGTGAGTGGCATAGACTAGACCCACTGCCTTATTTAGGTCAGGAAATGGCCTATATCCGTGATGACCCCTATTTGGAACAGGTTTAGCCAGGTGGTGCCAGTGAAACGTGATGCATGGTGTGAGTTCACATTTTAGGTATTGGGTAGCATGGGCTGGGGCGGTGGCAGCAGGGGTGGGCAAACGGCCAAACGCACCGGCGCTGCCCTGCCAGCCACACCACACGAAGCCGCCGCATAGGACTACGGTACTATGGGCAAAAAAAAACTGGCTATATAATCAAGCCTCGTTTGGGATATAGGCAAAATCGCCGGCAACCACATCCATCTTTTCAGCAATCCAGCCCCCAAAACAGCAACCTTTCTTCCCAACCGGCAACAGCGGCAACCACCCCGTTTGCCCCTGGAGCGTTTTATGCTGCCATACTTACTGACCTTTAGCCGTGTGGCCCTGGGCCTGCTTTTTGCTTATGCTTTTCTGGCCAAGGTGCGGGACGTGGCCCAATTTGCGGCCGCGGTGGGTCGCTTTGAGCTGCTGCCCCGGCGCTGGGTCAAAACGGCGGCCTTGTTGTTTCTGGCTGGTGAGCTAGCCGTTATCCTGCTGCTGCTGACCGGTGGCTCCTGGCTGCCCCTGGCCTTTGCCCTGGCCGCTTTGCTCCTGCTTCTTTTCACCCTGGCCTTGCTCTCGGCGCTCCGGCGCAACATCCAGACCTCATGCAGCTGCTTTGGCACCAGCGACAAACCGCTTACCTATTATGACATCTGGCGTAATGCCGGTTTTATGGCTTGCAGCCTGTTGGGTTGGTGGTTGGCAGCAGAGGTGCCGATAACAGCGCTGTCCTTAAATTGGGTCGAACTGGCCTGGATTGGCTTCCTGGCGGCCCTATTTGTTATGGTGTGGACGCAGCTTGGTGAGGTAGCCATGCTGCTGGCAAAGCAAAAGTAAAAAATCTGCGTCCCCTTTGCTGAAGGATATGTATGGAACAATTATTGGTTGCCAATTCGATAGCTGTCTGGCTGGTTTTGTTGGGAAATGTCCTGTTGACCTTTGCCCTGGTGCGTAAAGTCAACGGAATCAACCAGGCAAGCAGCCACGGCGGCCAGCCTATGCTCCCCAGAGAGTTCCTCAAAGTAGGCCAGGCCGCCCCCGACTTTGTCGCCGAAACGTTAAGCGGCAAGCCGGTTACACTGGCTGACTACGCCGGCCGCAAAGTAGCTTTCCTCTTTATGTCGCCCGGCTGCGCTCCTTGCCGTGAAGCGATACCCACCTTAGAAGGGCTGCAGCCTAAGGCAACCCAGGCTGGCATCACCCTGTGTCTGGTCATAACCAGTGCCCGGGAACAGGCGCAGGCGTTTGTGACCGAGCCAGGAGTTAGCCTGTCCGTTCTGGTGACACCCCCCACTGGACAGTTCAAAACCGATTACAAAGTGGGTGGTACGCCTTTCTACTGCCTGGTTAATGAGCAGGGGCAGGTAGAAGCGACCGGCTTCTTTGACCACGCCTGGCATTTCTTAACCGGCCAATGGGACAATGCCTCCCGTCAGGACGGCGTCCCCACGCCGGCAATGCTGGAGGGTGCAGGGTAGGATATAAGAAATAAGGAGGTGGTGTACAGCATTTAACCCCTAGAATAAGTATGGTGACGGAATAAGGCCTTTGGCCCAAGTTATGGTCAAAATCAACTATTGCTATGAATGGCGCACAGATACCCTTTTGGCCGCTGTCCTGTTCACCTTTAGGAGGATAATCTCATGAACCTGCAAACTATTGATAATTTTACTCGGAAGCTAGGTTTGGTCAGTACCCTAATAGATGTGGTCATGGCGGCAATACTTCCAAAAACGAAAGCCACAGCCTGCCATTCAGGTAGTGCGTGTTGGAGTGTAAGAGGTAACTACTGCTATACTTATTGTTGGAACTGTATTGAACGTGCAGTATTTGATGAGAAGGTACATTGTGGCCCTGGTTGTCCCCACTGCTGCACTAATCCATGCTTTATGTATCTGGATGGTGGGCCTTGTGGACCTGGGCCTTGCTGACAGAGCAATCCATCCATTATCTCACAATAACAAAGGAAGCAGATTGCTTCCTTTGTTTCTGTCTGTAATAACTTACAGATCTACCAGACTTTTGCTGATCAGCGTGAGAATGAAATTTTTTTCCTCCGTGTTTGTGTGTATGTGCCTATGAATTGTCTGGCCCCTGTGGTAGTTCTCTTATTCTTAGGCATTTTGTACTTGCGCGGCTCCCTGGTCATTGTGACGGTTCAAGGTCTTAGTATGTTACCAACTCTAATACCGGGTGACCGAGTTCTGGTCTGGCGACATTATTCACCACGATGGTTAAAGAAAGGTCAAATAGTTTTAGTGTGGCCCCGGACAGAGCCTTCCTCTTACATATTACATATGGGACCTAAACCGAATCTATTGACTGTCACACCTTATATCAAACGAGTCGTGGGATTACCTGGGAGTACAATTATTACCAGTGTTACCGATTTGCCTGAAAATCTAAAACTTCAACAATTAAAGTTTCATGATGAAAAGGGCAAAAGGGTGTGGAATGTTCCCCCGGGACATTTTTTTGCAAAAGGAGATGCGAGCGGGGTAGATTCTACTACGTGGGGACCGCTTCCATTCAATAATTTTTGGGGCATCGTTGTCGTAAAATTACCAACCAAAAAGAGCTGAGGGCACAGGGTTGTATCCACTGACAAATCATTTGTATAAGGACAATGCACATGAAAAAGTTGCTTATCAGGTTGATGCCGCTTGTGGTTTTATTTAGCATCCTTATAAGCTGTCGCACAGATGACACAGACCGCTCCGGCATAACAGAAACAACCACTATCACTCTAGCCGGTTTCCCCGCCTTCCAACAAGCCTACGAAACCCTGGCCCAACGATTTCAGGAACAGTACCCCACCATTGCCATGCAATACATCCCCCTAGACGAACAGGCCGGCAGCCTGAGCCTGCCTGAACGGGCATCTCTGGCTGACGTTCTCCTGCTGCACAACCGACCGCCCAGTGAGGCGGCTGCCTCTTTTCTCGATCTGGAACCAGTGGCGGCCGTGGACACCGTTTTCGACGGCAACGACTTCTGGCCTGGTCTTATGGATGCCTGCCAGGCTGGCGGCATTCAGATTAGCCTGCCGTTAAGTGTCAACGTTGACCTTATCTTCTACGACAAAGCCGCTTTTGATGGAGCCGATCTGCCTTATCCCCACTCTGGTTGGGACTGGCTTGCCTTCCAGCAAACTGCCCAACTTTTAACCACCGTCGATCGCTATGGTTTTATAGATACCGGCCGTCCCCTTTCCCTTCTTGGCCCACTGGTAGACCACTTACTTCTGATCAACAACAGCTTGAATTCCGACCAACTGGCGACTGAACTGGATTGGTATGTTAGCTTTGTCCAAGAGGGTGTAATTTCCACTCCGGCCGATGACCTGCAAACGACCGTCACCAACCGCAACACGCTCATCAACAACCGGCGAGCAGCCATGTGGTTGGGCAGCCAGTTTGAGTTGAGCCAATGGCAAACAGCTTTCGGTGATAATTTAGGGGTGGTCTCCTTTCCGACAACTGGCGGCATGGCTGCCAGCAACCCCGCCCGGCCCACCTGTGCTGCCATTAGTGCTGGGACAACCCAGGCTCAAGCTGCCTGGAACTGGGTCCACTTCCTCAGCACGCAAGCGCCTATCACGTTCCAATCAGACGTGCCAGCCCGGCCGTCGGTTGCCCAGAGCAGCGGCTATTGGGAACAGATGAAAGGGGAAACGGCTGCCTCTCTGCGCCGTGCCCTGGAACGGGGTTGGTACGGCAGTGATACTGGTCAGCAATTAGCGGCCGTTAACGACGCTATCCTCCAGGCTATTGCCAGTGAAACCGCCCTGGCCGACAACCTGCCCGCGACGATTGACAGACAGCCAACTGCCATACCGCCAACGCCGGACAGCGCCACTATTGCTGTCGCCACCCCGTCCACGGTGTCCACGCCGGTAGCTTTGCCGGGCAGTTCCATTCCCACAGACAATGTTATCATTGTTGATTATTATTCGGGCGATTCTGGTCACCGCAATCTGGCAACCCTTACAGCCCTGGCAGACGCTTTCAACGAGGCGCAGAACAGCATTGAAGTAAAATTAAACGCCGCATCCGGCGGTGTCTATATTACTGACAGGGCAGATAATTACGATTGCTTTGCCTCGGAGGGCTGGGCTAGTCATTATGCTGTTGTTCATTCCGAATTTAGAGACAAATTTTACAGCCTGGACCCCTTGCTGGCCGGTGAAGATACCGCTTTTATTGAGGACTTCAATTCAAATTCCTTAGAAGTGAATCGTGTAGGCGGTGAGTTGTTTGGTTTGCCTGTAGCGTTTAGCCCCTTTGTTATCAGGTATAATGCCGGGCTGTTTTCCGAACTGGGGCTTGAGCCGCCGTCGCCTGATTGGACTATAGACGATTTTTGGGCATTGGCCGTGTCAGCATCTCGCAATGAAGAAGACCGCAAAATTTATGGCTTTGTGCCTGGAGTAGCGCCAAGATTCTTATCAAACTTTGCGCCTGAAGCAGGGCCATTATACGATCCGGATAGCTGGCCGCCAGAAGCCAATTTTGCTGAACCAGCCACCATCGCGACGCTTACCTGGCTGGCAGGGGTGGTTGAGGCCGGCATTTTGTTCCCCAGCGATTGGGGTGGTTCGCGTACCGCGGGCGACTATCGTAGAGCGCAGGTTCAACAGGAACAACTTTTGATAAATCTCGGACAAGCCGCTATGTGGATTTTTCCGGCTGGTCTAAGAACCGATTACTATCAGTTTGAACCTGGTGTTGCTCCTTTTCCAAGTTCCGTGCCCATCCCAGAGACTTCAACTACAAGTCTCTATATCTCGCGGCGAGCGACCAACCCTCTTGGCTGTTGGGAGTGGTTCAAGTTTTTATCGGCGCAACCTGACGCTTTTAGCGGCATACCCGTCCGTCATACAGTTCTAGATTCAGCCGGGTGGCGGGCTGTGGTGGGCAATGAAACGGCCGCTGCTTACCAGGTAATTTTATCCCGGCTAACCTTTCCTTTGCCTGGTACCCCCGGTAAAGATCACTATTTAATCACCCAACCTTATGAGGCATGGTTTGTTGACGCTTTACAGGAAGTGTACGCTGGAGCCAGTCCAACGGCCGTTCTTGAGGAAATGCAGCGCCGGGCTGATGCTTACTTAACCTGTATTGTGACTTTAGCCGCAGAGGTTAACGAGTATGAGCAGGTCATCAATTGCGCCCGTCAAGTAGACCCCGAATTTCAGGAATAATATGGGCAAATGAGATATTTGTTTAAGCAAATAGGTCAGTTACTGGAGCCTATTTTTCAGATGACTCGGTTGGCCTGGCAAGTTCAGCCGACCGCCTTTGTTGGTGTTGTTTTATTGGACAGCCTTCAGGGATTGGCGCCGCTGGCTACAGCCTGGTTGACAAAACATCTGTTTGACCTATTTGCTCAGGGCTTGCAGCAAGACAGTAATGGTAGTTTGGTATTTTACATAACACTCGTCCTGGTCGCTCAGGTGTTGATAACTATTTTCAGCTACATGCTGGGAGTAACTGATAGTTACCTCAGAGCCGAACTCGGTCGCAAATTGGCCTTGTACGTGCAGAGTTCCATTTACAAAAAAGTCAACAGCTTTATCGGGCTAAAATACTTTGAGGACCCGCAATTTTATGACATCATTGCCCTGGCTTCACGCGGCGCAGAAAACGGCCCAGTGCATACGCTACGGAATTTCTCTGATTGCCTACGGGGTATTGTTGTCTTGGCCAGCTTTATCAGCATCTTGTTATGGTTCAACCCATTGTTGGCCCTGGTCGTCATCGTTGCCACATTGCCTCAACTTTACACCCAAATCCAAATTGGACGACAGCGGTTTAAGCTGGCCGTGGCCAATACCTTCCCCCAACGGCAAATGAGCTATTACGGCAGCCTGTTGTCTAACGAGCATTACGTCAAAGAAGTGCGCCTCTTTGGCCTGGCCGATTGGCTGTTAAGCGGCTTTTTAGGCATTGCCACTGCCTATCAACAGAGCCAACGGCAGCAGGAACTACGGGAAATTAAGTGGCAGCTGCCCATCGAACTATTGGCTAAACTGGTGGCCGGTGGGGCCTTTATCTTCATTGCTCTGCAAGTTTTGGCTGGTCAATTGAGCCTGGGGGATGTGACCCTGTATATGAGCGCGGTCAGCAGCGTCCAGGCCAATCTGGCCGGCATTATCTTTGCCCTGGCCGGCCTCAATGAAAACGTCCTCTTTTACCGCCAGTACATGCGCCTGATGGCCCTGCCTTCTGATATACCGTTCCCTGAATCAGCCCGGCCGCTGCCACCTTTAGGCCAGGGCATTGAACTGCGGAACGTCTCCTTCCGCTATGCTGACTCTCGTCCCTGGGTCTTGCGTCACTTTAACCTGTTCATCCCCGCCGGGCACTGTGTGGCTTTGGTGGGTTTGAACGGGGCCGGCAAAACAACCCTGGTCAAGCTGCTCACTCGCCTCTACGACGTAACTGAAGGAGAGATTTTGTGGGATGGCATTGACATTCGCTGCTTTGAGCCGGAAGCGTTGCGGCAGCAGATGGGGGTCATTTTCCAGGACTTTGCCCGCTATAACCTGAGTGTGCGGGAGAATATCGGGGTTGGGGGTGTGGCTCACCTGGACGATGAGGGGCGTATCATGCGGGCTGGCCGCCAGGCGGGGTTGGCAGATGTTATTCAGAAACTCCCTCGCGGCTATGACACCATCTTGAGCCGCTGGCTGGTAGAAGAAGCGGATGCCGGGGCCGAGCTGTCTGGCGGGCAGTGGCAAAAGGTAGCCCTGGCACGGCTGTTTATGCGTAATGCCACCTTTTACATTCTGGACGAACCGACGGCCGCCCTGGATGCCCAGGCGGAGCATGAGGTTTTTGAGCAGTTTGTGACCTTGACGGCCGGCCGTACCAGTTTGCTAATTTCCCACCGTTTCAGCACCGTCAGCATGGCTGATGTGGTGGCGGTCATAGAGAAGGGCCAGGTCATAGAATATGGTTCACACCAGGCCTTGCTGGCGGCCGGGGGCAGTTATGCCCGCCTGTATATGTTGCAGGCGGCCCGGTATAGTCAAAATGAGAACACGTTGGCCACAGCAGAGGTACGTCATTCCCCCTGAATTTTTGCCCCCGGCGCGTCTAATCCTATAGAGGTTTGAAGCGCAATGGGTGAGGTGGGCTGACCATCATCTATCAGGCCGCGTTGGCTGGGGCGGTGGTAGCATGGGTGGAACACACCGGCGCTGCCCTGCCAGCCACACCGCACGAAGCCGCCGCATAGGACTACGGTACTATGGGCAAAAAAAAAAAACCTGGCTATATAATCAAGCCTCGTTTGGGATATAGGCAAAATCGCCGGCAACCACATCCATCTTTTCAGCAATCCAGCCCCCAAAACAGCAACCTTTCTTCCCAACCGGCAACAGCGGCAACCACCCCGTTTGCCCCTGGAGCGTTTTATGCTGCCATACTTACTGACCTTTAGCCGTGTGGCCCTGGGCCTGCTTTTTGCTTATGCTTTTCTGGCCAAGGTGCGGGACGTGGCCCAATTTGCGGCCGCGGTGGGTCGCTTTGAGCTGCTGCCCCGGCGCTGGGTCAAAACGGCGGCCTTGTTGTTTCTGGCTGGTGAGCTAGCCGTTATCCTGCTGCTGCTGACCGGTGGCTCCTGGCTGCCCCTGGCCTTTGCCCTGGCCGCTTTGCTCCTGCTTCTTTTCACCCTGGCCTTGCTCTCGGCGCTCCGGCGCAACATCCAGACCTCATGCAGCTGCTTTGGTACCAGCGACAAACCGCTTACCTACTATGACGTCTGGCGCAACGCCGGCTTTATTGCTTGCAGTCTGTTGGGCTGGTGGTTGGTACCGCAAGTGGCGGGAAGTCCCGCTGCCCAAAACTGGCTGGCGTTGGCCTGGCAGGGATTGGTAACTGTAGGCGATGGCAACGGGCTGGTAATCCTTTTGACCATCAATGCCCTTCTCACCTGGTTCATTTTGCTGCCCACCGCTTTCTTTATGCTGCTGTTGGGCAAACGGTTCCGGCAATTGGACCAGGGGGATCCTAAAGAGTTCCTTCTGCAAGAAGCCGGTAGCCGGCGCGGCCAACCGGCGCCCCCGTTTGAGGCTCAAAATATAGATGGCGAAACCGTTACCCTGGACAGTTTCAAGGGCAGGGACGTGGCCTTTCTCTTTCTCTCGCCCAGCTGCAAGCCGTGTGTAGAGAAGATACCGGCCTTGAACGACTACTGCCGCCAGGGAAGGGCCAACGGCATGGAGATGGTTATCGTCAACGTGGACCATCACATTACGCCGGAGACGTTTGCCCAACGACACGAAGTGCAGTTGCCCATTCTCTGGGCGCCACAAATAAGCAACCCCTTCGCCCACGATTACGATGCCTACTCGGTACCCTCTTTTTGTCTGGTGGATGCCGGGCAGAAAATACGGGCTGCCGGCCATCTGGATTCGCGCTACTGGCAAGAGCAACTGGCGCTGATGTGGTCGTGAACGAATTTTATGGTCATCATCCATTTCATTCCTTTGTCTTTATCTGGCCGCGGCTCGATGAATGATGTTATTGAGGTAAGGTGGGAATAAGACGGTACGCTTGTCTCACAAAGGAGGCGGCAGTATAGATTGGAACGAACTGTGAAAGTATTGTTTAGGGATGGTTGTTTACGTATGGATGGGAGTAAAGTGCTATCTTTCTCCCATGAGATAAAGGAGTTAGATCATGGTGAAGTTACGTTCGATGATCGAAGATGTGGCAGAAAAGCTATTCGGCCGATTCTTACCCCAGATTGAGGCTCAAGCTAGCTGCTCTGGGTGGGAACCAGATGGGTGTTGCCCTGTTGATAAGTGGCAATTCAAACAATACTGCTTTCCTCATCCCCCTGGTTGCCCAGGTGGTTGGTGCTATAGTTGTACGGGTGTCTGTCCCGCCTGATACCTTGTGGCAAGTGGTCTGAGGTTGACTCAGGCCACTTGCTTCATTGCTGAACACCCTCCTGCCGGAGATTGCACCAGGAGGGTGTTCAGCCGGTAGTAAATTGGTCTGCGCTCTGAAGAGGCTTGTTTTATGTTCTCCAAACGTATCTCAATTACCTTATTACTTTGCCTGCTATTTCTGACAGCGTGTAAACGGTCCGGTGCAGATGATAGCCTCTTGCAAGTCACTGTCCCACCTGTCACCATGACCTTCACTCCTATTACTCTGGCTGTCGCCGACACCAACTTGGCCGGCTACCGGCCCCTTATTGAGCAGTTTGAGGCCCAACACAGTCACATCCACGTCAACTTGGTGGCCGAATCAGGGATTGTCAGCAGTGACGAGCCAGACCGGATTGTCGCCCTGGCTGCGGCTGCTGATGTGTTCGCTTATTCACTCACTATCCAAGAAAACCAACAATATCTACTTGACCTGCGTCCTTTGCTCAACGCCGACCCCGCCTTCGACACCAATGACTTTCTACCCGGCCTGCTGGACGGCAGCGACAGCTTGTGGAGCCTGCCTGTGGCCGCTAGCTATCCGCTGCTCTTTTTCGACAAAACCGCTTTCGATATGGCCGGCCTGGCTTATCCTGAACCGGGCTGGACGCTGGATGAGTTCCTGACCACCGCCCGAGCCTTGACCCGCTGGGAGGGAGATGAAGTAGGGCAATGGGGCTATGTTCCTTTCCAGGTACAGTTGCTGCTGGCCACCCAGTTGGCCACTCCCCTGGTTGTGGATGGTGAGCCTCGTTTAACCGACCCTGACGTGGCCGCTTCCTTGCAATGGCTGGCCGATCTCTTTACTTTGCACCAGGTCTCCCCCTGGCTGGAAAACTACAAGCCTGTGGCTCTACAGGAAGCAAGCAGCGGTCCTGACCCCATCTCCCTGGTGCGGGAAGGGCAAGCAGCGATGTGGTCGGCCGACCATACAGTATGGCAGTTTGGCTTTGCAGACGAGAATATTGGCCTGACTACGATACCTCGCAGCCAGCAGGGATATGCGGCCGACGCCGTTCGTTATGGTTTTGCTATCAGCCGTGGTACAGCCCAACCGCAGGCCGCCTGGACATTGCTGACCTTTCTCAGCCAACAGCCGCCGGTGGATAGCGTCATTGACTTGTTGGTACCGGCCCGGCGTTCGGTAGCTACGGCTGACAGCTATTGGGAGAGCGTACCGGCCGTGATGGTTGATGCATTGCAATATGCGGCTAACAACAACACGGTGTCCCGTTTTACACCGACTTTAGTTGATACGATGCGGGGGGTGTTAACGGCCGTTGTCACCGCCAACCAATCAGTCTCAGACACCCTGGCTCAGGCTCAGGCAGTCACTACTGGTCAAGCAACGAGCATTGAAAGCGAAGCAACCGCTCCGGTAATTGTTGTTACACAACCAACTGAAACAGCAGCCATTCAAATCCTCTTTTCTACTGGCCTTGCCGAGATACACCAGCGGTTAGCCAGGGAGTTCAATGAAGGCCATACAGACTTCCAGGTAACGGTGCGGCATATCGATCCAGCCAATAATTTCCACTCAGAAATTGCCAGCGCCGACTGCTTCCTCGCTTCTGCACACCAGCACCAAGGTATTTTGCCACATATACGACCACTTAATGCTTTGTTCGATCTGGATGCCGAACTCAGTCCTAATGATTTTTACCCCACAGCCATATCGGCGCTAACGCTTGAAGGAAAACTACTGGGGATGCCGGCTCATTTCCATGTACCGCTTCTAGCCTATAATCGTGATCTGTTTGCCGCTGCCGGTATTGCTGAACCGTCGCCCGACTGGACACTGGCTGAATTCCTGGAAATAGCACAGGCGTTGACCGACCCAGCTGTGGAGCAATATGGCTTTATTGATCCCACCCAGCACAGTTCGCTTGATAATGGCCTGGCCCAGTTTGGTGTGTCTCCTATTACTGCCAGCGATGGTGTGATCACCGTTGACTTTGCCGCTATGAGCCCAGTAGTGCGCTGGTATGCAGACCTGGTACACCTATATGGTGTTCACCCTGCCTTGCCAGGCGACATGATTCCCTGGCGAGATTATTTTGACCGTGACGATATTTTCGTTCAACTGGTTCGAAGTGGACGGGTAGCTATGTGGCCCAATGACGACAGAATTACCGGTATTGAGATGGGCTGGGTCCCTTTCCCACGGGGGCCAAGCGGCTATAGCTTTAGCCTAGTAGATAGATTGGATGCCTACTTTATTGCCGCCAACACGCAACATACCCAGTTTTGTTGGCAATGGCTGAAGTTCTTAGTTTCCCAGCCTGCCGCTGTCGCTACTGGCAGTTTGCCAGCCCATATAGCCACGACTGAATCGGCTGCATTTGCCAACCATGTTGGCGCAGAGCGAGCGGCCCTTTTATTGACTGCGGTAACAGGAGCCAGTGATCAACAAACGTTATTGGGATATTACGAGCCGTGGCTGAATCCAGCGGTAGTTTGGTTGAATGCTGTTACAGCACAAGCGGCTAGAGAGGAAGTAGATATAGATAATGCACTAGCTGAGGCTGCTGATATGTTTACACGTTACCGTGCGTGCGTCATTGAGCGACAGGCATTTGATGACTCTGCCAGATGGCAGGCATGTGCCCTTGAAGTAGATTCTGGTTTGCAGCGTCGTTATCGTTAAGAGACCAAACACCTTGTTAACCTTTGTGCTAGAAATGACAAAGTTACTGTTTGGCGAAAGGAGCTAGCTCAGTCGAGATTCTAAAGTTAGAATAGCATTACTGAGGCTAGGTGATCATTGTTAGAGAAATGCTGGCAATTGTCTTGATTAACGGCAGTAGTATGGCGCCCACCTTACAAAGCGGTGAGCGAGTTCTGGCCTGGACACCCTTCTCGAAATGGTTTTTCAGGCGGGGAAACATTGTCACCCTGCGCCATTTTCCCATCCGCCTGACAGACAAACAGCGATCCCAACCCCGTTATCGGGCAGCGGTGGCCGTCATTGAACGTGATCCGCCAGAGATACTTATCAAACGGCTGGTGGGTTTGCCGGGGGACACCGTTCGTGTTTCACTTGCTCAGTTGTCATCCCATACACTGACCACCGTGGATCCCCAGGCCATACGACAGGGTGATAATCTCCTGTGGCATGCCCCTGCCGGCCACGTGTTTGTCCGGGGCGACGGCCAGGTGAGCAATGATTCCGTTGCCTGGGGACCCATTCCTTTTGCGAAACTAAACCAGATTGTCCTGTGCCGTTTCCCTTCCTTCCAGAGGATTTCATGACCAACAGCCTGGTGCAAACCAAACGAAGCTGGCAAACCTTCTGGCGCGATGCCGGCAAAATGCTGCGCCTGGCCTGGACAGCCAGACCCCACCTTTCCCTTGTCGCCATCCTGTTGTCTCTTATTCAAGCCCTGCTGCCGGTGGCCGCCGCCTGGCTGCTCAAGTTGCTGTTGGATGCCGTCGTCGTCTATTTGGCAACCCCGGCTGCCCAGCTATTCCGTTATGTGAGCCTCTTTGCCGCTGGTTACGTCCTGGTCTTTTCCCTGCAAAAGCTGATAGGATCGTTGGAACAATATGTCAAAGGGGAGCTGCAGCGAGCCATTGGCCTGCTGGTGCGGGGCAAGGTCTACCGCCAGACCCTCTCATTCGAGGGCATTGCCTACCTGGAAAATCCCCAGTACCACGATCTGCAAACGGTCAGCAGCCAGAGCGTACAAAGCGCCCCTTTCATGATTGCCGACGCCCTCAGCGCCCTCGTCCGGGCCGTCTCGCTGCTGGTTTCGTTTTTAGGCCTGCTGCTCTGGCTCAGTCCGTTATTAACGGTGTTGGTGCTGCTCTCGGCCATCCCCCACCTGCTCATCCACCTGCGATTCGGCATATGGTTCACATCCGGCCTTGCTGGCGGCTGGGGGCAGCTATGCCCGGCTGTATAGCTTGCAGGCGGCCCGGTATAGTCAAAATGAGAACACGTTAGCCACAGCAGAGGTACGTCATTCCCCCTGAATTTTTGCCCCCTGCGCGCCTAATCCTATAGACATTTGAAGGGTGATGGGTGAGGTGGGCTGGCCATCATCTATCAGGCAGCACTCCCTGGGGCGGTGGCAGCAGGGGTGGGCAAACGGCAAAACACACCGGCGCTGCCCTGTCAGCCACACCGCACGAAGCCGCGGCATAGGACTAGGGTACTATGGGCAAAAAAAAAAAAACTGGCTATATAATCAAGCCTCGTTTGGGATATGGGCAAAATCGCCGGCAACCACATCCATCTTTTCAGCAATCCAGCCCCCAAAACAGCAACCTTTCTTCCCAACCGGCAACAGCGGCAACCACCCCGTTTGCCCCTGGAGCGTTTTATGCTGCCATACTTACTGACCTTTAGCCGTGTGGCCCTGGGCCTGCTTTTTGCTTATGCTTTTCTGGCCAAGGTGCGGGACGTGGCCCAATTTGCGGCCGCGGTGGGTCGCTTTGAGCTGCTGCCCCGGCGCTGGGTCAAAACGGCGGCCTTGTTGTTTCTGGCTGGTGAGCTAGCCGTTATCCTGCTGCTGCTGACCGGTGGCTCCTGGCTGCCCCTGGCCTTTGCCCTGGCCAGCCTGCTGCTAACCCTCTTCACCCTGGCTCTCCTCTCCACGCTGCGGCGCGGCATTGAGACTTCGTGTAACTGCTTTGGGGCCAGCGAGAAGCCGCTGACCTATTATGACGTGGGCCGTAACGCCGGCTTTATTGCTTGCAGTCTGTTGGGCTGGTGGTTGGTACCGCAAGTGGCGGGAAGTCCCGCTGCCCAAAACTGGCTGGCGTTGGCCTGGCAGGGATTGGTAACTGTAGGCGATGGCAACGGGCTGGTAATCCTTTTGACCATCAATGCCCTTCTCACCTGGTTCATTTTGCTGCCCACCGCTTTCTTTATGCTGCTGTTGGGCAAACGGTTCCGGCAATTGGACCAGGGGGATCCTAAAGAGTTCCTTCTGCAAGAAGCCGGTAGCCGGCGCGGCCAACCGGCGCCCCCGTTTGAGGCTCAAAATATAGATGGCGAAACCGTTACCCTGGACAGTTTCAAGGGCAGGGACGTGGCCTTTCTCTTTCTCTCGCCCAGCTGCAAGCCGTGTGTAGAGAAGATACCGGCCTTGAACGACTACTGCCGCCAGGGAAGGGCCAACGGCATGGAGATGGTTATCGTCAACGTGGACCATCACATTACGCCGGAGACGTTTGCCCAACGACACGAAGTGCAGTTGCCCATTCTCTGGGCGCCACAAATAAGCAACCCCTTCGCCCACGATTACGATGCCTACTCGGTACCCTCTTTTTGCCTGGTGGATGCCGGGCAGAAAATACGGGCTGCCGGCCATCTGGATGCCCGTTACTGGCAGGAACAACTGGCGCTGATGTGGTCGTGAACGAATTTTGTGAACATCATACCTATTTCATTCCTTTGTATTCATCTGACCACGGCTGGATGGATAATAGTTACTGGGATAAGGTGAGAGCAAGACGATGCGCTTGTCTCACAGAGGAGGTGGCAATATAGATTGGAACAAACTGCGGAAACTGTTGTTTATGGAAGATGTGGCAGAAAGGTTATTCGGCCGATTCTTGCCAGAAATAAAAGCGCAAGCAAGCTGTACTGACTGGGAACCTATTGGCTGTTGTGGGCCAACTGGCGAACAATGGCACTTTAGAAAAAGGTGCTGGCCCCCCGATCCTCAATGTGGCACTGAATGCTTCATGTGTACAGGCATCTGCGCTACCTGATGTCTTTCAGCAGGCGGTCTGAGGTTTACTCAGACACCTTGCTCCATTGCTGAACACCCTCCTGGTGCAATTTCCTACAGGAGGGAGTTCAGCCGGTAGTAAATTGGTCTGCGCTCTGAAGAGGCTTGTTTTATGTTCTCCAAACGTATCTCAATTACCTTATTACTTTGCCTGCTATTTCTGACAGCGTGTAAACGGTCCGGTGCAGATGATAGCCCCTTACAAAGCACTGTCTCACCTGTCACCACGACCTTTACTACCATTACCCTGGCTGTAGCTGAAGCCAACCTGTCTGGCTACCGGCCGCTCATTGAGCAGTTTGAGGCTCAACACAGCCATATCCGTGTGCGCCTGGTGGCCGAATCAGAGATTGTCAGCACCGAGGAACCGGACCGTATCGCGGCACTGGCATCGTCCGCTGACCTGTTTGCTTATTCGCCCACTATCCACGAAAACCAGCAATATCTGCTTGACCTGCGGCCTTTGCTCAACGCCGACCCTACCTTTGACGTCAATGACTTTCTGCCTGGCCTGCTGGACAGCGAAGACAGCATGTGGAGCCTGTCCGTTGCCGCCAGCTATCCCCTCATTTTCTTCGATAAGACCGCCTTCGACGCCGCCGGCCTGGCTTATCCTGAACCGGGCTGGACGCTGGATGAGTTCCTGGCCGCCGCCCGAGCCTTGACCCGCTGGGAGGGAGATGAGGTAGTTCAGTGGGGCTACGTTCCCTTCCAGGTGCAGCCATTACTGGCCACCCAGTTGGCCGCGCCTCTAGTAGTAAACGGTCAGCCACGCTTGACCGACCCTGACGTGGCTGATGCCCTGCAATGGCTGGCTGACTTGTTCACTCTGCACGAAGTCTCCCCCTGGCTAGAAAATTATAAGCCCCCGGCGCTTCAGGAAGCGGGCGGTCCTGATCCCATCTCGCTGGTCCGGGAAGGGTGGGCCGCTATGTGGTCGGCCGACCATACAGTATGGCAGTTTGGTTTTGCAGACGAGAATATTGGCCTGACTACGATACCTCGCAGCCAGCAGGGATATGCGGCCGACGCCGTTCGTTATGGTTTTGCTATCAGCCGTGGTACAGCCCAACCGCAGGCCGCCTGGGCACTGCTTACCTTTCTCAGCCAACAGCCGCCGGTGGATAGTCTGATTGACATGCTGCTGCCAGCCCGCCGTTCGGTAGCGGCGGCTGACGGTTTTTGGAATCGCGTACCGGCCGTAATGGTTGACCCGTTGCAATACGCAGCGAATAACAACACCATTCTACGTTTTACGCCGGCTGGGGTTGATACGATGCGGGGGGCGTTAACGGCCGTTATCACCGACAACCAGCCAGTCCCAGATGCCCTGGATCAGGCCCGGGCCATGGGGGCCGGTCAACCGGTTGTTGCCGAAGCCGATACACCCCTCGTCGTGGCCGCCCCGCCGGACGAACCAACTACGAATGCCGAACCGTTAATAGAAATCCTTTTTGCAACTACTGTGAATGAAACACCGGTACACCAAGAACTCGCTAAAGTGTTCAACCAGGAACAGTCCTACATTAGAGTGACCGTGCGCCACTTGGAACCCGGGCAAAATGTCCACGGTAGAATTACCGGTGTCGATTGTTTTACTGGGAGTGCAGCCAATATTGTAAACACTCAAACCGCTTCACTTATACGGTCACTCGACCCATTGTTTGAACTGGACCCCGAATTAAACCCTGATGATTTTTATACCACCACTACAGCAGTATTAACACAACAGGGACAACTGCTAGGTCTGCCAGCCTGGATTCGCATTCCACTGATTCAATACAACCGGGAGCTTTTTGCGGTTGCCGGGGTGCCGCCGCCGCCGTTAGATTGGACTCTAAACGAATTCCTGCAAACCGCTCAGGCGTTGACCGATCCGGCGCTCGAACAGTATGGTTATATTGACTGGTACCTGTTAAGCCCTTTCTCCTTTGGCCCTGCACAATTCGGTGTGAAGTTGATTGACAATAGCGAAAATGCAGCCACCATTGATTTTGCCGCCGCCGCCCCCATATTAGGCTGGCATGTAGACATGGTCGCACATTACGGTGTCCATCCCGTCCTGCCGGGTAACCTTAAATTTTGGGATGATTTTTCTATCCGCAGTGACCTCTTCCATGAACTGGTACAAAATGGCAAGGTGGCAATGTGGCCAGTAGAGTGGCGAGGAGGCACAGAAGATCGACTAACCGGTGATCTAGAGATTGGTTCGGCCCCGATGCCTCGAGGTCCGCACGGCTATAGCTTTAGTCTTGTAGACAACCTTGTGGCTTACTTCATTTCTACCGAAACACTTCACGTCCAGGCCTGTTGGCAATGGCTCAAATTCCTCAGCATCCAGCCAACTGCCTCTCCCTACCTGCCTGCCCACATAGCCACCGCCCAATCGGCTGCCTTCGCCGATCATGTTGGAGCCAAACTGGCAGACGTTTATTTGACGGCCGTAGCAGGTGGCAGCCATGAGGCATTCCTAACTGGGCAGTTGGAGGAATGGATAAACCCCGGGCTGGTTTGGCTGGTTGAGGCAGCTGAGATAGCAGCCAAGGGAGGAGTAACATTAGCCAGCACATTGGCCGATGCTGAAGATAAGTTCACTCGTTACCGGGCCTGCGTTATGAACCGGCAGGCATTTGACAACCGTTCTGCCTGGCGTGAATGTGCCATTCAGGTAGACCCTGATTTAGCACAGCGCTACTGAGGCCAGGTGATCATTGTTAGAGAAATGCTGGCAATTGTCTTGATTAACGGCAGTAGTATGGCGCCCACCTTACAAAGCGGTGAGCGAGTTCTGGCCTGGACACCCTTCTCGAAATGGTTTTTCAGGCGGGGAAACATTGTCACCCTGCGCCATTTTCCCATCCGCCTGACAGACAAACAGCGATCCCAACCCCGTTATCGGGCAGCGGTGGCCGTCATTGAACGTGATCCGCCAGAGATACTTATCAAACGGCTGGTGGGTTTGCCGGGGGACACCGTTCGTGTTTCACTTGCTCAGTTGTCATCCCATACACTGACCACCGTGGATCCCCAGGCCATACGACAGGGTGATAATCTCCTGTGGCATGCCCCTGCCGGCCACGTGTTTGTCCGGGGCGACGGCCAGGTGAGCAATGATTCCGTTGCCTGGGGACCCATTCCTTTTGCGAAACTAAACCAGATTGTCCTGTGCCGTTTCCCTTCCTTCCAGAGGATTTCATGACCAACAGCCTGGTGCAAACCAAACGAAGCTGGCAAACCTTCTGGCGCGATGCCGGCAAGATGCTACACTTGGCCTGGACAGCCAGACCCCGCTTCTCCCTTCTGGCCATCCTGTTGTCCCTGGTGCAGGCCCTACTGCCGGTGGCCGTCGCCTGGCTGCTCAAGCTGCTGCTGGATGCGGTGGTCGTTTATTTTGAAACGCCTGTTGCCCACTTCTTCCGCTACGTCGTCCTCTTTGCTGCCGGTTACGTCGTCGTCTTTTCCTTGCAAAAGCTGGTGGGGCCGCTGGAGCAGTATATAAAAGGGGAACTGCAGCGGGCCATTGGTCTGCTGGTGCGGGGCAACGTCTACCGCCAGACTCTCTCTTTTGAAGGCATGGCCTACCTGGAAGACCCCCAATACCATGACTTGCAAAATGGGAACACATTGGCCACAGCAGAGGTACCCCATTCCCCCTGAATTTTTGCCCTTTGCACGTCTAATCCTATAAGATAGGCGTAAAACGTAATGAATGAAGTGTGATAATGTGTTTTACGTTTTCTGAAGCAGGTTGATGATCATGGTTAAATTAAAAGTTATTACCTTTGGTGTTCTTTTGCTTCTGCTGGCGGCTTGCTCCCAGGCTAACAACACGGCCGATCTGGTCACCCCGACCCCCATCCCCACTCCCATCGTACCGGAACGGCCGACCTACATCGTGCAGCGGGGCAATATCATTAACACCCTGGAGTTTACCGGCCGGGTCTCGCCCATCCTGGAACAAGAGCTTTTTTTTCGCAGCGATGGCTTTGTAGACCAGATTTTTGTGCAGCGGGGAGAGCGGGTGCAGGCGGGTGCAGTATTGGCCCAGTTGGAGATTGGCAATTTAGAGAACCAGTTGGCCCAGGCCCAGGTGGCTTTAGAAACGGCCGAAATCCGGCTGGCTAAAGCCGAGCAAGACCGATTAGATGCCCTGGCTGAAGCTGAAATTAACCTGGCCCGCATCCAGTTACAACTGCAACGGGGGCAAACGGGCAGCAATAGTGCGGCCCTGGTATCGGCCCAAATTGAGTTAGACAATGCCCGGGAGCGGTTGGCGGCGGCCGAGTTTGAACTGCAAAAATCGCTAGACCGGGAGTGGGAGCCGGAAGAGCTGCGGCGGCAATATGAGCGGGCCGTAGACCAGGCGCGGGATGCCCTGGCTATTGCTCAGGCCCGTTACAATGATGCCCTGGCGGCCGGCCGCAGCAGTGGCTTTGACCGGGAGATTTTGCAGATGGATTTGCAGTTGGCGGAACTGCGGCTGGCCCAGTTGGAGCGGGGGGTAGATCCGCTGCTGTTGCTGGATGTAGACCGGGTGCGGCTGGATGTGGCCCGGATCGAGCGACAAATAGCTGATGCCCAGCTCATCGCTCCTTTTGCCGGAGAGGTGCTTTCGGTGGGCATACGGGCGGGCAGCCGGGCCGAGGCGTTCCGCACGGTGATTGTCATGGCTGAACCGGATGAGTTGGAGATTACGGCCGAATTGGGGCGGGAAGCGCTCAATGAGTTAAGTGTGGGCCAGGCGGCGATAGTCAGCTTACGCAACCGGCCGGGGGAAACGTATAACGGCGCCATTCGCCAACTGCCCTTGTCTCTTACTGGGGTGGCGGCCGGGGTGCAGGAGAGTGATACGCGCACCCGCATTACTCTGGCTGGGGATGTTACCTTGACGCTGGGTGAGTTGGTGACGGTGGTGATTGTCTTAGAGGAGAAGGATGATGTGTTGTGGCTGCCCCCGGCCGCTATTCGCAGCTTCCAGGGGCGTTCTTTTGTCATTGTGCAAGAGGTGGGGGCGCAGCGCCGCCTGGATGTGCGCCGGGGTATTGAAACCCCCAGCCGGGTGGAGATTTTGGAAGGGGTTGAAGAGGGGCAGGTGGTGGTGGGGGAGTGAGGCAATTTACGATTTACGATTTACGATTGGTGATTGGCAATTGATGCAATTATGAGCGAGCCTTTTATTGTTTGTGATAATCTGGTCAAAATTTATCAGGTGGCCGGGCTGGAGGTGGTGGCTTTGCAAGGGCTGGACCTGACGGTGGCCGAGGGGGAGTTGATGGGCATTGTCGGGGCTTCGGGGTCGGGTAAGTCTACGCTGCTGAATGTGTTGGGGGGGCTGGATCGGCCGTCGGCGGGGCGGGTGGTGGTAGGAGGACAGGAGTTACTTAAACTGTCGGATAAGGCGTTGGATGCGTACCGGCGAACGGTGGTTGGTTTTGTCTGGCAGCAGACGGGGCGTAATTTGATTCCTTATTTGTCGGCGCTGGATAATGTGCTGCTGCCGATGACGCTGAAGGGGACGCGGCCGCGAGAAAAACGGGCCTGGGCGCAAGAGTTATTAGAGATGGTGGGGCTGTGGTCCCATCGCCATCATAAATTGGCCCAACTTTCTGGGGGGCAGCAGCAGCGGGTGGCAATTGGGGTGGCCCTGGCCAATAAACCGAAACTGCTGCTGGGGGATGAGCCAACGGGGGAGCTGGATTCGGTGACGGCTCAGGAGATTTTGACCCTGTTCCAACAGATGAATCAACAATATGGGTTGACAACGATCCTGGTGACTCATGATCCGCAGGTAGCGCAAACAGTAGACCGGGTGGTGACGATTCGGGATGGGCGCACCAGTAGTGAGACAATCCGCCGCCCGGCTGAGGTGGAAGCGGCTTTGCTGGAAGGGATCGCGGCCGCGCCCCAGGCTGCTTTTGAGGAGTATGTGGTGGTAGATGGGGCCGGCCGCCTGCAAATACCCCCTCACCTACGGGAAACAGTGGGAATTGGCGGCCGCGTTACCCTGGAACCGGTCACTGATGGGCTGCTGCTTAAACCGGTACGCGGGCTCAATGGACATGAGGGCCAAAGAGCGGAAGCAGATGTGCAGCCCATAACCCCGCTTCCCTCTCGCTGGCAGCAATGGTGGCAGAAGATGAGACGGCAGTGAGGCGTGATGAAGGTTTCTGTAATGGACAGGCTCTTGAGGCAAACCTTCCGAAGGTTACACGTTGTACTGAGATGCTATTGAGCAGCCTATTTATCAGGTAGCTGCTGCTGTAAGAGACGGTGGGATGGAATGGTAGCAAGAAACAAGATCACGTTAAACCCTCATCCCTCTCAGAATATGTGCGCTCGTGAAGCAAATAAGCTATTGGGTCAACGCCTTCGGGCAGCCAGGGTCGGCCCATTCCCGCTGCCTTTCGCGCTAATAAAGCCCGGCGGGGCAATGGTTGGGCTACCAAACGCCCAGCCTCATCAATGAACCAATCCAGGCGGGTGCCAGGTTTAAGGTTGAGTTCTCTGGCTAATGGTGCAGGAATTGTAATTTGATTCTTCTCTGCGACTGTTGTAATCATGGAACTCATTATAATCAAGGAATTGCCATTATCAATGGATAACTTTAGCTTCAAGGATTTACTAATATGGCGGCAATTGTTCAGACTGAGAAAGTGAGCCGGGTGTACCGGGTGGGGGGGCGGCCGGTGGTTGCCTTGCACCAGGTTGATTTACGAATTGAGCCAGGGACATTGGTGGCCTTTCGCGGCCGCTCCGGTTCCGGCAAAACCACCCTGCTCAACTGTATTGGCGGCCTGGATAAACCGACCGAAGGGCAAATCTGGGTCAACGGCCAGGAAATCAGCCGTCTTTCAGAACTGGCCCGTGTGCGGCTGCGGCGGCAGCAAATCGGCTTCATTTTCCAATCCCATGCCCTGCTGCCCACCTATTCCGCCTGGGAAAATATTGATTTGATGCTCCGGCTGGCGGGCATGAAGCGGCAAGAACGGCGGCCGCGCATCGAACAACTACTGCATCTCGTCGGCTTAGGCAAATGGATGGACCACCGCCCCCATGAAATGTCAGGGGGGCAGCAGCAGCGGGTAGCCATCGCCAGGGCCATAGCCACACGGCCAGCCCTCATCCTGGCCGATGAACCCACCGGGGAGCTGGACAGCCAGACCGGGCAGCAAATCTGGCAGTTATTCCGCCAGCTTGTCAGCCAGGAAAAAGTGACTATTCTCATTGCTACCCATGATCTGGCAGTAGATGCGTATGCGGATAAGCTGTATATCTTGCAAGATGGTCGTATCATCAACTAAACCTGGCAGTCTATGGACGCCGATGCCCTCAACTTTCGCCTGAACTGTTTTCCTAAACTGGTGTATGGGGTGTATCCAACCCCGCTGCAACGGTTGGCCCGACTGGAAAAAAGGGTGCATGGTCCCACTCTCTGGCTAAAACGGGATGATGGCCTCGGCCCGGCGATGGGGGGCAATAAGGGGCGGAAGTTGGAGTTCCTGATGGCCGATGCCCTTAACCAGGGATACCGCAAGGTCATTACCTTTGGGGGGTTGCAATCAAACCATGCCCGTATGACTGCGGCCGCGTGCGCTCCCCTCGGTTTACAGCCCCATCTCTTCTTCTTTGCTCCCCGCCCCCCGGTGCTGACGGGCAATCTGCTGTTCGATCAACTCCTGGGCGCGAAGCTCCATTTCATCCCTTTTGGCGGGCAGAGCAGCGGCGATCTTACCCTTGAGCAGACGACGCGGCTGGTACGCTGGCTGGCCCGTCTGCTGGTTGGGCCGGGGGGGTATTTTATGCCGGTTGGGGGGCATACGCCGCTGGGCTGTTTGGGGTATGTCGCGGCCGCTTTAGAACTTCATCAACAAGCTCAAACAATGGGGCTGCCTCTGGATAAGACGACGATTGTCACGGCGGCCGGCACAGGGGGGACGTTGACCGGGCTGCTGGTGGGGCTGTCTCTGCTCAACTCGCCCCTGCGGCTGTTGGGGCTGGATATTGGCAAGCTGTGGCGCGCCTTCCCGGACAGCCTGGCCCGATTGGCCGGGCAAATTTGCCAGTTGTTGGGGGAGTATATGGTGTGGCGCGGCCGCGACATCCCCCTCATCCAACACCGGTACGCCGGGCCGGGGTACAGCCAGCTAGATGATCCTACCCGGCAGGCCATCTCCCTGCTGGCCCAACAAGAAGGCATTCTGCTCGATCCCGTTTACACTGGCAAAGCGTTCGCCGGGATGCTTGACCTCATCCAGCAGCGATATTTTACCCCGGCTGAACATCTCATTTTTCTCCATACGGGCGGCTTGCCTGGTTTATGGGCTTTCCCTGAATTGGTACAGTAAAATAATTGCAACCTTTAATCCAGGCTGTCGTACTGTGGGTGTATTTTAGATGCCAGAACATGGAGTACCCCTCACTAACTCTGGCTCTAACCTCTACGCTCTTACTGGACTCTGGCGAAAATTGATTTCACCAGTGGTAATAACTAATACACTAATGGCCTAATAACCAGCGGTAAGCTCAAAAAATGCCAGACTCCACTCTCTTAAATCAACTGTGGAACGAAACCCCATAGGAAGGAAAACAATGGAAAAATACCAGGAATTACGACAATCATTAGCCACCCTGCCCCACATCAGCCCGGCCCAGGTAGAACATTGGGTGGAGCTGCAGCAAGGCATTGATGCCAGCCGGGATTACCTCATTCGGGCCGTTCCCCAGGCTAAACAGAGCATTGATGAAGCCCAGAAAATTTTAGCCCAACGGACATATACGTTGGTCTTTTTTGGCGGCACCGGTGTTGGTAAAAGTACCCTCATCAACGCCCTCTTAGGACGCAATTTGCTCCCCACCGGGGCGGTCACCGCTGTTACCGGCACCATTGTTTACATTGAGCAGGCCAACGCTGATGAGGCGGAATCGCTGGTGCTGACCTATTGGACTAAAGAGGAGTTTGCCCAACGAGTACGCCGTTTGTGCCAGTTGGCTGAGGTAGATGGGTTTGATATTATCAATGATGGCGAGCGCGACCAGGCCAAAGAGAGTATTAAGCAGATCATGGCCGGCAATGCTGATTCAGCCAAAACGGAGCGGGATGAATATCTGGAAATTCTGATTGATTGTATTGAAACCTACGGCCACCACAAAGATTTGTACAAATCTGGCCCGCCGGCTCCCCTGTCGCTGCCATTGGAAGGGGATGCCCTGATTCATTTGCGCGAGGATGGGCACAAAGGACACAGTAAAAAGCGGCAAATCCGGCTGGTGCGTTCGGCGACGTTCCGTATTCACCCCCGCAATGAACAGACCAATTTGCTGATGAATGGGTATTTACGCATTGTAGATGTGCCTGGTTTGGGGGCAGGGATGAAGCTGCATGAGGCGATTACCCTGGAAGAGATGAAGCGGGAAGATGCGATGATTGTCCTGGTGACGGATGCCGGCCGCCAACGAGTAGATGAAATGAAGTCGCTCCAGGCGGTAAATTGGGTGAAGGAGAACCGGCTGTTTGGGCTGAGTGGGCGTGATCTGGATGAAGCGGCCGCGAAAATTTTCCTGGTCATCAATGGGGGCAACGTGCGCCAGGCTTTTGACCGGCTCAACGCTGGCCTGCCCGAAAGTGAACTGGAAGTTAAGGAAGTGACCCGCTACATCGCCCCCAACTATTGGGATCGTTATCGGGAGCGAGGGCACAACCGGCCGTATTTCCTGGTGATGGCCCCGCCAGCCCTATATGTGCAAGACCCAGAACATTCTCCCAAAGAATTTTCCAGTGAAACGGAGCGGATTGCTAAAGTGTTTGCTGACCAACTGGGCCAGGTAGATAGCAAAGACCCGCTGCACCCAGACACCGCGGCCGCGCTCCTGGAACTGAGCGAAATTCCCTTGCTACGGGAACGGCTCACTGATTTCATCAAAACCGAACGGGTCCGCAGCCAGCTTCGGGAAGCAGCTACCCGCATCCGCAACGCCCTGCAAGCGTTACGCTTCTACTACGAAAAACAGTTGTCCAGCCGGGGAGTACAGCCCCCCTTTACCACCAGTTGGGACAGCCTGCAAGAGCGTCGTTTTGAGAATGTGCTGGTACGCCAGCGCAAAGATTTGCCCCGCGCCTTCCACAACGCCTTGTTAGATATGAGCCAGCGCACCAACAGCGATGGCCGCTTCCGTGACATTCTCCGGCCCACCCTCTCTGGTGTCCATGACATGGTACGGAACAATATTCAGCGGGAAGTGGAAACGCTGCTAGACAGCTACGGCACGGAACATTGGGATGACCGGGATGTGACTTTTGACAATCTGGTCTGGGGCACCAGCGGTATCGAAATCCCGATCAAGCGCATTCTTTACCAGGTGGAATTGGTGATGCAGGACGCCGTTTCCCAATTTATGCCCGAAATCGGCAATGTCATCAGTGATGAGTTACAGCGTACCCTGGAAGCGCATGAGGTGTTGAGCCGGTTGGAGCGGGCCAGTTATGCCCAGGAGTATACTTACAGCCTGCCCGGCGCGGAGCCGATGCACCTGCAAGAGGCGTACCAAACGATTATTAACCGGGTCAGCGAAAGTTTCCGTCAGGTATGCCAGCAAGCCACGATGTATGAGCTGATGAAGCCAGAGCGGTCTATCCATTACCGGCTGGATGCGAGTGAGCGGGAGCTGCCGCTGGCGGATAATGAGCGGCTGTTAGATATGGCCCTGCATGGGGTAGAGCGGGTGAAGCATGAGGTGGTAGCTCAGGCGCAGGCGATTGTAGATAGTGCCGGACAAGAACGCGCCCGGAACGCGGCCGCAGCCCCCGCTCCCATTGAGGACGAGTTTACCATTAACATTCTCGACCAATCGGCCCCATCTGACAACGAATTTGCCATCAGCTTCCCTGGCGACGCGGCCGCGCCCACCACCCCGATCTACCAGGATGCCGAAGCCAGCTATGCTGAAAAATTAGACAGCATCGCCGTTAAAACCAACAAAGTGTTTAGCGAAATCCTCAACGATCTGTTCAGCGACGACGATCTGCTGCCCCGTTTGCGCCGCCTCTTCTGGCTTGAAGCCACCAAAGCGGAGCGAGATTTCAACAACCACATCGTTAAACCGATGCTGCGCCAACACGACCGCAACATCCACCGGCCCGAACTGCGTAAAGCCATGGAAGCCGACCTGGAATCTATCTCTGATCTGGAAGAGCTGATGCGGGTATGGGATGGTCTACACAAACTGGAGACAAGTTTGCCATTATAAAAACAGCTTTTAGCCGGAGTATGCTCTGGCCTGAGCAGTAACAAAATCGAGTCCTAATAAAAAGGCGATCCTGGTTGGGATCGCCTTTTTGGCTTAAGCGGATGCGCCGTTTTCCTTCCCAACCAATCGTTGATACCATGTAGCGATCCCGTTCTTCATCATAGACAAGGTGAAGGCGGGATGAATCAGATTTAGCCTGACTTAACAGGGATACATATTCATTATTGAAGTATAGTTTTGTGATAAGTGGCTGTCAATTTGCGACTTTGGGTGGTAGGGTACGTAATGAATGGCATCGCGGCCGCCCCCGCCCTTATTTATTAGTGTGTAGATGTCGCCAATACATCTTATGTATCATGTCTCTGGAGTTGCCAATGCAACCACAAGCTGCCAACCTGATTCAATCATTAGAAACCCCGGCCCAGATTACCACCTTTGCCAGCCGCCTGCTTGCCTGGCTCCTGGCCGAACTTAACCCGCCAGAAAGCGAAGCCCGCTTTACTGAATCCCGGGCCAGGGCAGTGCTTAATGCCGCCCAGGTGCTTGATGAACCGACCTGGCACAGCTTTGAGCGGTTGGTAGAAAACCCACCGCTCTTGCGGCTGGCCCTGTATGATTTACTGGCCGGGGCGGAGTTGGCCGCCGAGAAAGAAGTAGAGGCATTGGTGGTTGCCAGCAGTGCGGCCGCGACCCCCATCCCCATTGAATGGCACGCGCTAACCATAGCCGCCTTCGCCTGGAAACGGGGCTATTTTCTGGATCAGCTAGACCCCTCTTCCCCCCCGCTGCCAGACAGCCCCGCCGGGCAAATTCTCAGCCGGGCCATGGGGTTGGTGCGCCAGCAGGTACAGCGTGGGGCTACGGAGAGGGATAAGTTAAGCCAAAAGTTAGGCTACCAATCGGGAAGGGGGGTAACGCCTTCATTGGACAATATGCCTCCCTCCCAGGAGAGCATCGCTCCGGTACCCCCGTATTTCCGCTCCCCTGTGCCAGTACGTTACCCAGAAATGGCTCGGGAAACGCTGCATGTTGCCCCCGATGAGCCAGCTCCAGGGCCGGCCGTTCAACGCGGCACTCCCCTGGTCATTACCGATGAAGAGGTAGAGCCGACCCCAAACCCGCCTACCCGTATGCCCCAGATTACGATTAGTCGGGAGCAGGTGGAACGGACGCGGCCGCCCAGCCCCCTGCCCCCTTCGGCGGTCATCATGCCCAACTCCGCTGTTGAGCCAAAGCCGGGCCTCACCGTCGCCTTCCGCCAGATGTTCCGCAATGAGCCGATGAAGACGACCAAGCTCCGGGTTCTGGTGCAGGAATACCCGGATGGGCCGGGGTTGTATGGGCTGCAAGTGCGGGTTACAAGCGACACCATCCGCAGCTATGTGGCCGGCACGACAGATCGGCAGGGGCAATTTCTTTGTGAACTGCCAGTGCGCCTTACTAGCGGTCTCACCTATGACGTGGATGTGACCTGGCCCCGCGAACACGGCAGTGAAATCGAACGGAAATCGCTCACCCTGAACGCCGACCGCACGGAGTTTGCTTTACCGTTCTACCGCCGACTCACTGAATAAAAAGATGAATTAGGAAGGATGAATTAGGAAGTGGGACATCCCTTCATCATTCATCTTTCATCCCTCATAATTACCCTATGCAGGATTGGTTGCAGCTAACGGAAGAGGATTTAGAAAGGGCCACGAGCCTGGCACGGTCGCGGCCGCAGACCCCTGGCGTCCTGGCTATCAACGACAAACTGGTCATCACCGGGGATGACATCGCCCACGTCACCCCGCCTGCCCGCCCCGCCTCCGCTATCCTGACCATCACCCTGGATGATCTAAAATCCCTGGAACCTGATTTCCACCCCACTGAGCTAATTGTGGCTCTGGAACAGTTAATGTTTGCCCTGGTTAATGAAGCCCGCAGCCAAAATTTACCCGGCTGGTTAGGCACAACCAAACTCCATTGGCATGAAGGATTAGCTGCGGTTGCCAGAGGGCATTCGGCAGATATGCTGCGCCGCCAATATGTCTCCCACATCACCCCCGATGGGTACAGTTCAGCCCAACGGATTGAGCGGCAGGGAATTGGCTATGTGGCTTGTGGGGAGAATATCGGTATTGTGTATGGGGAAGCCAGCCACAGCCAGCAAGGGGTACATGATATTCACAACGCTTTTATGAACCAGCCCCGCAGCCTGACCAACCACCGAGGCAATTTGCTCAACCCTGTCTGGACGCATATTGGCATTGGCATTGCCTACAACCCGGATGGGGCGTTGGTCGCCACGCAGAAATTTATCTCCGCTCCTGGTACGCGGCTGCGCGGCCGCTGATTCTGCCAGACCCCTTTCTGACAAGCCCCCATAAAAATAACGAAATTGTTGTTTTCAAAAAGTACGTCGCTTGATCCATTTTTGGATTTCTATGGCCACAAAAACAGTTGCACTTAAACCCAAACAAAGGGCCAATTGTCCACCTGTCAACGCGACGGTATTAAACACATTTTGTAAAAAAGGTACATAGATCAGGGCTAATTGCAAAACAAAGGTTAGCCCAACTGCGCCAACCATCGGGCGGTTAGAGAAAATGCCAATGGTAAACAGGGAATCATAATCGGAGCGGATAGCCAGAGCATTGCCCATTTGAGCCAGGGTTAAAGTCGTAAAAATCATGGTTTGCCAGACGGTTGCCTGAGAGAAAGCATCGGTGGGGTTTGTACGCCAGTAAAAGTACCCGGCCAGCAGAGAGATAAACCCCATTAACCCCCCTACCCACAATATCATACTGCCTAAGCCCCGCGCCAAAATATTTTCTTGGGGATGAAATGGTTTACGCTTCATAATGTTGCGTTCGCCTGGTTCTATCGCCAGAGCCAACCCTGGCACACCGTCAGTCACCAGGTTAATCCATAAGATTTGCAAGGGCAGCAGCGGCAAGGGCATTCCCAGAAGGGGGCCAATAAACATCACAAATAGCTCACCAAAGTTGCTCGAAAGGGTATATCTGATGAATTTGCGGATGTTATCGTAAATGACTCGTCCTTCCTCGATGGCGGCTACGATGGTGGCAAAGTTATCATCTAACAAAATCATGTCGGCCGCTTCTTTAGAGACATCGGTACCGGTGATGCCCATAGCTACGCCAATATCCGCTTTCCTGAGGGCTGGGGCGTCGTTGACACCATCACCAGTCATGGCCACAATGTGCCCTTTGGCCTGTAGGGCCTGAACAATATTCAGTTTATGCTCTGGAGAAACTCGTGCATAAACTGAAACTCCTTCAACGATTTTTTCTAATTCCTCTACGGATATTTGGGCCAGGTCCTGCCCGGTGAGGTTTTTGTCCTCATCGTGACGTATGATTTGCAGCTCTTGAGCGATGTATTGGGCCGTGAGCGGATGATCACCAGTGATCATGATCGGACGAATGCCCGCTTCTTTGGCGGTAGCTACTGATGATTTGACTTCGGGCCGGGCTGGATCAAGCATACCGATCAAGCCAATGAAGGTGAGGTGCTTTTCTATTTCGGCCTCGTTGGTTGTGTCAGGGAGAGTAGTAAACGGACGAAAGGCAACGCCCAGGATGCGCTGCCCCTCGGCTGCCAGGGTTTGATTGCTTTCCAGGATGCGGCCGCGCAGCTCATTATCTAAAGGTTTTTCATTATCTCCATACCACACCGTCTCACAAATCTCTAAAAGGCCATCTACGGCCCCCTTGCAGAAAGCCACATAGGGGGCATCATGCCAGGGGGAATCGCTTTGCCCAGGTTCAATGGCCGTTTTATGGATCGTGGTCATTCGTTTACGGGTGGAAGTGAACGGGAGTTCGGCTACCCGGGGCCAGCGCTTTTCCAGATTGGTTTTGTTAAGACCCAACTGCGCGGCCGCGACCACCAACGCCGCCTCAGTCGGGTCCCCCACCGCCCGAATCTGGTTTGTTCCCTCTTCAATTTCCAACTCTGTGTCATTAGCTAAAACCATCGCTTTCACCAACAATCCCAAGGTCCGCGTGGGTGGGGGTAAAGAAGGGTCCACCTCGGCATGAACGACCGGTAGACGGCTGGCCACGAGGTTTTTAATGCTTTGTTTCTCATTAGCTACGTCCAGCACTGTGACCGTCATGCGGTTTTCTGTCAGGGTGCCCGTTTTATCCGAACAGATGACCGTTACTGAACCTAATGTTTCGACAGCGGGCAATTTACGAATGAGGGCATGTCGTTTTAACATGCGCTGTGCCCCTAAAGCTAAAGTAATAGTGACAACAGCCGGCAGCCCTTCAGGCACGGCGGCTACAGCCAGGCTAATGCCGGTCAAAACTAATTCGCCCCACCCTATGGCACCAGCAGAACGCCACACCCCAAGAGCAATGACCAGGGCGATAATGACCAGGGAGATGATGGCCAGGGTTTTCGTCAACTGAGCCAGCCGTGTTTGCAGTGGGGTAGGATCACGTCCCACACCCTGGAGCAGGTTGGCTATATGGCCTAGTTGGGTGTTCATTCCTGTTTCGGTAATAACCGCAGTTCCTCGGCCATAGGTGACAACGGTACCCATGTGTATCATGTTAATTCTATCGCCCAGAGCCAGGTCGTTACCCTGTAAGGTAACGACTTTCTTTTCTACGGGTTCAGATTCCCCCGTCAGCGAGGCTTCTTCGATACGTAAATTGGCACTTTCGATAAGGCGCCCATCAGCCGGGGCAAAGTCGCCCGCTTCCAGGCGCACAATATCACCAGGCACGAGGTCACGGGAGGAGACGGTCATAGGATGACCGTCTCGCCGGACTTTGACGGTCGGCAGGGCTAGTTTTTTGAGGGCAGCAATCGCTTTTTCCGCCCGGTATTCTTGGGAAACGCCAATGGCCGCGTTAATAATGACGATGAGGATGATGACGACAGCATCTATGTACTCTTTGAGAATGATGGAGATGAGCGCGGCCGCGATCAAAATCAGTACCATCGGCTCAGCCATCTGCTCAAACAAGATACGCCAGGGGCTTTTAGCCTCTTTTTCGATCAGTTCATTGGGGCCATATTCACGCAGACGCTGTTGAGCCTCTGCTTCAGTAAGACCAGTTTCGGCACTGCTCTGTAATTTTCGTAAAACTTCTTCGGGGTCAAGTTGATACCAGTTGCTCATAATTCTCTTGGAGAAGGGGATAAAGATAGTTGAGTATAGGTTATTGGTGGAAGTATAGCAGGTTTACGACGTAACTGTTCTGGTCAAAAATGGGGGGGTCTCTGGTAAATTGGTATTCCAGATGAATCCAAAATTGCTCTGCCTGGTGTGCCTGAGCCATTATCAGTTTTCTTCACCTTCTTACGTAATGTTTGTGTTTGTGGCTGCGTCTGTACCGCTATAATTGCCAGTCAGGACTAAGATTTATTTTTTCTCTCACGGAGGTTTGCATGACCCAACAGTATACGCCGGCGCGGGCGATGTTTATTTATGCCCACCCGGATGACATTGAGTTTGGTGTGGCCGGTACGGCGGCTAAATGGGCCAAAAATGGCTCTGAAGTAACCTATGTTGTTCTGACGGATGGCAATGTGGGCAGTCATGATCCCTCATTGACCCAGGAGAAGTTGGCAGAGATCCGACGAGCAGAACAGAGCGCGGCCGCCCAAGTCGCCGGGGCCGCTCGTTGTCTCTTTTTAGGCTACCCTGATGGTTTGTTGGAACCGACCCTGGCTTTACGCAAGGAGCTGGTGAAGCTAATCCGCACCTATAAACCGAACGCCGTTGTTTGTGGCGATCCAGCTATGTATTTCCGGGGCGACCGAATTAATCATCCAGACCACCGCGCGGCCGCGAAATCGGCCATTGACGCCGTATTCCCCGCCAGCGAGATGCGCCTGCTCTATCCTGATTTGTTAGCCGAAGGCATTGAGCCGCACAAGGTCAATTACGTTTACATCAGCAGTATCGAAGGGGCTAATTATTATGTGGACATTAGCGAGACGATTGATGTGAAGCTCCAGGCCCTGCGCCAACACAAGAGCCAGTTAGAAGAGTGGGACCCCGAAGAGCGGATACGGGGCTGGAATGGGGATTTAGGTAAAAAAGTGGGGTTTGCTTATGCTGAGGTATACCGGCGCATGACCATTCACGAGCCAGAACCCCCAGCGGCCGCGCACCAGTAACGCCCTCACCCCCGGCCCCTCTCCCGACACGGGAGAGGGGGGAGTTCCCTCTCCCAGGGGAGAGGGTTAGGGTGAGGGGTTTTATCATCTACTTTTAATTATGAACGAATACACACCTCAACGAGCAATGTTTATTTTTGCCCACCCGGACGATATTGAGTTTGGGGTGGCGGGTACGGCCGCTAAATGGGCCAAAGTGGGTAGTGAAGTTACCTATGTCTTGATCACCGATGGCAATGTTGGCTCCCATGATGCGGAGTTTGACCGGGAGAAGTTAGCCCAAACACGACGGCAGGAACAGGACGCGGCCGCGAAAATCAGTGGTGTAGAGCGAGTTGTTTACCTGGGGTACCACGATGGCCTGCTGGAACCTACCCTGGAACTGCGCCGCCAACTGGTTAAGCTAATCCGCCAATACCAACCCAACGCCGTCGTTTGCGGTGATCCCCGTGCCCTGTTTATGGGTGATTTTTACATCAACCACCCGGATCACCGTGCGGCCGCTATCGCCGCTATCGAAGCTGTTTTCCCCGCCAGCGAGATGGGGCTGCTCTATCCTGAGTTCCAGACCGAAGGGATCATGCCCCACAAAGTCAACTACGTTTACCTCACCTTCGCCGAAGATGCTGATTTGTACATAGACATCAGCGACACCATCGGCACAAAAATTGATGCCTTACGCCAACACAGCAGCCAGTTTGGTGATTGGGATCCCACTGAGATGGTACAAAATTGGGCCAAAGAATCGGGCAAACAGGTTGGCTTCGCCTATGCCGAATCATTCCGCCGCCTGACGATTCACCCGCCACAATAAGTTTGTCTGCTTAACTGGGGCAACAAGGGCCAACCACGAATTTCACAATAGACACAAATTTTCTTTTCATTCATGTTATTGTCTGAAATTCGTGGCTGTATCTTTTTAACTGGTCCCTGGTGAAAATTAATTTCAGCACTGGTAATAACCAGTGGTCAGCTCAAAAAACGCCAGACTCCAGTTTTTAAGGCAGGACCAGCGGATTGCCTACCCCATCGGCACAGGTGACGCCTGGCTCTGGGGATTGGCGACCGTGCAGGAAGGCGGCAATAAATTGACCAATGCGGGGATCATCGGCCAACTCCAGTTCTAGCTGCCGTGCCCAGGCAGTCAAGACGATAGGGCTGCGCTGCCCAGGGTACGGGTTGAGTAAAATATGGGTTTGCCCCCGCGTCAAGTTTTGTAAGGTAGTGATCGCGGCCGCGTCCAATTCTGGCTGATAGGTAATCCACACTGCCCCATGCTCCAGAGAGTGAATGGCTAACTCCACCGGCACAAATTCGCTGTACACCCCACAGTTCACCCATACCGGATGGTGGACGCCGCCCGCCGGGGGCAGGTCCATAAAGGGATACCGGTAATCCGGGTCATGGTCGCGGGAAGGTTCAGGGATGATAACCAACCCTTCAATGTCACTGTTCTCGGCGGTGGCTGTAGGGGTGGGAATGGTCGCGGCCGCGTTCATGGCTGCATTGTTCTCCCCTATAACAACTGGTGACTCCTGGGCCGAACCACAGCCCACCAGCCCTCCCCACACCAGCAAACCGATCAACCAAAATGATATTCGTTGTTTCATCTTAAAAGACCTCTGTCAGTGCCCCTTTGGTCAACTCAGAGCGCACTTGCCATAAATAAGGGAAGCACCGCTTTACCGTTGTCTTTTGTAAATAGCCGATGCCTGTAGAGCCACCAGTGCCCATTTTGTGGCCGATAATCCGCTCCACCACTCGTACATGATGATACCGCCAAAGGTTTAACTGTTCATCTAAATCTACCAGAGACTCACTTAATACATAAAGGGGTAAATGTTGGATTGGGTTTTGGTAAATGATTTTGAGGGCAGCCAGAAGCTGCGCGGCCGCGGCCGGATTCTCGGCTAACCCGGCAATGGTCACATCATCGGGCAGGTCAAACCCTTCCTGGCGCAGCAGCTCATAATAAGCCGAGCGCAAATCTGGCTCATTGAGCCGTCGCTCCAGCACCGCCCGCAAATCAGGCCGGTTATTAAACATCCGCAAATACCGCTCATCCTTCAACCCCATAGCAAACTCCACTTCCCGGAACTGCACCGATTGAAAGCCGCTGGCTGGCTCCAACCGATCCCGAAATTGGAGAAAATCGGCTGGGGTCATTGTTTCTAAGATATGAATTTGCTGCACCAACAGCTTCATAATCTCCCCTACCCGGTGCAAAAAATGGCGGGCGGGCAAAATCTGCCGCCGCTGCATCAGCCCCAGAGCCTTCTCTACTTCATGGAGAATCAGCTTAAACCACAGTTCATACGCCTGATGAATGACGATGAACAGCATCTCATCATGGTGAGGGGGCTGGGATTTCAACGCTTGCAATTGCAGTAGTTCCGGCACTTTCAGGTAATCGTTATACGTCATATCGGCCGGCCGGTATGGGTTGGCGGCGGTAATTTCGGCAAAGGGATCAAAGCTGGTAGGATCGGCATCGTAGCTGCTCATGGGGTTAACCTCTTCTGGGAAAATACGGATAAGAAGGAAATGCGGATGTTTGGAATACCCGTCTATTCTAACAGATTCTGCATGGTTCAAGCGATCTTTACAATTTGGCCGCTGACTGCCGACGGCTGACGGCGGTTAATGTTTAAACCATCCCCGATTTCATATTGCCCCACCTGCCCACTGATCATAGAATCCGTACAGTTCACGCCTCACCATGTATATCGGCATCCTCTCCCGCAACCCTACCCTTTACAGTACCCGCCGCCTGGCTCAGGCGGCCCGTGATCGGCTGCATCAGGTGCAGTTGGTGGATACGCTGAATGTGGCGGTGGAGCTAAACCCAGATGTACCTCACCTGACGACGATTTCACGGCAAAAACTGCCCCATTTTGACGCCATTATCCCCAGAATTGGTAACTCAGTGACCTATTATGGGTTGGCGGTGGTACGTCAGTTTGAGACGCAGGGGGTGGTCACGACAGCCAGTTCCCAGGCGATTGCCCAATCGCGGGATAAGCTGCACAGCTTGCAAATGATGCGCCAGGCTGGCCTGCCCACCCCTAAAACAATGGCTGTCTCCAGTTTGGTGAGTTTATGGTATGCCATTCAAGCGGTGGGGGGATTGCCGGTGGTGATGAAGGCGGTACGGGGGACGCAGGGGCACGGGGTATTATTGGTGCGGGAGTTTGCGTCGGCCGCGGCCGCGTTTGAGAAGCTGCATCAGGGCAAAGAGGCGGTGCTGGTACAGGAATATTTGCCCGAAGCTGAGGGGCGAGACACCCGGATCATTGTGGTGGGTAAACGATGTGTGGCGGCAATGGAAAGGCAGGCGGCTGCCGGTAATTTTCGCTCTAATTTACACCAGGGGGGGACAGCTCATCCCATCACCCTCAGCCGGGAAACCAGCCAACTCGCGCTCCAGGTCGCGGCCGCGCACCAACTAGATGTTGCTGGTGTAGATTTAATCCATTCCCGGCGCGGCCCCCTGGTCTTAGAGGTCAATGCTTCTCCCGGTCTCGAAGGGATCGAAACCGTTACCCAGACCGATGTCGCCACCGCCATCATCACCTTTTTGGAAAAAGAGTACGCCCGCCAACGGGTTAGAAAGAGAGGGGAGAGGGGGAGATTGAGAGACTGAGAGACTGGAAACTGCTCACTGATTACTGCACACTCACCCACTCGCAAACCCGCTTACTCGATCACTACCCCTGTTAAATCCGCGGCCGCTGGATATTGTGGGTTCATCTCGCGCAGGGTGTGAACCAGAATGCGGGCTACGGCCAGGTTGCGGTACCAATTTTGGTTGGCAGGGATAATATACCAGGGAGCATATTCAGTAGAGCATTGGGTCAACATCTCCTCATAAGCCACCATATAATCAGCCCACTGTTTCCGTTTTTCTAAATCCTCATGAGAAAATTTCCAGTTTTTACTTGGATCATCCAGCCGTTCCTGGAACCGTTTTTTCTGCTCGTCTGGGGTGATGTGCAGATAAAATTTGCGGATGACGGTGCCGCTGTCGTGGAGTAACCGCTCAAACTGGTTGATGAAGGTGTAACGCGGCCGCCACACCACTTCTGGCACCAAATTATCCACCCGCACAATCAACACATCCTCATAATGGGAACGGTTAAACACCCCAATCATCCCTTTTCCCGGAACCGCTTTATGAATGTGCCAGAGAAAATCCCGATCTAACTCTTCTTTGGTTGGGGCCTTAAATGAGGTCACAACCACTCCCTGTGGATTCACCCCCTGGAAAACGGTGCGAATGGTGCCATCCTTCCCCCCGGCATCCATGGCCTGGAAAACAACCAGCAGTTTTCGCTTGCCTTCACTATAAAGGCGGTGTTGCAGCTCTGCCAGTTCATCCCGCAGCTGATCTAACTCTTGCTGCGCGGCCGCTTTCCCTCCTTCATAAAACTGCTTGCCATCGGCCGGCACATCCGCTAATTTAACAACCTTTCCTGGTTCAAGACGATGTAAATCGAACATAATTCACCTCTGGAAAAAGGGAAAGAGGGGCAAGGTGGCAAAGGGGCAAGGTAAAATCGTTACCTGTAACTCTGCAACTCTGCACCCCTGCCACTCTGCCACTCTGCCACTCTGCCACTCTGCAACCCTGCACCCCTGCCACTCTGCCACTCTGCCACTCTGCCACTCCGCAACTCATTCATCCGTGATCAACCGTGCCCCACGTTTGCGGAACAGGTAATCTTGGAACCATTCAAACAGCACTTTCACTTTGTTATCAAACTCAATCAGGTAGGCAATGTGGATAAAAACCCAGATGAGCCAGGCCAGGTAGCCGCTAAAGCGGAGCCAGCCTAAATCAGCCACAGCCGCATTGCGACCAATGACGGCCAGATTACCTTTATCTTTGTAGCGGAACGGCGGCCGCAACCCGGCTGCTTCTCCCTTTTTTAACCGTTGGGCCACATAATACCCCATCTGCATAGCCACCTGAGCTACCCCAGGCAGTGGTTGGCCGGTTTGATGAGCAAAATGGGCCAGGTCGCCAATAACAAAAATTTCTGGGTAGTCAGGGAGAGTGAGATCGGGGTTGACTTTGACGCGGCCGCTGCGATCTAGCTCAACCCCTGTTTTTTCTGCCAACACCCGGCCCAATGGGGATGCCTGCACCCCGGCCGCCCACAAAATGGTACCCACTTCCAGATGTTCCACCTTATCTCCCTGCTGCAACGTGACCGTATGCTCGCCAATCTGGGTGACAAGGGTATGGGTACGGACGGTAACACCTAAACGAGTGACGGCTGCGGCCGCTTTGTGGGATAGAGCTGCAGGGTAACCAGGCAAAACCCGCTCCCCCCCTTCCAACAGCAAAATCCGTGTCTGCGTCGGGTCAATCTGCTTAAAATCATGGCGCAAAGTACGGTTAGCCAACTCCCCTAACGCCCCGGCCAACTCCACCCCTGTTGGCCCGGCCCCTACCAGGACAAACGTCTGCCACATTTGCCGTCGGACTGGATCTGGTTCCCGCTCCGCTCGCTCAAACGCCGTAAACACCCGCCGCCGAATCTCCAGAGCGTCCTCAATCGTTTTTAAGCCGGGTGCGCTGCGCTCCCATTCATCTCGGCCAAAATAGCTGTGGCGCACCCCCGTCGCCACCACCAGCACATCATACGGCAGCACCCCATCCATCAAAATCACCTGGCGGCTTTGTGGGTCAATATCCACCACTTCCCCTTGCACTACCCAGGTGTTTTTCTGCCGGCCCACCACCCCCCGCAGCGGCGAAGCAATATCCCCTGGGGACAACCCCCCAGTGGCGACCTGGTACAGGAGTGGTTGGAACAGGTGGAAATTCCGTTTATCTACCAACGTCAGATGCAGCGGCAGCCGCCCCATGGCCTTGGCCGCATACAGCCCCCCAAACCCCCCACCAATGATGACAACCTGTTTTGTGTTCATAAGCAGTGTGCGAGTAGGCGAGTTTGCGAGTAAGTAGTCTCCGCGTCCCCTTGTTCCCGCATCTCCACTCTCCCAAACCAAAAACAGCCCACCCGCCGCAGACGGGTAGGCTGTTTATACCAGATTAGCCACCCACCGGCATTAGTTGGCGGGGAAGATGGGGTTCTTGGCTGCACCAGGACCGACATATTCGGCACTGCCAAAACCTAATACCAACAGCATAATAGGGCTGAAAAGGATAATAAGAATGGCGTACACCATATCCTTGCCAAAGGAGAGGGCCAGGTCTATAGCCAACAAGATAGCCGCCACAACATTGAGCAGCGGGATGAAGAATAAAATTATGAACCAGAGTGGCCGGCCGACCAGTTCCAACAAAATCACGATGTTATAAATCGGCACAATTGCCGCCCATCCGGGTTTGCCCGCTTTGACAAAAATCTTCCACTGCGCGGCAATTAGCAAGGCAACAAAAATCAACATACAACATAAATAGGCCAATGAACCAATCAGGGCAACAGTTGCCCCTTCTTCATTCTGAAATGGGATTGAAGCTAAAGCGATCAAACGATCCATATTGTTTTCCTCCTTGATTTGTAGATATATTTGACCAGCAAAGCCAATAATCGTAACTACTATCGCTTGATTGGCTGATGAGAGACAAGACTATTATACTTAAGGTCAGATAAAAAACATCCAATCAAACGTCACCCTCTATCATAATTCATCCTTCATCCTTCATCCCTTCACAAAGGAGCAACCTATGGCTGAGAAACAACAGATGGTAGGCGAAGTTTATTACCCGACCCCAGAGGTCATCACTCAGGCCCACATCAAGAATTATGAGGCTGTGTATGCAGAGGCCCAGGCTGATTTAGCGGCGTTTTGGGGCAAGATCGCGGCCGCGAACTTTGAATGGTTCAAACCATGGGAAACGGTTCTCGATGAGAGCAACGCCCCTTTTTACAAATGGTTCACGGGGGCTAAAGTTAATATTGTTCACAACGCTCTGGACCGTCACCAGCGTACCGCCACCCGCAACAAAGCCGCCCTTATCTTCGAGGGAGAAGCCGGCGATACCCGCACCTACACCTACCAACAACTTCATTACGAAGTCAGCAAATTTGCCAGCATCCTGCGCTCCATGGGGGTTAAAAAAGGGGATCGGGTCACCATTTACATGGGACGCATCCCTGAACTGATGATCGCCATGCTCGCCTGCGCCAAAGTGGGGGCCATGCACTCCGTCGTCTATGGTGGGTTTTCTACCGAAGCCCTACACGGCCGCATCGAAGACAGCCAATCACGCCTGGTCATCACCTGTGATGGGGCCTGGCTGCGCGGCGAAATCGTCCCCCTCAAAAACATTACTGATGAGGCGGTAAACCGCTCCCCCGTCGTCGAAAACGTCATCGTGGTTAAACGAACTGGTCAGGATGTTCACATGGAACACGGTCGTGACCATTGGTACCACGATTTAATGGCCCTGGACATTGCCAACCCCAATGCTTCCACCGAAGTTATGGATGCTGAAGACCCTCTCTTCATCCTTTACACCTCTGGCACTACCGGCAGACCCAAAGCGATTTTACATACCCATGGGGGCTACATGGTCGGCACCGCGACCACCCTCAAATGGGTGTTCGATATCAAACCAGAAGATGTCTGGTGGTGTGCCGCCGATCCTGGTTGGATCACCGGCCACAGCTACATCGTCTATGCCCCTCTGCTCCTGGGGGCTACCAGCTTCATGTACGAAGGCGCACCCACCCATCCTTACCCTGACCGGTGGTGGCAGCTTATCGCCAAATATCGCGTCACCATTCTCTACACCGCCCCCACCGCCATTCGCGGCCTCATGCGTTTTGGGGAAGCATGGCCGGAAAAACATGATCTCTCCAGCCTGCGTTTGCTTGGCTCCGTCGGGGAGCCGATCAACCCGGAAGCGTGGAAATGGTATTATCGGGTCATCGGCAAAGAGCGGTGCCCCATCATGGACACCTGGTGGCAAACAGAAACCGGGGCTTTTATGATTACCCCCATGCCGTGTGTTCCCCTCAAACCCGGCTCTGGCACCCGCCCCTTCCCTGGGGTGGAGGTGGATGTGGTGGATGAAGATGGCAACTCAGTCAAGGCGAACGAAGAGGGTTTCCTGGTGATTAAAAACCCCTGGCCCTCCATGCTCCGCACCATTTTGGGCGACCCAGACCGATATGTGCAGCAATATTGGAGCCGCTACAGTGAGCAAGGATGGTATCTCCCAGGAGATAGTGCCCGCAAAGATGAGGATGGATATATCTGGATTATTGGCCGGATTGATGATGTAATCAAAGTGTCCGGGTACCGGTTGGGCACGGCGGAAATAGAGAGTGCGTTGGTCAGTCATCCAGCCGTGGCGGAAGCGGCCGCAATCGGCATTCCCGACGAACTCAGAGGCAACATTATCAAAGGGTTTGTCATCCTGCGCCAGGGGTACGAACCCAGCGACAAACTTTCACACGAGCTGCGCGACCATGTGGGGCATGAGATGGGGCCAATCGCCAAACCGTCCACCGTAGATTTTGTCACCAGCCTGCCCAAAACTCGCTCCGGCAAAATCATGCGTCGGGTACTCCGCGCCCAAGTTCTGGGTCAGGATGTGGGGGACACATCTACCCTGGAAGAATAGACCCTCAAGCAGCGGGGGAGCCAGTTGGGCCAACGATATGGATTGGCGGTGAGGAAGCGGCTTAAGAGCGGAGTGGTAAGAGAGCTGCCATAGGGCCTGCCCTGAACCTGCCAAAGGGTTTGTTGGAGACTGAATAGATTCAAGTTTGCCGAAGGCTTATCCGCAGATTAAGGTAGATTTTAGAAATTGACCTGGGAAAAATCTATGCGAATCTGCGGATAAAAAGCAAATTTTGGCTGAAGGTATGGAGGTGGAGTCATAGGGGCAGCCAATCTATCAGGTTAATTTGCCAGCAATGACGACGACATACTCCCCCTGTGGTGTTTGGGTTTCTAAATGGGTGATCAGCTCGGAGACGCGGCCGCGAACTATCCCTTCATACAGTTTAGTCAGCTCATTACAGAGGGCGGCCGGCCGGTCGCCATATATGGCCAGGGCATCGGCTAAAAATTCCTTTAGCCGGTGGGGAGTTTCATAGAAAATAAGCGTGTGGGGGGAATGTTGGTCCACGGCCAGCCACCGCTGCCGTTTACCACTTTTGCGCGGGGGGAAGCCACGAAAGGTGAAGGCGTGGGCGGGTAGGCCAGACAAGACGAGAGCCATAACCAGCGCGGCCGCGCCCGGTATCATCGTCACCGGCACATCCGCTTCAATCGCCCGATGCACCAATGTATACCCAGGATCAGAGATCCCCGGTGTCCCCGCATTGCTCACCACCGCTACTGACTGCCCCCCCAGCAGCAAATTGATTAAATGCCCCCCCACCTTATTCTCATTATGCTCATGGAAGGCGATTTGTGGCTTCTTGATGGCAAAATGTTTGAGCAGAAACCCCGTTTTGCGCGTATCTTCACTGGCTACCACATCTACCTGGCGCAGCGTCTCCAGAGCGCGTAAGCTCATATCTCCCAGATTGCCAATGGGGGTAGCGACCAGATATAACGTGCCGGGTGATACCAACTTTTCCTGCATGGTCATCATCACACCTAAACTTTGCGGATGCTTCTTATTGTAGCGTACAATTCCCCGTGCCGGGAATTTGTTTGACCCACAGATGGCCCTGTTTGGTACAGATAGTTCGACAAGCTCACTATCCGGGTACAAATCTTGACGGATCCTGAATGGGGGTTCATCTGCAAGGATGAAAATCTAATCGCAGTTTGTTTTTATTCCCTATCCGTGTTTCTTTTATCATCGGCTATTTTCACAGGAAACACCTATTTTTTATGTCAACTCATCAGCACCACTCGCCCTCTGCTTCCCTAAGCAAAGTCACCAAGCTGGCATTTGGCATAGGTGATTTAGGCCCGGCCATTGTAGCGGCTATCAATGGGTTTTTCCTCAATGCTTTTTTACTTGAAGTAGCTGGTATTCCCCCGACGTATGCGGCCGCGATCTTCCTTATCGTCAAAATCTGGGATGCCATCAACGACCCTCTCATTGGCATTCTCACCGACCGCACCCAGACCCGTTGGGGGCGGCGGCGGCCCTGGCTGCTGTTTGGAGCCGTCCCTTTTGCACTGGCTTACTTTCTTCATTGGCTCGTGCCAGATGTCGGGGTGGGTGGGAAATTTTGGTATTACCTTGTCGTGGCTCTCTTGCTCGATACGGCGTATACCGCTGTTAATGTTCCTTACACGGCCATGACTCCTGAATTGAGTGATGATTATGATGAGCGCACCAGCCTCAATGCGTACCGGTTCAGCTTCTCTATTTTAGGGGGAACCCTGGCTGCCTTTGTCCATACCATTATCATTAGTAGTTACCAGGGGGAAGCGATTGTGCGCGGCTATGCCCTCAGTGCTGGGATATGGGCAATGGTGATTGTTATCTCCAATATCATCACCTTTATCTTCACCAAAGAGTCCCATTTTCAAAGCCCACAGGCTGAGGGGCCCGGCTTGTTAGAAGGGCTGCGGCTGACGTTGCAAAATCGGGCCTTTATCTTTGTCACCATTATTTACCTGCTTTCCTGGCTGGCGATTCAATTTGTGCAAAACAACCTGTTTCTGTATGTTAAGTATTGGGCCCGCGGTGAAGATCAATTTCAATGGCTGCTGCTTTTGCTTCAATTAGGCAGCTTTGTTTTTGTCTTAATCTGGGCCCGCCTCAGTGAGCGGTTGGGCAAGCAGACTGTTTATTATTTAGGTACTGCCTTTTGGGTCATGGCCAGCATCCTGATCTATTTTATTCCGGCGGGGGGGGTGCGTTGGTTATACTTTATTGCCCCCATTGCCAGCATTGGTGTCTCTGTTTGTTATCTCATTCCCTGGAGTATGCTGCCTGATGTGGTGGATCTGGATGAGCTGGAAACGGGGCAGCGGCGGGAAGGGATTTTTTATGGCTTTTTTGTCTTTTTGCAGAAATTAGGCATTTCTACAGGCATTGCTATCTCAAATTTGATCCTGGGTTGGGCTGGTTATGTCAAGCCAGAATATGCTGGCGCCCCTGTGCCCCCAGAACAAACGGATGGAGTACTGCTGGCTTTGCGCCTCTTTGTGAGTTTGGCCCCCATGCTGATTTTACTGGCGAGTTATGTGGCTGTCTGGTTTTATCCCATTACCCGGTTAAAACATCAACAGATTCAAGCGCAGTTGGCCCGCGGCCGCGCCCAGGATGTTCTCTGATGCCAACGATGAAGCCAGAACTGCCCGACCAGAACGCGGCCGCACGTTCCCAACTATTTGCGGCCGCTGGTTTCATGGGCGCCGCTACCATCATCAGCCGTTTATTGGGCCTGGTGCGGGCCGCGGTCATCACCGCCTACTTTGGGGCCGACACCCTGGAAGCCAATGCTATTGCCATTGCCAGCCGCCTGCCTGATGCCCTATTCTTCATCATGGCTGGGGGGGCTTTAGCCTCAGCCTTTTTGCCCACCTTCTCCGCCTACTTCGCCCGTGAGGATGAAACAGGTGCCTGGCAGCTTTTCGCCGCCGTCATCAACCTCATCACCTTGCTCATGGTCCTCATCGCCGGGCTGGCGGCCATCTTTGCCCGCCCCATTCTTACTATTTATGTTGGTGATCTGGTCGTGGGCCAGCCTGGTTTTTTGGAGATGACTGTGCCTCTGATGCGGGTGATGCTCCTGACTCCCATCATCTTTGGCATTAGCGGCGTTTTTATGGCTGCTCTCAATGCCCGGCAGCATTTCCTGCTGCCTGCCCTGGCGGGTATTCTCTATAACGTCGGCATTATTTTGGGTGTTTGGCTCCTGGCCCCCAATGTGATGGGGATGGGGATAGGGACTGTTTTAGGGGCATTGGCCCATTTGCTGGTGCAGCTTCCCGGTTTGCGCCGTCAAAATGCCCGCTACACGCCTGTCCTGACCTTGTACGATCCAGGTGTGCGTCAGGTGCTGCGGCTTATGGCACCTCGTGTATTGGGTCTTTCCTTTAGCCAACTGAACCACCTTCTCATTCCCTTTCTGGCCCAGGCCATGATCTTTGGGGCTATTCCGGCCCTTAATTACGCCTGGCTCATTCTCAATATGCCTCTGGGGATGATTGGGCAAGCGATGGCCATTGCCGCTTTTCCAACCTTTGCCACGCTGGCTGCCCAATCGGCTTTGCCCCAGATGCGTCATATTTTGGCCGATAGTTTGCGCCTTATTTTCTTTCTGTCTTTACCGGCTACCGTACTGCTCATGGTGTTAAGCCGCCCTATCATCATCTTCTTGTTTGAACGAGGGGCGTTTGATCAGGCGGCGACAACCCTGGTGACGTCGGCGTTGTTGTTCTTTGCTTTAGGATTGACCGCTCTGGCGGCCATTGAGGTGTTGTCGCGGGCTTTCTATGCCTTAGGGGACACGGTGACGCCGGTGGTGGCAGGGGGACTACAGATGGGGTTGATGGTGCTGTTGAGCCTTTGGTTAAGTCGGTCGTTGTTTCCCCGGTTTGGCTGGCCTGATTTTGGCGGCCTGGCCCTGGGTATCAGTGTGGCTAACTGGCTAGAGATGGTGGCCCTGGCCTGGTGGCTGCGGCGCAAAATGGGGGGAATGGGCGCGGCCGCGTGGTTAGATGGGGTGTGGCGCATGGGATTAGCGACAGGGGGGATGGCCCTCGTGACCGGGCTGGGGCAATATGCGCTGGCGGCCGCGCCGGTCGTTGTCCAACTTCTAGCAGGAACAGTGGTTGGTGGGGGGACCTACCTGCTGTTGTGCCTGGCCTTTCGGGTGCATGAGGTGGAGCAGATATGGCGATATGGGAAAAGATGGCTAATGAGGATGGATGGCGAATGATCGAGATAGCAGTATCTTCTCAATAAATTGGGGCGAACCTTCGCAAGGTTTGGGCAATGGACAAGTTTTTGGGTCAAACCTTCCAAACGTTACACGTGTTACTTCTAGCAAAATAAAAAACCCGCCATCATGGCGGGTTACTATCAACGGCTAATGGTTCACTCTGTTGCTTCCTACCGCTGCGCGGCCGCGCTTGTGGTAACCTGGAATTGGCTCTCGGCCATCAACCGGCCATTCACCCAAATTCCCAGTGTGTATTGTCCGGCGGCAAACCCTTCTTCTGGGTTTAAAAATACATACCCTGGCCCTTCACTGCCATATTTCCACAACTCATTACCCCCATTAATGGCGACACCATCACGCATCCATACCCAAGACCAGGCCAACCCATCTACCATCCCCTCATAAGCAAAAGTGCCATAAAGAGTAAAAGAGCCTTCACTGAAGGTACGGTTAGGGTTAATTGGCTGGTATTGACGGGTAACAGTTGTAGAAAACGATAACACCCCCAGGCTGGTATTTTCCTGGAGAACAGCAGTTGGCTCTACGCGATTATATTGAGTGGGCAAAACCAGGGCAGTCGTATCAGTTATCAAATCAAGGGATGGGGATGAAACAATTGAGCGGTCTATCAGTGAAGAGGTGGGGTCTAAAATAAGCATGACCGGCACTTGCTCGGTCTCATTGTTGCGGCTTTGCTCGGCGGGGGCTGCGGCCACTGGTTTGTTATTCACCAGGAGGGCTACTCTGGGAGTCTGGTCTGGGGCTTCGTCCCATCCATAAATACCAACAGCTGCGGTGAGCAAAATAAGCACCAGGGCAGAAGTGGAATATTGCCGCAGACGTTTTTGGGCTTGGACACGTAGGAAAAAATAGGGGGAGCGTTTGGCTTCACGCCACGCTTTGAATGTTTGTGCCAGCATAGTCAGAGCTAAGATGGCAAAACCCCCTACCAACCAGGGAGCAATGGTTCCATTTAACGACATAGAATTGTACTCTCTTCCCAAACTCTCCAGACAACTTGGCACATTATAACAAAGCGTTGACAGCAAGCAACCTAAAGTCCCAATGTCACCTGATTGCCCCCTTCGCGCCCCCGCTTATAAGAAATGAATGATGAGACCAAGATAAATAAGTGTGTCTGGTGACGGAGGGTAGTCTCAGGCACAGGTTCTCTTTTTGTCAGGTGTAAGTCTGCTGGGTAAGTTGGTTAGTGGAGAATCAGATGGTGTGACTCACTGGAAGGAATTAAATATCGTTTGAATCTTGGCCTGAGCAGGTTTATAATCTTGTCATCTGCCACAACCCAATATATGCCACAGGGAGCCGGGGCAGCCCGGCTGAGAGGGTGGTTTTAGGCACCACCGACCTGCGAACCTGATCCGGATAATGCCGGCGTAGGGATGGAGAAGTTGATTTTTTAACGCCACCCTTTGACCAGGTGGCGTTTTTGTTTTGCGGGAACTGAGGGAAAGTGTCGGGGCTTTGGCCACACAGTGCAATAGGAGCTGTTATGGCTGTTCTGATTTTTGCTAACGGGGAGCTGGAGGGGGGGGAATGGCTGCGGCCGCATCTGGCTCAGGCCACAGCTTTGATTGCCGCTGACGGGGGCACATATCACCTGTTAAATGCCGGGGTGCGGCCGCATCTCATCATTGGGGATCTCGATTCGTTAGACCCGGCTACCCAGGCGGAGTTGGCTCAAGCCGGGGTCACCATCTGGCCCCATTTGCAGGATAAGGATGAGACTGATTTGGAGTTGGCCCTGCTCTACGCGGCCGCAACCTATCCTGATGCCCCGATTCGGGTTTTAGGCGCCTTTGGGGGGCGGCTGGACCAGACTGTAGCTAATTTGCTGCTCCTGGCGCACCCGATGCTGCGCGGCCGCGATATTCAACTTCTAGACCAGCAGCAGCGGGCCTGGCTCATTGAGGAGCAGGCCACCATTCAAGGGTCTCCGGGCGATACTCTTTCCCTCATTCCCTTCGGCGGCGATGTGTTGGTACGCCATACCACCGGGCTGAAATGGGCTTTGCTCAACGATTGGCTGCGCTTTGGCCCGGCACGAGGGATCAGTAACATCCTCACATCCCCCCTGGCCCAGATTCAAATAGCCGAAGGCATTTTGTTAGCCGTACATCGGACGGCTAAATGACGAAAGACCGAAAGTAGGGTTTTTTGACCACAGATGACACAAATAACGTATCGAACTGGAAGTTTGATTTACTGAGGAGTTGGTTATGAAAAAGATGATCTATTTTGTTATGCTGCTGTTGTTAGTGGGCTGCGGCCGCAATCAGACTACGACCTTGCGTCTAATGACCCATGACAGTTTTACCATCAGCGAAACAACTTTGCAGCAGTTTGAGAGCCAGTACAACATTACCATAGAGATACTGCCTGCAGGGGATGCTGGGGCCATGCTAAATCAGGCCATCCTCACCCGCGAGGATCCCCTGGCGGATCTGCTCTTTGGGGTGGATAACAGCTTTATGAGCCGCGCCCTGGCTGCCGATTTATTCATTCCCTACCAATCGCCGGAGTTGGTTCATGTCCCTATCAGTCTGCAATTAGATAACAGCTATCGGCTAACCCCGGTGGATTATGGCGATGTGTGCCTCAATTATGATAAAGCGTGGTTTGCCCAAAACAACTTGCCCGTGCCCCAATCCCTGCGCGAATTGACCGATCCCATGTATCGGGGGCTGCTGGTCGTGCAGAATCCGGCAACCTCTAGCCCTGGTCTGGCTTTTTTGCTGGCCACCCTGGATGTGTTCGGGGAGACGGGTCCATACAGCTACCTCGACTTTTGGGCTGAACTAAGGGCCAATGATGTTTTAGTCACCAATGGCTGGAGTGAGGCGTATTATGGGGCGTTTACGGTAGGGGGTGGGGGGACGCGGCCGCTGGTGGTCTCTTATGCCAGCAGCCCGCCTGCCGAAGTTTACTTTGCCGAAACCCCGCCCGCTGAAGCCCCCACGGCCAGCGTGGTCGCCCCAGGAACCTGTTTCCGGCAGGTGGAGTTTGTAGGCATTTTGCAGGGAACAAAAAATGAGATTCTGGCCCAACAATTTATTGACTTTATGTTAAGCCCTGTCTTCCAGGAAGATATCCCCCTCAATATGTTCGTCTTCCCGGCTAACAACCAGGCGGTCTTGCCTGACCTGTTTACCAGATGGGCCCAAATTCCTGACGAACCTGTGTGGGGAGATGCGGCCGCGATTGAAGCCAATCGAGAAAAATGGATCAATGCCTGGACGGAAACTGTATTACGTTAGCCACGTTCGATTTTCTAACTGCGCTAGTTTGGGCTATACTCACCCCCTCTGCAACACCGGTGACAGCTACCCGGTGGGCTTGAACTGATAAAAAACGGGATGTGTGACCTCACCCATCTCGTTTCCTGTTTTCGGCCAATCAAAACTGTGGTGGTCGCAGAACCCACCTTATCAAAACAAAGGAGTGTTAAATGAATAGTTCCCCTACTGTGGCCGGCCGCCGGGAGCCGCTGGCCCACCCGATGGCCTTGGCCATTCCCCGTGTCGTTGTTCTGGTTATTGCCGCTTATATCGCTGCTCAAATGATTGCCGATGTGGCCAGCACTAAAATTGGTCTGGTCTTAGGGTTGTCTGTAGATATGGGGACGTTTATCTACCCCATCACCTTTACCCTGCGTGATCTGGCTCATAAGACGATGGGCAAAAAAAATACGCAGGTGTTAATTGTTGCGGCCGCGGGTGTAAATTTATTCATGGCCCTATATTTACTCTGGTCGGCCAGCGTACCGGCCGGCGAAGGGTTCCAATATCAAGAAGCGTTCACCGCTGTGCTTGGTCCCTTGTGGCGCATCGTCCTCGCTTCCATTGTCGCTGAGGTGGTTAGTGAGCTGGTAGATACAGAAGTATACCATTGGTTTGTTACCCGAATTACCACCAGCTACCAATGGGCGAGGGTATTGGTGAGTAACAGCGTCAGTATCCCGATAGATAATCTGATTTTTACTCTGGGTGCTTTTGCCGCTTTACCTGGTTTGCAAGATCATTTTCTGACTCAGCCGTGGGGCACTGTAGGGCAGATTTTTCTTTTCAATCTGGCTGTTAAATACGGTGTCACCTTATTTTCCCTACCCCTTATTTATCTCACCCCTGATGCCGAATGGCGGGAAAGGTAAGAAAATAGGGAATGTAAACGTCGAGTTTAAGGCAAAGGCTTTGCTAACAACAATTTTGGGGCACGAATTTCACGGGCAAACGTAGATTTTTCTTATTTTCATTCGTGGAATCTGTGCCCTATAGAATTTAAGGGAAAATCAGTATGAGAAAAATGATATGGCTGTTCTGGTTGGCCCTGGTGTTAGGGTTGACAGCGTGTGGGGGTAAGGGAGAGGATGCGGCCGCGAACGTCGTAGACATCGCCAATTTGCCCATATCTGTGGATGTTAGCACCGTCGCTGCGATTAAAGACGACAAAGAGGTCTTCCTGTTAGATGTACGCGAACAGTGGGAATACGATGAGGCCCATATTTCAGGTGTAACCCTCATTCCGATGGAGGAAATCCCTCTCCGGTTGAACGAAATCCCCACCGATCAGGAAGTCATTATCACCTGCCGCAGTGGCAATCGCAGTGGGCAAGTTGTTGAGTTCCTGCGCCAGCAAGGATTTACCAATGTCCACAATATGGAAGGGGGGCTATTGGCCTGGCAAGCGGCCGGTTATCCTACTGAGTGATAATTTTTGGCTGGAAGACGGAAGACCATGGCTGTTTTCCGTCTCCCTATACTACTTAACTACTTAGGGCCTCAATGAGGCGAATTATCCAACCTGAACCCATGCCCCCGTACCGTCACAATATAGTTGTATTCATCCAACTCACCCAGACGATCTCGTAGACGACGTACCAGGGCATCAATCGCTTGCTCCGTGACACCCATCCCCCCTGTTTCCGGCCACACCGTGTTGACAATTTCATCCCGGTCTACCACTGCTCCATCGGCATCTACCAACAGCTTAAGCAGATGGAACTGAGCCACAGAAAGGGGAGGATTTAATGTTTCCCCCTTGATACTCACGGAACGCAGTTCTTCATTAAGGGCCAGATTGCCCTGGCTCTTAGGTCGCTCGAAGGTCAGGGGTAGAGTGGCATCAGTTCCAACAAAAGCCAGCTTAACAGCCAGAGCGATCTGAATTTCGTCCCCATCCCGTAAGAAGGCCGTACCAGTAATCTGTGTGCCATTCAAATGGGTGCCGTTTTTACTACCCAGGTCATGCAAAACGTAGCTGCCATTCTCATGGATAATTTTGACATGATGGCGTGACACTTGTCTTTCCGGTAAGATGATCTGGCAATCACTGCCCCGACCAATGATAAATTCGTCGGTGTCTATGATCCATCGCTGTCCGGTTAACTGACCTTCTCGTGCCACAATGACCGGCTTTTCGTTCATAACCATACCTCTTTTTGTATAATAGCCATAACTATCTAACAAAGCTATGTCTCAGAGCAATAAGCGGGTAACATGGATGAGGATGAATACGGATGAATTAAAGAAGGCACTGTCCGCGTTTGGTTTTATCCATGTTATAAATAATTGTTCTGCAGGTGAATAAAGGTTCAGGTTTGTCTGGTGCGTATTGACTATGTTGTTACCTTTAAGTGACGGTACTATTCTACGGAATCGTTATAAACTGACCAATGTTGTTGGTCAGGGGGGAATGGGCTGCGTTTATCGGGCTGAGGATTTACGGCTGCCAGGGCGTGTCTGCGCTATTAAAGAGGTTCAGCCAGACCCGACTCTTTCGCCAGAACTACAGGCACAAGCGCAGAGTCAATTTCATCGGGAAGCCAGTATTTTGGCCCAATTGGATCATCCCAATTTGCCCAAGGTGTCTGACTTCTTTACCGATAATGAGCGCGATTTTTTAGTCATGGATTATGTGCCAGGTTTGGATCTGCGAGAAGTGACGCAGGTGAGTTATGAGCAAGGTAGTGTGCCGGATGTGCCCACGGTGCTGAGTTGGACATGGCAGATTTTAGACGCTCTGGAATATCTTTACAAACAGAACCCGCCTGTGCTGCATCGGGATATAAAACCGGCCAATATCAAATTAACGCCAGATAACCGAATTAAACTGGTAGATTTTGGTCTTGTCAAGCTAATGGCCGAAGATGATGTTCGCACCATAACTGTGATTCAAGGTCGAGGCACAGCGTTGTATACGCCCCTGGAGCAATATGGCAGTGATTCGGCCCATACGGATGTGCGGAGTGATATTTATGCTTTGGGGGCGACATTGTACCATTTGTTTAGCAACCAACTGCCCCCTTCGGCAAAGGAGCGTTTCCTCAACCCGGCGAGTCTGCGGCCGCTGCCCCAAATCAATCCCGATGTACCTGGCTATGTCGCGGAAGCTATCTCTTGGGCCATGGCTATGCACCCAGATGATCGGCCTGATTCTATTGCCATTCTGCGTGAAGCCTTACAGGGAAAGCGTACTCGGTCGCGGCCGCGTTCCCAAGAAATTACCACTGGTTCTCTCTGGTTTGACGCCATCATGGCCAACCGTGTTCCCCTCATCCTGGCCTTCGTCTTATTCCTCCTCGCCCTGGCCCTGACCTTCATCTAATCTGGGGGCAAGGTAATCCTTGTCTCAGATAAACAGTCTCCTAAAACGACAGCCACCAAACTCCCTCGTTTGCCAGCAGTTCTCAATTTGCCCTAAAATGAATGTAGGGGTGGGACAGGTGGGCCAGGATTTTGGTCAAACAGGAGCGTTTCGTTCCCACCTGTCTCGCCCCGCTTTGGCTGAAACGGAAGGGGTAAAGGGGGTGAGACAGGCGGGAATCAGGTTGAACCGTTTGACCCGGATGGTTGCCCGCCTGTCCCACCCCTACCACGGGTTTTAAATTGAGAATTGCTGCTCGTTTGCTTGACAGGTTTGTCACCTATGGCTATATTCATAGTCAGGCAGTGTCCTACCCAAATTTCGCAACAATTTTATAACATTCGTACCAGTTCACAGGGGACTAAGGAGAAACAAATGGCTAGTGTAACCTACCAACATGTATATAAACGGTACGGCGATGTGACGGCTGTGGCAGATCTTAGCATAGATATTGCTGATAAAGAGTTCGTCGTTTTCGTTGGCCCTTCTGGTTGTGGCAAATCTACCAGCTTACGTATGTTAGCCGGCCTGGAAGAGATCAGCGATGGGCAAATTTTGATCGGCGACCGGGTAGTCAACGATGTTCCTCCTAAAGACCGGGACATCGCTATGGTGTTTCAATCTTATGCCCTCTATCCCCACATGTCTGTTTATGACAACATGGCCTTCGGTTTGAAACTACGTAAAACACCCAAAGCCGAAATTGATCGCCGGGTCAAAGAGGCCGCCGATATTTTAGGTCTGGAGCAGTTATTAGATCGCAAACCAAAAGCCCTCTCTGGTGGTCAGCGCCAGCGTGTAGCTGTTGGTCGGGCCATTGTCCGTGAACCAGCCGTTTTTTTGATGGATGAACCATTGTCTAACCTGGATGCCAAATTGCGGGTTACGGCGCGGGCAGAAATTTCTAAATTGCACCGCCGCCTGGGAACCACCTTTATTTATGTAACCCATGATCAAGTAGAAGCGATGACCATGGGGGATCGGATCGCCGTGATGAAAGATGGCCTTCTCCAGCAAATTGACAGCCCCCATACCCTGTATTCTGCCCCGGCCAATATATTTGTGGCCGGATTCATTGGCAGCCCCAGTATGAATTTCTTTGATGCCACCCTCGTGGCTGAGGAAGGCAATGTATGGGTAGATACCGGCGATTTCCGGGTGAAAGTGCCAGGGGATCGTAAATCTATGTACAGCAATTATGTGGGTAAACAGGTTGTTTTTGGCTTACGGCCGGAAAACATTCACGCTCCTGGTTATGAGCCGCCACAAATCACCCCGTCCCCCATCGAAGGGATGATTGATGTGGTAGAACTGTTGGGCCATGAACTCCACCTCTACGTTACGACAGGCAAGAATAATCTGGTGGCTATTGTAGATACCCGCATGGGGCCATCTGTCGGGGCCAGAACAGGGCTGACGCTGGATGTAAGTAATATGCACCTGTTTGATAAAGATACAGAATTGGCGATTCGTTAATTGAGTTAAGACGTTCCACTTTTCGGAGAAGTTGAACCTTTTATTGGATCGTAAACATACCCCTTAGAAGCCACGCCTGCTGCCAGACGTGGCTTTTTGTTTTGGGGTTGATCACTCTTCAGGGGTGCTGGTTGGGGTAGGCGTTGATAGTTCTGGGGTTAGAGTGGGTGTTTGGGGAGGTGGCTCAATGACAATAAAACCGTTCATTACCCACTGTCCATCTTCGGCAATGACCTGGATAAGCCGCCATACTTCCTGCCCATTGGTAAAACGAAGTCGGGTGCGGTAGGTCAACTGCTCTTCTATGGTGCCTAGAAAAGTGAGTTCAAAGGTGATAAATTTTTCCGTCAGGCTTAATAAACTAAGAACTGTTTCCCCATCGCTGATAGCCTGGCGTAAGGTATCGCTTAGATAAGGGATAGCCAGCAGATCCGGGTCGGTGGCGGTGGCTGTTAGGAAGGCGATGACCACATCCAGGGGCTGTGCGGTAGGCGGTCCAGGAGTAACTGTTGGGGGCGGCAGCGTTGGTGTTGCGGTTGGGGGTAAAGGAGTTTCGGTGGGGGTGGCTGTCGGCAGGATGATAACCCGTTCGATTAGTCTGATGGTGCTGAGGATGTCTTCACGGGTGAGAAGGGTGGTGGCATCATGGATGGTAAAAGCGAGAAGCTGCCCCCCATGTTGTAGGAAGTACCATTCTAAGGGGGTAGAGGTATCGGAGCCGAGGATGGCCCGTTGAGCCGGCCGCCCGGCTATGGTCGCTGTTTCAAAGGGGATGGCACAGGGTTCGTTGCAAGAGAGCGCGGCCGCGAGCTGTTCCACCTCAATCTGTTCTGGGTCGGCAATGATCAGGGTGCTGCTGGCTGGTCCTGGCCCCAACGGCTCTGTCCCCAGATTAATAACCAATCCCAGCGGGGTTAGACGGCTCTCCCCAATGATCCAGGTATCGGGTAAAGAGAGGGTGAGGTACGCGGCCGCGATTTCTCTTCCAACCCATGTTTCCGGTGTATTCGTGGGAGGAGGTGTTGGCAAAACTGGGGTTGGCGAGGCAGCGAGAGTAGGTGTTGGGACAAAATTTTCGCCACAACCGTTCAGGCTTATGAGAAGTAAAACGATTAAGGAAAAGAGTAACCATGTCATAGTGGCAGAACGTCTTATTCTTCTCACCCAGGACATCTGACTACCACCTGGTTCCTCACATTGATTTCCAACTTTTAGCATAAAAACATTCTATTCTTTTTTGCTTAGGGGAGCAAAATAGCGAGTGTTCCCAGGGTAAATCCAAACACGCCAGACAGAAAAGCTGTAGGACGTCCCTCTCTCCCCCCCTTGTCCCATAAACAAATTTATGCCATACTTCACTGGTCAAACCGTTCTTAAGCCCGTTCATTTGTGAGGGGATGTTCTCTTGAGCGAATTAGATTCTGCCTTCTTCAAAACCCAGGCGCATTTATTAGAAATTCGGCAGCTTTTTGAGCAATTAGACCGGATGGTTGTTCAACAGCATCAAATTATCAGCAGTAACCGATATGATCATTTGCTCAACCCCAGCCGAGACCTGATTCAACTGCTTACCCATTTGCGGCCAGCTCTGGAAAGCCTGGAGCAAAAATTCAAAGCCCAGGAAAAAGAGCAAAACCAGCTGCGTGCCCTCCGTGACGTGGGTGCCGTCATCAACTCCTCGCTAGATTTGCAAGAAGTCTTAGAAGCAGTGATGGACACCATTATTAGCCTGACCGGAGCTGAGCGGAGCTTCCTCATGCTTTATGGGGAAAGTACCGGAGAGTTAGAAGTTCATGTAGCTCGCAACGTAGATCGCAAAACCATCGAAGCCTCATCCTTCAACATCAGCCGCAGCATTGCTTACAGTGTTTCCGAAACCGGTATTCCTGTTGTCACTACCGATGCCCAGGATGATCCCCGGTTTGCCAGCCAGCAGAGCATTATCAGCTACAGTCTGCGCTCAGTGCTGTGCGTCCCCATGGCCATCAAAGATAACATCATTGGCGTCATCTATGCCGACAACCGAATCGCCTCTAATATTTTTGGTGAGGATGACCGGGATATGTTGGCCGCTTTTGCCAATCAGGCCGCCGTTGCGGTCGAAAATGCCCGTCTCTTTAGTCAGATTCGTACTCACCTGGCTAACATCACGGAGATGAAAAATTTGATGGATGATGTGTTTGATTCCATTACCAGCGGCGTCATCACCATTGATCTGTATGATCGTATTCTCTTGTTCAACCGGGCGGCCGAACAAATCTTAGGCGTCTCAGGCAGTGTGGTCCATGATCGCAACTATCGGGATGTGCTAGAGGATATTGCCCAAGAATTACGCAGCTATGTTGAAGATGTGCGGCAAAATGGCAGCCAGAAAACGCTGGAAATGGATACCTCAATCCGCCAGCGGCCAGGGCTGACTACGCTGAGTATGACCCTGGCCCCTTTGCGTGATGTGCAAGAAGATACGCAAGGGGTAGCTCTGGTAGTGAATGATTTTTCGGAAAAGAAACGGTTGGAGAGTGTGCGTCGCTATTTGCCCCCGGCCATGGTGGACCAAATTCGAGACCTGGATGCAGTGCAGCAGCCCCAACGCCGCCTTATCACCACTATGTTTGCTGATATTCGTGGGTTTAGCACCTACAGCGAATTTTTAGACCCGGAACAGTTGATCCAGATTCTTAATGGCTATTTCACTGTTTCGGTGCAGGCGATTAGCCAGTATGAAGGATTGATTGATAAATTTTTGGGGGATGCGGTGATGGCTTTGTTTAATACCACCCTCAATCCACAAGAGGATCATGCGGAACGGGCTGTCCGTACTGCCTGGATGATGCGGCAAGAGTTGGCCGCTTATCACGAGACGCTGCCCGAAGAGCGACGGCTTTATTTTGGCATTGGTTTGCACACGGGGGAAGCGGTGGTAGGGAATGTGGGCAGCCGCTTCCGCAAAGATTATTCGGCGATTGGGGATGCGGTGAACACGGCCAAGCGGTTTCAAGAGTTTGCTTCGGCTAACCAGATTATTTTGGGGAATTCGGTGTATCAGTTGGTAAAGGATTTGGTGCAGGTGAAGGTGATGCAGCCAGTACAGTTAAAGGGCCGCCAGACGTTTGAGCAAATTTATGAGTTGGTAGGCTTGAACGGATAACCTGTGGCCATAGGGTTTTCATCCTGTTACATTGATCACTTTTTTTACGACAGACAAATAAGGCTGCCTGAAAAATTGGGGCCGAGAATCGTTTTTGTTCTCAAAGGTTTGTCTGATCATGCAGTATACCAACCGTACCGATAAATCGGCTGTACCTAAAGCACCCCCTGTTGTGTCGGCGTGGCGTTCGCGGCCGCACTCCTTTTCCTCTCGTAGTGAACAACCCACCCAATTTTTTGCCCTCGCCCCGGCCCGCCCCGATCATTTCTGGAGCCGATTTACCCTTCTCGCCCTGGCGGTGACACTTCTCTCCCTTTTTGCGGCCGCGCTAGGGAGCTACACCCTTTTTGCCCAAAGTGATACCATTTTCCCCGCCGTCTCCGTTATGGGAGTGAAGTTAGGGGGGTTGACTCAATCTCAAGCAGAACTAGTTTTAGCCCAGACTGCTCAAACAACTCTGGTGCAGGTGCAGATCGGAGATCAGCTTCATCTCCTTTCTCTGACTGAATTAGGGTATACCCTGGATGGTCCAGACCTGGCTCATGAGGCGTGGCAGCGCGGCCGCAGTCAAAGTAGTTGGTCGGAACGGTTTGACGCTTTTTTCCTGGGCGTAGAGCTTGCCCCTCATTGGCAGTTTATTGATCCCATCGCTCAGGCTAGCCTGGCCCAATTGGCCCAACAAACCCATCAACCGGCTGTTCCCCCTGATCTTGTGTACCAGCAAGGGCAGGTTCATCTAACCCCTGGGCGGCCGGGCCAACGGCTGGATGAATCGTCCGCCCTGGAGTGGCTGCGGGGGCAGTCGCCGCAGGGAGTGGCTGGCCGTATCATCACCTTGCCAATGGTTCCTGAAGAGCCGGTTATGGGCAACCTGGCGGAACAGGCTGCGGCCGCCAACACCCATCTCCGCCAGAGTATCGTTGTTCCGGCGTTTGATCCAGTCACAGGGGATCATCTTAGTTGGAGCATCCCTTCAGAAACCTGGAATAGTTGGGTGATTCCCCACCGTGATCCGACCAGCCCGACCGGGTTTGATTTTACCCTGGAGAGCAGCCGGGTTGTGGCTTATTTCCAGATGCCTCAGGAAGCCCTGACTGGTACCCAGACCCTCAACGCTGACGAAGCGGCCATGACGCTACTTACCGCTTATACAACGGGAAACTGGCCCGGCTCACTGCGTATTTACCATACGAGCCAGCAGCATATTGTCCAGCCCGGTGAAACATTTTCTAGCATCGCCCGCGGCTATGGAATGCCATATCCCTGGTTAGAACAGGCTAACTCCGGTCTGACGGGCCTCTACCCCGGCCAACAGATCACCATCCCTTCGCCGGATCTGTTTCTCCCCTTACCAGTGGTAGAAAATAAGCGAATTATCATAAGTTTGAGCCAGCAGCGGATGTGGGCGTATGAAAATGGGGAGCTGCGTTGGGAGTGGGTGGTCAGTACCGGTATAGCTGAAAGCCCTACCTCGCCAGGAGTGTACCAGGTACAAACCCATGTGGACAATGCCTATGCGGCTAATTGGGATTTGTGGATGCCCTATTTCATTGGTATTTATCGCCCCGTACCTAGTTCAGATTTTATGAATGGGTTTCATGGTTTCCCCACCCGGGGCAGCTCCCAACTGCTGTGGACAAACAGCCTGGGCCGGCCGGTCACTTATGGTTGTGTGCTGGTGAGCAATGAGAACGCGGCCGCGCTCTACACCTGGGCTGAGGCTGGTGTGATTGTCGAAGTTAGACCCTAATGATGACAAACGTTATGATGACTAACGTCTACTGTTTTCCATCCTGCCCCTTTTACGTCTGGTCTGTTTAGCCGGCCAGCCTGAGTAGCCGCCTTCCTTATCTCCGCCCCTCTTTATACTGCCAACGGTCATCAACTGACATTTTCAGTGAGACTGGAGACTCGAGATTAACCAGTCCCCAGTCTCTAGTCTCCAACTGGAATGTCACTTTATGACCACGATGGGTATAATCTCTTCCATAAAATTGCCCCTATTTGTGAATAATGTGACAATTGTAATCACCGAGTGAGGATGTTAGACATCGTTCGTCAAGATGTTTGGCGATAGTCTACATTTGATGTCAATCCCCTGAATTCCCAAAGAACCGGTTCTTTCATCCGTGTTCATCCGTGTCACTCTGTGTACCAACTTATCTTCGAAGGAGAGGAATATGCAAATCCCTGATTATGTAAATAACAGTAAATTGTGCGATTGGGTAGAAGAGATGATCGCTTTGTGTCAACCAGATAATATTCACTGGTGTGATGGCTCCCAGCGAGAGTATGACATGCTGTGTGAGCAGATGGTACAGGCGGGCACGTTTATCCGCCTGAACCCAGAAAAACGCCCGAACAGCTATCTCTGCCGCTCAGACCCCAGTGATGTGGCCCGGGTGGAAGATCGCACGTTTATCTGTAGTTTGGGAAAGAAGGATGCCGGCCCCACCAATAATTGGATGGCCCCCAAAGAGATGAAGGATATTTTGCTGGGCTTGTTTGATGGTTCAATGCGCGGCCGCACCATGTATGTCATCCCTTTTAGCATGGGGCCAATTGGCTCTCCTATCGCCCACATTGGGGTTGAGATTAGCGACTCTCCTTATGTTGCCGTAAATATGCGGATTATGACCCGGATGGGGCGGGAAGTTTTAGACGCCCTGGGGGATGGGGATTTTGTCCCCTGTCTCCATTCCGTTGGCGCCCCCTTGGAGCCAGGACAGCAGGATGTTCCCTGGCCGTCCAACAAAGAGCATAAATACATCGTCCATTTCCCCGAAGAGCGGAGTATCTGGAGCTATGGCTCTGGGTATGGGGGAAATGCCCTGCTGGGTAAAAAATGTTTTGCTTTACGTATTGCCTCCGTGCTGGCCCGTGATGAAGGGTGGCTGGCCGAGCACATGCTTATTTTGGGCGTAAAAGAGCCAAATGGGGAGAAGACGTATGTCGCGGCCGCGTTCCCTAGTGCCTGTGGTAAGACCAACTTCGCTATGCTCATCCCCCCCAAGGTGTTCCAGGAAGAGGGGTGGGAAGTTACTACGGTAGGGGATGATATTGCCTGGATTAAACCAGGGACCGATGGCAAATTGTACGCCATCAATCCGGAAGCCGGTTTCTTTGGTGTGGCCCCCGGCACCGGGTATGACACCAATCCCAATGCTATGGAATCTATCCGTGCCAATGCCATTTTCACCAATGTCGCCCTGACGGATGATGGAGATGTCTGGTGGGAAGGGATGACCAAAGAGAAGCCGGCCCATCTGATTGATTGGTTGGGGCAAGATTGGACGCCGGAAAGCGGCCGCAATGCGGCCCATCCCAACGCCCGGTTTACGGCCCCCATGAGCCAATGCCCCTCCGCTGACCCGGAATATGACAACCCGGAAGGGGTGCCGATTTCCGCCTTTATTTTTGGTGGTCGTCGTAGTGAGACAGTGCCTCTGGTATATCAATCATTTAACTGGGCCTTTGGCGTTTATGCGGCCGCGACGATGGGCAGTGAAATGACGGCCGCGGCCGCGGGTAAAATCGGTGAAGTGCGCCGTGACCCGTTTGCCATGCTCCCATTCTGCGGCTACCACATGGCCGATTACTTCAACCATTGGCTGCAATTCGGCCGCAACATCCCCAACCCACCCCGCATTTTCAATGTCAACTGGTTCCGCAAAGACAAAAACGGCAAATTCCTCTGGCCTGGCTTTGGTGAAAATATGCGTATTCTCAAATGGATTGTCGAACGGGCCAACGGCCATGCCGCCAGCATCGAATGCCCGTTGGGCTGGGTGCCCCGGTATCAAGATTTAGATTGGCGGGGGATTGATTTCAGCGAAACCCAATTTGAACAACTGATGACTATTGACCGGGATATCTGGACGCAGGAGATTGCTTCCCATGAGGCGCTGTTTGTGCGATTGTATGATCGGCTGCCCAAAGAGATGAGTTACATTCGGGAGCTGCTCCTCTCTGGCTTATGGCGTTCCCCGGAGCAGTGGGATATGCACTGATACGTGAACAGTGAGCCGTGAGCAATTTGCTCACGGCTCACTGTTCACTTTCAATCGCTGCCCGGCCTACCATCTCCAGGGCGGTATCCCCAGAAGGGGGCTGCATGGAGCCAGCCCGCACATCCCGGAAATACCGCTCCAGTGGCAGGGCACGGGTGATGCTTTGCCCCCCGGCAATTTGTAACGCCTGCTCTGTAACCCGGTTGGCCGTTTCCGTGACGAACGTTTTAGCGGCCGCGATCCGGGCCATAAACCTTTCTGCGTCCCCCTCATTCCCTGACCATTCTCCAGCAACAGTCAACAAAAACGCCCTGGCTGCTTGTAGGGCGATATCCATCTCCCCAATTTGCCGCTGAATCTTGGGCAGGGTGGCAATGGGTTTGCCCAGGGCGGTGGGCACCCGTTCCAAAGCAAACTGGATCACCGCCTGCCGCGCTGCCAGGGCCGCCCCCAGATAGATGCTGGACATGATCATAGGAAACCAGACATTGGGACTTTTTTTGCCTGCCCCCTGTTCAACCAGATGATCGGCTGGTACCCAAACATCGGTAAAAAGGGCATCATGGCTGTCGCTGGCCCGCAGGCTGAGGGAGTCGCTCCAGGTTTTAACCCAACTGAGGCCAGGGGTGTCTTGCAAAATGAGGATGACGGCTGGCTCGTCTTTTAGCGCCACGCGCACCAGGAGATGGGTGAGGTGCTGACCGCCGGTGGACCAGGTTTTGCGGCCGCGTACCAGGTACCCCCCATCTTTTTCAACCGCCGTTGTGCCGGGCAAACCCCCTCGTGACGGGCTGCCCAATTCCGGCTCGCTGGCTAGAGAGTTGAAGAGAGAACCGGTCGCGGCCGCACGGCAGAACTGTTCATACTTAGCCTCACACCAGGAGCGACTCTCCCGCTGCGAGCCAAAAAGGTGAAGCTGCATCCCGGCCACCATAGCTGTTGAGGGGCTGCCCTGGGCCAGGATCATCTGCGCGGCCACACAGTCATGCAAAGACAATCCCCAGCCGCCAAACGCCTGGGGCACACTTAGCCCCAAATAGCCCGATTGACGTAATTCGGCTACATCCTCTGGGGGTAAGGCCCCTGTTTTATCCGCTTCATCGGCACGGCGAGCCAAAGAACCGGCTAACTGCCGGGCCAGGTCAAGGTGGTTGTTCCTGCTCATGGGGTAGCCGTCATTTCCCCTCAAGATGGCGCAGACGGGCCTCTAATTCAGCCAGGCGGGTCTGAACAGCCAGTCGCGCTATCCTTTCAGCTTCCGCTTCTTTTTCCACTTCTATTCTGGCAGCTTCTGCTTCTAATCGCTCCCGCTCCGATTCTTCATAGCTGCGTAACAACTCCCCACTGTCCGGGTCGGCAAAATGGAACTCACCATTTTTGAGATATAAATCTAACCCTAAGACATTGCTGTGAATCATCAGGCTGCCATCTTTATTGGTGACAGTAGGGATAGTCAGGTAATAATCATCTACCAACCGTAACCCTTGCAGCGGGGGGTTCAAATAATCCTCAGTCGGGTCATATTGGAAATATTCCCGCACCCCCAGATAAGCATAGACGCCACGCTTCACTCCCTGGTCCACACTGGCAGTAGATTTTGAGGTGATTTCCAAAACAAAATCAGGGGCTTTTTGCTCTTTCCACAGTAAATAAGATCGCCATTTCCCTTTGTGTGATCCCCCCATCACTGCCATTACATCTGGGGCCACCACCGCTTTGGGATTGCCTTCCTCATAATAGAGGAGAAGGTTTCCGCCCACATAAACGTCGGGGTGATTCTGAAAATAGATACGCAAAGCCGAAACGGCATAAAAGAGAGACAACATTTGCGGTTCACTTTCGGCCACAGGTTCACTATCACTTTCTGGGTATTCAATAGCAAGATGTAGAATTTCAGGGTAAGAGACAGTCATAGCTGTTTTTCCAATGATGATCAAGGCATCTCTTTCTCAGGGGTTGAATGCTGGCATACATTGATTATGCCAATGGCAACAGCCAATACACGAATACAGTAATAGCCAACAATCAAACTAGAAAACGCCAGACTCCTGTAAAAGAGAAGCCATAATATAACCCATACATGTACCTAAACTATACCACATATTCTACCCCTGTTGCTTCTCAGCCTGTCATCCAGGCAGGTAATTCCATACTCCAGACATTCTATTCGAGGAGAGCAACACGCCCACCCGCTGCTCGTTCGCACGTGAGCGTGGGAACTCCCTGGTACGGAGTACTGCCTACCCGTTCACTTGCTCCACTCGCAAACTCCCCCACAGCCCGTTATACTTATCTTTGTTATGAAAGCGATCCTGCGCTTTTACGCTAACCTGAACGATTTTTTGCCCCCCGATAAACGGCAGCAGCCGCTGGTTATGTCCCTCAATGAACCGGTTGCCGTGAAGCATCTTATTGAAGCGGCTGGGGTGCCCCACCCAGAAGTAGAATTGATTGTGCAAAATGGCCGGTCGGTAGAGTTTGCCTCGTTGGTGGAAGATGGGGATCGGGTGGCGGTGTACCCCCTGTTTTCGCTGTTAGACCTGGATGAGATGCCCCGGCTGCGGCCGCGGCTGCCTGATCCCATCACCTTTGTCTTAGATGGACACCTGGGGCAGTTGGCCGCCTATCTGCGGATGTTGGGGTTTGACTGCCTGTATCGCAATAATTATGATGACCCGGAACTGGCGCAAATTTCCCATGATGAGAACCGGGTGTTGCTGACGCGGGACCGCCGTTTGTTGATGCGGAAGCAGGTCATTCACGGGTACTGCCTGCGGGATACGGACCCCCGGCAGCAGTTGTTGGAGCTATTGGCCCGGTTTGCTTTGCGGCCGCATATCCGTCCCTGGCAGCGGTGTATTCGTTGCAACGGCGACCTGGCGGCTATTGCCAAAGAAGCCATTATAGACCGGCTGGAACCCAAAACGCAGCTTTATTACGACGAGTTCCAAATTTGCCAATCGTGCCAGCAAATTTATTGGCAGGGTTCCCATTTCCGCCGGATGCAGCCTTTTATTGAAGAGATTGTCAATGGACATTAAGGCGTCTAATTGTTAAAATGGCGTTAGCTGATTTGATTAGCTAACATGGAGATGCAGGCATGATTACAAAAACTGTCTCAGCGACTGAAGCGAAAAACCGTTTTGGGGCTGTTTTGCGTGAAATCAAAAGAAGTGGTGGCCCTATCGTTGTCCAACGGGATGGTGAACCAGTCGCTATTATTCTTAGCGTCACTGAGTATCAAACATTGCAGAAAACTGCCTCGGTGGATGAAGATCCTGTTTTAGCTGCGTTTGGCCTGTGGGCGGATCGGGAAGATATAGATGAAACATGGCTAGAAGAAGGTCGCAAATAGTGGAGAAGTACCTGGCATGAAGAATGAATTTCTCTGGGATACAGGCGCCTTAATTGATATTTACCTGGGGCGAACCCGTATCAAGCCATACGTTGATTTGTTGGCGCAAAATGAACTGGTTGCTTTTGTTTCTGCTATTAGCGAGGCTGAACTATGGCGTGGCTTACGGCCAGGTGAGTTGGTTAAACATGAGGTTATTTTAGGGCGATTTACCTTATTACCGCTGCGTTCTGAAATGGCTCGATTGGCCGGTCAATGGATGCAGCTTTACCAAAAACAGGGGTTGGGCTGGATGGATGCTTTTATTGTGGCAACGGCTCATGTTGCTGGTTTACCATTGTTGACTAGAAATAAAAAGCTGGCGACTTTATTAAATCAGGAAACTAAAATTGTTTTATATGACTGACGTAGTCAATAATCGAGCACAATTCAGAGCAGCTGTGGGGAATGTTTATTCAACCTTCTGGCGGCTTGGGCTTAGACTGCGGTTTCATTTGTGGCAGAAGCGAAAGTTGAAGCAGCCGGTGTTAGAATGGGTAGCGGGTAAGCCGTTTGTAATATTGCCCCAGGTGTTTAACCCCAACTTGTTTCTTACCAGTGCGTTTATGGTGCAGGCGTTAAATGAGACGTTGGTACCGCCAGAGTGCCGCTTTTTGGATATGGGCACGGGCAGTGGGGTGGGGGCGGTGTTCGCGGCCGCGTTCACTCCTTATGTCACGGCTATAGACATCAACCCCGCGGCCGCCCGTGCCGCCCGCATCAATGCCCTGCTCAACCAGGTAGAAGAGCGGGTGCGGGTGTTAGAAGGGGATCTGTTTGCCCCAGCAGCCGGGGAGCAGTTTGAGGTCATCTTGTTTAATCCCCCCTATTATCGAGGGCAGCCCCAGAGCCAGTTGGATAGAGCTTTTCGGGCAGAAGATGTGATAGAACGGTTCGCGGCCGCGCTGCCCCAACACCTCACCCCCAACGGCCATCTACTCCTGCTCCTCTCCACCACCAGCGACGAAGAGCATTTCCTGACCCTGTTTCGTCAGCAAGGATACAGTGTCACCCCCACCGCCCACCACCCCCTGCCCGGCGAGCGGATTACCTTGTACAAAGTGGGGTAAGGGTTTCAAGTTTGCGAGTGGGCGAGTTGGCCCTCCGGTGATTGCTGAAAATAGTTTTGACCCTTGTACTTTCCTCATAGTCAAGTGGCCTGGTGATTTGTTTAGCTATCTTGGTATATCATTCCGCATAAACCCCCAGTTTTCCGTGTATGCTAAAATATTGGCGGCTATTTTGGCTATAAGGGGTGTTTATACCGAAAAATGATCAGTAAAACACCAAAATAAGGGTATTTAGCCTAAATGGAGTTCGGCCTAATATATGGTATGTGGCTCGGCGTAGGTTATCATTTGAGCGAGGCCTAACATGGTTGGTGGGTTGAAAAAATGTTGTGAATAGTAGTCGTTTTTGCAGACTCCATCTGCTATAAGTTCAACAGATGATATCCTGGCAAATTGTGTCAGAATCAACATACCCCTGGCTGATTGTAATACACCAACAGATGCACTCCCTTTTATGGGAATAGCTTTTGTACTAAGCGGTGGCGGTATGGGCTATTTCATCGGAGCGTATAGCTAGCATAATTCAGAAAAGAATTCGTTAACAACGGCATCCCCTCAACAGAAATCTACCCCTGATTCAGTACACTCAGAATCATCAAATATTGAAGTAGAACTCCATAAAGCTAAGGATATGCTTGATAGAGGGCTGATTGATGAGGAAGAGTTCAAAGCATTGAAAAGAAAGATCATTGAGCGTGGTTAAATATTGGGACTTGGACAAATCCCTGTTGGGTCGTAAGGGTTATGGTGCTATTTGCGGCTTATGTCAGGTGCACCAGTCCCGTAGAAAAGGGCAGTATGTTGGCTGGCAATGGCCGCTTCTACAAGCTGAGCACCATCTGGACCAGCTCACCTAACAGTACAGACAATGTATCCAGCATAACTTCCTCTGACTATGCCGAAGCGGCGAGGAAATTTCTCAAATGGAGAGTGCCTGCCGGGCATAGGAGCTTCCAGCGACCGAATCGCCGCGGGTTTTGGTTTTGCGGTTCGGTCAGTAATGCCCATGTTAATTTACTTTATTTTGTCCTGTTGGAAATCCCTTCTCCAATAGGCTGATAGAGTAAATTAGGGAAAGATTCAGTTAAGGAATGTAATCATGAAACGCATATCAAATCTGTTCGCTTTGTTAGTAGTGTTGATGATCTTAGCCGCTTGTAGCGATAGCAGTGGATCCGAATCTATCGAAATTGTTCCAACGTTAACAACCATTGGAACCGTAATCCCGCCTTCTATTGAACCAACGCAGGAGATTTCTCCTACAACTTTGCTGGCTATAGAGGTGGATGAACTACCTGTCGCTGCGTCCGGCCCACAAACGACCAATCCCGTCATCACAAACGAAAATATCAACCGGGTTATCTCATTGATAACAACTGAACATGTAGAAAATGGCAATGTACGCGGTAGATTCAGTGTGGCGTATAGCCCGGATGGAGCACACATTGTTTCTATGTCAGGTAGAACCGTATGGGTACGGGATGCGACCACCGGCGAGCTTTTGCATACACTTGAAGGGGTGCTGCTTTCAGACAGGAGGCACGTCATCTCAAGGCTAGATGATGACACAGTGCAGGTATGGGAGGTAGCCAGTGGTGATCTTCTGCATACATATCCAAATGGAGCAAGCATTGTGGCGTATAGCCCAGATGGGACTCGCTTCATCTCAGCAGAGGGTGATACAGTGCAGGTATGGGATGCGATTACTGGCGACCATTTACTCACCCTGAATGGTCGGGTAAGGGGGTTATTCCGCCCATACAGCCCAGATGGTACACGCATCGTTTTGTTGTTAGATACCTCTTCAGCTTTGGGCGTATGGGATGCAATGAACGGTGTCCTGCTGCATACACTGGAAGGGCTTACAGATCGAGATCGAGTGGAAAGTGTGTCATTTAGCCCAGATGGGACACGTATTGTCTCAGCGAGTCAAAGTGGACCGAATGACCCGGTCCGGGTACGGGTATGGGATATCGAAAGTAGTAACCTCTTGTATACGCTCGATGGTATGAGAGTAGGGGGGGAACACCCGTACAGTCCAGACGGTACACGCATCGTCTTGTTAAACACTCCATTAACCTTGAATGTTTGGGATGCGGTGAGCGGTGATTTGCGGCACACACTCGAAGGGCATACCAATGGGGTGACCAGCATGACTTATAGTCCTGATGGAACACAAATTGTTTCTGGGTCATTAGATAACACCGTGCGGGTTTGGGATGTGGTCAGTGGGAATCTGCTGCGTACTCTTCGAAGACATACAAACGAGGTAGTTAGCGTAGCCTATAGCCCAGATGGGACACGTATCGTCTCTGTGTCAATGGATGGCATAATGCATGTGTGGGGTGTTTCAGAAGAGATTGCGGTGGATATAGTGGCTGCCTCTGCATCTAGTTCACAAACGACCAACACCATCATCACCAATAACAACATCCACCAAGTCACTCAATTGATAATGCTGGGAGAGAGGGGGATCAGCGTGGCCTACAGTCCGGATGGATCACGCATTGTCTCAGGGTATGATACTGTGCGGGTGTGGGATACAATAAGCGGCAATCTGCTGCTCACACTTGAAGGGCATGCAGGTGGGGTGATCAGCGTGGCTTACAACCCGGATGGGACACGTATCATCTCAGGGGCAGAGGATAATACCGTAAGGGTGTGGGATGCCGTGAATGGCAACCTGCTACGTACACTTGAAGGGCATACAGATACGGTGACCAGTGTGGCCTACAGTCCGAATGGACAGCGCATCGTATCAGGATCCAGTGATAATACCGTGAGCGTATGGGATGCAGCGAGTGGTAATCTATTGCTCAAACTTGAAGGGCACACTGATCTGGTAAGGAGTGTGGCCTACAGCCCCGATGGAAGTCGTATTGCTTCGGGGTCATGGGATGGCACTGTGCGGATATGGGACGCGGCGAGTGGCAACCTGCTGCTTACACTTGACGGGTATACAAGCCAAGTGCATAGTGTGGCCTACAGCCCGAATGGGCGGCGCATCGTCTCTGGCTACGGGTATGGTGACGGGAGGCTCCGTGTGTGGGATGCAGAGACTGGTATTGAATTGATCACATTTCCAAAGCATACAAATAATGATGTAACGAGCATAGCTTACAGCCCAGATGGAAAATACATTGTATCGGGGTCAGATGATTCAGATATGAGGTCTTTAAGGGGTGCGATGCGAGTGTGGGATGCAGAAAGTGGTGATCTATTACTCACGCTAACTATAGACGTAGTGCAGGGTGTCGCATTTAGCCCAGATGGGGCATACATTGTTTCGGCGGGGAATGAGATCGTGCGGGTGTGGGGTATTCCTGCGGAGGAATGATAAGTGGGCTATTAACAATTGGCGATCAACCATTGACCATTTTTCAGTCCTCAGTCCTCTCCCGGAATTCCTATGCCTGTTGACAGTTTTGCTTTTCTCCCCCGATTGATAAGCACGTTTTATCAGAGTGTTGAACGTGAGCCGGAGCTGCCTATCCCGTGGACGCCGGTGACGCGGCCGCTTGCCCAAACCATCTTCGGCCTCATCACCTCGGCAGGACTGTACCATGCCCCCACCCAACCCCCGTTTGATATGGAGCGGGAGCAGGCCGAACCTACCTGGGGAGACCCCACCTTTCGGGCGATTCCTGGGGATGTGCCTCGCCAGGAGATTGCCGCCAGCCATCTACACCTGAACACAACCGATTTGCTGGCCGACATCAATATTCAACTGCCCCTGGATCGGTTCCGGGAGTTAGCCGAGGCCGGGGAGATTGGCGGGGTGGCCCGGGTCGGTTATTCATTTATGGGGTATCAGGGGTATCCACCGGACGCGGCCGCGTGGCAAAATGAGTATGGCCCCCAGGTCGCTGGCCTGCTCAAGGCTGAAGGAGTCACCGCAGTCCTGCTCACCCCCGCCTGACCGGACTGCTCCCTCAACGTGCCCGTGTTGGCGCGTACCCTGGAACAGCACGGCCTGGCGACTATTTTAGTGACCAACATGCCCTATTGGGCGGAGAAAATCGGTGTGCCACGCACCCTGGCGGTCCAATTTCCTTTTGGGCATATCCTGGGCCAGCCAGGGGATGTGTCCATGCAGCGGCGGGTGATTGCTCAGGCGTTGCAGGTGTGGCAGAATGCGGCCGCGCCTGGGACAATCGTTCACAGTGAAGAAAGCTGGCCCACCCCGGCAGCTGAGGCCAGTAAAAGTTGGCAGCCTACAACCCCATCTCCAGTGATTGCCCATCTGGGGCCAAAGCTGCGCGAGCTGCTTCGGCAGCGGCGGGGGTGAAGGGAGAACAGGAGACTCACCCACTCGCAAACTCGCAAACTCGCACAAGGAACAAACCATGTCTAAATTTATCGCCATTGAAGGGGTGATTGGAGTGGGGAAGACGACCCTGGCACGGATGCTCCAGGCCCCTTTAGAAGCCAGTTTGCTGTTAGAGGTTTTTGAAGAAAACCCGTTTCTGGCCCGCTTTTATGAAGATCGGGAGCGGTATGGATTCCAGACCCAGCTCTTTTTTCTCCTGAGCCGCTATCATCAGCAGCATCAAGCAGTGCCCGCCGCCCTGGCCCAGGGTAACCTCATCTCTGATTACACGTTTGCCAAGGATGAGATTTTTGCCTGGCTCAACCTACGCGATGATGAGTTAGCTATGTATGGCCGGGTTCATGCGGCCCTGGGGGAGAAGCTGCGCCGGCCGGATCTCATCGTCTATTTGCGAGCGGAACATGATCTGTTGATGCGCCGCATTACCCTGCGTGACCGACCTTATGAGCGGGATATGGACCCGGCGTATATTCGAGAGGTCGCGGCCGCGTATGATGCCTGGTTAACCAATGTCCAGGATTCCCCAGTTCTGACCATCGAGGTCAGCGAACTCGACTTCCTGGCCCGCCCTAGTGATTTGCAATATATCCAGGACAAAATCCAGACCTCACTGGCGGCCCATGCCCCTGCGGCGCCGGCCGCCCCCGCCCAGCCGATTGTGCCCGCTATTTCCGGCTTCCTGGCCGCTTACCAGCAGTTCCACCGCCAGTTAGACAGCAGCAAAGGGTTTCCCGTTGATCCTTATTTCAACCACCTGCTATTGGTAGAAGAGATGGGGGAGTTGGCGACGGTGATGGCCCGTACCTGGCTGTTGAGCCAAAAGATGGTGGCTGCCGGGAAGACCCCTGCTGAAGCCCAAAATGAGGCGATTGTCCAGCAGCGGCCGGCTATTCGTCAGGAGTTAGCTGATTTATTGGCTTATATCATCAAGCTGGCTAATTACACCGGCATAGATTTAGAAGAGGCGTACCTGGAAAAGATGCGCCACAATGTCCAACGAACCTGGGAGCTTTAACACTCGTTTTGCCCCTGTTTGACAATCCCCGCAATGATCATACAATCATTGATACAAAGTATCATCTGAGCGATCCGTATGGAAGCAATCCAACAGTTGACCCTGCACCGGGAGTTACCCCATCAGCCAGATAAGCCAGCCTTGACCCTGCAAGATGTATGTGTACGTTATAACGGCAGTGGGGCAGAGGCGTTATCCCAGATTTCGCTGCGGGTGGAGAAGGGGGAGCGTATTGCCATCGTTGGCCCAAACGGGGCGGGCAAAAGCACCCTTTTTAATTTGATTGTAGGCAGCTTGCGTCCTACCAGTGGTGAGGTGCATTTGTTTGGCCATCAACCGAGCGGTCATATCTGTATTGGTTATGTGCCGCAGCGTAGTCAGATTGATTGGCGCTTCCCGGTGACGGTGAAGGAGCTGGTGATGATGGGGCGAGTGGGCAAGATTGGGCTGCTGCGCTGGCCGCGTAAGCGGGATTGGGAGATGGTACAGCATTGCCTGGAGCGGGTTAATGCGGCCCATCTGGCCCATAAGCAAATTGGGGAGCTTTCTGGGGGGCAGCAGCAGCGGGTGTTTATAGCCCGGGCTTTAGCTCAGGAAGCGGAGTTTCTCTTGTTGGATGAGCCGCTGACAGGGTTGGATGTGCCTAACCAGGAAGCGATTTTTACTATTTTGGATAGTTTACGGCCGGATGGGGTGACGGTGCTAGTGGCGACCCATGATTTGAACCTGGCGGCCGCACGCTTTGACCAGATTTTGCTCTTGAATCACCGTGTTATTGCTTACGGTGCGGCCGCGACCATCCTCACCACTCCTAACTTGTTAGCCGCCTATGGGGGACACATCCACCTGGTGCATGCGGGGGATGAAACCCTCGTCCTGGCCGATACCTGCTGTGAACATTGATCAACAATCTTGCCCCCATTAACACCACTTTTTTGTTTTGTGTCTTAGTCTCCACTCGCCTTTTCCCATGACCTGGCTCCTTGACCCCCTCCAATACACCTTTATCGTGCGCGGCTTATTGGCCGCCTTGATTGTGGGCATTGTTTGCCCGGTTATCGGCTCGTATATTGTTTTGCGGGGGATGTCTTTTTTAGGGGATGCCCTGGCTCACGCCATTTTACCGGGTATCGTAGCGGCCTATTTCCTCGGTTGGCCCCTTTTTCTGGGGGCGTTGGTGGCCGGGGTGGGAACGGCCCTGGCGATTGGGTTTGTGACGGAGAAAGGGGAGATTAAAGAGGACACGGCGATTGGGGTCTTTTTTGCCGGGATGTTTGCCCTGGGGATAGCCATGCTTTCTACCCGGCGCAACTATTCAGTGGATTTGACCCATATTTTGTTTGGCAATTTGCTGGGGGTTTCCCCCACTGATCTGTTAGCCTCAGCGGTTTTGGGGGTGCTGGTGATTTTGGTAGTGCTGCTATTTTATAAGGAGTTTCTGGTTATTTCGTTTGATCCGCTGCTGGCGACGACGCTGCGGCTGCCGTCTCGTTTTTTCCGTTACTTGCTGCTGATTTTGCTAGCAGTGACGATTGTGGTGGCCTTGCAGACGGTGGGGGTGGCCCTGATGTTGGCGATGTTGGTGACGCCGGCCGCGGCCGCATACCAGCTTACCCATCGGTTACATTGGATGATGCTGGTGGCGTCCGCGATTGGCGGCTTCTCCGGTGTTGCTGGTGTCTACCTCTCTTACTACATCAACATCGCTTCCGGCCCCGCCGTTGTTCTCGTGGCTACCGGTATCTTCATCTTGACCTTCCTTTTCGCCCCCCGCCGGGGCCTACTTTGGCGATACCAGTAGAATAATTGATAATCCACCAATACACCAATACACCAATACACCAATTAACCACCCATGTCCCATTCTTCACTACAAGAGACCTTAGACGTTTTACAAACACGTGGCTTTCGCCTGACGAAGGCCCGTCGGGTCATTTTGGAGGCGTTGATCCAGGCCGGCGGCCATCTTAGCGCGGATGATCTGGCGGCTCAGGTGCATGAGAACAACGCCAACATTGGCCGCATGACCGTCTACCGGACGTTGGAACTGTTGGGGCAGTTGGGGGTGGTGCGTCCGATTTACCAGGGGACGGGGGCGGCTCATTATGTGTTTCTCCATGAGGGGCATCACCATCATCTGGTCTGTACCAACTGCCATCAGGTGATTGAGTTTGATGATTGTACGCTGGACACGGTGGCCGAGATGGTTTGCGGCCGCTTTAGCTTTCAGCTCCAGGGGCATCTTCTGGAACTATATGGCCTTTGCACCAGTTGTCAGGCTTGACCACTTACGAGAAATTGAGCGGGTATGGCCTATAAATGGCAGGATTTACCGAGAGGCCTGGTCAGGCAAATCAACTCGTTAATCTGGCTGATTTGATCTGCTGCTGGTCTATTCTCTTAATGGGTTTCATCACAGGGCAGGCTTGATTATTTTCCCAACATAAGCCAATACGCCGCCACCCCAAAGGCTACGGCCACATTCAGGGAGCGTTTTACCCCCCGCATAGGGATAGACCAGACCTGCTGACACAGAGCCAGGATGTCCGGGTCTATGCCGGCCAACTCATTGCCGATAACCAGAGCTATAGGGGAGAGAAGGGGGTGGGAAGTTTGTTGGATAGGTTGAGCGCGGCTGCCCCCCTCAATGCCCCACAGGTGATACCCTTGCCCTAGTAAGGCTGCGGCCGCGTCTGCCCCATTCAGATGATACGTCCACCCCACCGATCCTTCCGCGCCGAGGGCTGTTTTTGCCAGTTTGGGGTGAGTGGGTGTTGGGGTAATGCCGCTCAGGTGCAAATGAGCCAGGCCGGCTCCATCGGCGGTGCGGAAAATGCTGCCGACGTTATGGGTACTGCGGATGTTATCGAGCAAGGCGACAACTGGCGGTTGGATGGGGGTAGGGGGTGCCTGGGCGACCTGATGGGCTGGGTAGGGCGTGCTGAGTTGGAGGTGGGCGGCCTGGCAGTGGGGGCAGATGGTGGGGTGCGGCCGCGCCAACCAGATTGGAAACCGGAAACGACACGCTCCACATACCACCACCGCAAACATTGGCGACCCTTCTACCATGCTTTGATCCTACGCCTCTGAAAATAAGGATGAATTAGGAATTAGGAATTATGAAAAGGGTCTCACGCACAAACACACTTCTCGCAAACGCGCTTTTTCATTGTCTTTGGTGAACCCTGTTTATGTTGTCTCCTATTCCCCCAAAACCACCAATGATTAGGTGTGGTTTAGCCCAATGGCAACCTTCGATGATAAAAGCGGGCCTGACGAGTGATGGCTGAACAGCCACATTCATCTCCCATCCTTCCTAATTCATCCTTCTCTTAACCAACTCTTTACCTTTCCTTGACCCGCTGTTAAAAGCCAGGCGGTATCTTTAGAGTATCTTCCTTCTCCACACCCTTTTCCTCGTCTGACACACACCATCAAGGCCATAAGAAAAAGGAGAAACTGCCTGGTTTCTCCTTTTTCGTTTACCCTGGTATGCTGGAAGTTCCATACCCCATTTTGTAGAGCATTTCCCCCGATTTTTTGAACCCCTCTGCGGTAGGCATATCAAAAGCAAACGCATCGGCCAGGCGGGTAATGACGTTGAAGCAGAAACATACCTGGATCGCTTCTTCGATGGCTGCGTCCGTGACTCCAGCCTGTCGCATCGGTTCAACATCAGTTGGCCCCACCGTTTCCGGGTTGAGGGTCAACTTTTCTAAAAAGCCCAAGACGGAACGTACCTTTTCATTGACCGGAGCGGTGCGCCAATCGGCTAAGACGGCGGCTACCAGCTCAGCGTTGTTGTCATATCCTAATACCGCAACTGCGGCATGGGATTCTGTTCAGAAGCGGCATTTTTGCAGAGAAGAGACGTGGGCGGCGAATAGCTCTACTTCGCCGATCTGCCAATGTTTGGTTTTACGCATCGCTTCTTGGAAGTAAGTGCCCATATATTTGCCAAACATAGCTCGACGATAGGACATCACGGCTACCGGTCCTGGCACTCTCTTGCCAAACATGAAGGACATGATCAACTTTTGGATGGGGCGATAGCCCTGGTGCAAAATTTGTAAACGCATCCGTTCCTCCTATGGAATTATGAAATTATGAAGGATGAATTATGAATTTTCATTTTTGGCTGATTCTTGCAGGGCTAATAAGCCTTGTTTCATCCGGCCCAGGCCGGCCCCTACGGCGGCGCTGACGGTGACTTCGTAGATAGCTTCTTCAGAGTAGCCGGCTTCTTTAAGCCGGGTTATATCTTTGTCGGTGATTTTGTAGGCGTGACGATTTACTTTGTCGAGATAGGGGTGCAGTTCGGCGGGGATGTCGCCGACTGCTTGGGAAATACCGGCGTCATTTTCACTGTAGGCGGTGATGGCCTGACGAAGCGGGATGGGGATCCCCCCTTTAACGGAGAAAAGAGCGTTGAGCATTTTTTGCACGGTTATGGGTAGGGTGATGGACAAGGGCGCACCTCGTAGGAAATTAAACTATCGCAACGATGAGGGATGAAGTGGGCAGGCAGCCACGACGGGTCTGCCTACAACCAAGACCGGGAAATTATAGCTGTTTTCTGCTTTTGGCAAATAAGGGGTAGGGTGGCAGAAGGCCAGCCCCTACAGCATGTGATTGGTATCTGTACAGGTGATCAGTCACCCCTCACCCTGGCCCTCTCCCCCAGGAGAGGGCCAGGGTGAGGGGCTGTATAGATACTGTGATTGTTGTGTTTTGGGGCATCGTGGTACCACGGCGAGGTAAATCATGGTGATCAAGGTCGTTTTGCTACCGCGACGAGGCAAATGATGGTGATTCAGGTCATTTCAGTACCGCGATGAGGTAAATCATGGTGATTCAGGTTGTTCAGGTAGCGCATGGGCCATTTCCCTTGTTTCTGGGTCAGGTAAGCGGCCCGGTGTTGGGCGAAGGCGGGATCAAGGGTGGAGAGCGGCCGCAGTCGGCCATCTTCCCCCACCACATCCGGGTCAATGGTGCGGATTTTGGTGCTGAGGGTGAAGTGGGGCGCGGCCGCGTCCCAAACAAATTGGGTCTCCGTAGAAACCAACCGCAGCCACCGTTGTAGCTCCTCATCTGGGTGTTGGTGTAATTTTTGCCACGCGGCCGCGTCCGTGCCCCAAATATCCGCCTGGCCAATGGCCCCCACCGCCAGCCCTCGTCGGATGGCCTGGGCAGTCACCTCATACACCCCCACCTCCCGAAAGTTAGACCAACTGGCATCATCCGCTTTAATAAAGGTATAAGCCATCCAGGTAGCGGCCGCGACATCATCCATCACCATCCGCCCATTCCCCACCCGCAGATGAGACAATGCCCAGGTTAGTTCAGCCATCGAGGCCAACCCCAAATCATGGGCATCACGCAAAAAATAATCCACCCGGTCGGCACAAAGACGGGGCGATGGCTGCTCCAGCAAGGGAAAATCTTCTTCCTCTAAAAACAGCCGCCAATCATAGCCAAAACCGGTCAAAATCTGCGGTACATCCGTTTGTGCCAGATACCGCTCCTTTTCCCGGTCATGGTAACTTTGTTCATCATGCCCATCAAAGACATAATCAATCACATGGCTAAACGCCGTATGGCTGACATCATGGAGTAGAGCGGCAATCTGCTCCTCTATTCCTACCCCCAACCGGCGCACCAGCAGCATCGCCCCCACTGAATGCTCAAACCGGGTAATGGGGCTGGTAATGCCGATCAGCCCGCTAATGCCATGCTGCAAAACCCCTCGCAGCCGCTGCATGGCTGCTGACTCCATCAGAGCGATCAGGACCGGCTCATCAATGGTGTTGTCGCCATAAATCGGATCCCTATAAAACATAAAACCCCGCAAATGGTTGATTGGTGAACGGTTGAATGGGTGAATGGTTAAGGAAATGGCTGTCTGTCTTTACCTTTGATTGATTAACAAAATGAACCTGTTGCGGCAATGACAACAACGGATTAAGAAAGGAACGGATTTTGCCAGAGAAGACCAACATCCGTTGATTACACAATATTAAGCTGTTGCGGTAAT
>JAHDWJ010000015.1:132269-168310 GCA_023384415.1 Anaerolineae bacterium
GACAACAACGGATTAAGAAAGGAACGGATTTTGCCAGAGAAGACCAACATCCGTTAATTTCACAATCCGTTGTTGCCAGAGAAGACCAACATCCGTTGATTACACAATATTAAGCTGTTGCGGTAATGACAACAACGGATTAAGAAAGGAACGGATTTTGCCAGAGAAGACCAACATCCGTTAATTTCACAATCCGTTGTTGTCACCCTGAAAATGGGATTGGTCAATCAACCTGGGGTTTCTCCTTGATCATTCATCAATACACCAATACGCTAATACACCAATACACCAATTAACAATCAATCGGCTTTGGCGATGATTGGTTGACGGCGAGGCTGCAAGGCCAACTGGGCCAGAATCGCCAGCGTCAGGGCCAACCCAAACGCAGAAACGACGAGCATCCCCCCCCAGGCGTAGAAAAAGCCGGAGCTGGCACTGCCTACCCCGGATGCCAAGGCACTTAACGCCTCAGTCGCCCCCTGAGTACGGGCTTTCTCTTCCAACGTCAACGCCGCCGTCAACAACGAAGAGCCAGCCACAAAGCAGAAATTCCAGCCTAACCCCAAAAGAAACAAGGCTACCACCAGCGGCCAAAACCCATTGGAAATGGGAGTGATGATGCAAGAAATGACCAGGATTACCCCCCCTATAGCGATAACGCGGATGTCACCGATGCGGCTGATGAGCCAGCCGGTAACGCTGGCAAAGCCGAACATACCCAGGGTATGGGCCATTAGCACCCAGCCCACCGCGTCTATACTGTGATCGTGGTGGTTCATATGTAGGGGGGTAATGGTCATCAGTAGGGTCATTACCAATTGGCCGATGAGCATGGAGAGGATGGCTAACTGTACCAGGGGCAGGCGGAAGATGTGAAGCAGCGGCCGCGTCGGGGCTACCTCAGCCATTTTGCCGGTCAACTGCTGCTCAGCCATATCTTCCTGTTCTCGCCACGCCCGCCCCAACACCAGTGGGTCTGGGCGCACAAACAGCATAATCACCAGCCCGGCCGCCAGACAGAGAATGACGCTGATGAGGGATGGCCCGGCATAGGCGGGCATCCCCAACCCCTCGGCCCAGGTTGAGGATGGCCCCACCAGGCGCGGCCCTAAGATAGAGCCGATGGTGCCGGCAAATACAACGAAGCCAATCGCTTTGGCGCGGCCGCTAATCGGCTGTACTTCGGCGGCCACATAGCGGGATTGATCTGAGGAAGCCCGCCCCATGCCAAAGATGAGAGAGCCAAACATAAACAGGGGGAAACTTACTTCCATAATGGCCCAAACAGAAACGGCCGCCCCCAAAGCGGCCAGGAAGAACCCGCCCCCCAGAGTGATCCGCCGCCCTAATTTATCCATCATCCACCCCAACGGGTAAGCGATGGCCGCTCTCCCGACGAGGGACATAGTGCTGGGGAGACCAGCCAGCTTGTCATCCTGGGCCAGTTCTGCCGCCACAATGGAGAGAATGGTGAAATTGGCAATCATCGCGGCCGCAAAAAAACTTTGCGATACAAACAACGCATTGGTAATCCGTTTTCCGGCGGTCTGCAATTGGGGTGATAAACGCATAAGACCTCTTTGATAGCCCTCACCCCCGGCCCCTCTCCTTAGGGAGAGGGTTAGGGTGAGGGGATTCGCTTGATTATCCCTCAGACGCACCGAATCAGTAAAATCTAACCCCATTCATAGATAGAACTGTTATCCTTTTTCGCTATGGAAATAATCAATTTATACCTGATGGCGGATGATCCATTGGCCCGTGCTGGCCTGGCGATGCTTCTTGAAGGACAGCCAGACTATGCCTTACAGCAGCAAGGGCACAGCCAGATGGATTGGTCGGTGGAGTTTGAGGAAGGGGATGGGGATGTGTTGCTGTGGGATTTGGGCTGGAACCCGCTGGAACCGCTGCCAGATATGCGGGATGTGGGGCTGCCGGTGGTGGCTTTGATGCCCGATCAAACGGTCGCGGCCGCAGCCTGGGGAGCTGGAGCCACGGTACTGCTGCGGCGGGATGCTTCTGTGGAAAAATTGAAGGCCGGCATTGCGGCCGCGGTCAACCGGCTCATTCTCATTGACCCCACCCTGGCAACCCCCCTGCTGCCCAATCCTGGAGCCGATGATTCTCTGCTTAGCGAAAGTTTAACCAATCGAGAACAGCAGGTATTACAACTGCTGGCCGAAGGACTGCCCAACAAAAACATCGCCCGACAGCTAAACATCAGTGAGCATACGGTTAAATTTCATGTCAACGCCATTATGACCAAATTAGGGGCGCAAAGCCGCACTGAAGCCGTCGTTCGAGCGACCCGGGCTGGAGTGATTTTATTATAGAGAGCAATGGTAACTATTAAGCCTTCCGAAGGTTTTCTCCACTGGTGATCATTGGCAGCGAAACCTTCCGAAGGTTGTATCACCAGAGGTCGCCCGACGGTTTACATCTGGGTGAACTGGAAATGATCGTCCACTAGCTGCCTATTTTCTGCCCATAATAATCTGTCCACCATTCCAGGTGGGCAAAATTAGCCATAATGCGTTCCCAGGCAGGAGCGTGGCGATCTAGCAGGGGCATGGGGGGCTGGGTACGCTCCCAACCGAGCATACGGTGAAGCAGTTCATGTTGTAATTGGATATTGAGGAGTTTATTCTGGATGTCGTGGATGACCTTGCCCGATTTCTCATCTGCGGCCGCGAGCACCATCTGGGGAAAAGTCACAGCGAGGAGTTGGGAACAATGGCGGGCTGCTTCCCGGCAAATGCCTGACACGGCCACCGGCACATCAGCCAACCCATCATGCCCCCAAACGTGGGTATAACGCATGAGGCGAATACTCAAAGGGTTACTAACAGACAAAGCAAGATTCAATTGGGTTGAGGTAGTTAAGCGCAGGCCATTGTAATCACCGGCTAACAACGCACCTACTTCACTCCAATTCGTTTGTCCTAACCGTTGGGATGACAGATCGGGCAGCACTAACAATACCTCTTCCGCCACCTCATAAATAGCTTGCAAATCAGGCAAAAGCGGGGGGGCCAGCTCATCTGGTGGGGGATGAGGACCAGGCGGATTGGGCAGAGCGCCCAGGCGGGCCTGGAGTTGGTTTTGTACACAACCAAGTAACTGTACCGGAGTTAATTCAGCCGATTGGGGTTGGCGGCTAAGGCGGCGAGCCAAATGGCGCAGTTGGTGAAGACGTTCAGGCGCAATTTCCGGGTCTAACAAATGGCTGGCCACTGCCGACGAGGCGAGCATTGCCTGGATGATGTCTTGAGCCAGCATATCAGTAGGATCGGGCGGGGGGGCAGTCGGGAGTATCTGCTCACCAGCCAGCAGCTTCCCCTCATGGGACAGGTGGTAGGCCAGGGCTGGATTAAGCTGGAGATGGCGGCTAAAGGCGGCGTGGCGCACCAGAGCAGGTGGAGTACGGAACGCGGCCGCGACCTGTTCCGTCCACACCATCAATAAAGCCTCACGGGCCGGGGCAAAATCAGCTTCATCGGTAGTCACTACCCAAACATTAATATCCGATTCACCCGGTTGGTAAAATCCCTGGGCATAACTGCCATACAGGTAGACAGCCTGGACATCATCGCCCAAAGCGGTCAATAAAGAATCAAGCACGGGGTCAAGGGCCGGCAAACTGTTCATGGGCGGCATTATAACATACCCCTTGAGAGATCGTGTGAAAGTTAAGGCAGATTGAGGGATATTTCTCCTCTCTCTTTGGCCTGTGTTATACTGAATCTTATGAATAGACAATCTTCGCCCGGTATTGGGCAATGGCTTACCGTCATCATCACAGTTGGCGTCATTTTATTCCTCATTTACCAACTTTGGCAATACGGGCAGGTACGGGATCGCCTGCCCGCTGGCCTGGCTGTTGCCAGCATCAATGTCGGCGGTCTGACCACCGAACAGGCAGCTGAACTAATTAGCAACCGATATCAAGATGCCCCAGTTGTTCTTTGGTATGGGGAACAGCGTTTAGAAATCGCTCCGGCTGATGCAGAGTTTCAATTAGACCTGGAGCAGATGCTGCGAGAAGCGGATTATCAACGAGATCAGCAAGATTTTTGGGCCGGCTTTTGGGGATTTATTTGGAATCGGCCAGTTGAGGTCGAAGAGGTTCCCCTGTATGCCACCCATAACCGCACAGCACTGCTGCGTACCCTAGACGCCATCGCCCTTAATCTAAATCGGCCGGCCCAACCCCCTCAGCCTATTCCAGCCTCTCTTAATTTTCAATACGGCACGCCTGGCTCAGAAATAGATGTACCTGGCAGTCTTTCTGATGTTGAGGCGGCCTTTTATCGGGCCGATCGGCGTGAAGCCCGGCTGCAACTACACCCTGTTGACCCTATTCGCCCAGAGATAAATTTGTTGGCCCGCCTGATTGTCAACCATGTACAGGCGTTTGAACAGGATTACCGGGGTGTAGCCAGCATCTTTATTATGGATTTGTCCACGGGGGCCGAAATTAATTACCGTTCCGAAGAACCGATGTCTGGGATGCACCTGATCAAACTGCCGATTGCCGTGGAAACGTATCGGGCTGTTGATCGGTCACTGACCAGAGAAGAAGAATCATGGCTGCGTGAAGCCCTGTTAGATGTGACGGCCTTTGGGCCAAATAATTTACTTAGCCTTATTGCTGGGGAGACGGATGGTGAGGCAGACCCGTTTCGGGGGAGTGATCTTGTCACCAACGCCATGGGCCAGTTGGGATTGGTGAATACGTTCCTGGTGGCGCCGTTTGATGAGCAGCCTCGCAGTAACCGGCGTACTCTGGCTACCCCGGCTAACTCATTAGACAATCTGGCTACGGTGCCTGATCCGGTGATGCAAACGACGGCTGAGGATATTGGGCTGCTGCTGGCGATGTTGTATTACTGTGCCCAAAATGACGGCGGTGCGCTGCGAGCGGTTTACCCAGATCAGTTGACCCAGAGTGAGTGCCAACAGATGTTGGCTCTGATGCAGCAGAATAATATTGACAGCCTGATTGAACAGGGAACGCCAGATGGGGTGACGATTGCCCACCGCCATGGTTGGATCAGTGATACCCATGCGGATGCCGGAATTGTGTATACGGAAGGGGGGGATTATGTGGTGGTGGTGATTTTGCACAAACCGGGTTGGTTAGAGTGGGAAGTGAGTTCGCCGCTCCTGGCGGATATTGCCAGAGCAACATATAACTACTTTAATTTTGATAATCCGTTTGTGCCGGGACTGCCAAGATAGTACCTTGAAAGTTATGTTCTTGTAGGGTGAGCAAGAGAACCTCGTGCAGAAACGCAGGGGCGCAGAGGTTTTTTCTCCGCGACTGTGCGCCTTTGCCCCAGATTTAGTTCTCGCTTGTCCAGGTTAGGATGTTATGAGACGGGAAAGTCGTTTTAGCACTATATTGATTCGTTATTTGCTGGTTATTGCCCTTCTTTTGGGCGCGGCCGCACTGGCGTATCAGGCGTTTTTGTATTTACAGCAGCGACGTTTTTTGCCGGTAGGGATGACGATGGCCGGTGTGAATGTGGCTGGCCTTACTCCTGAAGATGCGGCCGCAGCCGTAGCCCAACCGTATAGCCAACCGGTTGTGGTGTACCATTTTGAGAATATGATCCAGATTGACCCGGCTGATGTTGGTTTTGTCCTGGATATGGAGGCGATGATTGCGGCCGCGGAACACATCCGTACCCAGGAAGAGTTTTGGCCTGGGTTTGTCAGCCACCTGCTTCAGCGGCCGCTTAACCCGGTTCAGGTAGACCTCATTGCCACCCATAACCCGGCCCAGGTGGAGGCCATGGCCCTCTCTATTGCCAACTACCTGGACCAACCGATGTCTCCCCCGCAAATGGAGCCAACCACGTTGACATTTAAGGATGGGGCCGATGGGTATGTGACGGATGTGGATGCGGCCGCGGCCGCTATCGAAGCTGCTTTATATAGCCTGACCCACCGCACCGTCATCCTGACCATAAACGCCGAGACCGCCCCTGAACCTGGTTTAGATTTATTGCGTACTTACATGGAGAACAAGCTCTCCACCTTTCCCGGTGGGGGCAGTTTCTACATTTTGGACCTGGAAACAGGGGAAGAAATCTCTCTCAATGCCGATCAGGCCATGTCTGGCATGAGCATGATGAAAATACCCATTATCCTGGAAACCTACCGGGCTGTGGACAATCAACTCTCCCTAGATCAGACCAAACTGGTATCCGAAACCATCATCCTCTCTGGCAACTATAGTGCTAACCTGCTCCTGGATGTGGTGGCCGGTATGGATAACGCCTATCTGGGTTCAGATATTCTCACCCAATCCATGCGCCGCCTGGGGTTAGAAAATACCTTTATTGCCACTCCGTATGAGGAACCAGCCCGGCCGGATCGCATTACTTATATCACTACAGCCAACAGCAACATGGAAAACCGAATTACCCTGGATCCAGCTATGCAGACGACAGCCAGGGAAATGGGAGAGCTATTGGCGATGATTTATTATTGCGCCCAGGGGCAAGGACCACTGTTGGCAATTTACCCGGAGCAGCTTACGCAGCGAGAGTGCCAGGAGATGCTCTATTTTTTGAGCCTGAATATGGAAGGGTATATTTTGCGTCCTGGTGTACCCCCCTGTACGACGGTGGCCCATAAACATGGCTGGATCAATGGGGATGTGGGCTATCATGGCACCCATGGAGACGCGGCCATTATTCAAACCCCTGGTCGGGATTATGTTTTAGTAACGTATGTTTATGTGGAAGGGTGGCTGGATTGGACGATTAGCTTCCCATTTATGGCCGATATTTCACGGGCGGTTTACAACTATTACAACCAGGATGAGCCGTTTTTGCAGGATGTACTGCGGGAAGGGATTGCCAATAATAAGCTGGAGATTATGGAAGCGGACTGTGGCGAGCCACCGACTAGAGCAACGAATCAGTAATAATACCCCCTCACCCTGACCCTCTCCCCAGGGAGAGGGTCAGGGTGAGGGGGTTGTTGTTTAGGTTATTTGCGGCGGCCGCGTCCTGGTTTACGGCGGCTTTCTGACCGTTCTCTTGGTTCTCTGGCCGGTTTTGGGGGTGGGGGCACCACCGGAGCGTGTAAGGTTTGCTGGTACTCATCATCCAGAAGCATGGTCAGTAGGGGCAGGCCATCCTCGTCGTTGGCTAACTGCTGCACCAGGGGGAAAAACCGCTGCATCCGTTCCGTTTGTAACTTGTCGCGGCCGCGCAGCTTCGCCTGGAGCAGCACTTGCAGCCGCCGCCCCACCAACGCCGCCACATCCTCATCTGTGGGGATGGGTCGCTCCTCAATGGTGAACTTATACTGTTTGCCCACCTTTTGCACCCGCAGCAGCTCACTGATATTTTCCACCAACGTAATCGCCGTCCCACTGGCCCCGGCGCGTCCGGTGCGGCCGGCCCGGTGGATATACGATTCAATATCTTCCGGCGGCTCATACAAAAAGACATGGGACAAATCATCAATATCAATCCCCCTGGCGGCCACATCTGTAGTTACCAAAAAGCGCAGCGTTCCCGCCCGCACCCGGGCCATCACCTGATCCCGCTCCCCTTGGGAAAGGTCCGCGCTTAACTCATCCGCATCATAACCAAACCGCTGCAAAACTACAGCCAGGTAATGGACTTTGGCTTTGGTGTTGCAAAAGATAAACGCTGAGGCAGGATTTTCCATTTCAATCAGCCGTACCAGAGCGCGATCTTTCTCCATGGCCGGGACTTGATAATAGAGATGGGTCACATCAGACACATGGACATTATCCCGGCTCAGGCTGAGAAAATCGGGTTCGTGCATGAACTCCCGGGCCAGCCGCATTACGTAGGGGGGAAAGGTGGCGGAAAACATGCAGGTATTGACCCGCCGTTCGGGCATATACCGCTGTACCTGCTTCATGTCCGGGTAGAACCCCATGTCTAACATCCGGTCGGCTTCATCAAAAACGAGAAGTTTAAGATTATCCAGTTTGAGGGTGCCGCGTAGAAGATGATCAAGTACCCGGCCAGGTGTGCCTACGACCAGATGTGCCCCCTGACGGATGGCGTCACTCTGGGTGCCAAAACGGGTGCCCCCATAAACGGCGACGGTTTTCATGTTGGTTGCCGGCCCCATGAGTTCAGCTTCGTGGGCCACCTGCTGGGCCAGCTCCCGGGTGGGAACAAGGACGAGGGCCTGGCAGGCGGGTTGGCGGGGATTGATACGCTCCATGATGGGGATGAGAAATGCCCCGGTTTTGCCGCTGCCGGTGCGGGATTGCACCATGAGGTCGCGGCCGGCCACGATGTAGGGAATGGCTCGGCTTTGCACGGGCATAAGTTCAGACCAGCCCGCGGCCGCGACTGCCTTTTGTAATGGTTCAGGCAAATCAGCGAGGGTGGCTAATGGTAAAGCAGATTCTGGCTCTACCAGATGGGCGGCGTCTATCTCTCCTTTGCCGGGCGCGGCCGCAGCTTCATCTATTTCCAGGGGGGGGGTATCGTCTAATTCAGTGATTATGTTCAATGGATGCCTCTATTGGGTTAAACACGGATCAGCGGGATTGGCGGATTCTTTGTTGCCCGCACAAGTTTCCTACTTGTGCGACATGGCCCATCACCATTTTCTGAGAAGATAGTTGACTGCCCTCATCTGTAATTCCCGCAAACCCGTGGTTTAATTCTTGAAATGTAGATCGTCTGGATTGGCGGATTTTTCTGTCCCCTGTTTAATCCGTTAATCCAGCTAATCCGTGTTATTGTAACAGGAAATGGGGTAGCTCATAAACGGTCAGGGCACTGGCTCAACGCGGCCGCAAAAATTGGTTCAAACAAAAGTGAAATAATTCGTCACCTTGTGCATTATAGAGATGATTCTGGAATCATTCGGAGCGTGAAACATGAACTGTCACCCCTCACGTATCACGTTTCACTCAAATTATAGGATTTTTTATGGATGATGAACAGGTGCTTGTAGCGCAAGCGAAACAAGATCGGGAGCGGTTCGCTCTTCTGTATGACCGGTATGTAGAACGCATTTATGCCTATGCTTGCCGCGAAATGCACGATATCGCCCTGGCTCAAGATGTCACTTCGGCGACTTTTGAGCAGGCGTTGCGGCATCTTGGCGGCTACCAATGGCAGGGCACCAGCTTTGGGGCCTGGCTGTACCAGATAGCTCGTAATGAGATGCGGATGCAATACCGGCGGCAGAAATGGACGGTGCCGTTGTGGAGTTGGTTGGTTGGCGGCCGCGACCTGGAGCAAACTTTCCAGGAGCAGAGTGATCTGACAGCGGTGCAGCGGGCCATGAACCAGCTTAAAGGCCGAGACCAGGAAATTTTGCGCCTGCACTATTTCGAGCAGTTAAGCCATGATGAGATCGGTCAGGTGTTAGGTTGTTCGTCACGGAATGTGGCCGTGCGGTTACATCGGGCCTTAGAGCGGCTGCGGCACAAAGTCGCGGCCGCGTCGCCGGAGGTGCGTTATGACATCCTCATCTAACCAGCAGCATGACCTGGAGCAGGAGTTGACCCGGCTGCGGCCGTCAACGCCACCCCTGCCTGAATCGTTCCGCCTGGCCCTACGCCAGCGGCTGCGCTACCTGCCTGTTCATCCCCAGACACAAGGAGATGTTTCGATGAAACTGCTAAATTATTTCGCGGCCGCGGCCGCGCTCGTAGCTATCCTCTTACTAATCGGCCTCATCATCCAGCCAGGCCGCAGCGGTCAGCCAGAACCCCTTCCCTTTGGTGAATCCAATGACGCTGTGGATACCGATGGGGATGGCTTGACCGACAAACAGGAGCGTGAGCTGGGCACCGACCCCCTCAACGCCGATACCGATGGGGATGGTTTGAGTGATGGTGATGAAATCAACCTGTATGGCACGAACCCGCTCAACGCCGATACCGATGGTGATGGCCTCAACGACGGGGCTGAAATTCACAAATACGGCACCGATCCCCTTAACGCTGATACCGATGGTGATGGGTTAAGCGATGGCGACGAGGTTAACCAATACCGCACCAATCCGCTCAATCTTGATACCGATGGCGATGGGTTAACCGATGGGGATGAAGTCAACATATATCGTACTGATCCCAATCGGGCTGATACTGATGGAGATGGTCTCAACGATGGTCAGGAAATCAATCAGCAAACTGTTCCCCTGAACCCCGACACCGATGGGGATGGGGTAAGTGACGGGGATGAGGTGAACGTGTATGGCACCAATCCATTGTTTTTAGACACCGATGGTGACGGTATCAATGATGGGGTAGAAATCGTCAACGGGACAGACCCCCTAACCGCTGATGATTAGATGTACTGAATAACCCCAGATGCCCCAGATGAACACAGATTTTTTATCTGTGACCATCTGGAGCATCTGCAAGGGCCTTGACATGCTGTAAATGTGTCTATAAGCTAGAGTTCAATGGCTGCGGCCGCGGTGTTATACTGCCAACGGTCATAAACTGACATTTTCAGTGAGACTGGCGACTCGATATTAACCAGTCTCCAGTCTCCAATCTCCAACCAGAATGTCACTTTATGACCACGATGGGTATATAAGACGTTGATGCTGCTTAATCCGACATCCAACACCCCCCCCAGGTTGCTCAACAACAGATCCCCCCGACCGAACCACTGCGGGGTTTTGGACGGTGAAGGCCCTGGTTTTGCGGTTTGGCGGGTAATGATCATCTTAGCCATTTGGCAGTAATACGATGACCACCTTCAAAAATCGCCCGCATTGGCAAACAATTTTATTGATAATATTCATAAGCCTGCTTATGCTGGTCTTGATATTCCTGTTGGCATCGTGGCTGCCACCGGCTGTAGATTGGCACTTGTTTTTCCGGCCGGCTGCCCAAGAACTGCTTCACGGACGCTCTCCTTACACCGTAGAGGGCTTCCCCAGCCCACCATGGGCGCTGCTGCCGATGTTGCCGCTGGCCTTGCTGCCAGAACATGTGGGGCGAGCGCTATTTTTCATATTGAGCCTGGGAGTGTTTGCATATGTAGCCTATCGCTTGGGTGCGTCGGCGACAACTATGTTCTTTTTTCTGGTATCGCCGCCGGTGTTGCACTCTTTGCTCAATGGCAACGTGGACTCTTGGGTATTGTTGGGATTTGTCTTGCCGCCGCCTGTTGGCTTGCTGTTTCTCAGCATCAAGCCGCAAATAGGAGTCGGTGTGGCTCTTTTTTGGTTGGTGGAAGCGTGGCGCAAGGGAAAGATGGCGGCTGTTGTCAAGACATTTGCGCCAACGACTATCGCCTGGCTGGCTTCGTTTCTGCTGTATGGCTTGTGGCCGTTGCGCTGGCAGCAGGAGGTTGAGGTCTGGTGGAATGCCAGTGCCTGGCCGCTTTCCATTCCAGTAGGAGTGGCGCTAATGGTGGCTGCCGTGCGCTTGCGGCAAAAAGAGTTCGCCATGGCGGCTGCGCCTTGTCTTTCGCCGTATGTGCTGCTTCATGCCTGGGGAGGGGCGTTGGCTGCTTTGATGACCTTGCCGGCGGAAATGATTGCGGTCGTTTTAGGTCTTTGGATAATTGTTCTTAGTTCGCTTCTCGGGTTTTGACAATCGGCCAATTCTTAAATTGTGACAATTGCCAGGCATCCCGGGAGTACCACGCACAGGGCAAGTTGGCCGACAAGAAGGGGAATGGGCCGCTCCGGTTCCTGATTCGGCACACCGCCTTTCATGCCCTGGACCATGCCTGGGAAATGGAAGACAAGGACCTGACGGCCAAAGAAGCGTGAAGCTACATGCCTCTGACTCGTGCCAAAATTTTTCTTCGCTTTCTCCTCTACCTCACTGTTATCCCCCCTCTCCCAAACAGCTTTAGCTGTCCATCTATTTAATTTATTTGTTCGGTATTTACTGAACAAACAGAATATGCTAACATTCCCGAACTAACATGCCATGCCTGAAATATACCCGACGCGGTGACAAAGCGACACGGTAACAGGGCGAAAATCAGCGTATGCCCTTTGTTGGCATCAGGAGGTGACCCATTGGGGACAACTAACGATTACCGACGTTATGTCGAAGATGCCGCCCTTCAATTTGAACAGGTAGGCATGTCACGGTCAGCAGGGCGCATTTTGGGTTGGCTGCTTATTGCCGACCCACCCCACCAGAGTATGAATGCGTTAGTAGATGCGCTGCAAATCAGTAAAAGCTCCGTCAGTGCCGCTACCCAATTCCTGATCCGACATGACCTTATTCAGCGTATCAGCCTGCCGGGGGAGCGACCAGATTATTACCGGGTAACTGAAGGTGTGTGGCCTAACATGATGCATCAGCAAATTAACCAGATGATTTTACTGCGTAAATTGGCCGAACAGGGGTTAGACCTGTTGGCGGATCAACCAGTAGTACGACGAGAGCGTTTACAGGAGATGGACGATTTTTACGCCTTTTTTGAGAAGGAGTTACCTCTCTTGATTGAGCGATGGAAAGTAGAGAGAAGCAACGGTCTAAAGGAATAACCGATGAGTGAAAAAGTTATTGAAACGCATGATTTGACCGTGTATTACGGCAAACAGTTGGGGATCAAGGCGGTCAATTTGATGGTGGAAAAGGGAGAAGCGTTTGGGTTTCTAGGGCCAAATGGAGCAGGCAAAACGACAACCCAGCGGGTTCTGTTGGATGTTATTCGCCCCACGTCTGGCCGAGCGACTGTTTTTGGCCTGGATTGCCAGACGCAGGGGGTTGAAATACGTCAGCGCGTTGGTTACTTGCCGGGAGAATTGGCTCTTTATAAGGAGATGCGGGCCAATCAATTTTTTGAGATGTATGAATATTTGCGCGGGAACAATGGGGCAAAGGGGTATTGGCGGGAGTTGGCGAAACGGCTTGATCTGGATACCAGCCGGAAAATTGGCACCTTCTCGCGGGGCAACAAACAAAAAGTGGGCATTGTGGCCGCCTTTATGAGCCACCCTGATCTGCTCATTTTAGATGAACCGACGGGGGGGTTGGATCCATTGGTGCAGCAGACGGTGATGGAGATGGTGCGTGAAGTAAAGGCCGATGGGCGAACTGTTTTCTTCTCTTCCCATATTTTGCCCGAAGTGCAGGCGGTTTGTGATCGGGTAGGCATCATACGGGCAGGGGAATTGGTGGCTACGCAAGGGGTAGAAGCGTTGATTGCCGCCCGATTAAAGCGATTAACCTTGATCTTTGCCAACTTGCCTCCTGTTGGCACTTTTGCTCAGGAAGGGGTAACGGAATTGTCCCATACCGAGCAGACTGTTATGTTGGAAGTGCGAGACAATTTATCTCAGGTGCTGGCCGCGGCCGCGCAATATGGCGTCCAAGACATTGAAACCCATAGTGCGAGCCTGGAAGAAATTTTCCTGGAATATTATGGCCGAGGGAATGGAGGTAATCATGGTTAGGTTAATCTGGCAAGAGTTAAAATTTCGCCGCAATGCCATTATTGGTTGGGGGTTGGGGCTTTGTTTTTTCCCGCTGGTTTATATCAGCATCTACCCATCGATTGCCGAAGAGATGGCTGGTCTGGCGGACCTGGAACTTTATAAAGCCCTGGGCATGAATTTGGGCACTTTTGGTGATTGGGTAGGCTCCATTCTCATCGTTTTCATGCCGTTGATCGCGGCGATCTATGGGGTGATCAATGGCACGGAGACGCTGGCTGGCGAAGAGGAAGACGGCCGCCTGGAGATGTTAGTAACCTTGCCGCGGCCGCGCTGGCAAATCATTAAGGCCAAAGCGATTGCCTTAACTGTTTCCTTTATCCTCATCTTTCTGGTGGTAGCGGTTGTTTCCTGGCTGGTCTTTTTGGCGATTGAGAGCCAGATTGAAACAGACCTGGAAGGGATAAACTTGTTTATGGCCGTCCTGTCAGGTTTGCCGCTGGCTTTTGCGGTGGGGATGATCAGTATGTTCCTGGCGGCTTTTTGTTCGACCCGACGGGTGGCAGCGATGATCGCGGCCGCTATCTTGATTAGCAGCTATTTCGGCACGAACCTGGCCAATGCCAGCCCCGTGCTGGAGCCGTTTGCCCCCTTGTTTTTGTTCAACTACCTGGACGCCAGCAGCCAGGCTGTTGCCGAGGGGCAGCAGGTTGGGGATATGGTCGTTTTAATAACTATCGGCCTGGTTGCGTTCATCCTGGCTCTGGTTTTTTTCCAGCGGCGGGATTTGACGGTAGGTATCTGGCCCTGGCAGCGGGCTAAACCGGCGTGATTTTGGGGCATTTTCGATTGTAGATTGTAACTACTAAGGCTTACAAGAGTTTCACCGCGAAGACGCCAAGATCAGTAAGAATTTCTTGAGAAACTTTCTGTTCTTTGCGTCTTTGCGGTTAGTAGTTATGAAAATAGTTAGAATCCCGGTAGATTTACGATTGACGAATTTCTTTCTCTACCAGGTTGTTAGCGCACGGCAATCCCGTTCTCGCGTAAATACGCTTTTACCTCGCGGATACGCAGTTCGTTGAAGTGGAAGAGGGAAGCTGCCAGGGCCGCGGCCGCGCCCCCCTCAGTCAGCGCCTGGGCAAAATGCTCTACTCGGCCTGCCCCCCCAGATGCAATCACAGGAATGTTGACCGTCTCAGCCACCGCTCGCGTGAGGGCGATGTCGTACCCCGCCTTTGTGCCATCGGCGTCCATGCTGGTTAGTAGAATCTCCCCGGCCCCCCGCTGTGCGACCTCAATGGCCCATTGCACCACATCTAACCCGGTCTGGACGCGGCCGCCGTTGATGACGACTTCCCAGGAAAGAGGGCTGAGGGCTGAGGGCTGAGAGGGTGCGAGAGTGGAGAGTGGCGACTCTGAACTTGAAACCCGAAACTCGGAACGCGAAAGTTGAAACCTGGAACCTGGAACCTGAAACTCCTTCCGCCGGGCATCAATGGCGATGACGATGGCCTGACTGCCAAACGCCTCGGCTCCTTGCGTGATCAGTTCAGGGGAGCGCACGGCCGCGGAGTTGAGGCTGATTTTGTCGGCCCCAGAGCGGAGCATGGCCCGCATATCGTCTACGGTGCGGATGCCACCACCAACAGTGAATGGGATAAACACCTGATCGGCGACGGCGCGGGCCATGGACATCACCGTTTGTCGGGCCTCGTGAGTGGCGGTGATGTCCAGGAAAACCAACTCATCGGCCCCCTCGGCATCATATACCTGCGCCTGGGCTACCGGATCACCGGCATCTACCAGGTTGATGAAGTTAATCCCCTTCACCACCCGGCCATTGTGTACGTCTAAACAAGGGATGATACGTTTGGCAAGCATGGTGGCTCCGTTTGCGAGTGGGTGAGTGGCTCTCAGTTCCTCATTGTTTCTAACTCAACTCTGGCATACATTGATTTCACCAGTGGCAATACACCAATACACCAGTGTTCAGATTAAAAAACGCCAGACTCCCGTAACCAATCGAGGGCTTCGCGTAAATCCACCTGGCCTTCGTACAGGGCGCGGCCGATGATGAGACCGCTGAGGCCAGCGCGGTAGGTGGCCTGGACATCGGCCAGGGAAGCGACCCCACCGGAAGCGATGATCTGGCAGCCGGTGGCCTGGGCCAGTTGGGCTGACGCGGCCGCGTTCACGCCCACCAGCACCCCATCCCGGCCAATATCGGTGTGGATAACTATTTGTACGCCTAAGTCGGCCATGCGTTGGCCCAGCTCCAGGGCGGTGAGATGGGTGCCCGTTTGCCAGCCCCGGGTTTTAACCAGCCCATCACGGGCATCTATGCCGATGGCGATGGCAGCGGGGGAAAATTGGTGTAAAGCGGCCGCGACCAACTCAGGCTCTTCCACCGCCACCGTGCCCAGCACCACCCGGCTCACCCCGGCTTGCAACGCTCGCTCAATATCAGCCAGGGTACGAATCCCGCCGCCAAACTGCACCTTCACCCCCAGTTGGGTAAAGGTGGATAAAACCGGCCAATTGGCCGTGCCGGTTTCGGCAAATGCCCCATCCAGATTGACAATATGCAGCCATTCCGCCCCCGCGTCGCGCCATTTTTCGGCGGTGGTCAGGGGGTATTCACTAAAAACGGTTTGCTGCTCCGGGTCGCCAAATTTAAGCCGTACTACCTGGCCGTAACGTAAATCAATCGCCGGGTAAAGGATGAAGGTCATAGTTATAACTCCACAAAGTTACGCAAAATTTGCAGCCCCACCTGTTGGCTCTTTTCGGGGTGGAACTGAATGCCATAGATGTTGCCCTGGGCGATGATGGCGGCAAAGGGGTGACCGTAGTCGCTGGCAGCCAGGAGCGCGGCCGCGTTCGTTGGTTCACAGTAGTAGGAGTGGACGAAGTAGCTGTAACTGCCAGGGGTCACCTCGGCCAGCAGAGGGTGTTCCCGGGTAGGGATGATCTGATTCCAGCCCATGTGGGGGATAACCAGCCCATTGGCGGGAAAACGGACGACGCGGCCGCGTACCAGCCCCAGCCCTTCATGCTCCCCCATCTCTTCACTCACCTCAAAGAGAAGCTGCATCCCCAGGCAGATACCCAGGAGCGGTACCTGCCGGTGGACGGCCGCAATAATCGCCTCATCCAGGCCCCGTTCCCGCAAGGCGGCCATCGCAGGCGCAAACGCCCCCACACCGGGCAGCACCAACTTCTCTGCCCGCATTACTATTGTCGGGTCTGCCGTCACTTCCACTTGCGCCCCCACAAAGGCCAACGCCTTTTGCACCGAGCGTAAGTTACTGCCGCCGTAATCTATCATGGTAATAGTCATGGTCTAACCCTGGTATATTGGTATATTAGTATATTAAGTGTTCCAATACACTAATACACCAACATACCAACACACCAACACCCCCCATCAAATAACTCCCTTACTCGAAGCCACCCCCACCCGTCGTTCATCCACCTCTACCGCCTGGCGCAGGGCACGAGCCAGGGCTTTGAACAGGGCTTCGGCTTTGTGGTGGTCATTGCGGCCGCGTACCACCTCAGCATGTAAGGTCAACCGGCCATGCACGGCCACCGACTCAAAAAAATGGTGTACCAGGTCGGTGGGGAACTGGCCGATGGCGGGGGTGGCCCAGGTGGCGGAGAAGATGGTATAGGCGCGGCCGCTGATGTCCAGAGCCACAAACGCCAACGCCTCATCCATGGGCACGTAGGCAGACCCCATGCGCTGAATCCCAACGCGGCCGCGGAGCGCCTGATCAATCGCCTGCCCCAGCACAATCCCCACATCTTCAATGGTGTGATGGCTGTCAATGTGCAAATCCCCCGTTGCCTGCACCGTCAGATCAAACAGCCCATGCACAGCCAGGGCTGTCAGCATGTGGTCGAGAAAGCCGATCCCTGTTGAGACCTCAGCCTGCCCTGTCCCGTCCAGGTTGAGGGTGAGGTGAATCTCTGTCTCTTTGGTTTGCCGGTGAATGGTTGCGGTTCGTTGGTTCATAGGGTTTCTCTGGGTGACAACAACGGATTAGGAAAGGGAATGAATCAAGAAAAGTTGATTAAGTTTAACCTTTCAATCAGCCGATCTGTGTCTTGCTGACGACCGACACTTATGCGGAGGCAATTTTCTAGCCCCGGTTTAGCAAAATAACGGACGAGAATCCCTTCTCGCTCCAGGGCCAGTTTCAGGGTGAGGGCGTCCTGGCCTATGACCTGGCATAGGATGAAGTTGGCCTGACTGGGATAGGGGTGTAGGTAAGGGATGGTGGTGAGCGCGGCCGCGAGCCGTTCTCGTTCTTTTACTAAAAGCTCAACCCCTTCGCATAGCCAGTTAATATCATCTAACGAGGCTAACGCCGCAGCCGAGGCGGCCACATTGACGTTATACGGCTGCTTGATCTTCCACACTTGCTCAATCAACCACAGCGGGAATGCCCCATAACCTAGCCGCAGTCCGGCCAGCCCCGCCAGCTTGCTAAACGTCCGCAGGACCACCAGGTTGTCATACTCCCGCACCCAGGCGATGCGGCTGGCGGGGGCGAGGGATAGAGAGGGGGAAGGGGAGACACGGGGACGCGGGGATGCGGGGACGCCGAGGTTTTTTCGCTGCGTCGCCCCCCCGGAACTAGAAACTTGAAACTCGAAACTCGAAAGTTGGAACTCCACATACGCTTCATCTAGCACCACCAATAAGGGGAGATCAAGGAGGCGGCGCAGGTCGGTGTCGTTGATAGGGGAGCCATCGGGGTTGTTGGGGGAGCAGAGGTAGAGCAGCTTGGGGGTGGGTGTTTGGGCCGCGGCCGCGATAATCCCCTCCACATCCAGCGAAAAATCAGCCCGGCGGGGAACAGTGATCAGCCGGGCGTTGTTGACATGGGCAGTAAACGGGTACATGCCAAAGCTGGGTGGGCAGTTGATAATCCCATCCCCAGGGGCGATGATCGCCCGCGCCACCAGGTCAATCAGTTCATCTGCGCCGGCCCCGGCCAGCAGATACTCTTTGGGTACACCGGTCGCGGCCGCCAACGCTTCCCGCAGTTGGTTCGCTTCCGGGTCGGGGTAAATATGGAAAAATTTCCCATTGGCCAGGGCGGCTAATGCTTTGGGGGATGGCCCATAAGGGTTCTCATTGGCATCCAGTTTAATGATTTGTTCTGGCGGCCGGCCCAACCGCGCCGACAGTACCTCAAATGGCACAATCGGTAGATACGGCTCCATCGCCACAATGTCAGGTCGTAAAAGGTGCTGCATATTACTCTTTACCATAGTAACTTTGTACAAGATGTCGTACGATTGCTAAAGAAACTTTGGCTGATGATTTAGAACATGAACGAGCGGGATTTATCGTCCAGGCAATTTACCAAAGGGTGTGTTTCATTTCAGTTGAAGGGGAGAACGCGGATTTACGGGATTTACGGATTGTTCTGGGGCAAATAAATCCGTTAATCCTGCTCATCCGTGTTCGTAACCAACCGCCCCAACTCCGTTGCAACACACCCTTTACCAAATCGCCCGACATTTCCGAAGGAGTAGGTAATATGGAAGCCGTCAGTTTATCCGAAGGCCGCCGTCGCCTCTTTGAGTTACGTGATCAGGTGGTCAATAACGATGAAGAGATCATTATGACCCATAAAAAGGGTAATGTACTGCTTATCTCAATGGCCGAGTGGGAAGCCTACCGAGAAACATACCGTTTGCTGCGTGATAAAGAAACATTGCGGGCTTTGTTGGCCTTGTTCGATGTGCATGATGCCGGTAAAACAACAGGCAAAGCCCCAGAAGAGGTGTTTGAGGATTTGTTATGAGCTGGCAAATCCTCAGAGTCATAGGTACAACACCATGTGATATTCATCCACATACCGGTCTTTAAGTTTGATCGCTTTTTTTTCTTCACCCCAGGTTTGGAAGCCACAATTTTGATACAGACGGAGCGCGGCCGCGTTGTCGGTAGCGACGGCCAGTTCTAACTGCTCTACACCGGGGACACGCCGGGCTGTTTCTATGATTCCCTGCATGAGGGCCTGGGCGATGCCGCGGCCGCGCCACCCAGGATGGACCAGCACCCCCCAGATAAGGGCCTGATGACCGGTCTTTTGGCGGCCGCGATGGCTCAAACTTACCATACCCACCAACTGCCCCTCTACAAACGCCCCCAGAGTGACATTGCCTGGTCTGGCCTGTCGCTCCACCAACATTGCCCGCACTGCGGCCACGTCCTGTTGGCTCTCTTCTTCATAAGAGCTGCCAAACGCCTCTGGATGCAGTTGTAACCCCAACAACCGCAGCTCCCGAAACGCCTCACTATCTTCTCCTGTCAACGCTCGAATCAACATATCAACTCCTGTGAAAATAAGGATGAATTAGGAATTAGGAAGGATGAAGCGGTCTCCCACATCCCCAGTCTCCACCCTCTTCCTCGCCGCCAGCCCATGTCCCGCCAGCCCTTCAGCCTGAGCCAGCCGCTCCGCCGGACCACACAATTGGGCCGAACTTTCAGCACTCAGGTTGATGAGGCTGATGATTTTGACGAAATCTACCACGGAAAGAGGGGAAGCAAAGCGGGCGGTACCACTGGTGGGCATGACGTGGCTGGGGCCGGCCACATAATCCCCCAGCACCTCAAAAGAACGTTCTCCCAGGAAGATACCCCCGGCGTTATGAATATGCCCCACCCACTCCTGCGGGTTGGCTGTTGCCAGGCAGAGATGCTCTGGCGCAAAGGCTGAGGCCAATGCGGCCGCCTGGGCCACTGATTCGGTCAGGACGATGCCCCCCTGGTGGGTCAACGCGGCCGCGATCACCTCAGCCCTGGGCAACTGTTCTAACTGCCGGGCCACCTCCACCTGCACCGCTTCCGCCAATGAGGGAGACGGGGTGAACAATATGGCTGTCGCCAGCTCATCATGCTCCGCCTGGGCCAGCAAATCGGCAGCAACCCAGGCCGGGTTGGCTGTCTCATCAGCAATGACGACTGTTTCGGTAGGGCCATACAGCCCATCAATGCCCACCATGCCGTACACCTGCTGCTTGGCCAGGGTGACAAATAAGTTGCCCGGTCCCACGATTTTATCTACCCGAGGAACGCTTTCCGTGCCAAAGGCCATGGCCCCAATGGCCTGCGCCCCACCCAAGGGGAGAATGGTTTCCAGGCCGATGAGGTGCGCGGCCGCGAGAATCACTTCCGGGACGCGGCCATCTTTGCCGGGGGGGGTGGCAACGATGATCTCCGGCACCCCGGCCACCTGGGCGGGAATGGCACTCATCAACAGGGAAGAGGGGAGGGGGGCGGTGCCACCGGGCACATAAACGCCCACCCGCTGCAAGGGCACAATCCGCTGCCCTAGCTGCCCATCCTCACTCATCCAGGAGCGAATGGGCTGCTGCTGGTGGAAGGCCCGGATGCGCCCGACGGCCAGGCTAAGGGCATCCAGGAGATCGGTGGGAAGTCGGAACGCGGCCGCGCTGATCGCCTCTGGGGCCACAAATAAGCTGTCCAGGCGCACATTATCAATGCGGGCCGTCCACTCCCACAGGGCTGTATCCCCTCGCTGGCGAATATCTTGCAATATGCGCCGTACCGCTGCTTCCGGTGACAGCGGCTCCTTAAACAGCCGCAGCATAGCAGCCCGCATTCCTGGCGGTACCTCTGGCTCTAACGCCCTATCCCGCCGCAAAATAGCTCGCTCGGCCTGGGCTGCTGTGTAAATGTTGATCATAAAACCCTCTTTTGGCCACAAATTGCCCCAATTAGCTCGAATTTTGGAGTAGGATTCCCTGCCCCCTGCTCCCTGCCAATGCGGCCACCATCTGCCGGTACCGCGCTGGCTCTTCCTCAAAAATGTAAGTTACCGGCGTAACGATGACGCCGCTGCCGCCGATGGCTCGTAGCTCGGCGATAGTTTGGGTGAGCTGATTCTTACGGATGACGATGTTGATGGCAAACCAGCCTGATTCTCCCTGCTGACCAGGGGGAAATACGGGGGAAATGGTTGGCCCCTGCAAGCCGCTGAGATGGGGTTGGGTGTTCATCTTTTGGGCGATGCTCTGAGGGGATGCCCCCCGTATGTTGGCGAATACGAGGTGGCACTCTTGAGCGCGTAAATGGGCTTCAATATATTCCAGCAAATCACGTGCGGCCGCGAGCACCGTTTCCCCCTTCTGCAAACGTCCCCGGTGGGCAATCAGACACGCCTGGGAGTGGAGAATGAGGCCATCGGGCAGCGGCCGCAAATGGTTATCTCGTAACGTCGTGCCGCTGGAAACCAGGTCCGCAATCAAATCAGCTGTGCCAATGACTGGGGCGATCTCCAGCGTCCCTTCGGCATTGATCAATTGATACGGGGTGATGCCCTGCTCATCCAGGAAGCGGCTGGTCAATTTAGGGAACTTGGTCGCTACCCGCAAGGGTCCCTCTGGTTTTTCTCTGGCGATCTGGCGCAGGCTCTCCAGGTCCGTGACGGCCCACGCTTCTGGCACGGCCAACTGCAAGCGGCAGGGACCAAACCCCAGGGCATCATGCAAGGTGAGGATGTCGTTGTTCCCATTCCGCTTTTCGGCCAGCATATCCAGCCCGGTAATGCCAAAATCAACGCTGCCCTGCTGCACACTAGTCACAATATCCCCTGGCCGTTGGAAGATGATGGTCAGGGAAGGCAGAGCGGGGATAGCGGCCGCGTATTGGCGAGGGTTAGGCCGGTACACCTTCAAGCCACAATCGGCCAGAAACTGCATCGTCTCTTCGGCTAAAAGCCCTTTACTGGGTAAAGCTAAACGGATATCAGAACGCATAATGATTGATGATAACTGGACTCTGGCGAAAATTGATTTCACCGGGGGTCATAACCAATACACTAATACAGTAATAACCGGTGGTCAGATTAAAAAACGCCAAACGCCAGTTATAAATAAAAACACCCTTCCCGTTTAGCACAGGAAGGGTGTTGGGTTGTTACGTTTAGAGCAGACAATGAACTTAACGCGCCACCAATCCAGGGCAAAACGGCCTCAGTAGAGGGATGGGATGATGCCCGTGATGATGATGGGTGAACATTGCTTTAGCCAACATAGCGTAAACTATAACATGCCCCTGATCCGTAAGCAACTATAGTTTGACGGCGCAAATTATGCCGTTTAAGGGTTCATAAAATAATTCCCGCTAAAGATATGCAGCTTTAATTGGGTGCTTTGGGGGTTTCCCTGTACCCAGGATACCCGGCTATCGCTGCGCTGGTGCAAAGAATCATCTCGATTGCCCCAGCCAATCCCGGCGGATGATACATCTTCTGGCCCATAAAGGAAATGTCCATCCCCATCAATGAGGGAAACGTGCCCGGAATTGGTGTTATCTGTCCAGCCGAGTAAGGTGTCATCATTGGGCCAGGTGACGTGATAAAGACGGGGGCCAATCTCACATCCACCCCAGGTACACCAACTGCCGGTCGCGGCCGCGAGGGGGGAAGGTAACGTAACCGTAACGGTCTGAATGGCCCCTTTCAGATCAATCAGAGTCCAGTTGTTTAGTGGAACTGCAAGAAGGTATCTTTATCACCGGTGAGTTCTAAATAAAGGTGTTGGGGGCCATGGCGGCCGCGGAGAATAGCCAGGGGGGGTATATCAATGGCCGCCAGGGGTTTGTCGAGAAAGTCCTCATCCCCGGTGATACGATGGCTCAGGCGCATCTCCCGCCGGCCGCCACAATCAGGACAATGAAAGGCAGTGTCATATAAGTTGCCCATTTGCTGCAGAACAGGAGTTTCGCGGCCGCACTCCGGGCACACCATCGCTACCACCAACTCCATTCCCAACTCCAAAACCGCTTCTGGTCCCAGATGTTCACGGGCAATCGCCAGCAGCTCCCGAATCGTTGTTCCTTCAGCCGTTACCTGGGGTAGCTCCATAATGTTTTCTAGCCGGTGGTGACTCATACAATCTTCCTTCACTGGGTATTCCGTCAGATAAATATCATTGGTCAGCCCATTGATCATCAACGCCTTGCCTGGCTGCACTTCCAGGTCGTGAATCAACTTCAAGGCTTCCTGGGTCTGAAAAGCGGCGACAATGGAAGCACTGGTGGGGGTGGTAGGCACTTTGCCTTGTAGCAAATTTTGCCGCGCCAATAGGGGACAGGAGTAGCGCAAATTGATCAACTGATAATCCAGGTCGGTGAGGGTACATTCATAACAGGCCCCTTCCCCGGGTCGGAAAACGCGCACGATGCCCATTAACTCCTGGATGGCCCCATCTACCCACGGTTTGTCTATCTGCCAACAAAACCGGTTAATGGAGAGGCGAGCTTCCCGGTTGTCCAGGCAGCCAATGATGGCGTCCATATACCGGAACACCCCCAACCCTAACTCATGGTTGATGTTGCCATGCCACGCTTTAACCTTGACATCGGGGTTAAGTTCTTTGACCATGGCCGCGGCCGCGTCCACCTTGCGCCGCCCCCTATCTGTCTCTCGAAACAACACCGACCGGCTTAAATTACTATCCTCAATCGTGTCAAAATCAGCGATCAGGATATTGCCAATCCCCATGAGGGCTAAATTTTTGATCACCTCATTGCCAATCGCCCCAGCCCCCACGACCAAAACTGTAGCCTGACGCACTATTTCCTGCCGCCACCAGCTAATATAACCAAAAGTATGGTACCGATCGGTATCAGGATCAGTAATGATGATTGGTTTACTCATAAAAAGTTCCTATGCTGTAAGGGAGACTGCGTGAAGCCTGGCTTCTTCGTAAAGCAGTTTTCCCTGGTTATTAATGGGTTGCCTGACTAGCGCAAACAATCAGGCTATACGCTTTACACCGGAAGATGTTGCGTTTTTGTTAATAATTAGTAACTGTATAGGTGATCAGTTACCTCTCACCCCCATCCCCTCTCCTGGGGGAGAGGGCCAGGGTGAGGGGCTGTACAGTTACAATAATTAAACCATAGGATGGGAAAAGTGAGTATGACCTACTGCCTATAATTTCTGTTTGTCAGGTCAAATAAGTAAGGGTATCATCCAACCCTATTCTTAATAGAGACAAGGCCCCATTATGACACCACCAATCAGCATCGTATATGTTGAAGACGAACCCAGTATTGCTCAACTGCTCTCCAGCGGTTTGGGCCTGTTCGGTATGAAAGTTCACCCAATTTATATGAGTGCTGAAGATTTGTTACAAAACCTGGCCGCCAAAGAGATTGTGGAAGCGGATATGTTTATTTTTGATATTCGCCTGCCAGGAATGACCGGGTTGGAATTAGCCACTCGCCTGCGCCAAAAGGGGGAAGCCCGCCCCGTTCTCCTGGTGAGTGCCTGGCCCCCCCCTTCTATGGAACTTTTGGATTCCATCCAGGCATCTTTCATCGCCAAACCGTTTGATTTTGCGGATATTGTGGCTAAAGTGCAGGAATTAACGCAATAGGAATGGGTGGTAGGCGCAAATCATCCCGTTTCAACCAATAAATCACCCCTCTTCAAAGTATCAACATGATTACCCTTTTTACAGCGATCTTGGTCGGGACACTGGTCGGCTATCTTTTACGCCGCCAGGAGCGGATCATTCGGCTAGTTGATTTGGCTCTGTGGGGGGTTATTTTCTTGCTGCTGTTTTTACTTGGGTTTGCCATTGGCCGTAACCCCCAGGTGATGCGTGTGCTGCCAGAGTTAGGGTTTTATGCCCTGCTTCTGGCGTTGGGGGCGATTTTAGGCAGTGTTTTACTGACGGCTGGGTTAAACCGGCTGTTTAAGTTACTGCCGTAATAGTATGAAAGGCACTTTACTGATTCTCATCGCTTTTGTTGTGGGCATAGGGGCCGGTTTGGGGGTACCTGATGGGATGGATTTTGACCCTGCGCCGGTTACCTCTATGGTTTTGTATGGGTTGTTGTTTCTGGCTGGGGCGGCGGTTGGGGGCGATCGGCGAGTGTGGCAGTCGCTGCGGCAGCTCCAGCCCAAAATTTTGCTTTTACCCGCCGGGATTATTGTTGGGAGTTTGCTGGGCGCGGCCGCGATCTCCTTTCTTCTCCCCATTACCTTACGCGACGCCATGGCCATCGGGGCGGGCATGGGGTATTACAGCCTCTCTAGCATCCTCATTGCCGAGATGCGTGGGGAAATGTTAGGCGCGTTGGCCTTGCTCAGCAACATCCTGCGCGAACTGCTCACCTTCATCCTGGCCCCGGTGCTGGTACGATTAGGGGGAAAATTAGGCCCCATTGCTTCTGGTGGGGCGACGGTGATGGACACCACCTTGCCGGTCGTCATCAAATACAGTGGTAAAGAAGTCATCGTCATTGCTTTTATCTCAGCTGTTTTGGTGACCATGGCCGTTCCCCTGTTAATTGCGTTGATTTTGTGATATTTTTATAGTGAGGATTGAGGAACTCGCTTACTCGTACACTCGCCTACTCGCACACTCGCACACTCGCTATGATCCAAACCGAAAATCTCACGAAAACTTTTGCTTCCTTCACCGCGGTAGACCGGCTGACGTTGCACATACCCCAGGGGGAATTATTTGGCTTTTTGGGGCCAAATGGGGCAGGCAAAACAACAACGGTGCGGATGCTGACCAGCCTCATTGCCCCTACTTCTGGTTCGGCCAGGGTGGCTGGACACCAGGTAGGGCTGGAAGACCAGGTGATCCGGCGCGAGGTGGGTATTTTAACCGAAACGCCAGGATTGTATGACCGGCTGAGTGCGGAGCGGAACCTGCGGATTTATGCCACCCTGTATGAGGTAAAGGATGTGGCCGGGCAGGTAGAAAAATATTTGCGCCTGCTGGGGTTGTGGGAACGGCGGCATGACGCGGCCGGCACGTTTAGCAAGGGAATGAAGCAGAAGTTAGCCATTGCCCGCGCCCTGCTCCATGAGCCAAAGGTGTTGTTTCTGGATGAACCAACGGCGGGGTTAGACCCGGAAGCGTCCCGGTTGGTGCGTGATTTTGTGGCGGAATTGAAGAAAGATGGGCGCACCATTTTTATCTGCACCCATAATTTAGATGAGGCTGACCGGCTGTGTGACCGGGTGGCGGTGTTTAACACCCGTCTCCGGGTGGTGGATACCCCCAAAGCCTTGCGCCGACAGTTGTATGGACGGCAAGTGGTATTTCATCTGGCGGCCGAAGCGGAACAGTTTGCGGCCGCGATTTCCATCTACCCCTTCCTTACCAACATCCAGGCCATGGAGAACAAGCTGGTTGTCGCTCTGGATGACCCCGAAACCCACAACCCGGAATTGATTCAAACCCTGGTAGCGGCGGGGGCGCCCATCCAATTTGTTGGTGAACTACGCCACTCCTTAGAAGACGTTTATCTACAGCTGGTCAATGAATCACAATAACATTGTGTTTCCTGAAAATAGCCACGAATTACATAAATGAGTCCACTGAAAGAAGCCACGAATTTCACGAATTAACATGAATTATTCTTTGGTAACTTTGCGCCTTCGCGTCTCTGCGCGACCTTTTTTCAGTGGAGTCATAAATTAGCGCGAATTTTTTTCTGGTAACTTTGCGTCTCTGCGGGAGTTTTTTCAATAGAGTCAACGTTTGTTCATCAAACTAGATTAAGGAAGACTATGATACAGATTATTAACCTGCTCTTTCTTATTTTTGATATTCTCATCATTGGTCGGGTTATTCTTTCTTGGGTGCGGGTCAGCCCATATGACTCAACCTGGGGGCCGCTGGTGCGGTTTATTTATCAAGCTACTGAACCCTTCCTGGCCCCAATACGCCAACTATTGCCGGCCATGGGTGGCCTTGATTTTAGCCCTTTGATCTTGCTTGTGCTTTCCAGTTTCTTGCATCGTTTGATTGTGGGGCTGCTCATATAAAAACCAACTGGGCAAGATTAACGGATCGAATAGGTGAAGGACAAATCCGTAAATCCTGCCCATCTGTGTCTACCCAAACAGCTATCGTAAACCAGTCAATTGGCGGGCGATGACCATCCGTTGGATTTCGCTGGTGCCTTCGTAAATCTCCGTGATTTTGGCATCCCGATAATAACGCTCCAGCGGCATCTCCTGGCTGTACCCCATTCCCCCATGAATCTGGATCGCCTGGTGGGTGACGAAGACAGCCGTTTCGCTGGCAAACAGCTTGGCCATGCTGGCCTCTAAGGAGTAACGCCCACCACTTTTGGCGGCCGCGCTCTTCGCCAGACATGCCTGATAAATCAACAACCGGCTGGCCTCTACCCGGCATTTCATATCCGCCAACTTCTGCTGAATCATCTGGAACTGGCCGATCTTCTGGCCGAACGCTTCCCGCTCCTGGGCATATTTGATACTGGCTTCCAACGCCGCCTCGGCAATGCCTAATCCCTGAGAAGCGATACCGATGCGCCCGGCATCCAGCACCGTCATGGCGATCTTAAACCCTTCCCCTTCCTGGCCCAACCGGTTTTCCACCGGACACTCGTAATTATCAAAAATAATTTCACTGGTCGCACTGGCGCGAATCCCCATTTTTGGCTCTTTTTTGCCCCGTTCGAACCCCAATTTATCCGTTTCAATCATAAAGGCCGTAATGCCCTGATGCTGCTTTTCTGGCTGAGTCATGGTGAACAGGACAATGTAATCAGCAAAAGGGGCAGACGTAACCCATGATTTACGGCCATTGATAATATAATGGGTGCCTGCTTCATTTAGAACCGCCCGGCTTTTCATCGTCCCGGCGTCACTGCCACTCATCGGTTCCGTCAGGCTGTAGGCCCCAATGGCGGCCCCAGAGGCTACAGGAACGAGATATTTTTGCCGCTGCGCTTCTGTGCCGTATTTCATCAGCCCATGACAGAAGAGGGAGTTGTTGACCGACATGATGGTGCCATGGCTGGCGTCGGCTTTACAAATTTCTGTCAGAGCCAGGGCGTAAGCCAGGGTGTCCATGCCCGCGCCGCCGTACTCTTCAGGGACTTCTATGCCCATAAAGCCTAACTGCCCCATCTTGCGGATGGTGTTGATGGGAAACTCGCCGCTCTCATCGTGCGCGGCCGCGATAGGGGCGATCTCATTCTGGGCAAACTCACGGGCAGCCTGCTGGATCATCTGGTGTTCTTCGGTGATAAACTCAAACATAGGAAACTCCTGGGAATTATGAAGGGTGAGGGGTGAAGGATGAAAGTAGCTGGTCATCCCTGCGACCCTATTTTATACCCATCGTGGTCATAAAGTGACATTCCAGTTGGAGAGTAGAGACTGGGGACTGGTTAACCTCGAGTCTCCAGTCTCACTGAAAATATCAGTTTATAACCGTTGGCAGTATAAGTTAAGCGGATGGGCAAATTATACGTCGGGTTGGAGAGAATGGGGAATTAGGGATAGAATTGACAAATCTTCAAGATTTGTCAATTCTATCTCCAACCGCGATGCTCAAAATTGCCGAATTCCTTCCTCCAACCCCATCCCTGCTCTGGCAGTTGGCCAAACAGGCTGGGGTAGATGAGGCTGTGGGCGGGCTGCCCTTTGACGACCCGGCCAACGGCCCTGATGCTCCCTGGGATTATTGGCCCCTGCTGCGGCTGAAACAGCGGTATGCTGATGCCGGGTTTAATCTGGCCGTGCTGGAGTCGCGGCCGCCGCTCAACCAGGCCAAACGAGGGCTGCCCGGACGAGATGAGGAGATAGACACCGTTTGCCTTTTGTTGGAAAATATGGGGCGGTTGGGCATTCCCGTCTGGTGTTATGAATGGATGTGTGATTTTAACTGGCTGCGGACCAGCCACAACACCCCTTCTCGTGGTGGCTCCATTGTCACCAGCTACGATCATGCCCTGCTGGCCCAGGCCCCACCCACCGAGCTTGGCCCCATCAGCGAAGAGGCGTTGTGGGAAAATCTGGCTTACTTTCTGCGCCGGGTACTGCCAGTGGCCGAAAAATGGCAGGTACGGCTGGCTATGCACCCCGATGATCCCCCCCTCTCTCCCATTCGCGGGGTGGGGCGGATCATGCGCTCGGTAGAAAATTTCCAACGGCTGCTGGAACTCACCCCCAGCCCGATGAACGGGATCACCCTGTGCCAGGGCAACTTTACCCTGATGACTGACGATTTGCCCGGTGTCATCCGTCATTTTGGTCGCCAGGAGAAAATATTCTTTGTCCATTTTCGGGATGTGCAGGGTATTCCAGAGCGGTTTCAGGAAACGTGGCATGATGCCGGGCAGACAGATATGTTGGCCTGTATGCGAGCCTACCGGGAGATCGGTTTCCAGGGGGTGCTGCGGCCGGACCATGTGCCCACCGTGGCCGGGGATAGCAATGAACAGGCGGGGTATTCAGCCTTTGGCCGGCTGTATGCTCTGGGGTACATTCGCGGCTTACAACAGGCCGTCTGGCGTGAAACGTGAAACGTGAGGCGTGAAGGTTCATCACGCATCCCATAGGTGAAATTGTATGCACATTGCCGTTACTGGCGGCCGCGGGCAGATCGGTTCGGTGGTTGTGGCGTTGGCCGCAGCCCAGGGGCACACGGTGGTCAATATTGACAGCCGCCCCGCCCCGGTCGAGCCATCTCAGCCAGGTGTGACTGCTGTTCAGGCCGAGTTGACCGATTACGATGCCTTTGTCAACGCCATTGCTGGTTGTGATGCTTTGATTCATCTGGCGGCTATTCCGTCACCGGTGCATCATCTCGATCACATCGTCCATAACAACAATGTGGTTAGCAGCTATAATGGGTTGATGGCGGCCGCCACCCTGGGTATTCGTCGGGTTTGCCTGGCTTCCAGCATCAACGCCACCGGGGCCTTCTTCAGCCGCTGCCCCCGCTTTGATTACTTCCCATTGGATGAGCAGCACCCCACCTATAACGAAGATGGGTACAGCCTGTCTAAATGGATTGGAGAGCAGCAGGCGGACTCGGTGGCCCGGCGGTATGAGCAGATGGGTATAGCCAGTCTGCGTCTCCACGGCACCCGGCTTGAGCCACCCCCGCCTCTGGACCCGGAAACTACCCTGGCCCGACTGGCGGCCAAACAGTTGTGGGGCTGGACACGCCTGGACGCGGCCGCGGCCGCCTGCCTGCTCGCCCTCACCGCCACCTTTACCGGCCACGAAATTTTTTATATCGTCGCTCCCGAAACCATGATGGCTGTCCCCTCTCTCGACCTCAGAGCCAGCTTCTACCCGGATGTGCCTGTGTGCGGTGATCTCAGCGGCCGCCGCAGCTTCTTCACCTGCGCCAAAGCGGAAAGGATGTTGGGTTGGCGGCATGAGGCTGGAGCGATTGGGACTGGAGACTAAAAGTTAAAACCTGAGTAACTATTCAGGTTCTCTGGATATGGAACCGCTAAGACGCTAAGAACGTCAAGAAATTGCTCAAGTTCTTTGTGTTCTTTGCGTCTTGGCGGTGAGTTACAAACCTGAAACTCGGAACTAGAAACTATGAACACACAACCCACCCGCGATCAAATGATCCAACTCACCCCCCTGAACCCATTTGACCGGTTTGAAGATGGGCGGCCGCGTGTCCCCGATGATCTGCTCCAGCGGCTCAAAAAAGTCACCACCGAAGAAGCGTGGGGCGTCCTGCGTGAGCATGGCTACCACCGCCAATTTGCCGGCGGTTGGTTACAAACCCACCCAGGGGTCATCACCGTTGGCCGGGCCGTCACCGCCCAATTTTTGCCCCACCGGCCTGATTACCACCAGGTCATCCAGCAGAGCGGCCTGGCCGAAGGGCGCAGCCCCATCGGCGGCCAAAACTCCTGGATTATTGAATCATTACAGCTAAACGATGTCATGGTCGTAGACATCTTTGGCAAAATCAAAGATGGCACCGTCGTCGGAGACAACCTGGGCACGGCTGTTCGCACCCGCACCCGGGCCGGGGCCGTTATAGATGGGGGGATACGGGATTATCAGGGGTTGGTCCAGTTAGATGAGGTCAACTTTTTCATGCGCGGTATGGACCCCACCGCCATTGCCGATGTCACCCTGGCCGGCCTCAACATTCCCATTCGTATTGGTGAGGCGACTGTCCTACCCGGCGATGTCGTGCTGGGCACCCCTACCGGCGTCATCTTTATCCCCCCCCATTTGCTCTTAGAGGTGGTTGAAAAAAGTGAGGCCATCCAGGTGCGAGACGAGTTCGGCAAACTCCGCCTGGCTGAAGGCAAATACACCAGTGGGGAGATAGATGTCCCCACCTGGCGAGACGATATTGAGGCTGATTTTCAAGCCTGGCAGCAGAGCCGGAGACAATAGAGTTATGCACAGATGACACCGATGAGTCCACTGAAAGAAGCCACGAATTTCACGAATGAACACGAATTTTTCTTTGCTAACTTTGCGCCTTCGCGTCTCTGCGCGACCTTTTTTCAGTAGACTCAATAGATGAATACAGATTTTTTGCTTTCTAGAACGCAGCCGCAGATTTTGCCGAGTAGGGCAGATTTTTTCCCGGCCAATCGGCAAAATTTGCGTTAATGTGCGGCTAACAAGAGTAGTAGCTTTCAGGAAAATTTATGAACACCCAACCCCATGACACTCCTCGACCCGAAGAATATGTGCGGCCGCACAGCTACCCTTCCCAACTTAAAATCACCGATCTCCGCACCGCCACTGTAGGCTGGGGGGGCTGGCGGTTCCCCATCATTCGTATAGACACCAACCAGGGCCTCAGCGGCTACGGTGAAGTACGTGATGGGGCCAGCAAAAAGTACGCCCTCATGCTCAAAAGCCGCCTGTTGGGAGAAAACCCGTGCCACGTAGATAAACTGTTCCGTAAAATCAAACAGTTTGGCCATCATGGCCGCCAGGGTGGGGGGGTCTGTGCTGTGGAGATGGCTCTCATGGATTTAGCCGGCAAGGCATACAACGTCCCTGCCTACATGCTGGCTGGGGGGCAGTTCCGTGACCGGATACGGATGTATTGTGATACCCCCGATGAGCCGACGGGTGAGGCGATGGGGCGCAAATTAAAAGAGCGGCTGGAGCGCGGCTTCACCCTGCTCAAAATGGATGTCGGCATCGAATCGCTGCTAGGGGTCAAAGGGGCGTTGTCCTGGCCCCAGGGGGTTTTGCCCGGCGACCCGGCAGCCAAACAAGATGGGCGAGATATTCGCCACCTGATGCACCCGTTTACCCATGTGCGCCTGACTCAAAAAGGGATTGAACTGCTGGTGGAGCATGTGGCCCAGGTACGGGCCATCGTAGGGGATGAAGTGCCCATTGCCGTAGACCATTTTGGGCACATCGGCCTGGATGATTGCCTCCGGTTGGGGCAGGCGTTAGAGCGGTTTAATCTGGCCTGGCTGGAAGATATGGTGCCCTGGCAATATACGGAGCAGTGGCAGCAGCTAGAGCGTGCCCTGCACACCCCTGTCTGCACCGGTGAGGATATTTATCTGAAAGAAGGATTTATGCCCCTGCTTCAGGCGCGGGCGGTGAATGTGATCCACCCTGACCTGGCTACCAGTGGGGGAATTTTGGAGACGAAGAAGATTGGCGATCTGGCCCAGGAATATGGGATCAGCATGGCCCTGCACATGGCCGGCACGCCCATTAGTACGATGGCCTCAGTCCACTGCGCGGCCGCGACGGAAAATTTCATCGCCCTGGAACACCATTTCACCGACATCCCGTTCTGGAACGATTTTATTGACGGCCTGCCCAAACCGATCATCCAAAACGGCTTCATCCCCGTCCCTGATACCCCTGGCTTAGGCTTCACCGTCAACGAAGAAGCGATTCAGGCCCACCTGGTGCCAGATGACCCCGGCTTCTTTGAGCCAACCCCAGAATGGGACGATGCCCAAAGCTGGGACCGGTTGTGGTCATAAACGATCCCATTCAGGGTAAAAAATTTCCCCCCTATGGGTATTGGCAACAAACACCAGGCGGGTCATACTAACAGAAGGCTTTTTGCCTATCGTGCTGCTTTGCTCCAGGATGGTTACGATGCGCAAAATCATACCTTCTTATATCCCCTCAGCCACACGACTTTCGTTGCGCCGGGTTGCTCGGGCCTTTTCTTACCCAGGCGGGCAGCTCGTTTTAACATTTTCCCTAGCGATTTACAGCTATCTCTTGCCGGTACCCGGGTTTGTCGTACTCGTCTGGGGAACCACAATACTCATTATTTCGGTTATCCAGGATCTGGCCGAACCTCATTCGCGGTTGATGGCTGTTTTCAACTGGATAAAAAGTAAAAATCCCCGGCAGACAACGCCAACGATTGACTTAACTTAGTTGATGGCTCTGCTCCTCTAGCTGGGGATGGGGGGGCGGACAAGGAAGGTGTATATAGCTGCTTAACCCTACCAGGACGCGCAAGCCTAACCAATGCAGAGCCTCGTCTTTGACGCCATCTATAGACATCGTTTCCCGATGGGGGTTTGGGCCATTGAGAACCAATCCCCGGTTGTTTAGCCACCGGTCTAGGGTTGGACGTAAGGAAAGAGGCATCGTGGCCTGACGTGGGGAGATTTGCCGGACATGGGGTTGGCGAAATCGCTTTTGGCGCAGCAAGGTGGCTAATTGCTCTGGTTGGGCTGTTGTAAGCAGCCAGGTTGGTTCTAGATGATAAGCCAGGTTTTGTCGTTGCCAACGGTGAGCCTGTTGACGTGCTTTTAGAGGGAATGGGCATCTAGTTGCCTGTTCAATAAGCCAGAACAGTTTTTCCCAACTGTAACCTCGCCCCATGGCCTGGTGTAAACTGATGGGGGTACAGCATAAGGGCTGCTCAGGTTGCCACTCACCCAACTGAAGTAACTGAAAAAGTAACCACGGCTTAAGCTGGGGTGTCAGACAAAAATACCAGGCATCATCTTCGGGTTCGCCCAACCAATAAGCTGGCGGAAGCATGTTGGTATCATCTTGGCTTCGGGTACGGCATAGATGCTGGTGGGCATAATTGAGATAGACCATCTCTGATGCGGGGGTATTAGAGGATTGACGAATTAACTGATCGAGAGCGCATGTCAGAGAGGTATGTTGTTCTGCCGGGTCATCATGTAACCAGGAAATGGCTCGTGGGGTGACAATAAGATGTTGACCGCTGGATTTAATGAAATTGACTTGATGAGCCAACTGCCAATGGAGCCTGTACTGTTCGGGGGAAATAGGATTGTTGGGGAGCTTGAGCCAATGTTGGAGACCACGTTGGTGGGCTACGGGCAGCCGTTTTCCTGACAAGACCGGCGGGGCTGCGCGGTGGATGTAGGCTAAAAATAAGGTCAATGAATAGCTGGTTAGAGGTAAGATCGGTGGCATGAGTATCCTCAATGGGGTTCAAGAATTGGGACATCTAAGACATCCGACATGACGCAAAACCGCCGGCAATCCCCAACATAATAAATGTATAACAACTGTGGATAACTCAGACAACTTGCGGTATATACGAAAGGCATTTCAAGCGAGGCTCGGAGACGGTGATTAAAGCCAAATAAAGGTCAAAGAAGCTGAAACGAGGAGGGTGCTCTGGAAAAATCGCCTTAATGGAAGCTGAGAAACAGCCCCAAAAAGATAGAAAATGTATTAGGCTCGGAAAATGGCAAACGGTGGGATGTCTGCCCCATGAAAATTAAGGATAAGTTGGCTATGAGGGTTGTCAAAGGCTATAAAAAGTTGGAAAATACGGTTGCGGTGGGTTATTCCCCCACTGTGGATAAGTAGGGGGGGAGCGACCGCGTTTTTCCATGAGGAGTTGAAACCCAGGCATGCTTGGGCAGCCAGGACAAACTGTACTCCGGGGGAGCGACCGCGTTTTTCCATGAGGAGTTGAAACCCAGTCCATACGGCGAGCAAGCTCGCGAAAGTCTGGGGGGGAGCGACCGCGTTTTTCCATGAGGAGTTGAAACCCGGTTATTCAATGACTGGGGTACCATGCGGGCGTTTCGGGGGAGCGACCGCGTTTTTCCATGAGGAGTTGAAACTCACATCCCTCGAAAGGTTTGTGACCGTATCTCTACCGGGGGAGCGACCGCGTTTTTCCATGAGGAGTTGAAACATGACTGGGGCCACAAATACGTAAGCCGCCCCTGCCGGGGGGAGCGACCGCGTTTTTCCATGAGGAGTTGAAACTCGGCTGCTTATACCCATAGAGTCAGGTTTCTCTTGGGGGAGCGACCGCGTTTTTCCATGAGGAGTTGAAACGAACGGTGTATCATTCTTAAATTCGCCGCTAATATGGGGGAGCGACCGCGTTTTTCCATGAGGAGTTGAAACAAGGGCTTTGGGTATGAAAGAAACTTCAGGATTTTTGGGGGAGCGACCGCGTTTTTCCATGAGGAGTTGAAACCAAGATTGTCAGTGGGTGGAGGTAAAAGGCGGCTTAGGGGGGAGCGACCGCGTTTTTCCATGAGGAGTTGAAACACTAGACAAAGCACCGTGGGGGCAAGCAATATCCAAGGGGGAGCGACCGCGTTTTTCCATGAGGAGTTGAAACAGTGACTCGCGCCACTACCGTCATATTCGCAATTGGGGGGAGCGACCGCGTTTTTCCATGAGGAGTTGAAACAGTTGGCTGGGTAAGAAATCCATTTCGTGTCTTTACGGGGGAGCGACCGCGTTTTTCCATGAGGAGTTGAAACACAAACCAATATAGCGGAACTTACGAGACATTATATTGGGGGAGCGACCGCGTTTTTCCATGAGAGGGTTAGAACTGAATTTGGGGGTAATTTTTCACCTGACGTATTGAATAAA